>JAHJTV010000092.1 GCA_018829445.1 bacterium
ATTGCCTAAATTATTGAAATTATAGGCCATAGAAAGCTGACATGTTGTCATTCCGTGCTTGACACGGAATCCATAATTATTTCAAAAATCTGGATGCCGGATCAAGTCCGGCATGACAGAGAACCCTATACTCTCAAGTTGGTAATTAACAATTGATTATTAATTATTCACAAAGTGATAGACCTTAACAACTAATTGTTTTTGTAAGATAAATAGTCAACAATTAATTGATAATAATTAATAATCAACGAACTGATTTGCCAATTTTTATTTTTATTTAAGCGCTTTTGGGGTTACACCCCCGCCTGTGTGTATTACACCGCATTGCCCTCAATGGATAATAAAAAGCAACAAGGAAAACGTTGGGATCTAAACTGAAATGGGACGAAACGGCAATTGATGACTCGTATGTGCAGGTTCTGGATTCTGTTGGCTGGATTCTAGATCAATTGACATTGACGGGATGCAGATCCCTTTTTTTGAATCAGCCCGCATTAAAACTTTTTATCAATCTGATTGAAAAAATAGAATCCGAATTGCTATTGCAATGGAAGATAAAGCGCGAAAATGGTCTGGAACCTTTGTTTAGCAGGCAGAGGGAGTGGTTAAACCGTGAGCTTCGTAACAGTGAAGGATTTTTATCGACCTGGAGCAGTTTTCGCGGAGCCCTGTGGAATTCAATAGAAGAGATTAACCCCCCTTTGGCGCAGAATCCCTGGAAAGATCTCCTGCTTTTGACGCTTACGGATTTCGAGCGGATGAAGGATTATCTCAGGAAGGAAAACCCCGATTATTCCCGGGAGGTTTTAACTCCTATTTGTGCTCTGTTTGAAAAGTTATATACCCTGTGCCCTCATCATCTGGCACTCAGTTTCTTAAATCTTATTGAGATCGGGACCAATAGCAGACCGGATCTGCCTCCCATTGGGAATCATGGTCCATCAGAAAAATCGTCCCTGTTTCCTTCCGTCCTGCAGAATGCTTTCTCTGATATTATTGAAGAAAAAGAGTGGGAAGGAATTGCTCAACGCCTGTTGACCTTTTGGGAATCAAACACAGGTGGTATCTACAGTCTGTTTCCTGCCTGTATCATTAAAAAGCGGGCAAACGGTCGATTTGCCATCTGCGGCGTTCGCCCCAGCCAGACACAAAGCTTTGAAAAGCTGATAGGCATTGATCTCAATCGGGATCGACTCATCAAAAATGTAGAGAGTTTCCTCAATGGCGGTTTTGCTCATCATGTCTTGCTTTGGGGGGGAAGGGGCACTGGGAAGTCCAGCAGCGTTCTTGCATTGATGAATCGGTATGCGGAAAGGGGATTGCGTTTAATCGAGATTCAACCGGAAGAGATGATTCTGATTCCTGCCATTTCAGAAAAATTGAAAAATAAGCCTGAAAAGTTTTTGCTCTTTTGTGATGATTTGAGCTTTGATAAAGATAACACGGATTTCAGACATTTGAAATCCATTCTGGAAGGAAGTGTTGTTAATCCCTCAAAGAACATCTTGCTGATCGCAACTTCCAACCGTAAAGACCTGGTCGTCAGGGGAGAACTTGATGAACGGTTACCCGAGCAGAAACAGTTGATTGATGAAAAGCGGGCAATCGATGATCGATTCGGATTGAAATTGTTTTTTGAAGTGCCGGTTTATAAAGATCTCCAAAAGATTCTCTTTGGTTGCGCAGACAGAGCCGGCATCCAATACCAGACGGAGGACTTGCTGAAATACTTCCGGCAGTTTGCCCAGAGAAACAATCATGATAAACCCTCCGGTCGAACGGTTATCCAGTTTATTAATGAATGGAGACAATGAGTTGCACGGCTAAAAAGTTATTTCCGCTTTTATTGTTTGTCCTCCTGTCCGTTTCAGCAAAGGGAAACTGGCTGGATTTGGAACCGGGACTGGAACTTGGTTTTTTTAACGGGTACTGGAATCCGGATGTCGGAGATTCAAGGATAAAAATTCTGCGCATCAACCCAGCCTACTTTGAATTCAAATTGTTTAACACTTCAGCCCAGAATGAGGATGTGCTGTTAACAGCCAGACAGTGGAGCCAAAAAGAGCAATTGGTTGCCGTCATCAATGCCAGCATGTATCGTCAGGATTTTAAGACCAGCGTGTCATATATGCGCACGGAAACACACATCAATAATCCTTACCTGAGTAAAGACAAAACCATTTTAGCCTTCGGCAAAACCAGACCGGAAGTCCCGGATGTCATGATAATCGATCGTCAGTGCGATTCGTTTGATCAGTGGAAAGGCATCTATACCACTTTTGTACAGAGTATTCGAATGATCTCATGCAGGGGGAAGAATGTCTGGAGCCCTCAATCCAAGAAGTCGAGCATTGCTGCAATTGCCGTTGATTCCGGGGGAAACGTTCTCTTTATCCATTCAAAACTACCCTATTCAACCCATGAATTTATCAACCATCTGATGGTGCTTCCCCTGGAGATCAACAGAGCCATGTATGGTGAAGGCGGCCCAGAAGCGCAGCTCTATATACAAAGCGGATCGCACGAATATGAATTTACCGGTGTTCTGGAAGAGTCTTCTCCGGGATTTCAAATGAATTTCAAGGCCTCCCCAATCCCTAATGTTGTCGGTATATTCAGAAAGCTGCAGCCTGATTCGGAATAATATGCGCTTCCTTTCACTCTTTTTACTGACTTGTCTATTAATCTCTTCAGCAGAAAAGAGTGTTGCTGATGAGTTTCTTTCTCGCGAGGCTCTATTCGCCCACCAGTATATAAACCAGATTCGAACCAGGGCCGGTTTGCCGATTTTTGGATGGAATCCTGTTCTGCAGCAATCGGCTCACAACCATGCAGTGTATATCTCCGGGAATCAGGTCATCACGCATTTTGAAAAGCAGGGCAATCGGTTTTTCACTGGAGTCCAATCCGGGGACCGCGCCATTGCCCAGGGCTATTATACTCACAGTGTGACTGAGAACTTTTCCTCCGGTCAAAGGGATTCCCTGGAGTCGATCGATGGTCTGATGAGTGCAATCTATCACCGTTTCGGCTTTTTGGATTTTAGCATGAACGAGATCGGTATTGCCCTGGTTCCTTCAAGGGAGGGATATACCTTTGTTTATAATATGGGAAACGAGCAGTTGAACCAGACCTGTAAAACGACGACCTTTTCCGGCAATGAGCCCTATTACCAGGATATCTGCCGGGATTCCAGAAAAATTTCCGTTGCCACCATTGAACAGGTAAAAAGTAAAACCCTGCAAAACGCACCTTCCATAGTCATCTGGCCACCTGACAGGATGTCTGGCGTTTCACCAGTATTTTATGAGGAGATTCCTGATCCCTTGCCGAATCAGTCGGTTTCCGGCTATCCGGTTTCCATTCAATTTAATCCGGCCTATTATCAGGATGTCAAGGTTACTGCATTTACCCTGTACGAATTTAATGGCAGGAGCCAGGCAGAAGTATCACCGGTATATCTGCTTCACAGCCGAAATGATCCCAATCGGAAATTTGAGGAAAACCAGTACGCCCTTTTTCCTTTGCATCGACTGCAATGGGGAAAGCACTATCAGGCTGAGGTTCAGTTTGATCATCAGCGCCACAAAAAAAAGATTACCTGGCGTTTTTTTACAAAAGAGATGCTTCATCCATTGTTTGAGATTTCCGCGCAAAGTGAATTGCTGGCGGTAAAACCGGGGAAAACCTATGCAGTCCATATCAGACCGGAATTTGGACTGCCTTATATCAGGGATCTACAATGGGAAGCTCCGGTGTCGGTTCAGGTCGATGTCAAATGGGAGGACAAGAATACCATTTTACTCAATCTGTCAGGGGAAAGCTGCCAGGCCGTTCGCTTTATTGTTGAACGCAATCGCTATTTTCAGGTTCAGATAGACCAGCAGGACAATCTGAACCCGGAACATCAGTATTCTCAAAAAAAATCTGCACTATCATGCCTTCGTGATCAAAACGGGGAAAAGGAAGGCTTTCTTATCGATGGAAAAGGTGAAATACTGAATCTTCTATCCGGGAGAGAGTATTGGGTTGAGGTCAATTCGCCAAACGATGAGACGGCTGGAATCCGTTTGCACTATCCCGAAAAAATGCAGGTTGAGATCAAGCATCTGACACGGAATGTCATAAAAATTAAACTGTCAGGGGCTCCCGGCCAAAGGGCGGACTTTCTTCTGCAAAACAACAGATCTTTTCAAGTCATGCTGGTAGAATAATGAATGAACAAATCTTTGATGTTGTGATTGTCGGTGGAGGACTCTCCGGATTGTCCACGGCTCATTTCCTTAAAAAGCAGGCTCCCGGAAAAAACATCTTGATTCTGGAAAAGGACTCGCGAGTGGGTGGTGCGATCCGCAGTATGAATGAGCAAGGCTTTCTCGCGGAATGGGGACCTCACGGTTTTCTGGACAATGTGGCTGAAAGTCGGGAATTGCTGTCTGATCTGGCTGTCACCGACAGTATTCAACAGGCACCCTTAAAACAGTTTGTTCGCTATATCTGTCTGGGAGGGAAATTGGTACAACTTCCCCAAACCCCACCAGCGATTATCAAAAGCAATATTATCCCTTTCACTTCAAAGCTGCGAGTTCTGGCAGACCTGATTCGTAAACCGAAGCAGGAGGAACAGACTGTTGCCGATTGGGCTACCCATCGATTTGGAAAAGCAGTTCTCCCTATTGTCGATATCGTGTTTACCGGAACCTATGCCGGGAATATTGATACTCTGAGCATTGACGCGGCCATGCCCGGTTTGAGACGGCTGGAGAAGGAATATGGGTCTGTACTCAAAGGTGCTATCAAAACGCAACGACAAAAAAAGAATACATCCGGACTGCCGTCCATGGTCAGTTTTAAAAATGGCATGGAGCATTTGATCACCATGATGTCCGAATCGGCCAATATTCGAATGAACTCCCCGGTGGAATCGATTACTAAACAAGCTGATTACTGGACCATTCAAACGGGTCAATCCGAAATTAAAAGCAAACAACTTGTGCTTTCCACCCATATCAATCAGGCGCTTGCTCTGCTGGGCGGATTGGCCAAGCCGCCCCGGAAATCGGTGAATGAAGCCGTGGTTTACAACGTGGTTTTCGGATTCGACAGTGAGGTTAAAATTCCCTTTGGGTTTGGTTATCTGGCTCCTAAAAGTGAAAAACGGTTTGCCCTGGGTACTCTGTTTTCGATTCATATGTTTCCGGGTCGGGCTCCGGAAGGGATGAATATCGTAGAAGTTCTGGTTGGCGGGGCCAGAAATCCAGAATTTCTGTCTTTGGGTGATGATGATCTGATGCGAAGAGCCTTAAATGATATCGGCGCATTGATAGAATTAAAAAATCCTCCGGTTTTTAAAAAAATTATCAAACCGAAGGTAGGGATTCCCCAACTGGAGTTGGGACACCTGCAATTTCTGGAATACAGAGACAAACTACAGAATCAATACCGGGGATTATCCATCAATGGTTTCGGTTGGGAGGGTATTGGTATGAATGAAATGATTAAACAGGCCAAGGAAACAGCCAATAACCTGATTTCAGATTCAAATACTCCAAAAAGTCCTGCCCAAGCCAAGGGGATTTATTTCTGACAAGTAGTGATTTTTGTTTTGATCTGGGCTTGACTTAAGCAAAATCAATATACCGGCGTGTCGGCTTAATTTTCGGTTGACGTTATTCCGAAATGAAAGGTACTGATTAAGAATGCCTTGAATTAATATAAAGCCATTATATAGTTGCTGGTTTATCCGACGGGTCGATTTAAGTAAAGGGCACAGGGCAGTTTTAATAAGCAATCATGTCATTCCGGGGAATATAGACACTCGCTTTATAGCGAGTTTTTTTTTTCAACGGCATGAAACGACAGTACTAAGCTATTGTTACGTACTTTATCTTAAAAATCTGATTTTCTGGAGCAATACCATGTTTTCTTTGATTCCCGATCTTTATGCCATGTCACCACAATCCGGTGGTGGCGGTACTGGAATGATGGGACAGATTATTCTGTTCGGTTCGATCTTCCTGATCTTCTTTCTCTTGGTGATTCGTCCTCAACAGAAAAAAGTTAAAAAACATCAGCAAATGATTACAGAATTGAAAAAAGGAGATCAAATTGTTACTTCTTCCGGAATCTACGGCAAGATAAACAAATATTTTGATGATAAAGACTATATGCTGGTTGAGATAGCTGACAAGACCATTATTAAGCTGCAAAAAAGTCAAGTGGCAAATGTTGTTCAAAGTAAACCTGTTAAAGAGATCGAAACCGAAAATAACACATCAGAGACGAAGTAATGAAAATACCTTGGAAAGGACTGGCTATTCTGGCTGTGTTAGTTGCTGCCATTGTGTTTGATATCCCAACGGTGTTAACTTTCATGCCTAAAGAAGAGGCTGTAAAAATTAAGGAAACCGAGCAGCAGTTTGAAAGAATTAAGCTGCTGTATAGACCCCTGAAGGATATTAATCTTACGGTTGTTGACATCAAGAATAACCGGCTGCAGTTGATGACGGAGGATGCATTCGAGTACCCCATGGATCATCCCATTTTGGAAAAAATACTTGAGAACAATTTCAGGTATGAAAAAGATGAAACGGGGGCTTATCTCTATCTCAAAAAAAACGCGGACAAAACGGTGTTTCTTTCTCACATTGCCGACAAACTGAATGGTCTGTTTACCAATGTCAGGAAAATTGAAACTGTCAGTCTTTCCGATGACAAACGCAGTATCGTTTTTGAGGTGTCCGAGGGAAAACGCTTGTCACCGCAGGGAGAGCCGCTTTTGACTTTTCTGGATGATAAACTGGAGGTCTCCTTTAAGGATCAGGAACATACTTATGTTACCCGTCCCAAACAGATGGACAACGTTATCAGCCTGGGTCTGGATCTGCAGGGTGGGATGTACCAGGATATCGGTGTTGAAGTGGAACAGGTCATCATTTCCATTCTTGATCGCATGGCCGAAGAGCTTGAAGATAATCTGATCGAAGATGCCATTAACTATGTCAGTGTTGAAAGAATCAGCGACAATCAAATCGAAATCCTGTTGGAAGAGGATGAAACATTTGCATTGAAGGGTGACGACTATGAACGTCTTCTGGGTCAAACCTATGAAACCTTAAAAACAGAAGAGGGTTACCTGCTTACTTTGAAAGAAGATGAAATCACCCGTATCAAAAAGAAATCCATTGAGCAGGCCCTTGAAACAATCCGTAACCGGATTGACCAATTGGGCGTAAAAGAACCGTCCATTCAGTTGCGAGGAGACGATTCCATTATCATCCAGCTGCCGGGATTGAAAGACCCCGATCAGGCCAGAAGAGTTATTGGAACAACAGCGGTCTTGGAGTTCAAACTGGTGGCCAATGAAGGCTCCATGGATAACCCCGGTAAGGATAACGAGGTTCTTTTTGAAGAGATCCGAGATCCCCTCACCAAAGAGGTGATCTCCACACGACCCTATCTGCTGGAAAAGAAGGTTTTACTCCAGGGTGATCGCATCAGAAATAGCCGTGTCTCATTTTCTCAAACAGGTCAGGCTTCTGTAGGCTTATCACTGGATGACAAAGGGAAACGGACATTTGCCGATATTACCAGGAATAATACCGGACGTTTGCTGGCCATTGTACTCGATGGCAAGGTTCAATCCGCTCCCAGAATCAATGAAGAGATTGCAGGCGGGGAAGCCGTCATAACCGGTAGCTTTTCACCGGAAGAGGCTGCAGAATTGGCACTCGTATTGAGATCCGGCGCGTTGCCGGCTCCGATTAAGATCAATGAAGAGAGGACCATAGGACCGTCACTTGGAAAAGACTCAATCAATAAGTCTTTGGTTGCGCTTTGTATCGGATTTGTTGCCGTCATGGTTTTTATGGTTGTATACTATCAAGTTGCCGGTATTTTTGCAGTTTTGGCACTCCTGTTTAATTTATCACTGATTGCCGCTGCGCTTGCCTATTTTCAGGCAACACTGACACTGCCCGGTATGGCTGGGATTATCCTGACCATCGGGATGGCGGTTGATGCCAACGTCCTCATATTTGAAAGAATACGGGAGGAGATCGGTAGGGGAAGCCCAATTAGAACAGCCGTGTCAACCGGCTTTAATAAAGCAACCATTACCATTTTAGATTCTAATATAACAACAATTCTGGCTGCCGTTGTACTCTTTCAATTTGGTACAGGTGCAATCAAGGGATTTGCAGTTACCCTGTCCATTGGAATCGTAGCCAGTATGTTTACCAGTATAATCGTTGGTCGGGCATTATTTGAGCTTGTTTACCTGAGGAGACAGAGACTTGAGAAAATATCAATATAGGTTGAACCATGAGGATATTTAAGACTACTCCCAATTGGAATTTTCTTGGGAGAAAAAAAATCGCTTTAGCAATTTCCACTGTGTTTCTATTGGCAAGTCTGGGTGGTTTGATCGCAAAAGGACTGACATATGGTATCGACTTCAGGGGGGGTACCCTGATTCAGATTAAATTTCTAGAGAAGCCCCAGTTGGAATCCATCCGTGAACTTTTCCAGGATGAAATCAAAACGGCAGTTAACATCACCACCTTTGGTCAGGCAGAAGACAATGAAGTGATTGTCACCCTGTCCCTTGATGCCATTAAAGGCAGGGCGGGTCAGTTAACAGACATGATCAGCAAGATCCTGGAAAAACGATTCCAGTCATTTGACATCCGACGCGTGGAAACGGTTGGTCCTAAGGTAGGAGATCAGTTAAAAACAAAGGCTATTCAGGCTGCATTTTTTGTTCTTATCGGTATTCTGGCATACATTGGGTTCCGCTTCAAGGTGCGCTATGGTGTGGCGGCTGTTGTGGCACTGTTTCATGATGTTCTGATTACCCTTGGAATATTTGTCTTCCTGGAAAAGGAATTTACCCTGACCATTGTGGCCGCGGTGCTGACCATAATCGGGTATTCATTGAATGATACCATCGTAGTCTTCGACCGGGTGCGGGAAAATGTTGCCAGATTTCCCAAAAGGCCCATGGAAGAGGTGATCAACATCAGCGTTAATGAGAGCTTGAGCCGGACTATTTTGACATCGGTCACGACCTTCCTGGTTGTATTCGCTCTCTATACCCTCGGTGGCGAAATCATTCATGATTTCTGTTTTGCCATGCTGATTGGATTGTTAGTGGGTACCTATTCTTCCGTATTTGTCGCCAGCCCGGTTGTTCTGTATTTTGACCCGGCATCTCTGGCCAGGAACAAGACCTACCTGCGGTTGGAAAAGGCAGTTCAAGGATTCAGATCCCCTTTTTCCAAATCAAAGAAAAAAAAGGCGTAACAGACCATGGCGTGTATGAACCTCATCAGTTTTTTTAAAAACAAGGTTGAAAAGACCGTGGTTGAAATCCTCAAGACAGAGTTTCAACAGGACAAGGTCGATCTGTCCCAGTTTAAGTTCGAAGTTCCGCCGGATGAAAACATGGGACATCTGGCTTTCGCCTGCTTTCCCCTGTCAAGGGTTCTGAAAAAAGCTCCGCCCATGATCGCCGCCTCACTGGCAGATAACTGGGCAGAAACTCGCTACTTCAGTCAGGTCAAAGCAACCGGCCCCTATCTCAATTTCTTCTTCAGTCCCGAGTATCTGGCGGATGAGCTGATAAAGGTTTGTGCCGAAGACTCCTCCTATGGGAACAATGATTCGGGCTTGGGGAAATCGCTGATGGTGGAGTATTCATCACCCAATACCAACAAGCCCCTGCATCTGGGTCATTGCCGCAATAACCTGTTGGGAATGGTTTTGTCAAATATCCTGGACAAGAACGGATACACGGTTATCAAGTCAAACCTGGTAAATGACCGGGGTGTCCATATCTGTAAATCGATGCTGGCTTATAAAAAATGGGGAGAGGGAGCAACTCCCGAGAGTACCGGGAAAAAGGGTGATAAATTTGTCGGTGATTATTATGTTCTCTACGACAAAAAGGAGAAGGAAAATCCGGCAATCCTGGAAGAGGTGCAGCAGATGCTGCGTGACTGGGAAGCCGGTGACAAGGAAGTGCTGACACTTTGGGAAACCATGAATGGATGGGTTCTGGATGGATTTCACCAGACCTACAAAAGAATGGGTGCCACTTTCGATAAATTCTATTTTGAGAGTCAAACCTATAAAGGCGGTAAGGATATTATTCTGGATGCTCTGAAAAGGGGAGTCTGCTTTCGGGAAGAGAACGGTGCGGTTGCCATAGACTTTGAGAAGGAGAAGTTGGGTCGAAAAATCCTGCTGCGTGGAGATGGCACAGCCATGTACATGACGCAGGATATCAACACCACGGTTACCAAGTTTAACGATTATCAGCTTGATGGCAGCCTGTTTGTGGTGGGGAATGAACAGGATAACCATTTCAGGATGCTCTTTCTGATTTTGAAGAAGTTTGGTTACGATTGGGCTGATCGCTGTGAACACATCAGCTATGGCATGATCACCCTTCCAGAGGGAAAAATGAAATCCCGCGAGGGAACCGTGGTTGACCTGGATGACTTGATGGATAAGATGGGCGCCATGGCCCTGGAGGAGATCAAGGAGCGACGTGATGTTTATGGCGAAGATGTTGACGACGATGTATTGGCAACAGCTGAGGATATTGGCCAGGCGGCGATCAAGTTTTTCATCCTCCGAACCAATGCGGTCAAGGAGATCAGTTTTAATCCTAAGGAATCTCTTTCCTTTGAGGGCGCAACCGGCCCGTATTTGCAGTATACCCACGCCAGGATCTGCAGCGTATTGAGGAAATCCGAATCGGATGAAAAGTCGCACAGTTTTAAGGGTTATGCCTGGGACAAGGATGAGTCTAGTCTTCTGGTTTTGCTGGCCAGATACCCGGATGTTCTGCAGCAAGGTGCCGCAGACCGGAACCCGGCTGTGTTATGCAGCTATATCTACGATCTGTGCCGGGCCTATAATAAATTCTATTATGATCATCCCATTTTAAAAGCGGAAAACGAACTGGCTGTTCAAGCCAGGATAAGTCTGACCAGGGCTGTTAAGGGCGTTCTCAATAAAACCCTGAACATATTCACCATCACGGCGCTGGAGAAAATGTAATCAGCTTTATCACCAAAAGCAAGGAATACGGTAGGGCGGGGTTACATCCCCGCCGGAAGAAACCCAAAGGCGGCCATGTAAGGCCGCCCTACCGTTCAAAACGGTGAATCAGGCATAAAGCGCCAATTGTTAGGAATATGGTAGGGCGGGGTTACATCCCCGCCGGAACTATGTTGCCAGATGCAAGGAGTTTAAGGGGTTATATCCCCGTCGGTATTAATTCCAAAACGGCCACAAAACGCCAAGTTTATTTTTCGGAACCACTATACTTTCATATCAACTGCGTTAACCCCTAAATAAAGAATAAAAAATGAGTAAAGAAGTAACAATGGACAAAATTATCTCCCTGGCCAAGCGCAGGGGGTTTGTATTCCCAGGATCGGAAATTTACGGAGGACTTGCCAATTCCTGGGATTATGGTCCATTGGGCGTGGAATTGAAAACCAATATCAAAAAAGCCTGGTGGGATTCATTTGTTCGAAACCGGTTTGACGTGGTGGGAATCGACAGTGCCATCATGATGAATTCAGCTGTCTGGGAAGCCTCCGGTCATGTTGGCGGTTTTTCAGATCCCCTGATGGATTGTAAAGAATGCAAAACCAGACACAGGGCGGATAAACTGATAGAGGAAACCCTTGAGCAGCGCCAGGAACCACAGATTATTGTGGAAGGGCTCTCCAACCAGGACCTGAAAGCAAAAATCGTTGAATTGGACATCTGTTGCCCGGACTGCGGTTCTAAGGATTTTACGGATATCCGCAAATTCAACCTGATGTTTAAGACTCACCAGGGCGTGACCGAAGACAGTTCGGCACTTGTCTATCTCCGTCCGGAAACGGCCCAGGGGATTTTTGTCAACTTCAGAAACGTGGCCACCACCACCCGGAAAAAAATCCCGTTTGGAATAGCCCAGGTCGGAAAATCGTTTCGTAACGAGATAACACCCGGTAATTTTATTTTCCGAACCAGGGAATTCGAACAGATGGAGATGGAATATTTCTGTCATCCCGACGATTCAAAGAAAACATTCGAATACTGGAAAGAGTTTTGTTACAACTGGGTGCTGGAACACGGCGTGAAAAAAGACTCCATTCGCATGAGAGACCATGATCAGAAGGAGCTGTCTCACTACTCCAGTGCGACAACTGATATCGAATTCAGGTTCCCGTTCGGTTGGGGTGAACTATGGGGAATTGCTCATCGTGGTGATTTCGACTTGACTCAACACCAGACCTTCTCCAAGAAAGATTTGCAGTACACAGTGCCCGGAACCAATGATAAGTACCTGCCCCATGTGATCGAACCGGCTCTGGGGGTTGATCGGTTGACCTTATGCATTCTGATTGATGCCTATGAGGAGGAGGAACTAAAAGGTGGAGAATCCCGGGTTGTGCTGAAACTTCACAAGAAGCTGGCCCCGGTTCAGGTGGCTTTTCTTCCCCTTTCCAAAAAACTGGCGGACAAAACCCAGGAGGTCTTTCAGATGGTCTCCAAAGATTTTGTCTGCGATTACGACGAGTCGCAAAGTATCGGAAAACGATACCGCAGACAGGATGAAGTTGGAACGCCCTATTGCGTGACCATCGACTTTGACTCCCTGGAAGATAACGCCCTGACCATCAGGGATAGGGACTCCATGAATCAGGAACGGATAGCCATAGACCAACTGCAAAGTTATCTCAAAACCAAATTCGCTGAATAACAGCTAGATTTAGCCAAGAGCAAGGATTACGGTAGGGTGGGGTTACATCCCCGCCAGAAGGCGCACAAAGATGACGGCGTACATTGTTATGTGTCTCCTTTTTTTATTCCATCAAGAGTAAGGATTATGGTAGGGCGGGGTTACATCCCCGCCAGAACCAACTAGAGTTTCCCTTATTAGCCAATCGTCAACAGCTTAAAAACAATGTCCAAGGATCATTACCAACTGGAAGAGGGGAGCGATCTCACCCTCGATTTTCAAAAGTTGAAAAAGGTTGCCTCCTGCGGCCAACCGGTACTTCCGGTTGTGGTGCAGGATTATGAGTCCAGGGAAGTGCTGGTTCTGGGATATGTCAACCAGGAAGCATTGGACTATGCCCTCAAACATGGCGTTGCGACCATGTGGAGCACCTCACGCAATGAACTCTGGATAAAAGGCGCAACCTCTGGTGAGTATCTTGATCTGGTTGAAACCCGCGTCAATTGCGAACAGAATTCAATTCTTTACCTGGTTAAAATCAGAGGTAAAGGCGCCTGCCACACCAAAGACACCAACGGTGATCCAAGATTTGGCTGCTACTACCGCAAGATCAACAGCACCAAAAACCTGGAACCTATCAAGTAACCAAAGCTTTAGGAAATGTTTAACATTGGTGTCCTTCAACTTGACAGTTCCACTCCCAGCTGAAGTTTTTCACCAATTACCTGCCGAATCTGGATTGATTCCACTGATAAACAATTTCCGCCCGGTTATTACCATGATCACCGGCTTGTCAATAATAGGTGTGATTGTATTGATGCAAGGTGTTCCTGTATACACGCCAATAACAAGAAAAAAACAGCAAAAAGATTTCGATATATCGAAACTTTGCCCATATTTATCTTATTTGTTAATGAATATCTGAATTTTTACTCAGCATTCTCTTCCAACAAGCCGCGTTTGATTCCATAAACGCAAAGTGATTAATAATCAAAGTCTCCATGACTTGTCATTCCGGCCAATTCCTACCTTTATAATCGTTTTATCTTCTGAATGGTTTTTTCGACTGGGTTTGATTTCGTTAGAAATGTCTTGTGGTTTTCTTGTCAAATTCCAGAGGATTTTTAATCTGGTTTGTACTAATTTTCTCTTCAAGATGACTCCCTGGAGGGTTTCTATAAATCTTCCATCTGTAGCCTTTTCAAAGTGATGTCGGTTTTTTTATGATGAGTTTCTATTTTTTTAATATAAGTATGTTGAACATCTCCCATTTGGATTTACCCCACACATGAGCAAAAAACTCATAATTTTGAGATCGGATCAGGTTAAGTCAGACAGAATGATGGGAAAACAGGTGACAAATCTATCAAACTGAACTGTTCATCCATAATTGCTGCCTGAATATAAAATTGAGTGATTTTTATTAAAAAACATGCTACTATTAGCGACAGTTTAAAGCTGGAAAACCCTTTCAGCTCTGATTAGTGGTGGTTGAACGAGATGGCCAAGGGTACCACGTTCCCTATTTCACATACAGTACAACCCATATTCAATATGTCCAGATCCAGAATCCTCATCGTTGAAGATGAAGTTATCGTTGCCAAGGAAATCGAAGAAACCCTGCTGAAAATTGGTTATGATGTCTGCTCTATTGTGAATTCGGGCGAAAAAGCAATTGCGCAGGCAGGAAAGGAAAAACCGGATATCATTCTGATGGATATCAACCTGCAGGGTGAGATGGATGGAATTGAAGCTGCGGGTATCATTCGGAACCAATTTGATCTGCCGGTTGTTTACCTGACAGCCTATGTTGACGCAGAGACTACAAGGAGGGCCAAGGTTACCCAACCTTTGGGATATCTTCAGAAACCCTTTGAGGAAACGGACCTCAGGGTTGCATTGGAAATAGCCCAGTATACTGCCGGGATTGAAATAGAAAGAAAAAACTTTCACAAAGCTCTGGTTGAAAGCGAAAAACAGTATCGTAACCTTTTTAATTCAATGGTTGATGGCTTTGCCGTTCATGAAATGATCTTTGATGACGAAGGGAAACCCTGTGATTACCGGTTTTTGAAGGTAAATCCGGCTTTTGAGAGATACACGGGTCTCAAAGCCTCGGCGATTGAGGGGAAGACCGCTCTAGAGGTGATCCCGGAATTGGAAAAAGTCTGGATAGAAAACTATGGAAACGTCGTCCTGATGGGAAAACCGCTGCAATTCGAGAATTATTCGAGGCAGTTTAAAAAATACTTTGAAGTGAGTGCCTATCGCTTCGATGTTAACCAGTTTGCCTGCAGTTTTGTGGATATCACCGCTCGGAAGAAAGCTGAAGAAAGCCTGGCCAGGGAGTCTGAAATCAACTCCATACTGGCGGAAATCTCAAAACAGCTCATGTCACCCGAGAATGACATGAACACCATTACCGATCTGATCCTGAAGCACTCCCTCAGTGTAACCAACAGCCAACATGGCTATACTACGGTTGTTGACCAACGGACCGGTAATAACGTCATATACTCATCAGTTACTCCAATGGAGGAAAAATATCCTGTCAAGTCGCAGGAAAGGTATTTTTTCCCAAGAAATAAAGAGGGTTTATATCCCAGACTCTGCGGGCATCCGATGAATACGCGAAAACCGTTTTATACCAACCACCCTTCAAAACACCCGGCCAGTGAGGGGGTCCCTGAAGGACATATGCCGATTAACAACTTCCTGTCCGTACCGGTTTTGATCGATGGAAAACTGGCCGGTCAAATTGCGTTGGGCAACAGCAAAGACGGTTATTCCAAAATTGATCTCAAGACTGTGGAACAGATCGGGGAACTCTACGCGCTGACCATTCAGCGTGAATGGCAGGAATCTGAAAAGGAAGCCCTGGAGGAACAGCTGCGTCACATGCAGAAGATAGAAGCAATCGGAACCCTGGCGGGTGGTATTGCCCATGATTTTAACAATATTCTGCAACCCATCATGGGCTATGCCAATATGGCCATGAGGAATACAGATAAATCAGACAATAACCATAAATATCTGTCTTCTATTCTGACTGCTTCAAAGCGGGCAAAGGAACTGGTTCAGCAAATATTGACGTTTTCGCGTAAAACGGAAAAAGAAAAACAGCCGGTCAAGGTTCAGATCATTGTGAAGGAGGCTCTGAAACTCCTGCGCTCAAGTCTTCCCACCACCATTGAAATCAGGCAGCAGATTGACAGCAATTGCGGGATGGTCATGGCTGATCCTACCATGATACACCAGATCACAATGAACCTGACGACCAATGCCTTTCATGCCATGCGGGAAACAGGCGGCATCATGGAGGTCAGCCTGAAACCGATTGAATTAAAAATGGAAGACTGCCGGGAAGACAATCTTTACCCGGGTAGTTATATCTGCCTGACAGTTACGGATTCCGGGATTGGAATGAAACCGGAAATCCTGGGGAAAATATTCGATCCCTATTTTACGACCAAGGATTTGGGAGAGGGTACAGGTCTGGGTTTATCGGTGATTATGGGTATCGTCAAGGGCTGCAAAGGGGCGATCAGGGCTTCCAGTGAACCTGGGATAGGCTCCGAATTCAAGGTTTTCCTGCCGCAGATTGAAGCTGAAATCGAATCGCAGGAATCAGAAACAGATCCATCGGTACTTACCGGGAATGAGAATATTCTTCTTGTGGATGATGAAGCTGCCATCGCCGAACTGATCAAGGAAATGCTGGAGGAGCAGGGGTACAGGGTTACTGAACGAACTAGCAGCCTGGAAGCCCTGGAGGTATTCAGGTCACAAAACGGAAAGTTTGATCTGGTCATCAGCGATATGACCATGCCCAATATGACCGGAGTCGAGCTGACCCGGGAATTACTGAAAATCAGACCTGATCTACCGGTTATTCTCTGCACCGGATTCAGCGAGCTCATTAACGAAGGACAGATTGAGGCTTTGGGGATCAGGAAGTTGTTGATGAAACCAGCCTCACGGCTTCAACTTTGCCAAGCCATAAGGGAAATCCTGGACAGCCCTTAGTGCCTCACTTCTCAGCTTCTGTCATAAAAAACAAGAAAATGTCGATTCATTTCTTCCCCAAGCCAAGGGGGTTGTGGGCCTCATCCACTTTAGATCAATTTTTCTACGTCAACCACCTGTACCGGAGTATCCTTGAAAATAGTTATTCCTAGGTAAATGGGAGTTTGTCGGTAGATTCTGGGCAGGGGCAGAATGGGCATGACCGCATGATGCAGGATATCATCAATAGCCAATCCGGTTTTTCCTTCCGCTGATTTCAGGATGATAAGCTGTTTTTGATTGCCTTTCATTTCCTGTGTATTAATCTCAAAAACCGCTTTGAAATCAATCAGGGGTACCGCGCTGCCGTTATAACGATAGGATTTTTGCTGTTTGACCATGAAGCTGGAATCTTTCTGGTAGTTGATAAACGACTCCACGTTATCTTCCGGTATGGCAAAGTGAAGATCTTCAATGGAAATTATAATGCAGAGGAGTGACACATTGCTTTTGGCGAAAGAGAAATGGTAACTGCATCCTTTTCCCTTCTCGGTGATGATCCGGCAGTTTCCCTGGAAATGGTGCATTGCCTCCTGAACAGCATTCATTCCGACGCCTCGCCCCGCGTTATCATCAAGGCTTTCCGCCGTTGAAACTCCCTGAACGAAAAGGAGATCCAGGATTTCCTTTTCAGACATTTTTTCAAGTTGCTCTCTGGTGATGATGCTATTTGACAGGGCTTTTTCAACGATACGATCCGTATTGATTCCCCTGCCGTCGTCGGATATGGAAAGCAGGATGTGAAGGGCATCTTCGGATAGCTTGATGGCAATCTTGCCGACGGATTCCTTTCCCAGCGCTTTTCTTTCTTCCGGCTTTTCCAGACCGTGAATGACTGCGTTTTTCAGGACATGGTTCAGGATTTCATGGGTGGCGTTCCAGAATTCATGATCTGCTCTGACTTGATGGTCTTCGATCAAAAGTTCTGCCTCTTTGCCATACTCTTTTGCCAGGTTGGGAATCAGACGCTCATAACGGCTCAAATCCATGGGGACTTTTTTAATCTCCTGGTGCGTTTGCAGTAACTGGTTGTAGAGGCTGCTGGCCTGAATAGCCCTTTCATCCGCAAGAGAGTAATAGAGATCCTTGGTTTGTTCCACCAGGAGTTCATACCCGTTCACGGAAACGGAAAGATATTCTTCGGTGCGACGCTGGCGTATCTCTCCATGGTCGACGCTACGTTCCATAATAAAACGGCTGTAAACTTCCTGATGATTGGCAATAAAATGCTTTCCCCTGTCCAGAGCCTGCGAAATACTCTCCATCCAGTCATCAACGGATACCTCCGCGTCGGGATTTTCCTGAAAAAGGTCCAGAATATCCTGAATCTTGAAGATTGTCTGTTTCAGCAGATAAGAAATATCCCTGGTCAGTATGAGTCTTTGCTCACTTAAGGGACGGGTAATATCTTCGATTTTGTGACACAGCATTTTTGCCTGAGGGACCAGAAAGCCGCAGCTTCCTTTCAGACCATGAACTTTATTTCCCAACAGCCTCAGATTTTCAAAAAAGGTCTGCAGGTTCCTGTTAAACAGAAATTGTCCGTATTCCTCCAGGTTGAACTGTCCTTCCGCCGGGAAAGCATAACTTTCAACGGATTTGATCAGGCTGAGTGATTCCGTAGAGAGATTTCGGGCATCCTTCAGAATACTCTGCTTCATCTTATCATCCAGGATCACCGCCTTTTCCAGGGTTTTCTGCTGGGTTTTAATTTTTCCGGAAATCAAACCCTACTGGTCACCTGCCATAATGGGAACCAGTTGTCCTTGCAGACTGGGACCTTCCCGGTCAAAATGCAATTGAACGGAAAAGCGATGTTCCTTTTCGTTTTTCCCGATGAAACGTATTTCAATGGGAAAGGGAATGTTTTCTTTCTGGGCAAAGGAATAGGACAATAGCTGTTCCAGCGAGGGATCGTCCAGGAACTGGAGGAAGTCTGGCTGGGAGTCCGCTTCGATTCCGGATTCAGCAAGATACTCCTTTATCTCGGCGTCCGCCTGGATGAGCCGGAATTGATTATTGATACGGATGACTCTCTCTTCTTCGGTATCGACCGTGTCTCCAGACAATTGTTCAAAAATACTCATGTCCCGACAGATCCCCACCATGCCAACAATCTTTCCATCATTGTCGATATGTGCGTCCGCAAAAACCTGAAGTGCCAGCAGCTGCCCATCCCGGGTTTCGAAATCAAGGGTGAGCCCTTTGATTTTCTCCTTTGGTTGATGGTGTTCATCCAGGAATTTATATTGAAACTGTTCGACGTCTTTTGCCGCAAGGAGAGACCTAAAAGGTTTTCCCATCAGTGAATCCACAGGGGATCCGATCATTCTGGTAAAATTATCATCCAGATAAGTCAGCTGCAGATCTTTATTGCATTCCCAGAGAAAATTCGGAAAATCCTGCTGGCGCATTGTCAGTCGATGATTGAGCTGTTTGATTTCAGAGACCGCTTTATACATATCAAGGGAACGCTTAATGTTTCCTTCCAGCTCAAACAGGTTGACCGGTTTCTTCAAAAACGATTGCACCCCCAGTTTGAAACAGGTTTCTATGTCACTGTTCTCATCGTTGCCGGTCATGATGATAATCCCGTGGGAAACCAGCAGCCCGGGATCAAGTGATTTCAGAAATTCAATTCCATCCATTACAGGCATACTGAGATCCAGAACCGTTACCGGGGGTTTGTATCTGTCGAATAATACCGAAGCCTGTTTCCCGTTTTCTGCCCACAACACTTCATATCCCAATTGTGTCAGGTACCTGTAAAACAGTACCCTGATTTCTTCTTCGTCATCAACGATGAGTATATCAACCATAGTATCGCTCGCTGCTGCTGTTGGTTAGTTCCAGAGGCAGATATTGGTGTTTGCTTCTGTCTGATTATTGTTTAAGCGTTCTGAATATTGCCGTTCCCTCTCGAAGATCTCAACCAGTTTGACAGCCTGATGTTTTCTGACATAAACGGAATAATCCCTGGAGTCAAAATAGATGGTTCTGCCTCTTGTCCCACCCATATCTTCTGCCATCAACGGAATCTTTTCATTGGCAAGGAATTCCCTGACAAACTTCAAATTAGCCTCACCGACATTGCCGACACTTGTTTTGCCGTTATTGAACCTCTGCAGGGTAGATCCTCCGAAGGCTTTCGCCTTGAGATGACTTCGAACAGCGCCCAGTTGATACATTTTGTTGATCAGCAGTTCCATGGCGTTTACACCATAACGACCCGAGGGTGTTGAAAACCCGTCACCATTTTTTTTATACTTTTCGCTGCTCAGTAAAAAATGATTCATGCCCAGAACCTTATTGACCGGATCAAACAGGCAGGCCGAGACACATGATCCCAGCAGGGTGGAGATCAAAGCTTCTTTATTGGTTGCATAAAATTCACCGGGGTGGATGACAATTTTTTCGAAAATGTTAATTTCATTCATATTCATGAGAAAGAAGCCCTGAAAAGCCCGCTGAACTAAATGTCTGTCAGATTCTGCCCTTCACAGGCTTTTTCCACCAGATGAAGGTGCCTGCTGATGTCGATGATCAAGGCAACATTGCCGTCGGCCATAATGGTTGCACCTGAAATGGTCTCAACATTTTTGTATATTTTGTTCAGATTCTTGATGACGGTCTGATGCTGCCCGATCACATGATCCACCACAAAGCCTATTCTGTGTTTGTCGATTTCGGTAATCACAATTTGTTCAATATCAGGTTTGTTGCCGTTGATTTCAAATTGATCCCGTAGTCGGATATAGGGTACGATCTGTCCCCTGACCCTAGTGATATGCCGACCGTGATGTCTGGCTACATCCTGCTTTGAAAGCTCCACACACTCTTCCACCGCTGCCAGGGGTATCACAAAATAATCCCCGCCGACCTCAACCAGCAATCCGTCAATAATAGCCAGTGTCAGGGGGAGTTTGATGGTAATCGTGCTTCCTTTTCCTTTTTTACTTTCAATCTCAACCGAACCCCTCATGGATTCGATGGTTTTTTTGACGACATCCATCCCGACGCCTCGACCCGATACATTGGTTACAGCCTTAGCTGTAGAAAAACCGGGTTCAAAAACCAGGGCAAAGATCTCTCTTTCAGTCTGCTTGCTGTCGGAAGCGATCAGTCCTCTTTCAACGGCCTTGTTTCTGATCGTCTCGGAATCGAGACCAGCCCCGTCATCCCGGACCTTTATCAACACATGGGCTCCTGAATACTCGGCGGATAAATGAATGGTGCCTTTTTGGGGTTTTCCGGCTGCCTGACGGTCTTCCGGAAATTCAATGCCGTGATCCATGCTGTTGCGGAGGATATGGATCAGGGGATCGTTCAATTGATCAATCACCGTTTTATCCAGTTCCGTGTCGCCGCCTGCGGTGGTCAGATCGGCTTCTGTGCCAAGTTCGCGGGAAAGATCTCTGATCAGCCGCTTAAATTTATTGAAGGTGGTGCCGAAATTAAGCATACGAACACTCATTGTGTTATCGCGAAGTTCTGCCGTCAGCCGCTCGATTTCCTCCGCAACACTGACCAGGGAGGGGTCGTTCTTATCCTGAGCCAGCTGGCTTAACCTTGCCTGACCCGTGACCAGCTCACCTACAAGATCAACCAGCTTGTCCAGTTTATCAGAAGGTACCCGGAGATTCTGTATCGTATCACTTTTTTTACGACTGTCCTTTAAACTTCTGACATGTTTCTGCTCAGCCAGTGCGGATTGAATCTTGTCCGGGGCAACCAGACCTTCCTTTTCCATTTTCTGGCCGATTTTCTCGTATTTATCGAGAAACTGTTTCAGGACTTCCTGTTTGATATCTCCCCGGTCGACCAGTATCTCACCCAGTTTTCTTCCGGTTGTCTCCTGTTCAAACTCGTCGTCGGACTCAACCACCTTAATGCTCAGTACACTGCTGTCTTCAACAAAAATAAAAACATCCTGAATGGCATTCAAACCCCTGTCGGTGGTCAGGATAATATCCCATGCCGTATAGCATTGTTCGGGGTCCATTTCTTCCAGTGGTGGCATGTCATCAGTGTGCCCGACGGCAAAACAGTCTCCCAGCTCTCTCAATTCTTCCAGAAGGAGGAGAGGATTGGTGCCGAAGGTGAAAATATCCGCAGCGGGTTTGAAACGAATGCGGAAGGTAAGGGGTTCTGAGGGCAGATTTTTGCCAGGGTTTGTTTCTTTTTTCACAGGATTCGCTTCCGGGCCTTTTTTTGCCAGCATATTCCTGAAAGAAGCGCTGATTTCCTCTCTTTTTTGGATCTCTTCAACGCTTTGCTCAGCAGGATCAAGCATCTTTCTGATCTGATCGTGTGCGGCCAGGGTTAGGGCAATCAACTCTGCGGTTACAGGAATGCCCCCATCGCGAACCTGATCGTAAACATTTTCGATGGCATGGGTGAAGGATTCGATTTCAGTGAAACCGAACATCCCTCCGGACCCTTTGATGGTGTGAAGCGCTCGAAAAGCAGCCCCAATGAGTTCAGGATTTTCGGGATTGTCTTCCAGTTCAAGCATGATCTCTTCCAGTTCCGATAACCGTTCCACAGCCTCTTCCCTGAATGTGGCGATACCGCTTTCCTCAATTTCTTTCTGGGTCAGTTTTTTGCTCTTTTCTTCCATTGGATTACTCGCAATGAGGATTTCCTCAAATGATGAACCGGAAACAGGGGTTAAAACAGGTCAACCACAACCCTGTTCACGACAGTCTCAGCCTAGAACCTTTTTAACCACACCCACCAGTTGTTCCGGTTTGAAAGGCTTGACAATCCAGCCCGTTGCCCCTGCCGCTTTCCCTTCCTGTTTCTTTTCCGCCTGTGATTCAGTGGTCAGGAAAATAATGGGAATGAATTTATAGTTGGGGTCGGATCTGACGTTTTTAATCAGGTCAATGCCATTCATGTTGGGCATATGCAGATCTGTCAGCACCATGTCAGCCGGCTGCTGTTTGAGTTTGGAAAGGGCGTCTACGCCGTCAACCGCCTCGACGACGCTATAACCCTCATTCTTAAGGGTAAAAGAAACCATTTGTCGAATGCTGGCGGAATCATCAACTGTTAAAATAACTTTTTCCATGGGATACCATTGGTTGTTTAAGGTTCTAAGTACTTCAAACTAATATTTGCACAATCGGATGACTTCACCGGCTATCTTTTCCAGGGGTAGAACGAAATCTGCAGCTCCCAGTTTGATCGCTTCGTTGGGCATACCGAAAACCACGCAGCTGGCTTCATCCTGGGCTATGGTCACGGCCCCGCTTTCTTTCATTTCCAACAATCCCCTGGCTCCATCGTCTCCCATTCCGGTCATGATAACGCCACAGGCGTTCTTCCCGGCATAACGGGAAGCTGAACGGAAGAGCACATCAACCGATGGGCGATGGCGGCTGACCAGGGGCCCGTCCTTGACTTCAACATAGTAACGAGCACCGCTCCGTTTCAGGAGCGTGTGTTTGTTTCCCGGGGCAATTAATACCCGCCCTCTGACCACTGAATCATTATCGCTGGCTTCCTTGACAGTTACCTCGCAGACGCTGTCCAGGCGGTTGGCAAAGGCCGTAGTAAAATTTTCAGGCATATGCTGTACAATGACCATGCCAGGGGAATCGGAGGGGAGCGATTCAAGAAAGACGCGCAGGGCCTCGGTTCCTCCTGTTGATGCACCGACAACCACAATTTTTTCTGTTGTCTGCACCATTGCCTTGGAAAGGGATTTGGGCAGGACAGCATCCGCCGTCAATTTCTTTGCAGGTGTTATCTGTTTTGCGGGTTTCAGGTTTTTCTTTGTTTTGGTCTGGGCGGCTGCTTTAATGGCGTCACAGATCAGGATCCTGGACTCCTCCAGGAATTGTTTGGTTCCCAGCTGCGGTTTGTGAATGATGTCAACCGCCCCCAGTTGCAGGGCTCTGACGGCTGTTTCCGATCCCCGGTCTGCCAGGCTGGAGCAGATGACAACCGGGATCGGATGCTGGGACATCAGCTTCTGCAAAAAAGTGATCCCATCCATCCGGGGCATTTCCACATCCAATGTAATCACATCCGGTTCGACAGATTGCATTTTCTTGGCTGCCAGATAGGGATCGGAGGCGGAGCCAATCACCTCGATCTCGCTGTCTGACGAAAGGATTCTTTCCAGGGCTTGCCGCACTACGGCGGAGTCATCAACGATTAGGACTTTTATTTTTTCCATGGTTTTTAATTCAGTTTACTTTCTGAAATATCGTAGGGTGAACAGACCTCAATGGAAGCCTCATTCCCTGGGTGGATTCAGAATGTCCCTGGAACAGGTACCCTTCCGGAACGAGGCATTTAGTGATTTTGTTCAATATGGTTTCCTGGATTTCCTTATTGAAATAGATGATCACATTTCGGCAAAAGGCTACGTGAATATTCTGCTTAATACCAAAATCCTTGTCCATGAGGTTAAGCTTCTCAAACTTAACAAGT
Source organism: bacterium (assembly GCA_018829445.1). Lineage (GTDB taxonomy): Bacteria > SAR324 > SAR324 > XYD2-FULL-50-16 > XYD2-FULL-50-16 > JAHJTV01. Next base: position 24,257 of record JAHJTV010000092.1, read on the forward strand.
TTTCTAATTTCAGGTACCATTTTGACGACAGGTTTTTCTCGATCCCGGCTCTTAAGCAGGTACTTTCTCCTCAGGGCGAAGGGAATGGGATCGATTCTGGATACATGGTAAATTGCCTTTCTTCCCATGGAGAGAACATTATCTGAAATGTCCGTGGCCAGTATCGAGAAATTAAAGGGTGTTTCCGGGTTATTCTCGGCGTATTCACTGATGACCATGGCAAGTGTGTATGCCTCCTCACCCGATGAACATCCTGCACTCCATAAATTGATCTGCCGAAGCGGATTGCCCGACTGGTACAGCAACCTGGGAAGGATGACGTTGGTAAGATATGAAAAATGATCCGGCTCCCTGAAAAAATCGGTCTTGTTGGTGGTTACCTTGCTAATAAAATGAGGCAACTCCTCTTTTCTGCCTTTGGCACTGAAGAGGTATTCACAGTAGCTTCTGAAATCAGGAATCTGGAGATGGCGCAACCGTTTAAGCAGGCGTGATTCCAACATGGTCTTTTTAACGGAAGGCATCTTAATGCCGTATTCCGACTCAATGAAAGCACTTAACCTGTTGAAATCAGTTTTATCCAGGGATTGCAGTCCATTCATGTCATACCTCACCGAAACAAAGCCACCGGGTCCATGATAACCCGGCACTTTCCACCGCTTCTTTAAACAGCCGGGGACAGTCGGCTTTTAAGGTAAACTTCTTGTCCTGTTGTTTGGCGGCCAGATGAAAAGCATAAAAAAGCTGAATGGATGATAAATCAAAGAGCTGAACTTCCTCCAGGTCCAGAACACAAGTATTGGCCGCGTTTAAAGCCCCTGTCAGAACCTCTTTCAATTTACTGGCATTCTGGATCAAGAGCCGGCCTTCCAATTTCAGTTCCGCTGTTTTTGATGTTTCATCGATGTTTATTTTTGCTTCCATTTCGATTTGCCTGAAAAAACAATGAAGTTAAAAATTCTGGGTCCGTATTGAAAGATTCCTAAAAACAAAAGCTCCCTATGATGATGTCGGATTATCAGCCTGTTTTAGCGCCGATTTATTGGGTCTTGTCATCCCGTACCCCGATCTGGGATCCAGATGTATAATCCATTTATTCCGCAAAATTGGATGCTAATGGTCCACAATCAGAAAAGTCTATGTAGAGCCATTCCCCGCAGGATTATCAATACTTAACTACAACAAATATGCCAGATGGTAAAAATGGTATCAAAGTCGATGGAAAAAGCTCTGAGATAAGATGCAACCAAGCACTACGACCATCCGGAATATGGTTCAACCATTATTTGTTGAGAAAGCCTTTTAAAAAACTCCAGGAAGTGTTGTCCAGAAAAACTGGACACTGTCTGGATTTAGTAGACAACCGATGGATTGGACTTTTAACGGATCGGTTGGGTGCTTGGAGTGAACCGAAAAAGGACCTGAAAGCCAACCCCGGGGTCAGGCTGAGGTTTCTGACCCCAGGTTAGCTTTTAATTTTAATACCTTTCAAACTCACTATCGGATACATCACTGTCATCATCCAGGTTCAGGGCTACCTTGGAGCGGGGTTGACTGGATCTGCCATTTTCCAACCGGGGTATCTTATGGCTGGTTTGCGGGCTCGCGTGGGCAAATCGGGTCAAACCGGTATCAGCATGTAAAGAATTGGTTCTCCGTATAGTGCCCTTGCCTTGCTGCTGAGAAGCATCGATCTTGAAAAACTCGATGGAGCTTTGCATCTGCTGGGCCTGGGCCGCCAGTTCTTCTGAAGTGGATGCCATCTCCTCGGTGGCACTGGCATTCTGCTGGATAACCGTATCCAGTTGCTGGATCGCCTTGTTGATCTGATCCACCCCGGCGTTCTGTTCATTGCTGGCAGCACTGATCTCCTGGACCAGTTCAGCCGTTTTCTGAATATCCGGAACCAGCTGCTCCAGCATTCGACCAGCCTTTCCTGCTACTTCCACGCTGGTGGATGAGATTTTTGAGATTTCCCCGGCTGCTGTCTGGCTGCGTTCCGCCAGTTTCCTGACTTCCGCTGCCACCACCGCAAAACCCTTGCCGTGTTCCCCTGCGCGGGCCGCTTCAATGGCTGCATTGAGGGCCAGGAGGTTGGTGTTACGGGCAATCTCTTCGATGATGGAGATCTTGGAGGCGATTTCATTCATGGCTGCAACTGCCTGGATAACAGCTTCACCGCTTTCCCTGGCATCCTTGGAAGCCTTGACCGCGATCTGCTCAGTCTGGCTGGCGTTATCCGCATTCTGCTGGATGTTTGCGCTCATCTGCTCCATGGAGGAGGTAGTCTCTTCAACGGAAGAGGCCTGCTCGGTGGCTCCCTGGGAGAGTTCCTCGGCGGTTGAACTGAGCTGCATACTGCCTGAAGTGACATTGTCGGCAGCTCCCCTGATCTCTGCAACGATACTGTTCAGTTGTTGTGTCATCTGTTTGAAAGCATCAACCAGTGTCCCGATTTCGTCTTTTCTTCTCATATCGATGACTTGCTTCAAATTACCATTGGCCAGCTCTTTGGCAATGATAACCAATTGCGCTATGGGGCGGGTGATATCAATGGATATGATAAAGGCGATGATCAAACCCAGCACAGCCGCAATTGCGCTAACGACAATCGTCCACAGGCGAGTAACGGATGCAGTGCTGTCAAAGTGCTCATCGGCTTCTTTTTGTTCGTTATGCAGTGATTCTGCAATCTTATTGAGCGGTTCAATGGTACTGTCCCGCACCTTATCAATAGCGCCGTCCAGCTCCCGGATGATTCTTTCGTCTTCAATCACGGAAGAGGTTTCATCTTCCAATGCCTTGTTGATCTCCTCTAAGGCTTTAAGGGTGGCAACTCTAGCCTGATCCATGCGTTCATCCAACTCTTTGATCTTTGCCTGGGAATCGACAGCATTTCTGGACAAGAGAGGCAGGGTCTCTTTTTCAAAAATATCCAGGTATATTCTAAAGCTGCCTGCAAACTTTTCTGCCAGCTGTTTTTCCTGATCCGTATCTGCCAATTGTCTCACCCTGGAAACATTCTTTTCAAACGACTCTTTGATCGGTTTCCAGTTTTCCCGGGTTTCATCGAGATTGCGGTTGATAATCCCGTCTGCTATTACAGGGTAAATGGCTTCAACTGCGAGTTCTATTTTCATGATTTCAAGGGAATCCTTCACCCTCTGTTCGATGGATTCCTCCTTTGATAGAATCGGAAGCATCTTGTTTTCAAACAATCCCAGGAAGTTTGTTAATCCGGTTTCAAATTCCTGTGCCAGTTTCCTTTCTGCTTCGGTATCAACCAGTTCGTAAACTCTTTTGATGTCCTCCTGGGCGGATTTTTTCACCTGAGCAAAATCCTGCCGGGTTTGATCCAGATTCCGATTGATAATGGCATCTGCTATGACGGGATAAATCCCATCCACTTTTTTTGAAATTGCCATGATCTCCAACGCATCATCGGCCCGTCCTGCGCCTTCATCTTGTAATTCACTCAAAGATCCGAGTGAAAAAATCTGAAAAACAGCAACCCCGACGAATATTGCAATAACAAGGAGAAATCCTGCTGCCAGTTTCGTCCCTATCTTAAATTTATTTAAGTTCATGAGTGAATCCTATATACAGGGTTTTAATAAAGAGACAAAAAAGGAAGATTTCTCATTAAAATCGATCATTTCCTGTCGGAAGGTTTTCATACTTTTTCAGCAGCATTCTGGAGCATTTCCAACTCACTCAGGGTGAAGACCTTCTCGATCTCCAGAATGATGATAAACTCCTCATTCCGTTTACCCATGCCCCTGATCAGCTCGTTGTTGAGACGGGTGCCGATCTTGGGGGCGGGCTCGATCTGGCTTTCTTCCAGGTCGATCACTTCCTGCACGGAATCAGCCAGTGCACCGATCAGGGTGTTTTCCCCATCCAGGTCCAGCTCTACGATGATGACACAGGTATTGACCGATTTTTGTGTCTCGCCCATGCCGAATTTCAGTTTCAGATCGATCACCGGCACGACACTGCCTCTCAGATTGATCACTCCCCTCATCATATCCGGGGTTTGGGGTACCTTGGTGACCCTGTTAAATTCCAGCACTTCCCTGACCTTGTCGATTCCCAGGGCAAAAATCTCATCCTCCAGCTTAAAAGTCAGATACTGATCCGCCTCTATGGTTACAGATTCGCTCATGGCAAACTCCTCTTTACCACGCTAATTTCTTCAACATGACCTGTCAGGCTGTCGATCTCCATCAGACCTACAATTCCAATGACTAAAGCAATCAGGGCAGTCAGGATAAAGCCGCTGATTAATTTGATACCGAGTCTTAAATTTTTCACAATTTCCTCATCATGAAATTGAACCTGGTTTGAAAAGATTTTTTTCAATAACAAAAAACCAGCATGAAATCCAAATCGTTTTTTGTCTCAACCCACTAATTACAACATGTGTGCCAACAGGCTCGTGTGGTATAAAAATTAAGTTAAAACAGAGTGATAAAACAAATACTGTAAAATGGAAAACTGTTTTTTCAGAAAACGAATGGCAGGAAAAAGGGCTTTTGTCTGATAAAGTTAGACACTGGATAGAAAACCGGGACAGGAAAAATCCGGGCGGTTTCACTCATTTGGAAGATTCTGGCTTAGAAAAGCTCGATATTGTCTCCGAGTTCATCATCGGGGGATTTTTGATCGGACTGTGAATTGAAGTCATCGAATCCATCGGTCATTATGAAATTATCGATGCGGGGAGAACCACTGATTGAAGCTTGATGGATGTCTCTTTCGGATTGCATGGTATACTTCTTTTGCAGTTCCTGCAGATCGAAATCGCTTGCTTCTGCTCCTTCCGGAGCCTCAGGCAAGCATTTCTGGAAGTTATCACAGGTTTGGACCAGGTTTTCAATAACCCTGTCCAATCCTTTGTTAATGATCCGGCTGAACTGCAACTTATCCACCAGGTCGGAAAAATCGGTTTTCAGTTGCTGAGAAACCCGGGAACAGTTGGAGGCATTGTCATCCTTTGCCATCAGCACATGGATACTTGCTCCGGTTTGATCGAAGGTTTCATCTGCGGTTTTCATACAGCTTTTGAGATTTTCCAGGAGGGTTGACGAGATATAGACCGAACCGTTGTGAATCGCATCAATAATGCCCATCCTTTCCGAAATCTGTTGCTGAACAGTCCGGGAAACGGAATTGATTTCTGCTGATAATACAGCCAGGGGTTTGCCACGGCGACCGCAGCGGGAGGCCTTGATCATGGAATTCATGGCCAGCAGCCTGAGGTTCAGTTCATTGGTTTCGATCAATGAACTCATTCGGGTGATGCCCCCCACCTGGTGGCGGAGCTGTTCTGCGGTTCCCACTAATTCGTTGTTGGCCTGCTTGTAGGTATCAAGATGGGTGCAGAAAGTGTTGAGCATCCCTTCCAGTTCTTTCACACGCTGATCCAGCGCGGTCATGGTCGGCACAATTCTGTCAGTCATATCTAACTGATTTTGAAGTAGTTCGAGTATTCTGCTGAATGACCCTGACAATTTATCAGAAACATCATGGTTTTCGGTTTTCAGGTTCTCCAATTGTGCAGCCTGCAGGTTGATAACCGTTATGCCCCATCTTTTTAAGATTGACAGATCCCTGTCTGGGTCCCGGTCCGACTCGGGGATTTTTGATTTTATTTCCAACAGATTCTGGCTGATGTGTTCCAGCCTTTGCCGGTAGTTGTCGTGAAATTGCAGGTTGGTGACTACTTCAAAAATCTCCTTCGAGATTTCACCGGTCATTTCTCCCATCTGCCGGCAGGTTTCAATATTATTGGAGATGTCTCCCGAGATCTCGCTGATCAGATTCAGGATTTTTTTCTGTTCCTGCTTCAGTGGAAGCTGCCTGTTCTTCTCATCCATTTCGAACCGGGTCAAAATCAGACGGATCAGCTGAATGCTTTCGTGGGTAGTGTCCTGTATCTCATTCGCGTTTTTTGTAATCAGGGCTTCCAGGGTAGTCAATGACTCCGCTACCGTGTGGAAATCCCGGAATCCTGCATTCTCTGTTTCCATGCGAATCATTACCCGGAGCATGCGCAGGGTGCGATACGTCCTGTCAAGCGAATCGTTCAGGCTGACGATCCCCTCAATGCCGACAATCATCTTCTTCAGTTCGGATGAGAGTTCGGAAAGAGAGCTTTCAGCGTTGTCTGCCTTTTCAAATCCGTTGTTCAACAGTTCCTTCAGCAAATCCAGGTCAGCCGCCTTTCCCTTATTCAGTTTTTTTACAACCTCTTTTGCCAGGATAGAATTCTCACTGTTTACGGAATTGATATGGTTTAACCGGTCTCCCAGGAAGAGAAACTCCTTTTCCGTGGACTGGGACAGTTCAAGCAGATCTGCCGACATTGTGGAAAATACGGAATGCCATTGGTCTAATGTGCCCGGATCAACTGAGTTTTGAGAAGTGCACCCAGATAAACTCTCATTATCCAAAGCCTTTGATTCCAGATTCATATTATTTACTTTTCCATTTTGCATGACAAGGAAAGCCAGTCGATGATCACCTGTTTTGCTGATGATTTATCATGAACTATGCCTGGATCGCTTTATGGTACTCAACAGACGGATCTATTGAACGGTTATCCAACATTTTGGACAGAACCGAACCAATGTTTGAAAAACTGCTGCGAATGGAATCCAGATATCTCGGGTAAAGCGTATGAGCGATCTCAACAAGTTCTCTTGATGTGTCCGGCAGGAGTAGAATGAGCTTTGACTTCCTAAGCAGCTCCCGGATTGATATCAGATCCAGCAGATCCTGTTTTTTACCAGCAACGACAACGCAGATGCGTTGCCCTTCCAGGGTACGTGTCAAGACAGAAGACAGCTCATTCAGAGAGTTACAGATGATACGGTGGTTGCCGGGTATCAGGGAGATCACCTGCTTTTCAAAAAGCATCTGTTTTTTATCAAAATTGGACAGGTAAAAAATAACATCCATGTGTTTCCCTTTCAGCAGCTTTCGCATATATATTTAGACCGGCGTACATGCGCAAATGCATATCCCACGAATCTCTTTTAGTCTCCATCCTGCAACATGACACAGTTATTGACTATATCCCACCCCTTCAACTTGCATGCCAGTTAAAGATAATCTGATAAAAAATTAATAACTACAGCTGATTATCATCTTTGACTTTGAGGTGGGAGAAAGAAAATGGAAAGGAATCAACTGCCAATAGTCTGATAAAAGCAGACTCTGTCTAAAAAAGTTTGACAATCAAATAGGCAGGGCATTTTTTAGAAAGCGGAACCTGCTTTTTCGGTGTTTCACTTCTCATTGGGCCGGGATATTTCAATGATTCGGCAGGGAGCGTTTCGGTTGAGCCTGAATGGTTTCATCTTCGACGATGAGTATTCTGGCTTTTTTCATGGCTGTGCTTTGTTGAAGTTAATAATGAATTGGGTACCGTTTTCATTTTTCATGTTTATTGACCCCTCAAGCTGGTCTTCCACCAATGTTCGAACAAGTCTGAGTCCTAAAGATCTGGTGTTTTTCCAGTCTATATCCTTTGATATGCCAACGCCGTTGTCGGAAACACATAATTCAAGTTTGTTGTTTTCAGGCTTCTGCATACGCACTGTTATTTCACCTGCCCTGTCATCGGGAAATGCGTACTTTAAAGCATTAGATAAGAGTTCATTAATTATCAAACCCAGTGGGGATGCCTGATTAATGCTGATGGGTGAATTTTTAATGTCACAACTAAGTTTTACCCTGCTTTGGTCAGGTAAATAGGTCTGAAAAATGGTTTTTGTAATTTTGGACAGGTAGGACTTTAAATTTATTTCCGAAAGTTTTTCGGATCCATGCAAGGTTTCATGAATAGCAGACATTGCGTATACTCTGCTTTGACAATCTTTGAGTATGCTTTTTGCCTGTGGGTCTTCAATATAATTTGACTGAAGCTTCAGCAGGCTGTTAATGACCTGCATGTTATTTTTAACTCGATGATGGATTTCCCGGAGCAGGGTTTCTTTTTCCTGAAGTGCCCCTTTGATTTGATCTTCCGCCTGTTTTCGTTTGGTAATGTCGTATCCCATGCAAAGCATTCCCGAGAATCTTCCATTGTTGTCATAAATGCCTTTATTTCTCCAGGCAACCCATACCCGTTCTCCACTTTTCCTAAGATTCTCGTTTTCATTATCAGCATAGGCTTTCGGATTATCAAATACCTTTTCCATAACTTTTTTTAAATCCCGTCCTGTACTTTCCGACTCGGGTACCACCGTTCCAATCATGCTTTTGCCGATGATTTCATTTTCGGAGTATCCAAAAAAATCCCGGGCAAACCGATTGATGAAGGTAATTTTAAACTCCGGGTCAAATTTCATGATCACACTATTCGAAGATTGCACCAGTTCACGGTATTTTTCTTCGCTTTCCTTCAACTCTTGTTTTGCTTGTTTATGCTCTTTGATCTCCTTTAGTAATCTTTTTTGAGTGATTTCATAGTGCTGAGCTTTGTGGTTGGTTAAGGCCAGCTTGTCGGTCATGATTATGGCAAATAGTCGATACAGAAAATTGTGAAATTCATCCGTACTGATTTCTGTAACACTCTCAATATGCTGACTTTCAATATAAAACACCCGAACGGGCATCTCTGCCACCACCGTGTTTAAGCTGGGAAGGTCCGCGATGACACTGCTCTCGCCGAAAATATCTCCCTTGCGTCTTAGATTTAAGATGTGCTCTCCACCTGAATAGAGACTGACTTCACCTCTGATTAAAAAATAGACTCTGGAATTTATTTCTCCTTCCTTTAAAATGATTTCACCCTTTGGAATTTCCACTAATTTTGATATGGGCACCAGTTTTTCAATATATTTTCTTGGAAATGGTGCAAACAGGCGTGAGTCTTTTAAATATTCTAAAATCTCCTTGTTTTGTCCTATGATGTGCTTTCCCGAGTTACCCAGTTCTTTTTCCATTATTGATACACCCTGTAGTTTACTTTGATGTGGGCTCGTTGGGCGATTTCGTCGAATATGTCGACCGCAAAACCTGTGGGTTTACCGGTTTCATTGTCTGTTAAATACTGTGGTGGCCAGTTTGCAAGCACCGCCGCCACGATCATATCGCTTTCGCCCTGTGCGTAGGATTTTGGCATGAGCGAAAGATAAACAACCAAAAAAGCAATTGAAAGGATTCTGGACATGACTTTCATAGCGGTTTTATTTCTTTGTTCTTAAGGGTAATTTTTCCAGGAACAGCCTCCAGGGAAGGGCTGTAAGAGGGCAAATCCCGGTTCCGATATTTACCCTCTTTGATTTTTGGTTAACACAAATGTTTTTATTGACCCAACGAAAGATGAAAAACAGTGTGTTTCCTCTTGTCATCCCGTACCCCGATCCGGGATCCAGGTGTATGAATTGTTTACACATCTTCATTCAAAATCAAGTTTGAAATGACAACGGTTTTTCAACCAACACTGGATTCAGACAGTCACTGCATTGAATCCTGTTGGCCAGCCTGTTTCACCAAATCCAGCTCTTCGGATGAAAATATTTTTTCAATATCCAGGATAATAATGAACTGATCCCCCATCTTGCCCATTCCCTCGATGAATTCCGTATTCAGTCGGGTTCCAATACTGGGCGGAGGCTCAATGTGTTCCCGGTCCAGGTCCATCACTTCCTTCACCGAGTCCACCAGGACACCGATCATGGTAATCTCTCCTTCCAGTTCGATTTCGATGATGATAATAACGGTATTCACCGTTTTTTCAGCCTCTCCCATACTGAATTTGATACGCAGGTCGATAACGGGCACCACGCTCCCGCGGAGATTGATTACCCCTTTCATCATTTTGGGGGTTTGCGGCACTTTGGTCACCGTCTCAAATTCCAACACTTCCCTTACTTTTGAAATGTCAAAGGCGAATACTTCAGCCTCCAGCATAAAAGCCAGATATTGGCTTGTTTTCAATAATTCCTTTGCTTCCATGGATTCTCCGTTTATTGATTTTTTATTATGATTTCCTGCTATTACAGAAAAGGTGATAAAGTGGATTAATAGCAGTCACCATGAGCCGGGTAACTGTTATAAAACCCATATCAATAACGCTCGAATTCACTGTCACTAAAGGTGTTTTTGTCTCCCATATCCAGATTAACTCTAGGCAGTTCTTTAACGGCTTTTTTACCATTGTCCAGCATTTTGGTTTTTTTTGCAGCCGCCGCATGGGGTTTAAAAGAAAGATTCGCAGCTTTGTTCGCAAGGGAGATATGATGAACCTGTCCACCCTGTCCAGATTTGGTGCCACCTCCAGTACCATTGATTTTAAAGAAGCTGATGGTGTCCTGGAGCATCTGCGCTTGTGAGGATAGTTCCTCTGAAGTAGAGGCCATCTCTTCAGTGGCGCTGGCATTCTGCTGGATAACCGTATCCAGTTGCTGGATAGCCTTGCTGATCTGTTCCGCCCCGGCATTCTGTTCATTGCTGGAGGCGCTGATCTCCTGCACCAGTTCCGATGTCTTGCGGATATCGGGTACCAGTTTTTTAAGCATCTCTCCCGCCCTGCTGGCAACTTCCACACTGGAAGCAGAAAGCTGGGAGATTTCTCCAGCGGCTGTCTGGCTTCTTTCAGCTAGCTTGCGAACTTCAGCGGCAACTACGGCAAACCCTTTACCGTGTTCTCCGGCTCGGGCGGCTTCAATGGCAGCATTGAGGGCCAGCAGGTTGGTCTGGCGGGCGATCTCCTCGATTATGGATATCTTGCTGGCGATCTCATTCATGGCTGTTACAGCCTGTTCGACGGCTTGTCCGCTTTCTTCAGCGTCCTTGGCTGCCTGCATGGAGATTTTCTCCGTCTGGTTTGAATTATCCGCGCTCTGCTGGATATTGGAGCTCATTTCCTCCATGGAAGAGGTGGTTTCTTCAACAGCAGCGGCCTGCTCGGTTGCCCCCTGGGAGAGTTCCTGGGCGGTGGAGCTGAGTTCTTCGCTGCCAGAGGCGACGTTATCCGCGGCAGACATCACCTGGCTGACGATTTCGATCAATTTAGACTGCATCTCCTGCATGGCCTTGCCCAAAATACCGATCTCATCTTTCTGATCAACATCAAGACGGGCATTCAGGTTCCCATTGGAAAGCTCCTGGGAAAAGCGCACGCCAAGCTGCAGGGGCAACGTGATGGCACGGGTCAGGAAAACGGCGATGAGGATTCCCAGCAATAACGCGATGACCAGACCGATTATCATGACGGTAGAGGCTCGATCCAAATTGATGACGGCTTCGTTGGCGATGTTCTGGGTCTGTTCCATGCCCACACGGGCGGTCTTTTGCGCTGCCTCCAACACCTGCTCGCCCACGGTTGTCCTCTGGACGCCCACCTGCTGTAAGTCCTCCCAGTTCTTAAGCAGAGAACTCATGGCGTCTCCATAAGTTTTGGCAGCTTCGCGAATGGCAGCTATCTGTCGCAGGTTGACCTCTTGCCGGGTAGTGATTTTAATCGTATCCAGAATCTGGTTCATCTGGGGAAAATTGGCCATGGCGTTTTTGATAACTGCAGGACTGCGTTCCGCCTGGGATCGCCAGGCGCTGATGCGTGTCTCGTTTCCCAGGTCAATGACATCGTTGATGAGGTTGACCTTGTTCAACCGTTCCACCAGGGCATCTGGAGATGCTCCCTGAGTTACCTCCCGGGCCATGGCTTCATTTTGCGATTTCAAAAAGTCAGCCGCATTTTGCATGAACTTGGCGGCGCTGGCGTCCATTTCCTTACGATCCCCGTTCATGGCGTCAATTTTTTTCGTTGTTTGATCCACCAGGGCTGAGTATTTCGTTACTTCTTCCTGGGCAGCGCGGGCATTTTCCTGCAATACCGGCAGAGCCTGCTTCTGTCCCAGGGTTGTCGCGTCTGCTAAAGCCTTTGTCACCTGGACCAGTTGTTTTTTCCCCTCTTCTAGAAAGCCGCTCTCTTCGGTGTAACCATATCCACGAATGGCATACATCACCAGTAACGAATTCCGCTCTACCTCGTTTGCGACTGCCACTTCGGGCACGTATGCCTCGGCCAGGCGAGTTGAATCCTGCCCTACGCTGTTCATATTCCAGACGGCCATTCCGCCCAAAAAACAAGAAATAATGATCAATGCGCCAAATCCAAATCCGATTTTCACTCCCAGCCTAATATTTTTCATTTCTTTGTCTCCCGGTTAATGTTTTTTCCAGCAACCATTTATTTGTGTTTTACACTTGAAATCCAGGTGCAAAGCGGTCCTAAATTCAAATCTCCTTTTTGATTCGTCAGATCTGATTTGCCAACCATATATGAAAATCCCGGGGTTTCCCCCGGAATATTTCCTCTCGTTCACATTTCTTTTGCGGTAGTTTTAAATATCTAATGGCTGCGCAAAAGAACTGAATCAGACAGGAGATTAAAAAGGGGTTGAGAATTTATTTGAATCGATGGCATCCAAACTTCAATTTGCATGCCATTGGAAATACGGCTGGGAATCCACTCCTAAAACAACCGGGCAGAGAATGATCCATTGGCTTCACGAGGAAACAGGAAGGGGCTGGGATAATCCGGTTCTGCAGATATTAATCTAATAAAACTGGACACTGTCTAATTAAGTTGGACTCTGTTTTCTAAAAATGGATGCTGTCGCGGAAGATTCCAACCTTGAAGCGGGCTTGAAAGGGGTTGTTGATGACAGCCTTCTGCAATTGACGTTTAACGTTTGCTCTCCCGGTTAAGGGGGCCGACTGTTCCGTCAGCTTTTCAACCAGTGAGGTGACATTGGCAAGATCGCTGAATTGAAGGTTTTCCAGCAGTTCCCTGATTGTATCTATCCCCTGCAGAAAAACGGTTGCTGACTCACTTTCTATAGGGAACGCATCGGAAAGCAGTTTCTGCAGAACTACCTCCAGGGCGTGGGCTAACGCCCCAATATTCTGGAGTTCCAACAAATTGGAGCCTGCCTTGATGGAATGAGCGGATCTAAACATGGCTCGCACCAGATCCTTGTTGATCTTCTCCTGGCTGTTTGCCAGCTGTAAAATCCCCAACTCGATCAGTTCCAGGTGCTCTTTCGTTTCCACTTCAAAAGTGGATATGATTTCCATATCGTTATTAAAATGCATCATGCCTTTATGAACCTTATATGCTGACAGGAATTACACCTGTGCTCCACGGTTGGGAAAAACCCTGTTCTGAAAGAATCCGTGTCGTCTATTTGTCATTCTTTTCGATCAGACGAACAGCCATTTCAGCCATTTTATTCAAATCCGGTTTGGCGACCTGGTAATCGGCTTTGACCGATTCGCCCTTGTGCCTCAGTTCGTCGGTTATGATTGAAGAATATAAAATGACCGGCAGTCTCTGAAGCTCCGGATCTTCCTTGATTCGTTTGGTTAGGGTAAAACCGTCCAGCAGGGGCATTTCAATATCGCAGATTAAAATATCCAGAAAATCGGTGATGATTTTGTTCTCATTTTTTGCTTGCTCCTTCAGGCCGAAAAGAAAATTAAATGTCTCCTCGCCGTCATTCATCATCTGCACCTTAAAATTGGCATGCGTCAGGTTCTTTTCCAGTATTTTTCTGATGGTCAGAGAATCATCAGCCACCAGGGCCCGGTATGTTTTTGATGCGACAACGGTTGACTTCCATTGCTTTTCGGTAGATTCCGGATTTAGATCAGAGACAATATGCTCGAGATCCAAAAGCTGGATAAAATGATTATCGGCATTTACCATACCGATGATGGACTTGGTATTCATGTGCCGGATGAATTTTCCCGGGGGAATCAGGTCTTTCCAGGTCAACCTGAGAATCTCAACCACACCGGACACCAAAAAGCCCTGTACGGTTTTACTGAACTCGGTAACGATGATATTTTCATGCCCGTGCTTTTTTCTCTTGATACCCAGCCACACACTTAAGTCGATTATCGGCAGCACCATGTTCCGCAGGGGAATCGTGCCCAAAAAACTGGGGTTCACCGAGTAATCCTTGTTTTCCAGGTTGGGGGATTCAATGACCTCCATCACCTTCGCTACATTCATACCGAAAAATCCGCGTTCAAAACCAGCGTCATCCCCTGATACCTCATCAATATAGAACTCCAGCATTTCAAATTCGTTGGTTCCTGTTTCCAGAAGTATTTCCTGCTTGCCCATCTGCCTTCTCCGTATAATTGGGTCAGCGTTTAAACTGGACGTCCGCTTTCGCGGGACTGATGTAATATTTCACATTTGTCTCCACGGTTATTTCACACGGTGGATTGAAAAGTGGTTGCAATCAAACTTCAATTTGTATGCCAGTGGTAAAAGGGCGGGGAAGCAATCCCATAATAGAGTGTGAGCGCACGATCCATAGTCCCTGGGAGGGCAAAGGAGGGGTGGTAATTATCCAGTTCTGCAACTGTTTATCCAATAAAGCTGGACACTCATGCAAAAAAATCCCCCTGTCGAAGTGGGTTGAAAAAGGTTTGTCATTCCACCTTGATTTGGAGTCCAGATGTGTAAATATTACATACATCTGGACCCTGAATCAAGTTCAGGTTGACACAAGATGAATCGCTATTTTTCGTCCTTTCTTGTGCCCGGTAAGAGAGGGGGGGGTTAATTCGAGGTTAGGGTCAGGTTGTGTTTTTTGAGAAGTTGGTATAAACGGGCTCTTGAGATGCCGGACAGGCGGCAGGCTTCTTTGACACTATTTTTGGAGAATTCTGTCAGTTCCTTTAAATAGCGGATTTCCGCATTCTCAATGATTTTGTTCTTGAATTCCTTCAAGCTGGGAAATTGGCCTGATACATCAAACCAGGTATCCGGGGGATCAGGGTGAGTGGACTCTTTCTTTCGGGAAACCTCGGTGCTGTGCAGTCGAATATGAAGGGGAAGATGTTTGACAAACAGAGTTTTTTCCATCTGGATCTGAATGAGTGCCGTTTCCAGGGTGTTTATCAGCTCCCTGACGTTTCCGGGCCAGTGGTAGGTTTTCAATGCTTCAAGAAATTCAGGGGTGATCCCTTTAATATCTGTCTGGTGGCGCTCACATATTCTGGAAATATAATGAACGGCCAGCTCTTTAATATCTTCTGCCCGGTCTCTTAGTGGTGGCAGATGAAGGTGGATGGTTCGCAGCCGATACAAAAGATCTTCCCGGAATTGTCCCTGCTTTGCCTGATCTTCCAGGTTACGGTTGGTTGCTGAAATCAACCTGAAATTACTCTCAATCTCACGATTGCCGCCAACCGGCCGGAATCGTCTTTCCTGAAGAGCACGCAGAAAGGTCTTTTGGATCGTCAGGGGAAGTTCCCCTACCTCATCCAGAAAAAGGGTTCCTCCGTCAGCCTGTTTCATCAGTCCGGTATGGTTTTCTGTCGCTCCAGTGAAAGCTCCCTTGACGTGTCCAAAAAGAACACTCCCCACCAGATTTTCCGGCAGGGAAGCGCAATCCACAACGACCATGTTTTTTTTAGAGCGGCGGCTGTTTTTATGAATGGCCAAGGCAAAGACCTCTTTCCCCGTACCGGTTTCACCGGTTATCAATACGTTGGCATCGCTGAAGGCAGCCTTGGCTACCTGTTTGAGGGCGTCCTTGATTCCCGGCCCTTCACCGATAACCCCGGCACGATCCAGTACCAGTGCCTGTTTCTGCTCTTTTTTTTCTTTTTGATATTGCAGAACCCTATTGAGGGAAAGGGATAGTTTTGAAAGGGAGGGTGGTTTTTCGATGTAATCCCAGGCTCCGTTTTTCAGCGCCAGTTCCGCACCTTTTTCATCCCCGTCCCCGGTAACGATGATGACTTCAGGCTGGCAGTGCATCTGGCAGATCCCAGGCAGGGCGCCGAGGCCATCACCATCGGGAAGCATCACATCCAGCAGCACAATATCAAAATCCGATTGACTCAGGGTTTCCATCCCTGCAGACAATGACAATTCACATTCAGCGTCAAAATCCATCTTCCTGATATGCCTGAGCATGACGTCGCAAAACATCTCGTCATCGTCGATTACTAGAATCCTGGGTTTTTTTCCCGTTTCAACTTCCATAATTGGCATCAAGTTGTTTAAATGTACTATTTTTTACAAATTATTATATCGCAGGGTGAGTTAAACGAAGCGAATCCACCATTTTTTTATGGGTTATCCAGTATGCGTCGAATGATCTCATTGATCTCATCGATCATGAATGGTTTCAAGATAACTTCCCGAATGCCGATTTCCCGGGCCCGTTCTTCAGTCAACAGCTCATCATATCCGGTACAGATGATAATGGGTATATCGGATCTGATTTCAAGGAGTTTTTGTGCCAGAACATCCCCTGAATAACCGTTCATATCCATGTCACTGATGACGATATCAAATTGTTCCGGAGAAAGGCAAAAAGTGTTAAAGGCTTCAATACTGCCAAAATTACCGGTGAACTGATATCCGAGTGCTTCCAGTGATCTCTCCATAAATTCCACAATCTGCTCATCATCGTCTACAAAAAGAATGTGTTCCCCGCCGCCTGAAAGTGGTGGGCTTTGATACGGAAATTCTTTTTTAGGCTTTGCAACATGAAGAGGAAGGATGACTGAAAAGCAACTTCCTTTTTCCGGCTCGCTGCTGACCGTGATCTTTCCTTGCAGGTCACTGACAATACCATAGACAACCGGCAGACCAAGCCCGGTCCCTTTCTCCCCGGTTTTTGTCGTGAAATAGGGATCGAAAATGCGTTCCTTTATCTCTTCGGGCATTCCTTTGCCGGTATCGGTAACGCTGATTTTAATCTGGGGTGGGGTAAGTGAGTCTTCAGTATTTTTAATCCTGATTTCCAGGGTTCCGCCTTTTTCCTGCATGGCTTTGGCAGCATTGGTGCAGAGATTCATCAGGACCTGATGAATATTGGCGGGATCTGCCATCACGGTGTCAGCGTTGGCTTTCAGGATCAGGCGGGTTTGAATATTGGTCGGCAAGGTTGCCTTTAGCAGCTTGACGATCTCCTTGGCAATGGGATTGATACTGACTAAAGATGATTTCGTTTTTTGCCGCCTGCTGAAAGAAAAAATCTGCTTAACCAGGAAACTGGCGCGATTGGCAGCTTTAATGATCTGCCTGACACTGTAGGTTGCCGGGTCGTCTTCCTTTAATTCGTGACGCAGAGCAAATTCAGCATTTCCTATAACCGATGAAAGGATATTATTGAAATCATGGGCAATTCCTCCTGCTAGCGTGGCAATGGCTTCAGTTTTCTGAGCTTGTCGTAGCTGTTCTTCAAGCTCTTTTTCCCTGGAAATATCCGTGATGTGGGAAATGAAATACTGGGGATTTCCTCCGTCGTCTCTTTTCAAATGTGCGCCGATTGATACCCAGATCGGTTGTTTGTAGGCGTTGAGATATCTTTTTCTGAATTTTATACTGTCTTTCTGGTTTTCTAGCAGTAGCTCCAACTTTTCCCGGGTCAATTCCGTATCTTCAGGGTGGGTGAGTTCCATATATGATTTAGACACCAGTTCCTGCTGACCGTAACCCAACATTTTAGACATGTAGGGGTTTGCCTGTATGATTTGCCCCTTCATATCCATCAGGCAGATGCCAATCGACAGATTATCGAACACGATCCGGAAAAAATCCCCGCTCTCCCCGAATGGATGGGAACTATCCTCCGAAACTTTTTTATTTTGATTCTCAGTCATTTTGATAAAATTGGATACAAAACCTTTTATATTTACACTTGATCCTGCAGCTATTCTCAAAAATCATTCAAATCGTACCTTACCATGAATTTCATGTAAAAACCAGCATGGGATATATACGGGTGCACCAAAGAGTTACGGGTTACAAAAATTGATGGACTAGGCGTTGTCCATCCTACATTATCCGCGCTTCAAATGGGTAGGGTGGGCAATGCTTTGCCCACCCCGTATAGATAAAAAACTATTATTGCTCATTACCCGAAACTTTTTGGTGCACCCCACATAACAGACAAATTGACTTTGTTTACATAGTTGCATAGAATAAGTGCATAACAAGTTAGGAGTCAATTATGCGCACCACATTAAATCTTAATGAGACTGTCATAAACCAAGTGCTGCAGATCACGGGAACCAAAAACAAATCGAAAGCTGTCAATATTGTGCTGGAGGCTTTTGTCCAAGAAAAAAGAAAGCAGAATATTCTCAAAATGAGAGGTAAACTCAGTTTGGAGGATAATTGGAAACAGCTTAGAGAGCTTGAGGGTGATGAAGCATAATATTCTTGTTGAT
Source organism: bacterium (assembly GCA_018829445.1). GTDB lineage: Bacteria > SAR324 > SAR324 > XYD2-FULL-50-16 > XYD2-FULL-50-16 > JAHJTV01. The sequence continues at coordinate 42,482 of JAHJTV010000092.1, forward strand.
ACTTCCATTTGGATAGAGTTCTTCAACCACTCTGATTCGGAGTATGGAGAATTGCTGGAACAATTGATTCTGGATAACAGGGTTGTTTATACCGGCGTTATCTTAGCTGAATTATTACAGGGAGCAAAAATAGAAAAGGAATATCATGAAATCCAGGAGAATATGGCGGTCTTTCCGTTTTTGGAATCCAGCTATCAAACTTGGCTTTCTGTTGGAAAAACCGCATTTTCACTGCGCAGAAAAGGATTAACACTCCCGCTGACCGATATCCTCATTGCTTGTCTTGCTGAGGAAAATACCTGCCAAATTTTCAGTCTCGATGACCACTTCAAGAAAATACCAGGAACAAAATTATATAATTCCTAGTATCATCTGTTGTACCGAACTGACATCGTCCCGATATTATAAAGCAATCGACAGGTTTGGGTGGCGGGCAAAGAGGATGATGATTCCGGTAAAGATGAAGACTAGCGAGAATGCAAAAAAAAACGGTAGATGGGAGTCTCCCAGAAGATCAAAGTTCAAGGAGGCTGAATTCGGTTCCATGCATTTGCCGTTAACCTGATCCATTCAAAAAATGGATCAGGCCGATTATTAAGCGGAAGCTGTTTTCAGCTTTGTTTTTTGGTTGCCAGTTCATCCAGAAACATTGCTAGCAGCACGGCTCTTTCATAGAGGCTGTGTTTCAGGATATACTCGCCACTGGTGCCGGAAAAACCTCCTATGGGTCCTACGCCGTCGATGATCTGCTTGGTTGCATCTGAATAACAGAGATTGGTGGAACTCCAGCGATGCTCCTGCAGAAGTCTGATGTCAAGTTGCTCGGCCATGGCGTGCATCTGTTTCCAGAGAGATTCAACCTGATCGGTTCGCAAGAAGGGCGGTCTTCGCACACCCCCTTCAATCAGAATTTTTATATTTGGATTCTTGAGTTTTTTCCTGGAGAGCTGTCTGATTTTCTGATCAATTTCGTCACAGAGATCCAGCTGGTTAAAGCGCATGCTGATTGAAAAATCCCCACAGGAATACATTTCCGGCACACTGGAGTTAATTGAGATGGCATTGGGAACTACCATAACCCCCCTGGCCTCATCGGTGCACTCCGCCATTTTTGCTGCGAGATGGGAAAACGCAGCCACTGCCTGGGCGACATCCTCAGCTTTTTCAGCCTTGGTGAGGTTCATTTCACATTTATATGCGGCCGTTCCTGAACGGGAAGTGATCAGGCTGGAGTTGATGCCGCCGCCTTTCAGTCCGATAACAATGCTGGCCCTTGAAGTAGTCTGTTCGATAACCGGTTGTGAGAGCCTGCCTTGTAAGGTTTCATCAGTTGTCAGCAGGATGCCGATTTTCAGTTTTCGCAGTGTCTTGATAAATCGCAAAGCCTGAAGGGCCGATACAAGTACAGCCAAACCACCTTTAACTCCCCATATTTTTGTTCCCAGGATACGGTTTTCGTCAGCTTCATACTGGCGGTGTTTGGTAAAAAGTACATCGCAGTCCAGATTACCGACGAAGAGAACATCGAAGTCCTTTTCGGATGAATTGCTGAACAACAATAGATTCCCGATTTCCACCTGGGGAATGATCTGCTGGCTGAAACCGATGTTGCTGAGCTGTTTCCATATCATATTGCTGACGGCATTCACACCTTCCAGGTTTCTGACGTGAGTATTGGTATTGACAATATCTTCCAGGAACTTCTCAATCTTTCCCTGCCGACTCCTGATAAAGCCGCGTACCCTGACTGCAAGCGAGGACTTTTTTGAGTCGTCGGTTTGTTGCGATGGCATCTTCCCATTGGATAGCGATTCATAAGAGTAACGGATGACAGCTGTTTCCAAAATCTTATTGACCAGTTGCGGATAAGAGTACCCCGCTTTTTCTGCTGCATTGACGTATGACCCGGTATCTCCCAGGCTGGCCATGGAATTGATCTCCAGGAGAAGGATATTATTGTTCTCATCCATCCTGATATCAACTCTGGCGAAGTCCCTCAATTCAAGCGCCAGAAAGGCTTTTTTACTCAAACGCCGCATCTCTTCGGCCAGATCTTCCGGCAGATCGGCTGGACAGATCTTGTTTCGAGGCTTCGCCTTTTTGTCGAACACTGTCTGGATGGCATCGGGATCATTTTCCAGATCTATTTCAAGTATCGGAAAGCACTCCAGGTTGCCCCTGTTTCCTAAAATCCCGACACAAAACTCCCTTCCCCTGATAAACTGCTCCACCAATGCCTGCTGCTGAAACTCCTTGATTACAAAATCGATGGCTTCCTTTAATTCTGTTTTATTGTAGACAATCTTTAATCCAAAAGAGACGGCTTCCATTTTGGGTTTGACAATCACCGGGTAAACAATATCAGACATATCCTCTTCCGCGCTGGAAAAGACCCAGAAATTCGGTGTTGGAATACTGTGCTTCTGCATCACAATCTTTGTGATTACCTTGTCGAGAGCCAGTGCGTGCCCTGAGGGTGAGGAACCAACATAGGGGATGCCAAGCATCTCCAGCATGGAAGGTAGATGCGTATAACGGCTCTCTCCCTGGATTCCATATGCCATGTTAAAAACGATTCCCATCCGTTCACCTTCGATGACCCGGGGCATGAACTCCTGGAGGCTGTCGATGACTTTCATGTTACCGTCAATAATCTTGACATTGTGCCCGCCCTTCTCAAGGCAATCGGCAATGAATTCAATCGTTTTGGGACTGTAAACCTCCTTGTTCTGCATACCAAACGTATTGATGACTCCAAAAACATCCTGATTGTATATAATGGCGACCTTCATGCCAAACTCCAATTAATGGTAAACCGACGTTTATTTTGTTATTGTAAGCGAATAAAAAGCACCGTCTTCTCAAGATGCTTTTTTCCTGCCGAATTCAACGAGTAGCAAGGCTAACAGTGTTGCTCGCTCCAGCAGACTATGACGGAAAATATATTCATCCTGACCGCGCTGCAATAGGCCAGTTGGCCCCATGCCATCCAGTTTCGGAATCTGGCGGTCAATAAAAGAGATATCGGAGGAGCTCCAGCGATGCTCCTCGAATACGTTTATATCCAGGGTATCAGCCAACTGTTTGGCCATTTGATACAGTGAGATCACCGATTCGGTTCTGTACATGGAGGGACGTCTCAATCCGCCATCCAACTTGATATGAAATGAAGATGGAATAATGCTGTTCATGGTTTCCCGAATAGTTGCATCCACCTCATCCATTTTATTGGAATCCGCCACCCGTACGCTTAACTGTGCTTCACAATAGGAATACAGTTCGGCGATATTTGTTCGTATCTGAACCCTCGAAGGGATCGCAATGATTCCCTTATCCAGGTCGGTGAGTTCACTCCAAGATGAAATCAAGGCAGCAAACAGGCTTACTGTTTTCGCCAGATCGGGTTCGTTGCGCTCAAATTTATTGAGTTGCAGTTCACACCTGTAAACAGCTGCTCCCGATCTGGATGTTACAATGCCGCCATCAATGGACCCACCCCTCAATCCCAGTACATACCTGGAATTGGATGCAATGTTGGTAACCAGGGTTTTTGAGTAACGTCCCTGCAAGGTTTCATCTGCGGTAATCAATATACCGATACGGATTTTTGCCAACATGCCCGTGAATTCCAGGGCCTGTAGCGCTCCGAACAGCATGGCGATTCCTCCCTTGTTTGACCAGGCACCGGTGCCGTACAGCTTATAGTCGTCGCGGCTGAAATAGATGTGCCTGGACAGGGGAACGTTATTATCCAGATTGACCAGCAGTAAAACGTCCAGTTCTTCCGATTCCGAATTGTCGAAAAACAGTACATTCCCCACTTCATTCTGGCTGAACACCTGGTGTTTCAACCCCAGGTCATTAAATCGTTTGGTAATAAACCTTCCCAACTCATTAATGCTGTCTGTGCTCTCTACATGAGTGTTTGTATTGACCAGATGTGTGAGAACGGTTTCGATGTTTTCCTGGCGGCTTCTCAGAAAGGATTGAATGTTGCTTGTCAGATTCTCACTTGTTTTCGGTTTGGCGTGTTTGTGAGAGATGCCAGCCGGTTTCAGGCTGTCGTGCGCTAGAAACCGTACGGAAGCGACATCGATCATCTTGTTGAGCAGTGAGCTGAATTTATACCCCGCCGCTGCGGCAGCTGTGACGTAAGTATCGGTGCGGTTAAAACTGGCCATGGAATTGACATCAAGCACATAGAGCTTGCCCTGGTCACTTATTCCCAGATCCACTCTGGCAAAATCACGTAGTCCCAGAGCATTGAAGGTGTCAATGGCAACACGAACCATCTCCTTTGCTACCTTGGGTGTTAGCTTGCTTGCATGACTTTTCTTCTTTACCTCATTTTTTTTATTATTACCCGTTTGCTGAATATCATCCGCATTCCCCCCTAAACCGATCTCCAGATAGGGAAAGGTTTCCGGCTGATTGTTCCCCAGCAGGCCGATACAAAACCTGCGTTCGGGGACACAAGCTTCAACCAGCACCTGCTGACCGAATTTGTCAATGATACTCTCGATTGTCTGTCGTAATTCGATCTGAGAGGTTACCACTTTAAAATTGTAAAGATCCGTCTTAATATTGGGTCTTACTGTGGCGGGAAAGGTAATACCGGACATGTTTTCATCAGCCGATGAAAATACTTGAAACTCAGCAGTGGGAATCCCATGTTTTCGCAGGATGAGTCTGGACAGCGTTTTGTTTGAAGCCAGAGTGTGGGCCGAGGGAGAAGATCCGGCGTAGGGAATGCCTTGTATTTCCAGCATGGATAACAGATGGGCAAAGCAGTCTCCATCCTGAATTCCACGTGCCATATTGAAGATCATTCCCAGATGTTTTGATTCTGACGCCTGGGGCATAAAATCGTAAATCCTGTCCATGACGCGGACATCACCATAAATGGCGGATACGTTGTGTCCGTTTTCTTCCAGGGATTGGGCTACCTTTTTTACGGCTTCCGGTAATTCGTCGTCCCTGTCATGAATGATGGCTACTTTCATCAATTATCCCCTGCCCTATATAGTTTCAAATGTATTAATGTTCCGGGGGGATGTTCCGCAAGGCGTTCCAACACTCTTTCATACCCAGTGCAGCCAATATGGTTCGTTCTGTCAGACTGTTCAGATTCATCCGCTCCCGGTCACTATGGTCATCGCGGCCACTTGGTCCTAATCCGTCGATAACGGGGATGCCGGTTTCGGCGATAAAATTGGCGTCTGACACACCGTTTCGGATCTCTTTGGAATACTGAAACCCCAAGGATTTTGCTGTCTTTTCGAAAATTTCGGACAAAAAGGTATTGCCTTTTGTAGGTTCCATGGAATCCCGCCGGGACATCAGTACTACTTTGGCGCTGGTTCCTCCAACATCACAACCGTCAGCTATCTCCGAAAGCTTTGACTCCAGCCATTGACCATCCTCCCGATTGGGAAAACGACTGTCAATCAGGGCAAAAGCATTTTCGGAGACACTATTGGGACCGATCCCACCTTCTATCCGTCCCACATTAACGTTGATCCCCTTTTCGGCATCATTCAACGACTCAATGGCAATGATCTTATTAGCCAACGCCAGGTTGGCGCTGGCTTTATTATAAGCTGAATCAGCCACATGACCGGCCCGGCCTTTGACATCCAGGCGAAATGAGAGTTTACCTTTACGCCCGACAGCTGTCTGGCCCTCTTCTCCTGAACATTCGAACACCAGGGCAAACTCGGACTGCCTGGCCAGGCTGAGAATCAACTCACGACTGTGCATGGAACCGGTTTCCTCATCGGGAATCAACAGAAAACGTGTTGGCAGGCAAAACCCGGCTTCATTCAAAGCCAACCAGGCGTACAACATTGCCACCAATCCTCCTTTCATGTCGATAACACCGGGTCCGAAAGCAAATTCACCCTCTTCCCGATAGGCCTGAAAGGGATGATCCGGTGGAAAAACCGTATCCATATGTCCGCATAATAACACCCCTTTTTCATCAGCTGTCATCCATTTGGGAGTAGCGATAATTGCATCCCCTAGGTAGCTGTTTTCGATGCGTTTGATCTCCAACTGATATTTCCGGAACTCTCCGATCAGAATATCCGCGACCTTGTCGACACCCGCTTTATAAGTCGTATAGCTATTGGTCTCTACCAGTCGTCGCAGAAGAGCTAACATTTCATTTCGGTGACGGCCGATCCATTCAGGAATGGCCGGATCATAATGACTATTCATACTTTTTGAATGCAAAAGAGTTATCATCCGCATAAACTGCTGGATCAGCATCCGGATATTCTGCTATTTCACCGCTCCAGGGCTTTTTCAACACAACTTTGCCGTCCTTAAATTCCACGATATTGCTCCTGTGCAGAGGCACTTTACCGCCGGCAGTGGCGATGTAGCGAGGAATAGCATCGCCTGAGATATTGCCGTACATGCTTTCCACAATATCCTGTCCTTTCTGCACCGGTACTCTCATATGAGCGAATTCCGGATTGCGAAAACTGCAGTTGAACAGGTAATAAGGTCTGACATAAGAGGACTGAATCGTTTCACACAGATGCCACATTTTGATGATGGAATCATTGATCCCCCTTAACAAAACCGCCTGATTGAGAACTGCCGCCACGTTTCTTGAAATCTTCTTGAACGCGTCCCTGGAAACAGGAGTGATCTCCTGGGCCGTATTAATCTGAGTCACCACGCGAACCGGTCCCTTCTCATTGCTTTCCGCCAATATATCCAACAGCTCGTTGTCGATCCTCTGGGGCGAGGTCACCGGGATTCGAGTTCCCAGCCGTTTGACTTCCAGGTGATCAATGCTGTCCAACTCTTTCAGCAACCATCGTAATGTCGGGTTTGGCAGGATAAAGGCATCGCCGCCTGTAATCAGGACATCCCGAATATTTTTATTGTTGCGGATATACTCGACGGCTTCACTTAATGCTGCTTTGGAGAAAACCTGGTCACTTTTTCCGATATGTGCGAGACGCAGGCAGTGAGTACAATACATGGCACACATGTTGGTCACTTTGATGGTGACTACTCTGGAATAAAATTGGTCAATCAGGCGGGCCGGAGAATGATCGGAGGCCACCGGTGGTATCTCGATACCGACATTGTCTACCATCTCGCCGGTCGGTACTGACTGCAGCAAAATCGGATCGTTTGTTTTGCCCGGCATAATCAAACTGGCATAATAGGGCGTCAGTCTCATGCGGTATTTCTGGGTAACTCGCAATACATCCTTGATCGTCTCCTCGGGAAGGTTGATACAACGGGACAGTGTGGAGGTATCGTTGATGGCATAATGCAGCTGTTTGGGGAAACGATTCCAGTCATCTTCACTGATGCCCATAACTTTGCTGATGCGGTCTTTGTTCTCCTGTATCTGCTCCCACAAATCGATGCCGCTGGGGGCTTCTTCCAGTCGTTTCTCAAGATAGTTTTCAACCCGGCCAACGGCATCCCGGGCAATACCCAGGGCGCGACCTACCCGTCCACCTATGGTGACACCATGCTCATCAATATCAACATGTTTTTTAGCCAGATCCAGGAGTTGCTCCCTGCTGTAGCCAAGGGAAGCGGCAGATGCTTTAGTTTCACGGGTCAGCTCCAGCAATTGTTTAAAAAAACGGACGATCGGGCCTGTCAGTTCTGTTTCAACAGCTTGCTGATACTGATCCTTGAGCTGAGCAGCTGATTCTCCGGATTCATTTCCGGTTCCTGACAAAAGATCTTCAAAAAGGTTTTTTGTAAATGAATCAAGCTGAAATTCATCTATTGGTTTCTCGTTCATTTTTATGACTCCAAAACGTTGATAATGGTGTTTTAAGGCTTAGGTCCGGCAGCGATTCCGTCCCTTCTTAAATCTGCCACTCCCTGAAAACAATCGCTGTGTTGACATCTTAGAATGGCATGGATGGCGCCAACGTAGAACGTGGGTTTTTCCTTAACAGTATATCCCAACTGTTCCAGTGCACTCAAGGTGGATCGTTCGAATCCGCCTTCTTCAAGCATGATCTGTTTGTATTGCTCGCAGTGAATACGAGGCATGGCAACGGCCCGGTCTATGGACATACCTGCGCCAAGGACATGTACCAGGAACTGGGTTAGTGCCGTGACAATTCGTTGTGATCCAGGGCTGCCTGCTATCAACCAGGGTTTATTATTTTCAAAAATAATAAAAGGGGCAATGGATGTCGGTGCGCAGCCGCCAGGAACAGGAGCGTTGGGGTGATCTTCCGGTAACTGGTAACTGTCGATCATATAATTGTTGTAAATAAAGCCCAATCCCTCTGCGGCTGTTTTGGACCCGTATACCATATTCACCGATTGGGTGACGCCCACTGCATTTCCCTTGTCGTCCATGACGGACAGATGGGTGGTTTCGCCTCCCTGTAACTGATCCAAAACCCTTGGCTGTTCGCTACGGGTAAGAATGCTTTCATATAGGTATTGCATGAAGCGGGGATCGCTCAAAGCATGGTCGTTTTCCAAGGTATACTGGTCCGGAAAGATTGGGTTTTCCATACGATCCCGATAAACCTCGTACAGAAAGTCGGCCAGCAAGGCCAGTCTCTCGGGAGATTGAAGTCTTCCTTCCTGTTTTTGAAGATGCTCAGCCAGATGCAAAGCCATCAGTAACAACCGCCCCTGGGATGGAGGTGTGGTGGTCACTATCTCTTTCCCAAAAACGATTGATTTTAGGGCATTCCGTTCAATGGGAACCGGTTCTTGCGCCAGGTCTTCTTTTCTCAGAAACCCACCGTTTGTTCGCATATCTTTGTCAATGGCCAGGGCTACATCGCCTTGGTAAAACCCTTTTATCCCATACCGTCTGACTTGATCCAGCACATCAGCCAATTCCGATTGTACAAAGAGATCCCCCGCTTCATAAGGGTTTTCCCCGTTCTTATAAAAGTATTTTTGAGCGGAACGATTCGGGATCGAAGTAAAAAGCTCCCTTTCCCTTTCCAGCAGATCCTGCTGCAATTGAGTGATGTTATAACCGTTTTTTGCGAGGTCATAAGCCGGTGTAACGATGTCTGCCCAGGGCAAAGTTCCATAACTCGCATGCATGCTGTGCAGGAGTGACAGTGTGGTGGGGACAGTGGTACCTTTATAGCCGACCTGCATATCTGCCGCAGTGACCTGGTTATTCCGGTACAACTTGGGAATGGTGCCTGATCCGTCCAGAAACAATGATTTACCCCCAAAATGGATCAAAGCTGATGATTGACCGCCAATTCCGCTGGCCTGTGGTTCACAGACACAAAGAGCCAAAGCGGCGGCAGCGGCGGCATCAATCGCGTTTCCACCGTTTTCCAGAAGTCGGACGCCTGCCCGTGTGGCATCAGGGAAGGCTGTTGAGACCATACCGCCGTGAGCAATGGCACAAATACTGTCTTTGGTGCTCGTAAAAGTCTCTTCGATTTTTTGAGTGATCATGATTCTGAGTTTAAGTAAGTATTAATGATCTGTTTTGATTTGATACGCATTAGTTTTTAACCTGATGCAAATCTTTTGGTTTAAATACGGTTAAATCCTGGCGGGGGATGTAACCCCGCCTCACCATATTCCCTGCTCTTGGCAGTATTTTCCTTGGATGAATTTGCACACGGTAAGGCGGCCCTACGTGGCCGCCTTTGAGTTCTGGCGGGGATGTAACCCCGCCCTACCATATTCTCTGCTCTTGGCATCATGTGTCGGCACCAGTCATCAATGGCACCTTTTTCCCTTCGTACAATTTGAGGCATGAAGCAAACCTTCCTGAAAAAACTTCTTTGAGAGTGGGTTCGGTTATGCGACATGATTCATCAGCCACCGGACAGCGGGGGTGAAAATGGCACCCTGACGGCGGATTGATCGGGCTGGGAACTTCTCCAGACAGAATAATCTGCTGCGATTTTTTGTCCGGGTCCGGTTGCGGAGTTGCGCTCAAAAGTGTTTGAGAATAGGGATGCAATGGTTCCTTAAAAAAAATGTTTTTTTCAGCTTTCTCAACGGTTTTTCCCAGGTACATCACCAATATTTCGTCACTGATGTGTCTGACGACACTCAAGTCGTGACTGATGAAAATATAGGTTAAATCCAGTCTTTCCTGCAATTCTTTAAGCAGGTTCAGAATTTGAGACTGTACCGAAACATCCAGGGCGGAAACGGCTTCATCGCAAATCACAACCTGCGGATGGAAAATCAGGGCTCTGGCAATGTCAATTCGCTGACGCTGTCCTCCGGAAAACTCATGTGGGAACTTATAGAAGCTGCGTTTTGAAAGCCCCACAATCTCCAGCATCTCCTCTACCCGCTCTTTCCGTTTTTTGGCAGAGCTTTCACCATGAATGAGAAGGGGTTCGGCAATGATATTGCCAACGCGCATTCTCGGATTAAGAGAGGCGTAGGAATCCTGAAAAATCATCTGCATGTTTTTGCGGAAATTTTTTAGGGTCTTTCCCCTGATACCGGCGATATCTCGACCATTAATATTGATCTGACCGCCATCGATTTCGATAAGATGCATCAGCAAACGAGCCAACGTGCTTTTACCGCAACCCGATTCACCAACTATGCCGAGGGTTTTCCCCATTTCAAGACTGAAACTGATGCCATCCACCGCTTTTACATAGCGGAGTTTTGAAAGAAAGCCCTTTCTCAGTTTAAACCACTTGCGAAGATCCTTCACTTCCAGGAGCGGGGTATTGTCTTGACTATCATATAAACTCATATCAGTTCTCGCTCCTTTTTTTCCTGGTACAGCCAACAGGATACACCATGGGATGCTTCTTTATAAAATATCGGCGGTTTTTTATTCCGGCAAATGTCCATGGCGCTATCACACCTGGGATTAAAACGGCAGCCATTCGGCATATTTTGCAGCGAGGGTACCCGCCCTTTAATAGTTGGCAACTGTTGGGGTATTTCTCCGTCTATCAGTGGTATTGAGGAGATCAATCCCTTGGTATAAGGATGCAAGGGATTCTTGAAGATTGCTTTCACAGGAGCAGTTTCAACAATCTGACCGGCATACATGACAACAACACGGTCGCACACGTTGGCCACCACTCCCAGGTCATGGGTGATAAACATCACGGCCATGTTGCGTTTTTCCCGCAGGTCGGAGATCAGTTTCAGAATCTGGGCCTGGATGGTTACGTCCAGAGCTGTTGTCGGTTCATCCGCTATCAGCAGTTTCGGTTGGCATACCAGTGCCATTGCAATCATAACCCGTTGACGCATACCACCCGACATATTGTGGGGGTGCTGTTTTAATCTACTGGTCGGCGACGGAATCCCCACCTCTTCCAGGGTGCTGACTGCCAGATCATAGGCTTCGGCTTTCCCCATATTACGATGGAGTTTGATCGCCTCAATCAGTTGATTTCCAATGGTAAAAACAGGGTTCAGCGAGATCATCGGTTCCTGAAATATCATCGATATCTCATCACCACGCAACTTTCTGATTGCTCTTTGCTTCAGTTTCAGCAGATTCCGATTCTCAAAAAAGATGTTACCGGAACTGATCTTCAGGTTTCCCTCCAGAAGCTGCATAATAGCCAGGGCGGTCAGACTCTTTCCACATCCCGATTCACCGACAACGCCCAGGCTTTCCCCATGATGAATTTGTAGGGAAACATCGTTCAAAGCTTCGGTTACGCCCTCATCCAGTCGTACTTCCAGGCACAGATTCTCAATTTTTAATAATGGATTCGTCTCAATCATGACCCTTTCCTCTTAAGCCTGGGATCCAGCACGTCTCTCAAACCGTCCCCAATTGAGTTCAAGGCCAACACGCACAACGAAATAGCAACACCGGAAAAAAAACTTATCCAGGGGGCCCGTCGCAAAAAAACCTTACCTGAACTGATCACATTTCCCCAACTGGGGATTTCGGGAGGCATCCCAACACCCAGAAAACTCAGGGCGGATTCAGCCAACACCACGTAGGCAAAGATCATGCTGCCTTGAATAATGATGGGAGCGATGCAATTTCGGGGGATGTGTACGAAAAGGATTCTGAAATTACTGGCTCCGATTGCCCTTGCCGCTTCTATGTAAGTCTGCTCTTTCTGTACCAGGACAGCTCCACGAACAACGCGTGCCATCCTCGGGGTGTAGACGATAGTTAAGGCGATGATAACATTGAACAGGCTCCGCCCCATTACAGCCATAATCATGATCATGAGAATCAAACCGGGAAAGGCCATTAGACCGTCCAAGATTCGCATGATAACTTCATCCAGATGCCTGAAATATCCGGATAGCAGCCCCAGAACAGTCCCAAATACTATAGTCAGAGAGACAACCCCCAAACCTACTACCAGGGAGATACGGGAACCAAACACGACACGGGAGAAAACATCTCTCCCCATTCTGTCGGTTCCGAACCAATGCAACTCACCAGGTGCCATAAGCCTGTCTACCGGATTAATCTCCAACGGATCATACGACGCTATTTGAGACGCAAACAGCGCCATGACAATCATCACCGCAAACACGATAACTCCGAACAGGGCGGTCGGGTTTTTAATAAAAGCACGAAAAATGCGTTTTGAACCCGATTGTTCTTTTTCACTCATAATTAATATTCAAGTCTGGGATCGATGACTGTATAAATTACATCCACAATCAGATTAACAAGAGTCCAGGCTATCGCTATGTAAAGCACAACGCCTTCGATAACCGGGTAATCCCGGGTGAATACCGATTTAATCAGCAGCCTTCCCACTCCAGGGATATTAAAGATTGACTCCGTGACCACAGCACCCCCCATAAGATTAGCGAATGACATCCCGATAACTGTAACGACCGGAATAATTGCGTTTCTCAGGGAATGTTTGAAAATCACCATTATTTGACCAACTCCTTTGGCTTTGGCCGTTCGGATATATTCATTGCGCAATACATCGAGCATGCAGGCCCGTGTCATTCGTGCAATCAATGCCACCCCCCCGGCTGCCAGGGTGATAGATGGCAAAATCAGGTAGGAAAAACAGGACCAGATCCCACTGCTTAAGGGGCGATACCCTGCCGGCGGCAAAATTGGCAGCATAATTGCGAAACCCAACACCAGCATCAATCCAAACCAGAAATTGGGAACTGCCACAGCCAGCGATGTCAGCAGCATAAATCCCCGATCAAAAATCGATTCGTGTGTTGCAGCAGCCAGTACTCCGCTGACAATTCCGATTACGGCGGACAAACTCAGGGAAAACAAGGTGAGCAAAATTGTGGCCTCAAGATGGCTGGAAATAACCTGGGGTACTGATTTTCCCTGGAAAAAAAGGGAACTCCCCAGATCTCCTCTCAAAAGTTTGCCAATCCATTCGGTGAACTGAACCCAGATGGGTTGATCCAAACCCATCTGGGCAGCCAATGCCGCAACCTCCTCATTTGTCGCTTCCGGGCCGAGCATGATGGCTGCCGGGTTGCCGGGTAGCAGATGCATGATCACAAAAATAGTGACCGCCACTACCAGCAATACCAGCGCCATTGAGAAAATACGTTTTACGAAAAACCTAAGCAAAATTTATTTCTCCATCCAGACGTTAAAGAAATATAGATAAAGCTCATTGGTATATCCCTTTACCTTTTTATTGGCGATACGAAGATTCTTATAATCACCGACTTTGATATAAGGAACTTCGGTATAAACGAGTTCTTGGAACTGACTCAATGTTTTGAAACGAGTGTCAAAATCCTGATTACGGCTGAAATCATCAAACAGTTTCTGGGCTTCGGGATTATCCCATCCTGCACCGTATTTCAGGTTCATTGCCGTTGTCAAAGAGGGATCGGCTTTTGTGGTGAATCCTGAACTAAATACACTCCACAACTCCGGATTCTTTCGGCGGGAAAGCAAAGTAGCCCACTCCATACTCTGAAGATCAATATTGAGCCCGGCTTTTACCATATTGGATTTGGCAGCAGCTGAAAGATTATATTCCAAAGGTCCTGCCATCCAGGTGATTTTTTCCCCTTTATAACCGGCTTCTTTCAGGAGTTCCTTTGCCCGTTGGATGTTCTTCTGATTATAGAGCTCAGCTCCTGCCGTTGAATGCCAGATCTGTTCTTGCAGAGCCAGACTGGGGTCAACACGCCAGAATGCCTTATCACCATAACCCGCTGCCATACTGTTATCCACATCCATGGCTGCCAACATTGCCTGGCGAACCTTTTTGTTTTTGGTGGGTCCGAATTTGGTATTCAATACAAAAACAAACCAGGCCCTTGCCGGTGATATATAAGTCGTGATCGTATCGCCATCTTTGAGACGGTCATATTCATCCGTTGGCACAAAATCTGCTAAATCATATTCACCGCCTTCAACGCCGTTTACACGAACAGCCTCTTCTGTTACCCCATAAAACATCACCTTATCAAGATAGGGGATCTTCTTACCGGTATAACCGTCACTTTTGGTATCCAATGATTGATAGCCGTTAAAACGGGATAGGGTTATATGATTATTGGGAAGCCACTCAACAAATTGATAAGGGCCAGTACCGATGAACTCCGATGAGGGTTGAGAAGGGAATTTTTCACAAATCTCCACGGGATAAATGACCGGACCGCCCAGGAGCATTGCCAGCGAATTCATCAGGGTTCCCCACTTCTCTTTGAGTTGAATGACAACGGTATATTCATCTTTGGCACTTACAGAACTCACATGTTGAAACAGGAGTTTTCCGTAGGAGGCCATCTTGCCCCACCGGTTTAGTGATGCGACCACATCCGCTGATGTCATCCCTTTTCCATTATGAAAAGTGATTCCTTTACGAAGCGGGATTGTATATGTCAGACCGTCTTTGCTTATCTCGGGCATTTGAGCCGCTAACATGGGTTTTACATCACCCATTTTTGTGAAAGCATACAAGCCTTCGTACACGTTTCCAGCTACAAATACTGAAAGGGTTGCCCTGGTTGCGTGTATATCCAGTGTTGGTGGATCGGAATCAATGGCAACCTTAAGTATCCCTCCTATTTTTGGTGTTTCGGAAGCTGCCAGAGGCAAGGTAAAAATGGCGATAACCAGTGCCATCATCAAGGTTTTCATCTTTATACTCATAAAATTCTCCTTTTATTTGATCATGAAATAATATTCAACACATTAAGGATAACTTATCCAAAGCGATTCTGAAGCGTCTGTTTCCCAGGCAGGTTAGTATTTGGAGGAACTGGTCAACCAAATGCTGATCTCCCTGGCGGCTTCATTTTAATTTTGGATCCAGAACATCTCGCAATCCATCGCCCAATAAGTTAAATCCCAGCACCACAATGAAAATGGCTAGTCCCGGAAAAACGGCTTGCTCCGGAGATATTTCCATAAAACCCCGGGCTTCGTTCAACATTCTTCCCCAGGATGGTGCTGGTGGCGGAGTCCCCAGTCCCAGAAAACTCAAGGCGGCTTCTCCCAGGATGGCACCCGGCAATGTCAATGTAATCTGCACAATAAGCGGACTTAGACAATTGGGTAAAACATCCGACAAAAGAATCTGCCACCCCGGCCTGCCCAACGCTCTCGCAGCAAGAACGTACTCCAGGTTTTTCTTCTGCAGTACGGAAGCGCGGGTTAAGCGGGCAAATCTTGGAATAGAGACGATTCCGATGGCAACAATCAGAGAAAGCAAACCCGGACCCAATACTCCCACCAGGGCGATTGCCAGTAGAATGCCGGGGAAGGCCATTAAAGCATCCAGAAAACGCATAATGACGGTATCTGTTTTCTGACCGACATAGCCGGCAGCAGATCCGACGACAACGCCAATGAATAAAGCAATGCCGGTAGCCATTAACCCGACCTTAAGGGATATTCGGGCACCGTAAGCCAACCGGGTCAAAGTATCACGTCCATACTGATCGGTGCCCAGCCAGTGATCGCCACTGGGCGTTGCCATGGCGTTTCGGATATCCATTTCGTTAGGGTCAAACGGTAATACCATAGGAGGCAATATGGCGAACAGTAACACCATAACGACTAGAATCAACCCAATGACTGCCAGGTGACGGTGCCGAAATCTTCTAAAAAACCTGCTCCACTCGGCATTGATCTGCATTCATTTCTCCAATTAATACAAGATTCACCGGAAAAAACCGGCGAAATCACAATTACTCTTTCCAGGTGTAGGGCAGTCCGCCACCGGAAAATGCCAGATCACCCTGTTTGGTTACGGAAAAGCCCTTGACATTTTTTCGTTGGGCATGGGTCATCGGCAGGTGAAAAAGCATCAAATGGGGCACTTCTTCATCGATGATATTAAAGATTTCCTGGTAGATAGCCTTTCGTTTTGCGGGAACAACTTCAACTCTGCCTTTTGCAATCAGATCATCAACCTGTTGATTGGCGTACCCACCGGAAAAATAATTGGCAGGCCCATCCGAAGCATAAAAGCGACCGTAGCGAGCATCGGGATCTGAGTACCAACCGGCGCCTGAAACTACCATGTCATAATTATAGTCTAACATTTTCGGTTTTAAAGAGGCCCAGTCAATGACGCCCAATTTAGCCCTGATGTTGGCTTTTTTCAATTGATTTTGGACGACTTCGGCGACAGGCAGAAATCCCGGTTTCACTTCCAGACTGACATCAATTCCATTTGGGTACCCAGCTTCGGTTAACAGTTGTTTTACTTTGGCCAGATCCTGATTAACGGGAGGATTGCCCATAAACCAAAAGGATTTTTCCGGCCAGATCTGATTCTTGACAGCACCGAAACCCCAGGTATTGGCCAGCATCAATTCTTCACGATCCAGTGCATAATTGACCGCCTGGCGGAGTTTGATATTATCGAAGGGAGGCTTGCGGGTATTAAAGATCAACATTCTCCAGGCAACTCCCGGTTCGATGGACAGGTCGAATTTTCGATCCTTCGTTTTTGACAGTTTCGGCAGCAACTTCTCCGGCACCGAATGGATGATATCGACGGCACCGGTTCGCAGGGCGGTCAGTCTAACGGCTTCATCCGGTAGCGGCTTGAATATGATTTTGTCCAGATAGGGCACACCCTTTATCCAATAAGCAGGGTTCTTTTGAACGGTTAATTGAACATTTTTGTCCCATTCCACAAAGATAAAGGGTCCGGTTCCAACAGGATGGGTAATTTTTCCATCGGCATCAACACTTTCCTTGGGAATTATTGCGCCATAAGCCCCAGCCAGGTAAGTCAAAAAGGGACTGAAGGAGGTTTTCAGGTTGAATCGGACCGTATAATCATCCAGCACTTCTATGGAATCGATGATCTCAAGATTTTGTCTGCGGCGGGATGCGGTTGCCGGATCAAGAATCCGCTCAAAACTGTATTTCACATCCGCGGCCTTCATCTCCCGACCGTTATGAAAAGTCACCTTTTCTTGCAGAATAAAGAGGTACTGCTTGCCATCGTCACTGATCTGCCAGGATTTGGCCAGCCAGGGAACAATATTCATGCTTTGATCGTAATTGACCAGACCTTCACACACCTGACTCAGAATCCAACCGGTTCGATCTCCCTGGATGACATGAGGGTCAACTCCGACCGTTACCGTTCCGGAAGCGATCCCATAAATCAGTTCTCCTCCCATTTTCGGAGTTGCCATGATGAGGGTTGCCCAAAAAATCAGAAAAAACGAAATTAAAAATCGTCGTAAATAATGTGTCATTTTTTCACCTCCTTTTATCTCTTTACTTTGGTTTGCAGTATTAAACACCTTGCTTGCTCAGTTTAATGCGCGGATCAAGCAAGGTGTAGATAATATCAACTAAAAGGTTTATCAGGACGTATACAACGGCTGCAACTAAGACGATTCCTTGAACCAGTGGGTAGTCACGTTCAAAAACCGCTTGAATAGCCAGACGGCCGATTCCCGGCCAGGCAAACACTGTTTCGGTGATGACCGCTCCTTCAAGGAGTCCTCCGATCTGTAGTCCAACCACGGTGATGGTTGGGATCAAGGAGTTCTTTAATACATGTTTCATTACTACCAATCTTCCGGTAACTCCTTTAGCTCTCGCTGTGCGAACATAATCCTGTCGCAATTCCTCAAGAACCTCTGATCTGGTAAACCGGGTCAGGCTGGCTGCCATGGCTGTTCCCAATGTAATCGCCGGCATGATCAGATGGCGGATCGCTTCCCACGGGGAGGTAAAAAATGGCATGTATCCCATGGAGGGAAGTAGCTCCAAAAACTGGGAAAATACCAGTATCAGCATTACCCCCAACCAGAAATTGGGAATGGATATTCCCCCGAGTGAAATGCCCATGGCAAAATAATCGGCTATCGTATTTCGACGCACCGCAGCGATAATTCCCGCCGGGATACTGATCACAATCGCAACCAGGGCCGCAGACAATGCCAAAAGTATTGTAGCTGGAAAGCGAGCCAGGATCATATCTATGATCGGTTGTCGAGTGATGGCTGATTTTCCGAAATCACCTTTTAAAACATTCCCTATCCAATAGGCATATTGAATCGGAATCGGTTTATCCAGATGCATCTGGGCGCGCAAAATCTTTTCAGCAACCGGATCGGAATATCCCTCCCCCATCATAACATCCACGGGATCACCGGGAATCAGATGAATCAGAGAAAACACGATAACCGAGACGATTAACAGTACCGGTACCAACTGGATCAGCCTTTTCAGTATATATATCAGCATATTTGATCGCTATTCGGTCTAATTATAATTAAAACACGCCACATAATGTTCCGACTCCACTTTGGTTAATGCTGGCATGCGGTGTTGGTTGAGATCGCATTGGGCCGATTTGGATCGACAACGTGGCATAAAGGGACAGCTCTCCTGAAAATCAATGGAAGAAGGGATATCACCTTCAAGAACTACCCGTTTTCGTTTTTGTCCCGGGTCCGGTACAGGAATCGAAGCCAACAGCGATTGGGTATAGGGATGTTTTGGTTCTGAGAATAGTTGGCTGACAGACGCCAGTTCAACAACCCTGCCCAGGTAAACAACCGCAATCCGGTCCGATATGTGTCGTACAACACTAAGATCATGTGAGATGAAGATATAAGTCAGATTAAACTGTCGCTGCAGAGTAATCATTAGATTCAATATCTGGGCTTGAATGGAAACATCCAGCGCCGAGACTGCTTCATCGGCAATGACCAGCGCCGGGTTGAGAGCTATTGCTCTGGCAATGGCAATTCGTTGACGTTGTCCCCCGCTGAATTCGTGGGGATAGCGTACGGCGTGTTCGGGCCTCATCCCAACGACATTCAGCAGTTCCGAGACTTTTTCCTGTCGCTGTGCAGTCGTCAATAAGCCATGAATTTTAAAGGCTTCACCGATTAACCGGCCAACCGTCTTCCGTGGATTCAACGACATAAACGGATCCTGAAAGATCGGTTGCATGTCCCTTCTTACCTTTCTTAACGCCTTTCCTTTTAGCGATAAAAAATCCTGTTTGTTAAAGAAAATTTCACCGCTGGTAGGTTCATCCAATCGTAAAATACAGCGGCCAAGTGTGCTCTTGCCGCAGCCTGATTCTCCAACCAGCCCCAGGGTTTCGCCTCTTTTGACAGATAAAGTCACCCCATTAACAGCCCGAACTGTCTCTTTGGCTCGGCCCAGAATGGTGGAACCAACGGGGTAATGCTTGGTCAGATTCTTAATCGAAAGCAGAATATCTTCATGCATGCAGCCAGCACCTCACATAACGGGTTTCACTTTTATGAACCAGGGGCGGGGATTCCGATTTGCACCTCTCCAACGCTTTTGGACAGCGATCAAAAAAGGAGCAGCCGGAAGGTAGATCGAGCAATGAGGGAACTGTGCCCTGAATTGTCTCCAGCATCCGATCTTCAGGCAACGGTTTACTTAATTTGGGAATCGACGCCAATAATCCCTGTGAATAGGGATGTTGCGGGGTTTTAAAAAAAGTTGCAACATCCGCATATTCCACAACCTGTCCCGTATACATCACAGCCACTTGATCCGCCGTTTCCGCTACCACACCTAAATCATGAGTGATTAATAATATCGAGGTGCCAAACTGGTCTTTAAGGTCATTCATCAGATCCAGGATCTGGGCTTGAATGGTGACGTCCAGGGCAGTGGTCGGTTCGTCGGCTATCAGAAGGTCGGGACTGCAAATCAGAGCCATGGCTATCATGACCCTTTGCCGCATTCCGCCGCTCATCTGATGGGGATAGTCGAATATCCGCTTTTCAGGGTTGGGAATCCCAACCTTATCCAGCATTTCAATCGCCAGTCGGTTGGCTTCTTTCTCGGAAAGCGAACGATGAGTTCGTATCGCTTCCCTGATTTGATTGCCGATTCTGAAAACCGGATTCAGTGACGTCATCGGCTCCTGAAATATCATGGAGATACGGTCACCCCGTATCCGAGCCATTTCCGATTCCTTCAGTTTCAGCAGATCCTGGTCGCAGAAGAGAATGCGGCCCTGGGTGATTCTCCCTTGTTCCTGGGGAATCAACCCCATCGTCGACAAGGCCGTGACGCTTTTTCCACTGCCTGATTCACCCACCAGGCATAGTGTCTCCTCCTTCCCTATGGATAGATCCACTCCGTTAATGGCATGAACAACTCCTTCTTCCGTAATAAATTGTGTGTGAAGGTTCTCAATAGAAAGAATGTTGTTCCGATTTGCTCCCATTTTCATAATCTGTAAGTTCCCGGGTTAAATAATTACCAGGGCTTCTGCAAATTAAGTACCAGTGTGGTCTGAGTTGAATAAATAGCGGGGAAGTGTTATTTGTCAGTCAGTGAGGAATTGCCTTGTTTTCTGAAGTAAACGGTGCGAACGGAAAATGCGAATAAAAAGTTCGTATTTATCGGAATAATTCTTTCTTGATTCCGTGTTTTACCATCAGTTTTTGTAACTGACGGGTGGTAATACCAGCCTGCTCGGCACAGCGGCGAATAATCCCGAAATTTTCAGTCAAAAGCTGAGTTAAGTATTGAAATTCAAAGCGGTCAACCATTTCCTTTCTTGCCTTCCCCAGGGGAATGGTAACATCGATCAGGGAAGATGTCGGTTTGAGCAGGGTGGGTTTTTCGTAGAGATCAGCCGGAAGGCTTTTGCCGGTAATCTGGGTCGTCTCTTCGATGATGCAGGCGCGTTCAAGGATGTTACGCAATTCCCTGATATTGCCCGGCCAGTGGTAAGCTGTCAGTTGGGATTTAGCTTCGTCAGTTATACCGGTCAGCTCTTTTTTATGACTTTCATTAAACTGATTTAAAAAATGTTCTGCCAGCAAGGGGATATCCTCTTTGCGTTTTCTCAACGGCGGTATATCCAGCGGGAAAACGTTGAGTCGATAATAGAGGTCCTTTCGAAACTGGTTTTGATTGCTCAGGTCGGTGAGGTTGTCGTTGGTTGCTGCTATCACCCGTACATCCAGCTGGATTGGTACTTCTCCGCCCACGCGGATCATGGTTTTATCCTGTAGAATATGAAGAAGTTTCATCTGCAAATGAAAAGGCATGCATGAGATTTCGTCCAGGAAGATGGTACCATGATTTGCGAGTTCGAAACGTCCTAGTTTGCGATGATCAGCTCCGGTAAAGGCTCCCTTCTCGTAACCGAACAGTTCGCTTTCAATCAGGGTTTCAGGGATAGCACCACAATTTACGGCAATGAAGGGCTTGTTATGTCTCGGGCTTTGATCGTGCAGCAGCTTTGCCAGCATGCTTTTGCCAACACCCGTTTCACCGTTCAGCAGCACGGTTGCGTTGGTTGGCGCCACGGTAGAGACCTGTTTGAAAATCTTCTGCAGGGCAGGACTCTTGGAAACAAAATGGGTCTCTTCGACAGCGTCAGGTTCTGCATTCACTGTTTTTTTGCCGGAAGTTAAGGAGCTGGTTTTTGAATCAATACGCATCGATATCTGTTTATGATGAAAGAAACGGGTCCCAGATAATAAAAAAAAGGTGGGTAACCACCCAAAACCATTGGCTAAAACAGGCAGAAAAAGCTTGCCGTAACAAGCTGACCTTTCCTCCCGGAGACAAAGTCGGAGGAATTCAAGATCAAAGTTTTAGTCTAGATCAAAACGATCAAAAATAGAAGCCCACGGCCAATACGAATTCATAGTTCGCATTGGCACAACGATTAGTCTGGTAGTGTTGACTTGGAATCCTGATAAGACAAACGAAAAATACACAAAACCCAAATCCAGAACAATAGTTTTTGTTAAAAACCGAAAATCGCATTAAGAGAAGTCAACCGGAATGGGTACCCTATGACACTGCTAAATGTTTTAATTTCACCGGAGTATCATTTGTCATTTTTTGCCAGGTGCAGATTCGAATTCGATAGGCAGCGCAGCTTTAAAACAATACCATGGATCGGCAGATTATGATGAGAGCAGTTCTTTCTTTGGGGCAGTATCAGTTTTTTTCTTCACCTGTTGGAGAACTGGATTTTAGATGAGTCTTTGAATTTTATCGATAAAATTTCTGGCAACATTAAACACCTGATCATTTGACAGGGTAATCACAAATTTTCTGGAGGATGTTTTCTTAATAGTTTTGATTTGATTTACATTGATCAGAATTGATCGACTGATCTGTAACAGGGTATCATCAGCAAAAAAGAGATTGATCGTTTTGAATTGCTGATTTATTTTTTCGGGTTCCCTGTTTGACAGGTGCAGCAGGGTATCTCTTCCTTTTGCTTCCAGATAAAGAATACTGCTTTGATTCGTTGATATAAAATAGAGATCCAAAAGCAATTTATCATTTTTTACAACATCAATGATTCCTTTCCTGACAGCCAGCGCATGGTCGACCAGGTTAAGCGAGTACAGTCTATTGGCATCCCGTTGCGAGGCTGCTGATTTGATAATCAGCAGATAGTTTTCAAGTTCCCGTATCTTAAGGAAAATATAGTTCCCGATAATCTCTTTGTTTTTTCCGCTTTTTATCCATTCTTTCAAAATGTTGTTAAATTGTTGTTTGCCACCACTGCAGAGGTAGGGTTTTTGATTCTCGAAAATTGCAACCTCTTCCACATACTTGACTTTGGTCATGTAGCTAAAAACAGCATCGGCCAATTGTCTGATCCCTTCAAAACGAGTGTGTTGTCTTGAAAACTGTCGTAGCAATCGTAATCTTTCGTAGTTGCCTTTGATTTCCGTAATTCGTTCGTAGCTTCTTAAAGCAATTGTCAAGGCAATAAACAGCTTTTGTGCACTATGATCTCCTTTTTCCAAATACCCATCAATCTCATAATTTACAACCACTTCAAGCTCAGGTACTGTGCCCGGGTGACCCGTAATGATGATGATTCTTACGTCTCTGTTTTTTAGTTTATTCCTGATGGTATCGACCAGAATCAATCCGGAGTTGTTTTCTTCCATAATGACATCCAATAACACCACTGCAACGTTGTTTTCTTGGATTGCTTTTATTGCCTCATTTTTGTTGAACGCACTTAAAAAATTATTCTTCTTGTCACGATATTGGAAATTTCTGAGAATGATCAGAGCCATTTTGTGCACATCAGGTTCATCGTCCACGATGAGAATATTGTATTCTTCAGACAGGTTTTTTCCCGGCATGATTTCAGTTGTTTTATCGCTGACAGTTTTTCAAACAATCAGCTCAACGATGTCTGGCGTTCCACCGACGGGGTTCAGTGGATGCAGGTCACATCGGCTGCCAACTGGACTGCTCGGTCAGGGCATGCTGTAGTGGCTTCCGCAAACAAGCTTTGGGTTATGGGTGGCAGTGATGGAGAACTGAAAGATGATATCTGGTCTTCCTCTGACGGTGAAACCTGGGAATTGATAAGAAGCCATGCTCCCTGGTCTCCCCGCAAGCATCATACGGCGTTGTACTATGGCGGCAGGCTTTGGGTTATGGGCGGTGTTGATAAAGACGGAAACGTATTAAAAGATGTCTGGTCTTCGGCAACCGGTGAGTACTGGATCCCTCATATCACCCTGGGCGGGTTTCCCGGAAGATATGGCCATACCACTGATATTCACGCCGGAAAGATTACGATCACGGGTGGAATGTGCAATGACGGCTCAACCTTGGAACACACCATCACATCATACCTGGGGTTGTTCTGGCAGCATGCCGTTGCAAAAGGAGAGCGACCGGCACGATACCATCATTCGGCTTTATCCTTTAACAACAAACTCTGGCTATTCGGAGGAGATGACGGATCTGCGCTCCATAATGACATCTGGGTTTTTCGGGACGGGGTTCTGCCTTCATTGACAGCCGATGCCGGGGATTACCAGACAGTACTGGTTGGAAGTTCGGTAACGCTGGGCGGTGCCGCTGATGCAACGGACGACAGTGATCTCTCCTACCAATGGAGTCTGGTGGAAAAACCGACCGGAAGTCAGGCTGTACTGCTCGATGCGGCGACTCCAAATCCCTATTTCACGCCTGATCTTGCCGGGGAGTATAAAATCATACTGACCGTCACCGATCATCATTTCTGGAGTGCCACCGATGAAGTGAATATTTCTGCGGTCTATATGATTAACGGGAGATGGGTTTATTCGGGAGGGATCGATCCACTTTCCCCTGGAAATCCGGCCTATACATTCGACGTCCATACCGAGAATCTGGTTAAAATCGATCTTATGGCGGAGTCTTTGAACAGTGCATTGATATTGCTGGATGAAAACGGCACGATTATCACACTGGATAACGATCTGAGCCGATCGGATTCTTCGATTTATAGAATTTTAGCCCCGGGTCAGTATATTGTTGTTCCGGCTACTCTTTACAAAAACGCTGTTGGCGATTTCCAACTGAATCTGTCGGGAGCGGATATTAAAAAGGTGGATGTTCCCACCTACCGTTCAAACGGCATGACGCTGACAGGTTGGAACAGCTCTTCAACAACCCTTTCTGGAACGCTGACCATCCAAAAGGCAACCAGCGAACAGGATCTTCTCCATTACCTGTTATTTTGGGGAGACACAAAAACCACAAAACTCCCCGGCTCATCTCTTATAACCTATACACAGAAAGCCGGGCAGAATCTGGTTCTGTCTCTAACCGGTATCCCCAAGCCTGATGAAGCAGCTTATCTGCTTTTATATAGCGGGAATGATCGAGGGGAGTTGGCGTTGCCCATCAGTTTGAGAATAGGAGGAGACCTGTTTCCGATCCAGGCAGCAGCAGGAAAGAACCACTCTTGTACAATCATGAGTGACAGGACTGTAAAATGTTGGGGAGATGGTTCCGAGGGGCAGATGGGAACGGGCTTTTATGTTGATATTGCTCCTGTGGTTGATGTCAAGAATCTGGACACATCAGTTCAAATCGATGCCGGGAGTGAGTTCAACTGTGTACTCAAAGAAGATGGCAAGGTTTCCTGCTGGGGTAACGGTAATGACGGCAGGCTGGGAAACGGCAGTAAAACCGATGAGGTAATTCCGTATGAAATCGCAGGTCTCAGCCAGGTTAAGCAGGTGGCAACAGGATCATTTCACGCCTGTGCCCTGGACGATTCAAATGAAGTCTGGTGCTGGGGAGTCGGATACGCCGGTCAGTTGGGAGACGGCAACAATGATTCAAGTTCGGTCCCCAAAAAGGTGATCAATCTCACCAATGCCACCAAGGTTTCAGCCGGCGGTTTTCATACCTGTGCTTTGTTAGCCGACAAAACCGTGTCCTGCTGGGGAAGTGGCTGTTATGGAGCGTTGGGCAACAACGATTTTATCAATTATAATCAACCGGTTAGCGTAAGCGGTCTTACCAACGCGGTTGATATTGGGACGGGGTGGAATCATTCCTGTGCCGTACGGAGCAACGGTAGTGTCCAATGCTGGGGTGACGGCTTGTATGGGCAACTCGGCAATGGGCAAAACAATCGCAGCGGCGTACCCGTTAACGTGATTTCGATTTCGGATGCTGTAAACGTTGAAGCAGGCTGGGGACATTCCTGCGCCCGGCGTCAAAACGGACGTATCATGTGCTGGGGTTACGGTAATTACGGTCAATTGGGAAATGGCGGAACACTCAACCGCACAACCCCGGTTTCTGTCAGTGAAATTACAAATGCCACCCAGCTTTCAGTAGGAAACATGCACTCATGTGTCATCCAATCCGATGGTCTCATGAAATGCTGGGGGTATGGCGGCAGCGGTCAACTGGGAGTCAGCGGCATCTCTTCACTCTCTGTACCCAAAGCTGTTCCGGGATTATAAAAATATCTATTGAAAACCAAACATCGGGAAAAACATGAAACGCCATCAAACATTATCCGCATTGTTATCCAAAGTCCTGGTTCCGTTACTGGCAGTAGCCATTCTGAGCACAGGTAATCCGCGTATTGAGCTGTTTGCGGCAGAAGTTAACCTGGATGGATCTTTGAGCCATTCAATCCCCCTTGTATTGCCGGAAGGTGTCAACGGTACCGCACCTGCGCTTTCCTTTGAATACAATTCGAACTCAAAGACCGGGCTGCTGGGACATGGCTGGAATCTGGCCGGGTTGCCTGCGATTACCCGAATGAACTGGGGCGAAGGTATCCGCTATAACAGTGGAGATACCTATATCGGACCTGGAGGACGATTAGTTGACGTCAAAGGCGATAAATCCGTTTATCATACCGAAGATGAAAGCTGGGGAAAATATATCCCCCAAGGATCCTGTCCTTCACTGAATGAGCCCTGTTCCTGGATTCTATATACCAAAGAGGGGAACAAACTCTATTTTGGAGCGACTGACAATTCACGTATTGAAGCAATAAGCAAGAGTGGTCAGGTCCGCGTCTGGGCTTTGAATAAGTTTGAAGATGTTCACGGTAATTCATGGGAAGTTGACTATTATGAGGCATACGGTGATTACACCCCGCAGTCCATTACCTATACTTACGGCAATGGTGTGACTGCAGCTTATAAGATTACTTTCAATTATGAGAATCGATCTCATTCTTTTACTACTTATGAGCAATCGACCCACGTCGTTCGGAAAAAACGTTTAAAGGAAGTCAAGATAGCCACTACAGGCGGAACGCTGATTAGAAGTTATCAATTAAACTATCACATGTTGATTCCTAATTCGGGAATTGATCGTTTGACATCAATTTTTGAATACGGCAGTGATGGGACAAGCTCTCGCGAAGTAGCCACTTTCCAGTACAGCCCGGAAACCCCATTCTCCAGAACCACTCAGGAAGCCTGGACAACGAACGAAAAAACCGACAGCTGGACATTTTTCGATTACGACAGGGACGGTGATAAAGAGATGGTACTTCAGTTTGAAAATACTCTGTTCATAAAAGATCCTCTGACCACCCAACAGATCGCTACTACTAGTTTTCCTTCGGATATTGCAGTTTCTTCAAATGGCATGGTGGATGTCGATGGGGATCGGAGAGAGGAGATTATCCGTTATAGTGACGGATTTAAGATTATCAAACTGGCAAGCGATGGTAGCCATGTTGAAGAGAACTGGCTGGCTGCAGTCCATGAGATGCACGACTTTACCCTGGTGATGTCCCAATCAGCTCCCTCGGATTATGCCATTAAATCCTATAGTGATCTCCATACCTGGAAAACAACCGATATCAACGGGGACGGCAAGACAGATTTGTTGATTGTCAGGGTGCATGAATGGAATGAAATTTATGGGTGTTATGAATATAAGTATTCAATCCATGGT
This sequence comes from bacterium, assembly GCA_018829445.1. Lineage (GTDB taxonomy): Bacteria > SAR324 > SAR324 > XYD2-FULL-50-16 > XYD2-FULL-50-16 > JAHJTV01. Next base: position 70,065 of record JAHJTV010000092.1, read on the forward strand.
GAACCCTATCTTGAATATGTATGTGGGACAAAAGAGGTCAAACCCAAAACCTTCAATTATTATGCAGCGCTCTCCAATGGTTCGAGCTTTAATACGCCTCAACCGATCAGTGCTCTTGCAGCAACCTCTTTTGGCGGCACAGACAGCAATATAAAATTTACATCCGATTTGGATGGTGACGGTAAAGCTGATATCATCCGGTTCACTTTTGACGGCGGATTTTTTGTCCTGCGCTCCCAAGGGCAGGAGTTTGAAACCGAAGCGAACTGGATACCTTCGGGAAATCCTGTTAACGTAGGTCATCCCTATTCTTACCTGCAACCGCAACCAAACGGCAGTTCTTCATTGGATGCGGTCTATAAGGAGGTTGTAGAAAACGATCTGTACAAATGGACAGTCGGAGATTGGAACGGGGACGGCAAACCGGATCTGATCTATGCCCGTATTGGATCATATGACGAGAGAAAAGGGTGTTATGATTATGAAAAACAAGGAGGGGAGGGATCCATTGCCACTCACTGCGGCATTGTCTCTGTAAAACCCAAAAGTTTTCATTTTTATGTAGCGCTCAACAACGGTTCAGGATTCGAACCCCCGCAAATGCTCTGGTCTCGTAACGGGGATATGGTGGATCTTGAGGTTGGGGATTTTAACGGAGACAGACGCACAGATGTGCTGATTATCAATAAAGTGATCAATTATACCAGTCCCGCTTTGGGTTCTTATGCTTACAGGGTTGCCGGAGATATTAGCTTCTTATTTTCAGGAGGTGAGCCGAATAGCTTTATCAGGTATTACATGGAAGATATTGAAAGCCAGGAGCTGACAGCCTGGTCTGTGGTTGATCTGGAAGGGGATGGCAGAGATGACATCTTTTTCTGGGATTATATCGATCCGGACGAGGATAAATTCAAAACCTATAAGACAGCATCCGGAACAAGAGACAACCTCTTAACTCTACTCAGCAATGACATTGGAGGGCAGACGACTGTCGAGTACTATCCGGGCAGGGCTCCCGTCTCTTTCCAGATGAACAATACCAATTGCGGCAGTGGCACCGGTGAGCAGATTTGCGGAGTGCCGAATGCCTCTAACAAACCCCTGGTATTTAAAATAACGGGTAGTGATGGCCGGGCTGATTCCTTTATCAAGTCATACAATTACGTTAATGGCAGAATCTTTCCCGGTACGGTTCAGGAAAGAGAAGACTTGGGATTTGAACAGGTTATCGAAACAGACCACCAGACCGGAAACGTCGGATTTACCGAGTTGCACCAGGATAAACCGTTTCAGTATTTACCAGGTCTGATCAGGCAGAGTTCCCAGGCAGGCAAGGTTTTTTCCCAAAAGGAGATCGAGTATGAGGATCTGAAACCGCATGGTACAGTCCCGGATATCAGACAGATACAAAGCACGGAAACGATAGAAAAGGAGTATGAATTCTCAAGCGGCTTTAATCCATTGGTTTATACCAAAACTGTCTCGGTTACATCCCGTGATCAGTTTGGTTTTCCACTGGAAACCTTGGAATGCTATCACAATGACTGGAGTAGTTCTGTTGAAGATAAGTGTTTGGAAACGAAAACTACCTATGAGGGACATTCTGTGAATCCATTGACCAGCAGTCTTGATAATTGGAGGCTGGGTCAAATTGAAACCGTTATTACCCGTGATCAGAATAACCAAAATATTTTGAGTGGAAGTAAATTTGAGTATGACGCTAATGGAAACATAGAAAACATTTATAAGATTTACTGCCGGGATGCAGAGAGCTGCTACAGCGAAAACTGGATAATCGCAGAGCAGAACCGGCAATATGATAATACGGGAAGTTTAACATCGACAATGGACAGCAGGGGTTACCGAGCCTGGAACTCTTATGACGCAGTCTTTCACTACCCTGCTGCATCGACCAGTGAAGTGGTTGAGGGCAACTCCGGATTAAATCTCCTGACACAAAAGCCTTATGACTCACGAGGTCGTTTAGAAGAAAGCATCGATGTCAATGGAAATTCGGTTTTTTACACCTATGATGTTTTTAACCGTCTCCGGACTGAAACCGACGATCTGGTTCGGATCACCTATGAGTATCCAAACTTGGGTAATCCCTCCCACCAGTACAAACAGAAAACCATATCCGACTTGGTCGGGCAAACGCCGGACTATTGGACCCGAACCTATTTTGACGGTCTCAACCGCAACTATAAAACCGAAAGCAAAGGGGACAACGATACCGTCATCGTTACCCAAACCATTGAATTCTACGGCAATAGTCTGAATAAGGAGATTAAACGTTCTCAACCCTACTTTTCGGGCGATCCCATAATCTGGACTCATGAAACCTATGACGTCTCGGGTAGACTCGTCAAGGTTAACCATCCGGACGGATCGAAGCTGGAATATGATTACAGCACTCCGGGCTGCAGAATAAAAGAGGAGGAACTGGTCAAGGAGATCATGACGGGTCCGCCGGAACTGATCTCCCGTGAAACCACCGAATGTTTTAATGCAGCCGGCAGCCTGATCAGTAAAATCGATGCTTTGGGAAATCAAACGGATTATACCTATGATCCACTGGAAAGAGTTACCAGTGCAAAATTGCCCAAGGGGAATGATGGTATCAACTATCTTAACCGGGTAACCTATGACAGTCTGGGAAGAAAAACAAGCCTGACGGAGCCTTCCACCGGACTGACCACTTATGCGTATGAAGCGGCTACCAACAACCCGCTCCAACGCACCGATGCCATGAATCGAACCACCCACTTTCAATATGACGGCTTGAGTCGGGTGACTTCTCAATGGACTACCGCTTCCAGCGGAGATGAGATCACCGACAGCCGCATCGGCTATACCTATGATCTCCCTGCGTTTGGCGGTACCGACGAGAATCCAAAGGGAAAACTGACCAAAGTGGTGAACGCTGCGGGCAGTATTGAATATGCCTATACAACCCAAGGAAACCCCAGCCGTATCACCCGTGATTTTTATGACCTGTCGGGTTATCCCGGGCCGATGACTGAGAGGTTCACCTATGATTACGCCGGGAGGCTTTTAAAATCGTCCTTTCCCGACTCTACTGGCAGTTGGGACGGATACCAGGAGTATGCCTATTCCGAAGCGGGAAACCTGAGTCAGGTGGGGCTGCTCAACACCATTGCCGTCAGGTTTACCGAATACAATGCATCCGGTCGTATGATCAAAAAGGAGACCAACACCCCCGGCAGCGATTATCAGGTGATCTCGGATTATACCTACACCAACCGGGGACGCCTGAAGAAAATGCAGACTCACAGTGTCTGCAGACCGGGAGAAAGCTGTCAGAGTGTGGACGGGTACAGCGATGAACGTTATGTGGCCCAGGATCTTGATAACGGTTATGACGGTGCCGGTAATGTGCAATGGATCAGGGACAACCGGGAAAACAGTTTTCTCACCTCCGATGAAGGAGACAACACCGATACCGGTTCAACCCGGGAATTTGAATATGATACCCTCGACCGCCTGACCACTGCAACTGCGGAAGAGACCTACGGGACAAAGGAGTACCAGTACGATACCATCGGCAACATGACCTATATGGAGGGGCTGGAAGAAAGGAATTTCGAATACGACGGCATGAAAGTCACCTCCGGGTCTGATATCGACGTTTTGTATGATGAAGCCGGCAATATGATCCAAAAGACCCAAAACGGCACCATCTGGCGTTATGGCTACGACGATCAGAACCGTTTGACCCAGGTCCATAGAAAACAGCCCGGTAATCCGGAACAGCAAACCCTTGAGATTGCCTACGACTTTACCGGACAGCGGATCAAAAAGGTGTTTTTTGATCCGGAGGAGGGAAAGACGGTGACCACCTGGTATTTTGGTGAGTCTTTGGAACTTCGTCAGATCAATACCGACCATGAAACAAACCAGTTCATCGTCACCCGCCATGTTTTTGCCAAGGGACACGGCAAGTTCGTCACCCTGACCGAAGACCAGCCGACGGTGATCATGGATACCACCGCCTCAGCCATCCTGAAAAGCTACCGGGATGAGGAAAACCGCCCCCTGTTCTCGGGACTGATGGCCATCTCCAATCTTCACCCCAAAAACAATCGGACGACCGGCAGGTTTTATGATCCTCCGCTCTCAGTGTACCAAGAGGACGACACCTTTGTGCTGGTGATCCAGATCGGCATCATCTCCTTCTGCCTGCTGTTGCTCTTGCTGCTTCCCGTCAACCGGTTTGATAAAACCAGTCGTTTTTCAAGTTTTCATCGCTGGACAGGGCTGTTTTTAACCCTTATATTTTTGGTGGTATCCTCCTGTAAGGAACCGGGGATCACAAAAAGCAGGACAAGCGGTTATGCGGGCGAAACCGTCGTCACCGGGGACAATCCGGGAGAGGAAGACTCGGGCAACATCGGCCCGGAAACGGTTCTGGAAGCTCTGGCTTCGGGAAGAATGCCCTATTACGGCAGCATGGAAACCCTGAGCCTGACCAGTACAACCACAGGCCCTGTGCCGGGCACCTGGTTTTATCACCAGGATCATATCGGATCGTCAACCGTCATCACCGATGCAGAGGGTAACGAAGCGACCCGAATCGCTTATCTTCCCTACGGTGAAATAGACATGGACCATTCCACCGGCACGGAAACCATCACCCACAAGTTCACCGGCCAGGAGCTGGACGAAGAAACCGGCCTGATGTACTACAACGCCCGTTTTTACGACCCGGGCATCGGCCGCTTCCTGACTCCGGATACCATCGTTCCCGACCAGACCAACGCCCAGGCGTTTAACCGGTATGCCTATGTGATCAACAATCCGATCCGGTATACTGATCCGACGGGGCATAATCCTAAGGGAGATGGGCACGAATGGGGATATGAAGGGGGATTATCTGATAGTGAAAAGGAGAGAAGAGATCAAAACGAAGCGCCTGATAATCCTGATCCAAAGAACAACCCTTTACCGGAACAAGTTTCAATATGGGATATGGTCTTTAATACCAGCTATTCATATGGAGTTACCGAAACGTTTGTTATCGTTGGATTGGGTATACTTGTTGGTGTCATTGTGGGAGCAGCATCTTTGGCTTTAGGTGCCTCAACACAGTTAGCTGCATTGTTAGCAGGTGCTGCAAGTAATTCTACAGTTTCTGCCGCTTCAGAGTTTAGTTGAAGTTTTTTTCACGAGAATCGGTCATTTAGCAATAGTCTTAATAATGCATTAAACGCTGCCAAGTATTCCTCAATCCATGGTGCAATTGTCGGGATTACGGCTTCGCATTTAGGAATTGGCATCCTTGCAAAAGAACCACGGATTGCAGAAAATGTCACTGGATTAAACTTGAATGCAGCTGAAATTTCATGTTCTATTTATCTGAATAGCAAAACTGACGATTATAGGGAAGAAATCAATGCTTTTAGTTTACAATAACAGAACATTAATAGTGTTGATTAGATGGATTATTGCTTTGCTTTCTTTGTCAATTTTAGAATCGTGTGCGGATCATTCTAGATTAATTAACCCTAAGGAACTGCAGCAAGATTGCATAGCACACCATAATAGACCTTGTCTCAAATTTAACTTGATAAGTTCGCTGACTGGTCATGACAACTATTTATTTGTAGCTGATAAAAAGGAAATCTCTAGAATCGATTTAAAGGCTGAAACTAAAGAAACATTTTTTGATCTAAAAGATAGGAAAACATTCCGAAATCTTTTTGGATTTCTTGATCATTCACCCCAAAGTATGGTTGTCTCGGAAGGAGTTCTCTTTGTCAGCGATACACTAAAAGATTCAATATTAAGAATAGATACTAAGAGTTCGAAGATAGAAGCAGATACAATATTGGATGAAAATATCCTTTTAAAACCAAAAAAAATTATTGTTGAGAATAATATTCTTTATATAGCAGATAGTGGCAATCATAGAATCATTGGTTATGATCTACACACTCAGAAAGTGACTGAACCATTCTCCGTCGAGAATTTTAATTCAAAATCTATCAATGGGATAATGCTGAACGAGGTGGAGTATTTCATCAAGAATAATAATATACTGTGGTTTCTGGATACGCCAAATTTCTATAAGATTGATTTGACAGATAAAAGCATTCGGCGTATTAATACCCCATTGAATCCAAGATATTCTGATTTGCGTCGAAAAATAAGATATCTTGAACAAAATGAGAATAACATTTTTTTCGAAATAGTTTTTGACCAAAAAATAGTAGGGTATAGTAAAGAAGAGAACACTTTTTTTGATCTTGCCGGTTGTTGTCGGAGTTACAATCTTTCAAACGGGATTGGAAGTGAGGTTAAATTAGGAAGTGTTCTTGCTATGACAATTCATGATGGAATTATGTATATCGCTGTTCACTCAGGGAAAAACGAATCTTTAATAAGAAAAATTGATTTAAAAACAAGAATTGTGACTACATTGTAGATAGCGAAAAAACAAAGTGGGGTAGTGTCTTGAACTTTGACATCTTAAAAACTCGGGGTCAGGTCTTTAATTTTGACATTTTCGCAGGATCTCCTTCCTAATCAAGCTACCAACGTCTCACTGTCTTTTCTGTACATAATCCAGCCATCGCAGTCAGCTTCATCGAATACAATGCATCCGGTCGTATGATCAAAAAGGAGACCAACACCCCCGGCAGCGACTATCAGGTGATCTCGGATTATGCCTACACCAACCGGGGACGCTTGAAGAAAATGCAGACTCATAGTGTTTGCAGACCGGGAGAAAGCTGTCAGAGTGTGGACGGTTACAGCGGTGAGCGTTATGTGGTCCAGTATCTTGATTATGGTTATGATGGTGCCGGTAATGTTCAATGGATCAGGGACAACCGGGAAAACAGTTTTCTCACCTCCGATGAAGGAGACAACACCGATACCGGTTCAACCCGGGAATTTGAATATGATACCCTCGACCGCCTGACCACTACAACTGCGGAAGAGACCTACGGGACAAAGGAGTACCAGTACGATACTATCGGTAACATGACCTATATGGAGGAGCTGGAAGAAAGGAATTTCGAATACGATGGCATGAAAGTCACTTCCGGGTCTGATGTTGACATTGTGTGACAACTAACGTTGTTGACTAAGTGTACAAACTATTTCTACGAATAAGAGAATGGAAAAAAGGAAAAATAGGGTCGCGTCTTGAATTTTAACATTTTTCCAGAATCTCCCTTCTAATCAAGGTATTAACGTATCCCTACTTTTGCTTGCATACCCCCCAATAAGAAAGAGGGGGACGTTGTTGACTAAGCATACAAACAAATTTCTTCACAACATCTATACCATTGCTATTGCAGAGACATCCAACCACTTTGCTGGTTCAGCCACCGATTTTCCCATTGATCCAGGAATTTGATCGCAAGCATTTCTTGTAATGAGGTAACGGATGACGTTGAATCGCCGATCGAAACATTGCCATTTCCATGTCGTATTGTTTGTATACACTTATGAGTCCATCATTTATCTGGGTATATGATTCTTTAAACAACTCGGTTGGTGCTTCAACTTTCTGCTACCTGATTTATGACTAACGTTCTTTGTCATCATCGACAATACCATGCTTTTCAAGCCTTTTTATCTTACATGATTTAATGTCCTTGGAGAAACCAATCTCACTATTCTTGGTATATGCGTTCTTTTTTGATGTACATGTTTTTAAAAAAAAACATGTACATAGGAACTTTTGTACAGATAGTCAACAACGTCCCCAAAAAAACAGATTTCTAAAGAAATTTTCATCTGTTATTTCAGGAGTCCCATCTCCAGCGCATCTTTCTCCAACTGTTCCCTGAAATCAGGATGAGCCAGGGGTATCATGGCTTTTACCCGATCACTAATGGATTTATAACGCAGATCCGCGATGCCATATTCGGTGACAATATATTGCACGTCCGTTCGCGGTGTGGTGATGATTGTGCCTGGTGGCATTACTGCCGGGATTCGATTCACCAGACCCTTGTCTGTATCGGCAACGGAGCTCAAGGCCAGAAATGTTTTACCATTTTTTGAGAGTCGTGCACCCCGTACAAAATCAAGTTGTCCGCCCGTGCCGCTGTACTGGCTGTGTCCGATGGATTCTGAACAGACCTGCCCGGTCAGATCAACTGAGAGGGCTGAATTAATTGAAATCAGGTTGTCATTTTTACCGATGTTCACCGGGTTGTTGACATACGGCAATGGCCAGAACTCAATCATGGGATTGTAATCGATATAATCATAGAAATCCTGGGTTCCCATGGTAAATGCTACAATCATTTTGCCCTGATGAAACGACTTCTTTTTACCATTTATGACTCCCTTACGTGCCAGTTCGACCATGGTGCGTGTCAGCATCTCCGAATGGACTCCCAGATCCTGATGGTTTTCCAGGAGTTCCCCGACGGCATCTCCAATGGTACCGATGCCGAACTGGACGGTACTGCCATCCTTGATGTGATTTACTATAAAGGATGCAATTTTCCTGTCGTTTTCCGTTACCGTTCCCATGTCAATCCCATAGGTTTCATAAATCAAGGGACGATCCTTTTCACAGAAGGCGTCGATCTGACTGATATGAACATGAGCCTGGGTGCCGAAAACATAAGGAGTGTTGCTGTTGACCTGGGCAATCACCTTTTTTATACCGTTGTTAATCAAAAAATTGTTAAATAGTGCTCCGGATGGGCCAAAACTGAGATATCCATTCCGATCCGGTTTGGAACATTCCATGATCAGACAATTACACCGGACTTTTTCTTTGAGCAGATACTCAATCTGTGACCACTGAAATGGAATCATGTCTACATTCCCTCCCGGCATATACATTCTTTCAAACGCTTGTAGAAACAGGCTTTTATGAGTGATATGTCCTTGGTATTTTGAATCAAAACTGTCAACCAGCGGGGTTAACCCGGATACAATGGTGACGTTTTCCAACTCCTGATATCTTGCTGCAATGGCATTCATCAGATCGACAGGTGCACTATCTGCAATGGGCATGGCCACCACATCATTTGATTGAACGAGTGACGCTGCTTCTTCCAATGATACCCGCTTTTTATCATACTCTTCTTTCCAGTTCATCTGCCTGCCTTGTTTTTGATTAAAACAGATTGCCTCGCCCCAGCGGGAATATGAATGGCAAATTTGGAAGTGAGAGCAATATTGATACCTTATCTATAATTGTCTGTATTAATAGGAGTATTCGAAAATTTTTTAAAATCAGAGCTTTACTTTTCTGCTGTTTTCGCCGATATTTCGTTGATACGACACTATTTCGGTGTTCACTTTTTATTATCACATTAAAATCGAGACCAATGAATTCCCAAACTCAGCATATTCTTACACTGGCAGCATTTTTTGAGGATCATTTCGAAATCGACTGGATTCTGGAGCAAGTAAATCTTAAAGCAACCCAGGTGCTTATCGCGTTGGATGAAGGGGTTAAGGCGGGATTTCTCAGAGAAATTGATCCGGCAACTTATTGCTTTGTCAGCAAACACAAACGCATAAAGCTTTTGAGTGGGTTTAAAAAACCGGAACTTGAACGTCGTCATCGTATCATTGCCAATATCCTGTTGTTGGATTTTGCAGGCGATTATAAAAAAGCCTGTTTTCTGGCACCTCATCTGCTGTATCTTTTTAATGATCTTCATGGTTGTCGCTGGCTTCTGGCGGCGTGTGATATCTATCTTCGGGAGCTTCGTACTCCTGAAGCCATGCAGTGTTACTACAAGGCATTAGACGATTTATCACTTCAATCCGGTGATGATGCATCAATTCTGTTTGTGGAGACCCTCGTCAAGTATTCCGAGAGTCGACTCCATGGTTATAACATTGAGAAAACCGGTCTGGCCCTGGAGCGTGGGGTTGGATTCGCCGAAAAGTTGAGATGGAAGACCCAACAGGGGTATTTGACCCTTTTACTGGCTGTCAACCACTGGTATCGGGAGCAGTACGACCAGGCCGGAGAACAGTTGCGAAAGGGATTGGCTCTGTTGAAGAACAACAATGATCCGGGATTGCAACAAACCATCCTTGACTGCAGTTATCTTTTTCATTACTGGAGAGGGTGTTTTTCCGCTGCGGTTAGTCTTTATGAAGAATCGGTTGCCGATGTGGAGGAATATACTCTTAATCGCAATACCCTCTTAACGGAAGCTTTGGTTGGGGTCTGTTACGCTTATTGCGGACAAGTTACACAGGGGCTGGGGATGCTGGATGCCATCCAAAGTCATTGTCTGAATAAAGGATTACTGAATATTGCAGAGTATACCCGCATGTGTATAGCGCACACGCTGTTAAATATAGGATGTGTCGATGATGCTCTTCAATACCTGAACAGGTCAACAGAGCAAACAGAATTGGCTTTTGATGGTTTTCTGAGATTATGGCTGACGTTAATGCAGGCGTTTGCCCATTACCTGAAAGGAGATAATGAAACATCGCTGGGTTTTCTTAAACAATTTCTTGAGATTAACCGGAGCACTCCTTCCGCCATGCTGCCAACCTCATACTTGCTGGAATTATCATGGGCGGCCCATCGGGGACTTTATCCGGCAGAAAAACTACTTTCTCTCGAAAAGGAGATCAAACGTGCGGAAACCGGAGGTAGTACCTACTATCGCGGGATGGGGCATCGGTTTCGAGCCTTTTTGCAGCAACAGCAGGAACAATCTTCTCAGGTGGTTCTGCAGTCGCTGAACTTATCACTACAGTGCATGGAACAATCCGGGCACGTAATCGGTATTGCCAAGACCCGACTTGAGATAGCACGGCAATATCTTCTACTGGGAGACAAAACCAAGGCCGAAGAGATGACGGAAGCTGCAGCGAAGACCATGCCGCTGCTTGATAAGTCTTTGATTCCCGATGAACTGCGTCCGCTGATGAAGGATCTCTTTCAGGATGATCACCTTTTAAAGGAGATTCTGACTCTGGGACGGCAGATTGTTACGATACGCAACAACAAGGAGCTGGTGCAGTATATCATCTCTGCCGCCAATCGTATTACGGGAGCTGAACGGGGAGCCATCTTCGACTTTGATAAACGGGGCGGAAATTTAAACCTGAGAGCCGCAAAAAACCTCACGATTGATGATGTCGGGCGACCTGTTTTCAGATCCTCCCTGGCGATTATCAAAAAGGCAGCCCTGACAGGTGAAGGTTTGATCCAAAAAGCTGAAGATGCTTCAACCGGGAGTATTCGATCCTGTATTGCCATCCCCATGGCATTAAATGATGAAATTGTAGGGGTTTTATATCATGACAACCGTCTGCTGACCAATGTCTTTCATGAATCCTTCCTGGAAATTCTGGCTTATTTTGCGGCTCTGGCCGCCATCGCGATGGATAATGCTCATATCTATGAAGAAAACCGGCGTCTGACCCAAAAACTGATGGAAAAAAACCGCTATTACGAAAAACAGCAGATTGCCATCATGAACAGCCATCAATTTATAGGTGAAAGCCAGGCCATGAAAAAGGTTTTTTCCCAGATTGATCAGGTGGCAGCAACGGACACCACCGTACTTATAACCGGTGAAACCGGGGTTGGCAAAGAACTGGTGGCGGAATCGATACATCGCCTGAGTGACCGAAAAGACAAACCGTTCATTCGGGTTAATTGCAGCGCTTTTAGTGGAGAACTTGTTGCCAGTGAGCTGTTCGGACATGAGAAGGGAGCCTTTACCGGTGCTGACCAGAGAAGGATTGGGAGATTTGAACTGGCTGACGGCGGAACACTGTTTCTGGACGAAATCGGTGAGATTCCGCTAGACGTTCAGGTTCGGCTGCTTAGAACACTGCAAACCAGGGAGTATGAACGTCTGGGAGGTAGCAAAACCCTGCAGTCAGATTTTCGCCTGATCACGGCAACCAATCGGAATCTGGGAGAGGCGATTCAAAACCGCAGTTTCAGGGAAGACCTTTTTTATCGATTGAATGTGTTTCCCATAATCGTACCACCTTTAAGAGAACGAAAAGACGATATCCCCTTACTGGCGGCTCACTTTGTTCGATACTATTCCAGTAAGATCGGGAAAAAGCCCGAAAAGATCAAAACGGCAGTGATCCGGGATATGATGGCTAACGATTGGCCGGGAAACGTTCGTGAATTGAAAAACAGCATTGAAAGGGGAGTCATTTTAAATACCGGGCTCGACTTCCGGATTTCCGAGGTTAATGACAAACCGTCTAATCTTTCGATTCTGGCAAAAGACCTTACTCTGAAAGAGGCGGAGCGTACACATATTCTTTGGGCCCTGGAAAAATCGGGCTGGAAGATCCAGGGGCGAGGAGGATGTGCTCAATTGCTGGATATACACCACAACACTTTAAAGTCCCGGATGAAAAAACTGAACATTAAACGCCCCACGGCTTGAATTTTCCCCTGTTTTTTCATCCAGCGTTAGTATTTTTGTTGGAAGTAAAACTTTGTAACTATGCCTTCTCTCATTGGTTGAGTTAATATCAAAAAAAGTGGTTGCTTGCTTCGTCCGTATAAAACAGGAAGCAAACTGTCTCATTAACTGGCAAAAACCAGTTTGGTGCCGGACATGTTTAGAATAAACTTCTCCGGCATTGCTTTTTCCATGGCAATTATCGTGTCGCGACCGGTACAGTGAGTTGGAATCAGGTATTCCGGATCAAATTCTTTCAACGCCCGAATAGTGGGTTCAACAACGGTTTTCATGTCCGCACCGTTGAGATGGAAACCGCCCATCACCGCAAATATCCTGTTTATGCCTGTCACTTCCCTGGCATGATTGACAGTGTTTACGATGCCGGAATGGGCACAGCCGGATAATACCACCAGCCCTTTTCCCCTGACATTGACAACCATGGCAGTATCATCTTCTATCAGATCATGGGTTTCAATCCCGTTTTCATCATAAACAAAATTCTGGCCAACTTTTTCAAAATCAACGATCCGTGGGACCTCTCCCAGAAAACCGAAGCTTCCATCAACCAGCGCCATGGGTGCAGCTGTCTCTTGTAGTGTAATCTCCATCGCTTCCGTGTTTACTTTGGAAAAGGAAGGGAAAGGGATCCTGAAGTCCCGGGTAATTCTTGTGTATCGTTGCCTGTGAGCAGCCAGCGGATGTAAAATCAACTTGATCCCCTTTTTTCCAACCGCCTCACTCAGTTTTGTCAGCCCTCCCGTATGATCAGAATGACCGTGTGATAACGCCAGAACCTCCACCGATGTCAGATCAACATTCAATGCTTTGGCATTATATGCTGCTCCATGCTCGGAAAAACCGAAATCAAACAACATGGAATGTGTTTCATCGCCAGCGGTCGTTGTCAGCAGCGAAGAAAAACCGTGCTCCGCCAGAATGCTGTTTCTAATCTCTCCATCTTTTAAAGGGATCGCTCGCTGCACAACGTCTGAACTGTCCTTGGATGTAATATCGATATAATTATCCTGCAGAGTAAGAATTTCAACCCTGTCGACCTCTTTTAACCGAAGTTTCATTTTGCCTCCTTTTAATCTTTCCTTTCAAAAAAACTGTCACAGAATCTGCTTTCCCACAGCTGATGTATGGGTAGAATATTACAAATGATCGAATAATTGAGTATTAAAGCAATCTCAGGTAAATCTGGTCATAGCCGGAAACGTCATTCTTTTCCCGAACTGCCCAATAACTGACCAAATAATATAATAACCGTTTGACGCAATCCGGCTTTTTGAGTAAACAAAGTTTAAACAAGGTTTATGCAACCATGCAGGAGATCTGTTGTCAAGACCTTTGATCGCATGGAGATATTCATGCAATTCTAAGAAGAAGACGTTTTTATGATCTGGCATTGTTTCTAAGTGTTTAATAACCTGAATTCAGATCCTGTTGTTCGGACTGATTAAAAAATCAACTCCATCAAACCGGATTTTTAACATCTCCCAATAAGAATCATAATATATGATTGGCTGGAAGCAGTCGGCCATTAGTGGACGAACGATAATCAAAAAGGAGATTCCATGCAACTGGATCAAAAACTGATAAACAGCTTTGAAACCGGATTAAATCCGCTAAAACCTGAAGATTCAAAAATTAGTGCCAGAATAGTCGGGTACGGAGAGATGTCGACCATCTTCCTGATCGGTGACGACTCCTCAATTGCCTATAAACGCATGCCGCTGTTCAGCAGCCAAAAACAGGCAGGGGATTACCTGGCTGTTTATAATGAATACTGCGAGCTGCTGACGCAAACCGGAATTTCCCTTCCTGAAAGCGGTACCTGTATCGTTGACCTTCCCGATCGGCCGGTGATCCTTTATATTGCCCAGGAGATGGTTCCACCCGAGCGTTTTGGGCATCGCCTGATACATACACAGAATTTAAAGACGAATGAGCGTATGGTCCGGTTGATTGTGGATCATTCTCAAAAACTTTGGCGTTTTTGTGCCGAGCATAACCCTGAACTTGAAATAGCAGTGGATGGTCAACTCTCCAACTGGGTTCATATGGATGACGGCAAGGATACGCTTTACTACATCGATACCAGCACCCCTTTCATTAAGAAAAAGGGAGTACATCAGTTGGATCCACAGGTTGTGCTGAAAACAATTCCAGGCTTATTGCGCAGCTTCATCAAAGACAAAACGGTTAAGGAGGTATTGGATCGCTATTATGATCCCCGTAAAAACATGATTGATCTGGTCGCCAACCTGTTTAAGGAGCAAAAACCGGATCTGATTGCACCGTTCATCGATATCATCAATAACAAACTTCCTGATGGTATCGCCCCCCTGACTTTCAAAGATGTTAAAAGCTACTACCGGGAGGACAAGGCAATCTGGGCTCTCTTTCTGCGGCTGCGTCGTATTGATCGCTGGGTTACTTCAAAGATCAGACGAAAGCGTTACGAGTATATCCTTCCGGGGAAAATTAAACGATAAAAAGAGGAAAAATTACAATGAAATCAATAATGGACAAAAATCTAACCAAAGATGAGCTCATAGAGCTGGCCGCCAAACACGTTTGTCCGGGTCGGGTGGAGACCTTCAAACAATTGGGGACGGTTCCGGTGATGGCTCGCCGTGAAGGAAACTACTTCTGGGATATGGACGGCAGTAAACTCTTTGATGTCCATATCAACGGCGGTACCTTTAACCTGGGCCACCGAAACCCCGAACTGATCGCTACATTGAAAGAAGCTCTGGATCACTACGATATGGGAAACCATCATTTTGTCAGTTCTGCCCGCACCCATCTGGCAAAGGAATTGGTAAACAGCGTTCCCGGCGACATGAAATACTGTGTCTTTACTACCAGTGGTTCGGAAGCGGTGGAAGTCACACTTCGCACAGCCAGGAAAGCAACCGGGCGGCGCCGGATTGTTTCCTTCAAAGGATCATATCACGGACATGGAGGGCTTTCTCTCATGGCCGGGGATGCGGATCAGGCAGCCTATTTCCTCTCCGAGCAACCGCAGGATGAGTTCACCCAGGTACCGTTTGATGATCCGGGAGCCATGGAAGAAATCCTAAAAGCCGATGATACGGCTGCGGTGCTTTGTGAAATGATTCCGGCCACCATTGGATTTCCCATGCCTTCACCCGGGTTTTATCCGCAATTGAAGAAGCTGTGCGAAAAATATGGAGCGCTTTTCATTGCAGATGAAGTCCAGACCGGTCTGGGTAGAACAGGTAAGATGTGGGCTTGTGAAACCTTTGGAATTGAGCCCGATATGTTGATCAGCGGTAAGGGATTGACCGGTGGCATTTATCCCATTGGAGCCGCGGTCATTTCAGAAAAAACGGCCGGGTGGTTATCCGAGGATGGCTGGGGGTATTCCTCCACGGCTGGCGGGTCTGAGCTGGGATGTGTGGTGGCTCTGAAAGTGCTTGAAATAATAAACCGACCGGGAATCCTGGAGAATGTCAGGGAGATGTCGGCTTTTCTGGCTGAAGGACTGGAAGGGATCAAGGATCGTCACCCCTTTTTAGTGGAAATCCGTCAAAAGGGTCTGGTGCACGGTTTGCGTTTTGATAACCCTTATGGCGGAGCCCTGGTGACTGCCTGTGGATTCGAATCTGGACTGTGGGCTTTTCCGGCGGGCTTTGATCGTTCAGTGCTCCAGTTTAAACCCAATCTTCTGGTAAACAGGGAAGATTGCAGCGAAGCGCTGCAACTGCTGGAAAAGGCCATCTCCCTCTGTGAAGAACGTTTCAAAGTTTAAGAAAATCTTTGAAATATTAACTTTTGTACTGAAAACAAGGATCGTGGTAGGGCGGGGTTACATCCCTGCCTGAGCCAACTCAAAGTCGACCAGGTAAGGCCGCCCTGCCGTTTTGAAAGATCGGTTTTTTCTCGAAAACAACCTCATTTAAGCGCTTATGGCATTACGTTCTCGCCTGTACGTATCCAAAGAAAGCCATATCAGGTCTCCTTGTCGAAAAATAATCCAAGATAATAAAAGCTGCAAGCAGATTGACCACTTCTTTAACTTCAGTATTTCCCAACCCTAATTGAGTCTAGGCTGAGGTTTTATCGTCCTTCGTTATTTTTTTATACCATTTTGTATCGCCGTATAATTCCTTGGCGCATTCTTGGCAGATTCCGTGGCTGAATTGAACATCGGAGTGTTTTTCGATATAGGATTCGATCTGGTTCCAGTAGCCTTCATCATCGCGGATTTTTTTGCATTTGGCACAGATGGGCAAAAATCCCCTGAGTGTCTTGATTTCAGCCAGAGTCCCCCGTAATTCCCGGATTGCCTTCTCTTTCTCATCACTGGCCTTTCTCAGATCACTCAAGGCAAGAAATTCATTCCTTCGGGTTCGTTTTATGGATCGTAAAATAATTATTCCGAGGAAGTTCAAGGGTACTAAAAAAAGGATAGATGCTGCGAGATCGGACAGATTCATATTTAGAAAAAGGATGCTGGTCAATACCGACCCAGAGCCAATTAAACCGCAAGCACTGACAGTATAGTAGAATCTATTATTGATAAACTGGTAAAAAATTAAAGTAAGCAGTATGGTATTGACGCCAAGATAAGCTACAGGCATATCCCTGATTATTGCAAGCAGGAATATGGCTATTGATATCACGATTTGATTTAAAAGCAACAGATGGTGATATCGGCTGAAATAGGTGTCTGCCCGATGTATATAAACAATAGAGCAAAATATGATACAAAAAACCACCAATCTTAACAAAAACAATGAATGGATGACCTCACTGTTCCTTGCTTCCAAGATGTCACGAATAAAAAAGGCAACATCAAAGAATACAAGAACCAGCAACGTATTGCGAGTAACGGTTTTATGCTCCTTCCAGGTGGATCGAAGAAAGGACTCTTCCATCGATTTGGATTTAAATTCAGCAGTGTACTTTAATAATAGGTTGTTATCTAATGAACGCTTCATGAATAATCTCCCGGAATACCAATCGCTTCCATGCTGATGGCAGCGGTTCTATGATCAGCAATGTGCCATTTTCTCTATGTTTTGTCAGGATCGAGGTGCGGATGATCTTTACCGCAACCTAAGCAAAAACCACGCTGTTTGGACACTCTCTATCATATTCTGAGTCCAAACACTGGTCAACCGGTTTATCTGCTTGGGTAGCTAATTGATCCTGGTTCTTCGCTTTTTTCAGCATTATTATCTGATCTAATAGGATATCGAGATCTTAAAGAATATCCGGAATTACGGCGCCAATGGTGTTTTTTGCATCATCAATCGTTTTGATAGTGATTCTTTTATCTTTTCTGGCAAGAAACACGTCTTTTGCATCGGAAATCGGCCCTACCCACTTAAAAAGGTTTTCCCTTGTTTTTGTTCGGGTAACGACAAAAAGAACGGTGTTCATTTCTTTCAGCAATTTCTGGTAAGATCTTCCCCATGGCAGTATTTCAATGTCATTGCGATTCTGTTTCGAGTTCAATCTTTCCAAAATCAAGGCTATCAGATCAACGGATGTCCCTTTGAGTTGTCCGTTTTCTTCGAAATTAAACGGTGGGAATTGTTCGCTCATGAGGATAAGGTCATTAACGGTCTGTGCAATGAGAGCGAATGCAATCAGGAAAAACGCTATTGAGCATATTAAGGCTTTAACAGGTATCTCTATTGTAAAACAACTGATTGATATCGATCCAGATCCGACCACGAGAAATCATAAATTAATACACTCTTGAGGCATTGAACCCAACTGTCGGATTCAACATCTCATCACCGCAAGGATGACGTCTGATTCTGCAGATTATACCTTCTGTTAAAACTCGGATAGTGATGCGTTTTTTCGAGGCTTTTGTCAAAGTTTAAGACAAAATGCAAAATGAATGCACTCAAAAATTTCAGAGGTGGGAAACGAAAACCATACTCGCAGAGAAAGGACCAACAGAGATAATGTCAGAAGAATAGGGTCAAATCCGCTTATTCAATCCACTTAACCCTTGATTGCTCCCTCTTGACGATATGATCAATCCGGCCTTTCGGGTAACCGATGGTGAGTGAGGTGATGATTTTAAAGGGCGGTTCGATCCCCAGCTCTCGCTTGTATTTGGGAAAACCCATCAATCCGTCGATCAAACTGACATAACAGGTACCGAGTCCCATGGAGTGGGCAGCAAGAACCATGTTTTGTCCGCAGATCCCTAAATCCAGGTCAATTGATCCTATTCCCCGCTCGTCAGCCAACAGGATAATCAAAGTCGGTGCTTTAAAAAAGGTATGATAGTCAGGATCGCTGACAATGGCATTGATTCCTCCCAGTGCCCGTTGATCCATCTCTCCTGCACCTCGAAATCTCACTAGAAAACGAATAAGAGCCTTTTGCCAGAATCTGAGGCGGGCGTTCTTATTTCCGGGAACGGTTTTCTTGATCCAGGGGCGCGGCATGGTGCCATACATTACATATTTGCAGAATTGTTTGCACTTTCTGTCAATTTCATCGATGATCTCCCGGTTCTGAATGACGATGAACTTCCAGGGCTGGTTATTTCCGGCGGAAGGGGCAAATCGACCAGCCTCAATGATCCGCTCGATCATCTCCCTGGGTACCTGCTTTTTTTTGTAAAGTCTGATGCTGCGACGATTCAGAATGATCTTTTCCGTTTCGGTCAGTTCCTCGACTTCAGCGGTGTTATTTGTTTCCCGCTGTTTCGGCATATAAACCGGCAGGGTTTTTTCACCGGCAAAAAGATGGCTGTTTTTCCAGAATCCCTTTGAAACCCGATAATCACCCTCTATGGAGATAGCATTTTCCGTGCAGACCGCCACACAATTCTGGCAGGAGATACATCTGAAGTGATCATAGCGGTCGTTGGGCTTGCATTTCTTATTCTCTATCATCAGGAGTTGAATAGGACACGTCTGTTCGCACCGTCGGCACCCATTGCATTTCTCCACATCAACCACAAACTTCGGAAAATCTGCCGGTGGCATCGCCACAAACCTGCGTTTCTCAAGTAACATGATAACTCCTGAATCTTTTATAAATCGGATTGTGCAAACAACTTATGGGAGGTAAAAACTGATTCTGTTTTTGTACAGAGGAATATTTTCACATATAGACCATGCAGTCAAGTGAATTTGGACATAACTCAAAAACTCAATTTTTCTTGTTCATCAAAAAAGCTGAGAAACTTCAATACATAACTCAATAATTTTAATGAATAAGCTTATATTATCTCTTGGGATAATTTTTCTATTGCAGTGTTTTGTTGGGCTGTGATAACGGTATTTATATGTATAGTTAATGTATAAAACAGAGTGCAATCGGCGCTGTTTTTTCTGCTGGGGATTGTTTTTAAAGATCAACAAGGAGAAGTATGATGGAAGAGAATGTACGTTGGTACAAAATTGCCGAACTGGAAAAGTTATCAGGCGTTTCCCGTCGAACCATCCACTTTTATCTGCAGCAAAAACTTATACATTCTCCAGCAAAAACCGGCAAAACCATGGCGTATTATGATGAAACCCACCTGCAGAAACTCGCTTACATCAAACGGGCAAAAACTCAGGGAACGCCGTTGCTTGCAATTCGTCAGCAAATTGAACAGATCGAGAAAAACCAACCCGGAGCATTTGGTACCGCTATTCCTGAGACTTTTGGATTTGAACGAAAAACGGTTCAAACAGAAAGACCTGAAGAAAAACCACCTTCTACTCGGAGGGAGAAGAGCAACAGAATGCGAGAGATCATTCTGGCAACAGGATGTTATCAGTTCCAAGAGAAAGGCTTCAGGGATACTAAGATTTCTGAAATCACAAAAGCACTAAATATCGGAAAGGGTACCTTTTATTTTTACTTCTTGAATAAGCAGGAACTGTTATTGGAGTGCATACCCAGAATTTTTCAGAACCTGTTTCAGGACAGTTGGAATCCCATCCGTCAGGCAAAAAATCCATTGAAACGACTGGAACAAAGAGCGTTTGCCGTGTTGCCGGTGCTTAAAGAGTTTTGTGCCATTATTCAGCTCAGTAAGGAAGCAATGGAGGAGTCTGATTCCAGAATCAGGCAATTGGGCAAAGATACCTATCTTTCGATTCGCCAACCTCTGGAAATGGATATTGAGAAATGTATCCGTCAGGGGATATTTCAACCGGTGAATCCGAAAATCGCCGCAACCTTAATGATTGGGCTGATAGAAAATCTCTATTATACAAGATCCATTGACACCGGTCTGAAGATTCGGGAAATCTGGAGCAATATCTTTAAACTGATGATGGATGGTATGAGACAAACGGGTGATGCGCAGCGCCTGACCTGAAAAGCCTGTTCTAAATGATCTCGGCTGCCCACCGGAATCAGATTCGTTTTTGAAGTCCTCTTTTAAAAAAACTTCCTATATCCTGTAAATAACGACCTTTAAATGCTTTTACCCCGGAAGCGATCAGTGTATTGAATACCAATGGGGCGATTTCTCTCGGATCAAGGGCGGGAGAAGGCATCCCCAGCTTCCCTCTGAGATTGAGAACAATATCAACTGCAGTCGTAAAACAATTGTCTATTTTAATGATCTTTTTAGCGTTAAGGACTTTTGCCTCGGCGCAGGTACCAATGAGAAAAACTTCATCTCCGGCTGCATCAATGGGTTCGTCTATCTTCCCTATGACAATGACGGCGGAGTTCCCTGATTGGAAGGCATCAGCGCCTGCATATCTCTCTTGAAAACCGAAGAACATCTTCGCTCCCATGACACAACCTGTTTTACATTTTTTATCATTATCTTGTCGGGAGTATCCCCAAAAAAAGCGGATTGGAGATTTTAACCGGTTCAACTCTTTTTCAATGTCCTGCCATCTATAGAATTCGTCGTCATAAGGCTGAATCAGCTTTGCAGCTTCGTCCAGTTCTTCAATGCTCGACAGGTCTCCCGTTATTTCAATGTCTTCAAGTCGTGATGGCAAATAACCGCGTTCAACGCATCTCTTGAGATAAGGAACCTCCTCAAGATGGTGTCCCAGCAGACGGGCTCCAACGATATCAACTGCAACGGGATTAACCCCCATGATGATCAGCCCCAGCTTCCTGGGAGTAGGAACCGCTTCATTTCCAACTCCTACGTCAATGGCATCCATTATAATGAAATCAGGTTCTCCAACCGTCATCAAATCCACTATTTTATCATTCAGCAGAAAATCATGACGAATTGCCCGCTCATCATCGGAACAGATTCCAATATTCAATTTTACTGCTCCTGTCATGGTACTGACACAATGGCATTTGAGCTTGGGAAGATAGACTTTTTGGTCTGCCCGGGCCATTTTTCTGGAAACACGCAGGGTATCATGAACGTAACCCCCGACAAAAACCCTGTCTCTTTTCTCCTCATCAATGCAAAAGATTCCCACCGGTTTGGCAACCTGTTTCTTTAGCTCCTTAATCTCCTTGTAATAACCGGCATATTTGTAATTTAAACGTGTGGGGTATCCAATAGCTGTTTTTTCTCCCAGATCTACTCGAATAACGGCTTTCTCTGCTGATAAGGCAAGTAAAGATCCGCCGACAATTGATGTGTGGGTGTATGCCGTGGAGCCGTATTGACCGTTCTTTGAGGCAAAGACGACATTGGGTTTTACATAAACCTTCCCCGAGGGATAAAACTCAAGCTCTTTCATTCCTGAACTTACAATATCTCTGATTTTGTTACGATCATAGGTTTCACAGCGTTTTACCAGGACTTTAAATCTTTCGGTGTCTCTTTTCATGTTCATTTCCTTGCTTGACTGCCATTCGATCGTCTTAAGGGAGAATCCCAATCCCTTTGGTTATATTTGAGGCTTTTGGTTGGAGAAACATAGATTAATTTTGAATGGAAAACAATTATTATTCTCTTAGTGGTTCTTATTTATCCCTAATACTATGATATGTTAAGAATCTAGAAATGATGCCGAATATTTTCACTGAGACTGTATCCAACAAAAAGAGATATTATCTTGACACTATACATAAACTATACATCTTCCGGTTTTAAAAAAGATGTGACTTAAAAAAGCCGATACTAAAGTTATTTCCCTTGTTATTTAAAGAAATAATACAAATGGACGTGAGTATGTTTAATCGTTTTTTTGTTCAATTTTTCTTTTTATCTTGACCATGCAGTCAATTTAATCTATCAAAGAACCATGTGAATTTTTGATCAATGATTCATCACAGGTTCTTTCGATTATTCTGAGTATTGGTTCTTCTTCGGTGTGAAGATGCAAGCATCCATATCACCTCTCTCAAGAAATCTGCAAAGGAGAAAAACAGTGACGATAAGAAAAAAAGTTCTGATGATTCTGGTTGCCATTATAGCCTTGAATGTCGCGATTACGGGTATCAACATCCTCCAAAATGGGATTGGTGGATGGGATGGAAAAACCATGGATGTTATCATGAAAACCGGCACAAATGAGGCGACTCCCATGATTCTTGAGAGCCTTTCTAAATCAGAGATAATGCAGCTTTTCTATTCCGCCCCTGCTCCTGAATTTAAAAGCATGAAAGGTGAGTATAAAGCCGGTTTGTTGCCAGTCGGAATCATGGCAACCGCCACGGGATATTATACACATAACCTGTTTGGACCCGGCCATTGGGAAGGAAAGGCATTTTTCCCTTTTCAAGAGGACAGGGGATGGGGCTATAACATTTTTTCCTCAAATGATGGGGCGGGAAATACCGTCTTACATCGCACTCGGAAAATGGACACTTGGGTGGGAAAATCGGAAATAGACAACAAGGATTCCTTTCATTTGGTATATAAAGAATACAATGGCGGTCTTGTCCATTCCATGCATGATGAGGTTCGAAAAATTAATGATGAACTGTACATCTGCATGGGATATATGGCAGCAGGCGGGGGTTCCATCAATCCGGCTCCTTTTTATATCTATCAAAAGCCAACTCCCTGGATTGGACCAGATGAGGAGCAATAATGCGTTTGAAAAATAAAAACATCATCCTCACCGGAGCTTCTTCCGGTATCGGGCTGGCGCTGTTGGAGAAACTGCTGGAATATGACTGCCATATCATTGCCGTTGCCAGAACCATTGAACAGATCGATATCCAACATGATCGCATCATCAAATACACTTGCGATATCTCGAACCGGGAGAACGTTGACAGGCTGTTTAAATTTGCGCAGGAAAAACTGGGTGCCATTGATCTGTTTATCGCCAATGCAGGTTTCGCTTATTATGAGCAGATCGCAACACCGGATTGGCAGCGTATTGAGAATATCTATCAGACTAATGTTTTTTCCGCCATCTACTCGGCAACAAAGATGAAGGAGGTTAATTCCAAACGCAACTACCGTATGGTTATCACTGCCAGTGCCATGAGCTTTCTGGCTGTTCCGGGATACTCCCTCTATGCTTCGACCAAAGCGGCGTTGCACGGATTTGCATGCGGCTATCGGTCTGAATTAAAAAAGGGCCAAAAACTCCAAATGATCTATCCCATCTCCACTAAAACCAATTTTTTCGATCAGGCAGCAGAAGAAACGCCGGTTTCCTGGCCGGTACAGAGCTCGAATACTGTGGCGAAGGCAATCATCAAGGGGATTAAAAAGGATAAGAATTCTATTTTTCCATCAACCCTGTTCTATTTTCTCAACGTGCTAAATGGGTATTTGCCATTTGTTCATCGCTTGATTTCGGCAATTGAAAACAGGAAGTTTCAGAAGTGGTTGGGGGTATCCTAAGAATCATGGAGAAGGCATGAGGGATAATCCCACAGTGCGTACTCGAGCAAACGTTGCAGAAACAAGAGAAACGGTAAGGCAGTCCTAATTGATCGCCTTTGGATGCGTACAGGCGAGGATGTAACCCCGCTCTACCATAATTCTTGAACCTAACGGAATATACTCAATTGAGCGCTTATGGGAGATAGTCTCACTTGAGCAAATCTTAAGGTGACGTTTTAAGATCGCCCTAAGATAAAAATTAAATCATGCAATAAAAACAGAGATTAAAAATGGGAATTCGAGTCGCCATTACCGGCGTAAACAGCTACTTTGCCTCAACCATTCTGCCAAGACTGGAAGAAGATCCGGAAATTGAAGAGATTGTGGGTATTGATGTCTCCCCTTGGAAAGGCGGTTATGAAAAAGTTACCTTTTACAGGGAAGACATCAGGAGTAAAAAGATTTTTGAGATCCTGAAGGGCGTTGATGTGGTGTATCACCTGGCATTTATTGTCGGCGAAATCCATGATAAATCCAAAACCCTGGATATCAATATTAACGGCTCAAAGAATGTTTTTACCGCCTGCGCCGACAATCGGGTTAAAAAGGTGATTTATACCAGCAGCATGACTATTTATGGGGCACACGAAAGCAATCCTTTGGGTTTTACCGAAAACTCCCCTGTCAGCTGCAATGATGATAGCTACTACAACTCCAGCAAGGTAAAAGTTGAGGCGTTTGTTGCGGACTTCTTCAAGGATCATCCGGACATTACCTTGACCATAATCAGAGCGGGTCTTCTTTGCGGACCAAAGATCAACAACATGTTTTCCGCTTTATGGTCCAAAAAAATATCTGCTTTGCCCATGGGACGCAATTCCTATAATCAGCTGATTCATGAGGAAGATCTGGGCGAAGCGCTTTATTTGTCTCTTAAGAAAGATCTTCCCGGGATTTATAATGTTTGTGCGGACGATGCCTTGCCGACCAGGTGGATGTTCAGAAAAGCAGGTGTAAAAATTGTATTTATTCCCGCCTGGCTCCTGAAAATCATAATAAACATCCTCTTTTTCCTGAGAATCGAGAAAGTAAGCCAGGGATGGGTCAGCCTGTCCGAACATACTATTTACGGCATCTGCGATAAGTTCAAGAAAGCTGCGGGATGGTTGCCCCGTTATTCCTCCGCAGATACCTTTGATCATTACCTGAAGGCCCGTCAGCGGGATCGGAAAGATACCATAAAGCAATCGTTTTTGACCTGGTTGTACACAACACCTCTTGCAACGAAGCTCAGCCTCACCGGTTTAAACGCTTCATTTTTTCTGATCGAAAAAACGCCCTGGTTGCGAAATATCGTTCCCATGACCGATCCGAAAAAGAACAACATGACCTATCTTCCAAACAGCAGAAATATTGTCGATAACAGACCAAAAACCATTGCAATAAATGAGTCTGCAGGAGAGATGGCCAGTGAGATTATCCCTTTGAAAATACTGGACGACATGATTGAGACCAATTCCTATCACATTATCATGGACAAATGTATCTGTCGCACCGGGTTTAACTGCAGCAATTTTACCAATGAGATCGGTTGCCTGTTTATGGGAGAAACCGCAAAAAAACTGCCTCCGGGACTTGGCAGACAAGTCACTAAAGAGGCGGCTCACCGCCATGCAAAAAAGGCCTCTGATATAGGACTGGTTCCCATGGTAGGGAAAGTCAACGTTGATAATCTGGGATTTCTGACCCGTGATACAAAGCAGCTGCTCAGCGTCTGCTTCTGCTGCCATTGCTGCTGTATGATGGGATTTTATAAACACGACAAGGAGCATCTGCAAAAACTGTTCAGGCCCATGGAAGGAATTATGGTGAAAACAACCGAAGACTGTATCGGTTGCGGAACCTGTGTGGAGACCTGTATTTTTGACAATATCGTCAACAAGAATGGTGTGACGACTCACGGCGACCATTGCACCGGATGCGGAAGATGCGAGGCTACTTGTGAGAACGGTGGTGTGGAGATCACGTTGAATAATCCGGATTATGCTGAAGATGTGAAGAAAAGAATCCAATCTTTTATTAAAATTCCTTTGGAAAACTAAGCTTATCGATGACCGGAGAGTTGGGTTTTACCTGTAAATGACAGTTATCAATAGGGAGAACGGACTATGTGCCTGGATTGTGGAAAACATAACAGTGAAAACGCCTGGTATCTTGACGAAGAGAAACACCGCATCAAGTCATTGGGACTTGCCCGTGACATTGTGGCCAGAAATCTTAATCCCCTGATTACAGTCGGGCTAAAATTTGTGAGGCTCAAACAGCCTGATTATATTAATACCAAAATGAATTTTGTCAGCCGCAATCTCTTAAACTGGTTTGCGAAAACCCTGCACGGAATGCAGTTTCTTCCCAATATCGAAGCGGCTTTCAGTACTATCGACATGTCCAATGATCTGGCATTAATGCCCTGTCTCTGCAAGAAGGCGATGGATCCGGACGATCCTCCCGAGTACCGATGCATTGCCATGAATATCGCCGTTGATATCTATGAAAAACAGGAGAAAAACCTTGAGGTCAAGCGGATCAGCAAACAACAAGCCAAGGATCTGGTGACCCAATGGAGAAAAAAGGGTGCCTGGCAAAGTGTGGGCTGGCTGTGGGATGCCAATGTGATTTGGGTGTGCAACTGCGATGAGCATTGTGTCGCTTACAGGGCACCGGAAGCGGTCTGGGGAGGGATTCCCAGTTTCATGATCACTACTGTCGGAAAGCCGTCGGCTTGTATCGGCTGCCGGGACTGTTCTGATTGGTGTAAACACCGGGCTATTAATTATGGAGAGGATGACAGAGTCAGGGTGGATGCAAGCAGATGCAAAGGCTGCGGACTTTGTGTTGAGAATTGTCAAAATCAGGTTCTGGTCTTTGAACCCCGTCAGACCTTTCACGATGTCAGGTCCAAAAAAATTGTTCAGCTGGGAAATGAAACAACCCACCTGGATTGATCAAACGACTCAAAAGAGAAAAACGGCAGGGCGTGCATACCTGGACGCCAAAATTACTGTCTTTAAAACAACAAAATCTAGGAGTACCAAATGCGAGATGTCGCTATTGTTGGCATAGGAATGATAAAATTCGACAGATATCCTGAAAAGGGAATTAAGGATCTTGTCCGGGAATCAGTAAATAAAGCACTGGCAGATGCCGGGATGCAACCGCAGGAATTGGAAGCCGCTTATGTCGGTTCCGCTGCCCCGGGGATTATGACAGGGCAGGAGCAGATAAAAGCCCAGGTTACTCTCAGTGCCATGGGAATAGATACGATCCCCATGTATAACATAGAAAATGCCTGTGCCAGTTCTTCTTCGGCCTTCAATATGGCATGGACTGCTGTCGGGGCCGGTATTCACGATTGTGCCCTGGTTGTGGGTTTTGAGAAACTCTATGACAAGGATAAGCTAAAGTCCTTCATGGCACTGGGAACAGCTGTAGATATAGAGATGGCGATGACGCACCTTGAAAACTTTCAAAAAAAACAGGGGAAAAAGGAGAGTATCATCTCCAATGAAAGTGGTAAAAGTAAAAGCATCTTTATGGACATGTATGCTTATTATACAAAAATGTACATGGAACGATGCGGACTCACCCAGGAACACTTTGCCAAGATTTGCGTTAAGAGCCACAAAAACGGGGCGAACAATCCCCACGCGCAATATCAAAAAGAAGTGACCCTGGAGGAGGTTTTGAACTCAGGCGATGTATCTTTTCCCTTAACCCGGATGATGTGCTCCCCTATCTGCGATGGTTCTGCCGCTGCCATTATCTGTTCAAAGGAAAAAGCCGCTCGATTCACCAACAGACCCATCTGGGTACAAGGCTCTGTTGTGGGTAGTGGGAAGATCACCGATGATCTGGATGACACTCTAACCAAACGCTTGGGGCCCAAGGTGTTTGAAGCTGCGGGAATAGGGCCTGATGAAATTGACGTGATTGAAGTTCATGACGCCACTTCTCCTTCCGAGATTATTACCCTGATAGAACTGGGAATCTGTCCTGCAGAAGATGCGGCAAACTGGATCGATGACGGGGTGTTGGAGATCAATGGCAAAAAGCCGTCCAATACATCGGGAGGTTTGGCTTCAAAAGGCCATCCCATCGGAGCCACGGGAATGGGGCAGATATATGAGATCACACAACAGCTTAGGGGAACAGCTGGCAAAAGGCAGGTAAAGAATCCAAAAATTGGTATGACACACAACGGAGGTGGGATATTGGGAATTGATGCTGCGGCAATGGCGCTTCATATTTTTAAGCGGTAACAGGTTTCCTTTTATAATTAAAAACAGGTATCAAACCTGGAATGATAACGGTGATTCTTTTTCATACCCAAACAGGAGATAACAACATGTCCGAAAAACCAACTTATGATGATTCAAAACCCAGGTTTGAAATGCTCCGGAATATGCGGTTTGCGCGGAAAAGAAAACTGAATACCCGCTTGTTGGGGCAGTTTCTGGAAATTAAAGCCCATTCAAGACCCGACTTCCCGGTACTGACATTTGAAAACCCAAATGGAACGGATATTATCCAGACTTACCGGGATCTGCATGAAAACTCCCATCGCTTTGCACGAGTTCTTTTGGAAGCTGGTGTACAGAAAGGTGATAAGTATGCCGCCATGATGTATAACTATCCGGAAATGGTCCATTTATTTGCGGCAGCCGGTATTATCGGAGCCATTATTGTACCGATCGATCCCAGATCCAAGGGACATAAACTGGCTCACCAGATAACCAATTCAAAATGCAAGGTAATATTTACCACCTCCAATCTCCTGGACAATATTGAGGAGATCAGGGAAAAGATCCCGCTGGTCAGCCGTATTTTTGTGGCGGACAAACCGGAATTTGCCGCCACAGGTGACGTGGGAAAATATGCATCCACTGAAGCGATACTTCAATCACCTTTTAAACCGGTTGATTACAAAATTGATAACCCCAAACACCCCATGCAAATTATTTATACCTCCGGAACCACCGGTGATCCCAAAGGGGTGATGCATGAGAATTATCGACTGCGAATCTATGGCCTGTTTGCCAGTCGATTGTATGGCGTTAAAAACAGTGATGTGCTTTATACCGGTTTGTCCATGACACACGGTAACGCAATCGGGTTGACTCTCTCACCCGGTTTGTACAGGGGGATTAAGACGGTTTTTAGCGCTAAATTCACCAAAAGCAGACTATGGGATATTTCCCGTAAGTACGGCGTCACCATGTTCAGCATGCTGGGGGGTGTAGCAGCGGGTATCTTTAATGAGCCTCCCAAGCCCAATGATGCCGATAATCCGGTCAGGCAGGTTATTAGTGCCGGCATGCCCAAGGCGATCTGGGAGGATTTTGAAAAACGTTTCGGTGTTCAGATTTTGGAATGGTATTCTACTCTGGAGGGAGGAGGGGTTACCAGAAAACCACCCGGGAAAGGCCCCATCGGAAGCTGCGGAAAACCGATCTTAGCCTTTAAGATGAAAGTGGTGGATGAAAATGATAATGAATGTCCGCCCAATGTCACCGGAGAGATTATCGCCAAGCCGAGAGGGGGGAAGGCCAAAGTGGATTATTACGGCAATAAGGAGGCCAGTGAAAAGAAGACCCTTGGGGGTTGGAATCGCACCGGAGATATGGCACATGTGGACGAGAACGGCTGGTGGTTTTTTGACTATCGCAAGGGTGGGGGACTGAGAAGAGCCGGAGATTTTATTCAACCCGATACAGTGGAAAGAGTCATCGGTGAGCATCCGGATGTCAGTGAAGTTGCCGTCTTTGGTATTCCGGCAGCCAGCGGCGCCCCTGGTGAGTCTGATCTGGTTGCCGGAATCGCTCTCTTTGAAGGCAGGAAGGTTGATCCGGCAAGTATCTTCGAATGCGCCCGTAAAGGCCTGGAGGCCAACAGCATTCCCAGTTATCTCCTTATTCTCGACGAAATACCCATGACCATCAGTCAAAAACCTCAGGAACGCTTTTTAAGGCAAGCGTTCGAGGAATGCCCCGAAAAGGTCTTCAAGCTGTAGTCGAAGGGGTCAAGTCTCGTTTTGTTGCTTCTTTTCCGGAGAAGCAACAAAACGAGACTTGACCCCTTTTCCCCTTTTTTCGATTTTCAGGGGTAAATTTGACATTTCTCTAATCCTGTCCAGCAGGTGTTGGAACATTACCTCCTCATTTTCCATGGTTAGTGAGATCGCCCCTTCGGGACAGCGGTTGACGCAGATGCCACATCCCCGGCAGTCGTCGCCGATAACAGCAACCTTTCCCTTCGTTTCCACGGCTGATACAAAGCAAGTTTCAACACAGGTTTGACAGTTACTGCATTTTGAGGTGTCTACCTGAACAGAGAGTCCGGGAAGTTTCTTATAGGTTTTGTCAAGGGAGAGGCCCCTCCGTTTCATAAATGTTCGATAAATACACTGATCATCGTCACACAGACACATGAACAGAAGACGGTTGAACCTGGTCAGTTGAAAAGCCAGGGCATCAATCCAGACATGAGCGATATTGGCCACCAGCCCTTGTGCAGCCGCTTTACGTACATGGTTGACAGCCTCTTCCGTGTTGATTTTTCGACCATGGGAAGGATGAATACGGGCAATGGAGGGACCGAAAGCCATGCATCCAATATTCAATCGGGAGCTCTTTCTGTTTTTAACACCGGCACAATGGCACTCATCCATGAGAAATATATCATCTATTTCAGATACAAGTCGTTCAACCAGTCTCATGGGAAGAGCGATGCTATCCGGCGATTCGACATTAACATGGATGGGAATTGAAGTCAGCTCGTTATGGGGCCGCTTGAAAAAGGGATAAATAATCCATTTGAGCACAGGAACCGCACTCCATTTCTTGCCATATTTGATGAGTGGCCAGGAGAGTCTTACCTGTAAGCGAACCAGCTTGAGGTTGGGGCCATATTTAAAGATATTCCACACCATCAGCCTCTTATTTGAGTCATCAAAGCATATTCGGAAAAGTCACCCGTCAGGCAAGCTTATTTCTCAATGATTCCCTTTTTAACCGGCAGCCACCAAGTAAATCCAAAAAGCAGCGTTTTGACAACAGACACCCGAACGCTGAAACCGTTTTTTCTCCCTATTGGAATGGCAGTAAAAAGTTCGGCTGAATGCAGGATCACCAATCCCAGAAAAAAGCTCCAGGCCTGTAAATGATTTTCCGGAAAAAGAAGGTAGCCGGCCACCACAGAAATGATCCAGAGCCCAATGGCCCCGATCATCAATAACTGCCAGAAAGTCTTAGAGTTCATAAGCTTAATGCTCCTTTGGATTGAATGATGTTTCAAAATCGATTCTTTCCCTGATGCGGGTGTGTAATTCCATGATGGCTTCTTCAATATCCCTGATCTCAGGATAGACGGCGTTTTCTAGGCAGCCGGAGACACAGAGGCCGCAGCCTTTGCACAGGTCGTTGTCTCTGATGATCCGGCCGTTTTTGACGGAAAGCGCATCCATAAAACAAGACTTAACACAGGTCTCACATGAGGTGCATTTCTGATGATCAGTATATATCTCAAGTCCTTTGAGTCGCACTATTCTATCTGCAACATCATGGGGGAGGTATTTTCCGGAATTAAGTACGGTACAGCAACACCGGCAACAAAAGCAGACTGCAAGGAGTTTTCCCCTGTCCTTGACACCCCAGATCAGGTTATCCACTTTGACCCTGCCTACCATGGGAAGCAATCCATCTCCGACACAAGCCCGCATATGATCTAAAGCCTCTTCTATACCAACATGATCTGCTATCCGGGGATCAATCTCTTCCGTTCCTGCACCCAGTTGGATACAACCCGCTTCTATGGAGTGATTGGTGCATTTTCTTTCATCCCGGCAGGTACATCTTTTGATGATGACCCGATGAGCCGAACGGTTAATGAGTTCTTCAAGGACAAGCGTGGGTAAGTAAGAACTGTCCACACCCGATATTTCAGTATTGACAGGGATATGAGTTACATTGAAGTTTTTTTCCGACATCAAGGGCATGGCAATTTTGGCAATCAGTCCCCCAACAATCGGCCATTGTGTTGCCATGGCGCTCTTCCATGTTATGGGCCAGATTTTCGCAAGAACAGTAAGCCACCATTCAGGTCTTTTGGACATTCCATGTACCAAGTCAGGTGATGGATGGGGAGCTTGGCCACAAATCTTACTGCAGGCCTTTCAAACACGCTCCTTTCAATCAGTTTTAGGAAACACTTCCTTGTGGAAAAAACAATAGCACATGATTGTTTGATAGAAGAAACTGACCGTCAGGTCAAGCCTAATCCACCTGTGGTGCCATTATTTTCCCCAGTGTACCCGGGTCTATTAATGATTGTGGTCGAGGATATAGCATGTCAGATAATGCCATATCCATAATCAGAAAAAAATCGGAGAAGGGGGATAGTAGGTAGTTGGTGTATAGCTATATTCGAGTAGAGAGTTCAAGTTTATTCAAAAAAGAAGCAACAAAACAAGACTTGACCCCTTCACCCCTTCAGGGTTTTAAGATTTTCCAGAAAAGCTCGAAAAAATTCTGGATAGTATCGGCGAGTTTTTGTTTCATACCGAAATAATACCACTGATGAATATGTCGGTAACAAAACATGTAGTAGACATCTACGATCTGTTTATCAGTTATGTCCAAGCTGATGGTTCCTTTCTCCCTGGCTTTTTTAATGGGATCAAGCAAAAGGACATGTTCATGCCCTCGTTTAAAGCTCTCCTCCTTCATCCAGTTTCGCATGGGAACAGTGATAAAGGCGGTGATGGCCACGCCGGGATTCTTATCATAGAAGTCCATTGTGACCCAGAACACCTTGCGGAAGATCTCTTTAATGTCTTCCATCCCGGCGAGATGGAGCTGCAAAATGTCCCTGATCTCACCGATTTTTTCATTAAGAATAGTAAAGATGAGATCCTCCTTGGAGGAAAAGTACTTGTAGATAGTCCCTGAGCTGATCCCTGTTTTTTTTGAAATTTCACGGATATTCACACGATGAAAATCATTTTCTGAAAACAGTTCCAGCACGACAGGGTAGAGCCTGTTTTTCAGCTTTTCCGGGATAGCCAATTCTACATCTTTCATTCCTGTTCTTCTCCGAAAATCCTACACATCCCACTTTCCTTCTTTTCGCAGTCGTTCGATTATCTTTTCAGCCAACTGGTGAAGTCCACGTTTATCGACCTTGGCGCTTCGCGTCAATGGAAACTCTCTATCGGCAGGCCAGACTTCGATATGCTGTGGCCGCTTGTAAGCTGCGATTTTGCCGCAGTGTACCATGATTTGTTCCGCGGTCAGTTCGGCACCTTTTTCCAGGCGCACAAAGGCAAGGATCCCCTCATCATAGACTGCGTGTTTCATGCCGATAACTTCGGCCATATCGATCCCCTGTAATTGGGCTATATGCTCTTCCACTTCAGTAGGAAAAACATTGTACCCTTTCTGCTTGATGATAAACTTTCGTCGACCGGATAAATACAGGGCCTGATAACTTCCCATCTCTTTAAAATAGCCCAGGTCACCCGTGTAGAGGATGCCTTCCTTTGAGATAGCCCCGGCTGTTTCCTCGGGTTGATTGTAATACCCGAGAAATACAATGGGCGGGTGGTAGCAGATCTCTCCGACTTCGCCCACAGGAAGCTCTTCGCCCGCAGAGCCATCTTCATTCATGGGTTTGCGAATGCTGACCTTGGCCAGATCAGGAAAGGCTCTACCGACCTGCCCTGCCATTTCGTCCACCGGAATATCGGGAGGTGTAAAAGTGGCAAACCCTGCGTTTTCGGTCATCCCAATGCCGGTACCGAAATGGGGGGCCATGGTGGCCAGTTTGGTCAAAAAGGGCGAATCTCCTGCAGATCCGGCATATGCTACGAATTGCAGGCTGGTTAGATCATATTGTTTAAAGTCCGGATGGTTCCAGAGCATGCGGTATTGAGTTGGAATCTGCCCCAGCAGGTTGATTTTGTGTTTTTGAATTGCTTCCAGGGTGGCGGTTACATCAAAAATCCTCAGCAACACGGCCGTTCCGCCCCTGAAAAAAGTCGTCATCAGTGTTTCGGTGACACATCCCACATGACTGGGCGGAAGGTTGACCATAGTGACCAGGCGACCACCAATTTCCTCATCAGAGAGCCCCACGCCTCTTGAAAGAATCTGATTTTGCACAATGATGTTTTCATGACTGAGAAGTGCCGGTTTTGGTTCTCCCGTGGTTCCGGTGGTATAGATAATAAGGGCAGGCGTATTGGAATCGATGGCTGCATAGGCTTTTTCCAGCCGTTTATGAAAAAGATTGGCTATTTTCAGCATCAGCAACTTACTCTTTTTCATCAAATCGGTGATGCTGATACCGCCATCAATAATATCGCCCGGTTTGGGATTTGGTGTGAATTGAACCAGATATTCGATAGAAGAGCACTGGGCTTTGACTGCTTTTCCTATCTCGCGAAAATCGGTAACCGGTGTGTTTCCAAGAAAAAAGAAGGCCTTGGGTTTGATTTTGTTGACATCCCGGACAATCTCCTCTTTTTTCAGCCGAAGATCCAGAGGCGCAATGATAGCCCCGATTTTGAAGCAGGCATACATGAGGATAACGTGTTCGGGAACAAGAACCAATTGAGTAGCCAACCGGTCACCCTTTTTGATCCCCATGTCCATCAGGCGAAGGGCAAAAAAATCAACCAGGGCTAAGAATTTTTTATAAGAGACCTGTTTATCGTCCTCATGCTGAATCATGGCTGTCTGCTCCGGCTTTTTCGCAGCCCAGTATTCAATGTAAGAATTCAGCAGTGGAAGTTTCGGCATTTCATTCATGGAGCCCCCTTAAGAGTCAAGTTTAAGATATCCCCGGCTGATAGCTCGCTGTCCCTGGCTGTTCAACACCTGAAAAAAACAGTCGCCATTGGCGCTACGGCTGAGTAGTTGAAAGGTAATATTTGAACCCGGTATCACCATACCGGTGAACCGACAGGCGATTGATTGCACCCTGTTTGGATCAGCCCCAGCTTCCCGGTTGATAATTTCCTTTACGGCAAGAGCCAGGGTGGCGGTTCCCTGGAGGATAATATCCGGTAACCCCACCTGGTGTGCAAATTGCTTCGAAGTATGGATGGGAAAGTGAATCCGGGTGCAACCGTCATAAACAAAAGGCATAAGCGGATCAATGGTTACGATAGATTCCCAGCGAACCTCCTCATTGGCGCCAGCTTCTGGTTTAGTTGGAAGGTTATCTTCTCCCTTGCCATGATCATCACATTCGACTCCGCGCATCAATGCGCCGATAAACTCGGTAAAGATGGGATTCTCATTTTGATCAAAAGCATCCAGTTGTGTGATCATATGAGTTCCGGCACGGTGGGGCAGGATTGCAGCAATCTTCCCCTTTATGGTTATCCGGTCTCCCGCTCGAATTAGCCGATGTAAAACAAGGTGCTCACTATAATGTACCTGGGTGGCCAGGATGTCACGGGGGAAATCATCCAGCTCAATAAACTCCCAAATCCGCTCAAGAATTGGCCAGGTTACTGCTACACAGTTCATGGGATGTGCCACAATACCTTGCGGATTTTCATCGTTAAAATATGCCGGATTATGATCATTAATAGCTGCCGCATAGTTCATGGTTTCACGCCAGGTGATATCCGTTTTATACTCTCTAAGCGTCGAGCCGACAAAGTGTGAGTTTACCTTCATAGCTTTTCCATACCATGGATGTGTCTGATAAATGATGTGCCTATCAAGCCAGACATTGCCTTCCGGTTTCAGAGCAGGCAAATTAAGCTGCCAGATCATCGATCACTTGAAAAATCAGGAGTTGGAGTTTGCTGTTGAATTAAAAATAAAACATCGCTTTAATAACTGTCAATAATTAAAACAATGTTTTTATAAAGTAGAGATCGTGAGAAATATTATAGACTTCGAGAGCAGAGCGATGTGTCAAAAAAACAAATAATTTTAGTTGATTTTATCACCGGGAGATACTGGTATCCAATCTATTTTAGGAAAAATATCAGATAGTTGAAAAAAGATTGTATCAGTTTTCTGGAGCCTGCTTAATTAACTAACTGTAATTTTTGAATATACAATTTTTGCCTCAATGGTGTTATCTTTTCAATTTTGAGAACTCAGAAGTTTTCACCATTGAGATTGTCAAACAAGCATAGTTGGGCATTGTCTGTATTATCTGCAATTAGTTGAGGCTTATTGTTGAGTAACTCGGTTAACTCAACTTTTTCGAGCAGCGATATACTGAAAATCTGAAGCATTGTGTAAAGATTTGCTTCAATCCTGTGTTTCTTCGATCAGTTCATCCAGAATGTTTACGTCATGAACAGAACCATCGGTAATAAGAATACACGAGGGTATTGAACCTCGTCATCAAGCAATGTATGAAGTGTAACAGCCCCTTTTGCCTTTCGATATTTAGCTCATGGAAACAACGACAAGCAAAGATCGATGGTTGATGAATCCAATGCATAAACAGCGTTATCAAGATCAACTGAAAACGGTTGTTCGTCCTGATAGAGTTTCCTGGCTTCTGAGATCAAAATCTTGTAAATTCTGCATAAGTGCGCCAATCTCTTTTCTGATTGGCATTGGCAAGATTGCCACGTGTGGGATTTCCATGAATGCCCATGTGATAAAGTTTTTGTGGCTGAGCTTTGAGGCAAACCTCAATATCACGTAACCCGTTACGATAGGTTAATTGGGCAAACGCCATGCACAGAAATTGGTCCCAACAGCTAAGTTGTGAGTTTTGCGATCTCCTTTGTACTTTTTTACCAAACCATCAAATCGGCGCTTTGGTGCGTGCTTAATAATTTGAGCAAAGACATTGCTTCCTGAATACATTGTGATGTTTGCCTAAATTAAACAAAACGAGGTCAATTCCAGAAAATTTCAAGTCGACACGCGGCAAAACAGCTGTTTAAGTCAACAACCAAGGGCTATTGTAACGACTGGCCTTCCGAAAGATTGGACACTAGTGATCTCTCAAATAACCTCAGATAAAACCTTAGGAAAACCTTACTGTTATAGACCATGGCATTAACGGATTCTAACCAAGAAATAATGAGGATTTACCCTGATCTTCCATTATTTCTCAGCAATGTCCGGTCAGGTTATTGCAACAATAACGAGAAACGGCTTTCAAAATAATGGAATGTACAAAGACGCCATTACTTTAACTTTAGCTATTATTTGTTTAGAAAAAGTAGGATGGGCTACTCGTTGCCCATCAATAGAAAGCAATGTTGGG
>JAHJTV010000093.1 GCA_018829445.1 bacterium
ACGCCATTACTTTGACTTAACTATTATTTGTTTAGAAAAAGTAGGATGGGCTACTCGTTGCCCATCAATAGAAAGCAATGTTGGGCAACGAGTAGCCCAACCTACGAGCAGATGCAAATTTCTAACCGGACAATGCTGATTCTTTTTATAACCTGAGATCAAAAAACATTCATTAAATCTTACATCTTGTACCCAATGGCTCTCAATAGCCGTTTTCGATCTTCAATATCTTCAACCGTTTCGATTCCCTTGGATGCAAAACCGTCAATAACGCCCAGAATTCCCCTTCCCTGCCCAGTTTCAGCGATAATGACCTCCACCGGGTTTGCAGTTGCACAAAAAATTCTGGCAACCTCCGGAACTTGCTGAATGGTATTGAGGACGTTGATAGGGTAAGAGTCCTTCATGAAGATAATAAAGCTGTGTCCTGCAGAGAGTTTTAGGGCATTTTTCCTGGCCAGTTCCACCAGGGTGTCATCGGTTCCACTATAGCGTACCAGGCATTTGTCCGATGCCTCACAAAAAGCGACACCAAATTTTACCCCGGGAATGGTGTTGACCATTGCTTCATGGATATCTTCGACGGTTTTGATAAAGTGGGAATGCCCTAAAATGAGATTCAGGCTATCAGGGTTTTCGATCTGTTCCACCTTTAGTTCCATTTTGACTCCTAAGTGGTGTGTTTGTTGATAAGAGTAGAAAAAATACAATAGATTATCTGTAGTTTTAGTCCTTAAAGCTTCCTAAAATTCAGTTCAAAATGCAACCGAAATATTGATTATGAGGTTTTTGTTTTTCGACTGGTTTGATTTGATGCAGATCAGATGAATTGGGGGATTAGACAGCTTTTTTCGCTGATATTTGATATATCAACTATTAACACATAAAAAATTGACGCTTCCAGAATAATTGGCCGGTGATGCCTGCATTCAAGGAAGAATTCCCCGAATAATAGTACCAGATTACATTGGAGCAAGTTTTATGGAGAAGCTGCGGTATGAGATTGGTGGTGATGGTGTCGCGCAGATCATCATGGATGATGGAAAAGCAAATGCAATGAACGACATTTTTTTTAAAGAGTTAATGATTTTATTGGATCGGGTTCAAAAGGACCAGGCAAAGGTTGTTGTTTTTACAGGTAATAACGGGATCTTTTCCGGCGGTTTGGATCTGGGGTATCTGATCAGCTTGTCTAAAGATGGTCTGGTTGCTTTTATTGAGCAATTCGCTAAAGCAATGATAAGGGTATATACCCTTCCTATTCCCACGATTGCTGCCTGTAATGGTCACACAATTGCAGGAGGCTTGATGTTGGCTCTGGCGTGTGATGTACGGTTCATTGCGGATGGTAACTATAAGATCCAAATGAATGAAACCATCAATGGCATCCCCATTCCCAAGTGGATGCTGCTAATTGCCAACTTAACCGTTGCCCCCCAATGGAGACCGGAGATGTTGCTTCATGCGCATCTTTATTCTCCACGTGAAGCCATTGAAAAAGGGTTTTTCAATGGGATGATCAGTGAAAACCCCGATATTCTCAAAGATCTAAAATCCAGAATTGAAGATTTGAAAAAAGTAAATCCGGTGGCTTATGCAAAAACAAAACAACGCATGAGTTGTGAACAGGATATTCTGGATTCAATTAAATTGTTAAAAGAGGAGTTTGGAGATTAAAGGCTAGATCTCGATCATCACTTTGATGCTTTCACTACTGTCTGCAGCTATCTTAAAAGCTTCTGTGATCTGTTTAAGGGGAAAGCGGTGGGTAATATACTTTTCTTCGATTATTTGGCATAATTCGGGGTTTTGATCAAGAATTTCCAAAGCCTCCTTAAACTCACCGCAACGGGAAGAGTGGATTTTGACGCCTTTTTTCACAATTGACTCTTCCAACAGATTTGGTTTGCCATTACCTGTGTTTAATAAAAGAATAGCCCCTCTTGGCTTGAGCAGGGATAGGTTCTCTCCTTTTACCGGGCGGATAATTCGATCCGCTTCCGCAAGACAGCTTACTATTGCCATATCAAACAGTGGAAGAGCATAATTTTTTAGAATTGTTTCGGGCTGCCTCAACTGCCTGAAGGCAATTTCCTCATTTTCCTGCACAAAATTAATTTGCGGTGAAGCCTGAACAAGTTTCTCCATCTCACTTTTCGAAACACCCGGAGAGATAAAAACATTTGTATTCTTCCATCGGGTTTTCTCTGATTTCCACTGAAAATTCAGCTTGTCATAAGAAAAAGGCAGTAATGCTATTTCATCAACAACCATATCAGTCAATTGCGTCATTCCCATCACTTCTTGTCCATTTGTGGATTTAAGATGAACGACACGACGGGACAGGTTCAGTGCGGATTCGAATCCCAAAGGAGAACCACTGGTGTCAAAAACGATATCGAATGAATCTTCCAGCTGCCTTTGACTGTCATCGTTTAAAAGAAGAAACTCATCCGCTCCCATTTGACAGCTCAAAGTCGACAAATGCTGCCGACGACCTACGGCTGAAATCTTGAAGTTTAACCCGTTTTTGCGACGATGGCCATACAAAGCTGAAATCAATAACAGGCCAAGTCTGCCGATTCCCAGCACCGAGACACAATCTCCATTTTCGGGAGTTGAAACCTTCAACGCCTGAAGGGCTGCCGCCAAGGGTTCTGTAATGGATGCTACAACCGGAGAAAGAGTTACGGGGATTTTGATCAGGCTATTTTTGGGGGCCAGCAAAAAAGGGGAAAACCCTCCGGGCAGGCGATCAATACCAAGGGTGATCCTCTTGGGGCAATGAGTCTCCAGACCGTTTCGACAAAAGGGGCATGATTCGTTTTGAATCCCTCTTGCTTGGTGAGAGGCATTGATCTCCACCACAACATTGATATTGTTGTATTCCCCTACAACTTCGTGACCAATAATCTGGGGAAGGGGATAAGGCAGGAATTTTCGATCAATATCAGTGGCGCAAATGCCGCAATATTTTGGTTTCAATAGAACATAACCGGGGCCAAGTTCCATAAAAGAGTTACCGTTGCGATAAATCTTCCAACCGGATTCCTCTTTTCCTTCATATTTATACCCGATCTGTTGAAAGGTCCCGTCGGATTGATATTCCATGGTTTGGAATAAAATCGTTTCCATAGCATAATCTCACACAGGATACTTGTCAGTGAATCAAGCTTTGCTCAATTCGCCGCCAAGCCAGCTTAAAAAATGCTCACTGCCTTTAACAATGGGTAACGCTTTTACCGAATATTTGCGGTTGTCAAAAAACGTGCGTAGTTCTGATTCTACATCAGGATAGAGCTGATTTGATGTTTTAAACCGACATCTCCATGTTAAACCGGAGTCATTCTCAACACTGGATTCAGGGCCTTGAACCTGGGCGCAAGCCACTAATTTTTTATTTGTTAAAAAGTTAATCAGGGCTTCCGC
This sequence comes from bacterium, assembly GCA_018829445.1. Taxonomy (GTDB): domain Bacteria; phylum SAR324; class SAR324; order XYD2-FULL-50-16; family XYD2-FULL-50-16; genus JAHJTV01. Next base: position 3,430 of record JAHJTV010000093.1, read on the forward strand.
TTCCTTCTGATCATTGGCGGTTGCAGTTATTTGTAGATAACCGGTTTCTGTGTCAGAACTCTTATCGTGTTCTTCACAATTATGTTCTTGCTTGGCCATTGGTGTAACCTGGACTTGTTAGACTTTCTGCGATATAAGACTTTTTGAATTTAGAAGTGGTTGAATGATTGACTTGCGGTTTCATCCGCATCTCAACCTCCAGGAAACAATTCTAGTCTGCCTGCAGTATTCTGGCGAGACCTAATTTCCAAAGACCTTCGAACCCGCTTGAATACAAGAAGATCCAAATGGGTCATTTACTTTTTTTGTTTACTTTTTTCGATTGAATCTCAAATGGATTCTCTCCCAGAATCTTGGACAGTTTCGGCAGTACAGATTGGGTTTTTGTGATAATGGTTGAAAACTGAGATCTTGATATTCCACATTCCTCAGCGAGCCTGGCTTGCGTAATCTTCTTCAATACCAGTTTTGCTTTTATTTCTTCGGGAGATAACATCGTTTCCTTTCGATTAATATTGTTGAGAGACTGATAAAAACGAATAGAAAAGTATAGTAAGATATTTTCACACATGAAAATTTTAATAAAAAAACGGATCGATTTCAAGAAAAATGTTGTTTCTGGATTTTAGAAAGAAGGTGAAGTGTAAATGGAAGAATTCAGAAAGTTCTTTAATTACAATTGATAAAACATAGCAAAACACTTCTAAACCGATATATATTACTATTTGAATAGTATTTACCATGATGGTAAATAGTGTAAAATCATGAGCAGGATGAATAGTTACATTTGGTTTAATTCATGTTTTTTATCTCACTATATAGAAAGAATCGACATTCCCAACTTTGCAGTGATACTAAATTAGCCTGTCATTCAAATGAAATAGACGATAATTGTATGAATGAACAGTTGATCAGTATTGCGTTTAAGCTGTTCAACTTTCCTATTGCAGTTCCGCTGTTTCCGAACAGATGATGTTTTTCGGCGCTGGACAAGCAAAAGAAATCTCCGTAACATTGTGGCATAATCAAAAAAAAACAGCCTGCATTAATATCAAAAATGAATCAGCAGGTTATATCTTTAATAGCATATTGACAGCCTATCAGAATAATGAAGTTTTTCTTCTCTATCATTATCATCACAGTAATAGCCCTTGTCGGTTCTCGCCTCACCTTTTTCAATCGCCGTCTTCCGATTGGATTTAGGCATATTCTGCTTACCGGTACGGAATACATTTTTATCGGTTTGTTACTTGGCAGTGCGGGATTGGGTCTTATGGATCACGAAACATTGTTGAAGTTGGACTCTTTTTTACTGTTCGGTTTAACGTGGGTAGGATTTCTATTTGGGCTTCAATTTGAGGTGCGCCTGCTGCGCAATCTTCCCCGCTATTATTTCTCTATTACTGCTGTTCAATCAGGGATCACTTTTTTATTGGTCACTGTTTTCATGTATATCTGCATGGCAAGTTTACTCGATCTGCCAACAGGTATTTTGGTTTTATCCGCAATGACCCTGGGGGCTACTTCAAGTTGCTCGGCTCAATCTGCCATAGCAATTGTGAATAAAAACTATAGTATTAAAAATAAGGGCTTGTTGGACTTGATGCGTTATATTTCCAGTGTGGATGGGCTGTTCGCCTTGATCTTTTTTGCAATTGTGCTTTGCTTGTTTCCGGCAAACGGCTCGAAGGATTTCTTTTTTCTCGAGTCGGCAAAATGGTTGGGATTATCTGTTATTACGGGCGCATTTCCAGGCATCGTGCTGGTAATCCTGAGTAAATCCCGTTTTTCACAACAAGAGTATTCTCTGTTTTTAATAGGATCAGTCCTCTTGTGTGGAGGAATAGCTCATCAACTCAACAATTCTCCTTTGATTGCAGGTCTTACCTGCGGGATAATTGCGGCAAACTTTTGTCGTCACCGGCTCAGGGCACTGCAAATTGTGGTTCAGGCGGAAAAATCCATCTATATCCTTCTGCTGCTTATTGCGGGAGCCATGTGGAAATTCAAACTGGATCTAAGTCTGGTTATCGGGATCATTTATTTTCTGACGAGGGTAATCGCAAAAGTTATTGGCGCTTTTGCTTCCACTCGAATCTTCACACCAATATACAAAGTTCCGGCTAAAATCGGATTAGGGCTGATTTCCGAAGGGGGGCTTGTAATTGCGATTGTTTTGAATTTCAGATTTTTCTATCCCTCGGTTGCGAATTCTCTTATTACCATTGTCATCGTATCAATACTGGCCAGTGAGATCATCAGTCCATGGCTGATTTTGAAGCAGTTTGAAAAGCATGAGGTTGTGATGAAACCTCAGTCTTGAAAACCCAGTTCAAGCGTGAAGTGCCAAGTATTACTGTATCAAATTGTCAAGTTGTTAGCTTTAAAAGAGGATGCCAGCGGGTGAATCAAAAGACTTGTCTGACTTGATCCGTTAAGGGTATAAACGTTTGACCGGAATAGGAATTGTGCTCCAGTCTGAGGCGTTTTCAGGATATTATCAGCATCAAAACAGCATGTGATTTATACTGAAACATTGTTGAATATTAACCAAGGGAAAATATGCTGATCTCCGATCATTTAAACATTGAATGCATTTGTGTTGATCTGAAGGGTGAAACCAAAGAAGATATTCTTAAAGAACTGGCAGAATTGAATTTTAAGGCACATCCTGATATTGATCGTGATGAAACACTGGCAAGTCTGTTTGAAAGAGAACAGGTTCTGTCCACCGGAATTGGAGAGGGCATTGCGATTCCGCATGCGAGAGCAAGCAGTTGTAGTGAGATCTTCGTCTCATTTGGAATCTTGCGCAGGGAGGTCGATTTTAATGCACTGGACAATAAGCCCGTGCGAATCGTTTTTCTTATCTTGTTTCCGAAAGACCAAGTTAATCTGCAATTAAGATTTTTGGCAAGGGTTTCCAGACTCTTACAACACACGTCACTTCATGATGATTTATATAAATGCGAAAGTCCGGAAGAAGTGATTAACACCTTTCGAAAATATGAGGAAAAACATTTTCACTAAGATAATAAATTATTATGAAGCTTGCGGTAATATTTTTAAACAAAATTGAATTTCTCGAAGATCTTATGACCGCCTTTCTGGAAATCGGGGTTTCAGGGGCAACAGTTTTGGATTCAATTGGAATGGGGCATATCATTTCCCAAAATATCCCCATCTTTGCAGGCTTGAGAGAGGCGTTTGCCGGAAGCAGTCCCAATCACAAATTGATACTGGTTGTGATAGAGGAAGATATGGTTACAAAAGTAGCCGAAGCATTGGCAGACATCTGTGTTGATATCGAGGATATAAAATCATATTTTATGGCAACCTTTTCCATAGACCAGCTGTTTGGCTTTAACAACAGTTAATGCCTAAACCCATGGAACGCCCTTTATAAAGAAAAACAGTGATCCGGATAATCCGCCGTGTAAGCATTGAAGAATGTGCGAAGAAAACCCGGACTTACGAATGATAATCCGGGTTCAAAGATAAGCTTAATCTTAAAAATTAGATCTTGTCAGGTTTATAATCCCCCAAAGCCGGCTTCGGAAATCTCGACCACGGCTCCGTTCATATTGGCAATGGCATTCATTTTACCAATTGTTATCGGCAACATGGATTTGATAAAGAACTCTGCTGTCTTTAACTGCCCGTCATAGAAATCCACATCTTTCTTCTTCGGATTATCTTTTAGTGCTTCAGTTGCGACAGTTGCTCTCCAAAGCAGCATCCAGGCTGTAGTAATATCGCCGGTTACTTCCAGTAAAGGGGTAGCATGAGCCACTGCGTTGAGTATTTTCTCCCCTGCTGCGGTTTTCCCCATCAAAGCTGTTATTTCCTGGTACCTGTTTAGAGCATCCTGCAAACAAGCAGCCAGGTTTTGTAGAGAATCGCATGCTTTTGCGTTTTCCACAGTTTTCTGGATTCTGGCAAGAAAATCCAAAAACGGTTTCCCATTATCCATTCTCAGTTTTCTCATGAAGAGATCCAGAGCCTGTATTCCGTTGGTTCCCTCGTAAATCATGAGAATTCTGGAATCTCTCATATATTGTTCGGCCGGGTACTCTTTTGTATAACCGTAGCCACCATATACTTGAACACCATGACTGGTCACTTCAAGTGCTTTGTCCGTGATGTAGCCTTTAATTATGGGGGTGAGTATCTCTATCAGTCTTTCCAAAGCATATTTTTCCTCTTGATCTTGAGAAACCCTTGCCCCGTCAAATACAACACCTGAGAAGTAGATCAAGCTTCTTAATGCGTCCACATAAGCCTTCATAATCATCAACTGACGTCTGACATCAGCATGTTGAATAATGGGAACACCGCCCTCTTTCGGTTTGAGGATGTGGGCGCTTTGAACCCTTTCACGGGCGTAGTTCAAGGCACTCATATAGGCTGCCGTTGCCAGAGAAAACCCTTGCTGACCAACCAGTTGTCGAGCTTCGTTCATCATAACGAACATGGCACGCATCCCTTTGTTCTCTTCCCCAAGCAAAGTTCCGATACAATTCCCTTTTCCACCCAGTGTCAGGGATGCCGTAGCATTTCCATGTAATCCCATTTTTTCTTCAATTCCGGTGCAGACAACATCGTTGAATTCACCCAGGCTACCGTCATCATTCACACGATATTTAGGGACCAGAAACAGGGAAATTCCTTTGGTGCCAGCCGGAGCCCCCTCTATTCTTGCAAGAACAGGATGGATGATGTTTTCCGTTAGATCGTGTTCCCCGCCTGAAATAAAAATCTTGTTTCCGGTGATGCTATAGGTGCCATCATCATTTTTGTGAGCGGTGCTGGTTAAGGCTCCGACATCAGATCCTGCTTCCGGCTCAGTTAGCAGCATGGTACCGGACCACTCACCGGAAAGCATTTTTTTGAGGAATAGTTCTTTCTGTTTGACTGTTCCGAAGGTTTCCACCAGCTTAGCTGCCCCGTGGGTCAAACCATTGTATAGCATGAACGAGAGGTTCCCCCCCATGAACAGTTCGTTTGCAACCAAATAGATGGAGTAGGGCATTCCGCCGCCGCCGGATTCCGGATCATCGGCCATGGCTAACCACTCACCTTCCTTATAGAGATCGTAAATTCTGTGAAAACACTCCGGGGCTTTTACTTCGCCGGAATCGAATTTACATCCTTCCTCGTCGCCCGGTTTATTAGTAGGAATAAATTCTTTTACGGCAAGCTGACGGGCTTCCGAAATAATCATTTTAATCGTTTTTTTATTAAAATCCGCAAATATCTCATGTTCGGACAATTCATCGATCTTAAACTGTTCAAACAGTGCAAATTCTATATCCCTTAAATCTGCAATCTGTTGTGCCATAATTATCTCCCTCCGATATTTTTTATGCTGCATCCTCAATAGGCAGCCTTTCAATTATTAAACAGATATTACCAAGCGATGAAAGCTCTCGATCGACCACACGATAACAACAAATGCCAGGCAATTTCCAACACATCTCTTCTGCTATGACTTTTGTACCTAATACTAAAGTATAATTGATAGAAAGGGCTGAGTTGTCAAGATCAGAAGCAGGCGAGTCTTGATTTTAGCTTCAATATTGGGAAAAAGTAAAACAAAGGTTTATCCCAATATATTTGAAGGAAGAGAGGATTAATCGGAAATGTTAACCTAAGATTGAAGGTCTGTCAGATTTAAAGGCAATGTCATTGAGAAGGCTACTCCGCCTTCGTTCAGATTTTCTGCCCTAATGATTCCTTTATGTGCTTTGACGATTTCGTTGCAGATAGCCAGCCCCAGTCCAATACCACCGGCTCCGGTTTTGGTTCGGGAGCTCTGATTAAATTTTTCGAAAACAGTATGAAGTTCCTCTTCGGGGATTCCCACCCCTTGGTCCTTCACTACCATCCTCAGAGCCGGAATGGTTTGGTTATCATTGAGCAGCGTATCTTCTTTGAAAAAAATAACGATTTTTTTATCCGTTGGGGAAAACTTGATAGCGTTGGAGACAAGATTATGAATTACCTGCTCTATTCTAAAACTATCGCAAATCAATCTTGTGGAAATTTCGGGATCGTTTATCTCAATTGTCTGGTTTTTTTCAGTCAGTTGCTCTTTACAATGTGTGACAACCAATTTTGTAAGTAACAGAATATTGTTCTCTCTCATATGGTATACTATTTTTCCTGCTTCCATCTGGGAGAGATCCAACAGGTTGTTTAAAAGAGCCATAAGGCGTTTTCCACAGATTTCTATTTTAGTGAAGTAGGACTGCAGCTTCTCTTTATCCGATCTATCGATTTTAGAGGTGCCAAGTTGAGCAAAACTTAAGATACCATGCATGGGAGTGCGGAGTTCGTGTGTCATATTGGCTAAAAACTCACTTTTTGCCCGGTTGGCTTCCTCAGCGTCCTCTTTGGCCGCCCTGAGATCTGCTGTCTGTTCAGCTACCAATTCCTGCAAATGGTTCCGGTGTTTCCTCAATTCCTCTTCTGCGCGCTTACGTTCTGTGATATCCTCTCCAACCGATTGATATTCTACAAGTCGGTTCTGACTATCAAAAACAGCCCGGTCAGTCCATTGATACCACCGCTTCTCACCCTCTTTGATTTCAAGGCAGCGCTCCCTGGTAATAACCGGATTCTCGATTCTTGAAGGCAATTGATCATCACTGCTTGCGTGTTCAAAGGTTTTCCCGATGAGATTGTCTTTATCAAAATGAAAATGACGGCAAAAGGCTTGGTTGGCAAAGGTCAAAGACTTATCTGGCAGAAAACGGCAGATCAATTCGGTCTGATCTTCAACAACTGCTCTATATCTGGCCTCGCTTCTGAAAAGTTTCTGCTCCAGTTCTTTACGACTCAAGGCAACCTCAATGGCTGCCTGGATATCATATATCTTTACAGGTTTAATCAAATACCCAAAAGGTGTTACCTTTTTAGCTTCTTTGATGGCACCTTCATCAGATCTTGCGGTAAGAAAGATTATGGGAACATTGTAGTCTTGCAGGATAATCCCAGCTGTTTCGATTCCATTGTATTTTCCAGGCATCATGATATCCATCAGGATAAGATCGGGAGGGCTCTGCTGAACCATGTTAATCGCATCCTCCCCCGAATTCGCGACACCTGCCACCTCATATTCCAACTTTTCAAGCTGGGCTCTTAATAAGGTAGACAATACAATTTCATCTTCAACAATAAGTACTCTTGCCATGATTTGCCTGATTATTTTCTGAACCCAAATGCCATAAATGAATAAAATCCTTGCCATCTATCTGCAAAATAAAACAAAGCAATGTATATTATAAAATGAAAACATATAAATGTCGAAGAATTATTCTTTGCTACAAACTGCTATTCACAATTCAATATATGGATTGGCGCTATGATTGGAATATCATCAGAATGGTTAACGGTGTTTTTCTGTTGTCTCTTCAAATCAGATAGGGTTGGTGTCTAAAAAGTGAGTGGATAGGGCTGAAATTGCACTATCAGGCCGGACTATCCATGGACAAAAAAAAGACAGCTTGTAGGTTAGAAATAGTCCTCAGTTATGGAGTAATTGTTTTTTGCTACTAATAGTGGATCATTGAAAACAGTTGAAATTTGACAAGATATGATATAGGGTGTCCACAATCTTATTGTTCTTTCAAAAAGCAAAAAGACAAATTAAGCTACTTGGATATCTGCAAAACCTTTAAAAATACTGACTGGATTCTGACGAGCTGTATTATTTTAATCTAAATAGTATGATTGTGATTTGGTTTGAATCTTGTATTGTTTAAAATCCACACTTTTATATCTTCCAGAGAGGTAGACGAACAAGAGTTCAACACATTCTTTTTATTTAATTAAAAAAATACACAGAACGGAGGAAAAAATGGGCGATCGTTTTTACCTGATATTGTTTGAATATGTCTGTGCAGTGGTCTTTTTATTTTGTTTTTTTATTCTCTTCCTTTAGTAAAATCGGGAACTTACCTGAATCCCTGAAACCAGGGTATTACTATAAACCCGTTTCCTCCCACACTTTCATCGTATTCAATTCTACTTTTATGGACATATAGCTTGTCCTTTTTGTTGAAGATAAACGTGATACCCTCAACCATCAATTTGCCATCTTCCTTTTTAAGCTCATCCAGAGTTAGCTGTAAATGACTGCCTTTTCAACCTAAACCATTAAAAACAAGTCTTGGATATCTATTGGAATTGGTGCTTAAAAGATCCAGAATTTTTTGCTTTGCCTTTTCGCTTATGTCGATTTGAATCATATTTTCCACTTTTTTGAATCCGCTATTAAATAAAAACCCCTCCTGCTTATGGAACACGCTACAGGCATAAATCTGTCTTTAAAATAGCAGCTATTGATATTGAAGGCCAGTAGTTCGAGGCCGCATCATTTGAAATAATCCCTGCAGATGATCACCTGGTAAAAATTGCCCTGAAGATCAAAAAACTGATTTTGTCACATAGGTTGCAATCTAAAATTAATAATATCTTTTTTATTTCGATAGAATTGTCTTACTCATTTGTGGTTATGAGATAAAAGCATATTTCCAAATTAAGCTTTGACTCAAAAAAAGTCGGTTGATGCTCGACAAAAATGTAAGATTATTCGACAAACAAGTGAAATATCTTACCCCATAAGGAATAGGGAATGAGAAAACTCGGCATATTGTTCATCCTTGGTATTTTTTGCTGTAGTTTATTGATTGCCAAGGCGAAAGATCCCATTTCCTTTTTGATTCATAATAAAGGAAAAAATACTATACTAAAAAAAACTAATACTGATGAACTGAAACTGGAATTGGCCAGACATGTCGTGTTATCTGATGAACATCCCTCTCTCGTCTGGGATAACCTGGGAAACCGGTTCAATTATGAACTAACCGTTGGGTCTTCAAAATACATGGTACCTCCCAGTAATGAAGATACAGTGAGTGTTAAAATAAAACCGTTCCAAAATACTGCAGCGGTATCGATCAAAGTGTTTAGAGACAGTAAGCTGATTACGGAACTGGCACCATGTGGAAACAGGGGATTCCCGAAGAAACATTCGGTACGCTGGATGACCGACTCAGAAACGGAAATGTTTAACCAAGTACTTCAAACCAGATCCAGAGATCATTCGGGTAACCTCTTAATGATAGGCAATTATTTGGAACAAAAGGAGATGTGGGTCGCTGCGATGAATTATTATCAACAGTATCTGACAGACAATCCCGACGAGATCGAAATGGCCCCTTATCTTTTCAGAGTCTACAAGAAGCTAAAGCTGAAGAAAATTTACCACAAAGAACTAACCATCTGGGTAACTGCAATGAAAGAGTAGAGATATGTTAAACTGAAGAACAGATCGTTTTACAGCTAGATAAACTCTTTCTGTTTAAGAATCGACAACCTTTTCATATCTTGAAAACCGCCTGGTGCACTATTCAGGAAATCTACCTACGAACTCTCTGATTTCTTGATATTAAAAACCTGATGTGATAGAGTACGCCTAAAAAAATCCAATCAAGCGTTTGAGATTTGTCTTTGTAACAGATATTCATGGCAGTCATGGCTTTGAAGGTAGAATAACCATCTTAAGCAGAAATATAACTATCATTATAAAAAACGGTATCAGGAGAGAACAAGATTAGAAGACCGAAAACAGACCAATTGGCTTTCAAATTTCGTTTAATGATAAAGTCGTTGCAAATGTTGGTGTGTTTTTGATAGATGGTGAGAGTCACGTTTACATAAAAGAAAACGAAATCATCCTGAAATTTTCAGGGCAATTCGTTTGAAAAGAACCAAAATCATATAAATAAAATTCAATAATTCCCAGAATATTCTTCAATATTGAAAATCTTAATGTGAAGTGAGTCGGGATGGAAAAACTTAAATATGACGATATAAAGGCTTTTGTTCACGATGATGACCTGATCAAGCTTTTATGTTATGACAAAACATCAGATGAGTTATTTGAGGACTTCGTAAAGGATGATTTTTTAAAGATTGATTCCGGCATGAAAATCCCATTTTTCGCAGAAATCAGGGATTACAGGGGAGCTATAGAGAAAAACTCGCCGGAGAGCCAGTGGCTTGTAAAGCCGATTAAGGGAAAAGATGTTATTGAATCCGCAATGGCAATGATCTCTTTTTTTATGGATCTGTTTACCCATACATTGTCTGTCCCGGTCATCGTTACCAAAATAGACAATGTTCTTTATAAGGCCACCAAGCTGATCAACAAAGCTGAGCAATTATCCGGAGCTAACTATACTGTTTATCCGGAATTGATTGAACAATTGGTACTAGATATCGTCAACCGATGGATCACATACGATGAGGATAGGAATCCGAATAATTATCTGATCAAATACAATTCCAAAAATCAAAATTTAGTATTAGCCATTGATTTTGGAAATTGTGATCTTCTCTATAAAGATATTAAAATTAAAGGATTAGCTAAAGGTTTCGGCTGGCAGAAGAAAGAAAAAACACGTTACCTGACCCCTCTTAAGACAGATAACTTTGTTAGTTATGGAATGGATTTTTACAATATCCGATTTGATTATTTTAGGAAGATGGATAGTAAAACGCTCTATTCAATCTGCAAAAAAGCCTTAAGATTTGACCCAGACAAAGATACATATTCAAAAACAATCACCAACAATATTCTCAGGCGTATTAACTATGTCTATAAATATTTTGCGGCGAAACTACCTGAGACGATAGAGAAGAAAAACGATTATAATGCAATGGGGAAAACATTTCAGCAGATGTAGAAGGTAAAATAGCTTTAAAAGGATTGGTTATTGCATATTGTGGAACCTAAAAAGGAACTGCGGACTATAAATTCAATTTCCATCTTGTCCTGGTCTATAAATCACCAATAATACACAACAATTGTAATTAAGGAGCAATTCGAATGAGACTCTTAACCCGTGATGATTTTGATGGTTTAGTTTGCGCTACACTGTTAACGGAAAAAGGAGTTGTGGATGAATTCAAATTTGTTCATCCAAGAGAGGTGCAAAATAACCTGATCGAAGTAACCGCAAATGATGTATTGGCTAATGTCCCTTTTGCTAAGGGTTGCGGATTATGGTTTGATCATCATTCCAGTGAAGAGGAGCGCTTCGAGATTCAAAATTTGGAATACCAGGGTGATTCTCGTGAAGCTCCCAGTGCGGCTCAGGTAATCTGGGATTACTACGGCGGGGTAAAAACTTTTGGTGATCACTTTCTACCTTTACTTGAAGCCGTTAATAAATACGACTCAGCTGATTTAACACTGGACGAGATTCTTCATGCTGAAGAATGGATCATGCTTGCCTTTATCATTGACCCTAGGACAGGATTATCGGAGTCCACTGATTTTACTATCGACAATGAGCGATTTGTAAGAGATATGATTCAATACTGCAGAACCAAGACAGTGCAAGAAATATTAGAAATCCCTGATGTTAACGAGCGGGCACAGCGATACAATGAACAGCAAATCCTTTTTAAGGATATGTTGAGACGCTGCACCGAAACTGAACGAAATGTGGTTGTAACCAATCTTCTAAACGAAGAAACAGTATATTGCGGAAATCGATTCATTGTTTTTGCCAGTCACCCTGATCAGAATATTGAGATTCGTTTGGGCTGGGACAAGGAGAAAAAGAATGTTAACATCTCCTGCGGCCACAGCATATTAAATCGCACCAGCAAAACAAATGTCGGCAAGTTGATGTATAAATACGGGGGCGGAGGACATGAAAAGGTTGGTTCTTGCAGAGTTCCGGTTGAACAATGGAAACAAGTGGTTCAAGAGATTTTGGAAAAGATGCAGGAAGATGGGTAGAAGGTTGGCCCATGATTTACTAACTGAGGGATGGTCAAAGCCAACCCTCAGTTGAAATCAAACCTACTGTATTAAAGACTTTAACTGCTTTAAAAACGCCTCCATTTGCTCTCGAGTTCCCACGGAAATTCGAATACAACTCTCCAGTTGTTTTGTAGCAAAATACCTGATTAAAACTCCTTTTTTTTCCAATTCCACTGCCAGTGTAGAAGCTCTGTAATTTCTGACTTCACAAAGTATAAAATTTGATTGGGATGGATGAACAGTTAATTGTTTAAACTCCCTTAATCTATCCTGGCTCCATTCCCGAACCTGAATGATGGTATCGACCTGCTCCTGATAGTAAGGCAGATTATCCAGGCAAGTTTTTAAAGCTGCTTCAGCAGCAACATTGACACTAAAAGGTGGTTTTATTTTCATCAAGGCATCTATCAGATTGCTAGATGCGATTCCATAACCCACTCTAAGCCCTGCTAACCCAAAACATTTGGAAAAAGTCCGCAGTACAATCAGGTTTTGGTGCTGCCTTACTTTATCTTTGAAACTAATTTTTGAGAATTCATAGTACGCCTCATCCACCATTACAATTATGTCCCTACCTAAAAAATAATCCAAAACCTCTTCTTCCAATAGGTTCCCGGACGGGTTGTTTGGAGAGCATAAAATCACTAGTTTACAGCCTTGCAGGTCAATTTTTCTGACCTTATTCATATCAATAGAATAATCCGACTCCCGCGGAATTGTAAGAAACTGTCCTTTATTAAGGGCAACAACATGAGAATAATATGAAAAGGTGGGTGTAAAACCAAGAACCTTTTCTCCCTGTTCCAGAACCAATCTGCAGACAATATCAATAATCTCATCAGCTCCTGTACCTGCGATAATCATGTCCGCATTGACACCAGCATATTTCGCAATGGATTCTCTGAGCTGAACCTGTGCTGGATCAGGGTAGATGTGATAATAGCGTACAGCTGATAATGCTTTGATAACGGCCGGAGAAGTGCCAAAGGGGTTCTCATTGGCATCGAGTTTTATAATACTATCCTCATTCAGGCCAAGGCGTTTGGCGATCTGGTCAGGTGGTTCGATTGGTGAATATGGGGTCATATTCAATGCCGATTTACAAAATAACTGTTCAATTGGTTTCATTTTTTCTATGGAATAGTGATCTTTTATGGGAAATATATCTTTATTAGTATAAAAATTACAGGCAGTTGTATGGCGATTATAATTGTTTTATATTGCTTCTGGTTTCTGAAAAGCCTGAGGCAATTCATTAAAAAAAACAAAAGAATTCTTGCAATTATTAATAAGTTAGCATAAGAATGAAGTGAATCAATAATCAAGTAACATTTAACAGGTTTTTGATACTATCTCAATATTTTGTCATTTTCTCGATGCAGGTAAAGTGCAGATCGAGATCTCACTTTGGATATTGAATTTAGGAGAATCGTGGATAATGTTAGAGTTTATGTCGGAAATCTGCCTTTTAAAACGACTGATGAGGAATTGCGTAAGCTATTCGATACGTTTGGAAAGGTTGTATCAGCCGATGTAATTCGATATCGAGAATCAGGACGATCCAAAGGATATGCTTTCGTAGTAATCGATGAAGAAGGGGCTCAAAACTCAATTGCTCAATTAAACGACAATGAATATGAGAACAGGGTTCTGAAAGTTCGAGTTGCTAAACCTCGTGAGAACTATCCTAGAGACAACAAAAAAAAGAATCAGAATGTAAAATCGATACGTTTGGGCATTGATTAAGTTGAAGCCTTCTCCAGGAAATCTAAAGCCGACACATTAGTTCTTTGGTAATTTTTAATCACAGACCAAAACTGTTTCTTACATTATGATTTTAAGAGGTGTTGCATCGCCCCTTGATGTGACCTTTAAGAGTATTCTAGTATTTTCCTGGTCGCCTTGAATTATAAAAATCGGAATTCAATTGGCCCTTCTCCGTTTTCCATACCATCTCTATGATCGGGATACAATTCACCTGGTCTGGCAAAGGAATCATTCTCGTCCCGATCTTTCAATTGATGCTTTACAGGCTATCAAAAATAGTAATGGACCGAAAATGCAGGAAAGGAGCTAATTGAAAGATCAGATGATTTGTATTCATCCGCAGTTTTTGTACTATAGCCGATTTCACCGGAAAATCCAAAATTGGGAAGGGAATTAAAAAACATCTCCGCACCCACAAAGACGCCATAACCGGTACCGGAGCCGTCAATACCGTTTGAATCATCTTTTACCTGCATATACCCGATCGAACCGCCATAATAGAGTACAATATTCTGAACGGTCTTGAATGTTTTCCCCATTCTATAATCAAGGGCTAAGAGCTGAAGCTTATCTCCGTTATATGAAGCATTCCCGTATGCCAGTAAGATATTCCCAAACAGAGATTTACTGATAAAGAATTTGTAACTGATCTGGTTACTGGTGTACGTTGTCATACCGGCTGATGTATCCAATGTTGATCGCCGTTGAACATATCCGATCGCATCTCTTTGGTTAAGTTCAATGTGCGATTTGCCGGTTGTTAGGAAGTTTACACTTGATATGGGTATCTGAAGAACACCGTATCCTTCCGGAGATTCTATTGTTAAAAACTCATTTGTGAATTGGGTAATTATTCCTTCTATTATCTCACCATTTTTAAGGTACAAAATGAACTTATTGCTGGTCTCATCCTTCTGTTGATATTTTTGAGGAGTGCTTAGATAATCAACCAGTCTAATTCTTGAGGTAGGAATCTCTTTTGTTTCAGTTTCTGTTTCAACGACAATAGCTTCTTTAGTATACTGGGTAATTTTCCCCTGGATTATTTCATCATCCACTAAAATGATTATTTCTGCGCTTACCGTTATGCAAAATATTCCCAAGATAAATAGAGCAAAAATTATTATTTTTGATAAAGTTTTCATATAGTTAGCCCTTTATAGATATTGGTGTAGATAATTCGTTTTAATGAAAATGCAAATTGAACACCACTCCGGGATTTAAAACCAATCAATCCAAATAGCTGCTCTTTTAAAATAGGGTATATGCCTAATAAAAAGGTACGGAAAGCCAGCCTGTTAAAAAGAAATTGCTGATCTCTGCTGATAAATAGACTTCATTTTGTTTTTATCGGATATGTTGAATTTCTTTTGATTACCACCTTATTAATCTCAGACATTGCCAATTCCTTTCCAACCTTATAATCTTAAAAACCATATCGTGAAAGCTAACTTAAAAAACATTAAAGCTGAGACTATCAATATAGAAGTTTTTGCCCCATTTTAATTATTAGATATATTATGATTATTGCGATCGACGGACCTGCCGGATCTGGGAAAAGTACAATCGCCAAGCTATTGGCAAAAAAACTTAACACTGAGTACATTGATTCCGGTGCAATCTATCGCACCATCACCCTATTTGGAATTCAGACTTTTGCTGAAGGCTGTGAAGGCAATGAATCACGAATCTTTGAACTGCTCAAAGACAATCCTGAAACCATAAAAATATCATACGAGGATCACACTCAAATTATGTGGCTTAATAATGAAAATGTTTCTCAGAAAATTCGTGATCCCAAAGTTACTGTGCAGGTGAAATACATTGCAGATCACCAAAATTGCCGGGAACTGGTAAATCAAAGCATTAGAAAAACAGCTGAAAAATATTCTGTTGTGATTGATGGCAGGGACATTGGAACCATTGTCTTTCCCAAAACTCCCTATAAGTTCTACTTGGATGCTAAACCTGTTATCAGGGCTGAACGGAGAGCAAAAGAGTACAGTATTCCTCTTGATAGTCCGGGATTTGAACAACTGGTAAAGAGTATTAATACAAGGGATAAAGAAGACAAGGAGCGAAAAATTGCTCCCCTGAGAAAAGCTTCTGATGCGTTGCTTATCGATACTTCAGGGTTGGATATCGAAGGAGTTCTGAAAGAGATATTACCTCACATACAACCATTGAAAAGTTGAAAGTTGCTGATCGATAAATGGTTACTCAGATTGCCCGCATAATCTTTTTAAAATGAGTTTCCTATAGTTGGGATGTTTCAGGAAATTGGATATTGTACTCCTTTAACAAAGCATCGGGATTGATTACAAAGATATTTTTCCTTTTAAAGCGTCGGACAAATTGAAAGACAGGTTTGGGGAGTTGTGGTGGGAAATTTTTTACCACATCCGGCTCGATCCTTTTGGGTTCTGCTCTTTTATCGTTTATGTGCATGTAAAAATCATTCATTAACAATCCAAAGGCAGGAGAGTCCGGTTGGTTTCGGATAAACAGAATACTCTTCTGACTGAATTTTATCTTGCCAAAACCGAACAACTCCATCGGATGGATAAAATATCCGGATTCGCCAGTATCCGTTGCTTCAAATTTCCATAAATTCGGGTGTTGCTCATCCTGGCAAATAATTACATGATTAAGTGACAGGTATTTGTCAAACTCACCAGATAGTATTCCAAAAAGGTAGGTCTGCTCTCGAAATACAAATAGTCTACTGCTCATTGGTAAAAATGTTGTTTATGAATGATAAGATAATTATTTCTGATTGATAATTGAGGGTACTGTTTCATGCTCCATTTGTCTAACTATATGAGCCATAATCAACTCAATGGTTGATCTATTTCTTATCAGCTAGTACGATCATCCCTTTATTGCTTGTTTTGGTTTTTTTATCGTTATTTTAATTCAGGTTTATCACCCCGTTGAAACAGCATGCCTGGTGTTAATGTGATATTTTCCATCATCTGAACATAAACCTGCTCAATCGCGCAATTATACAATAACTGGCTGAGATTCATATATAAATCTGCTCTTACTGGTTGCATGTTTAAGGATTATATACCTACTCTCTAACCCGATAGGAATTATTATGTTAAAGGATGAACAACTGACATTACTGGATAAATTGCGATTTGGCGACACTGCTGCGGAGAGGAGTCAGGCTTTAAAAGACTTGATGCTGATTGAAGTGGAAGGGAAATTTGAAAAGGATGATTTGTTAATCCTTTTGGAAGAAAATGATTCCGTTACTCAATCCTATGCCATTGGAGCAATTGGAAGGCTAAAAACCAACGAGGCTATCCCCAGACTTAAACAGCTGTTCATGAATTCCAATGATCCCCTGATTCTGCCCACTCTTTTGGAGACATTTGCTAAACTGGGTTCAAACCAGTTTGTTGAAATTGTGGTAAAACGACTGCGAGAGTTCGCTGCGAAAAGTAGTCATGACAACTCCACCAACGATCCCTTTTTATTAGATCAGGTTGCTATTCCTTCTTTGAAGTATTTTCAAGTGGCAGGTGAGAAAAACATTAAAGATGCAATTGGCTGTTTTCTGTCAGATTCAAATCCGACCCTGAGATGGCATACTTTAGTGACTTTTGATAAGCTGGGTATAGATATTAGCGATGGTGAATTAATAACAATTGAGGAACAGGACAAATACGCTTTGGTCAGGGAACAAGCAGCTATCATGTTAGAAAAAAGAACCAGAAAATAGAATATCAGAGGCGAGGTGCTAGAAAAAATTAAATGCAGTGATGATGTTCAACAGCTTTCTTTTGCTGATCTGCAAATCTTGGCGGATGATTGTCGAAAGCATATTCTCGAAGTTGTCAGTCAATCCGGTGGGCATTTGGCGTCTTCTCTTGGAGCTGTGGAATTAACAATCGCATTGGCCAAGATTTTTGATTTTGAAAAAGACAAGATCATCTTTGATGTTGGGCATCAGACATATACCTATAAGATATTGACTGGCAGAAAGGACAAGTTAAGTGGACTGGGTAAAAAAGGGGGCATTTCAAAATTTCTATCCCGCTTTGAATCCAAGTATGATCATTTCGGGGCTGGACATGCTTCAACCTCAATATCCGCCTCCTTGGGAATCAGCAAAGCCAGAACCCTCAATGAAGATGATTTTAAAACTATCGCAGTCATCGGTGATGGCGCCATGACAGGCGGTTTGTCCTATGAAGCATTAAATCATGCAGGTCATTTGGACGAAAATATAATTGTTATCCTCAATGATAATGAAATGAGTATTGACGCCAATGTGGGCGCTCTATCCAGGACTATTCTCAATATCTCATCCTCAAAATCGTTCAATATTTTACGTGCTGAGATTATCAGGCAAATCAGAGAACATAAGCTGCCTTTAGCTGTTAGCAACACGTTGGACAAGGTAAATGATTCCATGATGGCCTTTTTTACCAAGGGTATCTGGTTTGAGAAGTTTAATTTCAGGTACTTTGGGCGTGTTGATGGTCATAACATCAAGACACTGGTCTCTTTTTTCAAACTGATCAAAGATTTAAGGGGACCTATTCTTCTCCATGTGGTGACTCAGAAAGGAAAAGGGTACTCCTTTGCCGAAGTTGATCCAATGGCCTATCACGGAGTGGGTCCGTTTGATTTAAAGACCGGTAAATCTTTGAAGAAAAAAGATGTTGCCAAAAGTTATACCGCTATTTGGAGTGAAAGTTTCTCACAGGTGATGGCAAAAGATGAGAAAGTGGTGGGGATCAGTGCTGCCATGCTCAACAACACCGGACTCGCTTCAATTAAGGAAAAATACCCCCATCGGGTTTTTGATGTTGGAATCGCCGAAGGACATGCCGTAACATTTGCCGGGGGAATGGCGACTCAAAACATCAAGCCATTTGTTGTTATCTATTCGACTTTTCTGCAAAGAGCTTTCGATCACATCGTCCATGATATTGCCCGTCAGGATTTACCGGTAAGATTTATACTGGATCGGGGAGGATTTGTCGGTCCGGACGGAGCGACACATAATGGTGTAATGGATTTGACCTATTTACGTATGATTCCGCAAATGGTCATCATGGCTCCGAAAAATGGCTGTGAATTGCAGTCCATGGTTAATTTGGCACACCAATACGATAAAGGTCCGATTGCCATCAGGTTTCCTCGTGGAAAATCCGATCAATATCATGATCTTGCACTGAACGATATCCCCGCATTAGAAATAGGCAAAGGCGAGTTGATTCAATCCGGAAACCAGGTTTTGCTGATAGCTATTGGCTCCATGGTGGAAACGGCCGGGAAGGTAGCTGAAAAACTGCAGGAAAAGGGGGTGTCTGTTGGAGTCATCAATGCCCGCTTTGTTAAACCTCTGGATCAGGATTTGATTTTGCAGGAAACAGCAAAAGTCAAATGTATTGCCACCCTTGAAGAAAATGTCAAAATAGGAGGATTTGGAAGTGGGATATTGGAACTACTGGCAGAGAGAACAGTATTAAAACCCACCATTCAGTTCGGTATTCCGGACTGGTTTATCCGCTACGCTTCAAGAGAGGATCAATTGGAAATGGCCGGGCTGGATACCGAGTCAGTTGTCGAAAAATTATTGAGCTTTTACAATGGTCTGCAACAATAGCAGACCATTGTATTTATAGGCAGCGAGGAGGTGGTGTGAATCCCCCGACCAGATTCTTGAGTAAATATGCGAATTTTATCGAGGTTTTGTCTTCGAGATAGGGTGCAACTATTTGTAATCCTATGGGCAACCCCTGTGAAGAGATTCCAATTGGAGCAATGGTTGATGGCAAATAAACTGCCGTTGTTAACCCCGCCCAACCCATGAGATTGGCATAGGGGTAGGTTTTGCCATTAACTTCTATCGTTCGCTCAAACCAGGGACCATGGTCATGAGTAAAAGCCGTTACCGGTGTTACCGGACATAACATAATATCAAATTCTTCAAAGTATTCCGCCCATTTCTGTCGCACCAGTTGCCTTTCAGCATCCACCATCAGCCAGTCCCTGTGTCGCTGAATCGCTCCCTTGATCTGTCTTGTCTGGTATTCTTCAGCATCGTTTCCCATTTCACTCTCTTTGGCAATCCACTTCTGAAAAACCTTTGGTGGCGCTGACATACCCATAACCGCATTTAGAAGCGAGGCAAACAGATCAAACGCCTTTTTAAAATCCACCTGAGGATGTTTCTCTTCTACCTTAACACCGGCATTGGACAGGGCATCAACCACCCTCCTGATTCTTTCAAGAATCCTTGTATCTACAGGGCATGCAGGATCATCAATCCACAATCCTATTTTAAAATCGGAAAGTTTTGTTTTCCTGGCTGGAGGAAGTTTAATTGACCAACCTTTACGATCACACGCTTCCGGCTGCACAATCAGATCCATCAGCAAATCCAGATCTTCAGGCGCACGCGTAATCGGACCGTTTACTGCAATATCCACATTTAAAATATAATCACCTGTAAAAATTCCTGGAGGAGGAGGAACCATTCCCCTGTCCGGAACAATTCCGTAAGAGGGCTTATGACCAAAAACACCGCAGAAATTGGAAGGGTGTCGTATTGATCCTCCAATATCATTTCCCATGTCAAAAGTTGTCATTCCTGCTGCTACTGCAGCTGCAGATCCTCCTGATGAACCACCCGGGGTTTTTGTAAGATCCCAGGGATTATTGGTTTGGCCGAACAGCTCGTTGTACGTTTGGAAATCCTCTGCAAATCTGGGGAGATTGGTTTTGGCAAATACAATAGCACCCGCCTTAACTAAAGACGCTACAATGTCTGCGTTTTTGCGGGGAATATACCCTTTAAAATCTGTAGAACCTGCAGTACATGTCATACCGGAAACCTCAAGGTTGTCCTTTATGGAAATCGGAACTCCATGGAGCTGTCCCCTCAGATTTCCTTTTGCCAGCTCCTTATCGGCTTTGTGTGCCTCTTCCAGGGCGGCATCAAAATCAGTTGTAACAATGGCATTGATATCAGGATTTAATCGCTCAATTCGTTCCTTATATAGTTCCAGCATTTCACTGGATTGTACGGATTTGTTCTGTATTGCTTTTGCTATTTCACAAGTGGATTGAAAATGCAGGTCTGTCATGGTGATTCTCCTGTACTCTCTTGGGAATGGGTCTCCTAGACCTCAGAACGGGGGGAGCATGATAAAAGTGTAATGATAACAAAATGATTAAAATTAAAACAAATAGCCATGGGTGTCAAGATCAAAGCTGTAAACCCTCAGGGCAATCGAACAAAAACCCTTGCAAGTTCCCTTTTTTTCATCAGACAAACCGGATAAAAAGTTCCCTATTTGATTGACCAGGATCGTCCTTTAATCTCAAGTTTGTATGAACTTAACAGTCATAGATGGCGTAGAATAACCGGAATAATATATCTGTGGTCTAATACAAAATCTGAACGCCGACAATCAATCCATGGTGAAAATTGGCAAAAAAAAGATGCAGACAGGGAGCAAAAAAAGATGAGTCTTATTGAAGCAATAGGGAATACTCCCCTGGTGGAAATCAAACGAATCTGGAACTCGGATGAAACCGGGGTCAGAATTCTGGCAAAACTGGAAGGTTCTAATCCCGGGGGATCGGTGAAGGACAGACCCGCCTATTACATGCTGAAAGAAGCGATTGATTCCGGGGAGTTAACCCCTGGAAAAGTGATTCTGGAACCAACCTCCGGAAATACCGGTATTGGTATGGCGATGATCTCTTCTGCCTTGGGATACCGAATCAAACTGACCATGCCGGCCTGTGTCAGTATTGAACGGCGTTCGATTTTGATCGCTTTGGGCGCGGAACTGGAGTTGACCCCCGGTTGTGATAAAACAGATGGTGCTATCGCCAGAGCCAGAAGAATTATCGAAAAACAGGGTGACATCTATTATATGCCGGATCAATTTTCAAATCCCGCTAACTGGAAATCACACTACTATACTACCGGCCCGGAAATCGTGAGAGATACTAAAAGTAATGTCAATGCTTTCGTAGCCGGTATGGGTACCACTGGAACCTTAATGGGGATTTCCAGATATTTTCGTGATAACCGATTGAAGATTGATGTGATTGGAGTAGAACCCTCCATGAATCATCGAATTCAAGGATTAAAAAACATGGAAGAGGCGATTGTACCAAAAATTTACGAGCCGGGATTATTGGATAAGAAAATAACCTGCTCCGATAATGATGCTTTTGATACGGTTCGTGATTTGGCTTTGATGGAGGGATTGTTTTGCGGAATAAGTAGTGGTGCAGCCATGTGGGCTGCCATGGAAGCAGCCAGAGATATGCCTCGTGGATCAACGGTTGTTGCCCTTTTTCCGGACCGTGGTGATCGTTATTTATCAACGGAGGTTTTCCGTTCTGTTTGCGCCGAATGTCCTCCTTAGATTTTACAATGCCCGATAGATTTCAGGTTTGAGAGGGATTTTCCCCGCAATCGCCTCTTCAATCAATTTTATAGTTGCCTCCTTGTCGCGGGGAAGCCTGGCTTTGATAGGCAGGTAGTTGGAAGCATGATTTGCAAAAAACTGTCCTTGCGAAAGATCAGTATGAGCAATCATGGCTCCCAGCTCCTCCAGCATTTTTTTTGAATCTATCAATTCAAATCTCCCTGCCTGCCAATCATCATATAGAGAGGTATTGGGTATCAGCATCAGACTCAACGCCCCAACATACTCGGGATCGATGGCAGACAAAACCCTGCCTGTTTCACGAGCATGGGTGAAAGAGCGTTCCTTACCTCCCAAACCTAAAAGAACCGTAATCGAGAGTTTTATTCCGGCTGCCTTGACTTTTAATCCCTGTTCAATCATGTCATTGGAGTTCCCCTTTTTGTTCACCTTTTCCAGGGTTATATCATCACCGGACTCAAGACCCATGTAGATGATTCCCAAACCAAGCGCTTTCAGTTCTTTCAACTCTCCCAGACTTTTTCGTTTTAGACTTTTTGCGTTGGCATAAAGCCCAACCCGATTGACCCAGGGGAGTTGTTTTTTGATCTCCTTAAATATGTTGGGGAGTCGTTTTTGGGAAATGATCATGGCATCACCGTCGCAGAGAAAAACCCTCCTTTGCTGCTTGCAGTATTTGGCAGCAAAGGCAATATCTTCCATAATAATTTCGTCTTTTTTGATTTTGAATCTTTCTCCCTTGTATGCCCCACAAAACGTGCACTTGTTGTGGGAGCAACCCACGGTTACCTGAAGCAAAATACTGTTGGCTTCACTTGGAGGGCGGATGATGTTACCTTCATAATGCATGTCAAATTCCTTTTCCTGTCATCCTCGAAAATAGGTGTTATGCTGTCTTCAACCTTAATAATATCCCGAGTGCAAAACTAAATCAAATTGCGAGTTTCTATTGAAAGGCGGCCACATAATAGGGCCGCCCTACCGTTATTCTGGGGCTATACACTAAATCCTGCACAATCAAAAATGAAACGGTAGGGCGCCCTTACATGGGCGCCTGATGATCTCTGGAAGCTCAGCAGTATTACTTCAAATCACCAAAAATATACTGTAGAACACTCAAGGCAGCAATGGCAGCGGTATCGGATCTTAAAATCCTGGGCCCCATACTTACGCCGATGGTGTTAAATGGATCGAGTTCTTTTTCTTTCCACCCTCCTTCCGGTCCAATTAGCAGATTTAATTCACTGTTTTTGATAGATACGGAATGTAAATCCTGGGATTGACCACTTGTTATCATATTTACTGTAGGGATGTTTTCGGAGCTGAGATGGCATTCCTTATTCAGACTTGCCAAATTCGGATGAAAAAAGATGTGGGGAGGTTTCCGTCTGCCCGACTGTTTACAGGCTTCCAGACTTATTTTTTCCCAGCGGGAAAGCTGCTTTGGTACATCCTTTTTAAAAGTCTGAGAGTAGGCACTGTGGAAGATCCGGATGGTTGCCACTCCCAATTCTGTTGTTTTCTGAATAATGTAATCCATGGCTTTTTCTTTAACCAAAGCCTGGCAAAGATTGATTTTAACGGGCGGCTCCAGCGGCGGCTCTATCGTTTGTATTGGAATTACATTGAGCTCTCTTTTACCAACTGTTTCCACTTTTACCAAAAACCGGTTAAAAGCACTATCCTGAACTTCGATTAAATCTCCTTTTTCAACTCTTCTGGATTTAATCAGGTGTATGGCTTCTTCGCCTTTAACAGTAAAAAGCTGGTTTAATTCGACTATTTCATCAATAATAAAATAAGACACGGATAACCTTGCCAGAAAAGAAAAACACAGAATAATCTTTAAATTAAGGGAAATAAAAATCTCTCATATTTAAATGAGCCTTACAAGACTTTCCTGCTCAGTTTGAAGGTGAAAACCGGAATAACGCAATTGGATTGAATCAACAGGAACAACAACTTAATAGTGGAGCTTCAAAATGACCGATAAACTATCCCAATTGAAAAAGATGACGATTGTTGTGGCTGATACCGGTGATATTAATTCCATCAGGGAGTTCGCTCCCGAAGATGCTACAACCAATCCATCCCTGCTATATAAAGCTGCTCAGATGGATCAATATAAAAATCTGGTAACAGAAGCTGTCAAGTGGGGGAAAAGTCAGGGGGGAGGTTCTGAAAAAGAATTGGAAAACACTCTTGATAAATTGGCAGTCAATTTTGGCAAAGAGATCCTCAAAATTGTTCCGGGAAGAGTTTCGACTGAAGTTGATGCAAGGCTTTCTTTTAATACAGAGGCGACAATTAATCGCACCCGAAAACTGATCTCTCTTTATGAAAGTGAAGGGATTCCCAAAAACAGGGTCTTAATCAAAATTGCCGCAACCTGGGAAGGCATCCGAGCCGCAGAAATCCTGGAAAAAGAGGGTATCAATACCAATTTGACACTGCTCTTCGGTTTTGTTCAGGCAATAGCCTGTGCAGAAGCCGGTGTCTTTTTGATTTCTCCTTTTGTGGGCAGAATCCTGGATTGGTTCAAAAAAAGTGAAGGGAGAGAGTACACAGCCCAGGATGATCCGGGAGTTCTGTCGGTTAAAAAGATTTATCAATATTATAAAAAATTTGGCTATAAAACCATTGTTATGGGCGCCAGTTTTAGGAATATTGGTGAGATAGAAGCTCTGGCCGGTTGTGATCGGTTAACCATCGGACCAAACTTTTTGGATGATCTGCAGAAGGATTCCCAGGAATTAAAACGTCACCTTAGCCCGGATATGGATTTCCCTGTAGAAATGACAAAGATCGAGATGAACGAGGGTATCTTTCGCTGGATGCTGAATGAGGACGCCATGGCCACCGAAAAGCTGGCAGAAGGTATTCGCAATTTTAGTAAAGATTTGGTCAGGCTTGAGGACTATGTGCGACAGTTATAAATCAAAGGATTCTGCCATAAAAATCGTCAAAACTGTTACACCGTTATTCAACGCGTCCAGGGAACCAACCCCCAGGTATGACTGCCAATTTGTTCAATTTGATAACGGTTTAAGACTTTGCCTGGTTCCGTTTCCGGGTATTAAAACGGTCAGTATACGGTCATTCGTGTTTGTTGGTTCTGTTTATGAATCACCCGATTTAAATGGGATTTCCCATTTTCTTGAGCATATGCTCTTCAGAGGTAACAGCAAACTTGGCAATGCCGTGTCCCTAAGTAGAAAGATGGAGGAACTTGGGGGTGAATTCAACGCCGCAACATCGTTCGATATGACAGAATATTGGCTTGATTTTCACAAAGATTATTTGCAGCTCGGATTAACCAGATTTTGTCATTTCCTCCAATATCCTCTTTTTGAACAGATCGAGGTTGAAAGATCCATTATTCTGGAAGAGATAAAAGTAGATTATAATGAGGACAATAACCTGATTGATCTGGACAGTCTTACTTCGAAACTTCTGTGGCCCAACCATCCCATGGGAATGCCGATTATTGGAAATGAAACCACCATCAGTGGGGTTTCCAGGGAGGATCTGATCAAATGGCATCAGGAGTATTATCAACCGGGAAACATTGTGTTGGGAATTACCGGAGACTTTGAATTTAATGAAGTAATCGACCTGATTGAACAGCAGTTTCAAGCAGGTCGGTCTCAAAGTGATTCGAAGCGATACACTGCCATAACCAAACATACAAAAAAGAGAACACCCCTCCAGCTTGTGCAGGACCAGGACAATCAGTTCGGTTTTCAGTGGTCATTTCCCTGCTATCGCCTTTCCAAGGAACTGAAGGTTGAATATGAGCTGATTCGCAGAATTCTGGACGATGGAAACAGCAGTCGCCTGCAACGTTTAATCCGCGAAGAAAAAGGTCTGGTTTATGATATTTCCCTCGACAACACCTATTTTGCCGAGGGGGTGGTGATGTCGCTACAATCACTTGTGGGGATCAATCGTCTTGAAGAGTTGATAATCGCATTGGTTGAACTTATTGGCAGTCTTATCGCAGAAGGTATTGATGAAGAAGAACTGTCCCTGGCCAAACTTAGATACCGAAGTGCGCTGGAATGCAATAATGATAGTGCCCAGGGAATTCTGTACAGCTTATTGACGCCAATACTATATCCGGCCAGTGGTACATTTGAAGAGGTATTACTCCTAATGGAACAGATTACGACTGACAGAATTAATAAGACATTGCGAACATTGTTGGATCAGGGATTAACATCGTTTGTGCTGGTAGGTCCTTGGAGAGATGCTGACAAAGCCATGCTCACAGACAAGCTATCTCATTGGATTAAAGGCAGAAACATATCATAAAATCGGGGGAAAGTTTTAGATACACATGCCGGGTTTTGGATGATAACTCCGGGGATCTTCAACCCCGCCAGTGTTAGAGACATTGCCATACGATGATCATCGTAAGTCTCTAATTCTGCGCCATGATACTTACCAAGCCCCATAACACTTAATCCATCCTTCCACTCTTCAACCGTGGCTCCCAATTTTCTTAATTCCGTGACTGTTGCAGTAATCCTATCACACTCTTTTATTCTCATGTTACCAACATTGCGGATTCTTGTAGTACCGTCTGCAAACAGGGCAATTACGGCCAATGTAGGAGCAACATCACTCATGGTGTTCATATCCACATCAACCGCCTTGAGGCTGTGTCCTTTTACTACAACACCTTGATCATCCCAATTGATGGAACATCCCATTCGCTGAAGAATATTCAACAAACCCAGGTCACCCTGGGTACTATTCTTTCTTATTCCGGAAATTCTTATCTCTCCTCCCGTGATGGCGGCCATTCCGAAAAAATATGAGGCAGAAGAGGCATCGCCTTCTATTTCGTAGGATCTCCCCACATATTCCTGCTTGGGCGGGATTTTCAACTTCTGCTGATCCAGCCATTCACACTGAACAGAAAAATCTCTCATAATGTGCCGGGTCATTTCAACATAGGTTCGGGAAACCAGCTCTCCTTCGATGTTGATTATGGTTTCCTGCATAGCATAGGGTGCAGCCATCATCAGGGCGCTGACATATTGCGAACTTTTGTCTCCGGGGATTGTAACAGTTCCCCCGTTAAGACCGGAAGCCAGGATTTTTACAGGTGGACATCCACTATGGTTCAGATCAACAACGGTTACTCCAAGTGAGTTTAGTGACGAAATCAGATCCGAGATGGGGCGCTGTTGCATCCTTTCGTTGCCGGTCAGGATATACTCACCTTTTCCCAATGGCAGCACTGCAGTCATGAACCTGGCTGCTGTTCCGGCATTGCCGACATACAATTCCTGTTCGCATTTTGACATATTGCCGTTGCATCCGAAAATCAGAAGATCATCTTGCACCTCTTCAGATTTAACCCCCAGTTTTTTCCAGACTTGAATCATATATTTGGTATCATCTGAATGAAGAACACCTTTTAACTGACTTTTTCCCCGAGCCAGAGCTGATATTAGAATAGCTCGATTCGTCAGGCTCTTGGACCCCGGTATTCGCACTTGTCCGTTAATGGGTTTGGATGTCGGAATCTCAATGGAAGCTGGTAAAGTTGGCATTTTTGGACACCTGGTTAGAAAAATGTAAATAGCTGAATATTACTGATCAGGAGAATTAAAACTAAGGTTTAAAAGGAAGCACCACAGGCGTGTCTGAAATGGTCTTCTTCTTAATAGGGTTTATCTGCAATGAGAATTTCCACATCTCCGAAATTTACCTTTTCACCAATTTCCAGTTGTCGGTTTGTAAAGGGGGCATGGGTGTGACCCAGCACAATACGGCCGGACTTATCTTCGGCAAAATCTTCAGCATCGCCATGTACCGTCGGTCCTCCAACATCTATTTTTTTTACGTCAACCTTTATACTGAAGAATCGTTTAATCTTCTCAATATACTCTCTGGATAATCCTAACTTTCCCGGAGTTTTAGATGCCATTTTTTTAAGCCAATCAATGGCAGCAATGTCTGTGTAATGGCCATATGATTTGTAACCGTTTTTATCCTTTACTCGAAAAACAAACAAAGTAGTGTCAATGGGGTGAGCTGAAGGGATGGGGTGAATTTCAAGACCTTGATAATCATTCCATTCTTCTCTTTTTAACTCATGAAAGTCAAATTGATGCGTCAGCTCCTGTTCCGATACGGAAAGTAAGGTTCCCAGTTTTTGAACGATGGTTGCTTTTACCGTGTTAGTGGCAAATACCTTAACTCGCGTTTTGGTGTTAATCAGCGAGTATAATCCGGAAAAATGATCATCGTGCACATGAGTAAAGAAGACACCATCAATCTGGCTGGGTTTAAGTCCGAAAGCCTTCAGGGTATATAGAATATTGGGACCGGCATCAACCAGAAAAATCCGATTATCATGAAGCAAGATACTGCTGAGACAGGGTCTGGATGGGTCCCATCCATCACCTTCACCCGAATGAACCACGGCAAAGTAGTGCTTCGGCAAATCTGTTTTAGGCAATCGGTATGTCGGCTCATATTTCTGGTATTTTCGCAGATTCAGGTTTATTTCGACCGATTTATCTTTGTAGCTGATTATAAAAACGTTGGTTTGCTTTCTTTTTATTAATACGCCATTTTTAATCTCAAGCGGTTTATTCCCCAGAAAAATACCTTTCATGAGTTCATCAGACGGAATAAATCTTCCCATGGCAAACTTTTGCTTCATAAGAAGGTATTCTTCAGTAAAACTTTCTGTCTCACCCAGTTCAAGATACTCTTTTTTTGTTACAATTCCGTAATTCCCTATAAAAATGTACTTCATCTGGGCTTGAACAAATGATTTTTTTCCTACCAATATAGGAGTGGCGCCGTTATTAGGATGCCCAGGCAAAATCATCCCCTGGTTGTAGAACATGTGAAGAACGGGGAACTCGGAAAGATTGGATAAAGCATTGTTTTGGATAAGAGTATCAGAGAGTAAAATGGCATTTGGACCGGACTCGAATTTGATCCCGTCTTTCTCAACAATTGGAAGAAACCCTTTTGCAGACAGATGCTTTATCGCATCGGCAGGACATCCACAAAGCAACTTTAGATCTGCTTCGGGAACATTAACCAGGTAAACTCCGTTTAGTATTTTCCGTTTGATTATAAGTGTCATGAATGAAAATAGTACCGAATTAATTTGCGGGTTTTGGTTAAGTCCTTATTTTATTATTACTGATGGTGTGACGGGCTTAAAATGAGGGCTTGGTTTTACGTTACAAGTCTTTTTTTAGAGCTTTATCTACTTTTTCATTTAATGCGAAAGTGGTCTGCTTAAATAGCTTTACATCCTTCTGCCGTGCCCATCGGAAAAACATTTCAATAACATATTGATACATGGGATCGTTATGATTATGGTCACTTAAACTCGATGTCGCCTGGGCAAAGTTGATAAGCTTGTGAAATTCTTCGTGTTTCAACCCAATCAATTGTGATATCTGGGTAAGCATCAGACGTTCGGGTTCAAGAATGACTCCGTCGGCCGTTGCCATGGCAATCAAATCAAGCATGAAACTGTAATGCAGATGGTTTTTCTTCAACTCATTAAAGACTTTTTTAACCTGTTGATCGCTAAAATCCTGCTTTTTGAATATCTTGTCTTTATGTTTTTCCGCTATTTTGAATTGAACAGTCATCTGTTTAAGTAGCTCAACTTCCTTTTTATCGAATTTCCCGTCGATACGAGCCATATGCCCGATTAAAGAAAGGTATTGAACTCTTATATTTACTTTTTTTCTGCTGATGTCAGGAAGTCTCATTTTCGGTTTCTATTATAATAAGATCACTGAAATTCTCTAATTAGATCAATAAAACAGTTTAATAGATGGGACTATCTATTCAATTTGCTTGCCATTTATTTTTCTGGTGTATCGACTCTAAAAAAAATGCTATCAAAATATGAATAGATTATCAAACGGTGATCGTCATTAACAAAATGAAGTGATTCATTTTTTTCCTTCAAATGATCTCCTCGAACATAAAAAATGTAATTATCTTTAAAAGTATTTAACCACAAATTTTGAGATCATATTAACCCTTAGTACTGTTTTTGGTACTCAGACTATTTTATTATAAGATGCAATATACACTGCAGAAATTAAGTGAGTTACTAGGCCTGGAATATACAGGCAATGGCAGTATTGTGATCACGCATGCATGTGGCTTGGAGAAGATCGGCCCCGGTGGAGTAGCTTACCTTACAAACCCGAAAGAGATGGCAAACCTTCCGGCTCCAACCGGGATATTTGATGGCAGAAGAAGGGATCTGGATGACGTAGAAGTTTCACCCGAAGCAGCAATTATTGTATCACCTGACATTACCAGTTCAAAACACAATCTTCTGATATCAGATGATCCCATGGCTCATCATGTAGAAGTTACTCTTCTGCTGCACGAAAAGACCACGGTCAGTTGCAGAGTTCATGAAGATGCATTTATCGGTAAGGGCGTACTCATCGGCCACAATGTGACAATCGATCCAAAAGCCGTTATTTATGACAATGTTTCAATTGGTGATAATACGGTTATCAGATCGGGTACAGTTGTTATGGAAAAATCCGTAATCGGCAAAAACTGTCTGATTCATCCAAATGTAACTATCCGGGAACACACATTAATAGGCAACAACGTCATCCTGCATCCGGGCGTAGTTCTTGGGGCTGACGGGTATGGTTTTTTCCAGCGGGATGGACTAAATCTCAAAATACCCCAGATAGGACAAGTAGTAATCGAAGATGATGTGGAGATTGGATCATGCACTACCATTGATCGAGCCAGATTTTGTCAGACAATAATTCGTAAAGGGTGTAAGATTGATAATTTGGTGCACATCGCACACAACGTGGATTTGGGCGAACATTCACTGGTTACTGCGCAATCAGGTATAGCCGGCAGTACCGTTATTGGTCACCATCTGATGATGGGGGGGCAATCCGGAATCCGGGATAATTTAAAAATAGGTAACAATGTCACATTATTGGCCAGAACCCTTATCACATCAAAAACCGATGACAATGCCATCGTAGCAGGAATGCCTTCCAGACCCCTTGAGGTCTGGAGAAAAATACAAGCCCTGATTAACGGTCTGGACAGTCTTTTTGAGAGAATAAAAAAAGTTGAGAGATCAGTCGCAAAAATGATGAAATAATTGAATGCCCAGGCCAATTACACTTCAAAAAAGCGAATCTTAGATGTTTTCTCGAATCAGGTCAAAATAATTCCGTTTTTCTCAGGACTGTTTTTGAATACAAATCTGGCGTTTGTTCATAAAGGCTGCTTCTGATTTCCGGGAATTTTCTGATCGCAGGTTTGCTTCTTATAATTTTTCTATACAGTTCTTGTTCCTTTAACTCATTCCATGATCGCGCCTCGCATAAATCTTTAATTAGATTCTGCACATCGACCGGTTCTTCAAAATAGTAAAGATGCTTTGTAATGAACGCTTCCAGTTTTTCAATTGTATCCGATTTTCTACTCCAGTCTATCTTGGTTGAATAAGGATGATAATAGGTTAAATCCCCGTCGACAATCAGATGTGATTTTAGATTTTCATTCAGTTCAGATTGAATTGCCGATCTGAATGTTGACATTTCGCCTGCCATGTTTTCAGCAATAAAATAGTTTAAATCATTTGTATCACCCAGGTGATGGTTTTCATATCTGGGAAGCAGGTGTGTATAAATAATAAGCTCTAAAGTCTCTTTCTTTGTTAAGAGAGAATCCGGCCTGCCGCTTAATGCCTTAATTAAAAGATCTCTGTCGATTTCCCAGTATCCATTAATCTCCTGATATAAGTCGGGAAATATTCTTCTCAATTGCGAAAAGGATTTCATCTTTTCCTGAAGATGATTAACGTTGATTTGCCATAGTCCAAATGTTTGAGGTTCATGCTGTAATTGCTCTTTCAGGGACTTCACATCAAAAAACCACTGACCAACCTGAAGGAATTGTTCATATTCCTCCATCACAGTCTGCAAAAACCGATTTGTTATCCTGCTCCACAAGTAAAAGTCAAATTCCCTTACTCCTTCATCTTCAGGATTTGTGATCTTGTCCAATTCCAGGATTAATCCATCCAATTCCTTCTTGTGATCATCTGACAGTATTAGGTTGGATATGGCTCCGGGAATTGATGATTTGAGTTTTAATAAAACTCGATTAAACCTTTGTTTCAACGTTCTTTTTTTTGGAATATTCAGTTTCGGATTCCATTGAATGGTCGATTCCTGGGCGCTTAAAGCCATTATTGTTCTCAACCCCTTCGGGGATGGAAAGAATCCGGTTTCATATAATGCTGCCTCAAAATCTCTGGCAATGCTTCTTGGAATCAAGGTATTGCTGAAAATGGGTTCATACAGATCTTTAATACCCATAAACTTTAGTTCCCCTTCATAACCGTTTTGATGGGGATAGCGCGGTGAAAATCCGAACTCACTACAGGTACTGTGGAATCCATCCCAGGACGGTCTGTTTCCTGGTTCCTGAATTAAAGGGACCAATTTTACTTTGATATCAGGTATTTTTAGATGATGCCCCCCATACAAGGGCGGTATCGCTTTTGTTAAAGCGTCTCCTATAGTTTTGGACGATTTGACAAATTCTAGAAATTGGTAGGAGGGACTTTGATATCCGGAAACCAAGACAGCATTCCAACCAGCATGTTGCCAGTTAAACCGTTTTTGACAGTGTTTCCACATCGATTCCAGCCCCGGCGTTATCAATGCACCACTAAATACAATATATCTATTGGTTTCCGCTTGATCAGGCATCCATTCGAACCCGAGTGGATAAACTGAGGCAAGGTGCTGCCCGTTGTTAATCAAATAATCGGCATAGAATAGTACCATCTCTCTTTGGATATTCGATGACTTATTCAAGCTGAGATTTTGGTCCAGTAGGATATTGAGATCGACTTCAGTGAATCTGGAAAAGTTCTCCTCCAGTTTTACATTTCTAAGAAGACAATGGCTTTGAAAATGAAGCACTTCTAAAAATGGTTTTGCCTTTTCTCGTGACGAAGTTTGACTTTCTCTTGTTGAATTTTTGATTAATGAGAAATAATCTTTGACCAGATTTTCCAGTCCTGCAACCTTTGATAATCTGTTTTCAAATTCCTTGCAGGGTGTTGACAATAATAGCGGTAGATCGATGATCGTCTGAGAACCAACCACGGAATTCTGTATATTCCTGACTTTTGTGTTTTCCGCTGACAACAGGGTGGAAAAAATAATAATCAAAAGAAGAAGAAAAAACTGTAATTTTACCATAACAAAGAAAAAACTGTTGATTGATTATTTTTCATTTAGGTTGCATTTAGGAGTCTTCATTCAACCAATTCACCTGATTCTTAACTTTTGTTTTTTCTTTTTAACATTCTGTGAGGAATTGGTGTGGAAAAACTTGACAAATCATTTTAAAGGGTACATATGTTCATTATGGGTTGAACCAAATTGGTACATTTATGTTCAATTCCTGGTTTGGATTAGTGCTAATTTTTCGATGCTGTATTGATCGGATAACCATAGACAACAGCTAAATATGAAAATAACCAGTCGTCAGCAGGAGATATTAGATTATATAAAAGATTATATCAATGAAAACCATTATCCCCCAAGTATCCGGGATATTGCCGGTCATTTTTCTCTGGCATCAGCCGGTGGTGTTCATAAACACTTGAACAATCTTAAAAGAAAAGGTTTTATTACCTTTGAAAATAATATCTCGCGTTCGATCCAGATTTTGAGTAGTGAGAGTTTTTACCCGGAAAGATCTACCGGATCAAATCAAAATACAAGATTGATCGAATTACCTTTGATGGGAAAAGTTGCAGCGGGCCAGCCGATTCAGCATTTTCTTGAAAACGAAACCATGGAGTTTCCCGAATCAATGATCCGAAAACCGGATAAGTCTTATGTACTAAGAGTGCAGGGGGATTCAATGATTGAAGAGTGTATTTGCGATGGAGATTATTTGATTGTTGAACATCGGAATTATGCTGAAAATGGAAACACGGTTATCGCCATGATTAATCATAAAGAGGCGACCGTTAAGAAGTTTTATCATGAAAAGGAAAGGATTCGATTGCAACCTGCAAATCACACAATGGAACCAATTTATGTTGATCCCCGGGAATTATCGATTCATGGTGTTGTAGTTGGAGTTTTAAGGCACTATTAGTACCTTTTTGAGTTATGTTCTGCTTTTTTTTGCAGAACATAACTTTTGAGTACTTACCCGGTTTTTTCGGAGAAAGTATCAATCTATGTTTTCAAATATGTGGTCTCTTATCTCTCTCCAGGTTTCATAGAGTGGTTTCTTCGGAAATTCTTTCCATTCCATCATGGACATAATGTAGCCCTTTACCTTACCGCGAGTCAGGTTTCTGTTTTCCCACTGCTGATATATCTCCTCCTCAACATTTGTCAAAGCTTTTCCGTCCAATTGCTTTCGATACAGGAATTTTAGGGCACTGTCCGGGAATTTGTGAACAAAGTGCATGGTGGCAGCATCTGAGATAGGTCCAGATCCGTAAACAACATCATCTTCGCCTTCAGTCACATCTTCGACTTCAGTACTGATTTCCTCCACATGTTCAATGATCTCAACGACTGATTCCACGGGAGGAGTAACCTTTTCCATAGGTGGAGGTGCTACAGGAGCAGCCGCTTTATCCGATTTTGGATCTTTGGGTGTTACGACAACAGCCGAAATACTGCTATCATCTCTATCAACCTT
Source organism: bacterium (assembly GCA_018829445.1). GTDB lineage: Bacteria > SAR324 > SAR324 > XYD2-FULL-50-16 > XYD2-FULL-50-16 > JAHJTV01. The sequence goes on from JAHJTV010000093.1 coordinate 38,206, forward strand.
AATAGGTTGTGGGGCATCCTTTCGTTTGGTGACAGTTTTTCTTTCCTCGGAAGGAAGAGCAATCATAATCATAATACTGGCTGACACTACGAGAAAAGATAAGGAAAAAATAAATGCCCGCTTATTTTTTCTGTACTGATAATGATCAAGTACATGCTTTACCGGTGTCACTCCATTCTGAATCAGGATATAATTACCATTCATCTGGTTCAAAAAAGTTATACATCCAATAGTCAGAGCACCGATCAGCAAAATCAATGCTATCATAAAGGCTGTCGAAGAATTGGATCGTCTCATGTGAGCCTCCTAAATTAACATTTTATTGTCTATGTTTTATTATCGGTAGTTTCTGCTTTAAACTTTAATGGAATGATCAAAATAAGTTAATTGTTAGATAGCCCTACTGTAAACCAGTTAACATTACTTTATAAAATCTCTTTCTTGAAGATTTTACTATTTACTGATATGTATGATATAAAAAAACTCACTGCCTTTTATTTTAAATTCTATTCATAGAGTTAACTCATGGCAAAAGGAAATCTAAAAACTCAAAAAACGCTGAAAAAACAGACAGATGATCAAAAGAAATCGGGGAAAGGCAAATGGATTTTTCTGATTTTTATCTTAATACTTGTTTTATTAGGTGCCGGATTGTTTTATTGGTTTGGCAATCCTTTAACAATGTTTTTTAACGAAAGAGAGGGTTTTGAAGAATCCCAGATGCAATTTGAGTCTGGCTTAAATACGGATATGGCAATTATTCAGGATGTTGAACAGGTCATTGAAGTGGAAAAGAAAACACCTGTTGTGAAGGCGGTAACACCGAGTAAGACTCCCTTGAAAAGATTTTACATCCGAGTTGAAGATTGTACAGCCATTACCTGCGAACAAGAGGTTACTCGATTCCTAAAACAGGAAAAAATTCCCTATTTGAAGAGGTCGTATTCTAGAAAAACAAAGTATTTTGAATTAATCTCAACCTCAATTTATACCCTGCAGACTGCCAAAGCTAAAATGGATCTGCTAAAAATGCAGAAAGAATTGGTGAGTGATCCTTTTTTGATTAAAGAGAATAATCGATACAGAATATCGATGGGGACTTTCCCACAGGAAGAAACCGGTGTCAGAATAAAGTCTGAGCTGGCTCTTCTCTATCCAAAAATCAAGATTGAATTTGACATCAGACCCAAAAATCAGCAGTACACAGTCACATCAATTTATGCGGGGCCGTTTAAGAAAAATATTGCAGAAAAGGTTCTGCAACGGATTCATGACTATCTCCAATACGAAACATCACAAATTACCCAAAAGCTCTAGCAACCTGTGTTTTGCGAATAGCATTTAAAGGGAACAGAATAATTCTCTGATTCCCTTTATATTGACGGGCATCCCCGATTTCCAGCCATATTCTATCCCTTGATCTGACAGCCGTACTATTTCCTCGTTTCTCCTATCTGAGTCTAGTTTTTTATTTCACATTTCCATTTTTCACCGTCCATTTTGTTCGATTTTGGCGTTTTTTCAATTCACCGGTTACAACATTTTTTCTTCCTGGTTGAATGGTTAAGTATGACATAAATAATTGAAATAAAAGTTTATTGATGCAATTTGCAGATTTTAAGGTTTACCCGTTCACTATATTCCGGCTATATCCTGAAAAAAATATCTCGAAAATGGACTTTTTTAGTTGTAAAATGACACAAAACTTACCGGTAATAGTAACAAGACAACTGCTCAATCTGATTTTAAGCAATACCATGTATCAGAAAATGCAGCTGTAAAATGAAATTAATCGAAAATAAACGATTATTCTGACATTTAGCGCAATTTCGATCAATTGCTGGTGATTGATCGAAAAATGGCCAATTTTGAATGAAAGTGGTTTTTTGATTAAGAGTGAATCATCAAGCAAAAATGAGAAGATATACCCTTGAAGAATTCTTTGAAAGCAACTTGATTTTAACAAGTTTGGAGGATTTACAATGTTACAGTATTTAGATAATGCTTCTTCAAGTATAGTTTTTTCGATCGATGAGTCTGCGTTTTCAGGTCATGTAAAAATATCTGGAGTTCTCACTGAGAGAAAAGCCAACGAGATCAGAAAAGCCGTGGAAAGATCTGCAAACGTTGTTGAGTATTTTAAATTAAACCTGGAAAATGTTACCGCAGTTGATGTTTCCTGTATTGAAGCCCTTTATGCAACATGCGAAAACCTCGGAAAGTCAAACAAGCCTGTTCAGATTGAAGGAATCTGCCCTGTGGCTTTTACAAGCGCTGTGGAAGATGTTGGTTACTCTTACCACAAATGGCTCTGTTTTGGTCCATAGGATTAAACTACTGGGATGGCTTAACAGGCGTTTTGATTGAAGAGAAATATGCAGTGATTGCTAAAAGACCTTATTTAAAGCCACTCTGGCAGGAGGAGTGGCTGTCAATGTTTGCAGGGTCGTAAGTGTAGCTGCAGTAAGACACCAAGCACAACTGGCTCCGATTATAAAGGGTTCTAAGAAAGTGAGATAAATGAAGAATCCAACTCCACAGACCGATGTCCCCCAACCAAGAATCACGAAATATGCATTCAGAGTTTTGTTGGCTAATTTGCTTTGTATCCAGCAGATTAAACCGACACAATAGTTAACAATGCCCAGCAGACTCACAGGGATTACATTGAATAGCATAGCATATTTGCTTTGTTGAACAGTGTTGCATTCTCCGACAGGCCCACACATCAGTTCAGATTCAACAACACCCGAATAAAAAAGGTAACCTGCGATACTCAACGCTGTTATCCCCAATATTGGGTAGGCAACTGAAATAGAGCAAGATTCGGTCATTGGTCTTTTAACAAAGAGAATAATACCAAAAACGACTGCCATCAGCATCCCGATCAGCACAATTAACGCTATTGAATTGCCGACAATATCTTTCTTAAAATTATATTTAAACGTATTGACTGTTTCTGAGAATCCTTGCTCCGTGTTCCCGTCTATCCATTTTGCAGATGGTACGGATTCCATTTGTTGGATTTTTTTTACCAATGAATTGATGGAACTAACTTGCGGCCAATCGTAGACTGTAGCATCAGAAGGTGCCGAAAGAACGCCCGGGAGATTCTGGTTAATATCATCCAATCCCGTTAGTATGTGTGAACCAATTATTAAAATCGGAAGCTGAGAATATGCAGGAATATTCAAGGTTAGCAAAGTGTCTAGAAAAACACTGGCGCCCTCGGATATGGAATTATTTATGGCTAGAATTTTTAGTTTCGAATCGAGCTTTTTAACATATTTGGGAAGAATATTCTGAATTGCAGTTTCACATTCCTGACAGTCCGTTTTATAAAAAAGAACTGCTTTCAAAGTTGTTTTTGAGGCAGCAACGCCGTTTAGAGGAAGCAGATAACCCAGGATCAAGGAAAAGCAAAGGACTCTAAAAACAAAGGTCGCCACGTTGTGAAAGACGTTTTTAACGATGTAGGAAAAGGCAGGCATAACTCCGTAAATAATAGTAGAAACATCTTTCATCCGCAAACCAACACTCCTATCCTTAGTAATTAAATCAGAGATTCGTGTCTTCAAATGGCATATTCAATTTATAAACTCCGTATTCAAGTTTTGCCTTAACAACGCCCCCCTTTTCAAATACTTTCATCATGCCGGTATTTGAAGATAACACATCTGCAGTAAAGCCTTGCAAACCTCTATCTTTTGCCAATCGAATCAACATTTTGTAAAGAAAGGTGGCGATCCCCAGGCCGCTAAATTCTTCATCCACAACAAAGGCAACATCTGCCCAGGGTTTATCGGGCTCTTTTACAAATCTTGCTTCTGCAATGATGTGTCCTTGTCCAGGATCATTAATCAACGCCACTATGGACATAACTTGGGTATAGTCGACATTCACATATTCCTGCATTTTTGTGTGAGGCATCGTTTTAATAGATGTGAAATATCTATAGTAAACCGCTTCGTCAGAAAACCGATAAAAAAGATGTCGCATTTCATCTTCGTCGGAAGGTTTAATGGCTCTTAATCTTAGCCTTAAACCATTACGCAGGGTGTGTTGCGTCGCGATATCTATAGGATATAAATGAGCGTTGTTTTTAAGAAAGATCTGATCGGCGTATATGATGTTTTCTTTCTTGGCTTTTTCGATTAACTCTTCGCGATCATCGGGATGGGCAATCTCAATTAACGCTTGAGCTCTCTCACGCACTGTTCTTCCGTAAAGATAGGCTACTCCGTACTCTGTTGCTACAACATTTACCATTTCTGGAATATTCAGCAGATTAGGGTAGTTTTCAACGGAGGTTAAAAAATTGGATTTCCCTTTGGCATTACGGCTTGTCAAGCCAAAAACAGTATATCCTCCTTCGGATATCTGGGCTCCCGAGACTACTGCCGTTGCTTGAGCCAGTCCGGCAATTACCCCTTTGTTGCCCACATGCAGGGTCACCCGTCCGGACATGTCAACCTTTCTTGCCTGAACAACGGCCACAAATTTTGGATTTCGCCCGATCTGCAGCGGATTAAAAACTTTATCAATTCCCTGGAATTCAATTAATGGGTTACGATCAAGCCAATCCAAGAGTTCAGGAGATCCAAAAGCATACGAAGTCACAGATTGTCCCCTGTAGGTATTCTTCTTTCGGTTGGTCACCGCTCCGCTTCTAATCAGATTCATGATGTTATCACTTAAAAACGGAGTATGAATCCCCAGATCCCTCTTATGTACCAGATGCTCTCCCAAATGCTCAAAAAGTGTTCCAATTGAAGACGCAATACAACTGCCATCCTCGATTATCGCTGCAATGTTTTTTGCCACCTTGTCAAAGTTTTCACTCCTCGGCCAGGGATCAAAATATATCGGCAAATCTTTTGAATATATCAGAAAATCAAAGTCGGCAATGGGTACAAATGTATCACCAAATGTCCTGGGTATTTTGGTATTGATCTCACCCACCACAATAGATGCCTGTTCCATGGCATGACGCGCAACATCAACGGCCACCCCCAAACTGGAGTATCCGGCTTCATTAGGAGGGGTAATCTGCACGAAAGCAACGTCAATGGGAATTCTTCTGGATTCAAGCAGTTTTGGAATCTGATCGAAACGGCTGGGAATCAAATCCACTTTTCCGGATGTAATGGCATCTGAAGCAATCCAGCCGGAAAAGAATGTCTTAAGGCGATATCGCTGAAGTCTTAATTCTTCGTGAGAAATCGCATCCCCGACACTAACAAGTTGAAGCAGTTCAAGATCTTGCAAATTATATGCTTCCGAGCCAGTCAGTGCTTTGACCAGTGTTCTGGGTTCGGCTGGGCCTGTTCCTAAAAAAATACTCATCCCGGGTTTAATCTTCTCTAAAATCTGATCGGGGGTAACTATTTTTTTTTCCCACCCTTCTGAAGTAGTATGCGGCATGGAATGCTTTTTAATAAATGGAATTAATGAAGAATTAGGATCATCAGTTGAATTGATCCTATTTTACGGTTACAACCGGACAGCGTGCTTCCAGTATAACATGTTGAGCTGTGGAACCAAACAATAATTTACCAACTTTTGATGTTCTCTGGATTCCGATGATGATTTCATCAATTTCGTTTTCGTTGGCAAATTTTACCAAGTCTTCTCCTGATTCAAGACCACGGATCAGTAATCTTGTTTCACAGGATATGTTTGCCTTTTCCGCAAGCGATTTCCCATAATCCAAGTGACTTTCTGCGATTCTGTGGTCTTCGACATTGTCTTTACTTCCTCCAACCATCGAGGTAACAAGGTAAACCTTGGCTTCAAATTGTTTTGCATGCTGAAGAGAAAGCTTCAACGCTTCCTGCGCGGATTTGGAATTATCATAACAAACCATTATTTTCATGATTCCCCCTGGATTCGTTAAATTAACAATAATGAAAATCAATCGGATACAGAACGCTAAGAAAAGCTTGTGGAAAAACAGGTTGTTTCAAATGTAACTGTTTAGGTGAATAGATTGAAGGCAATTCATTGTTTGCCTGTTCAAATAAAATCAAACCGGTCGATCTTCTTTTACTACTGTAATGCCGTGTTTGGTGAGCAGTACTGTAGAAATCTCCAGCTCCGCCCTTACCCCTCCAGCTTCTCTTTTTGTTTTCGCTAGATAATTACAGTTTGATCGTTAGTTATTTCAATAGCTATTTAAATATCAATGAATATTGGTTTCAGACAATTACAAACATTTTTAAAAACTGATGCATAACACATCAAAGATGAAATACTAAAATACCAGAACAGTCTAATTCAGAATGCCTAATATTTTCAGTTAAATAAAACATTTATAATAAAACAAAACTTCAATCTATTTTAGCCCCATGTTGCACACAAACTGAGATTCATATAACATGGAATAACAGTTCTGACAATGTTTTATCTTTTTGCCATTTGTTATGATTGGTTAAACACATACCATGCTTCGGAGATCTTGTTCAGCCTTGACATGGAATCAATCAACAATCACATCAGGCATTATACATCCCATTTTCTAGAGGACAATTTACTATAAAGAATGATACCAGTTAGCAAAAATGAGTTTGTAACTTTATGGAGTGGAGATAGATAACATGCACATATTGGTAATTGATGATAATGCCCAAATCCGAAAAATGCTTTCGAGTTACCTTATTAAAAACGGACATACTGTAGAAACGGCCAACGATGGCAAACAGGGATGGCATCTCATTAAAAACATGAGTAGTGAATATGACCTGGTATTTACTGATATAAAAATGCCTGTTATGAATGGCCTTGAATTATTGGAAAAAATCCGCGAAAAAGATTTGGATATTCCCGTCATTATAATGACAGGTTATGCTGTCATTGAACTGACTCTCAAGGCATTTAAACTTGGCGCCTATGATTTTTTAACCAAGCCATTTGAATTTAAGCCTCTGTTGGCAACTTTGGACAAGATTGAGTCTATTAAGGCTACCAAACAGGAACTGGTTAATATAGCAGAGTTTTATTCTGCAACTTTGAGCTTTACTATTCCCAGCAGAATCAAACTCCTCAAAAGCTTGATCCCTACCATACAAAGTCACTTCAAACCATTATGTGAATTACACAGAACAGACAGCCACGCAATTGCCTCCTGTCTGTTTGAAGCAGTCAAAAACGCGATTGTCTATGGTAATCTGGAAATGGATCCCGGCCTAAAGGAACAGTCCATTGACAGATTTAACGACACAATCATTGAACGTGAAACAGATCCCAGGTATTCCCATAAAAAAGTCCATTTAAAGGCTGAATTGAATTCCGACCAACTAAAATTCGAAGTAGAAGACCAGGGACCCGGTTTTGATACATCACAACTACCTCGCTACGATGATAGTATGAAAACTCTGCCGTCTGAGAGGGGGATTTTTCTTGTGATGTCTAGCATGGATGAAGTGACATGGAATGAGACTGGAAATCGAATTACCATGATTAAGCGTTTTAGATAATTAATTCTGATCACTCTTGTGACTTTTTCCAAGAGGTAAAGCCATAACCCCAATAGCCGTTTGCTGTTATCCAATGGAAGAGCTAAATCTAGACTACACTTTTAAAGAAAATATCGAGATTGTGGATTATTTAAAAAAATCCCGCCTATTTGGACACCTCTCAGATGAGTTGTTAAACCAGTTAGTTCCACTATCTGAGTTTATTGAACATCCCCAAGGTCATAAAATTCTGTCGGAAGGCCAGGAAAACGACAAGGTCTACTTTTTAATAAAAGGTGAGGTTGGGGTTTATGTTGGAAATGATTCGATTCTAACACTAAAAAGGAAGGGGGACATATTTGGAGAAATGAGCGTAATCAGCTCTAAATCATGTTCTGCTACAGTAATAGCCAAGACACCTGTTACTGTGTTCAGTATCATGGCCAGAGGTATAGGAAAATATTCCGATTTGAAAGCCGATAATCTGCAGAATTTTTTCTACCGCATTTTTGCCATGGTACTCACCGAGAAATTGAGCTTAACCACCGATAAAGCCAAGCAATACGAATTTACGAATCGATTACTGGAGCAAACTCAAAAAACCCTGGAAGAAAAGATCATAGAGCAGCAAAAAGCAGAGGAAAAACGAGTTCAGTTGGAAACCCAGTTAAAACATTCCCAAAAGTTGGAGGCAATTGGAACCTTAGCAGGGGGAATTGCACATGATTTTAATAATCTCCTGTTTGCTATCTTAGGATATATATCAATGGCTAAGGAGGATTTACCTGAAAACAGCTTGATCCGGGATGATCTGGAAGAGGCAACAAAAGCGGCTAAGCGTGCAAAAGATTTAATCCAACAGATTCTTACCTTCAGTCGACAACAGGAGGGTGAAAAACAACCCATTCAAATATCACCTCTAATTAAAGAAGCTTTAAAAATGATAAAAGCTTTCCTTCCGGCCAGCATCGAAATCCGTCAGAATCTGGAAAACCAATCCAATGTGATTCTGGCAGATCCCAGTCAAATCCATCAGATTATTATGAATCTGTGCACAAATTCCGGTTATGCAATGAGATCATCTGGCGGATTATTGGAGATCGGTCTGACAGAGGTTGCAGTCGATGCAGGATTCGCTTCTTCTCATGCCATTATGGAAGGCGATTATTTGAAATTGACAGTGAGTGATACGGGGCATGGTATTGAAGAGGAAAACCTGGACAGGATTTTCGATCCTTTTTTCTCTACAAAGCCGGTAGGAGAAGGAACAGGAATGGGATTGGCGGTTGTCCATGGTATTGTGCGCAATCACCAGGGTACCATAGCGGTCTCCAGCGAAAAGGGTAAAAAAACCACATTTGATCTCTATTTCCCAATTGTCAAAGGAGAAATAGAGATCTGCAAAAAGGAAACCGAATCGATGCCAAAGGGCAATGAGCACATTTTAGTGGTCGATGATGAGATTTCCCTGGTAAAATTGGAAAAAAGAATTTTGGAAAAGTGTGGCTATAAAGTCACAACTGCCATCAGCAGCCCGGATGTTCTTGAGCTTTTCAGAGATCATCCTGAAGCTTTTGACCTGGTGATATCTGATCAAGCAATGCCCAAATTGGTTGGATCGGATCTGGCAAAAGAACTGCTTAAAATTCGACCGGATATAAAGATAATACTGGTCACAGGATATCATAGTGATGAGTTTATTTCTAAAACTAAAGAACTTGGGATAAAAGGGTGTGTAATGAAACCGATTGCTCCTCACGAATTCAGGAAAACCATTCGGGATGTACTTGATGGCAAAAAAAAATAGTAAATGAAATTGTCTTATGTTTAAATATAAGCCAGCTTAATGATAAAACGAGCCAACCTCTAACAATGTTTGAAAATGCAAGAAATCATCAAATCGGTCAAACTTATCAAGGATCAAACAGGCAGCGATAAGATGTACATTCTAAAACAGATGTCACATCATATGTTGGGTGCCAAATGGAAGTATTATCATAAGATAAAGAGCGGAGGTGAGGGGCTATCCATTTTTAAGGAAAAAACCCTGATGGAGCAGATGAAAGCAACCCAATCTGCACTAAGATTTACTTCAAAGAGCGCAAAGAAGTCCTATCGAACGGTATATCAATCCTGCATAAACGACATTGCGGTAAACACAGGAATTAAAAAGGATAATTTTCCCGTTTTACCGGAAGCCGAAAATGGAAAAGAACCTCCATCTCTGACATCCCAGTTTGATGAGGTGATCATCTCCTGGACTCCGTTGAAATTCTTTCTTCCGGCAAAACAGATAAGGGACAAAGGGAAAGCAACCCAACGCCATACCGAGGGGTTGGTAGCAAAGCTCTTTTTCAAAGTGGCAGCTTACTATGCAATCCCTGATAACTGGAACAAAGAAAAATTATCCATCTATACCAGGCGCATTGAGGAGGGGGCTTCCTATCAAGAGATAGTTAGTTTCATGGAGCCGTTAAAAACCGATCTCAACCAGTTCGTTGAAGCCTATGAACCTTTTTTATTCGGACAAGCCACGCTGACCAAGGGAGCAGAACAAGAAGGTGATTCCTTTGATGATGCCATGGCTGTTGAAAGTTTTGAATCCCAGGTTAGAACCCTTTATTGGTACAACGTAATCTACCTGGGTGTTGAGCTGTTTTTGTTTCGGTATTTCCTGACCTTGATAACATCATGTCGAAATACACAGGCGATTCGCTATTTATCAATCATTTTCGAATCAGCCTTTGAAAAGGTTATTGATAGCAGAAGTATATTTTTGGGTTCCTTTGAAACCGACCGCTCAAAGAAAAAATTTCGAGAACCTTTTGAAGAATATAAAATAAAACGATTGGACGATCCCCGTTCAACCAAACTAAAAACAAGAAATGGAGTATATGAAACCTATGTCTATAATCTAAAACTATTGGAAGAGCTTGCTGTCAGTTTTGAAATTAATTCGCCGCCTGATGATAAATCTCAATGGGCAGATTTTATCCGATACAATTTCCTCAATTTGACCCCACCCCTGACTGACTCTGTGAGAACGGATATTGATGAAATTTTGGATGAGAACCCTCTTCCGGCGATTCCACTTAATGCCAGAGAATATGCTTTTATGCAGCTGCTGGCGACAACGGTTAAATGCACTCGGCTCAGGCGCAAAGCCAGGCATAAAATCCTGGAACGGTTTAAAAAAAGGGTGTTAACAAATAAGGAATTTGCAGAAAAACAGATAGCCGAGATCAAAAAAAGAGGTGAGAAAACTCTAAGAAATCTGCAAAGTAAGGCTGCCAAGATTAAGCGCTTAAAACAAACAGAAGCATCCGAGGCATTTGATAATGATGTCGAATCCTTTAAAAAGAAATTGGATGAAAGATGTCTGGCGATTCAACAGGATGCGAATAGAGAATTAATTGCGCAAAAGGAACGGTTGCAAGCGGTATTCAGGGAGATCTCCGAGGAGGATTCAATCAGTGCCGGGACATCAGGTAATTATATTTACCAATCATTTGAACAGATTGATGTAAAAGGTGATTTTACGTCCGAGTTTTTAAAGTATACCATAGAAAATGTTCAAAACGACTATTCCAAAGAACTGGAGCCATTTTATGAAAATATATTTGAAATTCTCAATCCATCAATTCAGGAAAAAATTGTAATTATTCAAGCTCTAAAAAAATCAGGTGGGGAAAAAAGCTTCAATTTGACTCTTGCTCCTGAAGAGGAGCTGGAATTCGAGAATATGATTAGCAATATGAAATTGCAGATCGAAAAGTCCATGCCGGATGTATTAAAAAGCAAACTTATCTTCCTCTCCCTTGCATTTCCTGTGGAAGATGTATTCCGAATCAGCATTAACAATCAGAGTTTAAAAAGGCTGTTACGGTTGAAAGTTGCATTGCCAAAATCCGGAAAACAAACCCATCTGCCTTCAGAAACCGCTAAAGCAATATTGGTACTAAATATGGTGATAAACCCAGTACCTGCCAATAATTTGATTATGGCAGGAAAGGAAAACGAGCAAGATCCTCAAAAAGCAATAAACAGTGCCTTATTAAATAAACTTTTGGGTGATCTTTCTTAAAATATTGATTTTGCTGATTATATTGAATTAGTCTTTGAAGAGAACGAACAATTGAAATAGTATAGGATTGGATTGTGTACCAAAGTACAGCATCGTCGAGAAGATTAGTCGATAACGGGCCTATCTTTAACCCTACTTGTCTCTTTAACGAAAAAGAAAACAGTAATGGCCTGTCACGACTGATTTGTTTTTGAAGTAAGCTTCAGTTGGATAATGCGCTTATCCAACTTTTAATACGGGTTATTTGCAGGGATTTTTGAAAAGCACTTTACTATTGTTTGGTTATCAAATCATCAAATTATATCGATTTACTGTAGCATTATTTTAGAAATTGGAAGGAAACTTGCAAATCCTTCCAACCACAAGACAAATCTGTTAAATAGACGAAACTCAGGATGCTTTTCGCATCCGATATAATGGCGACCGATTAACATGCTGGATATTCTGAGTTCCACAAGACTTCTAAAAGATCAAATCCCAAGTGAAAAGGTCTACATTTTAAAGATGATCGCACACCAGATGCTTGGTTCAAAATGGGTGTATTTCCGCAAAATCAAGCATGCTGGTGAAGGCTTTAAGTTGTTTCGGGAAAAGAGTCTCATGGAGCAGATGAAGGCAACCCAGGCGGCCTTAAAGTTTACCTCCAAACATACTCGTAAAAAATATCGAACCATTTATAAAGAATCATTAAAAGACATAAAGATAAATGCAGGCGCCAGAAACGAAATTTTCCCTCCTTCTCCTGAATATGAAGAAGGGAAACAGGTTCCTTCCCTGACTTCCGAGCACGATGAGGTATTAATTACCTGGACTCCAATAAAGTTCATGTTGCCAATCAAAACTATCAGGGAAAAAGGGATTGCAACCCAGAGACATAGTGAAGGACTTGTTGCCAAGCTTCTCTTTAAGGTTGTTGGTTACTATGCTGCTTCTGAAAATTGGGATGAAGAAAGACTAACTTTTTACCTACGAAAAATAGAATCAGATTCCTCCTACCAGGATGTTTCTGCCGCATTGTCCCCTCTGAAAAATGATCTTCAGCAATTCACTGAAGCTTATGAACCCTTCAAATTTGGAAAAGCATCATTGTCAAAAGATAAGACAACGGATGAAGGGGTTTTTGATGATACTTTTGGTATTGAAACTTTTGAAGACGAACTAAGGACTTTGTATTGGTATCATTTTATCTATTGGGGAATGGAGCTCTTTCTATTCCGTTATTACTTGATCCTGGTTACCAGTACCGAATGCAAGCAAGCTATTCGTTATCTGACACAGATATTTGAACCGGCACTTCTTAAGGCTATCGAAAATAAAATAGTGTTCCAGGGATCATTCGAAACGGATAGGGCGAAGAAAAAGTACCGTATGCCTTATCGAAAATACCAGCAGGATAGGGCGAATGAACCTCCGGTGAAAAAGATAAAAACACAGAATGGTTTGTTTGAGTCTTATACTTATAATCTTCCAATGTTAGAAGATGATAGCATTGATTTTAAAATAGAGAAAATACCTGCTTCTGAATCTGAATGGGCTAATTTTATAAAATTCAAAATTCTCAATGCGTCCTCCTACAAAAGAGTAAAAGAGGAGAATGTTCCGCAAGAGATTCCCTTCGAAATGACCGAATATGCTTTAATGCATATCTGCAAATGCATGGTAAGCTGCACCCAATTTGAACGTAGAGCGAGGCATAAGATCCTGGAGCGTTTTAAAAAACGCCTGGAGACCGATAAAGAATTGATTATAAAAAGGGTTAATGAGGTAAAAGACAGAGGAGAAAAACAGATTAACCTGATGGAAAGGAAGGTCACCAAACTCAGACGAATGAAGCAGATTGATGCTGCTGAAGTCTATTTGAGAGACATTGAGAATCATAAGAAAAAAATTCAAGAGAAATCCATTGAAATCCAGGAAAGTGCCCAACTTGAAATGACCATGCAGAGAAGACGTCTGCAAACCTTGTTTCAGGAATTGTCCCAGGAAAAAGATATCGATGAGGGAAGATCGGCAAGAATTTTCTTAACCCTGATAAAAGACCTGACACCGCAGGGAGATTTCATCCACGATTTTATAAAACAGGTGTCAAATTATATACGAATGGAATATGAAACGGAGATGGAACCGTTTTATAAAAACATGTTCACCATCCTTAATCCTTCAACCCAGGAAAAAGTTATTCTCATTCAGTCACTTGAAAAATCCGGTGGGGTGGATGCTGTCAAGTTGTCCTTGACTGATGATGAAAAGGAAAAAACCCAGAACATGATTAATCTCTTAAAGGCAAAAATAAAAGGGGGAATGCCGGACATTTTTAATTGTAAGATCATTTTTCTGACCTCATTAATACCCATCGAGGATCTTTTCAAGCTCAGCATTGACAATAAAAGTCTCAAAGTTCTGCTGTCTTTGAAGGTAACATCCCCTAAGAATGCAAAACCCACTCATTTGCAGGAGGTTATTGTCAAAGCCTTAATGGTTCTGAACCTGGTTACTAATCCAGTCCCCAGGCACAACATCATTCAGCCGGGACGAGAGCATGTAAAAGACCCGCAACAGGCGATAAATCCTGCTGTTTTGTCTCAACTACTTGAGGAACTTCCAAAAGCCAAAGCCATCAGCTAATCTTTAGATATCCTCGAAACAGTCATTTTTTGCTTCGTCAATCTTATTGGTGATCTGTAGGAGTAGAATTTTGTAATCGGAAAGCTTCTTTTGTTGATTCGCAATCATTTTGGAAACCGATTCTGAGGAAGGCCCTCCAATATGATTTTTCTGATCAATCATGGCTGAAGGAGCATTTAAGTAATCCACGTCTGCCTTTGTGATCTCAATCTCAATCTCATTTTCCGTCAGTGCTTTGACAAGCCCTTCGTAGGTCAACTGTCCTGACTCTTCACTATATTTGACTGCCAAGGAAAGTACATTGTAGCTCTCTCTGAATGCCAGATTGTGTTTTTGCGCCATCCAGTCTGCAACATCAGCACTGTTCATAAATCCTTTTTTAGACTGTGACAGCATCTCATCTCTTTTGAAAACCATGGTAGAACATGCACCCGCTAACACATCAGGCGCCGAAGCAATTTCCCGGAAAAGATCCATGATCAGGTATTTGGTTTGCTGAGCATCGCGGTTGTAGCCGCTCATAGAGCCCTTTAGAATGCTGAGGAGGCTCATCAGCGTGCCCTGGCTGAAAGAAGCTTTGCTTCTTATTATTTCCGCGAAGTCTGGGTTCCGTTTCTGGGGCATAATTGATGATCCCGTCACATAACGATCATCAATGGATAACATGTTGTAATACGGCGTACTCAGGAGAATGATATCCTGGGAAATCGTACTCAGGTGATTCATCATCAAGGCGATACTGGAGGCAATATTTGCTTCAAACTCTCCCCGGGCGCTAATGCAATCAAGGGTGTTCTCTTCAACCCCATCAAATCCCATAAGTGCAGCGGTATATTCCCTATCGATTGGCCAGGATGTTCCAAAAGAGGCTGCCGCCCCCAGCGGAGACAGGTTTATTCGCTGCAAATCTGACGTTAATCTTGCAATATCACGTAGCAAGGCTTGACTCCATGCCGTTAACCAATGTCCCGTTGTCGTAAGCATTGCTGGTTGATAATGAGTAAAACCAGGCATGATGGTTCCCTTTTCGTACTCTGCTTTTTTCAGGATCGTTTCGACAAGTTTTGACAGGCTGTTGATAAGGCTTATAATCTGATCCCTCATAAAGAGGCGCATGTCAGTAGCAACCTGGTCATTTCTGCTTCTTCCGGTATGCATTTTCTTACCGGCATCTATCGATTTCGTATGAGTTATAAAATGCTCGACATTAATATGAACATCCTCTTTTTTGGGATCGAGAGTAAATCTTCCCTGTTGATGTAACCGATGAAGCTCAATTAATTCTTTTTTAAGTTCGGAAGTTTCTTTCTGGGTAAGAATACCGCATTTTCCAAGCATTTTCGTGTGAGCCAGATTGGTCCAGATATCATAAGGAATCAAAACTTCATCCGCCATAGGCAAAACGATGACGTCCCTACCGGCACAGAATTCGACATTTAGTTCATCTGGTGTGGTTATTAGTCTTGAACCCCAGACCTGGGTTTTGGGTGTTTTTTCCATCATTGTATTCTTTTAGTTTATTAGGCAAAGCTGGGAAGGTCACTTGTGAAGTTTTAACAAAACAGGATTATTCAGACATCCTTTTGAATGGTTTTAGCAACTATCATTTACTGCATAAGTCATCAAACGGCTCTTTCAATAGCAGACTGTCATTTGTTCAAAACACAAAATTAGGGGACAGTGGAAGAATCAAATTTATCAGCATTTGAGTTCAAATCTTCAGGTTGTATTTCGTCCACAAACACAATCTCACGAATGAAAATGAAGGTTGTTTGAAGAATTGAAAAGAATGGAACTGCTATCAATGCTCCAAAAATCCCATATGCCTTTTGTCCTGCCATCAGGGCTAAAATAACCAGTACGGGGTGAATTTTTGCCGATTTCCCGATAATCTTAGGATTGAGGATGTTCCCTTCGATAAAATGAATCATTAATATCCAGGCCAGTATCAGCAGGGCAGTAATAAAGGAGTTTGTCATTGCCATCAGTATGATAGGGATAGATGAAATAAAAACTCCGAAAATGGGTATTAAAGAGGTTACGGTTGCAAGCAGAGACAAGGTTAAAGCAAATTTTACATCAAATATCAAGAGCCCAATACCTGTCAAGGTTCCATTAACTACGCAGATGATCAATTGACCACGAACCACACCATGAAGACCGATGTTTTGCTTTTGCAAAAACATATCAACCCGACTCAGCAGTCTTTCCGGGAACAATCCCCGAAAGAAGTCCAGTATCTTTTCATGATCGATAATGATAAAGGCTGCAACCATCAAAGTGATAAAAGTCTGGAAAATTGAGCTGACAATGGAAATGACAATTGCCTGTCCAAAATCGAGAAAACCAAGCAAAATACTCTGCAAGTCTTCAAACATGTTCCCGATAAAGTCGTTAATATATTGAGCCAGATTGAAATTTTCAACTTCATCATCAAGCTTTATTTTGGTGATCTTGTGGGGTATTATTTCAAATCCGTTTTTACTCTGATTCACTTCGAATCTCGTGTTTTGAAGGAATGTTATTATCTCATTTTGTGATTCAAATTCCGTATTTTCAACAAATTCTTTAACCTCTGCCGATGTTTTCTCTTCTTCAATTAAAACGTCAGTTTTTTGAACGCTAGGCAAGTACTTGGATATGTTTTGAATCCCTTTGCTAACAGCTGGTACCCAGTTTTTTGAAAACTTTTCGCCATATTGCGGAATATCTTTGACAAGGATTTGAATCTCATTTGACAAATTAATTACAAAAAAAGCACCCCCAAAGGAGATACTGGTTATCAGTACCAAATAGATAAAGATTATGGCAATTCCTCTGGGGATCTGCCGTTTAAAGACCTTCTTGGATGACATCCAGACCACAATGGGTGTCAGGACATAGGCGAGAAAAAGGGCTAAAATAAATAATGGAAATACACTGCGAAATTTATATATCAATGCCAAGGTAATGGCAGAGATTATTATTATAATCAAATACTTCAAACGTTGGGAAATATTCATGTATTCCTATTCATTAAGTTATTCAATTGATATTCCAACTATCTGGTGTATTTCACTTGGGAGATTAACACTTTCAGGTTTATTTGTCCTTAGGGTGTGCCATGAAATAAAAGGTCAGCTTTCTATTAATCAGGGTCCGAACGAAAAGTCTCAACTTTCTACTATGGTACTGTTTGAAATAAGAAGATTCAACCTGAAGCTTGAATTGCCTTCAGCTGTCGGCGATCAGCTTTCAGCTAAATACCAAGACATTATAGGGTGCTATAAGTCTGAATGCTGATCGCTGAAAGCAGAAATCTTCATCTAAAATGTCTGACTTCCATGCTAATAACCATAAGGGCTGACGAGGTATTTGCTCAGACACCAATTAAGTACCTACATTATCATTATGTACAGAAATAAACAAAATACCCCAAAATGATCAAAACAGAAAAAAACCACCATCTTCCATTAATGCTGTGGTCATCGAGCTGAGTATAAAAATCTTGAGCACTGTCGAATCCCTGCGTTCCTTGGCCTATTTTTTGATGAAGTAAACAGTCACTAAAAATTAAACTTTTTTATCCCCAATTACAAGCTGGAAAACAAGTTGCAAATCCTGAACAGTCACAAAACCTATTTTAATGGGGTATCAGAAAGAAATCAAATAGGTTCGAGCATAACTCAATCGATTCACGGGACAACCGATAAAGATGAGCTTACTGTTTTGTTGGACCCTTCAAACAAAACGAATCCATCACTCCAAAAAGTTGAATCTGTCTCTTTGAAACCCGCAGAAGGTGAAAATCATTTAAATCCACTAAGATATTGGGGAAAATTGGTTTAAACGTAGATATGAATGGAATTTCAATTGAAAAACGCAATAGAATCAATTATAAGTGAAAAAACCTTGGTGGCGTTCATACGATTCCATTCTTGTTCAAACAATTTTTCCCAATCCCTAGAGGAAAGATGAAAATTCTCATAGTCGATGATGATTTGGTTTCGAGGAAATATTTACATGGAATATTAAGACGATATGGATACTGTGAAATTGCCGTGAACGGAAAGGAAGCAATCGAGTATTTTGAGTTAAGTATTAAGAAAAAGGACCCGTATGATATGGTGTTCCTTGATATTATGATGCCTGAAATGGATGGTGACGAAACATTGGAGATGATCAGAAAAATTGAGGAAGATGCCGAGATTGCTTCAGGTCAAGGTGCAAAAATTGCTATGATCAGTGCATTGAATGATAAGAAGAATATTCTGTCTTCATTCTCCAAGGGATGTGAGTATTATCTCGTTAAACCGGTGCACCACGATAAAATTCAGGAAATAATGGAAGAGGTCACTTCACCAACGATTTAATCCATTAAGCAGTAAAAATAATCAAGTCATTTACTGCTCCAACCATGGAAATGCCTCCTTAACCCAATCGGTTTTGTTTAGCAACGGAATCAAGATCACCGTTTTTTGGATAAAATCAAGTCAAAGGCAATCATCGAACATGCCAAATCTCCTCTATCTTGCTCCTCTGTGTTAATGAACGTGGTGCAATAATGGTAAAATACGATGATGGATTTAGTTTCCAAGGTTGATTTGATTTGATTTGATCAAATCTTATGCTATATTGGACACAATCAAAGAATAAAAAACAACCTGATCATAAGTGCTAATAGCCTGTGTTGAAGCCGTTCGATAAAACCTGACGATTCAGAAATGGTTAAAAACAGTGAATATGGACTCAATTGGTTTCTCCCGGTTTTATGATAACAAAATGGCAGGTTAAATGGTTAAAGGGGTTTATGGATAATTAAGGAGTCTTCATCATTTAAAATTAGACATTATCATACCTTTTTTAATACAATATCGGTTCCATCAGGTTTACAGTCAAGAACAAAGGAATAGACCACAGGTCTTCAGTGCATTGTGGTTTAGGTTTGTTTTGATGTTAGAATCAAAAAAGACATAACAAAGTTAATCTACTCAATCTACTCAATATACCCATTTGAGTCATAGTATTAAGGGAATTTAATCTGGATAAAACATCTAATGCATGAAGAAACCAGAGTTTTAGCTGTAGATGATGATCAGACCAATCTGAAGTTTTTGAAAGAAATATTGGAAGATGACTACTCCTTAAAGGTTGCATTAACAGGAGAAGAAGCATTAGCTGCCATTCATGCGTTCAATCCGCAAATAGTACTGCTTGATGTCATGCTTCCCGGTATGAGTGGTTACGATGTCTGCAAGCAGATACGTGGAGACGACAGGCTATCAGGTATCAAGATTATTCTGATCTCCGCAAAGGCTATGATAAACGAGCGACAGAAAGGATACAGAGTAGGAGCGGACGACTATATTACGAAGCCCTTTGATCACGAGGAATTGCTGAAAAAAGTCCAGTCTGTTTTATCCAAGGTTTCGTAGTGATAAGGAATTATCATGAGTGAGTTACTTAAGAGTGTTTTTTAAAACTGATTATTCAATAAATGTAAAAGGGAAATATGAAATTTTTAATCGTAGATGATGATCTGACTAATCGTAAGCTGTTACATACAATGTTAGAAGATGTTGGTGGTTGTGACATAGCTGTCAACGGTAAAGAGGCGGTTGATTATTTCCAGTTAAGCCTTAAGGAAAAGGAGTTTTATGATGTCATATTCCTTGATATAAAAATGCCGGTTATGGATGGTCACGAGACATTAAAACGAATCCGAAAGATAGAAGAGGAAAACGGAATTTTTGTCGGAGCTGGTGTTAAGGTTGTCATGGTGACAGCACTTGGTGACAAACAAAATATTCTGTCTGCTTTCCATGAAGGCTGTGAGTATTATCTTGTCAAACCATTTCAACAAAAGAAGTTATTTGATCTGCTTGAAGAGATGGGATACAGCACTTAAGCTGTTTCGTTTTCCCTTGTTCAATGTTATCTTCTCAGATTGATCTCCGGTCGGATTGGCGGGTAAATGAACTGCCAATTGATTACAAGCTCATCTTTTGGAAAGGGATCTGGCATTGGGGGTTGTTTTAAAGAACCGACCAATGCCTGAATGACCATCAATTCCATCTCAGCTGTAACGGACGATTGTACAATTCTGTATCCCAATAGTCGTCCCGATTTGGCCAGTTTTACTTGAATCCACATGTTCCCACCTTCGGGAACCCTTCCATATTTGTAATCCAGGGGCGCTTTCCACCATTTTTGAATATCGACAGCCCAGTTTTCCATATAACGTTTAAACGACCACTTGTAGGTATTCATCGAATACTCAAGGTTTTCACTGGCAGTGGGCTCAGGCGCATCATTGCGGAAGGTTTCCTTGATCTCTTCAGGGATGATTTTTTTATCCTCTTTATTCTGTTGATTGCCCGCAATCTCAGGTTCCGATTTTTTGAGGAACAAGGGTGAAACAGCATTATCTTCTTCCGTGGATTCGATTAACTCCTCTGTCCGAGATGTTTCAACGGGTACCTGTTCCTTTTTTTCTTCTGCAACTTGAGAGATCTCAACAGGAGGCTTCTCCTCTTTTACCGGTGGGGAAGCTTCTGTAAGAGGTTTTTCTTCCTCCGGTCTAACAGTTTTCCGGGCGGAGGGATCAGGGAATGGTATCTCCTGCTTCTGATCAATAACAACATCTTTTTCTATTGTCTCATCCAACAATTTCTTATGTTTCGGATTTAAAATAATCTCTTTTTGTTTTTCCGGCAATTCAGGTATGTCAATGGGTTTGGTTTCAGGGGGTGATAACGGTACAACTGGATTGGGAGGTATCTGCTCAACTGCCTGTTTAAGGGGTGGCTGTTTTTTTAACTCGGAGATATCTATCTCTATGCTTTCATCGGAAATCGCAGGCAGAATGGTTTTGTTTAGCCATTTTGATAGCGGACTGATAGCCGAAAAATGGATCACACATGATACAATCAAGGCTGCATAAAACCATGATAAGTTACGATCTGTCATAGGTTCCGAATACCACTTTTTTATACTGATGAATCTTTAAAAAATCCAGCAAACTCACCACCTTACCGTGAGAGATTTTCTTATCAATATTCAAGATAACTTTTTGTTTTCGATCATATTTCTCCTTCTCAATCTCTTGTGATACTTCGTTCCATTCAACCGGTTTGCCGTTAATAAACAGATCCTGTTCATCCTGCATAATGATAATCAGCTTTTCGCTGGTGGCAATTGCGCTTGAGGAGACAGTCTCCGGCAGATCAACATCAATGGCTTGCTGATTTGTAAACCGCGTCGATACGGAGAAGAAGATAATGAGAAGAAACAGCACATCAACCAAAGCTGTCAAATTGATCTGGGTTTTCCTTCTTTTAGGCGAAACGAGCTTCATGACAAGGTTTAAGGTTTCAGTTTTTAACTATCAATTGGTAATAGTCGTCAATCAGGACATTCAGTTGATCTTCGGTGATGAGCAGAATTCGCTCAATGTGTCGGGAAAAAAGATTAAAAGCGATCAATGCGGGAATTCCAATGCAGAGTCCCGTTACTGTCGTGAACAAAGCCTCCGAAATACCTGAAGAGAGAGCACTTATTTTTGCTTCACCAATGGCGGAGAGACGTGAAAATACCTCCACCATTCCCAGTGCTGTTCCCAAAAGCCCAAACAGGGGTGCAATCCCGGCAATTGTATCCAAGAAAACCAACCCTCTTTCCAACCTGTGCTTTTCCTTTCTGGCAAGATCAGCCAGACGTTCTTCCAGCCTTTCTTTAGGCAAAGGTAAATGACCTTCGATTGAAAACAGTATCGCCCCCAGGATTGAACCTGATTTACGACGGGGAAGCTCCATTCTGCTCATTTCAAAATCAAACCATCTTTTCCAGGCATTGAACTGCTTTTTTGAAACCAGTCGATTCATCCTCAAGCTTAACAGTCGTTCAACAATGATAAGCAGTGCAATAAAAGAACAGATGCCCAAGGGAATCATCATGACACCACCTTTTTCCAGAATGATCTTAATTTGATCCAGTGTTTCGGGACTAAAAAAAGGAAGTACCGATAGTAAACGCGATATCATTTCCATATCCAAACTTTTAAGGAAGATTGACCCTGTGGTTTTTTATCCAATACTAAGAACAAGGTCAGGATTGTATAAGGTAAAATCAGGTAAGTACACCGAACTGAAATACGGTTTGTTTTAATAAACGCAATGGTAGCTTATCCGAAAAAAAAATTAAAGATGATAACCAAGGTAATCTTCAGTACATCGATGTACTCTTTTTCGACCTGGATATCAACTGTATCAAGTCTTGATGCTAAATAAGAAATGTGTGGAAAATATGAAGGATGATTTTTGATCATGGTTTGTAATTTTTTCCTATTTCATATAATCACTGTTTTCAGGGCTGGTTGATTGCTCATTCAACAAAAAAAGATCTTCAAAAGCTCACAGCTTCTTTTAAATTCCTAAAATAACAGCATAGTACGAATTTTATTATTTAGTACTATTTTAGGACAAATCCGCCAGCTTATGTAACATTTGAATTAAACTCTCAGCCTGTGAGTCATCACAGCATTCCTGCCTAAGCACTGATAAAAAAGTGTTATAGTGAGTTGTTTCTTTTAAATAGTCGCCCAAACCACCTTTCTTAATCTGGATTCTGGTCTCATAGGCTGCATTGGGACTATATTGGCAGGCAAACCTGAATGCTGCTAAACTGATGGTTTCATCACACCAGTCAAAATGGTCGTAAAGGTCAAAAACTAATTCCGAAACACAAAGAGGTTCATTCCCTGATTCAACCAGTTGACTTTTCAGATAGGATATCAAAACACGGATGAACCTCTTGTCAGATAAAACCAGGCATTGGATGGCATGGAAGAAACAAGGTGTGGTCTCACTATACCAGAGAGGCCCAGTAGCAGTTTTCATGAGTTTTTTTGCAGTTTGTTCCAACAAATCAGCCGAGATTGGAGTTAATTTAATTCTGCCAAAATAGTCAATTTCGGAAAATGTTCCTGTGGAATGATTAAATCCGAACCGGAGGATTTCCTCATATATAAGGTTTTCAAATTTATCGAGTAATCGATCAATCTGCAAGAAGGCATCTTTCTGCCCCTCTTCTTCAAAGTTGGTAATATATACCGCTGCAACCTTGAGTTCAGCCTCAAATTGACTATTGCTGTCAATAAAGTTATCTGAGTTATGTTGCCACATGTTTGAAAGTGGCGGGGATGTCTGCAAATCACTTTCGCCTTTCTTATCCAGATCGAAATTATACAATCCCAGATTTGCATATTTGATTTTAGTTTCTATTTCTTTATATTCCAGATTTAATTGGCTTAACCTATTAATCTGTTTGTCATTTAACTGAAGATTTAACATGTGATTGTATTCAATTTGATTGATTTCATTTTGCAGGGTGAATTTTCTTCTGTGCAAATCATCCAGCTGCTGTTGAACAAGCTCTTCGTTGGGGCTTGCAGTTTCATTCAGTACCTGTATCAATTCTTTTAGTGTCAGGTATCCCGCTCCTTTTACTTCGGCACCTGCACTGATCAAAAGATTTATGATCTCCCTGTTATTAACCTCAAAAGCCAGTTCCAAAGCAGTTAAGTCGAAATCGGGATGAATTATACTTAAATCGGGCATGAGTGTTAAAGCTTCCCTCACCTTTGCAGTATCTTCAGATTCGACGGCATTGAATAAAGAATCTTCAAGGGGTAGAAGAATTGAGAAATTCTCTTCAACAAGAGAGAGATACAGAGTGTGATTCTTAAAATACGTTTTGTTTTCAGGCTGGGAAAAAAACTGTTTAAATTCAGGGGAATCAAGATAACGTTGAAGCTGTTCAATACCACGTTCATTTTGGAAATAAGCTCTGGTTAAAATCAGGTTCACCGTATCCTGGCACCAACCGTATTTTTCTATCACCTGATCAATAAGTTGCCCCGGTTCCTCTTTCTCTTTTTGAGAATCCACAAGGCTGCCCAGATATGAGACCAAGACAGGCAGGTACGATTTTTCGGAAAAAACAAGTTGCCTGACGGCGAAAAACGCGGTGGGAAAATCATCATTGAACCAAAGGGGTTTGTCAAAAAGGATTAAATTTTCAACGTACTCTTTTATTAAATCAAGTAATTGATGATGTTCAGCAACCATTCCGAAAAAAGTATCTTCAGAGATAATCCGGTTGTGACAATGAAATTTAAACCTTAGAAGATGACCATCTCTGATAGCATCAGCCTCTTTAGAAAGACAGACAAGCTGCTCCAAAGTCTGCTGCAACGATTCAACCCTGTCAGCAGATTCAATATTGAGATGATTCCATGAAAAATCTTTAAATCCTTCATCTGAACTATCCTGTCCAGTGTCAGCACAGTTCTCCCATTGGATTTCAATGATCTCTTCATCCGAATCAAAATCGCCAATACTGGCATCAATTGTGGCCGGAGGAGATCCAAAAGTGACAAATGACTCATCAGGACTTAACTTCAGTGGAGTGTCAAAACCGGTTAGAAAATAACGACTGGAAGTTTTATTCACGTTATCTCCCGGGTGAGCAATAAGGGGTAATCTTTTCTGTCCGTCCAAAGAGAGCCGTCTCAAGAGACCATGTTGAAACGTAATCCATATGGACTTGTCTTTCTGGCTATAGGCAAATGAATCAAAACGTTCCATGAACTCATCCCTGACATCTTTATACTCATCAGCATGGGGGGAAAGCTCAAAGCAGGATAATGCGTATCCGGGATCATCATCTTCAAACACATCTGTCGCAAGAAAATCCCTGGCTGCAATCAATCTCTTTTTTTCTCCGGTTTCAAGATCAAATACCATTATTTTGGCTGAATACAGGGTTCCTGCTTCACCCGTTTTAATCTCTATGTTTTCATAGGAGGGTCTGATACCGATCCCAAGATCCGGGCAGAACAGCACGGGCGGATCGGAAAAATTTCCGCTGGGTGATGGCGTAAGCGCTATATATGTGGTTTTACCGGAGATAAGGTCTATTTGTGCAAATCCATCTCTACTATCCGGACTGTTCAACCCGCCTGCAGGAATGTACGCAATAACCTGGGATTCTCCGTAGTTTGAGAGGGTATTTACGCGATTAATATTCAAACAATTATGGGTTGCAAGGATTTTGCCCGAATTGAGATCGAAGCTGGCTATTGTTACATGTGTGTCTTTTACTGAGGAGTAGGCTATTACGCCGGCAGTTTTTGATTCGCAGGTGACAGCGCCCCATAATTGTGAAGCGTTTAATTCAATTTTTTCCCATTCAGCTTTAGCCTGCAAATCAAAGAAACAAATAGTTGCCTTTTTATCAATTGATAACAGGGTTTTTGAATCTATTATCTCTGCAAATTCTATAGCCGGATTATTGTTTTCCGGCATTATTTCCCAGTAGAGATCATAATACGAATTGGACCTTAGCCTAAAAACCTGGAGATATCCACAAACCCCCGGTGTTGTCTTTATGACGGGAATAAATTCTGCCTGATTGTACCCGGGAAAGTACATGCTAATCTCAAATTTTGGATTTTTTAAAGAGTGATCCTTTATTTGTTTCCATTATAATTAACTGGCCAGTCAATTGCCAGTGTACTGTAACATTTGTGGAGAATTTTGAGGAAAGTGAAAAGAAAGGGAAACAGCTTTCCTTCCAGGGGAAGAAATCTGGAGTAGCGCTGTTTCCTTCTCCGGGGGGCTAAATCGTCTTTACTTCTGCAGGTATTGTCTCAACGGTCGCCGTTAATCCAAAATCATCGGCAATGGCATAAAAACAGGGAATAACCACCAGAATCAACAAAGTCGATGCCATTAATCCAAAAGCAATACTGACTGCGATTGGAATGAGCATTTGAGCCTGCAGGCTGGTTTCAGACAATAAGGGTATAAGACCGAAAATTGTTGTAACAGAGGTCAAGAACACGGCCCTGAATCGTTGTCTGCTGGCTGTTTTAGCCGCAGTCATGGGATCTATTCCTTCCATCCTCCTTTTTTTGATGAACTCCACCAGTAAAATGGAATCATTCACCACAATTCCGGATAGTGATACGAATCCCAATAAACTTGGCATTGAGAGAGAAATTCCCATGATATAATGTCCCCAGATCACTCCGATCAAGGCAAATGGAATTGCCATCATAATCACAAATGGTTCACTATAACTTTTAAACTGGAAACTGAGTAGAATAAACACACCGATGATACCTACCAGAAACATCTTCATCATGGAACCGGATGTTTTTGCAGTCCGCTCTTCAGATCCCCGGATCTTGACGCTAACCCCGGGGTGATTCTTCTTGAATTCCGGCAGAAAGTCAGCTTTCATCTTGCTGATAACTTCGCTGGAATTGGTGATGGATGAATTGACATTTCCTGCCAGAGTCAAGGTTCTGATTCCGTCAATCCTGACAATTCGTGCAAATCCCCTTTTTCTCTCAAAATCCACAACGCTGGTGACCGGAATTCCGGTTCCATCCCCACTGTAAACATGGAAAAGTTCAAGATCCTGGAGATTATCTTTATCCTGTGGATCAAGTTGGACCGATACTTCATAGGATTCCTGTCCCACCTGGATTTCATTTACCGTATTGCCAAGAAAGGCTGACCGAACCTGGCTGGCTATGGAGTTGGCAGTCACACCTAAAATAGTGGCGCCTTTTTTGAGTTTCATTACGATTTCCGGTTTCCCCGGTCGCATATCATCAAATACATCAAAAACACCATCAAACTGACTCAACCAGGTCATCAATTCCAGGGAGGATTGTTTCAATTCATCAAGATCATCAGCCTGAAATTGGATCTGTATGGGGGTTCCACCGGGTCCTCTTTGTGATTCCCCGTAGTTGATGCTGATAACATCCGTAATGCTCCCGGTTTCCTTGCGCCACATTGAGGTGATTTCCTGAGTTGTATTATTCCTTAATCCATTCTCCAGTAAATCTACAGCAATGGTAGCAAGATGAGGCCCCGATTCATTGGAATCCGAGTTCTGTCCATAAGATATTCTGATATTCTGTACCAGTTTTTGCCCCTGTTTCTGCAGAGGAGTCAACTTTTCATCAACCTTGTTCAAGGCGGCCAGAATTGTTTCTACAACAACTTCGGTTTTATTAAGCGGAGTTCCTTGGGGCAACAGGATTTTTGCCTCGATAACATCACCTTCCGATTCAGGAAAACCGATAAATTTTAGCCTCCCTCCTGCAAGCAAGGCAATTGACGTAATAAACACCATGATGACGATTCCGACTGTCAAATAACGCCTGTTAACCGCTGCATCAACTATCCGACCCAGAATCCTCTCCCTGATAAACGAGATAATCGATTCAACCTTGTTCCGAATACGATTTGAAGTCTGAAACGGGCGATTTTTAAAAGCATGCCCAAGATGATGAGGAAGAATTAAAAAAGCTTCTATCAAGCTTATGGACAGGACAAACAGAAGAATAATCGGGACAACCAGCAACACCTTTCCGATTCTTCCTTCCAGAAATGCCAGGGGCAGAAAAACACATGCTGTTGTTAAAAAAGATGCAATGACCCCGTTTTTGACTTCCAGTGTTCCTTTGATGACCGCCTCAACAGCATTCTCTCCTTTTTGAAGATAAACAGCGATATTTTCGGCAATGACAATGGCATCATCCATCAAGATTCCTATTGATAGTAACAATGCCAGGGTTGTCATTATATTTAACGTATAACCGATCTGAGCCATGAGAAAAAAGGCACCCAGAAAAGATATCGGCAATCCCATTGCTACCCAAAAAGCGGTACGAAAATTAAAGAAGATGTACATGGCAATAAATACCAGAATCAAGCCCTGCCAACCGTTCATAAACACCAGCTCCAATCGATCTCGAATGATGGAAGCCATGTCATAGGTCAGAGTCAACTTCACCCCATCAGGTGCCAGTTCTCTTTCCTTTTCCAGGTACTTCTTTACGGCATCGTAGATAATGAGGCTGTCTTCCTCTTTTGATTTAACAATAGAAATGTAAGCCGCCCGTTCATCGTTAAAGATGGTCTTACTTTCATCAAGTTCAAAGGCGTCGACAATGGTGGAAATATCGCCCAACTTTATCTCCGCCCCGCTGGAACCGGAAACAATGACAATATCCTTGAATTCTTCAACAGCCCTGCGTTTATCAGCAAATCGGATCAACATTTCCTGTTCATCGGAGTCAATGGAACCGGCGGGAATATCAAGACTTTGACTGGCAATGGCAGTAGCAATATCATTGATGCTGATTCCGTATTGCATCAGTTTATTTGCTTTTACCCTGATCTGAATCTGCCTGTCGGAAAAACCACTGATCTCCACAATTGAAACTTCGGGCAATTGCTTTAATTTTCTTTTTAGGGATTCGCAATATTCTTTCAGATGTTGAACCGACATCGGACCTGATACGGCAATGGCAACAACATGACTGGTTCGATTCATCTCGGTAATAACCGGATCATTGGCTCCTTCCGGAAATGTTGTAATGGCTTCCACGGCTGTTCTGATATCATTGTAGAACTCCGTGATATCTCCATCTTCCTGCATTTCTATCGTAACATTGGTATTGCCCTCTTTGGATTCGGCTTTAATCTCTTCCACATAATTGATGCTGCTGATGGCATCCTCTATGGGTTGACCAACGGCTTCTTCCATCTCGGCTGCAGATGCTCCGGAATAGGAAACACTGACACGAACCTGATCAGCTTCAAATTCCGGAAATGTTTCTCGCCTTAATGACGGAATACCGATTATCCCGGTGATGATAATAATGAGCATCAGAAGATTAGCTGCAGTCGGATGTGATGCAAAAAAACGTATCATTTTATACCTCTGTTTGCTTCTGTTCTTATCTTTTGAGTAATCGCCTGATCAATGACAGGATCAACTGACATGCCCTGTACGGCAGGAACCACATCGGTTATTACAACTTTATCGTCTCTTGATAACCCCGAATGAATCACGGTAAAACTATCCTGTGAGAAACTGATTTCAATGGTTCTAAATTGCAGCTGATTGTTTATATCCACAACGTACACCATGTTATTCTCATGTACTGCTGTTCTGGGTACTACAATCTGATCTTTAAAGGGACGTCCAAAAAGTTCAATTTCACAATACATCCCCTTTATCAAAGGTCTTCGCAGTACATCTGCTTCCACACTAAAAGGATCATCAACTTGAATAATAATGCCCGGTGTTCTTGTTTTAGTATCAATGGAAGCATTAAAACGCATTACCTTCCCCTGCCATACGGCTCTTTCTTTACCAGTCATGGGCTTTACCAGTGCCTGAATACCAAAAGCCTCCCCTATGGGGGTATTTTCCAGGAGGATTATATCCCTGGTTTCTTCACTTTCCCCAGGTCTGAACACGTATAATCCATTTGAAACCTGGGCTTCTATTTCCACAGAATCAATGTTTTCCACCTCGGCAACAGTCTGTCCTTTCTGTATAAACTGTGCCCGTTCCACATTTACAGTAGAAATAAGCCCTGTAAACGGCACCTTGATTTTTGTGTACTCCAGTTGCAGAAGAGCTGATTGGAGTTTTATCTTAGCCTGTTCAGATTGCGCTTTCAGCAGTTCATAATCCGAAGCCAGCGAATTTAAAGTATTCTGGAGCGACTGCACCTTGTATTTTTGAGCGATATAATTGGTCTCAGCCAGTTCATAGTCGGACTTAGAGGAAAACTTATCTTCAACCAGTTTGGATTGACGAGTCAGCTCCTTCTGTTTAAGTTTCAAAGTTTGCAATTCCAGTTTGTGTAACTCTTTAGTACTGAGTTCCTTATCATTAAGCTGTTTCGCCTGAGCCTCGATACTCCTTAGGTTTGCTTCTGCTTCCAGTACTGACAGGCGATATTCAGTGGGATCTATATCGATTAGCACAGTGTCTTTTTCTACTCTTTGTCCTTTTTTTAATAGCGGATTGATATTAATTATTTTCCCGCTGACCTCAGCAACAGCCTGCCAAACATTAGTTGGTTGTATCAGTCCATAACCGTGGGTTTTAGGAATGACACCCATGGGTTCGATTTTTATCACTCTTACTTTACGGGTATTGGTCACTCTTTCTTTTTTTGGAGGTTCCGGTTTTGTTTTTACGAAGAAAAAGAAGATTAAAACCCCGATGAGAATCGGTAAAATAAGAAATATGAGCCTTCGTATCCTGTTCGATTTACTGTGCATACTACTCCTCTTGATTTGAAAGGTGCTGTTTTACCATTTGGTAAAACAGCCGGTTTGATTGGAAGCTATTAGGGAATTTTTAATCTGATTACAGAAACAATCAGATTGTATCAGGAAGACCGAAGTATTCGAAAATGTCCCCGGTTAGAACCAGCAATGAGATGAATGTTTGTTCATTGCCCACTCTCACAAGGGTTTCACCAAGTTTTGCATCGGTGTAGGTTTGTTGTGCCTTGGAAACATTATAGCTTGTGCTTTTGCCTATTTTTAACTTTTCCACCTCTTTTTCCAAGAGATCTTTTGCCAGATTGACGGACAGCAGGGCTGTTTCCTTTTCCCTGATACCAAATTTTAAATTTCTCAAAATTGTCTGTAGACTGACATGAATCTGAGACTGGGCATCCTTAATCTGGAGTTCAAGTTTGTTTCGTTCTATCTTTCGCTTCATGATCGTTTTTGGTGTGACCCTGTCGAAAAGCGGAGCCGACCAGGTCAGCCCAATGGAATATCCCTGGTATTCCTGGTTGGCAAAGACCTCAACTGATTCAGAGGTTGAGCTCCCCCACCCGGATAAGGTATAGGAGACATTAAGGTCGAGATTTGATTTATCACTGTTGTAAGCCTCATCAAGATCATAGCGATTGGACTTCAGGGAGATCTCAAGATTTTTCAAGGTATTGCTGTTGGCATAGGCCTTTTCCAGCAGCGAGTTAAAACCAAAATCCTCGCCATGAATCCTGGGCAGATCAGCCGGTTTAAATCCGTAAGGTATAAAGCCGAAATTCAAGGCAACCCTGATCTGGTCCTCAATCTCCTGCTCTTGAATTTTTTTGGTTAACAGACTTTTTTGATTATTTGCCAATTGCGTTTCCGCCTCTTTAAGATCGGTTGGATTTAAGACACCTACCTCAACACGCGCCTTTGTTTCTGCAACCAGTTGCTTTGACAGTGCAACTGCATCTTGAAGAGTCTTGATGTTTTCCTGCACACCAACCATTGTCCAATAGGTTTTGGCTACTGACTCAAGCAGCGAGTTAGTAGTACTTTGGGTTGCAACCTTGCTCTGATCCACTGAAAGTTCACTTCTGCGGATACTGACATCATTAATATCACCCCAGTCCTGAAAAATAGGAACCGATACACTGGCTTTTAATGAAGAACCATCGTAAGGGTCGGTTGACCCGGATTCGTTGATGCTGTCCCCCCTGTCTGCCATTTCGTATGTGGTTGTTTTACTGGTAGTAGACTGCAGGGTTGTCGAGAACGAGATCCCCAATGAGTTTTTCTTGCTAAGACTGGTTGATAAGGTAGTGCTGTCGGTCGAATAACTGGTCAAATAGTTTGTGGAGGCTGTATCACTTGAAAAGCTGGAGGCCGAAGATGAAACGCTGGCTGTTTTTGCAGAGGTTGCCGATGCTGACAAATAAGACTGGTATATTCCCTGAGCCCCCGCAAGTCCTTCCATGGCTGCCATTTCTCCCATTCGATCGGCTTCGATGGTCATACTCCTTTTAATCACCATCTTCAAAATATCGCTCAAGGTGACTTCCAATAGTTCTCTGTCTTCTTCCTTCACCAGTTTGACACGCTCAAACAGCTCCGGCTCTTCTTGTTGCAACGCCTGAAGAATTGCTGTATCAGCTTCACCCAAACCGAATGCGGGAAAACTTAACAACACAAATGATAAAAAGCAGAAGATCTTTTGAAATTGATGTTGAAATTGCATTTTCGAAACTCTCCGGTTAAAGATAAATAAGGAATAAAGTTTGGTTCTCATGCATGGTTAAAGTTTAATGATTTTATACATGATTAACAATATGTACTCGATGTTTTTTGATGAATTGACGAAAATAGTTGACAAAGCTTCATTGGTTTTTGGAATTCTTATTCAAAATCTTCTCCAATCGATCAATCTCTTCCTTGAGGGACTCCTCCATATCAAGGATTATATCCAAGCCGATTTGTCGGGCATGCGAACCTGTTTCTACCTTTTCCAAATCATTACAACCCTGAACAACTTCTCTCTGGATTTTTAATTTCGTCTTCCATTCCACGCTGGCGAATTGGCAATTCACAAAAGAAACAAAGTCCTGAAACATAAAAAATAAGGAAAAAAAGAGAACCTGCCTTTGTCCGAACAGTTTCAATATTCTTGCTGTAAATCACAGATTTACAGCAAGAATATGAAGAAAAGATGAAGAAAGTGTAAAAAAAGATTAAGTATTCTCCCTAACACTTTAAAATCAGTCTAATTGGATGATGTAGACATCCCCCTATCACAGATTCTAAATCGATTGAATAATGACTTTCAGCCAAGAATAAGTACCAAAGATATTCCTGTTTACATTTTGATACAAAATATTACATTTAAGAAATGTTTGAAATAATGAGTTCAGCTAGATTCAACAGATAATCAATGTTTGCATCTTTTCTTCGCTTCAAACGGAAAATTCCATGATACTAGTGCACATCAAACAGAAATATTTAGACAGTTCCATTTTCTTAAAAATTCTGTCTGTCATTATTTTGTCGGCTCTTATCGTCAACATTGTTGTCACAATATTTTTCAACGTACTTATCTTTACACCGGTTAAAAGTGTTAATCAGTTCGTTTTTAAATGTGCCAATTATGTAATGGATGATCTGGAGTCATCAATGAGTACTGAAAAAGGATCAGCCATAGCCGCAGACTTCGGCCTGGAATATCGTCATGAATTTAATGGGAGGGTGACTGCATCCACAAACAGAATTCCGGCTTTGAGCGAAATCACAATTCAGAAGGTGATCGATAAATCAAATCAATTTCTGGGATTTCATGAGGGCAAACTTTTCTTAATTCTAAAAAGAGATTCCGGTACCTATATCCTGGTTCCCAAGTTTTACCTGGACTCAATGAGCCCGGAAATCTGGATTATTATTGTTTTACTACTGTTGTCGATCATTTTTTTTGCCATCTACCATTCCTTAAAAAAACTGCTCAGTCCGATTCATGAATTAAAAGAAGGAGTGGATCAGCTTAAAGGCGGGAATTTTGACTATAGCCTGAAGGTGACGAGTAAAGACGAACTGGGGAATCTGACTGCAGCTTTTAATAAAATGACTCGGCAGGTGAAGGATCTGCTTTTCAGTAAAGAGCAACTTTTGCTGAATGTCAGTCACGAACTCAGATCCCCGTTAACCAGAATGAAACTGATCATGGAGTTTATACCGGAAAACACCAGGAAAACCGACCTGTTGAATGACATTTCTCTCATGGAAGCCATGGTTACCGAACTGCTTGAAACCGCAAAACTGGATAATATAAACGGGGATCTCACCAGGCAGAAAACTGATCTTATTCCTCTGATTACAGATGTTTATGGTAATCTTAGACACATTTCTCCGGGAATAAACTGTATTTATCCACTGGAACCCGTCATGCTTCCAATGGATGCTGCGAAAATTCGCACCGTATTAAAGAATATCCTGGAAAATGCGCTTAAGTATTCAATTGAATCAAGACAACCTGTTTCCTTGTCAGTAAGCAAATCCACCCAGGTTGTCACCATGGAGATTTCCGATTCGGGCGAAGGTATCCCGGAAAAGGATCTTCCACACATATTTGAGCCATTTTATCGGGTTGATAAATCCAGATCGAAAGAAACCGGTGGTTATGGATTAGGTCTGGCAATATGCAAACAGATTGTTGACGCCCACCAGGGTAAAATCAGTATTAAGAGTATACCGGGGCAAGGAACAACTGTGACCATCGAACTCCCTCTCAATTAAACCAACCAATATTCCAAAATCCGTCTTCTATTCTTTCGACTAGAGTACTCCCCCCCTCCACTTTCTCCATTCTACCAAAGAAGTTATTAATAACACCAAAATCATTGTTTCAGAAAAATTTCTGCCTGTTATTGCAGAATCGTCCGGGGATAAAAGACATAAATTGACGAGAGATCTTTATAAATGTAGAATCAAAATCGTGAATTGCATTGCTTAAAAATTAGCTTTTAGTAATGGAACCATGGTTATAAGATTGCTGATTTCGGGATCGGTATCTCAAAAATCAAATGAATATGGACAGATGTCATGGATAGAGAAATATTGTCAAAAGCCAAATCCTGGTCGGATAATCAGCATTTTGATATTGAATTTCGCAATGAAATTAAAGCGTTAATATCAAACAACAATGATGCTGAGTTGACTGACAGGTTTTACAAAAATCTTGAATTTGGAACAGGTGGTTTGCGGGGAGTCCTTGGAGCTGGTTCCAACAGAATGAATATCTATACCGTGAGAAAAGCCACCCAGGGATTAGCGGATTATGTTCTGGAATGGACATCCAAAACAGGCGAAAAGCCAGCAGTCGCAATAGCTTATGATAGTCGACACAAATCCGATCTTTTCAGCCGGGAAGTTGCTTCCGTTTTGGCAGCAAATGGAATCACCGTTCATATTTATCCCGAATTACGACCGGTACCCATGCTGTCATTTGCAGTAAGGGAACTGGGAACAACTGCGGGTATCGTTATAACAGCAAGCCATAATCCTCCTGAGTACAATGGCTACAAAGTATACTGGTCGGATGGATGCCAGGTCATCGCTCCACATGATCAAGCCATTATCGACAGGGTCTATGCTATTAAAGAATTTTCCGAGATTAAAACCGTCGATTTTAAAACCGCCCTCAGTCAGGGGCTAATCAATTATATCCCAAAATCCCTTGAAGAGATCTACTTCAGTAAGGTGGATGCCCTGACCAAAGGGAATAAAGCATATAACAAAAACTTCGGAA
This sequence comes from bacterium, assembly GCA_018829445.1. Lineage (GTDB taxonomy): Bacteria > SAR324 > SAR324 > XYD2-FULL-50-16 > XYD2-FULL-50-16 > JAHJTV01. The sequence continues at coordinate 73,294 of JAHJTV010000093.1, forward strand.
TAGTCTATACACCACTGCATGGCGCAGGTAACTACCCTGTTCGCGAGATGTTAAAGAGACGGGGATTTGAAAGAATCTCCGTTGTCAAATCCCAGGAAAAAGCCGACGGGGATTTCCCCACCGTTACCTCACCAAACCCCGAAGAGCCCTCAGCCTTGCAGATTGCCAGGGATTCTGCAACAAAGAATGATCATCTGATTATCGGCACCGATCCGGATGCTGATCGCATCGGAATAATGGTCATGCATGAGGGGAAATGGCACAAAATAAACGGCAATCAGATAGGTCAGCTTATTCTCGACTATTACTTGGATAAGTTAAAAGAGACCGGAACACTGCCTGCAGATGGTGTTTTTGTGACAACCATCGTCACATCCACTCTTGGAGAAGAGATCGCAAGTAGCTATGGTATTCGCACTGAAGAAACTCTAACTGGTTTTAAATATATCGGTTCGGTCATTCGCGAACTGGAAATGAAAGGAAAAGGAACCTTTATCTTTGGCACTGAAGAAAGCCATGGGTACCTCATGGGCGATTTTGTCAGAGATAAAGATGCTGTGATCGCTTCAACCATTTTTGCCGAGATGTGCGCTGAACTTCATCAAAATGGGTTAACTGCCATTGATCGATTGGATCAGATCCATCTGAAACACAGTTATCATTCAGATTCCCTCATCAACAAAGTATTTAAAGGTCAGGCAGGTGCCCAAAAAATAATTGACATTATGGCTTTCTTAAGGAAAAGTCCATTGGAATCCTTGGCAGGAATTCCAGTCCTGTCAGTTAAGGACTATCTTGAGAAAAAAGTGATCGACAGGAAGACAGGCAATGTTACCGGATTCACCTCTCAACCGGAATCCAATGTTTTGGCGTTTTACCTGGAAGACGGTAGTCGAATCACAGCCAGACCTTCCGGGACAGAACCCAAAATTAAATTCTATTTTAACCTGAGAGGGGATGATCCACAAACATTGTTCAAGAAAAAAAACGACTTTGAAGCAGATTTTGAAAGAATTATCAGTCAAGCCTGAGCTTGTCGCAGTCTGTAATCTACTTTTAATACTATTTTTGTTCAATTTTTTTAACAGCAAATTTTCCTTGAAAACATTATTAATCAAAAGGAGGAACCTTGGAAGAAAGCGATCTTAAACTAGTTAAGGAGCACGCAAAAGACAATAACGAGCTTGATAGGCTCTACAAAGAGCATGTCAAGCTCGAAAAGGAGATAGAACAACTTCAGAACGTGAAAATCAAGAGTCCCGAAGAAAGCAAAAAACTGAAAGAATTAAAGGCGCTTAAACTGGCGGGAAGAGACCGCATGGAGGAGATTTTCCAGACCCTCAGGTGACAAAACCTGGATAGACGGCGATAATTGCTTATAAAACAGGGGATAAACGATTGCATAAATGCTCAGGGTTAGCTATGTCTAATTAATTATTGATTTGCTGAGTAGTTGTTTTTTCCGGTTTCTACTCATAATGACCTGCTCGTTTATTCTACTGTTTTTGTTTGGATTATCAATGCTATTAATCTCCGTATTTATATTCGTTTTAGGTCTTGCCCTAGGATCATTTATCTTTACGACTGCAACTCGTCTGCAAGATGGCGTCTCCCTGTTAACCAGATCAAGTTGCGATTTCTGTCGGGAGAAAATCAGCATTGTCGGATTGATTCCGATATTGGGTTTTATTCTCCTCAGGGCAAAATGTTCAAAATGCGGAGTAAAAATAGCAGGTACTTATCCGCTCACTGAGATTGCCAATGGAGTGCTGGTATTAATCATTTTTACTAAAACCGGGTTAAGCATTGAGTTTGTTTACGCAATCCTGATATTTGAGTTACTGCTTTTAATTGCAATTATTGATTTCAGATCCCATCTGATTTTTCCACAGCCCATTATAATCGGGCTTGTGATTCAGAGCGTCTGGCTGTTTTTTTTCTTGCAAACTGAACTTCTGAATGCCCTGTTAGGGTTGTTTCTAGGCGCTGGCATCTTCCATTGGGTTTCCTATTTGTATCAGGTTATCAGAAAGAGAACAGGTCTGGGAGCCGGTGATGCCACTTTGCTTGGTTTAATCGGATTTCTTTTCGGATGGAAAATTCTGCTTCCCATTATTTTTTGGGCTGCTGTTTTTGGAATACTGGGTGGAGGCATAATACTGCTTATTAAAAAACAATCTCTGGCCAAGGAGATCGCTTTTGGCCCCTGGCTTGTTCTGGCAGCTTTTTTATGCTGGAGAATTCCTGATTTTTTTCAATCCTTTCCGGTAAAAATTCCAAATTTTAATGCCTTATTGTTTTAGACCAAAAAAGGAAATGGTCAAACATCTAATCTTATGTACCAATTTTGAGAGAATAATTTATGACTGCAAATAATCTTAAAAAGAAAGACCTGGATTGGGGGAACCTGGGTTTTTCTTATATGAAAACCGATTATAGATTTGTTGCAACCTGGAAAGACGGTAGCTGGACCGAAGGGGAAACTATAACTGAAGAGATGATGCAAATTCATGAAGGATCTCCTGCATTGCATTATGGACAACAGTGTTTCGAAGGCTTGAAAGCCCAAACCGCTAAAGATGGTCGGGTTCTCCTCTTTAGAGCTGATCTGAATGCAGAACGGCTGAGCAATACGGCAAACAGACTATTAATGCCTTCTGTTCCCAAAGAGTTGTTTATGAAAGGCGTGGAGGAAACAGTTAGAAACAACTATGCCTGGATACCGCCACATGGATCTGGAGCATCCTTATATATCAGACCTCTTTTGATTGGTGTTGGAGAAAATCTGGGACTAAGACCGGCAACCAGCTATGAATTTCGGGTTTTTGTTTCACCTGTCGGACCGTATTACAAGGGAACCGGTCTTTCCTTGATCTCACTAGCTGTTACAGACTACGACAGGGCTGCTCCAAGAGGAACCGGATATGTAAAAGCCGGGGCCAACTATGCTGGCGGATTATTATCAACAAAATCGGCTCAGGAGATCGGAGCTAATGAAGCGCTTTACCTCGATTCTGCAGAAAGAAAATATCTTGATGAAGCCGGATCAGCCAATATTGTGCTGTCATTAAAGGACGGAACTATTGTCACCCCTAAATCCGCCGCAATTCTGCCCAGCGTGACCAGACGATCAATAATGGTATTAGCCAAAGAGGAGCTAGGGCTGACAACAGAAGAGAGACCAGTCGAATTGTTGAAGGAATTGACAAAGATTGAAGAGATGGCAGCCTGCGGAACAGCGGCTGTGATCTCTCCCGTCGGTAAAATCTTTGTGAACGGCCAGTGGCATACCTTCTATAAGGATGGGAAAGAAGTAGGCCCTACAATGCTGAAGTTATACGAATTGCTTACTCAGATTCAAAAAGGTGAACGGCAAGATCCTTATGGATGGACACAGGAAGTCGTCATTTCATAACAATGTCCTTCCCTAACGACCTGCTTGAATGCGACATCTCGATTGAAACCTAAATTGTTAAACAAATTAACGATTTAGGTTTTTCTTTTTATCCTGGTGTAAATAATCATCATTCGGATTAAACTGAATGAAAGCGGGTCACATATCAAATTGTAACAGCAGAAACAAAAAATCAATCAATGGTTGAGAAGGAAAAAAAAATAAAAATAAAATGCCCCACCTGCAAAAAACAAACTGAGTGGCATAATAATCCTCATCGTCCCTTTTGTAGTGAGCGTTGTCGACTGGTGGATTTGGGACGCTGGGCTGATGAAAGCTACTCCATCGAAGGTTCATATCCCCCTGATTTTGAAGAAGAGACGTGATTCCAACTTGAAAAATATTTCTCATATGAGTAAAAGCGTTATTACAATTGTACTGAGTTTGCTTCTCCTGTCTTTTTTCTCAATTACAGGTTCAGCTGATTCAACCAGTAATGGCCCGACTTCATCAAGGGACCTGGTTGATTTTTCAGCCAGAGTTTTCCCAGATCCAGCCAGGTTCGGGGAGAGTTTTAAGTTGATAATTAAAGTTTCTTTAAAGGAGGGCTGGCATATCTATTCGGTGATTCCCTCAAAAGAGATAGATGCACCTCCCCCCACAACAGTCATCATCGATTCAAACCTGTTTATTACGGATGGTCCCGTTTTTGAGACAAGACCCAGCTACCGCTTTGAAGAGATTCTGAATCTTGGAATTTACTATCATGAGGATAAAGCGGAACTATATCAGAATCTGCAATTACATTCATCACAATCCACAGGATTATACACATCAAGCCTGGAAATCCGATTTCAGTTATGCACGGACAGAATCTGTCTGCCCATTGAATCTAAAAAGTTGGACTATAGCTATCGCATAGAGGCCGGCGAACCCAGAGAAGAGTTTTTGATAGCTGATCGCTCCATCAATCCACTACCGGTAAAATCGGGGGTTTCACGTTTAGCAGGTATGCTTTCCGGTGGAATCTGGGCTTTTATGGGTTTGGCCGCTTTGATGGGTTTGGCTTCATTGATGACTCCCTGCGTCTTTCCCATGATTCCCATCACTATTACTTTCTTCTCCAAACAAGCCGAAGGCAGTCAGACAAAGGTGATTAAACTGGCAGTTCTTTTTTCAGCGGGTATTATCGTTACCTACACGGGTTTTGGTCTGCTGATGTCGATACTGTTTGGTGCCGGTAGTGTCTTGACCATTGCTTCAAATCCATTTGTTAATCTCGTGATCGCAGTGGTCTTTATCATTTTTGCCTTCAGTCTGATGGGATTGTTTAATATATCCCTACCTACCGGAGTTACCTCCTATTTCGATCAAAAAGCCAGAACCATGGGGGGAGCAACCGGGGTTCTGTTGATGGGATTTACGTTCACCATAACCGCTTTCACCTGCACGGTTCAATTTGTAGGAACAATGCTAATTGCAGCTTCCCAGGGACAGTGGATATGGCCTTTGCTGGGAATGCTGGTGTTCTCAACAGTGTTTGCCTTTCCTTTTTTCCTTCTGGCTGTTGCACCCAGTTTAGTAAAAAAAATGCAGGGGAAATCAGGCGAATGGCTGGGGCGCAGCAAATTCGTCTTAGGTGTTCTGGAACTGATGGCATCGGTAAAATTTCTCTCAAACGCAGACCTGGTCTGGCAGACAGATCTGATATCCCGGAATACCGCCATTATAATCTGGATTGTCTTATTCCTGTTTATTATTGCATATTTGATCTGGTTGGATATCAGGGCAAAAACGAGAAAATCGATGGGGCAGTGGTTAAGTATCGCTGTTTTTGGGGCCTGCGTTGTATTACTGAGCCGGGGCCTGAATGATCGCTCTCTCGGCAGTCTGGTTGACGCGGTTTTACCCCCTCCCAGTGGCGTTCACCAGTCTTCGGATGTATATGTTTCAAAAGAGGAAATGGAGGCGGTTAAATGGTTTGATTCGCTTGAAGAAGGGATTAAACAGGCTGGTTTAAGCAATAAACCGATCTTTTTGGAGTTTACCGGTTATACCTGCGTCAATTGCCGCTGGATGGAGCAAAATATTCTGGCGCAAAAATCGATTCATGGCAAGCTGAGCGGGGATTATATTTTGGTAAGGCTCTACACCGATGGCGGGGATTCTACTACTGAAAATCTGAATTTACAGATCAATCAATTCCACACCGTAGCGCTGCCATTTTATGTGATTTTAACAAAAGACGGCAGCCCTCTCAAAACCTTCAGCGGTATCTCTCTGGATCCCAAGCTGTTCCTGGATTTTATCTCGGAAAGGTAAGAATCTTCTATTGCTTATAAAAGTCGGGTTATTGAGTTTGATGTCCAAGATTTAAAGCATGAAATCTAGCCAGTCCTCCCCTGGAAGTCTCGCGATAGGAACTCATCAAATCGCGTCCGGTCTGCCCCATGGTTTCAACCACTTCGTCAAAAGAGATGCTGTGTTTTCCATCTGAAAGCAATGAATAAGCGGCGCAATCAATGGCCCGGGTTGCAGCCATTGCGTTCCTTTCTATGCAGGGTATTTGAACCAGTCCGCCGACGGGATCGCAGGTTAGCCCCAGGTGATGTTCCATCCCCATTTCCGCTGCATATTCGACCTGGGCTGGCGTTCCACCCATTAACTGTGCCGCTGCCCCGGAAGCCATTGAGCAGGCCGTTCCGATTTCACCCTGACATCCGACTTCTGCGCCGGAGATGGACGCATTTTTCTTAACCAGATTGCCGATCAGACCGGCTGTTGCCAACGCCTTAAGAATCCTGTTTTCACTAAAATCATAGGTTTTTGACAGATGATAGACGACTGCGGGTAGAACTCCTGCTGATCCGCAAGTCGGAGCCGTAACTATCCGACCACCTGAGGCGTTCTCTTCTGCCACTGCCAGGGCATATGCAAATATTTGGTTCCTGTGCCTGATCGGACCGGAAATGTTCTGGGATTTGACAAAAAAGGAAGACGCCTTTCTGGCAAGATGCAAATCCCCGGGTAATACCATCTCATTCTCTAGTCCCCTTTCAATCGATGCTTTCATTGTTTCCCAGATTGAAAGCAAATACTCTTCAAACTCTTTTCCTTCGTGATCGTAAACATATTCCCAAAACTTCTTACCGGTTTTTTCCAGGTAGTCAAGCACTTCCTTCATGTTATTCTCGGTATAAAGAGGTGCTGTTTCCTCTTTTTTCCCATCCTCAATAATTGCTCCGCCACCAACACTGTAAAATACCTGCTGACTACTTAGTTTGCTGACGGTATTAAACGCTTCAAACTTGATTGCATTGGGATGTAAGGGAAGTGTGATATCCGGTTCCCAGACGATTTCAACCTGTTTGGGTTTAAACACTTCAACAATCACTTTGTCAGTGAGGTGACCTTTCCCGGTAGCAGCCAGACTACCATACAAGACTGCCTGAAAGGAGGTTGCATTGGGATGATTTTTCTTGAAAATTAAAGCGGCCTTTTGCGGTCCCATGGTATGACTGCTGGAAGGACCCAGACCAATTACAAATAGTTCTTTTATCGATTTCATATCTGCTACCCGCTTTCCCCGTGAATTAAACGCTGACTATGCAAATATCCGTTACCAATTAATTATGATTTATTCTGTGTCCGCTGTCGAAACACTTGGGTCAATACAGGGTTAGCTGCTAGATTTCTTAAGCAACAAATCAGAATAATCGCTTTTGATTAATTATAATGGAGTTTTAACTGACACTTTCTAATAGGAAATGAAAATTTACTATTTTCAGTAATTCCCTTCAAGTCTTTTATTGGAGATTGGAGGAGTTGAATCGCTGTTTAATAGAATCAAACTGTTTTGCAATCAAAATCGTTGTTTCCCGCTTATATTCAGTTACCAGCTGTTTTTTTTAATATTCGATGAGAAAATCCTGGATAGATAATCAGGGCAGGATATCTGTTAAAAAAAATTCCTGTTTGAAGGAAGATTCAAACAGGAAAATACAGTCATAAATTCAATTTCATTAGAGATGATCGTCCAAATCAGAGCAGATAGGATTTTTACACGCCGTTCTTAAGATCATCCAGTACGCGGATTCGCTCCACCAGCTCTTCAACCTCAAACGGCTTGGTTACATAATCATCTGCTCCAACGGCATATCCTTTCTGTCGCTCATCTTCCATTGCTCTTCCGGAGATCAGAATAATCTTAATTGCATTATAGCGCTTATCTGTACGAATTCTGCGACAAACTTCATAGCCGTCGATACCTGACATCATAATGTCCAACAGAATTAAATCGGGGTGAAATTCGGGTATGATCTGTAAAGCTTCTTCTCCCGATTCGGCAGAACGCAGGGTGTAGAGATCCTCCAGGTCATCCATGAGAATATCGATATTCATAGGATCATCATCTACAATCAGAATTTTGTAATCCGAACACATTGTCATTAACCTTACTTATAAATTAATCTATTTATCCCGAATAGAATTGCCATTGAAATAAAACAACAAAATATACTCTTACTTTCAATAAAATATACGATACCACATATTAAAAAATAGATCCATATGATATTAATTAACCTCTTCGGGATGGAACAGTTCCCTATAGGTGTCCACGAAAATTTTTCACCAATAACGGATAAACAGATAAATCTTTACTCATTTTGATATCCCAATTCTGTCTGAGATAATTTTCTGCTCCCTGAATCAATCCAGGCAGAATCGATATGCAATCTCCTTTGTGGATACTAAGCCACTTGTTTTTGCATAACAATAATTAGTCATTGCTTGTAAATCGAAGCTTCTTTGTATAACATAAGGAGCAGTAGCTCCACTTGTGGAAACATTTGGGATCAATAAAATGCGTCCTATTCACTTTTCCAGTAATCTATCAATAAAATCAATGAATTCTATCGAGGATACATGAATATTAAACAGTCAAATAAACCGGAGAAGAACGTGAATGAGAAGAGTGAACTGGCTAAATCCTTCAAACGTCACATGAGATTGACCATAGCTCATGATCTTGATAACTCAAGTAAACTTGACAAATATCAGGCTCTGGCGTGTGCGGTAAGGGATAAAATCATATCCAAGTGGATTAAAACTCAAGACACCTATTACCAAAAAAATCCCAAACGGATCTATTATTTTTCCCTTGAGTTTTTAATGGGGCGAACTCTGGGAAATGCAATATTGAATCTGGATATTGATGAAATTGTAAGGGAAACCCTGGCCGAAATTGGGTATTCCATGGAGGATCTGGAATCAATGGAGTGGGATGCAGGATTGGGAAATGGAGGTCTTGGCCGACTGGCTGCCTGTTTTCTCGATTCAATGGCAACCCTGGAGTTACCTGCTTATGGATTCGGTATTCGGTATGAATATGGGATGTTTAAACAAACCATTGTCAATAACCAGCAAATAGAACATCCCGATAACTGGTTGCGTTATCGAAATCCCTGGGAGTTTGTAAGGGCGGAAGATATCGAGATAGTACGATTTTATGGTAGGGTTCATCGGGTCCGGGACACCCGGGGGAATATTGAAACCAAGTGGTTGGATACTGAAAGTGTAATTGCCCTGGCTTATGATCTTCCCATTCCCGGATACCAGACAGAAACCGTTAATTCGCTGAAACTCTGGTCTGCTGTCTCATCCCGTGAATTTAACCTGGAAAGCTTTAACGTGGGTGATTATGTCAGTGCCATTGTTGATAAACACCAATCGGAAATTTTATCAAAAGTACTCTATCCCAATGACACAAGTTATCAGGGCAAGGAATTGAGACTGAAACAGCAGTATTTTATGGTTTCAGCCTCCTTACAGAATATATTAAAACGGTTGGAAAGATGCGGAGACAGCCTGGAAATGCTGCCGGATAAAGTTGCCATACAATTGAATGATACTCATCCATCCATTGCAATTCCGGAGCTGATGAGAATTCTGGTTGATAATAACCGATTTTCCTGGGACAAGGCATGGGAAATAACAACCAGAACCTTCGCCTATACCAATCATACCGTTTTACCGGAAGCCCTGGAAAAGTGGCCGGTTTCACTGATGGCCAAAGTATTGCCCAGGCATCTGGAGATTATTTTCGAAATTAATCATCGGTTCCTTGATGAAGTAAATATCCGGTTTCCAGGTGATCTGGAACGTCGGGAAAAGATGTCGATCATCGAAGAGGGAGACTCACAGTCAATCCGCATGGCTTTCCTGGCCATCGTCGGAAGTTTTTCCGTAAACGGTGTGGCAGAGCTTCATTCCCATCTTCTCAAAGAAGGTATTTTTAAGGATTTTTATGAGCTTTTTCCGGAAAAATTTAATAACAAAACAAACGGCATCACTCCCAGGAGGTGGTTAAAAAAAGCCAATCCACTCTTGTCAGCCCTGATAAGCGACAGGATTGGACCAAACTGGACAAAAGACCTGGGTCTCTTGCGAGAACTGGAAAACCACCTGGATGATGACCAGTTTGTTGAGGACTGGCGGCAGGTAAAACTGGAAAACAAGAAAAATCTTGCCCATATCATCAAATCCAATTGCGGTATCGAAGTAGATCCCCACTCAATGTTTGATGTACAGGTTAAACGGATACATGAGTACAAACGCCAATTGCTCAACCTTTTGTACGTGATAACCCTGTATAACCGACTCAGATCCGGAGAGCCTGAGAAAACGGTGCCCAGAACTGCCATATTTGGAGGCAAGGCTGCCCCGGGGTATGCCCAGGCCAAAGAAACCATTCATCTGATAAATCTGGTGGCCAGCTCAATAAACAGAGATCCTACAATAAAAGGAAAGCTGAAAGTCGTTTTTATCCCCAACTACGGCGTTTCTCTGGCAGAAAATATTTTCCCGGGCTCTGACCTGTCAGAACAGATCTCAACTGCCGGTATGGAGGCTTCCGGAACCGGGAATATGAAATTTGCTTTGAATGGAGCTTTGACCATCGGGACTCTGGATGGGGCAAATATCGAAATTATGGAGGAGGTAGGTAAGGAGAATATTTTTATTTTCGGAAAAACAGAGCAGGAGCTGAAAGAGGCAAGGCAAAACGGATATTACCCCAGAGATTTCTATGAATCTGATGATGAATTAAAACAGGTAATGAATCAGATCAGGGATGGTGTTTTCTCACCTGCGCAACCGGATCTTTTCCGCGGACTGTTTCATTCTCTTGTGGATGGTGATGATCATTATTTTCATATGGCAGATTTCCGATCTTACGTTGACTGTCAAGATTCAGTATCCAAACTCTATTTGGATCAGAAAAAATGGAATAGAATGGCTATTCTGAATGTTGCCAGAATGGGGAAATTTTCTTCCGACCGGGTAATTCAGGAGTATGCTAGGGAAATATGGGATGTCCAACCTTGTCCTATCGATAAGAATAAAGATTAACCGCGAGAATATATGGAAAATTTAACGCAACGGATTGACCTTTCAAAGGAAGAGAAGATTGAAAGATTCAAACAGTCATTTGAACAAAGATTGGCCTTATCAATTGGCGAAGATATAAAACATTCCAATGATCTCGATAAATTCAGGGCTTTGGCGCTTGCAGTCAGAGATGAAATGATCGCAAAGTGGCTGAAAACCCAGCGCTGGTATCATGAGAAAAATCCCAAACGGATCTACTACTTTTCGCTTGAGTTTCTCATGGGAAGAACCTTGGGAAACGCCATTATCAACCTTGACCTGGAAGGCATCATTCAAGAATCTTTGGAAAAGCTGGGAATCTCTCTGAACTATCTGGAAGAGTTGGAATGGGACTCTGGTCTTGGTAATGGCGGTTTGGGAAGGCTGGCTGCCTGTTTTCTTGATTCCATGGCAACTCTGGGATTACCAGCTCGCGGATATGGAATTCGATATGAATTCGGTATGTTCAAACAGAGAATTGAAAATCTGCAGCAGCAGGAGTATCCCGATAATTGGCTGCGTTACGGCAACCCTTGGGAAATTAGTCGTACGGCGAACCATTATCGGGTGCATTTTATGGGACGGATCTATAACTATCAGGATATAAACGGGGTTCAGCATAGTGAATGGATCGATACCGATACCGTTATTGCACTGGCCTATGATATTCCGATCCCGGGTTTTCGTACCAACACTGTAAACACGTTGAAGCTATGGTCTGCTACCTCCACCCGCGAGTTCAACCTGCAAACCTTCAATGCCGGTGATTATATCGGTTCTGTATTCAATAAGGCTCAATCGGAAACAATCTCCAAGGTGCTCTATCCGAACGACAACAATTACGAGGGGAAAGAGCTGCGATTAAAACAGCAGTATTTTATGGTATCCGCTTCCCTCCAGGATATCCTGTATCGATTGGAACGATACGGAGACAAAATTCATAATTTACCGGAAAAAGCAGTCATCCAGCTCAATGACACCCACCCTTCCATTGCAATCCCCGAACTCATGCGTATTTTAATGGACGATGCAAAAATGAGCTGGGATGAGGCTTGGGATATAACAACACACACCTTTGCCTATACAAATCATACAGTGCTACCTGAAGCGCTGGAAAAATGGCCGATCTCCATGTTTGAAAAAATCCTGCCTCGTCATATGCAGATTATTTATGAAATCAACCAGCGCTTTCTAGACATAGTCTCCGCGGTCTTTCCGGGGGAGTTTGATCGACGTCAGAGGATGTCCATCATTGAAGAGAGCGAACCCAAAAGCATCAGGATGGCAAATCTGGCAATCGTGGGAAGCTTTTCCGTGAATGGCGTGGCCGCACTTCATTCAAAATTGCTGTGTCAGGGGATCTTTAAAGACTTTTATGAGCTTTTTCCGGAGAAATTTAACAACAAAACAAACGGGGTAACACCCAGACGATGGATACGAAAAGCCAATCCGCAACTGTCTCATCTCATCACGCAAAAAATCGGGGATAGCTGGATAAAGGATTTATCCGGATTGAAAGACCTGGAATCTTTTGTGGACGATGAAGAGTTTGTTCATAACTGGTCTGATATTAAGTTGGCGAATAAAAAGGCATTATCCGCTTTAATCCAACGCCGTTGTCGTGTCAGTGTCGATCCTGATTCCATTTTTGATGTCCATGTAAAGAGGATTCATGAGTATAAGCGACAGTTATTGAATGTTTTGCACGTGATTACACTCTACAATCGTTTGAAGGAGGGCAAGACAGATGGGTTTGTTCCGAGAACGGTAATATTTGGAGGCAAGGCAGCCCCCGGGTATCTGATGGCAAAAAAAATAATCCATTTGATTAACTCGGTAGCAAACCTGGTCAACCGGGATAGATCGATCTCCGGATTGCTGAAAGTTGTTTTTCTTCCAAATTATAATGTATCTCTGGCAGAAATAATCATACCTGGTTCCGATCTGTCAGAACAGATTTCGACAGCTGGTATGGAGGCGTCCGGAACCGGTAACATGAAATTTGCCCTGAATGGCGCACTGACCATCGGAACGCTGGATGGAGCCAATATTGAAATTCTGGAAGAGGTTGGAGAGGAAAATATCTTTATATTTGGAAAGACCTCTGACGAATTAATGGAACTGCGAAGATCAGGCTATGATCCGACAATTTACCTGAAGCAGTATCCTGAGCTGGAAAAAATAATGAAGCAGATCAATAGCGGTTTTTTCTCCCCCAATGAACCGAAATTATTCGAATCAATTCATGATAGCCTGCTCGCTCCTAACGCCCATTATTTTGAGCTGGCAGATTACAAAGCTTATGTCGATTGTCAGAAAAAAGTCTCAGAAGATTATAAAAATCCCGTTGAGTGGCATAAAAAAGCGATTCTCAATGTGGCCCGCATGGGAAAGTTCTCAACGGATCGCACCATAAAGGAATATGCCGATGAAATCTGGAATGTTGAACCCTGCCCGGTTGAGTAAGGATATACATTCAATTCTACCCTCACAGAATTGACATCAGCCGAGCAACCTTTCATACTCAATATTATTAAACAACTGATCCAATCGACCCATGAACCTGTTTATTACAATTATTGCTGTTTTAATGGTTTCGGATGCGGCATTTACACTTTTAAATCTCTCTAAAGTGGAATCCCTCATTACAAACCATTTCCCCAAAATGAATGTGAAAAAACTTGCCACGGTTGAAGGAATCACCGGCATCGTAATACTTTTTCTTAAACTCGCCACCGGCACCATTGTATAGGCTGATTATACTTTTTGCTCAAATCGGTTCCAGGTATCCATTCGATAATTGTGAAAGATGGGATTGAAATAGTGAAAGCAAGGCGCTATTTTTGAGTTAAAGGTCAAACCCATTCACTTTATCTGACCGGTTCATTATTAAGGAAATCCATGCCGTTCAATAGATACTTTTCAGTCGTTATCATCCCCCGGAAAACTTCAACCTTTAAAAAGGTCAGGATTCCCGCTTTTTTATTTGGATTGCTCGGAATTCTGATAGTCTGCCTGATATCCGGATTTGTCTTCATCGTTTTCGATTACATCAGCATTAGAGCAAAACTTGCCAATGTGGAAGAGGGGGAAGAACTGAGACAACAGCAGCAGGAAAAAATAGAAGAGTTCTCCCGGCAATACCAGGAGCTGCAATTACATTTTAACCACCTTCAATCGCTGAATAAGAAGTTGAAATCGATGGTTATCACCAACATTGACAAGGAAAAAAAATCAAAACTGCGAGAAGAGGATGCTGAAATCCTGAAAGCAAAAATTGAAACGGCTTCCAGATCATCGATCTTGGACGTAATCGCTTCAAACACGTCTGAGCTGGATTCCGACTTGAAACATGAAAAAGTACTTTATTTTAAAAACTTAATCGCATTTTTTAACAAACAGAAAAATCCTTTTTTAAGGATGCCTTCAGGACTGCCTGTTACAGGTTTCCTGATTAATGAATTCGGAATACATGTTGACCCCTACACCGGACAAACGCAACCACAAAACGGAATAGATGTGGCAGCCAACCTGGATTCTCCTATTATTGCACCTGCCGATGGAATCGTTTTGGAAATACTGGACGATGAAAATTATGGTAATATGCTGGTGATTGATCACGGCAACGGCTTTCAAACCCGCTATGGGCATATCGGTAGTTATGAAGTGGACAAGGGAGATGTAGTTACCAAGGGCGCCGTGATTGCACAAGTTGGAAATACCGGAAGAACCACAGGTCCCAGGTTGTATTATGAAGTTTTGTTCAACGAAGTCCCCCAGAATCCTGTTAAGTATTCCATTGACTAGTTAAATGATCCCCGAAGTGCCGGGATTGAATCTCTGAAAACCCAGGTTGAGACAAATTCGATTGCAGATTATAGATCCTTTCCGTTTTAGAAAAAATTCCGACCTATACCAAACGAAGTGGACCGCTCATCTCACTGAGAAGAGTTTATAAAAAAGTAAAAACAAGCAATGCAGGCCAAACAAAAGTATTTCGTAAAAACAGAAATACAGCAATGAAGCATCCAGCATCATAAAAATTATTAACACAAACAGATGCATGCTATTGGCAAAAATAGAGAAAAGATGACTGGCAGCCATGTAATTTCTAAACCGAATGTTTCTTATCAGTAGCGAAAATAACACAACAGAGATGAATCGCCAGGAATAATGGAATATCAGATTCAAGTAATGAATTTTTTTTGCATAGACAAGATCCGACGGATAATCATTGGCAAAATGGCAGATAAACTCCTGTGCCGCATCCTCCTGTGAGTTGTGTTCATTCGTACTTAGGCGAACAGTAAAAGATGCCGTTGTTGCCGTGATAACATTTGAAAAAAAGGCAAGTATACACACCGGAATCGCCAACCATGCTGAGATACTGTCCCGGGCTATCAAACAAAATGCAATACTTCCGAATAACAGTAAGGTGAATATAAAATCGGCTACAAGATCATACAATGCACCAAGATTGCTGGTTTTATTGCTGTGCCTGGCAAGCTGACCATCGGTATAGTCAAGCAGAATCCTAAGGAGAAGAATCGTACTCGGTAATGCCGTATGAAAAAGCGGATGGTTGGAAACAAGTAAAACCAAAAATAGCACTCCGAATAGCATGGAGCTAAAGACAATACGGATCGGGTGAATATTCAGCTTGTTTAAAAAAACAGTCAACGGCCAGGTAAAATAATAGGGAATTTCATCAATTCTGGGAAAGGTCGCTTTTCCAGCTTTGGTAGAATGATAAAAATCTCGAAAAAACCCGTCAAAAAAATTCGCCATGTGGCAGTATTTATTTAAGATAATTGGAAAACTAGTGAACTCAATCTGAAGAATAGTAGCAAATGATTCGGTTGAGAGCAAATGCTCACGGTCGAATGTTCAACAGGTGGATTTTAACAAAGAAGAAAACCATAAGGAGATCAAGTGAGTATACATATTGGTGCAAAACAAGGAGAAATAGCCCCAACAGTTCTGATGCCGGGAGATCCCATGCGAGCCAAGCACTTTGCGGAAACCATGCTGGAAGACGTATTCTGCTACAATAAAGTCCGGGGTATGTTGGGGTATACCGGTAACTACAAAGGTAAGAGAATCTCGATTATGGGGTCGGGGATGGGAATGCCGACTCTCTCGATCTATATCAACGAGCTGGTGACTGAATATAATGTGAAGACATTGATTCGAGTGGGAACCTGTGGAGCGCTTCAACCTCATTTAAAGGTAGGTGACATTGTGCTTCCCATGTCTTCCTCGACCAATTCACATATTAACAAACTGCGCTTTAATGGAATGGATTACGCCCCCACAGCCAGCTTTAAACTATTGATGAATGCCTGGGAAGAGGCCAGGAAACTAACATCCAGAGTATATGTGGGAGGCATGTTCTCATCCGATACTTTTTATAATGATGATCCCGACTGGTGGAAAAAATGGGCTGACTATGGCGCTCTTGTTTGTGAAATGGAGACCACTGTTTTGTACACACTGGCTGCGAAGTTCAAGGTGGATGCCCTTTCGGTGCTAACGGTCAGCGATAGCCTGGTGACTGGCGAATCCGCTTCAGCCGAACAACGGGAAAAAGACTTCCCCGTAATGGCAAAAATAGCGCTGGAGATCTCACCATGATCCAAAAGAACATAACAGACCGCACTTGTTGATCTGTTGTGCGGTCATGCAGACCTGCAGTTTTACCCGGGCTTTCGTTGAATCACATCTGCCCCCCTGAGACGATTGAAGGCGAAGGCAAGTTCCAGCCCCCTGAACCAGGCGAAGTGACCGGAGATCCTATCGCTTAAGATGTCCAACCCCTTCTCTTTAATGTCATTCATCACCTTGGCTACAATCTCTTTCAATGAAGCATTTTCATCCATATACTTCCGGGCATAATCCAGAGCGTATCCGATAGCTTTGGTTTGCGACAGCTCGATCAGTTGCTCCAGATCTGTCAGGTCTATGATCTCTCCACCAAAAGTCAGCCGATTGACCTCTGATGCGTAGATCCCCTTTTTTCCGTATTCATTATACGGATTTATGCTCTCAGGGAGAGGAATCCTGTCCCGGACAGAAAAAGGGCAGTCTTCATCTTCTTTTATTCTTTTTTCCGGAGATTTTTCAGATATTTGGTGGGCCACATGAGTAACATCCAGCGGCTTATATTGTTTCATTTGGATAACCTGATCGGCGACGTCAAAATAATCGCCGGCTCCACCC
This sequence comes from bacterium, assembly GCA_018829445.1. Taxonomy (GTDB): domain Bacteria; phylum SAR324; class SAR324; order XYD2-FULL-50-16; family XYD2-FULL-50-16; genus JAHJTV01. The sequence goes on from JAHJTV010000093.1 coordinate 90,335, forward strand.
AGGACAAGGATTGTGGATATGTTCTTCTCCACATAGAGTTGCCTGACTTTATCAATAAAAGCAGTGATAGGTTCGTCATCCTTACTCACCAGCTGCTGCATTTTATAATCACGAATCATAAAATTGGTTGCGCAGGTATCTTCATCCATTAACAGGATCTCGGCGCCAACCTCCATTGCCTCGATAATATTTGCCGCCTGAGAAGTGCTTCCGCTGGCATTTTCCGTTGTGAATGAAGTGGTATCCTTGCTGAAGGGCAGGTTTTTAATAAAGGGTGAAATATCAGTATTTACAATATATCGCCCACTGTAAGATCTCACTTTAACGGTCTGCGGCAGGGATACACACTTCTCTCGGCCGTCGTTGGGAATATGATTATAGATGCCGGATTCAATAACCTTTAACAATGTGGATTTACCATGATACCCGCCACCCGCAATCAATGTAACCCCCCTGGGGATTCCCATTCCCGTTACCAAACCGGCATGGGGCAATTTGACATCTATTTTCAGGCTTTCCGGAGAACAAAAACGAACCACGGATTCCTGTCGCATAGGTTTATCGCTGATGCCGCTTTCCCTGGGTAATACGGCATCATTGGCGATAAAGGACACCAATCCCAGCGTCTCAAGCTGTGTACGAAGATACTCCGCGTCTTCAACGATATCGACATGCTGATGGAGGGTATCCATGTCGAGATTTTCTTTGAACAGGGACAGGTTAACAATTTCTACGAGTTCATTCAGCAGCATCTCTTCGGCTATTTCCGCATTAATCTTTCGTCCTGAAGCAGGCAAACCTAAAAAGCAGCGAACTTCGATGATATGGTCATTCACGACAACGGAACTTCTCTCCAGAACGCACTGACCGGGTTGATTGATGGTAATGATGCCGCTGTAACCCGTTCCCCTTCTGCCTTTTGAAACTTCGAGACTTGCGTTGTAAAAGCGACGAGCCAGAAAATCCCGAAAGGCGATCTCCTGGATTTTTGAAATCATCTTCAGATTTATCACCTGATCCTCATTACGCTGTACCTGAACACGATATATACTTGTATGGGGAGGGGCATAAGGATCTTTGGGAATCTGCTGGACAACCAGTTTGAACCTGGAAAAGTCATACTCTCCAATAAGCGACTGGTACGCTCCATAATCCTGACCGTTGATAGATCTTAATTTGTTTTTAAGAATATCGCGATTTACCATCGGGTCCTCCTCTGTAATAAAGAAGCCATCAGATCTCACTGACTTCGTGAGCCTGTGTTACCAACTTACACTGAAGGTTGCATAACAAATATTGTTAATCTCGTGGCTCTTTCTTATCATCTCTGACGTCATTTGCACAAGAATGAGTCACGACTTTGCTAAATCTGGCTTGATAATGGTGTTTGGTCAAAATATTATTTTCACCGTAAAGCCATGATATAAGGGACTTAATAAGGAATTTTGGCCCTGAATCCCACCTGTTCTACTCAAGCTGCTGATCTGTAATAATATTTTAGCATTCCACTAAGCCTTTTATGATATTTTATCTGTCCTTTGTTTGAAAGCAATTTTAGGTTTGGGAATAACAATAAATTATTCTTTCCTTGGTGATTTCTCTCCCTGTGATAATGATCTGTGTATTCAACAAAAGCATTTCTCAGGCTTTCTTCCCCAAAAAAAATAAGTTTGTTCAAGCATTCTCTTCTTACTGAACCCACAAATCTCTCGACGAAAGAATTCATTTTTTGCGACTGAGGGGGCAGGCGTATTGGTTTGATGCCCATTGATGCAATAATTGCCTGGAATGATTTACAGAATGTCGTATCACGGTCATGAATCAAATACTTACAATTTGATAAAAATCCCCAGTCTTCCATAGTGACATTCCTGGCCATTTGCTTCATCCACGACTCATTAGGGTGTGGAGTTATTCCTGCAATGTGAACTTTCCTTGAACCTATATTAATGAAAAATATAACGTAGTAGGTGATCAATCCTACAGGAGTAATAACTTCAGTTGTGAAGAAATCACAAGCGGCTATGACATCCTGATGGTTTTTGATAAACGTTGACCATGTTGTTTCCTGTGAACGGTTTGGAGCGGGAGGAATTCCATGTTTCTTTAAGATATTCCCAACCGTTTGATCACTCACATCAAAGCCAAGATTTGATAAGGCACCAACAATTCGGTCATAGCCCCAGCTTGGGTTCTCTTCCGCAATTTTAACAATCAGAGATTCCAGTTCAAGATTTGTTTTTGGTCTCCCAACTCTTTTCCTAAAAAGGGAGCCATCAAACTTTTTTGCTACCATTTTGCGGAACCATTCCAGAATAGTTTCCGGACGGACGATACACGAAATTTCTTTCAAAGCTTTGAGTCCGATTTGTTTTCTGATTTTGGCTAATCTTATCCTTTCATGATCATTGAAACGGAGAGTTTTTCTATCTTTGATTTTGGATTTCATTTTCTGCAGCAAGATATTCATTCCTCAGCAGAATTTCTTTTTCAACACGCCCACTAACCAAAGCCATTACCGCAACAGTTTCCATTTTTTCTCCATTTTTGTTTCAAATACAAATTATCCAAATGCAAATAGAAACTTATCAAAACCAATCACTTGAGATAACATTGGAGAGTACCGATGGGAATTCTGCCACATTTTAGGCTTAAACTTGCTGATGGTAAGGGATTATGGAGGAAGTAATATTTTGACCCTACAGGTTCAGCTTTTTACTCCGAATACCCGTAAGCTGAAGTGTTTTCTTAATACGTTGCTTTATTGTATTCAAAATATTCACTGTTTAAACTCTGGGCCGTTTCGGAGTCTGTACACAGTACATGAATCAGAGGAGACACTTTGTATAACTTAGGTCTCATCAAAATGGTCCAAATAGCATTGAACTTCACACTGTTTCCACCCGCAACAGCAAGAACATATTTGATCATTCCCAATTGATCTTCACTTACAGCTATTATTCGGTCATTAACAGTGTCGATTAGCCCTTTTATCTTCTTTACTTTCTTTTCAATCTTTTTTCTGATATTTTCTTTCAAACGTGGACTATAGTCAGATAAGAATAGCTTGTTGCAAATATCACCGACGGGGTAATAGAGGTGTTGCGTTTCACTAGCGATTTCTTTTGATAGACGGCCCAAATCAGATATCTCTTGCCTTATTGGCTCCAGTTCGAATCCCTCTTCCGGTTTTACAAACCGGTGTCCCCCCGCTAGGCTTCCAATTCCAACCACGGCAATGTTCGGAACACAGTTATCTATATTCCTTTCCCATCTTTTATGATTAAGCAATAAACCCGAGCCTTGAGATAACAGATCTTCTTTCGTCTTGGGTGTCGCTACCGCAATAGGGAGAAAAGTCCGATTAGGCTTTGCTTGAAATGGCTGCGCAAGTCTCAAAGCCAATGAATCAGGATCCAGATAACTTATATGCTTGTCATCGGTATTCCATGTCTCTGTCTGCATTGAACCTGATAGCGCGGTGGTCTGAATCTTCTTAGGAATTGGAATTTCCGTTTGGTGCTCACGAATTGTATCAATCGTATAGAATGGCCCCCGCCCGCCACCCACACCTATGTTGTCAGAATCCCGTATCTTCCCTATTAAGAATTCGCCAAGCGTTGCCCCCAAAGCCTTATGGATATCATCATCTCTTACTCTATTCTCACTGCTAAAATTATATCCATCCGCTTCAGGCCTGCTACCGTTACATTCTACGACAATAGCGTCAGTTAACCCAAAGTTGGTTATAAAAGCATCTTCTAAATTATGGTTCCTTTTCTTTTTATTAACGCTTTCTTTGATTTTAATTTCTACAATTCCATGCTCTCTAGCATATTTTAAGTGCCTATTAACCTGGGCCACGCTTAGATTTTCTGAAGTTGCTATCTCCTGTATGGTTCTAGGTTTACGGTTGTCCTTTCCATAGAACTTTTTTGCTATTCTGATAGCTTTCTTATGGTTTTCTTCACGAGTCATCTTTATCTCCTGACTGAATATATCTTTTTATGTGATATTTTATTTCGTTTTCACCTAAATCTCATATCATGATTTAATGGTCGATGCAATATATAAATTGTCAATTATTAGCACTCCATATTTTTTAAGCCATTTATAGTGTCAGGTTTTTAATAATGCTGCCAATTGAATATTTTAAAACAAGAGACTGAATAAAATCGCAATGACCAATATTAAGTTTATTTTCTGATATATAATCATTCTATAAAATGTATTTTTATATTGCTATTTCGTAATTTTACTAATAGAAATTCATTATATCATGTCATATTATATGATATGATGTATTTTCATGTGCCAACTTTTTCATGCAAAAGATGCCAGCAAATGGTAGTTCAAGCCTGAATCGGACATTGTTTAGTTGCCGATAAATAGTGGACAGATTCGGGCCATCTTTATGTCAGTAACATGACATTCCATATCTAATAGGAGACAGATATGCAGGAACCCACTCATTTACCAGCTAAAATGTTGGAGAATCCACCGATTCCAGCTAGCATGAAACCAATTGAGTCTGTCCTTATCATAGGCCATGGCGATATTGCCGTACGACAGAGTCCAACTTATCAGCACTGGTTCAAGGAAGGTGTTGAAGTTCATTGTGCGGATGTTGAAGCATCAAAGTTAGACGATTGCATTGGGAGAGCATTCAAGTATATTTTGCCTGATGAAAAACAAAAATTAGCTGCATTTGGTGCTAATTATTTTGATCTGCTTCTTGTCAATAATGTCCCTGAGTTGCACCTCGCAACTGCCCTGGAATTCAGCCCTTTTGCAAAGCAAATCGTGATACAGAAGCCACAAGATCTTAACTTCCCATTTATAAGGACAATAGCGACCGCAAAAGGATTTGAGGATTTCCGAAGTAAAGCCAAGATTTTTGATCATTACCGGAACAAAGGGGCAGTCCCTGCGCTATTATCTGTTCTACCAATGCTTAACACAGATTATGGCCAGTTTCGACGTTTAATGTTTTTCCTGACTGAATCCAAAAGCGTCAATGATGAAATTGATAGAGTAGGGTCTCTTGAATGCGGGATGATCCAGGATCTAGGCGTTCATCTGCTTGATCTTTTTTTAGAATGCATTTCCGTTGGAGTCAAATGGAGAGATAATTCGCAAAGTGATCAGTGGCATCAGAGAGTGGGCATAGAGTTGAAAATCGTGGCCTGCCCAAAATATCGCATGCAGAATTCACACCTTGGTGACAAAGTGGAAACTTTCGCAGCACTGGATATTGAAGTTACAGAGCACATAGAATTCCCAGTCGGTTCTAAACATGCTAAGATCCGACACCACACCTTCGATACTCTGATTGTAGTGGGTAAAGGTCTGACAATTGAACAGGGTGTTAAGGGAGATTTAAAGGTAGTTGTTGCAGAATATGAGAGAAACGGCTATAACGCTCAAATCGATCTGACAACCCAGGGTACTCTTGGAATCGATCCCTATTTACCGTTGGGGGGGCAGGAAATCAATAGGCACCATGGTGGCCTGAACCGCCCCCTGCTTCTGATTTCCCCCAACCCGCCTGAACACGCACTTACCGGGCTTGGAGGGATTGACTATCAACAGTGGCAAGACCTCACATTTGCCCAATATGTTGCCACTTATGTTGAAGAAGCTTCACGATTACAAAACGGTACATACATGGATGCCTATCCGTTTCAGAGACCCCTTGGCGACCAAATCAGAGAATTGGCTGCAAAAGGGAAAGTTCGATCTCGCTGGGGCGACCTAAAACCGCTCACAGGTTACCTGAGTAATGCTGTTAGACCTGGACTATATATGTTATAGCAGAAAGTAACCAGCTTACGTGAAGCATCTAATTGGACTAAATGAGTTAAATTTCCTAAGGAGTTTCAGATGAATCGACTTGAGCGACTCAAAGCTTTTCTTTCCGAGCAAAATTATGAAGCTATCATTCTTTGCAAGCCCTCAAATATCGCCGCCTTCTTCAAGGGTGCCCAGATCTCACTGGGATTTCGCCAGGAGCCAGCAGGCAGAGCAGCGATATGTATCACCAGGGATGCAACGATATTAATAGCAAATACTACTGAGGCAACACGTATTGCCGAAGATGAGTTATCTTGGGTTCAGGGCTTAAACGTATTCCCATTTCGATGGGATCACTGGAATCTTAAAAACTCGGTCAGTGAGTACCTATATTCATCGGGTCTTGCAATGGTTTGTGACGACGTAGGAATATATGGTGTTAATGTTGGTGCTGCTTTGGAAGGTATGTATTATCCTTTATACAGTGAAGAACTCGATAGCATTAAAGAGCTTGCCAATGTATCAGCCTCAGTAGTGGAGTCGGTAGCAAAAAACATCTCACCGGGAATGACTGAAGCCCAGGTCGCAGGAAAGATAAGTGGACAACTCATCGCTTCATCAATATCCCCCGAACTTGTCTTGGTTGCGGCCGATGAGAGAATTAGCAAATTTCGCCATTGCATTCCAAAACATGCAGAGATTCGGCAATTGGCTCTTTTGTCTGTTACCGTTCACCGTAGAGGACTTTTTGTAAGTCTATCTCGACTTGTATCTCATGGAGCGGTGAATTCAGAATGGCGCCAATTGCAGGAAACATGCTGCCGCGTAGACGCAAGGGCAATTTATCTATCAACTCCGGGTGCAAGTGTTGGGGAGATTTTCGAATCGATAAAAGGATCATATAACAATGAGGGACACCCAAATGAATGGCATGCGCATCACCAAGGTGGACCGGCTGGGTTTTCCGGGAGAGACTATAAAGCAATGGAAAATGAAAAGCGTTGCCTGGTTAAAAATCAACCGGTTGTCTGGAATCCGACGATACAGGGCACCAAATCAGAGGATACAATTCTGACCACCCAACCGGACAAACAGCCGGATATTTTAACAGATACAGGAAATTGGGAATATTATTACGCTCCGATAGGCAGCGGTAGTGTAATTCGACGACCTGCTATTTTGGTAAAATAAGGTTAAATGATCTCTGGCAGCATTCCCGCAAACAGTCTGTTACTGCCAATAAGCTTTAAGCCAGCGACAGACTCCAAATAGCGAGTTGTATTGGCGAAATACAAAATTTTGTTTTTTTCAAACTTGTTGGAAATAATACTGTGGCGAACTCAATACTCTTCAAACAGTCTCATTTTATGCAAATCGATAAAACCTGGTCGGAGTGAGAAGATTTGAACCACGAGGAGATTAATGGATTGATTTATAAAGTAATTTAAATACAGTATTATTTTTTTACTCCGAAAATGACCGTTGGAGTGTATTCTTACGTTAGTGATTGAATTTATTTCCTTTATTGTACTATTTAAAAAAGAGAAGGCAAGAAATGTCCAGAAGAAAATTAGGTGGGATTTGAGGAGTATTTTGAAATCAACCAAGGATTTGTGTTTTTGTTTTCATTGATCAGGTCTTGGCATACTTCTCCACCAAGTTTTAGGAAAACCCGAGTCGGTTTATTGAACCAACACCCCGTATACCAAATATCCTAAATATCCAAAGTAACAAGCAAGCAGGGCCGATCCTTCGAATCTGTTGACTATTCCTGGTACTTTAAATCCATACCCGATGGCAAAGAGAGAAACCGTTAAGCCCGCCATGACTAGCAAGTCTCTGGTAATCACTTCCGGGTACACCGAGATAGGGGCAATAGAACCGGCTATTCCAACGACCGCCAGCGTATTAAAAAGATTGGAACCGAGTACGTTTCCGAGAGCTATTTCATGCTCCCCTTTGCGGGCTGCGATTACGGATGAGGCGAGTTCGGGAAGCGAGGTTCCTACCGCTACGATGGTTAGACCGATGATCAGGTCACTGACACCGAAATCATGAGCGATTTCAACGGCTCCCCAGACCAGCAAACGGGAACTGACAATGAGTAGAATAAGCCCTGTGATAAGCTTAAATACGGCTTTGCTGATGGGTAACGCCCTGCTGTCCAGATCCTTCTCTACTTCACTTCCAAAGGAATCGGTTTTCGCTTTCAATCCTCCCCATATCGTCCAGGCCATAAGAGCGAAAAACACAAGCAACAGTATTATCGCGTCCAGGCGAGTAATTTGATTATCAAATATCTGCCATCCCGCCAATACAGTCACCAAGGTAAGGATCGGCAGTTCTTTCCTCAAAATCTGGGACTGCACATTGATCGGATTGATCAATGCTGTAATTCCAAGGATAAGCGCGATGTTGGTGATGTTTGATCCATATGCGTTTCCAAGAGCGATGCCCGGATTTCCTTGATATGCCGATATGGCGGATACCATCATTTCAGGTGCCGATGTTCCAAATCCGACAATCACCATGCCTATCAAAAGCGGTGACATTCCCAAGTAACGAGCGGTGGAAGCCGAACCATCCACAAAGCGATCAGCGCTCCATACCAGAAGTGCTAATCCAAAAAGTAATGCGATAAATGCGAGCGCCATTAAAAGAAACCTTGAATAGTATTTGATAAGTTGAGAGGATCGCTTTTTACAAAAGACTATGAATCTTATCACATTACACAGAAATGGGCGTTATCAGAACTGACTAAAAGCAATATCATGCAATTAATGTTTCAGTTCCATGTATGCTAGTCGTTGGATTTTGTACCTTACTTTCTGGATTCAGGGAAATCCTGTGGAACCTTTAAACGGGTTTAATCGCCCCAATATATGCGGAAACAACATACTTACTGGCTGCGCTTTCTTTTGACGGACTCCACTGTTCGATCAATTCCTGGCTCTTATCATTCGGTTCAATCTTGATATTCTGAAACCCGGCTTTGTTTAGCATCTGCTTTGTGTTTTGAATGGTCGCCGCCCCTCCGATACAGGCGGATACCAAGTTCAGATCGTTTTTTATCGCGTTCGGAAGTTCTATTTTCGCTAGTACATCCGATATTGACAAACGACCCCCCGGTTTCAGCACCCTGAAGGCTTCGTCATAAACGGCTTGTTTGTCCGGAGACAGATTGATCACACAATTCGACATGATCATGTCCGCCGTATTGTCCGCAATTGGTAAATGCTCAATCTCTCCCAATCTGAATTCGACATTTTCAACAGATGCTTTTTTTGCGTTATCTCTTGCCTTGCTGATCATATCAGCCGTCATGTCCACACCAATGACTTGTCCTTCTTCACCAACTTCTCTGGCCGCTAAAAAACAGTCGAATCCTCCACCACAGCCTAAGTCCACCACGGTCTCTCCCTTTTTTAATGAAGCCAGAGCGACCGGATTGCCACAGCCAAGATTCATATTGGCTCCTTCCGGGATTGCTTTAAGATCTCCCTCATTATATCCAATTAACACCGCCATCTGTTCTGAAGTGATTTCTGTTGATCCACAGCAGCTAACGTTTTGCGTTATATCTGAATTCGATCCACAACAACTGGTGGGAGAGACTGTTTCAAGCGTTATCGCGTTGGGACCACAGCACGATCCAGAGGCGCTCGGAAACTCATTACTATTACTATTTCTATTCGCTCGGGCGATTGATCCGTATCTTTCTCGAACGGTTTCTCTTATCTTTTCACTATCCATTTTTATCCTTCTTTATTGACAAAGGACACCGGAAATACCCCTTGTTCTTGTTTAACTGTTTTCTAAAACCATTTTTGACTTTTTTCGAGACAGTGTCATCACGGATTAACCTCAAACCAACTGGTTGTACGCTTGCATATCCCAACCAGCATTAACATTACGGGAACCTCAATAAGGACGCCAACGACTGTAGCCAATGCCGCTCCCGAAGACAGCCCAAAGAGCATAACGGCGGTAGCGATGGCCACTTCAAAGTGATTGGAAGCGCCAATCATGGCGGCTGGGGCGGCATCCTCATAACGCAGTTTGAGTACTTTCGCCGCGCCATACCCAAGTACAAAAATCAGGACAGTTTGTAAAAATAGCGGGATTGATATCCAAAGGATGGTCAGGGGATTTCCAAGAATCGTCTCACCCTTGAAGCTGAAAAGCAGCACCAAGGTCAATAGCAAAGCAACTATCGTCACGGGAGTGAGGACATGAAGAAAGCTATCTTTGAACCATTCCTCTCCCTTTCGTCCAATGATCCATTTACGGGAGAAGTATCCGGCCACCAATGGCAACGCCACATAGATCGCCACCGACAACAGCAAAGCCTGCCAGGGGACGGGAAGTCTGCCGATTCCCAGCAGAAAACCACCCAGAACACCGTATAGAACCAGCATCAAAAGCGAATTGACAGCCACCATCACCAGTGTCAGTCCGTCATTACCCCTGGCCAGATACCCCCAAACCAGAACCATGGCGGTGCAAGGCGCGATCCCCAATAACACGCAACCGGCAAAATAACTTCTCCAAAGGGGAACCCGCAACATCTTGATACCGTCATGAAGCACCACGGTTCCCGCTCCATGCCCAGCGCCAATCGGCAGGTCTAAACCGAAAGGCATTTTAACCAGATCCATGGCGTCAACGCCAATCAGACTTCGAAACAGAAAGCCAAGAAAAAAGATGGCGATAGCGTACATGGTAAACGGCTTGACGCACCAATTGATGAACAGGGTCAACAGGACAGGTTTTCCACTTTTTCCCGCTTTTATCACACTGGCAAAATCAATCTTGACCATTATCGGATACATCATAAAGAACAGACAGATCGCAATGGGAATAGAGACAACCGGAGCCCCGTTTACCCGGATGGAGATTCCATCCAATGTATTAGCCAAACCGGGCGCTATTTTTCCCAGAAGAACACCTCCGACAATACACAATCCGACCCAGACGGTCAGGTAGCGTTCAAAGACGCTGGTCATTTTTCGATTGTTCGTCGCTTCCGTCATGATTCACTCCCATTTAACAATAATGATTCAGGCAAAGTTTCGACAAAGGTTTTGATTTCGTCTCTGACTGTTCGATAACACTCCAGCTGTTCCTCTTTTGAGGCTCCTTTTCGCTCCAGTTCCTCAGCCTTTTTCGGCGGGTCCTCAAAACCGACATGAATCCTTTTCTTCGCTCCCGGAAAGAAGGGGCAGGTTTCATTGGCGTGATCACAAACCGTAATGACAGCGTCAAACTCCTGATCGATGAACTCATCAAGATGTTTGGATTTATGACCGGATATATCGACGCCGACTTCCGACATCACCTTAACAGCGTTGGGATTGAGTCCATGAGTCTCTATTCCGGCTGAATAGACATCAAGCATATCCCCTTTAAGATGACGTACCCAACCCTCAGCCATCTGACTTCGGCATGAGTTTCCAGTACACAGGAACAGTATTTTCAGTTTTTCCTCCATAAATCATCCTTAATATTCGATTTATCTTACTTTTTTGGACAGCATGTTTCTCCACGCTGTTTTCCGCACAAGTCTTCAGGTTCGCAGGATAGGATTTCTTTGAGTTTTCTCAAGTCCTCGTCCGCTTCGGGAACTTCAGCCATTCGCTGTTTTATCCATTCGACTAAAACATTGAGAGATGGGTTGTCTTTAGCTAGGCGGTAATAGACCCAACGTCCTTCTTTCCTGCTGGTAACCAATCCGCAGGAGATTAACAAACTCATGTGACGGGAAGCTGTGGCTCCGGTCACCTGCAAAAATTCCGTGATCTGACAGGCGCAAAGCTCGCTGTGTTTTGTCAAGACGACAACCACTCGGAAGCGGTTTCTATCAGAAAGCGCTTTAAAAACTGTTATGATCCGGTTCATAATTGGTTAACCGTTGTTTGTTATTTAGCTAATTAACTAACTATAGCTTATTAACGATAATCTACTATCGTCAATATCTATTTTTGATAGACTGCAAAAAAAAACCGACATCATGTCAAAGGGTTTATCTACCGGATTGACTTTGAGTTTAGACTTTCTTTTGACAATTCCTAATACTTTATAAAATCAATCTGATTGTTGAAGTATTGAATGCAACTAAGAATGGAATACAAAGTGCAATTAGTAATCTAATACGTTTGTCAGGGGCGCAGAGACTATAGCGAAGAATACATTAATTGATTGGCTTTAAGGTAATCATTAGTACATTAGTTGAACTTCATCAAATTGTGTTTATTGAGGAAACGATATGTTATTTCCCATATCTGGTGTTGAGGTAAATCCATTCGTTCCATTTCTGGTAGCGTTATTCGTCTCCTTTTTCACCTCAATGGGTGGCGTTAGCGGCGCGTTTCTGCTCCTACCCTTTCAGGTCAGTGTACTTGGATATACATCTCCATCCGTCAGTGCCACCAATCAAGTCTTCAATATTGTGGCGATTCCCAGCGGTGTCTATCGCTATATTAAAGAAGGACGAATGCTCTGGCCGCTGTCAAAGTACATTATCATTGGTACGCTTCCTGGTGTTTTCATTGGGGCTTGGGTTCGAGTTGAATTTCTGCCCAATCCGAGGAATTTTAAGTTGTTCGTGAGTTTTATACTTATCTACATTGGATACAAATTATTTGTTGATATCCTTAAAAACAAATCAACCACCTCGAAACCAACGCCCAATAAAGAAACCGTCTCAACGGTTACAATATTGGAATCCAGTTTTAAAGAGGTGAGATTTGAGTACGATAAAAATGAATGCGCGTTCAAGCCTTTGCATATCCTGACACTTTGTTTTGTAGTCGGAATCATTGGTGGAATTTACGGGATTGGTGGCGGATCAATAATAGCTCCTTTTCTGGTAACATTTTTCGCTTTGCCCGTTTATACAATCGCGGGCGCTGCTTTGTCTGGAACTTTCGCGACATCAATCGCCGGAGTTCTGTTTTATCATCTTCTAGCTTCATTCTACCCAACCCAGAGCGTATCACCTGATTGGCTGCTGGGATGTTTATTTGGTATAGGAGGATTTATTGGGATGTATTTCGGGGCAAAGACACAGCATTTGATCCCATCGAAAGTGATAAAAGGGATCTTGTGTTTTAGCACTCTATTTATCGCGGGAAAATATGTTCTAGACTTTATTCAATAACGTTTCTGTTTTCCGCTTGTTACTTCGTACGTGCCGAGTCTCTGCCTTACCTGCTTTTATGTCGCAATGATTGTTTCCGTGAGTACTTTTTAAGGAGAAATTTAGTGGTCGGAGTGTGGTGGTGGGAGTGAGCTTTTAGTGGTCGGAGTCCAGCTCCTCATTGGGCAAGCCCAATGTTAAATGAATGAAACTCGTTTTTCGGTGCCTTTATTGAGAATATATTCCTGAGAGTATAAAATTTTTAAATCACTGTTCTTTCTGAATAAAAAAACGAGTTCCTTATAAGAGTGGACGTGAGAGTGTACCCTAAAGGATAAAACTCGGAGGTGAAATTTTTAGGATTTTCAACTTTGGATACAGATCCAATAACATACTGAAAAAATGGAGTAAAATCCTATAATTTACACTCCGACCACTTGGACGTTTTTTGCCCAAAATTTAACTTTTTTGAAATCCCCGCAAAAGCTTATCAGTAGCCTGTTGAGGAAGTATCTTCTTCAAATTTGAATTTCCAAAATTGGCTTTGTTAGACAGGATGTATCCCTTGTTATTACTAGGTTACGTGGCGATTACTATGGTGGAGTAAATGAGAGGAATCGAACCACCTGGCCCCTACCTCCCGAAGGTTTTGGGTATTTTGATAAGGTGAAATACTATGTGAGTTAAAAATTCAATGAATATAGATGTTTAATCTCGTATATTCAACAAAAAATCGAAGCGTTTTGTCATTCAAAAGGCACTCAACAGGTACTCAAATGGCAACCTTCTGTCAGTATTTCGTTAGTCAGATTAAACTAATCAATTTGGCGCTATGAGGGATTGGAAATAACAGCTTGGAAGCAATCTGATTGTCATCTTTCCCTTTATAATAGGGAAATTGGATTCAAACGTTATCCATAAGGTCGAAATATTATTCTCGGTTCAAATCCCTTTATTTTAGTATGCTTACATTCGATTTTTCACCAATTTTCCATTCATTGATATCAAGCAGCCTCTCGATGATAGTATTTCAGCTTTCCTCCCAGTGGTGACCGGCAGTCAATTCTGCCTGTTTGATCATCTTTTCCTTTTCTGAAAAACCCACTCTTCTTTCTTTGTTTGGTCTTATATTTTGACTTTTTTTCTTGGCATCATTTCGCATGAATTGATATGCTGTTACCTGATTTAACCTAAGTTTCCCCGTCGGGATACTGCCAACCCCAACCCGGCGATGACCATCAACCCTCCTGCTGCTTTTAATAGGACTTGAATAGCTCGTTGTCCCCGTAAATATTCGCTGATATTACCAGCAACTAGAGCCCAAACGGATGTGACGGTGAATGTGATCATAAGAAATGTAGGAACGATCAGAGCAAACTGTAGCCCTAAAGGTCGAGTTGTATCGATAAATTGGGGAAGAAAGGCGGCAATGAAAATCAAACTCTTGGGGTTGGGAATCGTAATAACCATTCCTTGAATAAGGAGATTCTTTTTAGAAACTGATGAATTATCAAACGACAAGGGCTCCCCAGCGTTTCTCCACTGTTTGATTCCGAGATATACCAGATAAGCTGCTCCAGACCAGCGGAGCAGTTCAAACAATTCAGCAACTGCATTCAGCAACGAAACCAAACCGATCGCTGCAACGATTAGTTGAAAGGCGATTCCCAAGGTTTCTCCGGTAACTGTGGCCAGGGCTCGTCGCCAACCAAACGAAATACTGTGTGCAACTGTTAACAAAACACTGGGACCGGGCAAGGCGATCATGATGGTGGTGGCAATAAAGAAAGCAAAATAAATGTGTAATTCCATATTTGGTCACTCCTGATTATAAATGGGTTTTTAACCATTGGATGTATTATCCCCCCAACCCTCTCATAGGATTGCGAAATATCCGGATCAGGATTCCAAAGTATAGAATTTTAATCGATGTTTATTGTATAAAATTGACTTGATATTCTTTTGGGGTCACCGTTGTTATTGCTTTAAAATGCCGGTGAAAGTGACTTTGATCGAAAAAACCGCATTCCAGAGCAACCTGTGACAAATCATGGCCTTTTTGAAGAAGTTTTTTGGCAAAGTCGATTCTGCAGTTCAGTCTATAGGCATGTGGCGTTATGCCCATGGCAGCTTTGAATTGTCTTAGCAGGGTGTAAGGGTTAGCATGTAATTCTGAAGCCAGCTGATTCAAGAAAATATCTTCCTCTAGATTTGCACTTAACCAATGCTTCAACTGCTTTATTTGCAAAGAAGTCTCTTTTCTCCAAGCAGTAGGTTTACAAGCCCCCATAAAGATGTTTTCGATTAGTTCAGCCAGGTGTTGTTCTTTTTCCAACAAATCCCCTTCACCCATTAACAATTCCAAAGTCCTAATACATTGTTGATAGATCGACGCGTCTTCCAACAAGATGGTCTTCACAGGACGAAATGTTTCTGTTTGCCATAGCGATTGCTGTAATTGCAGACACCAGCCAACATCAAGAAACAGTATGTAGTAGCTCCGTTTGCAGGACTCTGTGGGATTGCAGGAATGAACTTTTTCTGGATTAATTAACGCAAGATTACCCGGCTTTAGCATTACCTTTTTCTCGTCAATTTGGTAGATCACTTCTCCTTGGTCTAAAGCGCCAATACAGAAGGTTTTATGGATATGCGATTTATAATGTCGTCCGCTATCTTTTGAATAGCGGCACTCCGCAAAAGGCAGTACTTGCTTTAAAAAATGTTTTTCACTCATAAGGATAGCTGGTAAGGAGCGTTTTGTAGACTGTTGGTATGAATATCTGAATCATAACTCTTTTACTTCTCCTCAATTAGGACTTAAAATGAGAAATGATAAGAACTTGCTTTTCGTGTGTCAAGGTATTGAACATGAATTTTGAAGAAAACATGGCTCAATCTTGGATTTGAATCTCAGAATTCAGGTTGAATCTAAGAAAACCTTGGGTAAAAGGTAAGAAATACCGAATAAGTCCTCAAAGATGAGCCATATTTATCAAGATTTGAACAAACTTCATAGTAAAGCCGTCCTTTATTCTATCAATCGATTCAAAAAATACCTGTCTGATTGTCATGGAATCGATTCTACAGTTGAAATAGTTGCCTATACGGAAATTTACCAGGAGCATCTTCGCTGGCTTTTCGAAAAGAGATTCCTGGAGAAGGGCCCCATTACTCCCCTCAGTTGCTGTTTGAAGCAGTTCTTGAATTGGTACTGCAATAAATTAGACGCAAAGAATCTGTATACGCTTAGCGCTGCCAATGTCGAAGCGTTTTATAGTGAAGGAATCGGCAAGTGTAGCAAGAGTTATAAACGCGCGTTTCAGGCTGCTTTACGAAGCTTCTTCGATTTCTGCTTCGAACAGGGATATACCTCACACAACCTGAGATACGCTCTTCCAACTGTCAGAACTTACCAGCTTTCAAGCATTCCAAGGAAAATAGAAGAAAGTGAAGCTAAAAGGCTCTTGGATAGCGTCGATCGCACTTCGGCATATGGCAAAAGGAATTACGCTATTTTGTAGATTCTCTATACTTACGGTGTCCGCGGCGGTCAAGTAAGAGAATTAAAGCTTGAGGACATCGACTGGCACAAAGAAGAAATATATTTTGCGCCTTTCAAAGGCAGCAAAAGCTGTCGTTTCTCATTAACCATCGAGGTAGGTAATGCTCTGGTCGATTATATAAAGAATGCCAGGGGAGTGTCCAAGCATCGTCATCTGTTTCTGACGGTAATATCCCCAATTTCTCCTTTGAAAATTAGCAGCCTTACCCAATTAATCAGAATAGAAATGTTAAAGGCGAATATTCAAAGCCCCAAATTAGGCTCTCATTGCTTTCGACACTGTTTTGTTTCGAGAATGATAAAGCAGGGGGGGGGGCTTTCAAACACATCGCGGATCCCGTCGGCCATCGCGTCATTCAATCAACATTTATCTATACAAAAATCGATTTTGATTCTCTTGGCGAAGTGGGTCTGGAGCTGCCGGAGGTTCAAGATGAAAACAATTAAATTTACCTGTGTTCTGGCAGAAGAGTTGGAGCGTTTTGTCGAGTTTAAAATGTCCTGCAATTTGGATTACTACAGCCGTTCGAAACTGCTTCGAAGCTTTGATCGTTTTCTTGTTTTGCATAAGTTCAACGACAAGATATTGAGTAAGCAAATATGCCATAATTATATCGGAACTCTCAATCATCTTTCCAGACCGGCATTATCAGAGCTGCGAGCCTCGCTCCTCATTCAACCGATGGCCTTTTCACCGGTAATGGTTTGTTCTATGTGATGAGAGAAACAGACTTAAAACCTTTGTAAGATCTGTTTCGAGTAGAAGTGTTCAAATTCTTGAAAAAGGAGGGAAAAATCAATGCCGAGATTGTCCAGAAACTGATGGGCTGGAAACACTCTGGTTTCAGCGTTGATAATGGCGTGCGTATTTCAGAAAAAGATGAAAAAGGAAGAGAATCAGTCGTTCAATACATCATGAGAAACGTTTTCAGTGAAGGAAAGATCAAATATATCGAAAAATCCGAAAAAGTGATTTACCACGCCAAGCTGCAAAGATGGAAGTGAGAAGTGTAAAAGCTGAAACCGGCAGCGCCAAACAAAATTTCAAGGTCTATACTGCTGAAGAGTTTATCGCTGCTATTACTCAACATATCCCTAAAAAATCGTTCCAGATGACCCGTTACTATGGCTTCTATTTAAACAAGTCACGAGGTCTCAGATTGAAAAACGAGGAAATTTTCCTAACAGACAAGGAGGGAGAAAAAATAAAGGAAAGGGATGTCGAAATCATTGATGTGTCAAGGCACCAGCCTAGGAAGGTACCCTCTTTAAAATGGAGAGAGTGCAAAAAAAAATCTGGAAAGATCATCCTTTGATTTGCCCTGAATGCTTGAGCGAGATGAAGATTATTTCTTTCATTGCTGAGGTCAATATCATCAAAAAGATCCTCAAATATCTTGAACTTAGGGATGAGGAGTCCTCAAGAGACCCACCTGTCATGCCAGACATTCCGAATGAGAGCGTATATGCACCCATCGATGATGGCTGGATGTTCGGACTTTTTAAGCTAAGTTTCCGCGAAAACACATTTCCGAAGAGTGATGAAGTTTGTTCGAGCACTCCAAAATTTCTAAGTTTTGTTACCCTGTCCCTCTTTCTTGTCCGTTTTCTACTGTTTTTTTGTCCTTCAGTACTCCGAAACGTCCTAAATTTTGTTGTCACTCCTCAAACCGACTGGTAAATGACTTGACTCAGTAATAGCAAATTCTTACCCCCTAACGGGGCGTGCTAAAGACCTGATTATCAGAGGAGGACATAATATTGATCCGGCTGCTATCGAAGAGCCCCTGTATATGTTTGAAGGGATACAGGTTGCCGCCGCCGTTGGACGGCCAGATCCACATGCCGGAGAAGTCCCTGTCGCTTTTGTGCAGCTTCAAAAGGGTTCCTCCTTGACAGTCGATCAGATCAAAGAACATCTGAACAAAGTGATTGGTGAGCGAGCTGCCATTCCCAAGGATGTCTTCATTATGGAGGAGATCCCTCTGACTCCGGTCGGAAAGATATTCAAGCCGACTTTGAGATGGGAAGCGATCAAAAAGCACTTCTTATAAATGACCGTTCTAACAACAAGCTAATGGTGTTGCTTGCGGGAAGTTAAGCGCCAGCATTGGACGCAAGTAATTCCATCAGCTTGGCGGGCTAAGGGCAAAACCTACTGAATAGTTACGTATTTTGATGCATTTCCGACAACTCTTCTGTTTCTGCCTTGAGAGAAGAGAGTGGCAAAGCAGATCAGGAAGGCTTACTGGAAGTACTTGAGACTGGAGAAGATTTGGAGACTACTATTCATCTCCTGAGATGGGGTTTTCAGCATCCAAATAGAGCAGGCATTTTAATGCTTTATCAAAATGACAAATTGATAAAGGAAACCTATTCTGCAGTTTTGAAAAACGCTCGTTCCATGAAAGGCATAAACAAGATGGTAGCAGATTTTGTGATTCGAAAACGGTTTGAACTTATCGATTGATACAACAATTGCTTGTCATTCTAAAGTTGTTTCCCGCTTTTCGTAGTGTGAACGAATTGATTTAGCGGGACATTTTCCTGAACTGGTAAATATTGACTTACTATTCTCAAGCCTCAGCAACAATTACTTCTATTCCTTTTGCTTCAAATGCTGCTTTATCTTCCGGTTTTATGTCTTGATCGACAATAAAAGCATCGACTTTTTCTACATCACATAACGGAGCCAGCATTGTTTTTCCGATTTTCTGGGAATCCGCTACCAGATATATTTTCTCAGCGGAATTTATCATGGCACGTTTTACATTGATATCGTTAAACCCTGGGAAAGTCAGCCCACCGCTTATTGAAACAGCACCAACCGCTAAAAAAAGTTTGGAGATATGGATCTGTTCAAAAAACTCAGCAGCTTTCTCTCCTGTCAGTGATAGAGTGGGAGCTTTAAACTCACCACCTGTAACAATGACAGTTATGGAAGGATTACTACCTAAGAGTAGAGCAATATTCAAAGAATTAGTAACAACTGTGATGTTCTTTTTTTCTAAAATATTCTTTGCAATTTCAGTTGTTGTCGATCCTGAATCCAACACAATTGAATCCCTTTCCTCTATAAACTCAGCTGCTTTTACACCGATTGCAGCTTTTTTATCCATATTCACCATATGATGTAAGGAAAGGGATCTTACTTTGGTGGAGAAGTCTTTAATTTGAGCACCACCGTGCTCACGAGTGATATGATTATCGGCCTCAAGTTTTTCCAGGTCTTGTCTGATAGTTGGTTCTGAAACGTTAAATGTTTCACTCAGTGCCTTTACACGGGCGCTGCCTTCCTCCTCTAAGAGGTCTAAAATTTTTTGACGTCGTTGCTTAGCAAGCATTTTATTTTAAGATTGGAGATTCAACGAAATTTATTTTTAACTAGTGTCCCTCTATTCATTATGATTATACAAATTCCAAGACAGATATTTTGATACTGCTTCATCGACAATTTCCGCCCAGGAGCCTCTCACCATTGCTACATGATGTTCAAATCCTTCCTGGCACATATATTTTAATAATTTCTGAAGATTTGGAATCCGACATACGGCTATTCCACCGTCCATATTAAATTCATCATCTGTGAAATCACCTTGCCCCAGATACGACTTGATACATCCTTTTGTATCATCTGTTGAAATTCTAAAATATGTCAATGGTCCTTTTACAACATGACCTTTGATAGCACCAAAGCAGTTCTCTCTACCTAAGGTTTCACCTAAGATATCAAGATTAGAAATTTCGATTTCCTGCCCCATAAAGCTTTTGGGATAGTTACTACAGTGAGTACAGACACACATATTTGTGTCATTCCCAAAATTGTTATTCCAATCCAAAAATCCAGGCGCCTTACCAGACGCAAGCAGCAGAGTGTACATGGAAACTGCACCAGCAACATCTACTTCGCATGCACTAGGTGAAAGATTTTCACCCATCATGCTCATTGAAAGACACGTGGCGCATCCATAATTATTTTGAACACTTTCCCAGCATTGTATCGCACTTGCGTCACATTCATTTTCTGCCATCCAGTTGTCAATGGCGACAGACAACTTAGCCTGCTTTAAGATATTTTTATGATTAATAGATTTTGGAATATGCCCATAATTTTGAATGGCTTCCAACTTTTTTGCAATTTCAGTTGCTGAGTCATCAAACTTCGTGGCAGCGCCTATAATTTCGGATAGGTCTACTGTCACAACTGTAATCCCTGTTGTCTGCAGCAATTTCTCACTAAATCGTGTTGTTTGAAATGGTGCCGGGCGTGCTCCAATCGCTCCAATCCTTGCGCTTCTCAATCCATTAACGGTACGACAGATATTCGCAAATCGATTGATATCATTGGCAAACAGATCAGAGTCAATATCACTCGTATGTGTTGTTGTATCTGTGAATTTAATCCCATATTGATAGAGATTATTGCATACAGACAGTTTTCCGCAAAAGGCGTCTCGCCGGTTTTTTACATCAACTTTGTCAATTTCATCATTACATGCCTGAACCAACACGGGCACATTCAGTTTTGCCATATCAAGCGTTTGTACGATTCCTAACTCATCGCCAAAATTAGGTAGAATAACAATCACGCCATCGATGATATCTCTGTTTTCACAAAATAATTTAGCATATTTCTTAGCATCAGCAAGTGATTCAACAGCACCGTTAGGTGTATCTGTCACATCCAAAATCACTGAGTTATACCCCAGTGCTTGAATTTTGGAGATGATTTTTTTCCTCTGCTCAGCCACTAACAAAGGATTGAAGAATGCCCTGGTTCCAACTAAAACGCCAAAAGTAATTTTTTTGTCTATTT
Source organism: bacterium (assembly GCA_018829445.1). Classification (GTDB taxonomy): domain Bacteria; phylum SAR324; class SAR324; order XYD2-FULL-50-16; family XYD2-FULL-50-16; genus JAHJTV01. The sequence continues at coordinate 111,647 of JAHJTV010000093.1, forward strand.
TTCTCATTGTGGGACTCCTTATTCTTAATTTATCCTTCCAAAGTTGCTTTTGCCTGCGCTTTGATTTGAATTTGATCAATGACAACTGCAGCGATGATTACAATGCCTTTGATAACCATCTGCCAGAATGAGCTGACTCCCATCATGACCAAACCGTCCCCCAGCACACCAATAACAAATGCTCCAACGATTGTACCACCAATGGTTCCAATTCCTCCCATAAGAGATGTACCACCCAAAACAACGGCGGCTATCGCATTTAATTCAAAAGTATTTCCGCTGAGTGGATGAGAGGCTACTAACTGAGATGCTATCACAAGTCCGGCAATTGCAGAGCAAAAACCCGAAAACATGTAAACAAGAATCTTGACTTTTTTTACTTTTACACCTGATAGTTTAGCTGCATTCTCATTTCCACCAACCGCATATATGTGTCTTCCCAAAGGGGTTTTCATTGCAACATAAGCTGCTACCAAACCAACAATTATCATTAACCAGATTGAAATTGGAATTCCGATAAAGGTTCCTGTTCCCAATGTGGGAAACCCCGTGTTACCAAATTCTGTTTTTCCTACAAGGTTGGAAAAAGTTTTCCCATCTGAAGATAGCAAAGCAGCTCCCCTGGCAATATAGAGCATACCTAAAGTGCCAATAAATGGGGCTACATTGAATTTTGTTATGATTATACCGTTAATACCACCAATAAATGTTCCCAACAGTAAGGTGATCAGTATGATTGCTCCAACATTAAAATAAACCGTGACGCCGAACATAGGTAAAATCAAACCTTCATTTATTAAGAAACCAGCCGTCATACCTGCAAGACCTACAATTGACCCCACCGATAAATCGATTCCACCGGTGATAATCACAAACGTCATACCTATCGCTAAAAAAGCATTGATCGCAACATGTTTGGACATAATAACCAGATTGCCCATTGATAAAAAATTAGGGACTAAAATACCAAAAAATATAGTAATTACAATTAAAGCGATGAATGTCCTGAGTTTTAATACCAACATTGTCAAAGACTTCTTATTTGACTTTTTTTCAACCATGTAAAACCTCCATACTGTTCTGATGTAAATTTGGGCTACATCTAATTATAAGCTACTGATAAAATGAAGAAAAATAATGACCTTGAAGTTACCCTGCTAAAGGAGTCTCTAATTTATGTCCAATAGCGGAAGCATTCACCAAGATTTCTTCCGTAGCCTCTTGCCTGTCAAACTCACCGGTTATTTTTCCTTTGGACATCACAATGATGCGGTCTGAGATGGAAAGAATTTCTTTAAGCTCCGTGGTTACGAATAAAATCCCTAATCCCTTTTCAGCTAAATCGTTCATGATTTTAAAAACATCCGTTTTCGCCCCCACATCGATTCCCCGCCCTGGTTCATCCATCAACAGCACTTTAGGAGATGTCAAAAGAGCTTTTCCAATGACTACCTTTTGTTGATTTCCTCCACTCAAAGAGCTAACAACCACTTGAGGTGATGAGACTTTAATGGAAATATCATTAATGCATTTCTCAACACTCGCCTTCACTTTCTTTGCTAAGATATGGAAACCTTTTAAATATGCCCATAAGCTGGACAATGTCATATTGTCTGTTACTGACATAACTTGAATTAGACCTTCGCGCTGTCGATCTTCAGGAATCAGTGCCATCCCCTTTTGAATACGCTGGACAACAGAGCTTTTACTTATATCTTGCCCGTCAAGAATTATGGTCCCTTTCGCTTCAGCTTCAAGCCCCATAAGACAATCAAATAACTCTGAACGCCCCGCGCCCATCAAGCCATATAGTCCTACTATTTCACCCGCTTTCAGGCTAATGGAAACATGATCGACTGTAAATCCTCCTCCTTGCCTGGAAAGACAAACATTTTCAACGTTTAAAACTTCCTTGTCCTGGGCTTTATTAGTATGGTTGATTTTCTTTTCAGCGCTTTCTCCCACCATTTTTTCAACGATCCATTGAACATCAATGTTTTTAATTTCCGCTTCCGCCTCTAACTTGCCATCTCTTAAAACAGTAATGTAATCACCGATTTGAATAAGTTCCTCCAATCTGTGAGAAATATAGATGATTGAAACACCTCTTGCTTTTAGCTCATTAATCATTTTAAACAGAATCGACACTTCTGCTGAGCTCAAAGCAGAAGAAGGTTCATCCATGATCAATATGTTGACATCTTGGGACAAGGCTTTTGCAATCTCCACAATTTGCTGTTGCCCAATTCTCAAGTTTGAGACAAGTTCTTTAGGGTCTATGGCCTGTTCGAGTTGCTTCATTAACGCTTTGGTTCTCAAGATTTGTTCCTGATGATCGATCAAGGGACCTTTGCTGCGAATTTCCCTCGCCATAAAAATATTTTCAGCTATATTCAAATTGGGAAACAGGTTAAGTTCCTGATAGACGATACCAATGCCGTATTTTGCCGCATCATCGACATTCCTAATGACTATTTCCTCATCTTCCAACAATAGCTTTCCACTTGTGATCTCAATGGCACCCGCAATAATCTTCATTAAAGTGGATTTGCCAGCTCCGTTTTCCCCAACTAAAACATTTACTTTTCCTCGATACACATTGAAATCCACTTGATTCAATGCAAGTGTTCCGGGATATTTTTTGGATACTTGCCTGGCCTTTAAGATGATGTCTAATTTGTCTGATTCTTTCTTCACGCTTCTACTCTCATTCATTATTTCTCCCTATTTAACCTCAAGTTTTACCGGCGTAATCAAAACTTTACTTGAATAGGGAACCTGGGTGAATGCCCCTTCGAAATAAATATCTTTTCCAACAATAGTTTCCCGATCAAACTTTGATAGTTCTGTATCATATGCCTTTCGATTTAACGCATTCGCCAATTGGGCATATTCAATCTGATTTGTGAACATACCGAATGTTACAAAATCTAATGCGTCTCTTATTGAAGACCCCTTGATGACAGGTCCAATTTGTATTATCGCATCTTTCTTCCCATCCATTGGTTCAAGGTCAATTTCCATGACCGCTGCTTGAGATTTTGTTTTTGCTTTAATAATTGTGCCAGTGCCTTTTACCTTGAAAGTCCAGGGACTACCCTCAGTCTTTTCCCGGTATCCATAGGTTATTCCAGCTTTTTCCGGGTCATTTTCATACACGGTTAATATTTTTTTTAAATCGATCGATTCTGTTTGGAAGTAGGGAACCACTTTGCTATCCCAAATACCAGATACATATTCTTCCGCTTTAAATGTATCATCGACGAAATATATATCCAATTTGGAGTCGTCCTTTTCATCCTCTTCATTATCAACAACCGTGCAAGATGAAGAGGCAAGAATAAGAAAAGACAAACAAAATATAGCTATTGTTAACACCGTGTTTTTTAGAGATTTGCGTTTTGTTTTTCTCAGTCGTATCATCAACTCGTTGATTACTTGCATAGATATTTCTCCCAATTTGTTTGGGTTGTTAAATATATTTTTCAAAAACGCTGACAGTATTAGTTTTGTTTATGAAACCTTGGGAGATTTCACAGCAAAGAGTTTTCTTTGTTTCATCTGACCAGTAATAAATGTCCGCTTTATATTTATAATATTTACAAACTTGTTACAGCTTAATTTTGGCAATAATCTTCTGGAAAGCGTCTTTTGGATCTTCCAGACAATTTGTGCTTGGTTCACTGAATTGCTTAAATTTCGATTCTTTTTTATTGAATTACCAGAATAATAAGTGGTTGCAAAGCTTCTTCCAGATTGAAAGTCTACCAAACAACTTCTAATAATGGAGAAATTCATGGATATCATTCCGTATATTCAGGATAATGTTCTTCATTTCTATCAAATCTTCGGTTGTTTTTTTTTCTATTTGATATTCAAAATAGTCTTCCATAATGTGATACCAATCCAAACCGAGATGATTCAAAGCTGAGATCATTTCGATTAATAATTTTTCTCTATCTTTCATTTTACTTCTCTTGCTTTTTAAAATGGAAACCTAGAAAAAAATCAAAAAGAACACATTGTAGCCCGTGACTTTAAACTACAGATAGTTAAGTATTCAATTTCCACAGTATCAAATGGTTGGATGAACCTATATTGTTGAACCACAGTGATTAATCGCAAGTACTAAATCAAGTGTTTGAGATTGTGAGTCCATGGTATTGTTTTTGGTGAAATGCTGAAAAACCTTATAAAAACTGGCGGTAGGGTAAAAAATTATAAGAAGTAATCCCCTTACACCCAAAAAGTGATTTGATTTTGGCGCCAAGAAGTAATTGCCTTACACATAAACAGTGATTTAACTTTGGCGCTAACCTGCCATAACAATCTCTTGACGCCTGGGGGAGTTTAGTTTCTATTTCATTCCAAAAGTCTCTAAACGATGAGCATTTTCCTTATTAATAAGAACACAGTCCATCAATTGTTTTTCTTTAGCCGGTTTTTTACCTGTTGTTAGATAAGTATGTGCTTGTTCAACAGCCAATTCAGCTTCACGGAAAGCAGGTTGAAGAACAGTAGCTTTGATATCACCGGCTAAAATGGAATCTCTAACCTCGTTAGAACCATCAAATCCAACTACAATAACATTTCCTTTCCCAGCAGCTTTCAATGCAGCCATTGCACCCATTGCCATTGTATCGTTTCCACAGATTACACCTTTGATGTTTGGATGCGCTTGAAGGATTGTCTCCATTTTTTCAAAACCTTCTGTTTGACTCCAATTGGCACTTTGTCGAGCTACCATTTTTAATCCAGGATACTGATCAATTACATCATGATACCCTTTGGAGCGAATTCCAGCGTTAGTATCTGATTCTCTTCCCACTAATTCAACATATGTTCCCTCTTCATCCATCAAAGAAACGAATTCTTCCGCACCAAGTTGAGCCCCTTGGTAATTGTTTGAAACGATTTGTGCTAAAGCAACACCTGAAGCATTGATTTCGCGGTCAATTAAAAAAGAAGGTATTCCAGCGTCCTTAGCCTTCTTTACAGCAGCAATTGTTGCATCAGCACCTGCGTTATCAAGGATAATTGCAGAGGCATCTCTGGCAATAGCTGTATCAAACAATTCATTCTGTTTGTTAACATCATCATCATGAACTAAAACCAATGTACTATATCCAAGCGATTCAGCTTTCAGCCGAGCACCATCAGCTTCTGATTTAAAGAAGGGATTATCGTGGGGAGGAGTAATGATAACAATCAATTTTGATTTTGCAGAAGCAAAAGCCATGGAAGAAACCATCAGCAACACAGCTAACGTTGTAACTATTTTTGCGAGCTTTCTCATAATAAACCTCTCAAGTTATGTAATTGAATCCGTTTGAATGAAAAAAAACAAATCACCAAAACAAAGTTTTTGACATTTGTTTTTCGTAACCTTTCACAAAAAAATGAAAATTACTATTGTTTTTTTTTCTTTTTTTAGAAAAGCATGAACTGTTTTCAAACCTCCTCCTCCAAAGGCAATCACTATAGTATTATCCAGTTTTATTCGGAGACTGAGAGGTGCAGAGAAATTAATTTGAAAAAATATTACGTTCATAATAAGCCGTGGGAAAGAAAAGACTTTTTCCGATAATATTCGTTAATTTTCGATATTTTTCGGTTTTCATTGACAATCTTTACCTTTAAGGTATAGTTTGTTGTAAAAAGACAGAAAAACCAAACATCTCATATTGTATTAACATTGATCAAAAAAGCAGTAATTCATACGATAAAAACGGGAAACCAGAATTAAGGTTTTAATGCATTTAAATATTATATATAAGTTGTTTAAGCTACAAAGGTACTCACATGACAAATGATGAACTAATGTTAAAGTCACTACAATATCGGAAAAAAACATTAAACCTAATAAAAAAAGCAAATACGGGACATACTGGAGGAGATCTATCTAGTACTGATATATTAAGTGTCCTTTACAATCGAATTCTCAATGTTTCACCTGAAAACTTTCAAGATTCAAATCGGGATCGTTTCATCATGAGCAAAGGGCACTCAGTGGAAGTTCTATACACAGTGCTGGCTGATTGCGGATTTTTTCCTGAAACTGACTTGAATTCAGTTGGAAAATATCAGTCACCATTTGTTGGTCATCCTACTCGAGACATACCTGGCATAGAACAAAACACCGGTGCACTTGGGCATGGCCTTTCTATAGCGACGGGTATGGCAATCGCTGGGAAAAAAGACAAGGCTCCCTATAAAGTATTTACTCTTCTAGGAGATGGAGAGATGGCAGAAGGGTCCAATTGGGAAGCTTTTATGTTAGCTGCGCATTATAAACTAGATAACCTGATAGCAATAGTTGACAGAAACCAGCTCCAAATAACGGGTCATACTGAAGAGGTTTGTTCACTTGAGCCTTTAAAGGATAAAATTATGTCTTTTGGGTGGGCGGTTAAGTCCATTGATGGACATAATGTTTCAGAATTAATCGATGCACTTCAAGATTTACCGTTTCAAACAGACAAACCAAGCTTCATTATCGCCAATACCATTAAAGGGAAAGGTGTCAGCTTTATGGAAAACAACAAGAAATGGCATCATGGCGTTCCCAGTGATGAACAATTTGAATTGGCTATTGCAGAACTTGACAAACAAATTAACGACCTTAATGCAATGAGCGTAAATTAGGAAAAAGAGATGGAATCTAACAGAGCAAACCTTGTTGTTTTTTCAGAAACGTTGGCAAATTTAGCTAAAGCAGACCCCAGTGTTATGGTAGTTACTAGTGATTCGAGAGGATCTGCCAAACTGGTGCCGTTTGGTGAGTCATATCCCGATCAACTAGTTGAAGTTGGCATCGCAGAGCAAAATCTGGTTGGTATATCTGCCGGTTTGGCGTCAACCGGGAAGAAAGTATTCGCTGTTTCACCAGCTTGTTTTTTAACCGCAAGATCTCTGGAACAGATAAAAAATGATATTGCCTATTCAAACAATCCTGTGAATGTAATTGGTATTAGTGGTGGCGTTAGTTATGGAGCTTTGGGATCAACCCATCATTCATTGCATGATATTGCAGTATTAAGAGCGATAAACAATATAGACATAATCTTACCTGCAGATAACTTTGAAACCCAACAAGCGATTCTGCAATCAGCAGCCAGCAATCACCCTGTCTATATCAGGTTTGGGAAAAAAGCGATGCAGGACATTCATAAACCAAACACGAAATTTAAAATCGGAAAAGCCATTGTAGTTTGTGAAGGAGAAGATGTCGCTTTTATCGCTACAGGAGAAGCTGTATATCCTGCCGCACTTGCAGCAAGACAATTGGCAGCCCAGGGAATCTCATCTACTGTTGTCAGCATGCATACAATTAAGCCTTTTGATATCGACGTCTTATTACAGGTAGCAAAAAGAAGCCGCGCACTGATCACAGTTGAGGAGCATAGCATATTTGGTGGATTGGGAGAGGCCTGCGCAGGATATTTACAAGAAGCTGGTGTTCATATTCCATTTAAGCGAGTTGGGATTCCCGATGAGCATACGGTGACAGGTAACCAGAATGAGATTTTTGAGCATTATGGACTTTCAGAAAATGGTCTCGCAAAATTAGCGAAAAGTTTATTAAAGTGAAATATTGGCAATCAGCACATGCTATCAATGATTTGATTTATTCAAAAAGGATAAAGTGAAATACGTACTAGCACTTGACCAGAGCACTTCTGCAACAAAAGCTATTTTATATGATGTTGCCGGAAAGCTAATCGATAAAGTCTCCAAAGATCATCAGCAATGTTATCCCCAACCTGGCTGGGTTGAACATAATGCTGAGGAAATCTGGCAAAACGTATTACATGTTATTTCATCTCTTGTGGAAAAAAACAGTGATCTGATTACTGATACAGTATGCTTAAGCATCACAAATCAACGTGAAACCTTTCTGGTGTTTGATAAAGAAACAGGCAAACCACTTTACAACGCAATTGTTTGGCAGTGCAGAAGAGGGGATGAAATTTGTGCAAATCTTTCAAAGGAAGGACATGATGATCTGATACGAAAAAAGACAGGCCTGAAAATCGATACTTACTTCTCTGCATCTAAACTAAAATGGCTGATTCAAAACCAACCGAACATCAAACAGAAGCTCCTAAATGGAGAGGCGTTGATTGGGACAATTGATACCTACTTAATATATCGCCTTACCAAGGGTAAAGTGTTTACCACTGATTATACGAATGCCAGCAGAACACTTTTATATGACATTCAAAGTCTCAAGTGGAGTGAAAAACTTTGTGAGTTATTTGAAGTACCGCTTCAAGCACTTCCTGAAGTATTGGAAAGTAGCGCTCAATTTGGCGAGACATCTCTTTCTAATTTATCATTACCCATCTGTGGCGTTATTGGTGATTCTCAAGCGTCCCTTTTTGCGCAACGCTGCTATTCTGAAGGGATGGCTAAAATTACATTTGGCACTGGTAGTTCGCTATTGTTAAATATTGGTGAGCAGTTGAACTACACAGAAAGTGGTGCTGTTTCAACCATTGGTTGGGTTCATGATAAAAAACCTGCTTATGCTTTTGAGGGGATCATTAGCTATGCAGCAGCCACTATTTCCTGGTTACAAAACCAATTAGGATTGATCAATGATCCGAAAGAAACTGAAGCGATAGCCCTGTCTATAAAAGATAATGGGGGCGTTTATTTGGTACCGGCATTTGCCGGATTAAGTGCTCCTTACTGGAACTCCTCCGCCAAAGCGGCCATTTTCGGTATGACTGCCTATAGTACCAGGGATCATATTGTTAGGGCCGCTTTGGAGTCTATCTCGTACCAAATCCGGGATATATTAGATATGATGAAAAAAGATGCTGGTGTTGATTTGAAGCGTGTTTATTGCGACGGAGGCCCCACCACAAATTCATTTATCATGCAATTTACTGCTGATATCACCGGTCTCGAATTATATGTAGCAAACACATTTGAATTATCCCCAATGGGGGCGGCACTTTTTGGTGCTCTGGGAATGAAAATCTATTCATCACTTGAGGAATTAGCAAAATTACCTTCCGACTTCAAAATATACCGTCCAGAGATGCCCCAAGAACAAGTTCAAAAGAATTATGACGGATGGCTTAATGCTGTCGAACGTCTAATTCGTTGAAGAATAAAACATCATAAAGTTCTCTATCCCCCGCACTTATTGAACCATGTGTCCATTGCTCAGAGTTTGGATCTATTGAAATCGTCCTTCTGCTTCGAAGTAGCCTGAACTAAGAAAGAAAAGCTCAGCGCACAAAAAATGAATGTTTCTCAGAAAATATAAACAGACGGATTATCTATATACAATTATGCGACTTTGTGTCGCACTCCAATGCCAGTTTACGTCACGGCTTAGATGATTTTAGATCAACAATGATGTTACCATAGAATTTAGAAACTTGAAGCCAATGTAGGCTAACTGTGGGCTTTATATGCGTTTGTAATATTCTTATTTCTCCTTTACCGCAACATATAGAGATATTTCTGGATTTTTACCTAAACTCTTGTCGTTATGGTCGTGGGGTGAAAAAAGTAAATCAGCTACTAACTCCAGAATAGAACGGATCCATAAGGGATTTTTAAGTTGTATGGCCAAAATATTATTTTCAGCCTGAATCCTCATCATACCTGCCTTTGATGCCCAAGATGTAGCAATATTTCCACCTGTATTCTATATTGCTCCAAGTTCAACCTATTGATACTATGTTGTTTTTTAGAATCTAAAAAACAACATTTGTGAGGAAAAAATGGAAATGGCAGAAGCAATGGCATTGGGTAGTGGGCGTGTTGAGGAAGAATTACTCGTGAGAAATGAATATCTGACAGCGGAAAATGAGATTCTCAAATCAAAAATCAAAAAACCTCTCCGTTTTAATGACCATAAAAGAATAAGGCTGGCTAAGATTGGTAAGAAAATTGGACTGAAAGCACTCAAGGAAATTGCTTGCATTGTGAGACCAGAGACAATACTGGAATGGTTCCGAAAACTGGTAGCAAAGAAGTTTGATGGCTCCATGTTTGGGAAAAGAGTAGGAAGACCAAAAACAAATCTTGAATTGGAATCTCCAATTGTAAAATTTGCGGAAGAAAATCAGAGTTGGGGATACGATAGGATCGTCGGCGCCCTATCTAATCTCGGCTATGAAGTAAGTGATCTAACTGTAGGTAATATTCTCAAAAGGAATGGCATTCCACCTGTTCCAAATCGGTCGCAAGATACAACCTGGTCGAAGTTTATTAATAGCCACCAGGATGTCATGGCCGCTTGTGATTTCTTTACAACTGAAGTCATCACCCCGGCTGGATTAATTACCTATTATGTTTTGTTTTTCATTCACATAGGTTCTAGAAAAGTGCATATTGCTGGAATAACACCACACCCCAATGAGGTCTGGATGAAGCAAGTCGCAAGGAATGTAACCATGGCAGACTGAGGTTTCCTAGAGGGTTGTAAATATTTAATTCATGATCGGGATACGAAGTTCTGCAAGTCCTTTCGATCAATTATTGCATCAATGGGCATCAAGCCAATCCGGTTACCTCCGCAATCTCCAAAAATGAATTCTTTTGCGGAAAGGTTTGTGAGATCTATCAAAGAGGAATGCCTGAATAGGCTAATCTTTATCGGGGAAGAGAGTCTGAGGATAGCTATTGCTAAATACATCGCGCACTATCATGAAGAAAGGAATCACCAGGGAAAGGATAATTTGCTTTTATTTCCTGAAACGAAACTGGTGTCCAATCAAGGAAAGATCCAATGTTGTAAACGGCTGAATGGGATGCTGAAATATTATTATAGATCAGCTGCTTAATATGGGCAGGTGAGAATTCTGGTAAAGATTCCCTATCAAGCCTTTCTGTTATTGGATTTGCGGGGAAAATAATATTTTGGCCTTACAGGAAGACAAAAACGGAGATGATCAGAATGAAAAAAGCTGAAGATTGACAGTGAAATTCAAGTTGTGAAATTTTCAGTGTATCGAGTTCGTCAATAATATAGCCCTAACTGTGCATCACTGGACGCTGATCGCGTGGGTGATGCTGGTGTTCGGTTTTGAATTGCATTGAGCAATTTATTAAAGTACAATTGTACTTATGAAAATAATAGCAGATGCGAATACTTTTCTCGCCGTCGCTCTGAATGAGCCAGAGAAAACGCAAATAATAAAACTTACAACTGGGCATGAACTAATTGCACCTGAAGTATTACCTTATGAGATAGGCAATGCTTTAACAGCAATTATGAAACGGCATTTACTTAACCCGGATGAAGTAACGGAAGCTTGGAATAATACCCAACTGATACAAGTTGAATTACGTCGGACGAATATTAGAGAAGCTTTAAAGATTGCATCAAAATTCAATATTTATGCGTATGATGCTTACTACTTAGAATGTGCTTCCAATCTAAAACTTCCCTTAATGACACTCGATAGGCGTTTGATGGAAGTGGCTAGGGAAATCCAAATTAAAACAATTGAGGTGTTATGAAAGTATATTCTTATTCTGAAGCGCGTCAGAAACTGTCAGAGGTTCTGGATATTGCTCGAGGGGAAGAAGTAGTGATAAAAAGAAGAGGAGGAGAAACCTTCTCAATAAGATTTAAGACCTCTCAAAAATCACCTTTCGACATTCCTGGAATTGACACAAAAGTCAAAACATCCGACATCCTAGAAGCAATCAAAGAATCAAGAGCCGGTAGAACCGAACAATAGTTTAGAGCCGACGGTACTCGCCCTCGGTGAGGTCAAGTTTGTTTATACATGGCAATTTTACCATTAATCAACTTTCAGCTCAGCCGCGGCTGAAACAGGCGTTCGACCATATAAATTTAAAGGAAATGAATGTTTGAAATTCAAAATTATGGCAGTTTTATTCTAGCAATCCTTGCTTTTCAGCTCTTCCCTGGGGCAGGTACCGTTACTATTTTAAATGCAACCGCTCGTAACGGTATTAATGCAGGGATGAGAACAGTCTTTGGAACTATCACCGGGGACTTCATTTATATGCTTGGTGCTGTGTTAGGACTTGCTGCAGTACTAAGTGCTCATCCTAGAATGCTTGCTGTAGCACAGTGGATAGGAGTTTTCTACTTATGTTGGATGGGAATTAACTTCTTTCGTTCAAAAAACTTTGAAACACCAATTAACAACTCTCAGCAAGTGGTAAATTGGAAATTTTTCAGACAAGCCTTGGCAGTTAGTTTAACCAATCCAAAGGCAATAATGTTTTTCATGGCTTTCTTCCCTCTTTTTTTAAGCAAAGATTCAGGTCCATTTATATTGATTATTCTAATGTTACATGTCTCCGTAATCAGTTTTCTTTATCAAACTGGATTGGTTTTAGTTGGCAATGTTGTCGCTCTTCGTCTTTCAAAATGGAAATGGTCCCGGTTGGTCATTTCTAGATTACTAGGGGTTGTATTCATTGGATTTGGTGTTAAATTAGCAATAAATATCAAATAAATCGGTCGAACGAGTGTATTCAGTTGACCGCCCTCGGTTAGCGGAAACACAGCGTTTTTGGCAAATTCATCATTAATCGAGCATCAGTGTAGCGGTAACTGAAACAAGTGTTATGTTTTAAAAATGGGATTCCTTTGACAGATCGGCTACAAGAAATAACTGTGTATTACATGGTAATGCAAATCGTTCTTTAGGAGGAATCATGGCAATTACAAGCATTAGGCTCCAAGCCGACCTGGAACCAAATCTTGATAAATTAGCTAAAAAGTTTCATCGAAGTAAAAAGTGGGTAATCAATCAAGCTATTCGAGATTATATTGAAAAACAGCAAATAGAATCAAAGCGTTGGGAAGACACATTGCTAGCGCTGGAATCAGTGGTTTTTGGGTGTACTCCTGAAGGTTTGCTTAAGCTACAGCTTCAGTATAACCTATGGAGAGCTGAAAACAGAGTGGATTTAGGTAGTCTAAAAAAAATTGAGGCAGCTCAAATAGCCGGATAACAAATTGCATAAGACCGACCGCCATCGCGCCCTTGCAGGATTCAAACAGATGGTTCTTGGCAAATAACACCTAATCGCAAAATCCGTGCAAGCGGCGGCTTAGCCAAGCGTTGAGGCTGTAGAATAAGTCAGGATAATTATCAAAACTGGAAAAATCTGGTGCTGAGAATTGCCTAAAACTGTTTTGCAGAGTTTTATTGCTCTGGATTTTATGCAGAAGCGCGAAATCTTGACATTTTTTCAACTCGTTTTAGATTGAGGTAGTTATACTACAGCCTCGTTATGAGGAAAATGTGTCCCCAAGAATATTAGCAGGAATTGCAGTAAGCTTTTGCAATCTGTTTAATTGTAGAGCTTGTTTTAGTGATTTCAATACGGCCATTTAGCTTCCCCCAAGCATTACAATCGAATTTGACTTTACCGTTCAATTTTTGGAAAATCGCAATTGGTTTCGCAAACGTATAGGTGCTGGAGGGAGGCTTGAAGAAAGAAACACTTTTTTATTTAAACACGGAAATGTATTGGTACATCATCAAATAATGGGAGAGGCTTCCAAACATGACGAAGATATGGAAGATTTCATGGGCTCCGAATCGATTGGGCCAGGGATTAGGGCGATTGGCAGCGTAAATCAAAGCGCCAACAGTATACAATAATCCACCGCTTATCAACCAGAAGAAAGCTCTTGGTTGAAGAGCATTCGCGATGGGACCAATGCCCAGGATAGCCAACCAACCCATGGCAACATAGACTGTTGCTGTTAGCCACCTGGGAGCATGAATCCAGAATATTTTGAGGAGCAATCCACCCACGACAAGGCCCCAAACAACTCCAAACAGGAGCCAACCAATAGAGTATCGAAGGGGAATCAAACAAATTGGGGTGTAGCTGGTTGCGATCATAACAAATACCATCACATGATCCACCCGCTTTAAACGCAGAACACCTTTTTCGGAAAGAGGCAGCCAATGATAAAGAGTGCTTGCAAGATAAAGAAGCACCATTCCAACACCGAAGATGCTGAAAGTAACAATATGCCAGATTTTTAAGGGGTCAATTGATTTTTGAACTAATAGTACTAATCCTAGAATAGCTAGGAGAAAGGCGATAAAATGAGTCAAACCGTTGATTGGCTCACGAAATTGTTTTAGCATGCGGTTAATAGTAAAGGGATTTTATGAGTAACGAGATTCAAAACAGAATGAAAACCCCTATTATAGCATTTATTGGATATTTTTTCGGTTCAGTGTGTAAAACAAATGTAAATTCGTATGAGATGATAAGAACTTGCTTTTCGAGTGTGAAGTTTTTCGCCCCACAAAATCTGGTGAGCATACTAATCATGCAAATAGGTATCATATCACCCAATTTAGGTGGCAAATGGGAATAATACTTGCCATAACAAGCAACTAGAGCTGTAGAGCTGACGGCATTTCGGCCTCGGGTAAATCAAGTTTGTCCTTCTTGGCAAATACATCATCGGCATAAAGTCCGTTGCATCCGCTGCTCAGTTCAGCGTTATCTTCAGAACGCCCTTACCAATTTGACATATCGAGTTATGTGGATTAAAATAGCTATAAATATCCATGTTAAATAGGAGGATTAATATGCGTACAATACAGATGACATTGGATGATGATCTCGTGAATATTGTTGATAGAATCGTGAAAGATCTAAAGACAAGCAGATCTGCCTTTACCAGGCACGCTTTGAGAAAAGCTATTGATCAGTACAATATTAAGAAACTAGAAAACGAGCATAGGAAAGGATACGAGAAATTCCCCGTGACTGGCGATGAATTTTCAATATGGGAAGATGAACAAAACTGGGGAGATGAATGAAACGGGGTGAGATTAGGTGGTATAAATTCAAGTCACCAGACAAAAAGAGACCAGTTCTGATCATTACTCGTAATTCAGTGCTTGACTATCTTGGGGAGGTAACCATCGTTCCTATTACTTCAACCATCAGAAACATTCCAAGTGAAGTTGCTTTATTACAAAGTGATGGAATGCTCAAAGAATGTGCAATCAATTGTGACCATATTCAAACTGTATCCAAAGTAAAAATAGGCGCGTTAATCACGACACTCGATCAGGCAAAACTTCAACTTGTAAAACAGGCAATCGCATTTGCACTTGAATTCTGAGTTAGTGCAGAATTAAGATAACAAATTGCCAAAGACCGACCGCCACCGCGCCCTTGCAGGATTCAAGCTGGTTGATCTTAGTTAGTGCTATCTAAACGCAAAACCTGTGGAGGTGGCGGCTTAGCATGGTGTTGTCGCGCCGAATGCAATTGGGGTGTTTTATCAGACATAGTACTCAGAGGTTGGGAAAGCTCATAGCACAATCATCACAAGGGCAACACTCCGGTTGCGGCAAGTGATGCCGGTGTTGGCTGCGTAGAGTAATCCTGCAATTCAAGCGTAAGTATTAAATTTATCAGGTAATAGATGTGGTGAGAGTGCGGAAAACGGGAATAAGCAAAGGGGGGGAGAAAATGAGATCAAGGGTATCCAGATTACGAGTCAAATTACTTATTTGAATAACTCAGCATGTGATCCAGTCGCTTCCAAAATAAAATTTGTCTCATTTATTTGATAAATCAGTAACCAATCAGGTTCAATGTGACAATCACGATGACCTTTCCAGTTTCCAGTGAGTTGGTGGTCTCGGTACTTTGGATTGAGATTTTCTCCACTAATCAACACGTTGACGAGGGCTTTCAGCTTTTTAATATCTTTGTTCTGTTTTTGACTCGTTTGTAATCTTTCTTGAATTGGGTTGTATATATTATTTTTCAACTGTCTAGCTCCTCAAACAGCCCATCTATGGAATCAATCTCATGAAGTTCTTCACCAGCTTCAGATTTAGTGAGAGCTTTAGAAGTTAGAGCATTGGGGATTTTTATCTTAAAAGGAATTCCTTTATGCAAAGCAACTTGAGTTAAATACAAAGAAATAGCTTCTGACATGGATATATTTAATTTGCCCAGAATTGCTTGAGCATTCCTTTTAACCTCAGGATCTATCCTGGCTTGGATTGTTGTTGTTCTTACCATGGTTTTGCTCCTTAAAAATTATAGTGTGCCTACATATGCCATATATCAGGCATACAAGAAATTTCGAACACGGCAACGGTCAGATTGTATTATGCAAATACTACAACATGTTATACTTGACAATGCAGTGACGTTTCAGCCAACAAGTGAGTGCAGTGGGGACCGCAATAGCTCGCTATATGTTAACAATTTGTATTTCTAAGATGAGTTATAATAATCAGCTAACAAATGTTTGCAACGGACCGCTATCCGCTGTTGCAGAACTCAATCTCAGTGGTCTTGGCAAACTCATCATTAATTAACCATCGGTGTAACGGCCAGTGAAACCGGTGGTATATTTTTTTATACTTACTGAACCATCAAAAACAATGGATGACTTTGAATTATTCGATTTCCCAAGATCACGCAGAGCAACTTTCGATGTCGGCAAAATTGGATTAAAGAAGCACCATGTTGTTGGGCTACTGGAAATTGATGTTACAAACGCACAAAGGAAAATCAAAGAAACCAAGAATTCCGGTAGGAGAATCAGCTTTACTTCGTGGTTTGTAAAAGCTGTTGGACATTCAGTTGCTGATTCAATGCACAGTCATGCAATCAGATATAAAAAAGACCAACTAATTGCATTCAAAGAAATTGACATATCTATTCCCGTTGAGCGCGAAGTGAATGGTGTAAAAGTACCAATAGCAACCATTATAAGAAGAGCAAATCATAAGACTGTTGAGGAAATTTACTCAGATATAAAGACTTCAGTCAAAACTGAAATTCAAAAGGATAAAGACTTCGTTTTGACAGAAAGAAAAAGTAAATTCAGTACAGGTTTGTTTTTTTTCCTTCCTCAATGGATAAGGATGCTCATTTGGAAGCGGATCTTAAATAATCCATTTTCAATTAAAAAAAACATGGGGACTGTTATAATTACTAATGTTGGTATGTTTGGCAATTTTGCAGGTTGGATTATTCCCAAAAGTATACATAATTTGTGTATTGGTATTGGTTCTATAGTTAACAAACCATGGGTAGTAAATGATCAAATTGAGATCAGAAGCATCCTTCATTTATCCATTTTATTCGATCATGATGCAATTGATGGAGCACCCGCCACAAGGTTTACCCAATGTCTTGTTGAAAATATTGAAAGTGCGATCGGAATATAACGAAATTGTCAACCGGACTGCATACCGACTTTGCAGTCTGGAAATCAGGTGATCTTGACAAGGGTACTTTGGGAGAAAGTCCGGTGTAGCAGTCGGTTATAACAATGATGGGCGTACAAAACTCTCAAATTGACACCCTGTAGTCAGACGGATACAACTTATTCATGATTAAAATTCGAAAAGCAGAAGTATTTGCCAAATGGATTGATGGATTAGCTGACATTCGAGTACGCGCACGGATTTTTAGTCAGGATTGAGCGTCTAGCAGCTGATAATCAAGGTGGTTTGAAACCAGTTGGTTAAAATATTTCTGAAATGCAAATTGACTACGGTCCAGGCTATCGAGTTTATTACAAGAAAACAGGACAAACCATTATAGTAATTCTGGCTGGGGGAGATAGGCAAACTCAAAAAAGAGACTTTTAGCAAGCTCAATTGTTGGCTAAAAATCTTTAGGAGATTATTATAACTAAAACAAAAACTACACGATTCGATGTCACTCAGCACCTCCGCACACCGGAAGAAATGGCAGTATATCTTGAAGCTAGCATTGAGGAGGCAAATGGAGATGCAACTCTCATTGCCAAGGCTCTGGGTGATATTGCGAGAGCTAAAGGTATGTCACAGGTAGCAAGAGATGCTGGTTTATCTAGAGAAAGCCTATACAAAGCCCTTTCAGGAGACCGAAATCCCAATTTCGATACAATCCTAAAGGTCATTGCTGCACTTGGTTTACAACTTCATGCAGAAGCAGTACATTCTAAAACCGTCATCGGTGTAACGGTCAGTGAAACCGGTGTTATACTAAAAAAGTACACCTTATGGAAATAATTTGGATATGGAAACGGTTTGAGGATATTTCTGGTAAAGAAATGCATGAAATACTCTTTGAGCGACAGAAAGTCTTTGTAGTTGAGCAAAAGTGTGTTTACCAAGATGCTGATGAACTCGACAGGCATTCATGGCATTTAATAGGACGTGACTCAAAGGGGGTATTAGCAGCGTACGCAAGAATTACGTTTCCTGATACCAGGTGTGAAGAACCTTCATTCGGTCGGATACTCACTGTTCAAAGCTTTAGAGGGACTGGACTTGGACGCCTGATTATCCAGAACTGTATTGAAAAATGCAATATTGAATACCCAGATATGATTATTCACATCTCAGCTCAAACCTATCTTATCAAGTTCTATAATGATTTTGGTTTTAAATCACTTGGTCAACCATATGACGATGAAGGAGTTGAGCATATTGATATGGTATTGACTCAAAAAGCAAAAGTGTAACAACAGCATCAACACGGACGGTTATAGCGCTCTGGAAGGAGAATTTTTACCTAAGCTACAAATAGAGGATCATCTTTAATCCGCCATTGTCTACGCCACCGATTATAAAGGCGTTGAGGCTGTTGAAAAAGTCTATTTTGAGTTTAAGCATCAATTTTTCCGTGTTGAGATGCCTGTCAAATGAATTTGGCGGTGAAAATTAGATTCAGAATTTGCGTGGCAACGCGTTTTTCAGACAAATTTTGGAGATCTTAAAATCAGAAGGACTTATTCTACAGCCTCGTTATGGAGTTTAGACTATGAAAGAAAACGAACAAAGCATGCATATTGAGATATCAGAAGAAATACAAACAAAATGGCAAAATATCGTAGATATTTTATCTGAATTAGTTGATATCCCCGCAGCACTTATCATGCGTCTAGTTCAATCTGATATAGAAGTTTTTATTTCAAGTCAAAGTGAAAACAATCCCTACCGACCTGGTGATCATGAGCATTTTCTTGGATCAGGATTATATTGCGAAACTGTAATCAATACTAATGATAAGCTTCTGATTCCCAATGCGCTTACTGATAAGAATTGGAAAAATAACCCAGATATAAAACTTAACATGATTTCATATTTAGGTTTTCCAATTCTTCTGCCCGACGGAAAGCCATTTGGGACCATTTGTGTACTTGATAATAAGCAAAACTCCTATTCAGGCACATATGAAAATCTTTTAAAAAACTTCCGCGATATCATTCAGTCTGAGTTGGGGCTTATATACATGAACAAAACGCTAGGTGAGGAAAACAAAGATCTTTCTGATTATCTTGCAGAAATAAAAACACTTCGCGGTATTATCCCGATTTGTGCTAATTGTAAAAAAATTAGAGATGATGAAGGCTTTTGGATACAAGTTGAAAAGTATATTGAAGATCATTCACATGCAGAGTTTAGTCATGGAGTCTGTGGAGAATGTGCTGATAAACTTTACGGAAAAGAGCCTTGGTATGAAAAAATGAAAAAGAAGCCATAACAAGCGAATACACCGGACAGCATACGCCCTCAATTGGGTCTTTTTCCAAGGCTCCGGTAAAAATGAATTTGGTATTCAACTATCGGAGGCAAAATGAAAATTTCGAGAAGAAAGTTTTTTGCCAAAAGCGCGGGATTCGTGTGTTTATCCTCTATGCTGGGATTGAACAACAGTCTACAGGCCAGGGAAGGTAAGACTCATGAGTTTGAAATATTTCCCATGAGTTATCAACCAAATCCAATTCTTTTCTCGAAGCAGTCGCCTGTGGTAAGCATCACCAGGGTGAACAACAAATGGAGCGAGTCCAAAGGAATCGAACATGCGGTGACTAAAGCTATTGACCTGATTGGCGGAATACAGGAGATCGCTAAAGGTAAAAGTCGGATTTTACTAAAACCAAATTTGGTCAATCCAACTTCCAGTGATACAACCAATCCCCGGGTGATTGAGGCTTTGGCCAAACTAATGAAGAACGCGGGAAAAGAAGTGTCTGTCGGGGAAGCCGGTGCCGCGTCTTCTCGAAATATAAAAACTTCGATACGGGGCTATGTATGTCGAACGAAAAACACAGACACTCTTGTGGGTATTCAGGATGACATCTTCAAAGCAACCGGTTACGACGAATTATCAAAGCGAGTAGGGATTCCACTCGTGAATCTGCATGTTGGTGATATGGTAACAATGAACATACAGGACAATTTTGTTTTCAAAGACATCTATTATCATAAAGCCATTGCCGACGCAGACCTCGTTTGTTCAGTGCCAATGATGAAAACTCATGGTCTGGCAACTGTTACATTGGCGTTAAAGAACATTGGAATTGGAGCTTTTCCGGGAATGATGTATGGTACAGTAAGGTCAAAGGTTCATCAGGAAGGCCGCAAAATTGAACCGACAGGAACATCCGCAGTAGTCGTCGATATGGTTAAAGCGAATAAGCTTGGACTATGCGTTATTGATGCAACGACAGCCATGGAAGGACAAGGTCCTTCTGTCAATGGGGGAGGACACCTAGTCGATATGAGTCTGATTATTGCGAGCACAAATGCGCTTGCAGCTGATATGGTGGCATCCAGTATTATGGGATTTGAGCCACCTGAAATTGATACATTTAATTGGGCCTGGAAAGCGGGGATGAATCCTTCAACCATGAATGACATAGAAATAGTCGGGGAAAAAATCGAAACTGTTCGACAGGAATTTAAAAGACCACGAGTTATACCTTACAGGTTTATTGCTAATTGGTACGGCCCTTCTTGTGGGTAAAAAACTGGAGTTGGCAGATTGGACACCAAAAACCTGGGGTCACAAGCAAAAACCTGGGGTCAAGTCTTTCATTTTGACATTTCCCCCAAGCAGTCTTTCGGCTGCTGTGAAGTCTGGGGGGTGCGGGGGGGGTGATACATGTAATATTGTAAAATTGTATTGTGGTAATGGGGGCAAAACCGTTTTTGATAACTTACCTTTGACAAATTCTCATTTTTAACTGTATGATCCCCCTGTTTACCGATAATCAATTGAATTGCCTTATATTTTTCCACTCTCGATCAAACAACATTTTTACCCTTTAAGCCGAGAAATACTGCCAAACGCCAACGCTAAGATGGAATCATATACTGGCACCCAACAACATTTATTTTCCTTAAGTACGGCTCAAACAAGAGTTAATAAAGCCACTAATCAAAACCACTAATCAAAACTGTTTTCTTATCTATGTTGCCAAATGGCGGTATAATAAAAAGCCAAATTTAAAAACTAAAAGGGAAAAATAAATGGATGTTCTACTAATTATAGATATTCAAACGTAAGCGCTAATTAAACCGCACCTTGTTTTTCACCAGGCGATGTACCAACCTGATATTGGGGGAGTAGAGCCTTCAACTCTTCGTCTGTTTCAGCTAAAGGAAATTTTTCAAACAGCATTTTAAGATATTCATAAGGA
>JAHJTV010000094.1 GCA_018829445.1 bacterium
GCAAAGATCATGGGTAGAAACCCAGAGCGATTGCTTCCAGGTTGGTTAGTTGAGGCAAAGAAAGAAAATGTTAAAGGCGTATTAGAAGGATTGAAACCGATCAAAAGAAAGACACTGTCAAGTCTATTCAAAGGGGCAGCTTTAACAGATTTGCCTTCTAGAGAAGAAATCAAGTCCATCGATATTCCAACACTTATTTTAGGATGGACTGGAGATCCAACCCATCCTGTAGAAACTGCAACTGAATTAGATAAGCTAATGCCACATGCAGAGCTCCACATTGCTGAAGGATACTCCGATTTTCAACATTGGCCCCAATTAATTCGAGATTTTATTTCGAAAGTAAAATAGATTTCACGTAAAAGAACCTAACGAACAAGGTTAGATTGTGTGATCGCAGCGAACCACAATCTAACCTTATTCGTTGGACAAGCCCGTCCTGCGTAACTTGGATTGAGACTATTAGAAAATATCGATTTGGAACTTGGATGGATTCGACCAGGATTCCATCGAAAACCGGGTCGTTTATGGTGGGTTGCTTTGCTGAATTGGCTCATATTCATTTTAAATAGAGAAATTAGGAATAGGGTCATCGGTTTTTAGACGCACGAAAATGAGGATAAGAAAGGCACACGGGACAACCCGATACAGAGCAACATCACCGATAATGACAGCGGAAAACTGAAAACATCTGGAGGAACGCTTCAGGGATATTCTGCAATCAGCAACGCTATGGAATGGCAACTTAGCCTCATTAAAAGACATAAGAACCATAATTAACTAGTACAAACACCAATGATAACTGCAATCAAACAGAATTCAGCTCCGATTTCACCCTCCAAATTGGACTTGTCCCCACCTCTATAATCCTATAGGGTGAATTCCATCAGAAATCTTATAAAAAGATAGAGGAATTTTCATCGATTACCAAACCAAACCCAAAATTTTTCAGTAAATCGCAAAACCGAGCATAAGTCAAACTTTGAAAAGAACTTATTCTACAGGCTCGTTAGCGAAAAACCGACTCCAGGTTTTGACATTGGTATAACCATATTTTATACTTGCATTATACCAAAAAACAATCGAACCAATGAGGTCATTATGCCTGGAATCAAAACAGCGGTTTCAATAGAAAAATCGTTATTCGAAAAAGCTGAAAAACTTGCCCATGATATGAATGTTTCACGAAGCAAGCTTTTTTCACTTGCTATCAACGAATACTTGAAAAAACAAGAAAACTATTTATTGCTTGCTCAATTAAACAGTGTTTATGGAGAAGATCAAATTCAAGAAGAAGAGGATCTTTTTAAATCCCACCAAGATAACCATAAAAACATAGTTGAGCGAGAAAAATGGTAATTAGACAAGGAGAGATTTACTGGGTCAGCCTAGGAAAACCAAGTGGTTCAGAACCTGGATACCGTCATCCACACATCGTTATCCAAAACAATGTGTTTAACACCAGCAATATAAGTACAGTAGTCGTTTGCGCTTTAACTTCAAATATTAGCAGAGCTCAAGCCCCTGGTAATATAATGCTAAGGAAAGGTGAAGCAAACTTACCAAAGAAAAGCGTAATAAATATTTCACAAATTTACACAGTAAACAAATCTGATTTGACAGAAAAGATAGGTCAGTTATCAGTTAAACGATTCAATGAAGTACTTGAAGGTATCAAATTACTTACAGAACCAAGGGACGTCTAAGCAATTGGTTGAAAATTGCACAGTCACTCGCTAACAAGTGCATCAACGCAGACTTTTATCGCGCTGTTCCGTTCGCTCTGCTTACTACACAACGCAATAAAAGCTGGTTATGCATGCGTTGTGTGAAAAAATCAATCAGCATACATTTCAAAAATGATTTGTTTTAGCTCCAAGACTTTTTCTGGTTTCAATTTGTCGATTTTCTTCTTTAACCTTTGTTTGCTAATAGTCCTGATTTGATCAACTGCAATTTCAGACTCTTTGCCAGCGCACTCAATTTGTATTCTGCTTCTCCATTTTGGGTGTAGCTTAGATGTCAATGGACAAATAACAACTGTTTCAAGATTTTGATTCATTTGATCTTGACTTACAACTACAACAGGTCTGGTTTTCTTTATTTCACTGCCTATAGTGGGGTTTAAGTCAGCAATATGGATTTCATATCTCTTAATCTTCAAATTCATCTCCTTCTAAACCGTCATTTATGGAATCATCAAAATCGCTCCAATCTTCTTTTTCAGCTTTCATTTCTTTGAAAGTCTCTTCCCACGACATCTTATCATCTTTCTTATTTTTCAGAAAAATTCCATTTTCTGTTTCTTCAACTTGCAGCAGATCCTCAAATCCATATTTATCAATAAGCGATTTTGGTAATCGAATTCCCTTGGAATTACCTATTTGTACTATTTTAAGTTCTTTGACTCTTTGTGTTCCAGGCATTTTAGATCTCCTTTAAGGGTGCAAAATGACTCATTAATGTAATCACTATTGTAATTACACAGTATATAAAAATCAACTCTTTTTGCATTATTAACAAATATAAACTGTAACTTCATGAAATCGCACAACAAAGGCATTCAGTTGACTGGTGTTGATTCTCACATTATTTGGAGGTAAATTTCCTGATTATTTTGATATGAATTTCCCGGATTAAATGGCGGTTTCTCACATTGAGTGACAGTGATTTCTCAGATTATTTGGGGGCTTTTCTGATTATTTTGGTGTGAAATTCTCAGATTATTTGACAGGAAAGCCAGAACTGATAAGGATTCAGCTCTTGACTTTCCAAATTTAATGATTAGAATAGCTCCGTAGATGCAATTCTCACATGATCCGGTGTAACCATTTCACTTTGTGCATGAGTAGCGGCGATGAGAGCGCCGCTTGCTAAATGATTGGCTTTGCGAAACAACATGTTGATTATCAAGTTTGTTTTTAACGGAAGCGAGTACAACCGAGGAGCCCCGTGAGGGAAACCTTCATGCGGGGATCTGTTCGGGGGCAACGGGTAACCGATGTCCCTATCGAGACGGTATAAACCTACTCAATGAAGTTGCTTATAAAGATAAAAAAATTGAAGGGTAATATGAGAATTTTGAAATTGATTTTGCTAGTTCTTTTTTTATACACACCTCAACTGATAGCAAGTAATTGTTATTTGGTGATAGAGCAGTCTGGTGATAGCAATGATCAAACTGTAACAAGTCTGGCTGTCCCGTTGATATCGAAATATATTGAAATTGTAGCTTACATTCCGGTTGAAGGAGTAAGTTCCAATAGCTGTCAGTATAAACTTTCTGTTATAGAAAACAGCGAAAATATGTAAGCGCTAATTAAACCGCACCTTGTTTTTCACCAGGCGATGTACCAACCTGATATTGGGGGAGTAGAGCCTTCAACTCTTCGTCTGTTTCAGCTAAAGGAAATTTTTCAAACAGCATTTTAAGATATTCATAAGGA
>JAHJTV010000095.1 GCA_018829445.1 bacterium
ACGCCATTACTTTAACTTTAGCTATTATTTGTTTAGAAAAAAGTAGGATGGGCTACTCGTTGCCCATCAATAGAAAGCAATGTTGGGCAACAAGTAGCCCAACCTACGAGCAGATGCAAATTTCTAACCGGACAATGCTGATTGATAATGTCATTTCCGTCCATGCTGTTCTTTAGCCTGTTTTATCCGATAACAGATTAAGAGCTATCATTTGTTGCACGGACGAACAAGCTTAAGGTTGAAAACAAGTATTTTAACAACTTGACGGATAAAAAGGGAGATAGATAGACTGAAATCTTATTGAATCAACAAGATATTGTCGAGTTTATGAATATCTGCTTTAACACAGGATAAGATGTCAGCGTTATTGGAAGTTCGAAACCTGGTAAAAAACTACAAAAAGGTCAAGGCTGTTCAGGGTGTCAGTTTTTCCGTACAGCAAGGAAAATGTTTTGGCCTGTTAGGCCCAAACGGAGCCGGGAAAACCACCACCATTGAAGTCATCGAAAATGTATTTCCTCCCACTTCCGGTGAAATCTTATACAAAGGGGCGCCACGTTCCGCAACATTTCATGAAGAGGTCGGCATCCAGTTTCAGCAGACCTCTCTTCTGCAGTTTTTAACGGTCAGGGAGACACTGCAAACATTTAAAAGCATGTATAAACGGACTGCAGATATAGAAAGCCTGGCAGAGCTGTGTTACCTTCATGACTTTCTGGATCAGATGAATGATAAGATTTCCGGCGGCCAGAAGCAGAGATTTTTACTTGCCCTGGCTCTGGTGAATGAACCGGAATTGCTTTTCCTCGATGAACCTTCCACCGGTCTTGATCCCCAGGCTCGTCGTAACCTATGGGACATTGTCAACAGAATTAAAGGTGAGGGCAAGACAATAATCCTGACAACTCACTACATGGAAGAAGCCCAGTATCTTTGCGATGAAGTTGCCATCATGGATAACGGTAAAATCGTCGTTCAGGGATCACCGGTGGAGCTGATTAAACAACATGGCGGTGATGTAACGGTGATTCTGCCGAAATCCAGTTTCAGCAACCTGAAAGAGATGGACAATCTTAACCACAGAATCATTGAAGACAGGATAGAAATTCTCACGGATAACACCAACCGCTGCCTGGAGTCTCTATTGTCCAGGAATATCAATCTAAGTGACATCATCATCCAGTCCCAAAACCTGGAAAGCGTCTTCCTCAATTTAACAGGGAAAAAACTAAGGGAATAGAATATGAATTTTAGGCGTTTGTGGGCCATGTTTTTAGCTCGGAATCATGAATTTTTCAGGGATAAGGCTGCTTTCGGCTGGAATTTTCTTTTCCCCTTTTTATTGGTGGGCGGATTTGCCATTGTGTTCGGTAGTGATCGGTACAATGAATACAAGATAGGTGTTTTTCCAGTAACCGGAAGTGCGGTCGAGATTGAGCAACTGGTACTACCGGACAGGTTTAAGAAACAGCGCAGTTTTGAGTTTATCCCTTTCGCGAGTGATCAAGAGGCATTCGACAAGCTTAAACATCACAAAATAGATTTCCTGGTAAAAGACAACTCAGCAACCAATGAATACTGGGTTAGTGGAACATCACAGAAGGGATATATTGTTGAACAGCTTTTTAATGCGGCTCTCACTAAACCGGAAGACGTGGTATTGGGAAATAAAAGGGACATCCAGGGGTTTGAGATTAGGTATATCGATTGGTTGTTTCCCGGAATTCTGGCCATGAATATGATGTTCAGCGCATTGTACGGAGTGGGATACTTTGTTGTCCGCTACCGAAAAAACGGGGTGTTAAAACGACTGAAAGCAACCCCCCTGACTGCATTCGAATATCTGGGATCACAGATGCTCTCGAGGAATTTTCTCATCATGTTTACCATTATTATTGTCTGGGTCGGGTGTGATCTCCTTTTTTCCTTTCAAATGGC
Source organism: bacterium (assembly GCA_018829445.1). Taxonomy (GTDB): domain Bacteria; phylum SAR324; class SAR324; order XYD2-FULL-50-16; family XYD2-FULL-50-16; genus JAHJTV01. Next base: position 1,939 of record JAHJTV010000095.1, read on the forward strand.
AGGCTCATACCTGATGCTATTTTTCCTGTTTTTCATCGGCAGTCTGAATTTGACAGCATTAGGACTGGTTTTGGCTTCAAGGGGCATTAGTGAGGAATTCACGTCGGGGATTATTAATTTTATCAGCTGGCCGATGATGTTTTTATCGGAGGTGTGGTTTTCCCTGGAGGGTGCCCCCCAGTGGGTGAAGATTGTGGCTGAAGCCTTTCCCTTAACCCACTTGCTGACTGCAATCCGTGCCGTCATGAACGATGGAGCAGGAATTGCCGACATTAGTTATCAGCTGGTTTTCCTGCTATCCATGACAATCGGATTTCTGATCATCGGCTCAGTGGCGTTTTCGTGGAACAAATAGATTATGCTCCCAGTCTCCTTTTCGCCAGTTCCAGTGTGGAGGAGGCATCCGCTATCATTTCATCATAGAGCTCCTGCAAAGTCTGCACACGGTTGACCAATCCCACACTTTGCCCGGCCATGAGGGAACCGTGGTCGATATCTCCGTCTTCAACAGCTCTTTTCAGGGCTCCCATCCAGTATTTCTCAACCTCAAACTGGGCTTCTTTTTTGGTGATTTCACCTGATCGATTCTTGAGGATCAAATCCATTTGCAGATCGGTAAATTCTCCCATACCCTTGTTTCGCAAAGCCCTTACAGCAACCACATTGAGCTCGGAACCGACAGACGGTGTGGCAATGGCATCCCTGGCCCTGGCTTTCAGAAAGGCTTCCCTGAACCTGGGGTTGACCTCACACTCCTTGGTTAGAATAAAGCGGGTTCCCATTTGTATTCCGGCAGCACCTGCCAATAGCAGGTGTGCCATCAATTGCCCTGTTGCAATTCCACCCGCCACAAAAATGGGAACATCATCCATTTTCAAAAGCACCTGTTGCAGCAGAATAATAAGTGACACATGTCCAATATGACCGCCGGCTTCACTGCCTTCCAACATAAGGGCGTCAATTCCGGAATTGACCATGCGTCTGGCGATGGAATCATTGGAAGCAAAAGCGATAACCTTTGCCCCACTTGCCTTGGCAGCCTGCACCTCGGCTGCCTTGGGAAAACTTCCGGCAAAAATGATAAAGGGAACCTTTTTCCGGACTGTCAGCTCCAGGTGTTTCTGGTAGTTAGGTGAGATGGTGATGAGGTTTACTGCGAACGGTTTGTCCGTCAGCTCAAATGTTTTATCAATCTCCTGTTCCAGAAGTTCGGGCGGCATATTCCCGGCAGCCAGACAGCCAAATCCACCGACATTGCTGACAGCGGCCACAAACCTGTGATTGGAGATCCATGTCATGGCTCCAGCCATGATCGGATATTGAACTCCCAAAAAATCCTGACCTTTTTTCCACAATCTTTCTAATAACTCCATTATTCATCCTTAAAAACACTACATTTGATTATTATTCGGAAAAGACTCCCTTCTCCAAACACCCACCAATCAGTTTTAAGAATCAACCAATTTCTACTCTATTTCTACCATTCTGTTTCGCTTTATAAAGGGCGGCATCAGCTCTTTGAAAAAAAATATCCTCATCCCCCCGGTAGGCAGCAATACCTATACTGATTGTGATTGAACCGGCTTTTGGGAATAAACTCGCCTCAACAGTCGCCCTCATTTTTTCTCCCAGGATAGCAGCCCCCTCTTCAGAAGTTCCGGTGAGAATAGTGGCAAATTCTTCTCCGCCCCATCTTGAACAGATATCTGTCTTTCGAACGATACCTCTAAAGATATCTGCCAGCATAACAAGAACCTCATCACCAGCTGCATGTCCATGGGTATCATTAACCTTCTTAAAAAAGTCTATATCCGCCAATGCCAATGAAAACACCTCCTGTTTTCTGTTATACCTTGCAATCTCTTGTCTGATACTACTATTAAAAAAACCTTTATTATACAAACCTGTCAAAGCATCAATATTCGCCGACTTTATGACTTCATGGGTTCTGATACCCGTTCGGATTCTTGCCAGTAATTCTTTGGGATCAAATGGTTTTGCTAGATAATCATCGGCACCGATATCCAAGCCGAAAACTTTGTCCTCGGATCTTGCTCTTGCACTCAACATAATGATGTACACATTACTCAATGCAGCATCGTTTCGTATCCATTTGCAGAATTCGATGCCATCCATCTCCGGCATCATAACATCCAGAACGATCAAATCAGGAGAGGATTTTTTCACTAGTTCAATGGCGATTTTGCCATTTTCAGCTTCCAATACTTCATGTTTCTCAGTTTTAAGATGTCGTACGATGGAACGTCTTATTTTTGGCTCGTCATCGACAATCAGTATTCTTGCCATATTATATAAACGGTTTTTTAATATTTGATATTTATAAGGTTTGATCTTTATTGGCAGATCCAATGAATCGGGCAACGGTTTTATAACTTCGATTCACAAGCGATTTGTAGCCACCATGGGTGAGGTTATTTTCGATAATTAAAGTCAGCCAGTTTATTACCGTTTAAGATTTGATTGAGTGCAACAAAAATTGCACTCTTATCAAAGCGTCTGTTTAAGAAACTCACGGGAGAATCAAAATTATGGGCAACTTGCTCTTCAGCTTTTATCCCTGAATGGCTGGTTATAACCACCTTCATATCAGAATAATCTATATTTTCCGCCCTTAAACTACGCACAAGATTGTGCCAATGGGGGTCATCAAGGTCATCGTGATAGAACAGAACATCAATGCGTTTAGCCTTCAAGATGTGAAAGACAGCCCTTCCGGAGTGTGTAATCGATACTTTTTCAATACCTCCCAGAATAAGGTGGTTGCTGATTGTATTACACACGTTAAAATCCTTGCCAGCGATCAGAAAACTATTTTTTTCCTTTTTTGATTTCTGTGACCTGTCTAAAAAAAAGCCCAATTTATCAGCAACATTGCTCAGCTGGTCCAACAGTGTTTCCAGCCTGAATGGTTTTATAATATAACCATCAATCTTTGATTGTATCGCCTGCTCTATTTCATCCTTTTGTGATTTGGTGGTAATGAGGATATAGCTGGGCTTCGGATGAATACCGGATTGACTCTGAATTGTTTTGTAGAGTTTCAGGCCGTCAATAAAATCCCCATCAGATAGAATTACATTCACCCAGGAACTCCTGATCAGAATCTCCATGGCACGTTCAATGGTATTTACAGCCTCACATTGATAAAAGCCAATCTTTTTCAGCGCTTCAAGAATGGCGTTGCTTATATTCTTATTATGCCCAATTATTAGAATCGCCAACTGCTTTAATTCCGCGGGAACGTTTATCTTATCAATGTTATCCAGGGATTTTTTCAATTCAAGCTCAGTTTGGGTTTGCTTTAAAGCTTGTTTGGCTTTTTCAAACTGTTCTGATTGTTTAAGTAATACATGGTCTTTTAATTGACCCCGTATTTGTTCCGCTTTTTCTTTTTTATATTTTGATATTCCTTCATTTATAATATCAATCAACTGATTATTATCCCATGGCTTTGGTATGAACTGATTGATGGTTCCCTTATTGAATGCGTCTATTGCCTGTTGTGATGCTGTTGCCCCGGTTAGCAGGTATTTCTGACAAATGGGATGTTTTTCGTTTATTTTGGCCAGCAAATCCAGCCCCGACATTTCAGGCATCATATTATCTGATACCACCAGTGAAATCTCCTTATCTCCTATGCCCTCCAAAACTTTGAGGGGGCCATCATAATAATCGACATTGTATGGGAGTCCACCAAGAACACGTTGCAAGGCTTTTAATATCTTTGGCTCATCATCCACAACAATAATATTGATTTTCGATTCAAGGGACTCTTCTATTTTTTCTTTAAGTGACATATTGGTTTTTTGAAAAGGTTTTGATTGATTATTTAATGTATGATTGCCAACAGGAACAAAGGCCTTTCATTGCAACTGGTCATATCGGGTCTGAGCTTAATAAATAAGCTGGCATCTAAGAATTTGATCTGATTTCCTTATTTTTACAGACAAGTATACTTTAATACAAATCGTCCGACAAGTAAAAGTCGCTTCATATAAATTTAACCTCAATGGAACAATAAAACGATAGCTGTTTCAGATATAATCCCATTATTTGAATTTTTTGTTAAATTTTTGAAAATATTGCCAGAGACTCACGATGCATGATAAATTAAACCGATTTCAAACAAATGACTGCTTCAACAGTTAAATCAATTGCTGAAAAATGTTATTGTCTGAATTCAGATGAAGCTTCGCATCCTGTCATATGTTAGATGCTAAAAGAAATTGTCATTAAAATCCAAGAGAAGCCGCTTTTTTTCAGTGAATGTCAAGTAATCGTTTCCTGGACTTGTATAAAAAGTATTATATATTCCTTTTCCTAATGATGGTCTATTTTAATCTGACCCAGCAATGTCCGGTTAGGTTATTGCAACAATAACGAGAAACTTTCAAAATAATGGAATGTACAAAGACGCCATTACTTTAACTTTACCTATTATTTGTTTAGAAAAAAGTAGGATGGGCTACTCGTTGCCCATCAATAGAAAGCAATGTTGGGCAACAAGTAGCCCAACCTACGAGCAGATGCATATTTCTAACCGGACAATGCTGAATCTGACCGGATAAAACAATAATTCGTCCGGTTTTACACCAACAAGCTAAGTAAAATCTATTCCGTCAAAATGAAAGATCATATCATAACTATATTATTGGTTGAAGACTCAAAATTACAGGGAGAGTATTTTAAATACCATATAGAGGAATCAAAGGAGATAAATTCAGAAGTTATCTGGGTAAGTGACATGGTATCAGCCATTGAGCAACTGGAAACAAGGCAATTTGATATCGTATTGTTGGATCTTTTTTTGCCGGATTCTGGTGGCATAGATTCGGTCACCCGAGTAGAAAAATATTTAAACAAAGTACCCATCATTGTCCTGACATCATCACCAGACGAATATCAATACGCCACTTTGATGGAAAAAGGAGTACAGGATTTTTTTGTGAAGACGGATTTTACAGAAAAATCAATTGTTCGGGCCATCAAAAACTCTATTCACAGAATGGAGCTCTTGAAAAATATCAAGGAAGACTCCTTGATTCTGAAGGCTGATAAAAGTCACCTTGAGAGCAGGCTGAATGAGATAGAAAAACTGACTCAACAGTTAAAGAAAAGTGAAAAAAAGTATAAAACTCTGATGAACGGACTTCCGGTTGGTGTTGTTGAGGTTGACACATCCGGAACTGTCACGTTCATGAACCACTCCGCTTGTGATATTCTGGGCTATGAAGAAAAAAAAGTTTTGGGGAGAAAGATCTGGATCACTCAGCAGTCTCCTGTTATGAAAAAGGAATTGAAGAATATCCTAGCAGCAATTGTAAAGGAACAACCGCCCCCAACCGTCCTGGAACTGACCCATCAGAAATCGGACAAATCTGTCATAAATCTTGAAATTCATTGGATCTATTCAAGAAATGAAGATCACCATCTAACCGGATTGATCACAACCTTCCTCGATATCACAAAAAGAAAAGAAACAGAGGCCTTTTTAAGAGAGAGTGAAAAACGGTTTAAATCAGTCGCTGATACCGCCAGCTTAGCCATCATCAATTCAGATCTTAAGGGAAATATAATCTTCTGGAATAAGGCTGCGGAAACATTGTTCGGATACTCCAATCAGGAAATTATAGGAGAAAATGTATCCGTCATTGTCCCGGAATACCTGAAAAATCTCCACAAAAAAGCTATAAGTCGATTCGAAAAGACTGGGATGCGCAGATTCCTTTCACCGGTTGAGACATTCGGGTTGAAAAAGGATAACACAGAATTCGCCATTGAGATTGCACTTTCTCATTGGAGAACGAGTAAAGGTGTTTTTATTACTGCCATGATTCAGGATATTTCCAAAAGAAAGGAGGTGGAAGAAGAGCTGGTTAAAGCACATTCCGAATTGGAAATCAAAATCAATGAGCGTACCCTGGAGCTGCAAAAAGCCAACGCCATGCTGGAGAAAGAGATAAAAACAAGGGAAGAATATGGAAATTCCCTGTTCAAAAGCAAAGTCAAACTGGAAAAAAATGAAAAATATTTGCAAGCGGTCATCCGGCAGCAGGAAACCATTCTGGAAAACTCGGTTGTTGGGATTTTACAAGAAGTTAAATCGAAGGTTTCCTGGTGGAATAGTCAGATAACAACCATGTTTCAATATTCTGATGAAGAGTGGAAAAAAAAAGGCTTAAGAATATTGTTTGAAGATAATGATACATTTAATAAGTTTCTGGAAGAATCCAATCTTGTGTTGGAGAGGGGTGAAGTCTTTACCTCGGAATATCAATTCAGAAAGAGCAATGGCGAGTTGTTCTGGTGTAAAGCGCAGGGGAAAACTGTGGATTTGGATGATACAACCATGGAGACCATCTGGATTTTTGAAGATATCAGCGATCGAAAGAAGACCGAGGAGAATTTGCGCAAGTATAAATTTATGTCCGATACCTCAAAGGACTACATGAGTATGCTGGATGAGAACCTGAAATATGTGGCCGTTAATGATGCCTTTGTTGCCGCTCACAGCAAAAGCAAGGAAACACTGCTGGGAAAATCCCTGGAAGATGTTTGGGGGACGGAGTCGGTGAATCAGACAATTATGCCAAAAATTAAAAAATGCTTTTTGGGGGAAAGTGTAAATTATCAGAATGAATTTACCTTTGGCTCCCTGGGGAAAAAATATATGGATGTCAGTTTTTATCCATACCTGGATGACGGTAAAGTTAAAAATATTGTGGCCGTTTCCCATGATATAACCGAGTTGAAAGAGTCTGAAGAGAGGCTTAGGTTTGCCAAGGAAAAGGCGGAAGAGACCAATCGCTTAAAATCCGATTTCATTAATATTATTTCCCATGAACTACGAACCCCCTTAACAGTAATTCTATCCAACATTCCTTTCATGATGAATCCGGATGACCTCCCGGATAAACAAGAAATTGCAGAAATTGCAGTGGATATTGAAGATTCTGCAAAACACTTGTTAACCATAATCAATGACTTGCTCGATTTCTCCAAAATTGAAGCTGGCAAAATGGATCTGAAGCTTACAGACATCAGTACTAAAACTGCAATTATGGAAGTTTGTAATAGCTTGAAAACTCTGATTGATGCAAAATCGCTCTATTTAAAACAGGAAGTGGAAGATCTCACCATACAGGCCGATCCGACCAGGCTTAGACAGATACTATTAAACCTGGTCGGAAATGCCATCAAATTTACTGAAGATGGAGGGATAATCCTGTTTGTAAAAAAATCCGGTAAAAAAGCACTTATAGGAGTGACTGACACAGGAAAGGGAATAAAACGAGATGATATCCCGTTAATTTTTGACGTCTTCAGACAATTGGATAATTCTCTAACCCGTTCAGCAGGAGGTACAGGACTTGGTTTGCCTATCACAAAAAAGCTGGTGGAAATGCATGGCGGGACAATTACCGTGGAAAGTGAAGTTAATGTAGGTAGTACGTTTTCTTTCACCATCCCTTTGATGAAAAATACCTAATGTGGGTAGTGAGAGAAATCTTTAGCACTGCAAAGATAAAATTAAAAGCCTGTTTTCACTTTTTAAAAATATAATTGAGACCACAAAAAAAATGAATAAACCAAAGATCCTAATAATTGATGATGATGAAAAGATCAGGCGTTCAATAGGAAGGCACCTTACAAGAGAGGGGTATGATTTTGAAGAAGCTGAAAACGGGAAACAGGGACTGGAGATCGTTACCAGATTTAATCCGGAAGTAATCCTGCTTGATGTCATGATGCCCGTTATGAATGGTCATGAAACCTGTCAGATCTTAAGAAGAGAATACAATTATCTGGTTTTTTATATCATCATGTTAAGCGCAAAAGCAAAGCATGAAGATAGGGCGTTGGGCTTAAATATCGGAGCGGACGAGTACATAACCAAACCTTTTGAAGTAAATGATTTGCTTGATAAGATTAAACTCGGATTGCACTTTTGCCAGATTAAAAAAATGGTAAACATTGATCCTTTAACCGGTGTCTATAACAGGAGTTTCTTTAATGATTACATTTCACAGGAGCTGGTACGATGTAATCGCTACCTGGGAAATCTGACAATGATGCTGCTGGAAATAAATGATTTTCAACAGAGTGCAACCTCCGGAACCGGGCAGGAAAATAACAAGGTTATAGTTGAGATGGCTCATTTGCTAAAACAACAGATTCGACAATCTGATTTTCTTATTCGCTGGGGCGAAAAGCTGTTTGTCATCGTTTTATCAGCCACTGAAATCGAAGGCTCACAAGTACTGGCCGACAAATTATTAAAGGCTTTTTCAACCTATACTAAAACCAGGTCTGGCAGACTGGCCATAAACATAGGAGTTGCAGAAGTCAGATGCGACGAAAACGATCTGTTCAGGCGTGTTGAGGAAGCGTTGAACATGGCCAGAAACAAAGGTAACAACCAGGTAGTATTTAATTAGATATAGTTTTCAATGGTTCATTGGAATCACATCAGAGCTTAACATATGGTTACAATTTTTTTTTGATTCTTTGACCTTGAAGACGATGAATTGTATAATGGGTAACAAGTACTCTTGTAAGCGTGTGCTTGCTTGTTAAAAACAAAACTGACGTTATTTTAGTACCTTATATTATTTTCTTCGTTTTCTGGTAGGAAATGGTTTTTTAGGTACATATCCAGATTTTCTGGGTTAGGAATCTTTATAAAGGGGCCTGCAATGGGAAAAGTTTTGGTTATTGAAGATACACCGGGCATTAGAAGAAGTGTTCGTAAAATTCTAGAAAAGAATGGCTATGAAGTATTTGAGGCTGAAGACGGGGAAGCGGGATTAAAAAGTTCCAGGAGTATACTTCCGGATCTTATCCTTCTGGATATCATGCTGCCCGGAATGGATGGTTACGGTGTTTGTAAGCTACTTAAACGAAACAGGGAAACAAAACATATCCCTGTTATTTTTATGACGGCAAAAACCGAGATCGAAGACATTGAAAGAGGATTTGACGCAGGAGGCGTGGACTATGTGACAAAACCCTTCAATCCCAGGGAACTTATAGCCAGGGTTAAAACCCATATCGAGATGAAAATCCTGCGGGGAATCATTCCCATTTGTGATAATTGTAAGTCAATCAGTATCAATGAAGACTTTTGGCAACAACTGGAAGATTATATAAAAAAACACTCAAATGTGACATTCAGCCAAATCATCTGTAATGATTGTGCAAAAGAGATGTATTCCATTGATGAGGAGTTAGACGTCTGATTATTCCGGTAGCAGAATCAGATAAAACGCTTGATCACCTTTTTACCGGTAATGTTCTTTGTTGGCTTTGGGGCCTAAAAGTAGAAAACGGGGTGCAATAACTAGATGATAAAAGAAAAGCCTGTCGAATAAGGTATCTTACATGATTGCCCCATGCAACCGCCAGGGGCGACTTGCTCTGGGTTTACTTAACTTTCCAATTGTGGGGCGGGTTATTGAAAAAGGGCAAATAAAGGAAAAGATGGATTTCAAAGAAAACGTGGGTATTGTTGACTTTCAAGAATTTGAGAAAACCGTCATCAATTGCATTAGATTACTCATCATTGATGAATCGTCGGAACAGGCCAATATAGTCAAAGAAGCGCTGGATCAATCAAGATTGGAAGATTTTGTCATGGAGCAGGTTCAAAGCTATTCCGTTGCACTCAGTCTATTGGAGAAAAAAAAGTATGATGTTGTAATGATAAACCAGGAAGTAACCAATACAAAAATCGTAAAAGCATTGGCAGATTTCAGGAAATACTTCGATGAATCAGCGTTTATTATTTTGATGCCTGAGATGAACGAACCCTTGGCAAGATCCCTGTTATCCATCGGAGTTCAGGACTATTTTCTAAAGAGTGAAATCTCAACACAATCTCTGGGAAGGGCAATTCGGTATTCAATTTCGCGAATAAAATCCCAAAGATTGGAGAAATCCAGAACCAATAAACTGAAAAGCCTGTATTCCGAGAAACTTGAAACAGAATTAAAATTAAAGCGAAAGTCGGAAGCTTTGGAAAAGAGGGTAAAAGAGCTTGATTGTCTCTTCTCAGTTTCGTTCTTGATGGAGAACGAAACAATGCCCATTGATGAAACCCTGCAAAAGATTACCGGTTTAGTCCCTTTGGCCTGGTTGTATCCTGAAACGGCATGTGCCCGCATCCGGTTACACGAACGAGAATACAAAACCCCGAATTATTTGCCAACCGAATGGTTCCAAAAGTCGCCTATTTATCAACAACAAGATACCATTGGATCTTTAGAGGTTGGCTATCTTGAAAAAAAACCGGATCTGTTTGAAGGCCCGTTTCTGAGAGAGGAAAGGGACTTGATTGACGCATTGTCACTTAGAATCGGGCGATTTATCGAACGAAAAAAAATGGAGGAGGAATCTAAAAAGATCCACAAAAGACTGGCAAGTGAAGTCCGACAGCAAAAAAGCTCACTGACGGATATCAGTACACAATTACAAAAAGAAAAAAATGAACGGCAGGAAGTCGCCATCAAACTGGATAAAAGCCAAAAAGTAGCAGACAAACATGCCTTAAAAATGGAGAAGGTTTTAAACCTCCAGATAAAAATACTGGAAAATGTTGTTTTTGGTGTCGTTTTTCTAAAAAACAGGATAATTGAATGGTTCAATGATCGTACAAAAACGATGCTGAATTATTGCGAATCGGATCTGGAAAACGCCGGCTTGCACATGTTGTTTCCCAATCGGGAAGAATATGACCGCTACACAAAAGCAGCAGATCCCGAGCTCAAGAAAAATGGGTTTTATGCCGGAGAATGGCGCTTAAAGCTTGCAAGTGGAAATCACGCCTGGTTTTCCATACAGGAAAAAACGATTGAAATCGTGGGTGAGTCACATGAAAGTATCTGGATCATAACCAATATTAACCAGCAGAAAATCGAAGAGCAGAAACGAAAAAAGATCGAGTTTATGGTGAACACCTCCAAAAATCCCATGTGCATGATTGATAGGGAGTTCCATCTCATTTCTTTCAACAATTCATTTGCGAGGGCGCAAAATCGTTTTCCGGAGGAATTGCATAGACTTCATGTTTCAAACCTCTTTCAAAAAGATGTCTTTGAGGAAAAGGTAAAACCCGTACTGGACAAGTGTTTCTCCGGAGACACTGTTTTGTCGGACGAAATCCACATGCATAAGGGAACCGAGGAGAGGCATTTTCAGACTGTTTTTTACCCATATAGGGAAAAAGGCACAGTGACTAACATAGTTGCCATATCCAATGATGTGACCGAAATGAAAAGGACTGAGGATGCCTTGATCTTAGCCAGGGACAAGGCGGAAGAGATGAACCGTTTAAAATCGGATTTTTTGAATATTGTCTCTCATGAATTACGAACGCCACTGACAGTTATTCTGGCAAACACTCCGTTTCTGACAAATAAGGAGCAGATGCTATCTCCTGATGATGTGATAGATGTTTCAACAGACATTGAAGAATCGGCCAGACAATTATTGACCCTTGTTAACGATCTTCTTGATTTTTCCAAGATTGAAGCCGGAAAAATGACCCTGTCATTCGAACAGATGGGCGTCGATACAATAACGGAGGAAGTATTAAAGAATGTTCATAAACTCCTTGAAGGTAAAAAGCTGGCAATGATCCGCAATATCGAAAAATTTACCATCGAAGCAGATCCCTTTCGACTGAAGCAGATTCTTTTTAACATTTTAAGCAACGCGGTTAAATTTACTGAGCGGGGAAGCATAACAGTCAATGTTAGAAAAGAGGACCAAATGGCTGTTTTTGAGATTATTGATACAGGCTGCGGTATTAAGGAGGAAAATCAGGAAGTTATATTTGATGTTTTTAGGCAACTCGATGATTCACTCATACGGTCAGTCGGTGGCACCGGTCTCGGATTGGCAATAACAAAAAAGTTGGTCGCGCAACATAACGGATCAATCAAAGTTGTCAGCGTATACGGTGAGGGCAGTCGTTTTACGGTCAAAATACCGATTCAGCATGCAGTCAACTGAATGCTTAGCTCCATTTCCACAAGAGGTTTACAAATTAAATCTGGACTTAATCGAAATCTATAAAAAGGGAATAGAATGGCTCGAATTTTAATCATTGATGATGACCCGGGAATAAGAAAGACATTGCGACGTCACCTCTTAAAAAAAGGTTATGAGACAACGGAGGCGGAAAATGGAGAGTTAGGGATTGATATGATTGAACGTAATCCACCGGATCTGATTTTGCTGGATATTATGATGCCTATATTGGATGGTTACGAAACCTGCCAAAGAGTTAAATCAAACCCTGTTAATAAAGAGATCCCAATTATTTTTATGACTGCAAAGTCAGATATCGAAGATATAGTTAAAGGATTTAAATTTGGTGCTGTCGATTATGTCACCAAACCCTTCAATCTTGAGGAGTTGTTTGTCAGAATAGATAATCATCTGAGATTAAAAAAGGCACGGGAGGAGCTTTTTCAATCTGTTATGGAACAAAAAAAGCTCCTCCACACGCTTTGCCATGACATAATGAATCCATTGGGTCATGTGGAGGCCACTCTGCAATTGATTCAACAAAAACCTGAAACAACTGATTTTTTAATGAAATCATTGTTGATCTCTGTTAGGAATGGTATCGGAATAATTAATCTAATTAGAGAAATGAATTCTTTGGAAGAAAAAGGGCTGGATTTGGAACAGGTTGATTTAAAAGCTGCTTTTGATGAGGCGTTGGAAATCGTATCTTACCAGTATAAAAATAAAGAGATAACCATAGAAAGTAATATCCCTGATTCCCTGCTTGTTATTGCGGAAAGGATATCTTTGATTAATTCGGTTATTAATAATCTAACGAGCAACGCCATCAAGTTTTCTTATCCCGGCTCAACCATCAGAATATCCTGCGTGCCGGAAGAAAACAGCGTTGTTTTGTCGATCAAAGACGAGGGTATGGGCATGTCAAAACATTTAATGGATAGAATATTTGATAACACCGAAAAAACAAGTCGTTCCGGAACCCGGGGAGAAAGGGGAACAGGGTTCGGTCTGCCTTTGGTAAAAAAATATATTGAACAATATGGGGGGACAATATCCGTAAACTCAACTTCTGAAGAGGATAATGCAGAAAATCATGGAACTGAATTTAAGATCCGCTTAAAAACCAGGTAGTATGTTCCTGATTCTCAATTTCAAATTACCGAGTAAAAGTGATTGTTTGATAAGTAAACGCTACACCGGACAAAAACTGAAACCCTAATCCTTTTTATAGTAAAACTTCTCATCTCCTGAATAATTATGCTGGTAATAAGCACGCCCCTTTTTTAGTTCGGTGATCTCGTTTCTGATTTCAACGGTCTTTTGTGCCCAGTATACCAACTTCTCCTGTCTCATCCTCTCTTTTTTCTTGTCATTATAAAAGCGGGCATTTCGCCAGAAATCCACTTCCCTGCTGGCAATGGCCAGTTGGTTTTCCAGAAGATTTACCTGTTCGGAAATGTCATGACGCTCCAGTGGCGGCTGAATTCGGGCATTTATTCCCTGTTCTGGTCCTTGCTGGGCAAATAGGTTTTGATTGGCAAATAATAGAACCAACAAAAAAATGAGGAAGTTTTTCATCTCGATCTCACTATGCTGCTGCGATTTTTATGTTTTTCCAATAAAAAATAAACGAATTTAGAACGCGTGAGTTGCCATTGCCTAAATCATTATTAAAAAATGCTAAAAACATACCGTTTAGGCAAGACTGCAAGATGAGTTTTTTATTTCTTACTGTTTGGGCGGGATTACTGAGATTTACTTTTTGATATCCCAATTACTGACCAGCTTATCAAGCAGGTTTGCCAGAGTTTGAAGTTCGGCATGCAAATCGTCCATTGATAACGATTCCAATTCCTCATTCGATTTCATTTTTTGATCCTGAAACTTTGAAATTGCTTCGTATGTGGACATTATTTCCCTGATAAGCTTATCTTTGGTAACACTCCACTGGTGGTCGTCCAAGTTTTCCATGTTCTGCAAGCACCCTTGATTAATCTAAAAACAATCCCCCCTTTTCAACCATCATGATCATCATGAAAGGAAAAAACTGAAGATGGTAAAATAGTTTTGAGTTGAGGAAACCAATCCTCGCAATCATCTGTCCATTCTGGCCTGATTCCAAAACCTTTGCAACCAAAAACCGGGCATAGGGGAGGTTAGAAGGTAGCCAATTCCAGCATCACTTTATATCCCTGACGGCTAGCACCCGGTGTGCTTTCTTATGCATTTTTAGATCCGAGAATTGATAGCCCTCACGAAAAGTAAAAACAGTTGCTGATATTTTACTGCTCTCCGATGACCACACCCAACCGCATGACAGAGATATCTGGGGAATAATCCGAACGGTCATGCCGCAATCAGCTTCAACTCCTTCTACAGTTTGATTGTCTACGTACAGGCTTTTCAATTCACTGATTGTTGGTAGCCTCCAATCATCATACTTATTTTCCGGTAACAGGTAAAAAACATTGTACTTTACCCACCTCAATCCGTCCAACCAGCCGATATCCCCCTGGTTATCCGTCTTTAGCCACATCAAATTGAGCTGGCTGTCGGTAACGGTTCCGTCTCCATTATCCTTAAATCTTTCATCAGCAAGAGAAGTCAAACTGCACATCGCGAGCAATAGTGCTAAACCAATTGGAATTAATCTTTTGAAACCAGTCATATTCCCTCCCATATGTTGAACTGGTTTTTAAAAAACCGGTTGTTAGAGAAAACATTCGTTCAATTATCACACTTATTTAAAAAAGTGTCTGATAAAACGTCAATAAGCCTGCAAAGACGACCCATCAATCAAATCTAAAGCGAACTTGCCCAGTGATGATTGGCATTAGTGTTGCTTTACACAAAGGTGAGTGAATCTGGTTCATTATTTGCGACTAGCTTAACATAACCGGGGATCGTTGTAAAAATCTTAATTCCCTGAAATTTACAATTCTTTCCAGGGCATTTTGAGGTGATATACCGTGAGTTTTCCCTTTTGACTTCATCTTCGATTCAGGTAGACTGTAGCTAACGTCATCTTCTCTCAATAACTTTTTTTTGAAGATATCTCCCATGAAAACAGTGGTTGTTAAACTCTTATTATTAGTTGCTCTGCTCCTGCCCATCCCTGCATTGGCCATCGAGTATCTCTGGACAGATCACCAGGGAAGACGGCATTTCGATTGTGGCGGATTTGTTGTCGGAGGGAAAGCTATTGTCAAAGACTTGGGAAGGGGACAGTACCGAGTTCAGGGTGTGCTGGTAGACCGGCAGGTTACTGCAACCTCGATTTATCATGCCGCACAAATTGGCTGCGGCGAAAGAGAGGTATTTGAACCCGGACCACCGGTTGCCGATACACCTGAAGAAACCAATTGATAATCCGGATTTCGGCTTAACCCTATCTGTTAATAAATCTTAAGGGAAAGGGTTTTCGCCCTGTGACGTTGATGTATTTTTCTTTTGGATAACCGATGGCAATGACGGCATAGACTTCCTCATCATTTGGCAGATCAATAAAATTGCATATTTTTCGCTCTTTTTTCATGGCACTAACGGCAAAGCCGATAAGACAGGTTCCCAATCCCATGGAATGTGCTCCCAGTAATATGTTTTGAGCTGCCAACAGGGCGTCTTCTGCAGGACAACTGGCTTCTTGTTTACAAGCTATTACAATGACGGCAGGAGCCTGGTGAAAAAGCATATCCTTGTCCTTCGCCTCCCACTCCTCAAGCCCTTCTTTGATACGCTCATAGTAATTATCATAATAATCAGACAACTGTCGTTTTCCGAGTAGCTTTAATAACATTCTTAACCAGCCTTTTGCAGCCAGACGGTTTAGGTCATGAAAAAACTTTTTAATCTGCTCTCCCAAAGCCTCAACTGATTTACGATCCGGCAGGACTGTAAATGACCACATCTGACAATTGGAACCGGAAGGGGCAGTCACTCCTATTTTTACCAGATCTTCCAACAATTCTTTCTCGACCGGTTTGTTGCTGTAATTCCTGCAGGAGCGGCGGGATTGCATCAGATTAACCAAGCTGACGGTATCGAACTCTCCGTGGGGTATCCACTTTTTCTCCGATTTAAAACTACTGAAATTCGATAGAGATTCATCAATCCCCCCCACCCTGATTGCACCCGATTTGCAGGCCGCCTGACAATGGTCGCAGATAAGAGACTCATTCCCGGTTATAGTAGCTTTTTTATTAACCATAGTGATTGTATCCTGGGAACAGACCTTGATACATTCTCCGCAAGCCTCACATTTTTCCTGATCAATAACGGTTGTTACAGTTCTGTCAAACGCCATTTAGTATCTCCTCTCAAAAATGATCTTTAATTAAGATGGATTCCGACTCAAGGCCGGGATGATAGTTGATTCAGATTTTGAAACAGCTCACCCATTTTTGTATGATGACACAGCCTGTTCACCTACTATTTGGGGTGATGATAATTGCCTATTTATTATTTATGCCCGGCAAATAATATTACTTATTGTCAGCATTGTCCGGTTAGAAATTTGCATCTGCTCGTAGCTCGTAGGTTGGGCTACTTGTTGCCCAACATTGCTTTCTATTGATGGGCAACGAGTAGCCCATCCTACTTTTTCTAAACAAATAATAGCTAAAGTTAAAGTA
>JAHJTV010000096.1 GCA_018829445.1 bacterium
GTTTCAATAATCATCGTAACCTCTTTGGGGTCTATCAACAATCAGTGGCGGAAAAACCGGGGATCGGAATTTCCGTGTTAAATAAACCAGCTTATCTGAAGCTCAGACCAAACTATATGAGGTGACTCTAAATTTCGGACTCTTTTTCTCCGCGAAGCGGCTTCGTCCAACAAATGTTTACACTGGACTGCATATCGCCGCTGCAGGTCTTGAGTTAGGTGGCCTTGGCAAAATTTTTATTAGTCAACCATCGGCGTGGCAGCTGGTGAAACTGGTGTTATCCTTAAAATACAAGCAACAATGGAACGAAGCGAACTTGCAAGAGAGATATACAGAGTGTCGAATATCAGCGGTCAATTTTTGCTAAGATCTGGCAAATATTCAGATGAATATTTTGACAAGTATCTTTTTGAGTCTAACCCAAGAATTCTTAATGAAATCGCTGAACACCTCTCACAACTGGTCCCAAATGACATTGATGCTTTAGCTGGATTAGAAATGGGCGGAATACCAGTAGCAACAGCACTATCGTTAATAACCAAAAAACCTTGTTTGTTTGTTCGGAAAAAGGCAAAAGAATACGGGACATGCAAACTGGCTGAAGGTGGAGAAGTAGAATCAAAAAGAATAGTTATAATTGAGGATGTCATCACATCAGGTGGTGCAGTACTAACTGCTGTTAAGGCATTACGAACGCTTGGTGCTAAAATTGAGAAAGTTCTTTGTGTGATTGATCGAGAGGACACAGGAAAAGAAAATTTAAACCAAGCAGGATTACAGCTTGTGTCTTTATATACAAAATCTGAACTGTCCGTAGGATAACAAATATCTGGAGCCAACGGTACACGCCTTGGGTGGGCTCAAAGTTTAACCTGCTTGGCAACATTTTCTTTAATCAACCACTGTTGCAACCGCGGCTCAGAACGGTGTTGGCTTCAAAAAATTGATATGGACAAATCTAAGAAGAAATTCTCATTTCCGTGGCACTATGTAGTCTCTTTGGTCTGCCTCGCAGCTATCGTAGTCAGAATAATATGACCAGATATCAAATTTGATCAAACAGCTTTAATTTTATTGATTTTCGCTTCTTTAGTTGTTCTGATACCTGATTTCGGAGGATTGGTTTCAAGAATCAAGAGATTTAAAAAAGGAGATCTCGAAGTCGAATTTGAAGAAAAAGTTTCACAATTGAATGAAGCAATTGAAAAAGCGGAATTTCAAGACGAAAAATCAGAAGATAGCGAAGATAAAGAAGAAGTCACTGACTCAGGGTTAGATGCAAGAATTCAAAGAATTATTGATAAAGTATCAGATCCTAGGGGAGCTTTAATTGTAATGGCAATTGAGATTGAAGATGCGATTCAAGATTTAGCTCGATCAAAAGGTATAGCTAAGGTTAATAGGTACAATTCACCAGTAAGAATTATGAATGAGTTGGTTGATCGTAGTTTAATTGATTCCTCAGTAATGGCTCCTTTCAAAGATTTTTGGTCTATTCGAAACCATGCAGCACATTCTGCAAAATTCAGAATCGATGATAGTCAACTATATGAGCTTGTAGACATTGGTATTCGTGTTCTCAAATTAATTGAAAGAGCAAAATAAAAGCCAACAAAAGTTTCAACCCGACGTTTCCCGCCGCTCCTGCGTCGCTCTGAAAAACGCGGGTTAAACTGGCGTTCGAATAGAGATATTGCTCTTGTTCACTTACTCATTTATACTTGAAACATGAAATGAAGAAGAAATTGAAAAATACAGGAGTAGGCTTATGACTAGACAAATAGAAAAAATTGAAAATGAATTACTCAGTCTTCCGCAAGAAGAACGCGCTTTTTTAGCAGATAGACTTTTAAGTTCACTGGATCGTGAGGTGCTAACTGATATTGATCTCGCATGGATCAATGAAGCTGAAAGACGGTATGCGGAATATAAGAACGGTAAACGTAAGGGCATAAATTCCGATATAGTTTTTTCTGAAGCGGATAGTTTGGTCAAATGACTACAATCATCTTTGATCCGGACGCTAAAAATGAGTTTCTACAATCAATTGCTTACTATGAAGAAAACAAACCTGGTCTTGGAAGGCAATTTAAACAAACTGTTGAATTGGCAACACGCGATATTGCTGATCATCCATTAAGATACCGCACAATTCGGCCACCCTTCAAACGTTATCTTTTACAGAAATTCCCATTTTCAATTATTTACACGATAGAGCCTGATCATATCTATATTGTCGCTATTGCCCATACGCGTAGAAAGCCTGATTATTGGTTAGATCGAACTAAATCACAAAGTGAATAGATTGGAAAACTGCTATGAATAAAATTCGAACAAGTTTATTGAGTGGACGGCATATCGCCCCGGTTAATTCTGGGCTTGTGGTTTTGGTAAATTAATAGGTTCATCCACTGTCCGGTATAGCCGCCACTCATAACGGCGTTATGCTGCATAATATCTATTATTAAAACAATCAATTGAAGTGGTAAAATGAGAAAATGGTTGAAGATTTCTATCGGTTTAGCCCTATCAATTTTTCTTATTCTTCTTTTCAGTTCTACTTTCTTTGTTGAATATCGAGTTCAGAAGGCTTGTAAAACGGCTACTTCAATCTATCCTGGCGACAAGATTCAAGCGCTAATAAATACTGCAAAAAGTCAGGTTGGTTGCGATGAAGAAAAGTCTAGAGCATTGTGGGCGCTTGGGCAATTGGGAGCTAAGCAAGCTTTACCGTATTTACTGGAAAGTTATAATGGTATTAAAGAAACAGATATCTGTGTCTATGAGGCCCAATTTGCCATTGAAAAGATTCAAAAAGACCAATTCAATTTACCTGGATTTCTTTGGAGATCACTGCTTGAAAAGTTAAATCAGAGCATAACAGATACATAGAGAGGGACGGCATAAGCGCGCCGTAATATCAAGTTCTATGATTTTGGCTAATACATGGTTCGGTCACAATCAGTCGCAGCCGCCCCTCATGTCAGTGTTATAAAAACAACCTGTACAATTTACTGGACAAATCAAAAATGACCATGTAGACTTGTACAAAAAACAAGACAAATACGGGGGGCAAAATGAGAGTAATCAATTTTAGCGAAGCACGAAACAATTTAAAATCAGTACTTGATCAAGTCACCGATGATGCAGATTACACAGTTATAACACGCAGAGATGCAAAAGATGCGGTAGTTATGTCACTGGATTCTTTTAACAGTTTCATGGAGACTTTCTACCTTCTAAAATCCCCGGCCAATGCTGAGCATCTTACAAAGTCGATCGCTCAATACAGAAAAGGTGAAACCCAAGAAAGAGAATTGGTCGATGAGTAGGAAATTAGCTTGGACTGACGAAGCTTGGAAAGATTATTTGTATTGGCAAACCCAAGATAAAAAAACACTGAAGCGCATCAATAAACTTATTGATACTGCAAAGCGAGACCCGTTTCAAGGAGTCGGAAAACCAGAACCTCTCAAAGAGAACTTGTCGGGATTCTGGTCTAGGAGGATTGACGACACCAATCGTCTTGTGTACGCAGTCGATAAAAATTATGTCACTATTATATCTTGTAGGTACCATTATTAAAATCGAACAAAAAAATACACCGGACAGCACACGCCCCCTGTAGCGCTTAGCTTAAAGCTCCGGCTTAAAAACCTATGCTAATCAACTACCGGTGCAGCTGCCGGTGATTTTGGCGTTATGCAACCTATCTATTTATAATTAAAGAGATAACCATGCCTACAATATTACTGATACTCGGTTGGCGACTTTTCTTTTACGCAAATGAAGGAAATGAACCGATTCATGTTCATTGCCAAAAGGCTGAAAAAGAATGCAAATACTGGCTAGATCGGGAGAGTTTTGATATTAATGAAGCATATAGCTATAATATGAGAGAGACAAACGAGAAGTACGAAAGATCATCTTTGACCATTTCGAACATATCGAACATGAATGGGATAACTTCCAAGCTAATAGGTAAAAATGGATAAGCATCATTCAATCAAAGATATCCAATTTAAAAATGGTTATCTGGTACTCAATATTGATGGAGAAGAAAAAAGTTTTAAACTGTCAGAGATTTCTGAACGTTTAGACAAAGCATCTGATCCTGAGCGTATGCAATTTGTTATCTCTCCGTCTGGATATGGCATACACTGGCCACTAATTGATGAAGATTTATCAATTGATGGGCTGTTAGGGATTCACCATTCACCCAAGCTGGAAGAATATATAGCATAATAAATTTATAAACCGGACCACATATCTCCGCTGCTGAACTCAAGTTATGCGATCTTAGCAAAACTATCTTTAATTCCAAATCCGCGCAGTGGCCGGTTATAATGGCGTTGCATTGAGGACTTGAAAGTCCCGGCAGAGGGCATGCCAGATAAACAAAATGTAAGGATCAAAAACCATTTTGCAATTAATGCAATAAAACAGATATCAAGGATAGATGCATTTGCTGATGATATCAGGCAACTTTCTAGCATTGGAGATATTTACAACAATTTATCCAATAATTTCATTGTACCTGCATCAGTTCATAGCGAATTTCATAGAATTTTATCTCAAATTAAAACAAGAACGGAACATTTGCTTGAAGCTCTCACAATGGTGCTACCAAAAATAGATAAAAATTCAATCGTCGTTAAACTTCCAAATTTTGATAGCTTCAAAGACTTAAAATATTATCTTGAAGAATTTGAAACTATATTAGAACAGTCACTGTCTTTCAATAGTCTCAAATCTAATATTAAAATCCGTGGGTTCGACACCGGCAGCTATTGGATTGAAATAGGTTTAGGAAGTGTTTTGGCACTGCAATTTTTTGGCGGTTTAGCCTGGGCAGCCGCAGTGATAAGGAAAAAAAAGATCGAAGGAGATGTTTTTAAAGAAAAAGCAAAACATTTAGTGATCAAAAACGAAGCTCTTGAAGAGATCAAAAATGGTTTAAGCAAATCGATTGCTACCTTAGTTGATTCTGAAAAAAAAATTTACTTGAGACGAATAAAGTAAAATATGGAAATGAAGAATTCGAAAGAGTTAAACACAGCATTCGGTTACTAACGGATCTGCTGTCTAAAGGTGCGGAAGTTAAACCTGCAGAGATCTCTCCAGAAGAGGTAAAAAACCTTTTTCCAGATTTTAAAGTTCTTGATTAGATTGAATCAAGAACTAAAGCAATTGGTTACAAGGAAGATAAAAGCAAAACATTACAATGTTTACACCGCACTGCATATCGCCGCTACAGGTCTTTAGTTAGGTGGTCTTGGCAAAATCATCATTAATTAACCATCGGCGTGACAGCCGGTGCAACTGGTGTTATCTGCTTAGTTCCAGGTGAATGCACTTAAATAAAGTTGAGAATTTCAAGTTGAAGTATGTACAAATAGTATGTATAATTTGGCTATGAATTTTGAATGGGATGAATGCAAAAATAAGGAAAATATTAAAAATCATGGAATTGATTTCAATGACGCTATAGAAATCTTCTCAGCTCCAAGATTCGAGCATCTCAACACGAGATTTGACTATGACGAACCTCGATATATCACTATCGGGTTTTGTAACAACCGAATTATCTTGGTCGCGTATTCAGAAAGAAACGATAAAATCAGATTAATTTCAGCAAGAAAAGCCAATGCAAAAGAAAAAAAGAGCTTCCAAAACAGATTGGGAAAAGGTTGATTCAATTTCAGAAAGAGAAATCAAATATTCTGAGATACCAGAACTGAATAAACGTTTTTGGAAAGAAGCAGAATTAGTAATGCCTGAAAACAAGACAAAAGTGACTATTCGTCTTGATAATGATGTGATTAATTGGTTTAAAAGCCACGGTAAAGGCTATCAAACTAAAATCAACACTGTCTTGAAATCTTACATCCAGGCCCAGTCATAAAAGTAGAATCAGATAACAAACAACTAGAGCTGATGGCATAGCGCCCTTGATGGCCTCCAGTTCGTCGTGTATGTCACAAATCTTTGTTAACACTAAGCTCATCGTAGCCGCAGCTCAGTTCAGCGTTTGAATCTAAAACAATGGAGGTAAATTGACAGTCGATGTTATAGGAATGGATCATATTTACATATCGGTGAGCAATCTTGAATTGTCAGAGGTTTTTTATGACAAAGTCATGTCTTTGCTTGGATTTATTAAATCCAAAGCACCAATTGGTGAAGATCCGCATATTCACTATTTTAATCGACATTATGGATTTTCAATACGACCAGCAAGGAATCCAGATAAAAAATTTGATTCATATTCTCCAGGTCTTCACCATTTTTGCTTTCGAGTTGATAGCATCGAGGATGTCAATAAAGTAGCTGATGGTCTTGGAGTATTTGATATTAAGTATGACAAACCAAAATATTATCTGGAATACTCACCTGATTATTACGCAGTATTTTTCACTGACCCAGATGGAATTCGTTTAGAAGTTACAAATTTCAGACAAAATCGCAGGGAGAGATACAATAACTGGGAAACTGTTAAAAACAAGTGTTTTGATTAATCATCAAAATTCCAACGAGGACATACACCCGGCAGCAGATCGCGCGCGGTTGATTTGAGTTCTGTGCTCATGGCACATTCATCTTAAGAGCTAAATCCCGTTGGCTGCGGGTGATGCCAGCGTTATGCTTATTAAAAAGTGTTTGTTGAGTTTTCAACAACAGCATTTTTACCCGTTGCACTGGCTGAAAAAAACTCTGATTTCTATTCTATTGGAGGTTTATTACAAATGTTACCAAAAGAACTAATTATTTTAAAAGAAAAGGAAATTCTTAACCGCTGGAAAACCGGTGATACATTCGGATTCATTGAAGCTGCCGCCGAAGAAATAACCTATTTTGATCCCGGCTTGGAAAAGCGCTGTACAGGTAAAAAAGATTTTCATGTCTGGATCGCCGCTTTTAACGGGACCTTCAGCTTTCCCGACTATGAATTGCTAAATCCGCAAGTTCAAATGCATGGGGATATTGGTATTCTTACTTTCAACTTTGTTGGATTCATGCAGGATGGCAGCAAAGAATATTTTAACACAACTGAAGTATACAAACTGATTGAAGGAGATTGGAAGCTGATAAGTTCTCACTGGTCACAAACTAAAACAAAATGATGATAATTGATAAATACTTACTTCCTGAACAGTTTTGAGTTCTTATATAATTTATTGAAATTTAAGACTATAGAAAGCTGATATGTTGTCATTCCGTGCTCGATACGGAATCCATAATTATTTCAAAACGCTGGATGCCGGATCAAGTCCGGCATGACAGAGAA
>JAHJTV010000097.1 GCA_018829445.1 bacterium
ACGCCATTACTTTAACTTTAGCTATTATTTGTTTAGAAAAAAGTAGGATGGGCTACTCGTTGCCCATCAATAGAAAGCAATGTTGGGCAACAAGTAGCCCAACCTACGAGCAGATGCAAATTTCTAACCGGACAATGCTGAGTAATTTTAGAAAATAATGCGTGGGGTCAGGCTTGCGTTGTTGCGTTTAACAAAAATAAAATTACTCTGAAGACAAGAACGCAACCCTGACCAAACACTTTAATGGGTGACCCCGGCATTGGTTAAACACTTTCTTGATCAAATTAGCCAATCGGGCAGCTTGGTTACCAGTAGTAAGTTTCGGGGGTTCCGGGGATATAATATCTAACTCAACATGTACTGCAATCAGCGTTAAGTATTATGTCCCCCAGAATTACAGAATTGAGTCCACTCCGAAAAAAGTATTGTAATGTTCAATTTAGGGCTTTTGACTCAGTAATCTAAAAATCATAGAAATCCTGAACCGCTGTCATGCCGGATCCCCAGTCAAGCTGAGGACAGGCTTTGATCCGGCATCCATAAGGTTTAATTAAAAATCTGGATTCCGGCTCGGAGGCCGGAATGACAAGAAAATCGACTTTTCGGAGTAGACTCAGAATTACAATTTGAGATTCTGAAAGGAGCTTTGAGAGAGATTGATATTACACTGGTTCTATAGTATATCTAATACTTGGGCTGACTGACTTTTTGGGGACTGGCAATCAAACAATGATAAACCATGAAAATACAAACACTTGGGGGAAAAACACTCCTGATCATGTTGCTGCTTTTAGTGACAATGATAAACCAGGCTTTTGGCAAAGAGATGAAGCGGATTATTCTGATCAAAACCATGCCGGTACCTGTCGTCCTGCAGCAGTGTGAGTGGTTTTTAACACAATTGGAGGAGCTGGGGTATAAAAATGGAATTAACCTGGATCTGATCGTTTTTGATGCCAAAGGTGATAGAGCGCGGGCCGAGTCTTTTTTAAGATCCGCAGTGGCCGAATCGAAACCGGATCTGGTGGCGACCAGTGCCACCCTGGCCTCTCAAACTGCAGTCAAGGTATTAAAAGGAAAAAATATCCCCATCGTATTTTTTACAGTGTCCGATCCGGTGGGAGCGGGATTGATCAAGAAAGTCGGAGAAGCAACCGGGGGAATGGTGACCGGAAAAGTACAGATAATTAATCGTGAAACCCGGATTAATACCGTGATGAGGCTGGTTGAGCAGACAACCGCCAGACGACCGATTCGTTTTGGTTTTATTCATTCGTCCTATCCCTCTTCAATGGGAGATCTAAGGGAATTGATGATCATCGCCCGGGAGAGAGATGACGTTGAATTTATTTCTCGCCGGGTTGAATATAAAAAAGTACCGGAAGGTTTGCCCGCCATGTTGTCAGAGGTAAAAAAAAATGTTGAGGATCTTAAAGATAAGGTGGATTTCTGGTGGGAACCGTCCGGCCCTCTGGGTGAAGTTGAGTCATACAGTCAACTGTTACTGCAAGACTCAACGGTGCCGATTGCAATGGGAAATAAACTTAAGAGTGTGGAGCTGGGCGCCTTACTGCATTTAACACCCAGCATAGAATTCTCAGGCCGTGAAGCTGCCCTGCTGGCTGATGCCATTTTAAATGGGGCCGATTCCGGCACCATACCGGTCACTCCACCCACCTCTTTTGATCTGGGAATAAACCTGACGACCGCCCTAAAAATGGGAGTCGTTGTTCCTCCTGATTTACTAAACCTGGCCGGAAAGAACGTATACCGCTAACTGTCTAATGAAACTTCAAACAAAAATCATACTGACAGTATTGCCCCTTCTGGCAGCTGCTGTTTTGACTCTGGGACTCTGGTCAATTGTCACCGTAACCGATGCCATCCGCAATTCATCCTACCAGTTTATTGAGAAGGAAGTGGAAAACTATATCGCCTATTCGGTGGATGAGCTTTACCAGATTCTAAAAAAAAACGGCTTGGATAAAACAGAATTTTTTGTAAAAAGTTATCAGCAGCAAGCGATGCAAAAAGCCCTGAGCGTTCATTTTGCCCCCAACAGCTACCTGATGGTACTGGATCTATCCGGCAAAATGGTGTTCTGTACCTTGAACGAACGCCACTACCAGGAAATTGACTGGAAGGGAATCATTACCGTTGCTTTGGAAAATTCGGATCAATCCACCCGAGGACATCTTGAGACGCCTAACGGTGAAATTATTTATGTTGCGAAGTATTATCACCCCTGGAAATGGGTGATTCTTTACGCTAATTCAGCTGACGAGCTCAACCTGTCGGAAAAACGGATTAGAAACGCCATTATAGGCGTGGTTTTGACATGCACTGTTTTTGGCGTAATTCTGGTTCTAATGATATTCAGGTACTTTTTTGTCCAGCCTATTTATCGTCTCAAAGAGGCTGCCAAAACCATAACCGACAACAAAGACATCGTTCAATTAAACATCCACACCCGCGATGAACTGGGTGATCTGGCCAGAAGCATGGAAGATATGTCTCTGGCCATAAAAAATTACCGGGTTGAGAATGAGGAGTTGCAGGATCATCTGGAACAAAAAGTCGAGCAGCGAACCCGTGAACTTAACGAGACCAATGACAATCTGACCCGGGAAATTGAAGTCAGAAAACAAACAGAGCTTGAGTTGAAGAAAGCAAATAGAGCTAAAAGCGAGTTTCTGGCCAACATGAGCCATGAAATCCGTACCCCCTTAAATGCAGTCATCGGCTTCAGTGAACTGCTGACAGCCCTGATGCTTGATCCCAAACAGAAAAGTTATGTCAACTCCATAAAAATTGCCGGAAAAAGCCTGCTAACCCTGATCAACGATATTCTGGATCTCTCAAAGATAGAGGCCGACATGCTGGAGATCCGATTCGAACCGGTCAATTTACGGATTATCTTTAAGGAGATCGAGCAGATATTTGAAGTGAGACTAATTGAAAAGGGATTGAGTTTTGAAATATCAATCAGTGACGAATTGAATGACCTGTTAATGTTGGATGAGGCCAGGCTCAGGCAAGTATTGCTGAATGTGGTCGGCAATGCTATTAAATTCACGTCCAATGGTTATATAAAACTGTCTGCAAACAAGATCCACCGGAAAGAAAACAACAGATTGATAGACCTGGTGATAGAAATAGAAGATACGGGAATAGGAATAATAAATGAGAAAATCGATACTATTTTTGAGTCATTTGAACAACAATCCACCAGCATAAGTAGAGAATACGGCGGAACCGGGCTAGGGCTCACAATCAGCAAGAGACTGGTTAAATTGATGAACGGTAAAATATCCGTTAAGAGTACACCCGGCAAAGGCAGTATATTTAGAATTGTTTTAAGCGGTATAAAAACCAGTGATCAAAAACCGGAAACAGAAAGAAGAAAACCATTAGATTTTCATGAAATCCGGTTTAACGGGGAAACGATCCTTCATATTGATGATATAGAATCCAACCGGGTGATGATCAAAGAGGTATTAACCAAAGTCAACTTGAAGGTTGCTGAAGCAGAAAATGGAGAACAAGGGATAAAAATTGCTCAACGCATAAGGCCTGATGTTATATTGATGGATATTCGCATGCCGGTTATGGATGGAATAGAAGCAACCACCAGGCTAAAGCAGAATCCTGATACCAGGGACATTCCCGTGATTGCCATGACAGCTTCCACCCGGATGGAAGATATTGCAGAGGTCGAAAGGCAAGGGTTTTATTCCTACCTGGCTAAGCCTATTGATATTTACTCTCTTTTCAGAGAATTGTCGTTCATTTTGCAGGGTGAAATCCCAATAAGAGAAGAACAAGCTTTCGAAGAAAAGGAGATTCTGCCTGAATTGTCTCCGGAAAATCGACCCCGATTACAAGCGTTGGTGGGTATTTTACAGGCTGATATACTACCGCAATACGGAGACTTCCAGGGAGTTATCAAAATCAATAAAGTCCGGGAGCTGGCGCAAAATATAAAACGTGTGGGAAATGATTATCAGGTTGATACATTGGTACGATATGGAAAGAAATTGCTGAATCATGCGGATAGTTTTGATATATCTAACATTTCAAAACAATTAACACTGATATCCCGTTATGCAAAAGACTTATCAGCGCTTTTAAGGCATGAGGAAACGTGAGATTCTGTGAGCTGAGAGATGTTGTCGACTTTTTTTGGCTTAGCTGCCAAGTCTGCTGTTAACCTGCCTATTGGTTTTCTTTCTTTTTTTTCAACTTTTTATACCATTCCATCTCCCCATAGAGCTTGTCGGAACATTCTGGACAAATCCCGTGGCTAAATTGTGCATCCGTATGGCTTTCAATGTATGATTCCAGTTGCTTCCAGTAACCTTCATCATCACGAATTTTCTTGCACTGGGCGCAAATGGGAACAATTCCTTGCAGACTACTGATCTCTTCTCTGGCCCGTTTTAGTTCAACATGTGTTTTGACCCTGGCAAGCAGTTCCAATGAATTAAAGGGTTTGGTAACATAATCGACGGCACCGACTTCAAATCCCTTAACCAGGTCTTCCACTTCCGATTTTGCCGTCAGGAAAATGACGGGTATATCCCGTGTCTTGTGGTTCTTTTTCAGTCTTCTGCACACTTCGTATCCGTCTATCCCCGGCATCATAACATCCAGCAGAATCAGATCGGGAATCTCCTTTTCAAGGAACTCCAGAGCCAATTCACCATTTTGAGCAATGGCTAGTTCATAATTGCTTTTTGACAGCAAATTCCCTAAGAACTGCAGGTTTTGTGTATTATCGTCTACAACAAGAATCTGGGGATTTGTCTTTTCAGTCATTCTTTCCCTTTATTCGTACCTCATAAGTTATTTTCCGCGGTTTTCTGGCAGAAAACCGCTTTTAAGGTTCTTATCCAGTTTACCCGGGTTAGGTTTTGTTGTTGAACAATACAGACATAATACATACAGATGGACTCTTGAACTGGAAAAACATATAAAAAACAGGGATCTGATCCTGTAACGAATATAACCGCATCAAATGACCAGAAGCAGAGATAATCCCTTGAAATACCGATAAAAAGCTCTGATTTTTTCCTCTTCCATCGTATTATTATAATATACGATCAGGGATTCTGCATAGAAATTAAATCGGCATTGCAACAAGTTGAAGCAACCCATGGGGCTAAAAGTGCAGAGAAAACCATTCAGTAGAGCCGGAAAAAAACCACTAAATTTATTGGAAGTTGAGAAAACAGGAGCCTCTTCATTCTACCAAGCTGAGAAGGGTTTCAATTGCGGTTTCAAATTCCGGATCTTTGAAACAGTGAGTCATTCTCTCCTTTCTCTCTTTCGAGATCTCTTTCATTACCAGTTTTTGTTGCCCCTCTTTGAACAATTGGGCGCATTGCCTGGCCATTTTTATGACAGGAAGGCCAAGTAGCACAAGACTTTTTTGCGTTTCTGCATCCCTTATGGTTTGAATTAAGTCCAGATCCTCATGAATCTGTGTCAGCTGTTTCGGTGAGATGTAATGAACCGCGTTATCCGAATCGGATTTGAAATCGACTTTTGGTACTTGTTTTTTCTTCCGTCGTTCAGACGAGGGAACTTTCTGTTCAATCTGGTATTCCCAATAGTCAATAAACTGACCGATTGTTTTCCGGCGGGATACCTTTTTGACTCTTTTTATACTTTCTTTCGTACGCGGAACGAAAGAATCGCTTTCCAGGATATTTTTATACTCCTCATTCTGGAATTGGCGGTGGCGGATTTTTTTCTCCTTTTCATAATTCTCAAATTTGGCCTTTATTCTCAAATCCTCTTTAAAGTTCTTAAACAAGCCATCCACAACTTCCATTAAGAAACTTTCGACTTCAAATAATCTTGACTCTCCTTCCAGATCATAGTTGGATTCCAACTGTCTTTCGATGACACTCAACTGCTCCGGACTGATATATTTAGACATTAAGTCTACTTCTTCCGGTTTATAAACCCGGAATCTTCCCCTTTCTCCCTGGCCCGGACTTATCTGCTCTTGAACAAGATACTGCCAGTACTTGATAACCTCGTTGAGTTCTTTCTGGAACTTCCTGCTTTGCAATAATATCAGGTGATTGGTCTTGTGTTCTTCACTCTCAATTCGTTTATAAAAGGGATCGGCGCAGGCTCTGAAGAATAAGCAGATATTGCTCACCAGTTTAAACCGCTCCCTCTTTTCATAGATTTTTTCGGTCAGATGTGCAACCGAACCGCCTCGCAATTGCAGGCGCTCCTTATGCATCGTCTTGATATCAAGCAATATCCGGCCATAGGGAGAGTCCAGTTGGAGTTCATTTCTGGGCAAAGCCGGCAGAAGCCTTGAGAAACTCTCTATCTCCTGGGGAGTGATATTGGCGCCAAGGAAACATACAGCGATGTCTCTTTCCGAAAGATTTGGCGTCTGGAGAATTTTTTTAAACAAACGGGCTTCGTGTGTCTTGAATTCAGTGATTTCATTGGGGAAATCCTTTTGTACCAGCCAGATAACAGAGTTATCTGTATCAGCATCCGGAGACTGCTCATCCTGGATTTTGATAAACTGTTTCAGGATATGCAAAAAGATATCCTGGGCTCTCGGATGTTCCTGAATCTCGAACAGCAGCTCCTTTTGAAAGTCCTGTTTGACCTTTAGCTGGGCTAGAGCAGTTAACTTTTGAGGGTCCATTTTCTTACCAAACTGTTCCTCCAGCTTCCTCTCAAGTTCATCAAAATCTTTTCGTTTGGTAGTAAGCAATTTGGGAAAAGCCTTTCGGATTAGCTCTGCCTCCGGGATATCCCGGTTTATTTTAAGAAATGTGTTAAACTGCGAACTGAGATCGGTCGCTCCCAGATCTTCCGACAAAAAAGAGAGGAAAACCTTCTGAGCCTCCTTATAGATTGCCTTTATCGCTTTATAAAAAGAATCTATCCGTCCAGTCTGCTCTCCCAGGGTTTGTCTGAGTTTTTCCAGGTTGGTTGATGCTTTATATTCAAGGAAGGCTTCATGAATCCAATAATTGGCCTCGTTCATTTGGGCCACCTGACGATGCAGCTCCAGAACCATGGCTTCTATTCCGGTTTTCTTCATATCTGCCGCTACTATTTCCAGCCTCTTATCTTCTCCCTCCCCGGCATATCTTTTTGCAAGCGCCCCCCTAATATCAGCCTCAATTTGGACAACGGCGTAATAATAGTAAATGGATTCATACATGTGAGAGGTGCCGTTAAGCTTATATCTGAGAAAGCTGACAACGGTGAACGATTCCAGTGAGTATTGCTTGAAAATCTTACCCATTTCATCATTCACCTCTTCCAGGAACCGCATGACGGCCTTTGCCTGGTATTGACTTTCGGCAAAAAAATCAAGCTGCTTCTCCAGATTTGGAAAACGTTTCACCAGGTTTTTCAGCACCTTCAGCGGTTTTAACCGCAAATCGACCTTTTCACCACCCTCTTTTAAAATCCTTATCTTCTCCTCAAAATTGACTACTTTTTCCGGTAGCTTATCCTGCAGCGATTTGATCTTAAGAGCATAGGTTTTCTTCAGAACCTGAAAACTTTCAATCAGGCTTTCCAGATAGCTGATATCATCAATTCTGGACAGGTTTATCTCTCCCGACACCTCCTCCCTGATTTTCTTCTCTCGTTCATAGGACTGGGCAATGGTATCATAACTAGCCCTCTCACCGGGTTTAACCTGCTCGGTTTCAACATAGGCATCTGCAATTCCCCGAAAGGTTTTGCAGATATCCATTGCGACCGGTTTCAGTTGTTCTGCCTGATATTGAATACTGCGGATAATGGCGTTTTTCGTTTTTTCGACACCAGGAAAAAGCAAGGCGGGTCCATCTTCGTTTTTTTCTCCCTCTGAAACCTCTTTGGCATTCACAATCTTAAAGAATACCTCCCTCTGCATCTGAAATACATTCTCACTGATAATATCCGCTGCCCTCTGCTGTATGGCCAGCCGTTCCTCCTCTTCAAAGGAGGAACGTGTAATCAACGCTCTCAGGCGTTGCCAAATGGTATAAATCTCTTCATAAATGACAAATAATCTCTTAAAAAGCTCTTCCTGATTTATCAGTGTCTGGATAACATTGCGAATGTTCGAAGCATCCTCCCTGTTTCCGATGGAACTGGACAGGGAGATGAGAGCTTCCGAGACTTGAAGGACTTTGTTATCGATATCCGACTCTTCCTGCAGCCGAACATCCAAGGCTTCAGGGGATATGAAAACAGGAGCTGAATCAGCCATGGTCGCTTAATGGTGAAAGGTTACTTTTGAGGAAACTTGTCGATTTGATAAAAGTATACACAGCTGATTTTGAACATAAAACCCTAAAATCACCATCAATGCATTATCTTACCTAAAAAGCGGAAGAGTGGGGGCGAAACATGGAAAGGAAAACAGGCGAGTGTCTTCCTAAAAAAACACTCTGCTCTTCATGGCTGATATTGCGAAAGCAAAGATCAACAGATAGAGATTAATTATCCACAGGGTTCCTTCAACCGCATTTTTCTTGTTTTCAACTTTGTGCAAAATCAGGCCGGGGAAAACAGCCAGGATACATAGCACAACGGTCAGTGTATTAACTTCGCTTCTCCAGAAAAGCCAAATGGGTGGGGCAAAAAGAATAGTTGAGGTGGAGATGCAGATAAAACGATGGATGGAAGCAAGAGATCTTCCTTTCTTCAAATAGCGAGTATAGATCGTACCGATCTTATCAAAACGATCCTGTTCAATATCTTTATAGTCTTTGAACATGCAACCCAGCGAAAATCCCCCCATTGCCAAAAAGGAAAAAATGAGTGCCCATAGCTGTTTGGGAAGCGAATGCACAAGGATCGGGCCCATGGGACCATTCATATAAAACCGCATGATGCCGAAAACAAAACAAACCAAAGCTGAGAGACCTTCAATTTGGTAATTTAAACAGAATAAGCGTTTAAATCGCAGGCCCGGCAGATGATAGGCTGTAAACAGGGCAAAAAAGAGTACCAGCAAGAAAAAGGCCTTGTCATGGTAGAACAGCACCCATAAAGCAAGCAGCACCATGGTATAGCTTGCAAAGATCATATCATCCCTGGAAACCGGTCGTGCTTTTCCACCGTGCGACTGGTCCTGCTCACGATCGAAATAGTCGTTGGCAACAACGATTAATTGGAAGGCCAGAGCCATGATAACCCCTTTGACAATGGAAATGATCCACACCTCGCCAATAAAGCGGGAGCCGATAATGGCAACAAACCCCCAGGGGAGAGAATGATTGATTCGTTTAAAAGATGGGCCAATGGTTTTGTAGTTGAACAAACAATACAGGAAGAGAGCCAGTAAAATCCCTGATAGCGACATACTTTCTGCCGTCCCCAGATATTTGCCATCGGAAAAGAGGTCACATATTTTGTACCAACCGTAAGCATAAATTTGAAGGACAATATAGATAAGTAAGCTGGTGAATAAAGCTCGGATCACTTTTTTTGTTACCCAGAATGCAAAGACGCCGGAAGCAATAACAGCGAACCACAGGGTAATTGTTTCTCCTATCAGTTGTTCAGGATGAATAAAATGCCATTGAAAGGTTGGGAAATACAAATAGATCCTGTCATCAGCTCTGCCGATTACAAGATCAATTAAGGCAGGCAACCAGGCTAAAACAAGTCCCACCGAGGTAAATCCGACTGCTTTTTTTATATCCAGCCCGGTACCCAGATGAACAGAACCGGTAATCATCAGCATCAGGAAGAGATATCCGATAACGTAATTATGCACCAGATATGGTGTGGCTGCTTCCAATCCAAAAAAGAGCTCCTCTTCCAAAACACGAATACAACCGGCAATAATCGGGACAAAAAGCAATAGATAGGGTGAATACGGTATGTTGGTTATTCGCTCAAAAAAATTATTGACTGCTTTAAACATGGTTTCCTTATCTGGATTTTTGAGTGAGAGTCCCGAAAATTCCAGGATTCTTTATCACAGGTGCAGGGGGTGACATGCACAAAACTCAAAGTGTTCCTGTGTCAGCGACGCTTAGCAAATTTGAGTAGTCTTTATCCCGTATGCTGGGAAGTGTAAAACGACTCCTGTTTTATAGTAAAGAAAAAACTGGATTGGCTAAAGGAAATACCGATCATGGAGATAGGAAAAACAAAGCCTCAGTTTTATCCTCATAACGCTAAAAATCTTGCGCAGATTACAAAAAAATATTACTCAATCTTTGACAAGGCTACTGACAATTGAGCGCCAATTTTTGCGTTGTTGAAGACCAGTTGAATATTTGCCGCCAGACTTTTCTCTCCCGTCAGTTCGGTGATTCTTGCCAACAGAAAGGGGGTGATCTCTTTTCCTTTAATTCCTTTGGAATCGGCCTCTTGCAGGGCTGTATCGGTTGCGGTTTTAATAACCTGTTCATCAATTGCATGCTCTTCGGGAATCGGATTTCCGATAACCACACCGCCGTTTAACCCCAGCTCCCATTTTATTTTCAGGGTTTCTGCCAGTAAAGTGGTATTTTCCACCCGGTAATCAACCGAAAACCCGCTTTTCCTGGTATAAAACGCTGGAAACTCATCGGTTTGATAGCCGTACACAGGAACGCCCATGGTTTCCAGAACTTCCAGGGTTGAACCGATATCCAGAATCGATTTGGCACCGGCGCACACAACCGCCACATTGGTGTTGGCCAGCTCGGTAAGATCCGCAGAGACATCAAACGATTCTCCGGCACCCCGATGAACACCACCTATACCACCGGTAACAAATATCTTGATCCCTGCCAGCGCCGCAATAATCATGGTGGATGCGACCGTGGTTGCTCCATCCTTTTTGCCCGAAACGATATAAGGCAGGTCCCTGCGGCTGACTTTTGCGACGGACCCGGATTTGGCCAGGTGTTCCAGTTCATCTGGCGTTAGTCCCGCTTTTAATCGGCCGCTCAAAACTGCAATCGTGGCGGGAATTGCCCCGTTTTCCCGCACAATTTGCTCTACCCTTTTTGCGGTTTCAACATTCCGGGGATAAGGCATTCCGTGTGAAATGATGGTTGATTCAAGTGCCACCACCGGTTGTTTGTTCTTGAGTGCGGTTTGCACTTCAGGGTGTAAATCCAGGTATCTGTTCATAGGTTTAACTTCTCTTTGGTTTTTAGAATCTGTTGTAGTGAGATTTCGGGGTTCGAGGTGTCTTCACTGGTTAAGGTCAAATAGGACGCCGTGGATGCCAGTTTGACGGCTTCATGGATATCAATATCATTTAAATACCCGTAGACAAGTACAGCCATAAACGCATCTCCTGCCCCCGTTGTGTTTACCATGCGTTCTGTTTTCATCTTAAAAAACCCGGTTTTATCCGCCGTTCCATAGGCAACCCCCTCTTTACCGAGACTTATAAATACATTGGTAGTGCCTTTGTCTAAAAAAAACCGTACGGCTTTTTCTACATCCGTTTGATTTTGAATCTTAAAATCGGTTAAATACTCGGCTTCGATTCTGTTGGGTTTGATGGTGTGAAACGAGCCTATGATATCTTTCACCTTTTTTGTTTTTGTAGTGGAAACCGTATCCAGAAACAGTTTTGCCCCATGGGTATTAGCCAGGTAGCGGATGGAGGATTGCGGCAGATTGGTTTCCATAACCACTGCAGCCGCACCGCTGATAAGCTGATGGTGTTTTTTGAGCCATTCGGTATCCAGACTGTCAGTAATTTTCATATCGGATACGGCAACGTCCATCTCACCGGTTGCGTTTATGATCGATAAATAGATTGAACTGGGATGAGCAGAGACGGTTTTGATATAAGCCGTATCAATTCCTGCCAGTGATGAATCTTCAATAATCCTTCTTCCAAACAGATCATCGCCAACCGCTGAAATCAACTTGGTCTGAATACCCAGCTTGGCAAGATTGGCAGCAATATTCCTGCCCACCCCCCCCGATGACATACGAATCCTCCCCGGATTGGAATCATTGGGAACCAGCAGATTATCACTAAAACCGGTGATATCCATATTAGCGCCACCAATGACGACAACATAATCCTCCTCATCCAGCACATACCCTTTACCCTTTATCTTTCCCTTCTTGATCAGATTGGTTATATGAACAGCGACCGAAGACCGTGCGATGTTAAGCTGTTCTGCCAGCTCCTTCTGTGAAACCAGGGGATTGTTTCTGATAAGCTCTAAAATCTGTTTCTCTCTGGCAGTCATTATTTTTGTTTGGTAAACTTTTGTTTATTATCTAAGCTGTTATTAAGAAATTAATAAAAAAAAAGATTAGGATCAAGGATTTTGTTGCTGTTGGCTGTCTTTGGGCAATTCAGATAAAAACATAACCGCAAGCAGGTTGAGTTTTCAGAGAAAAAGTGATCTCTTATGATCAGACTGTGTCGCAATAGAAAAATATCCATTTTCTCGCTTTGTCATCCCGGACTTGATCCGGGATCCAGGTTGATAATTCTCCGTCAAAACAATGGATTCCGGGTCAAGCCCGGAATGACAAAAATGCAAGATCTATAGAAAAATGTCAGAATTCCTAATTGCGACACAGTCTGGATGATCAGCCGGACAATCGGCAAACCAAATAAAAAACTCTGAAACAATCAAGAGGTTGGTGATTTTTCGGTTTCTTAATTCGAGTATTACCATCTCTATATAAAATATGAAAATAGGGCTGACAACCACCAGTTTTCGATGGGACCAGGGAGCCGAGAGATTTGTCGTGAATCTTGCCAAGGGCTTGCTGACTTCTGGGCATGAAGTCCATGTCATCGGGCGATTGGAAAAGAGCAATATTCTGGATGAGTTCCTGGAGCAGTTATCACCGGATCAGCAAAACAGATTCTTCTTTCACCGGGTTAAGACAATAAAAGCTACCAAATATCTCAACCTGATCACCTTTGCCTACGCAGTTCACCGGGTGTTAAAACGGCACAATTTTGATGTTGTCCAGGGATTCGGCAAATCCCTGGGGCTGGATGTGTTCAGACCACCCACCGGGACTCATAAAGCTTTTTTATCCGCTAAAAAGGGAAAACCCAACCGCGAACCCTGTACCCTCTTGGAATATGCCATTGAAAAACGATTACTGTTTGAGCAGGTAAAAGTCCTGGTGGTCAATTCAAATCTAAGCCTCAAACGAGTCAGGCGGGCTTATCCGGGGATCACAACCCCGTCCAGGGTGATTCCCAATATGGTTGATTTGAAGTATTGGCAGACAGAGAACAAATCCGGGCAGCGGAACCGGTTGAGGTCAGAATGGCAGCTCAGGGAAGATGACATTGTATTCCTCCACGTATCAACTTCGTTCGTCTCAAAGGGAGTTCCCGAAATCCTGGAGGCTTATGATCGTTTGAAGTCCGGGTTGTCGCCGCAGCAACACAACAGGATAAAACTGGTGCTAGTCGGCGACAAAAGTTACAGGATTCCGGAAAAATATAAGCAGGAGATCAGAATCTATCCCAGGACGAATGATGTCCGGCCTTTTTTTTATGCTGCCGATGTCCTGATGCATCCCACCCGATTTGATTCGTTTGCCAATGTAGTGCTGGAATCCCTGGCTTGCGGACTCCCGGTTGTCACGACCAGATACAATGGTGCAATCGATGCGATAACAGATGGATCTGACGGATATATTATCAATGAGGTGGATGCCGATGATATTGCGGGTGCCATCTCTTTTTTCCTGGATGACAACCTCAGGATGGAGATGTCACGGTCAGCCTTAAAAAAATCTGAACAATTCAGTCCCGAAAGAATAACTGAACAGTATGTGCAATTATATGAAACCCTTGCTCCCCAAATAAAACTGTCTAAAAAGAATCTAACCCTGTGGCCCTGGGAGCTGTTCAAAGGGCTTAAATAGATGTTAAAACCAATTATCTATAAATGAATATAAAACGGTAGGGCAGAGCAATATCCCAAAAGCGCTTACTTAAGCATATCTCGTCAAGAGCAGGGATTATGGTAGGGCGGCCTTACATGGCCGCCTGCAATTATCCAAAGGCGGCCACGTAGGGCCGCCCTACCGTTCACAGCCGCTTCGGCTCTCATTTTTTTGAAATCTTAAGATTACCGAAAATCATTAATAATCAAGAACTAAAAAGGAACAATTGATACGAGATTCCATCCCGGTTATCTGTTACCACCGTATTGACGAGAGTGATCCCATTACCCCACAGGTTTTCGAATCCCATCTTTGCTATTTCAAAAAGGCGGGAATCAGATCCCTGGGGCTTGAGGAGATGCAGCGGCATCTCTCAGGGGAGCAAAGGATCTCAGAAAAATGCCTGATGTTAACCTTCGATGACGGCTACCAGGACTTTTATCACAACGCCTATCCCCTGCTTAAACAATACGGCATCAAGGCGGTTGTTTTTCTGATTGCCGACAGGCTGGTGCCAGATCCGGATAGATCAATCTCTTCTCCGGCTTTAAGCTATGACGAAATCCATACCCGGGCATTCAGGGGAGATTTCCGGGGATTCCTATCACTGGAGCAGGTGTTGGAGATGCAGGAATCCGGTCTGGTAGAATTCGGAGCCCATACCAAAACCCATTCGGTGGTCAGGATCTCTTCCGAGATTACCGGGGTTTATACCGGTCAAAAACTGAAATGGTACTTCCCAAACGCGGAAACCATAAAGACGGGAGATCCCCTGTTTCAACTGTCTCCAAATCTGGTGGGCCCGGAATTTATCCCCAATCCCGACTATGTGGAGCAGTTTTCAAAACTGGCAACTCAACCCGGACAGAATTTGGCAGATATTAAAACCAGGCTGCACACCATCCCAAAGGGAACGTTTGAGTCCACTGAAGCTTGGCAAGAAAAGCTTATTGATGAAATCGCCGGAGCAAAAAAGATCCTGGAATTGAAGCTCGGTAAGCCCGTCACCAGTTTCTGCTGGCCGTGGGGGATTGAAAGTGAAGAAGCAAAGAAGGTTTTGGACAACGCGGGTTACAAACTGCTGTTCACCCTGCAAAGGGGCAGCAACTCCAAACCGGAGCACGCCTTCTCCATAAAAAGATTCTCAGCCAGGAAAAAGGGGAGCAACTGGCTCTTCTCCCGCCTCCTGGTCTTTAACAACACCCTGCTGTCATCCCATTACGACAAAAAAAAGAAAACCATCCCATCAACCCTGCCTTGCTGTTAAATGTTCGTTTTGCAGAACTCTTCTGAAACTATTCGCCTTGTTCTTTTCTCAGTTTCATGGCTTTTTCACTGATTTCGTCGATGGATAAGTCTTCATTTAATTCCTGACGCCATTTTGTATAATCGAAGTGCTCTCTCTGAATCAAGGCAACAAAGCGTTCCGCTTCGATATCTCCAAGAACCTCAGACAATGCTTTTAGTCCTTTTAACTTGATTTCAGTATCGGTTATCATAGCAGTTGCTCCTTAATAAAACCAAACGGATCAATAATCTTGATTTTTTTTATTGTTGTATGTCTGTTTAAGATCTTATCGTCTGTTGTAATAAAGTATATACTTTTTGACTCAATCGCACACGCAATATGTAGAGAATCCAGTTTTTTCAACCCGTTGCGATTGAGCTTTTTGGCTAATCATAGTCCACTCTCATTTAGGGTTCTTCCTTTTTTATTTAGCTGCATTGGAATTTCAAAATTTACAAACCGAAATATTGTTGAATAGGCAGATTATGCAAATTATCAGGTAACTATTATGAACATGACAGAACCTTCGGTGAATCCTACCAGACCTGTCATGTCGTTTTCTATTTGACAGCCGTAAGCCGTGCGGGATCAGACATCTGGACAGGATTTGAACTGCTCCGGTATCCATAAACACCGAAGATCGGTCGATTACCCTGTGCTCGCGAGGCGCAGCCCGAGATTGTTGTTCCGATTGTCGGGCGAATTCCTATTGCGATTGGAACAGCGCAGGTTCCTCGGATTGTTGTTCCAGGAGCCGCCACGATTGACGCGATTAGAACCAGTTCAACGCCTGACCCGTCTTGCATCTTAGTCGATATGAATTAAAAAAGTCCAGATGACCGGAAATACTGGTTAAGCATGACACATAATTAGCCAGAGGCAGACGACCGCTTTCAAACTCTGCTCTTTGTTCTTGAAACTTTTTCAGGCCCCGTTTTAAGCTGGATGGCTTAACCCGCAGCTGGTTTGGAAAAATCCTGGCTCCAAGAAAACTGATGCCGTTACTCCGCTTGTTGATATAAGTTCCCCCGAGTTTTAGCTCCAGTTTTAATTGGTTCTTCAAATAATCCTCAATTTGATGCCACACATCCTTCAAAAAGGAGACATCGTCATGCAAAAACACCATGTCATCCATATACCTGACATATCTCTTAACCCTTAACACTTCCTTCACGTAATGATCCAAACGGTCCAGATACACATTTGCGAAAAACTGGCTGGTGAGATTGCCGATGGGTAATCCCTTTTCCCAGGGAACTCCCCTGATAATCGTGTTGATCAAGTCAAACAGACGATGATCCTTAATCTTTCGGGAAACAATGTCCAACAGGACATCATGATCCATGTTCTCAAAATGTTTTTTGATGTCGGCTTTCAGATAAAAACATGATTGACGTAAATACGCCTGCGCGCGTTTTATCGCCGCGTGAGTTCCTTTCCCTTTCCTGGTGGCATAAGAATCATGGATAAAAACCGGTTCAAAAACCGGCTCAAGGATTTTTACCACCGCATGGTGTAAAACCCTGTCTCTGAATGGAGCAACTGAGATCAGGCGTTCCTTGGGGTCAAAGATTTTATAATGCTGAAAACCCCCTGTTTTGTATCTGCCGCTGACAACTTCTTCTTTGAGCTTTAACAGCTCCCCTTCCAGAAAGAAAGTAAACCGTTTTGCTTCAAGCGAATGAGGGCTTCCTTTAAACGCCTTTTTGTACGCCCCATGCAGGTTGTCAAACGTGATCAGTTTTTCAAAAAGTCCGTTAACCCGCTTCATGCTTTCTCCACCCTCCCAACATCCGCCCTGCTTCTGTGAGTTGCTCTGCAGCATATTCATACTGCCTTTTTGATAGATACTTGCGGGTGTTTGAAATCCGGATTAAAACCCGCAATTGTTCCATTTTGAGATTGGTGCGATTTAAAATCCCAATCCGCTGCGGTCTTGGACAATAGATGGCTTCAACAATCAGTTCAAGAATGTCCAGCGCCAGGTTGGATATGCGGTTGGAAATGGTGAAGCGAACCGATTTCGGAAAACCGTCTATTCGGTCCAACATCCAGTTTAAGATTTCGGTCCATTTGACGAAGATCGGATAATCCTCTTTCATTAGAAATAAGGGGACACTAAACGGGGTTTAAGTGAATTCAAGTTCATTGCTTTACGGAGGTTCATGTCCCTTTATTTCTTTTCTATAAAAGTTTGTACAAGATGGAGCAATTGCTGGCCGAATTCCGTTGCTTTCTTTTCGCCCAAACCCTTGATCTGTTTCAGGGCTTCCATGGTTTGCGGTTTGTTAACAGCGATTTCCGTCAGAATTTCATTATTCGAAACCACATACACCGGCACCCCCTGTTTTTCTGCCATCTCTTTTCGCCACTCCCTGAGCCGATTGAACAGTACTTCCTGTTCGGGAGATAGTTTTTGTTTGTTTTTATCACTTTTGGGAAGCACCGGCTCATATTCCA
Organism: bacterium; assembly: GCA_018829445.1. Classification (GTDB taxonomy): domain Bacteria; phylum SAR324; class SAR324; order XYD2-FULL-50-16; family XYD2-FULL-50-16; genus JAHJTV01. The sequence continues at coordinate 17,627 of JAHJTV010000097.1, forward strand.
CCAGGACCGTCCAATAGAATTTGCTCTGTTGTTGGAAAAACTCAGCCCGGTAGGAAAGCAACTGTTTGTTGATTAGAAAATCGTTCAGTAGATCCGTGTGAAAAACCGACAGAGACGGATCAAAAGGTATGGTAATAATTTGAAAGGGCATAAAAAAATCGAGGCGCTGCGCGCCAATGATTATCCCCGTGAAAAGCCGGGGATAATAAAAAAAGGAGCCGAGCAAACTCGGCAGTTTTAAAAATAGGGGCTACGCCCCGACCAAAAGGGAAAAAGGTAAAAAACCAAAAACTAAAGAGTCCTCGCGAGGCGCAGCCCGAGATCGCTGTCCCGATTGTCGGGCGAAACCCTAAGGCGAATGGAACAGCGCAGGCTCCTCGGAGCGTTGTCCCAGGAGCCGCCACGATAGACGCGATAAGAACCAGAATCAGGCCCCTTCGGATCATTCTGTGGACTACTCTTATAATAGTTTTCATCGTACCAATCAGCTGTCCACTCCCAGACATTGCCTGACATGTCAAACAAGCCGAGGGAATTGGATTCAAAACTGCCCACCGGGGTGGTCTTTTGTCTATAAACGCCGTCTCGCGAATAGGGCTTCTTATATTTTGAACTTCCATTAAAATTAGCTTCATCGGGATCGATTATGTCTTTCCCATTACCAAAACGAACCTTCTTCCCCCCTTCCCGGCAGGCATATTCCCATTCCGCTTCGGTGGGCAGCCGATATTTACCGTCAGTCTGATTGTTGAGCCGTTTGACAAACTCCTGCGCATCGTTCCAGCTTACCTTTTCCACCGGATAGTTATCCCCGTTTTTGAAATTAGAGGGATTATTTCCCATCACTTTTTGCCATTCCGCCTGTGTTACTTCATGCGCTCCCAGGTAAAAATCATCCACACAGACCCGGTGCACCGGTTTTTCATCGGAGTCACCATCACCAAAGGTATCTCCCATCTCAAAACAACCGCCTTTGACCAGGACAAAACCGCCGACCGATTGTTCTTTCAGTTCCAGCACCAGGTTGAGCGACTTGCCATCTAAAACGGTGACGGTTTCCTTGCCGCTTTTTGTTCCCATTTTTACTTCGATTTCATGGGTTCCGGTCAGCAGGTTGAGGTTGGCGGGCACCTGCCCCGCCAGTTTACCGTCCACCAGGATTTCAGCCCCACGCTGGAAGGGGTTGGTGCTGATCATAACAAACCCCTCCTGTCTCCTGAGGGTAGCGGTTTGTTGATTGATTACCTGTTTTTGGCCACGGGCGATGTTAACCTTGAACTGCAGGGTGTCGTAATATTCCTGCTGCAGGGTTAAATTGTAATTTCCCGGGGAGAGTTTGAGGGTAACCGGGGTGGTTTCCCTGCTTACGAGTTGGTTGTTGTTGTCTGTGATCACGGCAGCAACTCCCCGGGGAAGAGAATCGATCACCAGTTCCCCGAAACTGGGTTCCAGTTTGAAATGTTCGCGGGTTGTTTCGCCGTCTTTGATAATCAGTCTTTGATTTTCAATGGGAGCATACAGGTTTTTGCGCAGGCTGAAAAAATAGGAGCCGGAGTTGATTTCGGCAGCCGTATAAGGGGTTGATCCCCGTTTAACCCCGGCGATGTAAAGATCAGCGTCCGGGGGATCGGTGGTAATCTTCAAGCCGCCGAAATTGGGATCGAGTTTCACCACCCCCAGGTCGTTCATTCCGCCCTGCAAGCGGAATTCCAGTTTTTTGTCGTGGTATTTTTCCCTTTTCAAGGTGATTTTCAGCAGTTGTCCTGCCTTAAAACTGAAATTCTGGTAGGGGGTTTTACCCAGGGCGGATTCACCGAAGGCGTCATTGAGGAAAATATCAACCAGGGAGGGATCACTTTCCACTATCAGTGATGCCACTGTTGACCCACTGTTTCCGCTGAGTTTGGGCGTAATGCGGGAAAATCCTCCCTGTCCCGAGGGAGCGGTTGCCGGGGTGACAAATTCCACCTGACTGCCCTGTCCTCCACAGGTGTTGGCCATCTGGCAGGCCAGTTGTTCCAGGGCTTTTCCCAGGGTGGTCAGGTTGCCGTCATGTTCCACCTTTTTCTCCACCAGGGTCTGGCCACTGTCGATGTTTTTCATGCTTCCGGTGAGGTAATAGAGATTATCGGTAACCTTCCCGTAAATAGTGGTAATCACCTGCCGGGCATTTAACTGCTCGGCAATGATGGTGGCGCATTGCTCCCGGCTGCACTGGTATTCCTGCTGGATTCTGTCGGCATCGGCGCGGTCCACGGCGTCGCTGCTGATCAGGTCAAACTGCCCTGTTTCCTGCAGCGCTGCCCGAAAAACCTTGCTGAAAGTTTTGCGCTGCTCTTTGCTCAAGGCAGAGGCTTCTATATCCAGCACGGCAGTCAGGTTGCGATCGATCTTTTTGGCAGTTTCATAATTCACCCTGCTTTCAGCCAGCAGGTTGCCGGTCATTTGGTCGAGGGCTTTTAATTCAATGGTTGTCTGATCTCCCTGAAGTCGGTACTTGCCCTTGATTAAAACCGCTTTCATGGAAACTCCGGATAAACTTTCACCGGGCAGAATCAACCGGGCATCGGGAAACCTGGTCTGCAATGCAGAAAACAGCACACCCTGGATTAGGCGGGCTGTTCGGTCATTTTTTCCCGAATCATAGTTCAACACTTCCACCACCATGGGTGATTGACGATGTTTCTGCAAACCCCGTTTTTCCAGTTCGACCACTCCCTTGTCCACTGCCTGATCCAGAGTGAGAGCGGCAAGAGAAGGCGTGTTGCCGAACAATGGTAGTGAACAAATTCCGAGTACTAAAAACAGGGATTTTAAAAGATTCGCCATTTGAGATCGTTTCATATCAATTTTGAGCAAGCAGGTTTTGGATGATTCGGGTAAGATCGCTTTCCAGGTTTTCATTAAACCCGGTCAATTTGTAAGCGATTTTCCGTTGTTTATCAATGATAACCAGCAGGGGAAGCATTTTTGCGTTATAGGTTCGCATGACTTCATTCTGGTTGGGCATCAGTACAGGGATTTTAATCTGGTATTTTTTGATTAAGCGCAGGATCTGGTTTTGGTCAATATCAGGATCAACATTGACATACACCATTTTTACCTCCTTTCCTGCGAAGGATTCTGCAATCCGATTATAGGTTGGTATCTCCCGGATACAGGGAATACAGGAACGGGCAAAGAAATTCAGTACCATCACATTCCGGGTAAAGACTGAAATATATTTACCATCAGCACCGACAAGCGGTTGTCCTTCAGCGTCTTCCTTAAATCTCATGTCAACCATGAGCCGAAACAGGTTCAATCTTTTGGAGTCGTGAGCGTTAATTCCCTCCAGGTAAGGAGCAGGGTCACCCACCTCCAGGGCAAAAACAGGGATACTTCTGTAACAAAACAAAATCAAGCAAAGAGTCAGAAAGATGTGCGCAGTTTTAGTCATGAGAAAAATCAATTGTATAATTTCGATCAGAACGGAAAAGAAAAATAGAAAGTCTTCAGACAGGTTATTTCTATAACACAATCAACCATTTCCGCAACCGGTAATTACCCGGACGTGATACTCGCTGATCCCGTAATATGGCTAGTCGAACCCCTGTTGGATATTCTTGACATCTTTAGTCTAAGATTTTAGGAATATCCTTGAGCTCTTTAACTTAAAACCATCAATTGGGATTGAGTTATACCTAAAATCAGAATACGAATGAGTTTTCAGGATTCAAACAAAAAGATAGTTGCCCGGGGTAACGATCACAAAGTCATGTACCCCGGGCTAGGGATATTTGGAGGTATACAGGAAAACTTCTAATGTGAATGGAATTCCCAGCAGAGTATTAATGCTCAACCCGCTGGCACTCTTTGGGAGTGACGCAAGTACCGCTGGCTTTGCAGACCAGAATGGGTTCTTCCAGGAGGTCAGCTGCTGTTTCCCCGGCTTTGGTATTTGGGGAGATATATTTCCAGGCTTCGAATTCCATTTTTCTGGAGGTTTTGCCCACGCTGACGATTCGTCCCTTGGCTTCGATAAAATCGCCGGCGTAAACCGGTGCCAGGAATTCCACGGAATCGTACGCCCTGAAAAGGCCTTCATCACCGTCATACCGAACCAGCAATTCCGTTGCCACATCGCCGAAGAGGTTGAGCATTTTTGCTCCGTCAACCAGATTACCGGCGTAGTGGGCATCGTGTTGTCCCATTCTCAGTTTGATACTTGTCTCTATCATTTTATCCTCTTTTCTCCAGTGTTTTGGTAATAATGAACGATGCAACCTGTGAAGGCAGCGTTCCCGGCCCGAATCCGGCGTCATACCCCAGCTCAATGGCCAGGTCATTGGTAACCCTTGCTCCTCCGGCAACCAGAAGGAATCGATCCCGCAGGTTTTCGGCTTCCAGCAGTTCCACCAGTTCGGTGAAATTGCGAATATGGGCATCCTTCTGGGTTACTGTCTGAGATACCAGCAGGGCATCGGCTTTCATCTCCAGTGCTTTCTCCAAAAGCTCTTCGCAGGTCACCTGGGCACCCATGTTTAACGCATTGATTTCGGGGTAGCGTTCCAGCCCATAATCCTGGTTATAGCCCTTCATGTTCATGATGGCATCAATACCAACGGTATGCGCATCCGTTCCGACGGTAGCGCCAATAACATTTAATTTACGGTTGAGCTCTTTTTTGATGAGGTTGTTGATTTCATAAAAATTCATATCGGCAGTCTTCACCTCACTGGCCACCACCTGGGAGTAGTCAAGAGCAGGAATGGCCCTGGCATAGACAACAAAGTAGGTGAAATTGTCGGCTATTTTTTCCGCATGAGCCACCACGGGATGTTCAAAATTCAATTTTAACACGTAAAGTTCGGCCGCCTTTCTTGCTTTAGCGCCGAATTCTACCGGCAGCGTAAAAGCAAGCTGGGTGATACCGTCATTCAGGGTATCGCCATAGGGTTTGATGTTTTCGCTCATTTGAATCCTCTGTAAAACAGATTTTTAAGGTCTTTCTCATAAAATACTAATTAAGAGACGTATTCATGTTCATAAGTCGGGTTGAGATCATTTGATAACAACTTCCGAATCTTAACGGTAGGGCGGCCTTACATGGCCGCCTTTGGTTCCACGCTGGCGGGGATGTAACCCCGCCCTACCGTTATCCTTGCTCTTGGCAA
>JAHJTV010000116.1 GCA_018829445.1 bacterium
ATGTTTTCTTTATATTGGAAAATAGGTAACGTTTCTCACTCGAAAGATTTTTCCACGCGGCGAAATATAAAAAAGCCCGTTCTATTTCCCCAATATCAAGGAAATGTAGGTTCGTTTGATTTAGTATCAGCATACGTAGGATCAAGAGAAATAAATCCACCTTCGAATTTAAATATTATTAAGGTAGAAGATTCTATTCCTGAAAATTCGAGAAATCCTCTTCTTAATGAAATTAGATGGATTGGCAACGTAGGTCTCTCGACGACTCAACATTTTTTACTTACAGATGTAGTAGGTGAATATGTTTCGTCTGAAGTTAAGCCTTTTTATTGGAAACATGTTCTCCCTGATGCTGGAATAGATCCCCTTAGCGTTACTATCTTAGATAGTAGTTTATTACCAGTAGATCGTTATTCATATAAAGTAATTAGAGTTGAAGCGAGAGATGATTTAGATCTAGTCGTTTCAGGTACTTACGAAAGTTGTTCAATCTTTTCTAATTATAAGAATCTCTATAATAAAAATTCAGGAGAAACCGAGTTTTATTATGTAAGATATTCCGTCAGTGGAACCACTCATTATAAATTGTTAAATTCGGAACCAGCTTTTACCGAAGCTACTACTGATGATGTTTCATTGGTAACTGGACAGTTAAAGTCATGGAGGAAAGTTTATATCTTAACAACCGGCGTTTCTTATTTTGCGGTTACTACGCCCAGCACTGGGATAAATTATTATTTAACTCCGTTAGAACGGAGCCGAATTTTAGTAAAAGATCCAATTGATCGAAGTGATAATGTTCCCTGGTTTCTCTCGGTTTCTAATGGTTCTCTAAATATTATTAGAGATAGTGTTCCTTATAGTTATTCAATCCCTGAATTTTCGTCACAAACGTTTTCTCCTTTATATCCCTATAAGATAGAAGTAGAAGAAGAAGCTGAACGGATTAAACCGGATATTTTAAAAGTAGATCGAAATCTTCTTATTGTTGATTCAACTTTATATGTAATGGATATTCTTATCTGTGACGCTAATATGAACGTCCAATATGCGTTAACTTCCGAGACCACAAAAAATGGAACTTATTATCAAGAAAATGGAAAGAATGTATTACGAATAATTGAGACAGATAAAGCTTGGGTAACTTGGGATTCGAACGGTATTTCTAGTTGTGATCTAGATGGTGGGTTTATTCATCTCCAGCGAGAATACTCAGATACAAAATATTTCTACATAACTTATTATTATAAAGAAACTGGATATGAATTAACTACTTTAAATGTTAATCCTGTTTTCGACGAAGAATATAATGGCCATTTTTATGTACTGTATATAATTCCTTCGGGAGGAGATAATTTTCCTACTCAGAATACGTCGATTCATTATTTAAAAGTAGATCGAAGTGGTCGAATTATTGAGACCTCTCAAAATAGTTCCTCTGGTAATTTAGATTTAGCAAGTACGATTCATTTAGAGAGTCAGTATATGTACTACTCTCAAGAAGCCACTACAACAAGTAACGGAATTAATTATTCTGGCCAGAATTATGTCGACGTTATAGACGCTTCATCTTTTCCATCAAAAGGAATCTTGTTTTGGAAAACCATATTTAATACATTTGTTTATAAACCTTATGATTCTATTGTTGGTAATCGAATTTATTTAGAGAATACAACCTTAAGTAGTAATCTTCCAGCTTTGACTAATTTAAGACTTCATTCTTTTAAAACGCCTTATACCACTGAAGCAACGAATCGTTATCAATGGTTAATCCTAGCAGAAGTTCACTCAGCCTCTTCTTCGCGTGTCGATGATCTTTCCATTATTGATTTAAGAGTCCCAGGGGGAGTCATCAAAAGTAAATATTATCGAGAAGCTAGTGCATTAGATCCTCGATCAGTCTGGGCTCGACCTGAAGTCATCTCTTCGAGAGGTCAAGCTGTTCCCGGTCATTCAGCGGCGATTGTTAAACTTCCCTATACTTTATTAAAAGATTATGGTGGAGTTTTAGCTTTGGAAGAAATCGAAGCTATTGTAAAAGATCGACATCTTGCAGTGGGAGTTATGCCGATTATTATTTTTCATGGTGCGATACCAGAGATTGAATCTCTTAGTTCTACTTCAACGAGTATTTCTGTTTCTTGGTATACAGAAGGATCATCCTATACTTATAATATTTATTATTCTACCTCTAAAGATGGAGAATGGATTTTAGCTAATTCATCTCCTGTAGGAGATAGTGCTTATGGGAATAATTATACGATAGAAGGATTAACTCCTAAATTAACTTATTACGTTGTAGTTACATCAATAAGTTTAGACGGAATCGAGAGCCCTAAGAGTAGTGCTTGGGGAATTAAAACGAGGAATTCATGACGGTCTCAATTCGCATTTCATCTACTTCTTTTGGAACTCCATATTCACTTCCTGAATATGCTGGAACTCTAAGTCCAGGTGATCAGTCATCTGTAATTAATACTTATATTAGTCACGATGGTACTGTCGAAATTACCAATTGTTCATTTTATCTTCTCCCTTATTCGGCGGGAATTTATCTAGGAGCAATCTCTCCGCAAGATGATTACGATCTTATTATTGGCTGGGGAGATAATTCTTATCCAGCAGTAAGTGGTGGAGGTCTTTATATAAATCAAAACGCTTCTGGAGGATTTCCTTCTGGTGATTATGAAGTTATTCGAACTGGATTTGGAGATACTTTAGGAACAGCTATTCCTTTGTCCGTTAATTCAATCGTTTCTGGAGCCGCCGTAGCTGGAGAAATTGCTTCTGGTGGAGAAGCTCATCTTTGTTGGAG
>JAHJTV010000098.1 GCA_018829445.1 bacterium
AGACGCCATTACTTTAACTTTAGCTATTATTTGTTTAGAAAAAGTAGGATGGGCTACTCGTTGCCCATCAATAGAAAGCAATGTTGGGCAACAAGTAGCCCAACCTACGAGCAGGTGCAATTTTCTAACCGGACAATGCTGAATAAAATATGACTATATTGAAAAAGGTCATCTGTACAAAGGTAGAGTTTAGGTGAAAATTATGATAATCTTTACCTGATTTTGTTTTTTATAAGACAAATTTTGTGTCTCTTGAGACCAATCTTTTTTTGATACGGCATCGAGATTATGGCCAGTTATTTGATTCGCAGGTTGCTTTTAGTCATTCCCACATTTTTGGGTATCACACTTCTGGTCTTTACTATTACTCGATTTGTTCCTGGCGGTCCGGTAGACAAAATCATTACGGAGGCTCGTCAGTTAAATCAATCCAGTGGAACCGCGACGAACGTTTACCAGTCAGAAAACTCCGATTCCCCTTTATCACCTGAGCAAATTCAGGAATTAAAAGAGTTTTATGGTTTTGATAAACCGGTTTTGATCAGCTACGTTCAATGGCTTGGTAAAATTCTCCAATTGGATCTGGGCACCTCAACCCGTTACTATGATCCGGTCTGGGAAACCATTAAAGGTAAAATGCCGGTATCCATTTACTATGGCACCCTATCAACCATCCTGGTTTACTTAGTCTGTATTCCGCTGGGAGTTCTCAAAGCCATTAAACATAAGACTTTTATTGATAATTCCTCTTCGGTACTCGTTTTAGTGGGATATGCACTGCCCGGTTTTATTGTTGCAATCATTCTGTTTGTTTGGCCTGCCGCACATTGGGACTTATTTCCCTTGGGGGGGTTTGTTAGTAACAATTTTGATGATCTGGCATTCATGGACCAGGTGTGGGATATTATCTATCATTCTGTTTTACCGATGATCGCTTATATGATAGGCAGTTTTGCAACGATGACGTTTCTGATGAAAAACACCTTGATGGACAATCTCTCTGCAGATTATGTCCGAACGGCGATTGCCAAAGGTTTGTCTTTTAAAGGAGCGGTTTTTAAGCATGCCTTCAGAAACAGTATAATTCCTTTGGCGACTCATTTTGGAAATAACATCAGTATGTTTCTAGCCGGATCATTTTTGATAGAAAAGGTGTTCAATATTGACGGGTTGGGATTGCTCGGATTTGAATCATTGGTTGAAAGGGATTATCCGGTTGTTTTGGGTGTTCTTGTGATTACAACTGTTTTAGGTTTATTGGGGAATATTTTATCCGATTTCTGTGTTGCCCTGGTGGATCCACGTGTAAAATTTGAGTAACTATGCGATTAAGATTAAACCCGCTAACTAAAAAAAAGCTAAAGCGTTTTCAGTCAATAAAGCGTGGGTACTATTCATTTATATTGTTCTGTGCATTCCTGCTGATATCGATTTTTGCAGAGCTGCTTATCAATAGCAGGGCTTTATTGGTTTATGATGGTGACCATCTCTATTTTCCAACCTATGGTTCAATGATTCCGGGTAAAACATTCGGATTGGACTATGACTACGAGACCAATTATCGCGATCTGAAAATCCGATTTAAAAAACGATCAGATGGTGCGTTCGTTATTCTGCCACTTGTACCGTATAATGCTTTTGAGCTGAATCTTCGCGATGGTGAGTTCCCGCCTTATCCTCCTTCTTTTGAAGAGCAGCATTACCTGGGAACAGATGTTATCGGCAGGGATATGGTCGCTCGTCTGGTATACGGATTTCGTATCTGCATGGCATTTTCCCTGTTGCTGTTGGTGCTAAATTTTTCCATCGGCATCACGCTTGGTTGTATCATGGGATACTATGGTGGAAAATTTGATCTATTTTTTCAGCGTATTATCGAGATATGGTCGGCTGTTCCCTTTCTGTATATCATTATGATTATCTCCTCAATTATCATCCCCAGCCTTCTTATTCTTGTTTTGATTTCAGTGGTTTTTGGCTGGATGGGATTGACCTGGTACATGCGGACAGCAACCTACAAAGAGCGGGCACGGGAGTATGTGCTGGCGGCAAAAGCTTTGGGGGCGTCAAATATGCGTATTATTTTTCGTCATATTCTGCCAAATTCAATATCACTTATTATTACATTTGTTCCATTCTCAGTGGCAGGGGGGATTGGAGCTCTGACAGCACTTGACTATCTTGGTTTTGGGCTACCGGCACCAACGCCAAGCTGGGGAGAATTATTACAGCAGGGAACGAATAACCTGCAGGCTATCTGGATTATATCTTCCACGGTGCTTGCCTTAATTATTGTGATGGTGAGTATCACATTTATTGGTGAAGCCGTTAGAGAGGGCTTTGACCCCAAGCTTCATACAACATTTGAGTAGTGTTAACGGTCTTAAAACCTTGAAAAAGGAGTACAAATGGTCAAACATCTTTTTCGTTTTTTTTTCATTGTGATTGGCATCATTTGCCTCGTTTCACCTGCTTTTTCTTTGGAGATATTGCCGACTGATATCCAATGGTTGACCAATGAATCAGCACCTATCATTGCATCACCAAAAGCCAAAAAAGGGGGAACTTACCGGAGTTATTTGACAACGTTTCCCATAACCATCAGAACTGTCGGTCCCGATTCCAATGCCGGTGTCAGAGGCGCGATTTTGGGTAACCAGTTAAGTCTGACAAATATCCATTATAACACCGAAGAGATTTTACCTGAGTTGGCAACGCATTGGGCGTATGGAGATGATAAAAAAACAATGTATTTCAAGCTGGATAGACGTGCTCTCTGGTCGGATGGAACAAAAGTAACAGCCGATGACTACCTTTTTACATTAGAGTTCATGAGATCAAAAAATATCGTGGCGCCCTGGTACAATAACTATTATTCAGAAGAGATTGACCGTGTTATCAAGTATGATGATTATACCATTGCCGTGGTCTCCAAAAAAGCGATTCCGGAGCTTCATCTGCGAGTGGGTATCAGTCCAACCCCACGCCACTTTTATAAGGGGACTGTTTCCGAAGATTTTGTAAAACGATACAACTGGGCGATTGTTCCCAATACAGGACCCTACCAGGTATCAAAAATCAACAAAGGGAAAAGCATTGAATTTGAAAGGAATAAAGACTGGTGGGCAAAGGATCTGCGTAATTTTAAAGGTCGTTACAATGTGGATAAAATTATCTATTCCGTTATCAGGGAGGAGACGGCAGCCTTTGAGTATTTTAAAAAGGGGGAGGTTGATGCTTTTTCCCTGGCGCTTCCGTCTTTCTGGCATGAGAAAGCTATGGACATGGACGTTTACCTGAAAGGGTATGTGAAAAAACTGTGGTTTCACAATGATGTTCCCAGAAGCGCATTTGGGTTTTATCTGAACCAGGACAAAGAGATTTTTAAGGATCGTAATGTTCGCTATGCCTTTGCCCACTCTATTAATATGCAAAAACTGCTGCAGGATGTGTTGCGAGGGGACTATGCGAGATTACAGAGTGGGACGGTTGGATATGGAAAATACAGCAATAAGGGGATTCGAGCCAGGACCTATAATATTGGGAAAGTCGATCAATTGATGACACAATCCGGATGGAAAAGGGGCGCTGATGGTATTTGGGAAAAAGGGGAATTAAGATTCTCAGTAAAACTCCTGTTTGGCTATAAGGATTATACCGAATGGCTTGTCGTTCTTAAGGAGGAAGCTAAAAAAGCCGGTTTGGAATTGAATCTTCAGCTGCTGGATGGCAGTACTTTCCTGAAAATGGCTTCTGAGAACAGGCATGAGGTAGCGTTGATGGGATTAGGGGGCGGTCTGCGTCCGCAATTCTGGGGTAGTTATCACTCCACAAATGCCCATAAGCCTCAATCCAACAACCTGACGAACACGGATGATCCGGAGTTGGATAAGCTTATTGACCGCTACCGGGAATCCACTGATGAAGAGGAGCGGATTCAGCTGGCAAAAGAGATTCAGGTCAAAATTCATGAAATTGGAGCCTTTGTACCCACTTTTACACGGGATTATTTTCGGGTCGCTTATTGGCGTTGGTGGCAATTCCCTGAAGTTCCGGCAACCAGACTTTCAGACGGACTCTTTGACTCATTCGGAACCGGCTTGTACTGGTTTGATCCCGACGTTAAGAAGGAAACAATGGAAGCGATGCAATCCGGAAAAACATTCAAAGCGGAAACAATTACCGATACAACCTTCAAGGTTAACTGACTTTCCTGAAAGGACATGCCAAAACAAGAAATTATCCTGGAAGTAAAAAATCTGGTAACAACTTTTAAGACCGATCAGGGCGTCTTGAAAGCGGTTGATGGTGTCAGTTTCCAGGTGGGAAAAGGGAAAACCCTGGGAATTGTGGGGGAATCAGGTTGCGGGAAAAGTGTAACCGCGCTCTCTGTATTGCGATTATTACCTAAACCTTCGGGAAAAATCGAATCCGGGAATATTATCTTTGATGGCATTAACCTCACGCAATATCCGGCCGATCAAATGAGGCGAATTCGTGGTAACCGGATCTCCATGATATTCCAAGAACCAATGACGGCATTAAATCCTGTCCATTATATCGGGAAACAGATACAGGAAGTTTATCTGCTTCATCATCCCGAAAGAAGTCTATCCCGGGTTTATGCCGATTCAATTGAGTTACTGAAAAAGATCGGTATCCCGGAACCTGAACAACGTTTTAATGATTACCCCCACCAGTTGTCCGGAGGAATGCGGCAAAGAATAATGATAGCCATCGCATTAGCCTGCGGTCCTGAAATTCTCATAGCTGATGAACCGACTACGGCACTCGATGTTACCATTCAAGCCCAGATACTGGATTTAATGAAATCCCTGCAAAAGGAATCGGGGATGTCTATTGTTTTAATCACCCATGACTTGGGAGTTATTGCCGAGACCTGTGATGATGTGATTGTCATGTATGCAGGGCAGATCGTCGAAAGTGCTTCCGTCATCGACCTGTTTCGGTCCCCGCGACATCCCTATACAAAAGGGCTTCTGAACTCCATTCCCAGGTTGGACACGCCAAACAAACAGATCCTGAAAACGATCGAAGGAATGGTCCCGGATTTGAGGGATCTGCCTTCCGGTTGCCGGTTCCAGAATCGATGTTCATTTGCTACGGCAGAGTGTTCCCGGCAAGCGCCACTTATCGAACCAGCCGGTGAAAATCACTCGGTTGCCTGCTACCACTGGAAGGAGATCAAAAACTAGATGCCAGACATTATCCTGAATATTGAGAATCTGAAACAACATTTTCCGACCTACGGAGGGATATTCCGGCGGCAAGTGGCAACGGTTTATGCAGTGGATGGGGTCTCTCTAAAGGTAAAACGGGGTGAAACCGTGGGAGTGGTCGGAGAATCCGGGTGTGGAAAAACGACCTTGGGTAGAAGTTTGCTGCGCTTATACAATCCTACCGGCGGCAGGATTATCTACAATGGACAGGATATCACCGCTCTTCCGCAAAAGCAGCTCAGACCCATCCGACGTGAGATGCAGATGATATTCCAGGATCCGTTTGAATCGTTGAATTCTCGTCACACGGTTGGAGAGGTTCTAGAGGAGCCGTTTATTATTCATAAAACAGGAGATTCAAAGGAAAAGAATCAAAAAGTCCGACAATTACTGGATAGGGTAGGGCTAAACGCAAAATCAACGGATCGCTATCCCCATGAGTTTTCAGGGGGGCAGCGGCAACGAATTGGAATAGCGCGGGCAATAGCTTTGAATCCAAAATTGATAGTCTGTGATGAGCCGGTTTCCGCTCTTGATGTCTCCATTCAATCTCAGATTTTGAACCTGCTGCTGGAGCTGCAGCGGGAGATGAGTCTGACCTATGTTTTTATATCCCACGATCTGGCCGTTGTGAAACATATTTCAGATCGAATTGCCGTTATGTATCTGGGAAAAGTTGTTGAATATGCATCCTCAAACCAAATTGTCAGGTCGCCACTTCATCCCTATACCCAGGCTTTGATTTCAGCCATCCCCATTCCCGATCCTGAAGCCAGGCACAGCAAGGTGATCCTGACCGGGGATGTCCCCTCACCCATTCATCCTCCTTCAGGATGCTGTTTCCACACCAGATGTCCGGCAGCCAAAGAGATCTGTAAAACCAAAGTCCCGGAACTTGTGGCGTATCCTTTGATGCAGGAGCATGAAGTTGCCTGCCATTTTGCAGGCGAGATCAATCTGTTGAGATAGGTGCTTGATTCGAGAAGCTGGATTGATAAATCGCTTGCTGCTCTGATTAATTATCCTCTAAAATTAGGCTGATATGATTGACAGATCAATAAGATGACTCTAGGTTGACTAACATGTCTGTCATCACTATTTCATATAAGAGAAAAATATACTTCTGTGGTTGAAGAACAAGGATGATGGAGCATCAGGAGAGAAAATGAATAAAGATTCAGGGGAAAAGGGGAAAAACATCAAAAAAATGCGGAGATGGCTTTGGGTTTACAGTCTGCTTTCGATAAACCTTGCAGCTTTTATTGCTTCCCTGTTTCTACTTCAACCGGTCTGGTTTGACACTAACCGGTTTCTTTCCTGGGCTTTGGGAATGGAGTTCTACTGGGTTTGGCCCATTCTTTTCATAACTTTTTTAATGGCAGGATACGCCATTCATATATCGATCAAGTTAATAACAGGATCACGAGTAGGTGATGGCTTTGGATTCGAGTTGCGCCGGATTCATTATATTATTCCTTTTCCGGTTTTTATCATCTGGAATTCGATGCTGGCTTTTTTGATATCCGAGCTGGGCGATGAGATCTGGCTTTTCAGGACAGAACTGGAGTCAGCGACTCCCTGGATCATATTGAGTGCTGTCTTCCTGGCATTACTTTTCGGTTCAGTTGTATATAAACCTCTGGGCAATCCTCGATTTAAAATAATTATATGGATTGTTCTCGTTTTTTCGATAGTCTATATCTCCAAAGATTTTGGTTCAATCAAGATAACAACGGGTCCCTATCTGCAGAGTGTTGATCCTGACACCATGACCATCAGTTGGATCACAAACAAGAAGGCGACAGGTTGGGTGGAATATGGAACCGATGATACGCTTTCTTTTTTCGCCAAACGTTATGTAGATGGTCTATGGGATGTGAACGACAAGCTGCACCGTATTACTCTGCACAATCTGACCCCTGACACGAAATACTTTTATCGGGTGGTATCACAAAAAATCCGGAATCTGTATCCAAGCAATGTGGAGTTTGGCGATACGGTAAAAAGCGAAACCTTTGGTTTCGAGACGCCGCCAGAAAACGTTGCAGAGGTTTCGTTTCTTGTGATTAACGATCTTCATGGTAAGCGTGATTTATTGCCGAAGTTAATCGATATCGGCGGCAAGGATTCATCTGATATGGTTTTTTTCAACGGGGATACTTTGTCCCATATCGATACGGAACGGCAGATCGCTATCCAGTTTTTTGATCCTTCAACTGAGAGTTTTGCTACCCGAATTCCGTTTGTTTTTGTCAGAGGAAATCATGAAGCCAGGGGAAAACTGGCCAGACAACTTCAACGCTACATTGAAAGAAAAGATGGCAGATACTATTACGCCTTCACTTATGGCTCCATGCGGTTTGTTATTCTGGATACCGGGGAGGACAAAGAAGACGGTTATGAAGAATATGGCGGTCTGGTAAATTTTGCATCTTACCTGAATGAGGAAACCGAGTGGCTGAAAAACGAAATCGACAGTTCGGACTATAAAACAGCGAAGTATCGTTTCGTTTTCATGCATATTCCGCCTTTCGAAGATCCTGGTGAGAAAAAAGCACCTTCCGATTACCAGACTTATATAGAAAGCTGGGCTAAGATACTGGATAAAGGGAAACCCGATGCGGTCTTTTCCGGTCACACGCATCAACCCAAAATAGTTCTTCCCCAAGAAAGCGGCTATTCGTTTCCAGTTATTATCGGCGGTGGCAGTAGTTATAAGAAGAATCAGTTTGCGCTGGTTCGGGTCAGAGTTGACAAAACTCATATCGAATCCGATCTCATCCTTGAAGACGGAACTGTCACTGGGCACTACCAGTCAGCTGGAAGATAACAGGAACGGATTATGTCTGAAATTCGAAATGGGAAGTAGTCTTGCTCGATCGTTAGTATTGTTTCGTTTATATCGCGGGAGTATCAAAACAGGTTTTTATGTTTTATAGTAACCTGAATATTGGAATTAACTTGATTTCTTTTGAAACAACAACCGCTGTCAGTTATTGAGGAATTCCAGGTTGCAATTGTAGGAAAAATCCTAAAAAATTGAAGACACTGTTTTTTCACAAGTGATTTCCCGTAGGACCAGATTAGCAGATATCACCTCTTCAAAATCCACTATTTTATGATTATATGAAATTGTTACCAGTTATTTACCGTTTTTATGAGAAAATTCTTTGGTCCCAGATAAAAGATGGTCCCAGACCTCACCATATTGGAGTAATATTGGACGGCAACAGAAGATTTGCCAGGGGAAAAGGAATGGAAGCCACCAAAGGGCATGTTTTTGGCGCGGATAAAGTTGAAGATTTGTTAAGGTGGTGTTGGAAGTTGGATATCAAAATTATTACTCTCTATGCTTTCTCCACCGAAAATTTCAGTCGCAGTGAAGAGGAGGTGAAAACGCTAATGGAGTTACTCGCTAACAAGATAAAAAAATTCCAGGCTGAACCCTCCATCAAAAAAAACAAGGTCAGAATCAAAGTCATCGGCAGACTTGAATATCTATCCAAAGAACTGAATGAAGAGATTGCGAGGGCGGAGGAGTTAACAAAAGATCATGACAATTTTTTCCTCAATATTGCCATCAGTTACGGTGGTAGAGCTGAAATTATAGACGCTGTCAAAAAAATTGCCTGTCAGGTTGAAAAGAAAGAAATATCCGTTGAAGAAATTGATGAGGAGCTGCTGTCAAAAAATCTATATACCAATGGCATACCCGATCCTGATCTGATCATCAGAACCTCAGGTGAAGAACGACTCAGCGGCTTTTTGTTGTGGCAAAGTGCATATTCCGAATTGTATTTTACCGAGGTATTCTGGCCGGCTTTCAGAATGATCGATTTTTGGCGGGCAATTCGTATCTATCAACAGCGGGAACGGAGATACGGGAAGTAGAGACGGTTATTGTCTTACTTCCCTGATCTTTCAATACCTTTCTCTCCTGACCCGGACAAACTGAATCAGTACCCCAAGAAATTATTTTCTGCAAAAAACCGCAGAAAATAATTTACAAGGTGCTAATGAACAACCAGTGAAAGAATGGCAAAAGCGTCGATAATGTATAACATAATCGGCAGTTCACTGATCTTACCTTTTAAAATCTTCAAAATTGTATAAGACAAGAATCCCCAGACAATCCCCTGGGTAATTGAATATGTCAGGGGAATCAGGATTAAAGCCAGAAATGCCGGAATGGATTCTTCATAGTCATCCCATTTTATTTTTGCAACAGGTTTCATCATAAAAAGCCCGATCAAAACCAGAATAGGGGCTGTTGCAACTGTGGGAACAAATGAAAGAAGCGGTGACAGAAACATAAAGGGGAGAAACAGTAATCCGGTAACCACTGCCGTTAATCCGGTTCTTCCGCCCTCTTCAACACCTGATGCGGATTCAATGTAGGTGGTACCGGAAGAGGTTCCGAACAAACCGGATATTGTTGTTGCGATGGCGTCAACAAATAGAGCTTTACCCACATTCCTGGGCTGCCCGTTTTTCTCAATAAATCCCCCAACTTCCGAAACTCCCAGAAAGGTGGAAAGCGAGTCAAAAATATCCGTAAACAGAAAGGTGAAGATGGGCACGATCATGCCAAGGGTTAGTGCTCCCAGGATATCAAGTTGAAAGAAGACATCCAGGCTCGGCAGTGCAACTGCTTCTGTCGGAATCGACAGCAGAGACTCAGCGCCCGGGATTACCTTGGAGGCTATCAAAGCCAGTATGGAAGTCGAAATAATACCGATAATCAGGGAGCCTTTTACATTTCTTGCCACCAGAAATCCCGTTATCGCTAAACCGATGAGGAACAGGACCGTTGTGGTATTTAATCCGCCAAAAGCAACGGTTGTAGCCGGACTGGAAACAATAAACTTAACGCTTGTCAACCCGATGATTGAGAGGAAAAGTCCGATGCCGGCTGCGACGCCGTATCTTAAGCTTTCTGGGATGGATTTTATGATGGACTCCCTCACTCCGGTGATTGTCAGGATCAGGAAAATAATTCCGGAAATAAACACAACACCCAAAGCTGTTTGCCATTTCACACCCATTCCCAGGCATAAGCTGAAAGCGAAAAAGGCGTTTAAACCCATTCCTGGAGCAACGGCGAATGGCAGATTAGCAATCAATCCCATCAGGATGGAACTGATGGCTGCGACCAATACCGTTGCAAATAAGATTCCTGCAAAGGGCATCCCTGTTTTTGAAAGAATAACCGGGTTTACAATAATGATATAGGCCATGGTCAGGAAGGTAGCAATTCCAGCCCGAACCTCTGTGCCAATCGATGTTCGGTTTTCTTTGAGCTTAAAAAACTCAGAAATTGAACTCATGATGTATTCTCCTTTTTTTTGATGGCGAAATCTCCATCGATTTTCAATTATGCATTCAAGGTTTTAAGCACATAACCAAATAGGGGATAGTGACAATGAGATCAGAATTTAACGGCATCCATACAACCAGATTTGGTACCCAATCTTTTTCCTCGGCCTTGCCCCGTTTATTCCGTTACTTCTGCTATATATGGTATTTGCCGATATTTTTGATCCAAGTCTAATCCATACCCTACAACAAACTTATCTTCAATAGTGAATCCGACGTATTTAATGTCAACTTCCTTAATTCTGCGGCTCGGTTTGCTTAACAGGGAGCAGGTTCTTAATGATTTTGGGTTTCTGCTGTTCATGACGTCCAGAATTTTGGTTAAGGTCAAACCTGTGTCCACAATATCTTCAACGATTAAAACATGCCTGCCATGAATATTTTCAGCTAAATCCTTGAATATTCTGACTTCTCCGGAAGTTTCCATTCCCTGGTAACTGGAGACCACCATAAAATCAACAATGACATCACTTTCGATGACACGTACCAAATCAGCCGTGAATATAAATGATCCCCTCAATAATACTACCACTACTATTTCTTCACCTTTGTAATCATTAGAAATTTCTTTTCCTAATTCAGCTACTCTTTTTTTGATATCTTCTTCTGAAATAAATACTGAAAGCATATTCATCCTTAATTTTAAATTGACTAAATTATTGCTACAACCTTTAATTACAGGCTTGGTAATGCTTGAGGTCCCATCTAAAGCCCGAGATCTACTTTTTTCCAGTGGAAAACTTCGTCTCGTATTGCAGCTGCTTTCTCAAAATCGAGCTCTTTTGCTGCTTGTCTCATCTCTTTTTCCAGCTTTTTGATCTGCTTTAAGATGTCTTTTGGTTTTGTTCCATAAATGGTGTCCTTTTCAGCCACACGGTCAACTTTTTCTTTAACCAGTTGATCATGGATTTTTTTGACAATGGTGGTGGGAACAATATTATGTGTCTGATTATGTTCCTGTTGCCGTTTTCTTCTCCGTTCGGTTTCATCAATCGTCATCTTCATGGAATGGGTGATGGAGTTGGCAAACATGATAACCCTGCCGTTCACATTCCTTGAGGCTCGACCGCATGTTTGTAACAAAGATCTATAAGAACGCAAAAATCCCTCCTTGTCAGCATCAAAAATGGCGATAAGACTCACTTCCGGAATATCCAGACCTTCCCTTAGAAGGTTAATTCCAACCAGCACATCAAATTTGCCAAGTCTGAGGTCTCTAATTATTTCAGTCCTTTGGAGTGTCTCTATGTCGGAATGCAGATATTTTACCTTGACACCCATGTCTGTATAATATTCAGTCAGGTCTTCCGCCATTCGTTTGGTTAAGGTAGTGATGAGAACCCGTTCATTATTTTCCACGACTTTTTTGATTTCCGCATACATCTCATCAACCTGACCGGTGGTGGGTCTCACTTCGATTATGGGGTCAATCAGACCAGTGGGGCGAATGATCTGCTCCACAACTTTGTTATTGACCTTTTCCAGTTCGAAATCGCCCGGTGTGGCGGAAACATAGATCACCTGGTTGATGATCTTTTCGAACTCTTCATATTTCAAAGGACGGTTATCGATGGCTGAGGGAAGACGGAAACCATGTTCCACCAGAGTCGATTTTCGGGAATAATCACCCTTATACATCCCGTTTACCTGGGGCAGGGTAACGTGGCTCTCATCAATTATAAACAGAGCATCCTTGGGAAAATAATCGATCAGGGTTGGCGGTGCCTCACCAGGATTTCTGCGGTTGAATATCCGTGAATAGTTTTCTATTCCGGAACAGCGACCGGTTTCTTCAAGCATCTCCAGATCGTAATTGGTTCTCTGCTGAAGTCGCTGGTATTCAACCAGTTTATTTTGACGATGAAGCTCTTCCAGTCTTTCCTTCAACTCGTTTCTGATCATCTCCAATGAGCCCGGCATTTTATCCTCCGGGGTAACATAATGACTTCCGGGGTATATGGCTATCTTACTTAAGGTGTCCAGTGTTTTCCCGGTCAGGGGATCAATTTTAAAAATCCCTTCGATCTCATCACCGAACATCTCAATCCGTATGGCGTAATCGTCATATGCCGGGTATACCTCAATGGTGTCTCCACGAACGCGAAAAGTTGCCCGGTGGAAGTCCATATCATTTCTTGTGTACTGAATTGCCACCAGTTTTTTTAGTATCTCGTTTCGTTCAATTTCATTTCCAACCATCAGGTACAGTAGCATTCCCGAATAGGCTTCCGGTGAACCTAGTCCATAGATACACGATACGCTTGAGATGATGATAACGTCTTCCCTCTCGAACAGTGACCGGGTAGCCGATAGCCGCATTTTATCAAGATCATCGTTAATCGCCGTATCTTTTTCAATAAAGACATCCGTTCTGGGAATATATGCTTCGGGCTGGTAATAGTCATAATAGCTGACAAAATATTCCACGGCATTTTCCGGGAAAAACTCCTTGAACTCATTATACAACTGTGCTGTAAGGGTTTTGTTGTGAGTCATAATCAGAGTGGGCCGATTAAACTGCTGGATTACATTGGCCATGGTAAAGGTCTTACCGGAGCCGGTTACACCCAGAAGCACCTGGTATTTCTCTTTTGCGCTGAGTCCTTTTAGAAGCTTCTCAATAGCCTGAGCCTGATCTCCGGAGGGAGCAAAAGAAGCGTTTAATTTAAAGCGATGTGTCATGAATTCAAGAAATGAGTGGGGGCAATAATTAGTCTGCAGTGAAGAATATGACAGATTTCCAGTTTGGAACAAAAACTGGCGGAAGTCTGTAAATTTTAATCAAGTAAATATGATACGTTGGTCTGGTTTTCATTACAAGGTGTAATTATCCAGCTGAAACCATTTGTTTTAGATAACGATTTTAACTCAATCGACTAAAACTCATCTCCCTGAATTAAATAAAATTGACTTGTAGAAGATCGAGATTCTTACTACGCTGAATAAATATTTGAATCTTTGTCACGACTCTTGAACTAAAGTTAAGGCATTTTTTTCTTTTATTCCCAAGCCCGAATGTAATCGATCATACTGTCTGTCATTCTCGATCAGCCTGGGCTCTATTGCAACAACCATAAATCCAAAAAAAATATGAAAGTACAAAGAGCTCTTATAAGTGTTTCCAATAAAACAGGAATTGTCGAGTTTGCCAGGGAATTGAGCAAGTTGAAGATTGAAATCATCAGCACCGGAGGTACTGCAAAAACTCTGAGAGACGAAGGGGTAGTTGTCAAAGATGTCTCCGAGCTTACCGGCTTTCCAGAGATTATGGACGGCAGGGTTAAAACGCTGCATCCCCTGGTACATGGCGGAATACTGGCACGAAGGGATGATCCGGTTCATATCAAGGCAGCGGAGGAATTGAAGATTCCCATGATCGATATGATAGTCGTAAATCTGTATCCCTTCATGGAAGTTACCAAGGATGAAGGGGTGCCTCTGAATGTGGCCGTTGAGAATATTGATATTGGGGGGCCCACCATGCTGAGGGCTGCGGCCAAGAACTATGAGTATGTTACCGTTATCACTGATCCGGCAGATTATGAGCCAGTTTTGGAACAATTAAAGTCCAAGGGTGAAGTTAAAAAGCAATTGAGGGAGAAGCTGGCAATTAAGGTGTTCCATCACACAGCTCAATATGATGCATCGGTTGACACCTATCTCAGTCGATGTATTCTCCAGGAAAACAGGTTACATATGGACTTTGGAGAGGGTGAAGTCCTCAGATATGGTGAGAACAGTCACCAGCACGCAACATTCTACAGAGACAGCCGTTCCAAAGAGATGTCGGTGGCAAATAATGAGATTCTCAGTGGGAAGGCAATGTCATATAACAATTATGTTGATGCCAATGCAGCCCTGGAGGCGATTAAGGATCTACCGGAAGATAAACCGGCGGTTTCGGTAATTAAACATACAAATCCATGCGGAATGGCAACCGGTGAAACCATCGGCGAAGCCTTGGAAAGAGCATGGGAGGGGGACCCGATTTCGGCGTTTGGCGGAGTCCTGGCAACAAATGCAACGGTTGATATGGCATTTGCCAACTTTCTGAAGGGAGAAAACATTAAGCATTATTCCTATAGTATTGTAAAGGGTGAAAATATCAGACAGGAAGTTCCGACCGGAAAATTTGTTGAGGTGATCGTTGCCCCGGATTTTACTAATGAGGCGGTTGAGTTTTTTAAACAGAAAAGCAAGATGATTCGCCTGGTCAAAGTATTTAAAAGCGAAAAGAAAGACAAAAAAACATTCCGGGCAATTACCGGTGGTATACTGGTGCAAGATCGTGATGCTGAGTTGATGGATAGATTTGAAGTGGTAACAGAAAAACAGTTTCCCGAGGGGTATCGACAATTGGCTGAATTTGGTCTTGTTGCCTGCAAACATACCAAATCAAACGGGATAGTACTTAGCCGCGAATATGAGCCGGGACAATTCCAGGTGATGGGTATGGGTGCCGGACAACCCAATCGGGTGGATTCCATGCGAAAACTTTCCATTCCAAAAGCTACGGAAAACCTGAAAAGAGAATTTGAAACAAAGAAAATTCAAGGTGATTTTAAAGCCTGGTGTGAACAGGAACTGGGAAAAATGGTGATGGTATCAGACGGCTTTTTCCCTTTTGATGATACAGTAAGAGAAGCAGCTACTTTCGGGATTAAATATATTGTTCAACCCGGGGGATCAATGAGAGACGGCGATTCCATTGCAGCTTGCAATGAGTTGGGAATCGCAATGGCTTTTTCAGGACTTCGTCATTTTAATCATTAAAACCCGTTCGTTGTTCTAATCACTAATAAAACCTGAACAGTTTTTATTATGCGACAACTATCCCTGTCTTCCGATTTTTTTTCCAGGAATCGAACTGCGCTGGCAGAAAAAATCGGATCTGATTCTCTTGCCCTGATTCAAGCTGCGCCCCATGCAATAAGAAATTCAGATAACCTGCACCAATGGCGACAAGACTCCACTTTTTTCTATTATACAGGGATTGATGTTCCCGATTGCAGTTTGGTTTTGGCACCCTCATCTGACGGCAAAAACAGCGAGCTATTGTTTATCCCAATGGTGGATCCCGAAAAGGAAAAGTGGGGTGGTAAAATGCTGACAAAGGAAGAGGCGACTCAAATCAGCGGCATCAAAGCAGTTCATACTAATGACAGTCTTCGCCAGGCGCTATTTAGAGTACAGAAATGGAGGGAGACATTGTATTGTGATCTGGATGAGTTTTATCCGGACCTTTCCCTAACGCCCCAGCACCTTCTCCTTTCCGATCTAAGGCAGCGCCTGCCAGGGTTGCAGCAAAAGAAACTCTCATTTTTCTCCTCTCCGATGAGAATCAGGAAACACCCGGAAGAGATAGAATTGATAAAGGAATCCCTTGGAATCATTGGTACAGCGCTTGAGACTGTTATGACCAAATTGAGACCGGGATTGATGGAATATCAGATTGAAGCGGAGTTGACCTTCCAGTACTTATATAACGGTTGTGAACGTCACGGCTTTGACCCCATTGTTGCCGGCGGGAAAAATGCCACGGCTCTGCATTACATAAAAAATACAGATCAATTAAAAGATGGAGACCTGGTTCTGATTGATACCGGCGGTGAATACCGTATGTACAGTGGGGACATAACCAGAGTGTTTCCAGTGAACGGCAGATTTTCCGATCGCCAGAAGCAGTGCTATCAAGCAGTCTTGGATGTTAATAAGGCTTTTATCGGGGAAATAAAACCAGGATCTTCCTGGAATCAACTACATGAATTGGCAAGTCAGATAACCGGGGAAATATATGCAAAACAAGGATTTATTGACAATCCCAACAATCATTTGACAGTGAGCTATCATAAGATTGGGCACTTCCTGGGGCTCGATATTCATGATGTTGGCAGGCCTGATGAGATTATAGGACCCGGAACAGTCATAACGGTTGAACCGGGATTGTATTTGTCGGAAGAAGGAATTGGTATTCGAATTGAAGATAATGTGCTGGTTACGGAAACGGGTTGTGACGTTCTTTCAAAAGAGATTCCAAAAGAGATTGAGGAGATCGAAACCCTGATGAACAAATAAACTAGACGGCGTATTCATTAATTAAATAATCTATATGCTGACTGTTTAGTTCATCAATTGTTTCAATAATAAAACCGGTTATAAAGATGCTTTCATGGACGGTTTCCCGGCATCTTATACTTTTCGCATCGAAAACAATTTCAAGTTTTTCATCAGCTTCATCCGGTAGGCGAATTAATATGGAAAACAACGTATCTTCCTGGATGGGGTCGTCGCTGACAACCATGATTCCTTCATTGGTAATATCACCTAAATCGCCAATGGTTTGACCCGTAGTGTTATCCAAAATCTCTATGTTTAAGATGAAATTTCTGCGCTGTAGTTTTCGCTTTTCATGACCTGGCTCGGACTTTTTTATTATGGTTGAGAGTTTTTTATCAAACGCAACAGTTTCCACGTTCTGCAGACTGGAAGATGTCTTTGGTTTTTGCTTGATATTAATGGGGGCCCCAAAACCGGTCAATGTAATCTCCTGGTAGGCAGTCAGTCTTTCGATGATGAGAGTCACAACTCGGTTTAAGCCTGATTCAGCTTCAGATTTTGGTAAATCAAGACTACCTGCCAAGGTGGCAATCAGCTCTTGTTTTGTTAGGTTTTTTGGCATTGTTTTATCGGACCTCAGTAACCTGTTCTTTTTCGAACTTGTAATATTCAATTTGTTGAAGATAATAAGTATAATACTATACGATTCTTATCATTCAGTAAAAAACAATCTTTTCTGATGTAATCGCAGGTAAAATTTAGAGAATCGATATATTCTTCGCAAAATGTGAAGATTTGGTATATCATGAGACAAAGTTCGTCTCATCGCGGAGAAAACTCTCTGGACAGTATAAAATATTGTCTGATACATCTCCAAACAGGAAAAAGTCTCCAGTATGATAATATGTAATCACTTTATAATATACATGATAATAGATAAGATTGTCTCAAAAAGACAAAGAGATTTTTAAGCCATGTGATCCTAATGATTAGCACGTTATTAAATATAAACTGAACAGTTTTGAGTTCTTATATAATTTATTGAAATTTAAGACTATAGAAAGCTGATATGTTGTCATTCCGTGCTCGATACGGAATCCATAATTATTTCAAAACGCTGGATGCCGGATCAAGTCCGGCATGAC
>JAHJTV010000099.1 GCA_018829445.1 bacterium
GTCATGCCGGACTTGATCCGGCATCCAGCGTTTTGAAATAATTATGGATTCCGTATCGAGCACGGAATGACAACATATCAGCTTTCTATAGTCTTAAATTTCAATAAATTATATAAGAACTCAAAACTGTTCAGTTTATATGTTAAATTGAGGATAAATTCGTGATTCAATGTTGGAAACTCAAACTTAATATCAGTTTTTTTTGCCAAAACCTCAATCGACTAAAATCTGAAACTTTTCAGATAGCCGTTAAATTGCACAGAAGAAAAAAGTAAAAAAAACCCAACATCAATTATTCGGTGCTTAATCGAAATCCTCATGTTTTTATTCTTTTGATATATCGAGGAGTTCATTGACATTAAATATCAAATTTCTGTGATTTTCTTTTACGTGCTAATTTACGTACCAAACCCAAGCGATAATATAATCTTACATTATTTCAGTTATTAAAAGAGCAAGCGGGTTCCCCCGGTTAAAATAAAATTGCCATATCCAATTTATTAAAATGACATTTAGAGCTAACCTGCCTTAAACAAACATTATTATTTAATAAATATTTTGTAATCTTAAATGATTATGATGGCAATGTTAGTTGATTTTTTGTCAATATTACTTATAATTGGAGCTTAAACAACCGATTCTGTTCCATTTATAACATTCATCATCGACATCGACTTTAACGAGTAGAGAGTTTCTCCATGCATAAAACTATTTTGGTTCTAGAAGAAAGCCAGATGGTTCATGATTTGTTTGAATCAGCTCTTCCGGAAAATTTCTCAAACTGGACTATTGAACACGAATCAAAGCCTGATAACTATTTAAGTAAATCGAAAGAGACTAATCCCGACATCATTTTCCTTAGTAACCAGGATCAAAAGAGAGATTATGCAACCGTAAAAGAGATTAAGGCCTACCCCGGTTTCGCCAATACCCCCATTCTGCTACTCACTTCCGCCAAGGATAAATTCGATGAAAACCTACTCCAAGCGATTGGTGTAAGGGGATATTTGAGAAAACCATTTGAAATGGCAACGCTTCAGAAACAGATTGACACGATTTTAAGGGAGCAGGAAAAAGCAAGAAAAAGCAATACAAAGGACCAGCTGAAGAACCTGAATGTTATTGATGATGAATTACTGGAACTGATATCCGGCAAGACAGAACCCTTCGTTGCTATCGACAATCTTGAGGAAGAATTAGATCCAACATTTCAATTGATTCCGGAAGACAGCGTTGCAGACGAAGACATGGAAGAAACGGAACTCATGACAATGGATGATTCAGATGATTTTGAACAGGTTGAATTTATTGAAGAGGAAGACGACTTTGTTGATCTGGACGAGGATGATGATCTGGATCTGGATCTGGATGAATCCGACACCGACAATATCGAGGTCGAAATAGAAGAGATCGATGATGAGTCCGACTTTATGGGTATTGACGATGGTGATGACGAGTTTGAAGATATTTCAGATATTCCTGACTCAATTGGTGAAGGAATAAGCAGTATTGAAGTTTTTGAGGCGGATTCCTCCCGTGTGCAATCTCCTTTAATAAACGAACCCGATGATAAAAATGAATTGGGTTTTATGGAGCTTACCGTCATTCCGCTTCGGGCCCGAGCAATAAAAAGCAATGTTGTTGAAACAATCTCTGAGGATTTTGATGAAGAAAAATTCGTCAAAGACCATTCACCAGCTGAGCTGGAAGAGGATTTTGCCCCCATTGACATTGAATTTGATATAGATGAAACGGCTACTGTCCATAAAGATGAGATTGTAATTCCTCATGTGGAGATCATCGAGGATTTTTACGATGGAGATGAAGCGGAAGAGGATGACTTCCTGGATGATCAGCCAATGCAGGAGTTATTCATCGAAGGTTTAGAAGATGAATTCTCCGATGAAGAGTCAACTGAAAGCACTTTATTGGGCGAATCTGACGACCAGGAAGAGGATGTCATATTTGAAGAGCTGGAAGACAATGACGATCTTCTTGAAGAGACAAATATTCAGCAGTTCGATCTTGCCATCGATCAGGAAGAGGATGAAGACTATTCGGTTGTCGAACAGGAATTCGCTGGCAGTGAGGATGAAGAAACAGTTGAAATCGAACAAACAGAGCCCGAGGACATTGAAATTGATTTTGAAAATGAAACCGATTTTGATGAGCAGAGTTCTGATGAAGGTCATGTTCTGTTTGAAGAATCGGATGACGATGAAGCGATTGAGTGTGAACTGACAGAGGGAGAACTGGAAAAACGCAGAAATGATCAATTGGATATAGATCTTGAAGAGATAGCTGCAGCAGGTTCGGAAGACGCTTCCGCCACTATTCAGGAGATGATCGGTTTTAGACAGGTGATGAAAGCCAAGTATGACATCCCAACTGATGAATTTGAGGAGGAGGCAGACGGAGAGAATGAAGACTTATTCGCTGATATCGATGACGAAATGGAAGATGAGGATAGCGATCTTTTAGCAGACGATGATGTCCAGGAATCATTTGAAAACGGAGCTTTGTACGAAGAGGAACAAAATGATAGCGCCTTGTCAGACGAAGACAGTGAAGAACTGGACTTAATGAAGGATGTCGAAGATGACGATCAAATGGACAACATCGAAATGCTGGCAGATGAGGAAGACGCTCTGTTTGATGACGGGGAAGATCAATTGGATAATATCAACCTGCTAGACGATGACGAATCCGGTGATGGAACGGAACCGTTCTCGGATGAAGATGATCTTCTGGATCATGAGGATGATACTGAAGGTGGTTTTTCAGCTGTCGATGAAGATGACATGTTTGAAGATGTTGACTTAATGGCAGAGATCGATAAGGAGGAAGACCTTCTTGAGGCTAGTGTCGAGGATGAAGACTCGGATGATCTGGATCTGCTTACCGAAGATTCCGATAATGATACCGAGATGGAGGATTTATCGGATGAATCGTTTGAAGAGATCGAACTTTTGACTGATGAAGAAGATGAAGACAGTGATCTGGATCTGCTTCAGGTTGATGAAGAGACAAGTTCGGATGAAGGCTTCAGAGAAGAAGCGGATGATGTTTCCGACATAGATCTTTTGATATCGGGAGAGGAAGAGGAGATAGAAGACATTGACTTTTTACCCGTTGATGAAGAGGAGGCAGATATTGAGGAGATCCCGATTATAATCTCAGACAGCCAGGCTGAAGATGATTCGGATGAAGGTTCAATAGAAGATATTGACTTCTTGCCCATTGAAGACGAATCGGACAATCTAGTGCAGGAAAGTGACGAATCGGAAGACGAAATTCCGCTGGATGGCTTACGTGCAATTGATGACGCCGATGAGATAACAATTGAAGTCCCCCAGGAAATCTTTGAAATAAGTGATTTTAACATTAATGATTTAACTGGCGACGAAGACGAATCCATTGAAGAAGACGAAGATCTTGAAGAGAATATGGATGAGGCTCCCGAGAGGATTGATCTGATGGAAGGAATTGAAACCGTCAAGGTCGAACGAGATGATGAATCATCAGACATGGAATCCCTGGACAATATGGATCTCCCATCAATGGATGAAGACTTGCCGGACCTCCATCCAATTCTGGATGAAGATGAGGATCTAATGGAAACCCCATCCTTTGAGGATGATTTTGCCGAAGACAAGCATGATATTCAACTCATGCAAAGCGAGGAGGATTTTGAGAGTTTCCCTGGCGAAGATGAAGTCTTTGGAATAGTCTCCGATGATAATATGCATTTAGAGACCCCGAAAGAAGAACCATCGTCTGAATCAGGCGACAGTACTACTGATTTAGATTCACAGATTGTAAAAACCACCAAAAAAGCACTCCCTTCATCTCTTTCTCCCGGATTCAGGAAAAAATTGAGTGCCATGATCGAAGGAGTTATCTCAGAAACGGTTCACAACGCACTTCAAGAAAAGCTTCCGGATATGGTGGAAAAGCTGATGCATGAAGAAACAACAGAGGATCAGTAGACCCTTTTTTCAACTAATTTTCCTGTTAATAACCTTCATGACAGCTTTAACCCGGTTTCGCCAAATTCAGCTTAGACCATCCCCCTATCTGCTGCTAATTCTCCTGGCGCTTACATCCATTGGGATATTGATGATTTATTCATCAAGCGCCATATATGCAGAACGATATTACGGGTCTCCCTTCTATTTCATAAAACGACAGCTACTGGCCACGTTGATTGGAATCATAGCGATTCGACTGGCTATACTCTTTCCATATCAGCATTATAAAAAGTTTATTCCTCTCTTAATGGTGATTACTATTCTGGTGATGATTTTGGTTTTAATACCAGGGATTGGAGTCCAAGTTGGCAATGCAAGACGATGGATACGGTTTTTCAGTTTCAGTTTTCAACCGTCAGAGTTATTAAAATTTACCCTGATTGTATGGGTTGCCAGCTTTCTTGACAGGCGAAAGGAGGTCATCGGTCTTTTTTCTCGAGGATTGTTACCCAATTTTATTGTTTTAGGGATTTTCAGCTACCTCTTATTGCTACAACCCGATTTCGGAACTGCGGTGCTGATATGCATGACCTTGTTGCTGATGATTTTCGTGGCAGGAGCAAAACCGATATATATGATGGGTAGCCTGGGCGCCCTTTCAACAATTGGCTTTTTTCTAGTGGTTTCAACAGATTATAGAATGAGACGGATCACTGGTTTTCTTAACCCTTGGGATGACCCCTTGGATTCCGGATACCAACTCATTCGATCTTTAACAGCCATTGGAACTGGCGGTATAACCGGAAGGGGATTGGGTGATTCAAGACAGAAGTTGTTTTTTCTACCGGAAAGTCATACAGATTTTATATTTGCCATTCTTGCTGAAGAAGCCGGATTCATAGGAATTTTAATTGTATTGACTCTGTTGGTTTTATTGATGTTAAAGGGGTTCGATATTGCTCTGAAATCAAAAGATGATTTTGGGCGAAACCTGGCTTTTGGAATCACTGTCCTGATTTTCATTCAGAGTGTATTCCATATTGGTGTTGTGATGGGATTACTCCCCACCAAGGGAATCCCACTCCCATTTATCAGTTATGGTGGTAGCTCGTTGATTTTAAATATGTTTCTTGTTGGTGTTCTCATCAATATTGCCAATTCCCGACAGCAACCAAAACAATATGAGTCTCGAAAAAAAACCTATTAGAATTCTAATCGCTGGCGGTGGTACAGGTGGTCACCTTTTCCCGGGAATGGCAATCGCAGAAGAATTCGCAGAGAAACGAAATTGTATGATCCGTTTCGTGGGAACCAAAAGAGGAATTGAAACCAAAATTATTCCCTCAAGTCCCTACGGACTTTATACAATTCCTGTTTCCGGATTATATAGAGTGGGATTAAAAAAAAAGATCGCCACACTCTTTAAACTGCCAATCGCTTTTTTAAAATCCCTGCTGATCTTACTGTCTTTTCGTCCCCATCTGGTTATCGGCATTGGTGGCTATGCATCGGGTCCAATTCTGGCTTTGTCAATTCTATTCAGAAAAAGAACGGTTCTTCAGGAGCAAAATGCCTTCCCGGGCATGACAAACCGTCTGCTTGGCAAATATGTCAAGTTGGCGTTTATTCCCTTTTCGCAATCCCAACACCTCTTCAAAAATCCCGTTGTTGTCGGAAACCCAATCAGGAAGGTAATCAGCCAGTCGATTGATGAGATTACCGAAACACCGGCAGATAGGTTTACCTTTGCCATTATCGGCGGAAGCCAAGGCGCTCATATACTAAACAAAACAATGGTCGACTCGCTACAACGTTTGAGTCAACTCTCGCAAAAGATTCATATTATTCACCAGACAGGAAAAAACGATTACCAGTGGGTCTTATCGGAATATGCCAACTATCCAGACCTGGATGCACAAATAAGCGAATTCGTTGATGACATGGCAGCTCTTTATAAGCAAAGTCACTTGCTGATATGTCGTGCCGGATCAATGATAAACGAAATTATAGCCATGGGAAGAGCAAGTATTCTCGTCCCCATTGAAGTATCAAGCGGGAATCACCAAAAGGAGAACGCAAAAACCATGTCTGATGCCGGTGCAGCAATCATGATTGAAGAAAGGGATTTGTCTGCCAATCTTCTTTTTGAGACCATTCAAGGTCTGATAGAAAAACCTGACAGAATATCGAAGATGGGAGAATACGCAAAACGCTTATACAAAGGAAACTCGGCTCAAAAAATTGTGGCAGCCATTCTAGAAAAATTCCATCTGTAATATCACAAATCTAAAAGCCCAATTACCTAATAATATTGAGATCCCAAGAAGATCCCTGAAATCCGTTACTGATCTGCGCTATCAGAAGTGGTGGATATCGGCTGGGCTTGCTCCTGAGTTATTGTCTCAGTTACAGAAGATTTTGCCTTATTCGAAGTATCATATGTTAAGAAGAATGAGGTTAGCATAAAAGCAATTGCCATCGCCGTGGTGAATTTCCCCATAAAGGTCGATTGCCCCCTCAGGGTCTGTGCCTGACCAGAACCACCAAACATAGCGCCTGCTTCGGCGCCTCTTCCAACCTGGAGTAGTACGATAAAAATGATGATCAGACAAACAATAACGTGAATAATAATGAGTAAGGTGTTCATGTTAACCTGTTTTAATACGCTTTAATTATATTAGAAAAATCTTCCGCAACCAGACTGGCTCCACCAACCAATAATCCATCAATATTATCCTGAGCAAGCAATTCTTCAGCATTTCCAGGTTTTGCACTACCACCGTACAAGATACTGATTGCGTCCGCGAGGACATCACCTGACTTCTGCCTTATTATCTTCCTGATAAACTGATGAATCTCTTCGGCTTGTTTCGGTGTGGCCGTCTTTCCCGTTCCGATTGCCCAAATAGGTTCATAGGCAAAAACCAAATGAATCCAGCTTTCCTTTTCCACAGCTTCGAATACCGATTCTACCTGTTGCTGTATTTTCTCGAAATGAATCGCAGCTTCTCTTTCTGCAAGGGACTCACCCACACATACTATTGGAATAATCCCCATTTCTACCAAAGCTTGTGATTTTCGTCCAACCAATTCGTTTGATTCTTCAAAAATTTCTCTGCGTTCCGAGTGTCCAACCAGACAGTAGCTGCATCCAAGTGATTTGAGCAATTCCGGGGATGTTTCTCCCGTATAGGGGCCTGAAACTTCATGCCAACAGTTCTGAGCACCATATCTGATCACCGAATCGTAAATCCATTCTCTTGCGAAAGGGATTAACCCGATTGGAGGAAAAACTACCACTTCAAGATTTTTTTTATTCTCAAACGCGGTTTTTAGGGATACAACTAGCATTTCACCCTCTTCCGGCAACAGGTTCATTTTCCAATTGCCGGCAATTATCGTTTTTCGTGCCATGTTACTTCTTCTCCGCTAAAGCTTCTATTCCAGGAAGTGTCTTCCCCTGTATAAACCGTAAAGACGCCCCTCCACCAGTTGAGATATGTGACATCTTATCTGCAACACCGGCTTGGTTGACTGCCGCAACAGAATCACCACCACCAATAACCGTTATTGCCTGGCTTTCACTCATTCCCACGGCCATGCTAAAAGTTCCGTTTTTAAAATTACTCATTTCAAAAACCCCCATAGGGCCATTCCAGAAAATCATCTTGGAACCATTGATCACCTTCAGATAGTTTTCAATTGTTTTAGGTCCGATATCCATCCCCATATACCCTTCCGGGATATCGCCTTCAACATTTTTAACGGGAACCTCGTTGCTGAAGGATTCAGTGATCACATGATCGACCGGGAGATGGATTCTTTTGTCAAGTGCTTCCGCTTTTTTAAAAGTTTCCTTCACCAAATCGATATGCTCCTGATCCAGAATCGAATTCCCTATGTTAAATTCCTTCACTTTTAAAAAAGTGTACGCCATGCCACCACCAATCAAAACGTCGTCAACCTTATCCAAAAGACTTGAAATCACGTCGATTTTATCTTTGACCTTCGCCCCTCCGACAATGGCACAAAAGGGATGTTCAGGTTTTTCGATAAGCCTGCCCAAAAAATCCAACTCTTTTTTCATCAAGTACCCGCAGGCTGCGTCTTCAAAATAGCGGGCAATACCTGTCGTCGAAGCATGAGCCCTGTGGGCAGTTCCAAAAGCATCATTAACATAGATATCAGCCAATGAAGCCAGATCTTTGGAAAACTGGGAATCGTTTCTTTCCTCCTCCGGGAAAAATCGGATATTCTCCATCAATAAACAATCACCGCTGTTTAAACAGTCAATGGCAGTTTGGGCAACTGGACCAACAACTGTTGGGGAAAAAACGATCTTTTTATTAAGCATTTTTTCCAGTTTTTCTGCCACCGGCCTCAATGAGAATTCTTCCGAAGGAACTCCCTTGGGTCTTCCCAGATGGGATACCAGAATTAAACGAGCCCCATTCTTAAGCAGGTACTGAATTGTCGGCAAAGCAGCCTGAATTCTATTATCATCTGTAACCTGCCGGTTTTCATCAAGCGGTACATTAAAATCCACACGTAGAAAAACTCTTTTGTCCTTGACGTCTAAATCTTCAATCGTAAGTTTATTCATCTTCTTCTACTCATTTACGAGAAATATTGTTCCGCGGTCTTGTATCATAAATTCTGACCTATTCTTTGCCTTTCATCAAAAGCTTGTCAAGGATTTTACCGCCAGATGAGATTTGATTTGATCACTTTATCGCAGCTCTTTCCTTGTTAGTTCATCGAAGTAATATGGGTTATCTTTTGGTAGATCCTGCAAATACCTGCGCAGCATATCCAGGGCAACCACGCTCACGCACTGTTGCATAGTATCACGATCTCTTTTTATCACTATGTTGCGGCTTTCCAAGCATCCTTTCTCACCCCAGTGAATGGTTACAGTTTTACTTAAATCCTTTGAATCTGAACAGCTACTCACAGCAAGGAAACAGGTATTGCTTAGATCTTCGATTGCGGAATGAAAAATTCCTTTGAGTTCAGAGGGGTTGGTATGATACTCATTTTTAAACAGATTGAGAAAAGCATCTAATATTTCTTCTGAATTTGCCTGTAACCCAAATTTTAAAACCGCTTGAGATTCCGGAACGGAATCCATCGATTGAAAGAGGCGACCTCCCGTACAATCATCCAAAATAATAATATTTTTACTTTTATCCCTCAATATCTCAATTATATATTGTTGAATGGATTTTCCCTTTGCTATGGTTTCCGCAGGTGCAATTGTTCGAAAAAGATCTTCTGCTTCAATCAGGGCTGGCAGTGAATCTTCATCAGTAACGGAGAACTTAACCTCAACAACTCCGGTACTCGCCCTGAATCCAAGATCGACAACATCCCAGATTTTCGTAGGGAATGTTTGAGTGATCTTCTGCTGCATTTTTGATTCTCCTAATCCGATGACTTGGAATTTGGATATTTTGGATGTGGGCTTAAGATCGAATTTTTTTTGGATGTCAGGAAGAATACTATCCATGATCATCGCTTTCATCTCTTTGGGAACACCAGGTGTAAAATAGAACACAGCGTTGTTATGGTTAACTTTAAATCCGACTGCCAGCCCAACAGGATTCGGAATAACATCCACTCCCTCTGGCAGGATAGCCTGTTTTCTTAAGTGGTTTAAATAATCGGGATTCTGCCCAATAAAATCCGCCCCGTAACGTTTTGTTATGTTTTCAATTGCCAGGGGATGCTCTTTTAACTCTGCACCGATCACATATGCAACCGCTTCCGCTGTTAAATCATCAACAGTTGCTCCCAATCCCCCATTCATAATAACAATATCACTCTCTTTGGATAATAGATTGATGGTGTCAATTATTGATGCCATCTCGTCACCAATGGTAACTTTTTTGTTGATTTTTAATCCAAGAGTCAGCAATTGTTGAGCAATAAAAGCTGAATTGCTGTCTATAATATCGCCAGCCATAATCTCATTGCCCGTCAAGAGCAGACTGATTCTAATACCAGGTTTACAGTGTGTCATATTTCTTTTAACTTAAATAAGAAAAGGGTAAAAAAATTTTAAGATCCTGTTACATTCAACCCTGAATACTAAGATCCGGAAGGCAACAATAACATTGCTGTGTAAAAATATCCGCCATTATCCTGCCCAAAAATGGAAAAAAAACTAAAACTGGGAGTGATTGAAGTATTAAACGTTCTTCCAGTCTACTACAGCATCATTAAGGGAACTGTTAAAACTCCCTGTGATTTTTCAACAGGCAAAGTTACAGAACTAAATAAAAAACTGGAACGAGGTGAAATCGATGTTTCCGTTGTCTCCTCATTTGAATTTGCTCGAAACCCACAAAAATACTATATTTTTCCAAATCTTTCCGTGGGAGCCGATGGTCCGGTGCGTTCCATTTACCTGTTTTTAAAAAAACCGCTTGAGCAACTCAATGGTGATCTTATTAAATTAACTGAGTTTTCTTTAACTTCAGTTCACCTTATTCAATACCTTTTAAAAGACTTAGATGTTGAATTTACTCAACAAAAGAATCCAAATGCTGTCGGAGAATTGCTTATTGCCGATGAAGCGATCCGTAGATTTTACACAAAAAGTGATCCTTATGTGTATGATCTCTCTGAACTATGGAAAGAAAAAACCGGTTTGCCTTTTGTTTTTGCTTTATGGGTTTGTAGAAAAGACATTTTTAAAACCCATTCTAATCAGGTTATTGAGACCTATTTTGCGCTGCTGGAATCAAAAAAGAGATCGTCTGATCTTTATCAACAAATGGCCCTGGAGAGTTATCGGGGTATTTTTCCGGATGAGAAAAGCTGTCTGGAATACCTAAGAAATATCCATTATGAATTATCTTTTGATTATCAGCAGGGATTTATGCTCTTTCAGAAAAAACTATTTGACTTAAAAAAACTAAATCAGGTAGCTCCTCTCGAATTCCTTCCGGGCGTTTAAAACATTCTTATCACCATTTCCGATTTTTTAGTGTATAATTCCTGAATGAAAAGGGATTAAGAAATTGAAAACAGCAGGAAGTCCTGCATAAAAAGCAATATAGAATCAGAATTTTACAGAAATTTATGGACAATTTTCTGCTTCCATCATAAAATGGTTTGTTTATAACCAACGAGTTAAAAACAATCCAAGACCCTCAAATCATCCTACGGATATCAGAAAAAAATGAAAAATCTCAGCGCGACAAGAAACATCGGTATTTCTGCCCATATCGACAGCGGAAAAACCACTCTTTCGGAACGAATTCTATATTATTCAGGAGTCATTCATAAAATAGAAGAAGTCCGAGGAGGTGGATCAGGCGCGACCATGGATTTCATGGACTTGGAAAAAGAGAAAGGGATTACAATAACTTCTGCTGCCACGACAGTCTACTGGAAAGATAACAAGATAAATATTATTGACACACCAGGTCATGTCGATTTTACGGTGGAAGTAGAGAGAGCTTTACGTGTTCTGGATAGCGCCATTATGATCCTGTGCGCAGTAGCCGGAGTTCAGTCTCAATCCATTACCGTTGACAGGCAGATGAAGCGATATCGTGTTCCCAGATTGGTTTTTATCAACAAAATGGATAGAGTGGGAGCCGATCCCTTTAAAGCCATCCGGGATCTAAAAGAAAAACTGGGGCACAATGCTGTAGCCATGCAGATACCCATTGGCTCTGAGGACGATTTTTGCGGCGTGGTTGATCTGATCACTATGAAAGCCCTTTATAATGATGGGAAAAAAGGCGAATTGATCGTCGAGAAAGAGATCCCACCAGAACTGATTGATTTAGCTAAAGAAAAAAGAGCAGACCTTCTGGAATGCGTCTCCATGTATAACGATCAATTAATGGAAGATCTACTGGAAGAACGGGAAATTGGTGAGCAATTGATATACGATGCCGTGCTGGCTGGTGTCAAAAGTTTGAAATTAACACCTGTTTATATGGGATCTGCCTTTAAGAATAAATCTGTTCAACCATTGTTGGATGCTATTTGCCGTTTCCTGCCTTCTCCCGTGACAGCAGAACCGACAATCGCACGGGATGCTAAAGATGAATCTAAAACTATTACTCTTGTTCCTGATAAGGATAAACCTTTGGTATGCATGGCGTTTAAGATTACTGATGAACAGTTCGGTCAACTGACCCATGTTAGAATTTATCAGGGAACAATGCGTAAAGGAATGAACATCTATAATACAAGAACCGGGAAAAAAATTCGTGTGGGGCGATTGGTTCGTATGCATTCCGACGCCAGGGCAAATATTGAATCGGCCAGTGCAGGTGATATTATCGCCATGATTGGAGTTGACTGCGCTTCCGGAGACACCTTTTGTGACGAAAACATTAGCGTATCCTTGGAATCAATGTTTATAGCCCAACCTGTTATCTCCCTGGCTGTTACCTGTAAGGATACATCAGCTGTTGACCGCATGTCCAAAGCGTTGTCCCGTTTTATGAAAGAGGATCCCACCTTCCGCGTACAAACCGATCCGGAATCAGGAGAAACCATCATTTCTGGTATGGGAGAGCTACATCTTGAAATTTACGTTGAACGGATGATGCGCGAATACAAGGTGCCGATTGAAGTTGGTGCACCCCAGGTGAGTTACAGGGAAGCTATCAACCAAACAGCTTCTTTTGATTATACTCACAAAAAGCAAACCGGTGGATCAGGTCAATATGCATGCGTTATGGGGAGCATTGAACCGGTTAATTACGATGACCCGGAAGCAAAAAGCTTTGAATTCAACAATCAGATTAAAGGGGGAAGTATTCCGTCAGAATACATTGGGGCATGTGAAGCGGGTTTTAAGGACGTCATGGCCGAAGGTCCGCTGGCAGCTTTTCCAATGGTTGGAATAAAAGTCAACCTTGTCGACGGTAAGTATCACGACGTGGATTCCAGCGACATGGCATTCAGAATTTGTGCACGGCAAGCCATCAAACAGGCGGTTAGAAAAGCCGGATGTCAACTACTGGAGCCAGTAATGAAAGTTGAAGTCGAAACACCTTCCGAATACCAGGGTTCAATTATCGGTGATCTGAGTTCCCGACGAGGTGTTATTGGAAAAACCGAGGTAAGGGATGAAATAACAGTCATCACTGTTACGGTTCCCCTTTCAGAAATGTTTGGCTATTCAACTATTATGAGGTCACTCACACAAGGGAAGGCGACCTTTTCAATGGAATTTGATAGATATGTGGCTTGCCCAAGACACATTCAGGAAGTGGTTATCGAAGCAAGAAAAGAGAAGCTGAAAGAGGATGCGTAAAACCCCCTGATTTAGCTTAGATATTGAAGTAATCCGTGCCAGAGATCTTCATCGACGGGATCTAGAAACATGCAACCGACTTTATATGACTTGTCATCGTTTTTGAAGATCCCTCGAACCTCCATCTTCAACTCCATTAAAACCAGTTCCGGATTTGACGGATCTGTAATTCCCGAACTAATCAATTGGCCTGCGCCAAACAGTCTATCCGAAATAAAACTCAATCCACCTTGGGAATAGTCGTTCAGCGGAAAAACAAACTGATCATCCTGGTCAATGATGGTGATATTACCGCGGGCTTCCACTCTCTCAAATTCCCTGATTGATTGGTAATATTCCTCGCTTTTCTCCTGCTTTCCCTTTGCTGCACTTTGTACCTTGTCATTTTTTGATACACCGTCATCAATTACAAAGGTCACCAAAACATTTGAAGAATCCGGAAGATTCTTTGGTAGTGGGTGTAATAGTTTTATTTTCCCGTTTTCGAAAATACCATGTAGGCTTTGCATAAGATTCCCATTTCATCGATGATCAAAATGTCAAAACGCACTAATGTGCTTTCCAAGACTAGCGGTCAAATGGCAAAAATGATTCCCTGGCAGTAATCTACCAATATTTGCCAATATCTCCAAATATTAACTAAAACATATTACGATGTTGATGGAATAACAAGATCAATATTTCATAATTCGTGGATTAGACCAGTTGTGAATTGCGGGAATCCCATTTAAAAATGCTCTTTTATTGCCACCAGGGTTGCTTTTTTAATAGGGTCCCCATTGATAAATGTAACCTTTTCTTCTTTATAAAACACAATGTTAAAACAGAGAAAAGAATGAAGCAGTTCATTACGATCCAGATATTGACCCCGTTTCCGCTCATCCAGCTCTCTATTAACCAGTCGTGGATCCATAAAGGTTTCAAATATTAAGGTTCCACCTGGTTTTAGTCCTTTCCTGATGCAGGGAAACAGGTGTCTATCAAGAAAATTGATATTGATGATCAGATCATAGCTGTTTTCAGTGATACGATAGGTATCAAGATCCTGACATATTAAGGTGATTGCTCCTGCTTTGTTCTCTTGCAACTCTAATCCGGTTTTAGAGATGTCAACAGCATCAACCTGAAAACCTTTTTCAGCCAGAAAAATCGAATTGCGGCAATTGCCCGCTGCAATATCCAACGCTTTTCCAACTCTGGCCAATTGATAGTGTGAGATTACAATTTGTGAAGGCTCTTGAGGAAATCTACTGGATGAATAGCGTTTGTTCCATTTTATTTCATCTTCTTTCATCACAAATCTGTATTTTGATTGGAAGACTGTTTAATTTTGCTATAATTGAGTCACCTGGATAAAGCTATTAGCTGATACCACTTGGATGACCAAAAATCCAAATTAGGTCGTATGACTTGATAATCTGACAAAACAGTGGGGGACTTAGATCACCGCTAGAACAACTGCCCATTATTTAGTCAAATATCAGGCAAGCCATCGCAATTGTGCAAGAGCCATTGACTTTTATGATAGAAGGGGTTGCTCTGTTGGCAGAATTTATCATATTTGATTAACAACTTCCACATATTAGAGCCTGTCAATCAAACATGCCGGATTAGTCTATTGGTATTTTAGTGTACTCTTTGCTACCGCCTTAATAATCGCAGTAGTAATTGTTACACCCCGCTCTTTTTTTTGCCGCAACAGTTCATTCACTTTTTGCTCATGGCTTCCGGGGTAGCAATAATGTCTTGCCCAGTTGTTGCACATTTCAAATGATTCCAAACAGATCTGAGGAGCGTCCGGTGAACGCTGAGCGTTTGAAGTCCCCTGAGGAAGCGACCTTGGCGGGCATTGAGCGTAAGATGTTCCAGCTAAGAATAGCATAAAAGCTGCTGCTAAAAAAAAGCTTTTCATTACTAAATCTCCATTCGAGTTTCAAGATTTTTGCTTCTATTTCTTTTGACAATAAATGCAAAGAACCTGCCATTGATATTTTGTACACAATCAATTAGTCATTGCTTTAGTGGTTGTTTACCATTCTACAATGTTTGGGATAGAATGACAAAAACAGTTACTATAAATTTTCATCCCCCTTGGTAGTTATTGAACCTGTTTTCATGAACAAACATGATCCCACCTAAGATTGACAATCTGGCAACAGAAGCAATTGATAAACAGATATTCCCTGGAATAGAAATTCTGGTAGCTGATAACGATTCGGTTCTTTTTCATAAAGCCTACGGCTATACTGCGGTGGGCGATAAAAAGAAACCACTCGGGAAAAACTTTTTATTCGATCTGGCATCATTGACCAAACCCCTGGCGACCACCTGTGCAATACTTCATCTGATTAGCAGGAAAAAACTGCAATTGGACGATATGCTGGGAAAATTTATACCCGAATTTAAAGATAAGAATTCAAGGCTGATTAACCTGGTGCATCTTATGACACACACTTCCGGACTACCGGACTGGGTGGCTCTATATGAACCGGAATACAATGCCGAGACAGGGTGGAAAAAGCTGATGAATACTCCACTTATCCATAAACCGGGAACTTGCACTGTTTATAGTTGTTTGGGATATATTCTTTTGGCAGAAATAGTACGACGAATATCAGGAGAATCGCTAAAAAACTATTGTATTAAAAACCTGTATTATCCGCTGGGTTTGGAATATTTAACGTTTAATCCTTTGGAAGATAATATTGATATTGAGATTGTACCCACTGGTTTTTGTCCACATAGACAAAAAGACCTTTCAGGCATCGTGCATGATGAGAACGCCGGACTATTCAATGGTGAGGGAGGGAATTCCGGTTTATTCGGAACTGCACAAAATATTCATCGATTTTGTTTGGCTCTGCTGTCAGGTGGGGAACTGGATGGTGTCAGAATCCTACCAAAAGATCTGGTCGGTAAGATGTTCAGAAATCACAATCCCCCCACCTTAATTCCAAGATCTCTGGGGTGGGACATAAAACTCGGAAAAGCAGATTACTGGAGCTGCAGTAGCCTTATGCCAGATGGTAGTATCGGTCATTTGGGATTTACTGGCACCTCCTTGTGGATGGACCCCCAGACAAAAAGGATTATACTCCTCTTGTCCAACAGGGTGTTAATCAGTAGAGAAGGAAATATACCGCAGATGAGAGAATTTCGACCACTAATGCATTCATTAATAATATCAAGTCTTTTTCCATAAATTCAAATGCTGTCCAACACTCTTTCGGTTTTTGTCTTTTTCAACTCTTCCGGTTTTGTTTTCCCTTTCTGTCGCATTTGAATTTGAACCTGATCCTCATCTTCGCAGCCCTCTTTGACATACTTTAGTGAAAGCCAAACCGAATCATTGCCATTCTCGCCTGATTTATAAGCCAGGATAACATTGGCTTTCGGGAACTCAATGGATCGATAATAATAGTCATTTTTATCAAGTTCCAGGTAGGGGAAACCATATTTTCTTTTTAATGATTCGAGCAAAAGATCATACCACTCGCCGGTTAGTTTCAATTCAATCTTCATTAAACCGGATTCCTTAAAAAAAAACAAAACTGCAATTTTTTTATCTAAAAACACATAATCGTTACATTGTAATAACTGGTCAACTCCTCCTCCCGATAAAACCGAAATAGATGAACACATCCCTTCCAGTTTCATTTTTATTTCACTCTCAGGTTCATCAAATTTGAACTTGCTCCACCCTATCACACCTCCTTCCATCTCCTCCTCTAACTGCTTCTCTTTTCTTCTAATATCATCTCTTTGATTTCCCTTTTTCTCATACAGGTATTCCCATTCCCATTCTCCCTTATGAAAAAAGGTGGTGTAGCGATATTCATCTCCCAAATAGTGAACCTTATCTTTAAATAGTAGTTTATCCGCAAGATTGGTTGATGTTGGATTTAACGTTGAAGGTTTTAATGGCAACAGATAATTATATTCCGGATTTCGGATCAGAAAGTAGTCTTTTATGTCTTTTGAAACAACAAAAATTTTCACCAACTCATCATCACTGAATTGAAAGATGAGACGCGTTCGGGTATTTTCTTTGAATAGATAGCCTTTGCAATCCAATTCTGATTTCCAGTTCCATCGCGTATGTTTTTCCAATTCGCCAAATTTGCAGAGTTCCTTTCCACTGTCCATCACCTCTTTGTAACTATCACCAAATTGGAATTCCCGAAAACCATTGGCTGCTGATAATACACCGGAGAATAAGATAGAAAAAACTGAAATGAATATGATCTTCCTTATCATCACTTCTTACCCCGAATTCCTTTATTCTGAAAAATTGAGAATCACTTGATCCGTAAAAAGAGCTGAGTTATTTACAAACCAATTGCTTCTGTTTATCGTAGAATATCTGTTCTTCACAATATCTTTCATAAATACTGTATGTAAATCAACAGTTATCATTTCAGCAGCGTTTGGTTCTTCAAGAATTTACACAATGAATCATGAAAAAATCCAATCTCAGTTGAATAAACTTGAGCAAACACTAAAATATCATGCAAAAGGAACACGATGGTTGTTTCTGGAACGGATAAATCAAGATTTACTGCAGGATTTGGAATCCCTTCCCGAGATATTGAGTTCGATCTCCCCAGAAAACAGTCACCAAACCAAACTGCAGATACCACAAGAACAGCCCAAACCTTTGGATAAGCCACCAGTAAACAAGCCCTTGGAAGATCAGACACTGGTTAAGACACCAGGAGGAGGAGAAAATCCAAGTCTTGATCCATTGGGGGCAACCAACCTGGACTCCTTAAGATTTAGAACGAGAAACTGCGAGAAGTGCTCTTTATCTCAAACCAGAACAACGACTGTTTTTGGACAGGGGAATCAAAAAGCGGATATTGTATTTGTTGGGGAAGCACCTGGAGAAGATGAGGACAGAACAGGATTAGCATTCGTCGGAAAAGCGGGAAAATTGCTCACTCAGATTATTCATTCCATTGGACTTAATCGTGAAGCTGTTTATATATGCAATATTATTAAATGCCGACCACCGGGAAATCGAAATCCAAATGCCGATGAGATTACAGCCTGTTTTCCGTTTCTCCTTAAACAACTTGAATTGTTAAAGCCCGGTTTGATTGTTACCTTGGGGAATGTTGCCACAAAAGCATTAATACCAGAGGCGTCGGGAATTATGAAAATGCGGGGAAAACTGATTAGTTTTAATGGAATTCCGTTAATTCCAACTTTCCATCCCTCATATCTGTTGAGAAATCAATCAGCTCTTCCCCAGGTTTGGAATGACATGCGTCAGATAAGACAAATACTTCACAAACGTTCTCTCAATGACCCATCAAAAACTCATCCACAGGA
The DNA here is from genome assembly GCA_018829445.1 of bacterium. Lineage (GTDB taxonomy): Bacteria > SAR324 > SAR324 > XYD2-FULL-50-16 > XYD2-FULL-50-16 > JAHJTV01. The sequence goes on from JAHJTV010000099.1 coordinate 18,592, forward strand.
AGACTATTCCCTTGAAAACCGGTGACATGATCCATCTCATCAGAAACGTCCACTATTTTTTTAATTTTTCCACCCCTATTCAGATAATCTTTAACTGCTTCGTTTAAATACTCTCTGTTTGGATCAAAACATTTCGATTTTTTTCTCTTTCTGCTTTTTATAACTGATTTTCTCATTTTATCCTCCTTTTCAAAATGATACCTACACGCTGAGATTGTTTTACAATTATCTACTTGATATTATTTTTTTTTGGCATCCTGCCTACCCTATTCTATTGGGTATAAAATCAATTTTAAACTGTCTATCTGCTATCTCCGTACCATTTATCAAAGCCATTTTTTATTTGTTACCTGATTGAAGGTTAATCGTCTGCTATCAAAGCAGTTGTTCAAAAATATAAAAAATTTTAGAAGCACCCATTTAATCCACAGCCTGATTTCAGTCCTCAGAAACATCGTCAATTATGAAGTATCACTTCAATTTTGAAGGTTTCCCCATAATAAGATTTACATTGTTTTTAACGCCCTGTTAAAATGGATTCTTGCAGAAAAAACTTGGAATTGGCCGGAGAATGGTAGTGAGTTTCGCTCGACGGATGTGTCGATTCTAAAATCGACACAAATGCAAAAAACTCTCGTTTCTATTATATTTTAATTGCTTATGACTAAAACTGGTTATGTTTTTTCACAGCTTTATTCCGGCATGCTTTAAAAAAGCCATCTCAAAAATATTATACAATCCGGGTTGTTGATAATACATAGTCAGATATTTAGTTACCTGTTTAATACAATTTAAATACTTTTCATTAAAAACATTATGGTTACAGATAAGAATAATCCTGGACTAGAGGTGAACCAGCTCATTCATGGATTCAGAATTAAAAAAATAGATGCGTTACCTTTGTTAAGAAACGTAATGTATCAATTGGAGCACGAAGAAACAGGCGCCTTAATGGTGCATCTGAGTAACGAAGATGATAACAACTGCTTTGGCGTAGCTTTCAGAACTACCCCCACTGATTCCACAGGCGTGGCGCACATTCTTGAACATACTGCATTATGCGGTTCAAAAGAGTTCCCGGTTCGCGATCCATTTTTTTCCATGATTCGACGAAGCATGAAAACATTCATGAACGCCTTTACTGCCAGCGATTGGACCATGTATCCCTTTTCAACTCAGAATAGGAAAGATTTTTTCAATCTGATGAAAGTGTACCTGGATGCCGCTTTCTTTCCCTTGTTATCTGAAATGAGTTTTAAGCAGGAGGGACATCGACTTGAATTTTCCGATCCGGATTCAGCCGATTCTCCGCTGACCATACAAGGAGTGGTCTATAATGAAATGAAGGGAGCCATGTCTTCCCAAAGCCAGACCATGCACGATGTTACCGGCAGATCCCTGTTCCCGACGATAACCTATAAATATAACTCCGGAGGTGATCCATCCGACATTATCGAATTAACCCATAAGCAGCTGGTTGATTTTCACCAAATTCACTATCACCCCAGCAATTCATTTTTTTATACTTACGGAGACCTTCCCCTAAAAGACAATTTGGAATTTATTAATGATCACACCCTTGCCAAATTCAAGAAAATACAGGTGAATACTCAAGTGCCTGATGAGACACGATTTAAGACTCCAAAAACATTTACTTACACTTACCCTTTGAATGAACAGGATAATGACGGGAAACGATGTCAGGTTGCCCTCACCTGGTTGACTTGTAAGATCGATGAGCCCCTGGAAATATTATCGTTGCAACTCATTAATCTTATTCTACTTGGTCACTCAGGGGCACCATTACGAAAAAAGCTAATCGAATCGGGATTGGGAAAATCATTGGCGGATACAACTGGTTTCGAAGATGAAATCAGGGAAGCCTTTTTCAGTGTGGGATTGCAGGCTGTTGCAGAAGATGATGTGGATAAGGTGGAATCATTGATTACTACAACACTGGAACAAGTACTCAAACAGGGTATCACTCAAGATCAAATTGAATCCGCCATTCATCAAATGGAATTTGATACCAAGGAAATAAGTGGTGGGCATTATCCATACAGTTTGAATCTTCTTTTTCGATTTTTCGGAACCTGGGTTCATGGAGGAAATCCGATTTCTGCCATTAATTTTGACAATACTTTGGAAATACTGAAAGAAAAGATTAAAAAGGGTTCTTTTTTAGAAGACCAAATCAGGAAATACCTGATTGATAATCCCCATCGCGTTAAAGTGATTCTCAAACCCGATTCGAAACTGGAACAGCAGAGAGATCAAAATCTACAAACACTGCTTGCAACCAGATATTCCAATCTGACGGAAAAGGAAAAACAAAATCTCATAGCGGAAGCCAGAAAGTTGAAGGCCATTCAGGAAGCAAAAGAAGATCTTTCCTGTTTACCCTCATTGAAGATATCAGACATTCCGAAAGAGATCCGGTACGTAGATCCTGTAAAAACCGGTTTAAATAATTATGATGTGGCTTTTTATGACAGACCGACCAATGGCATCCTCTACTTAAACTGGTATTTTAAGATGGATAACATCAGCGAAGAGGACAGAGTCTGGCTACCGCTTTTCAGTAACCTGCTTATGAATACAGGAGCCGGAAAGTATTCTTATGAAGAGATGGCAGAGCAGATGAGCCGTTTCACCGGCGGCTTTTCCTCTTCCCCTAATTGCGAAAGGATATTCAATAAAGCCAATGACTATGATGAGTACTATGTAATCTCCAGTAAAGCCCTCAATCGAAATTTACCGGCTTTATTCGATATAACAAACCTCCTCTTGGGCCCACGGGAATTCAATGAATTGGATCGTATTCAAAACCTCATCGCCCAACGAACAAATAATTTAATCAATTCAATAGTTCAGGTCGGTCACAACTATGCCGCCAGTCTGGCAAACAGACATTTCAGTCGAGCTTCCTACTTTGAAGAACTCTATGGCGGTATACACCAGATTCAAAATATGAAAGGTCTGTTGTCTAAATCAAAAGATGAGATTAAAGAGATCACCTTTTATTTCAGATCACTATTAAAAAGAGTGCTAAATAAAGAAACCCTATCAGTTTTGGTGGTCGGAGATGAGATTGCTTTAAAAGAATCGGAAAAACATATTGGTGAGTTTATAACCAATTATAATCACTCCTCACTTGAAAGTTCCGAAATTGACACCGTACTGCCCCCTCCCGTACAATTACCAAATATGGCAACCAGTTCCCATCCGGAAGCATGGTGCACCACTACTCCAATCTCTTATGTTGCCAAGGCTTTTAAAACAATAGACTATATTCACGAAGACAGTCCTAACCTGTTTGTGCTCTCATATCTGTTAAAATCCTGCTTTCTGCATGGGGAAATCAGGGAAAAAGGCGGGGCCTATGGTGCGATGACTAGTTATAATACCGATGACGGACTCTTCAATATGATCTCTTATCGAGATCCCAACCTGGTTAAAACCACAAACATCTATCAAAAAGCTCTGGATTGGTTGCAGAAAGGAAAGTTCACCGAAGATGATGTAAATGAATCGATTCTGCAGGGCTGCAGTGCCATGGATACTCCCGCCTCTCCTGCCAGCAAAGCTGCTGTTGAATACCTTTACAAAAGAAAGGGAAAAACCAAAAAACTGCGGGAAGGATTTCGAGCGGGTGTCTTAAGCTGTAAAAAAGAGGATCTTATTCGGGTTGGTTTAGAGCATTTGAATGCTCAAACATCAATTGCAGCAATTACCAGTATTCCGATACTTGAAAGAGATTCTGTATTGATGAAAGATAACCCCTTTGAATCATTTGACATTTAAAGACGCCAGGTAGGATTGACTATCGCTGTCTTTCCTACCCGTTATAGTACTGACCGATTATTTCCATCACCTCTCCGCGTTGCATGCCATCATCGTTCAACATAATCACAAACGGCTTCCATTCCCTGTTTTTCACAAGGATAAAACCGGCCAGAGTTGATACATTCTTCAAAGTACCTGATTTTGCCAAGATCTTCCATTTTCTCCCGGCCTTCGCCAATTCAGAATATTTTGAAGAGCTGAGTAGCGGAAGCAGTTGCTTAAATTCCGTAAAATAGTTCATCACTTTGAGCATGGAAAGCAAATTGATATTATTTTGGGTTGATAGTCCGGATCCTTCAACAATTTTAAAATCATGTTGATCAATATCGATCTCCTCCCGCAAGAATTCAGAAACAATCTTAACCCCATCATCAATACTTGCTCCTTCTCCTATTTTTAAATAGGCGATGTTGAGCAGTAGTTGATTGGCAATAAAATTATTTGATTGTTGCAACATCTCCTTAACAACCTCCGGTACTGTTGACTTTGATTCGTGAACATAGACTGGCTTCAACCCTTGTTCATTTCTTTTGATCTCAGCTTCCTCTTCAAAGAAGGCACCATATTGTTCAAATATGGCTTGTGCAAGTTCCATTGAATACTCGACGCTTTCTTGTGAATTCAAAGCCACATTAAATCGCTGAACCCCATTGGGAAGCCTCCTGGCTTTATTAACAAGCATCGCAGTCAAAGGAGTATACTCATCATTTACAATAATCTTTCGTCCACGTTTGATTGTAATCACAACGGTGTTTTCGTTTGATGCCAAAGTTGACGGAGGTGCATCAAAATAATTTAATGTTGACCTTCTTCCATCCACAATCAATGTATCAGAAAACACTGACGTGTTAATGATCAGTTTTTTAAAATCCGAATCGAATAATCCCATCTTTTTAAGATTCAACGCAATATCGTGCCAGTCTCTGGAAGACAGTGTCGGATCTCCAAATCCTTTAATAACTAATTCGTTACTCTTACTGATGCTGACTTCTGTTTTGAAACGATAATTTTCACCCAAAGAGTGAAGAGCTGCTGCTGCCGTTATAATTTTCAGCACTGATGCAGGAATATATTTTCCGGGATGAAACAGATACTCGGGTTTATCATATTCACCAATGGCAACACCTCCTTCTTCAACCACTCCATCGAGAACATACCCCAACTGCTTATTCATATTGATCGGTTTTACATCAATCTTGATTATCCCGGGCTTGCTGTATTCTATACCATCGGTGACAACAAATGCTAATTGATCACTTCCAGTGAAGTAAGACATTGGAGTATAAATGTATTTATCCGTTTTTTTTCTTATAACTCCATTAAGGGGTTGTTCTATTATTTCATATGACAATATATCCTTTTCAATGTCAGTACCTTCCAACTTAAATTCAATCGGCGTTTTTCTGTAGGTTGTGATTAATTTATTAACTGCCTCTGGCGGATCATTGGAGGGAATAACATCAATCTTGACTACGGCAGGCAAACTTCTTGCCTTGCCATCGTAAACACTATATTGAAGTTGGTCCGGACCGTTTTGATTCTTGAAGGGGGTATAGGTTAAATGTGGAGGGATTCCATCAATACTGCCGTTTTTGGGATAACGGGAAATAATATAGACTAATTTATCGTTATCAACATCCTCAGCCTCAAGATTAAACTCCACAGAGTTATCTTCACTCAAAGAAATGTGAGTATCTCTCGCTATCGGCGCGTCGTTTTCCGCAGTTATCGTTATCCTGATAGTTGCGGAGTCACTGACTCTATTTCCCAATGATAATCTGTATGTAAAATAATCTTCACCAAAATAATTTTCGGCAGGATTATACAGATACTGTCTTTCCTTGACTGATAATAAACCCCACTTTGGCTGCTCCAAAATCTCAACCCGCAGGTCATCCATTGATCCTTTGGGAATTATATCAACCACCAACGATTGATCTTCCTGAACAACCATTTGCTTATCGGTTGCCGAAATTCTCAGGCTGATTACATAATATCCATACCAAAGCATCAGGCATAAAAAAGCAATGGAGAAAAGTATTTGATTAGTCTTGTTCATTTTTTTATTTCAAACGCAAAAAGCCCAGCAGGTGTTTGCTCCCACTGGGCTTTTGATTCGTGTATCCGGCGGCGTCCTACTCTCCCACACAGTCACCCATGCAGTACCATCGGCGCTGAAGGACTTTACTTCTGTGTTCGAAATGGGAACAGGTGTGA
>JAHJTV010000100.1 GCA_018829445.1 bacterium
AGACGCCATTACTTTAACTTTAGCTATTTCTTGTTTAGAAAAAGTAGGATGGGCTACTTGTTGCCCATCAATAGAAAGCAATGTTGGGCAACAAGTAGCCCAACCTACGAGCAGATGCAAATTTCTAACCGGACAATGCTGGGTTCAAGGGTTTTATTTCTGATTTTTACTTAAAAAACTTTATACTAAATGCTGTAGAATTGGTTACTATTATCTTTGAGGATGAGTTTCTTTCTATAAATCCGGGTTATGGAAGCTAAATCCAATTGATCAACATTGATAAAATGAACACAGATTTTGTATCCCCAATTAAGAAATGATCGCTTGCAAACTTACTGCCCCCAAAAAACCCAAGTTAAAAAGGGAAAGATGAAAAAATTTTTGGTGATCGCAATCTTCAATTTATTTATTTTTGGTACAACAGTATCGGCAAAAGAAAAGATAAAATGGCTGGTTATCCATTGGCCTCCATTTCAAATGCTCAGTGGTGCTGACAAAGGAATGGGACGTTTTGATGCGATGCTGAATCTTTATCGTCAGAATCTCCCACAGTATGATCATCAAACCATTGAAATGAATTGGGCACGATTTTGGAGTGATCTGAAAAAAGGAGAGAAGGTTTGCAGCACTTTTGCTATTAAAACAAAGGAACGGCAGCAATTCGCCGTTTTTTCCAAAGTGATCTCCTTTGGCCTGCCTCTACGGATTATTATGAGCAGGTCAAACATAAGCAAACTGGGAAATCCTGGCATGATTTCACTGACTGATCTGTTGGAAGATTCAAGATTTAAAGGTGTTTTTGTAGAAAAAAGGTCATATTACGCCCATGTTGATAAAATTCTCAAAGAACATGACAAAAATATCTATTTCATGGCGATAGAAGATCAGAATGTTATTCAAACGCTGTTATCCGGGCGTATCGATTACACCCTTGAATACCCCTATCTTGCCAATTACCTGGCTGAAAAATATCAGTCAAAATATAAATCAAAGTTGGGGAGTATTGGGGTGAAGGAATTAACTGATTTTGCAACATCCTATTTGGCCTGTCCTAAGAACGAATGGGGTTATCAGGTCATCAGGGATTTTGATATAATGCTTAAAAAAGTTAAACCGACAGACACCTATTTGAAGATTATGCAAATAGGACACACTGATCCCAATGAGCTGGAAATCATTAAGGAAGGTTTTGAGAAAGCATTCCTGCAAATGGAATAAGAAAGATCAGTTTATCTATCTAATCAATGTCAGGGTCGAAAAAATTTAGACAGCAAAACATATTGTATTATCAAAGCAAGAATATCTCAAGGTTTTTCACTTTTTGAGAATATTTTGCTCAAATTCAATCCCGATGACAGGAAATTGCGAAATCGTTTTTCTACCTGGCTATCCAGATTATAAAACACAACGATTCGTTGCTCGCGATCACATGATATGAGTTATGCCAAGCTTGGCATAATCCGTTATTTGCGGGGAAAAGAAGGGAAGAAAAACCACAGCTCAGTACATGATATAAAATGTTTTTAGCTCAGAGAACATCACTTACTTCAAAAAGCCGGAAGAGTGATCTGTGATATCGGCAAAATTCAAAAAAGAGAAAGCAAGGAGGATTTTGCCGTGGTATATGATGCTAAAGAGATCATAAAGAACAACATCTGTGGAAAAGTTACCTATAAATTCAAATTAGTAACCTCGCTCGGAACAGGTTTGCCCTGAATGGAAATACCAATCAGCATAATTGACTTTCCGTTCGTCATAGTCTGCACATTCCGATTCCGTCCAGCCATCGTAACAGTATCCCTTGTTCAAGGTATCACTCCATCCCTCACATGCACCAGTTGATGCAGAAGAATCTGACGATGATCCGGGAGTGTCAGCACATGCTGCCAGTAAAAAGATTAACCCCAATATTATCAAAACGTTTTTCATATAACCCTCTTGAAAATTTCTTCGGTTTAGAATGAAACAAACCCCTGTTTGAAAAGATCAGTGAATTCCTTTCGCAACATCTGTGCCGTTTGTTTTAAACAATTTATTACCGGTATTAGTTTGTAACTCTTCTTAGTGTATATTTGCGTTAAGATTATGTAATATAAAATCATATAGAATTGAGCCAAACTTATTTACAGTGTAAAATCCTAAAGTTTTCAATTATCAAAAAGATATTTTTTTCAAATGATTGACAGCATGGTAGCAATATGCGACTGTTTTTTCGCAAAATGCGAAGATCTATTGTGATAATTGTGGATTGGTACCGGTATGAAGCGAGCGGTGATAAATATTTTGGTAAATATCAGGAATATGACTGGTCTGGTGATTCTGCTGATCATCTTTATTTCATGCCAGTCAGCGACAAAAAGCGTTGATGCTCCTAATGCTGTTCTAGGTATACTGGATTTGCGAACCTGGAATTTTGAAGAACAGGGAATCGTCAAACTGGCAGGAGAATGGGAATTTTACTGGAATCAGCTCCTAACACCCAGTGATTTCCTCAATGATAATACTCCGCAAAAGGCTGAGTTTAAGAACACGCCTGCTGCATGGAACAGCTATAAAACAGATAAGGAGTATCTTCCGGTAGATGGCTATGCCACCTATCGATTAAGGATTTTGCTCCCGAAATCAGCAGGTACCCTGGGAATACGTGGCTCAAATCAGGAGTCTGCTTATAAAATGTGGCTTCAGGGTAACTTGATTCTTTCCAATGGGCTAGTGGCAGCAACTAAAGACCAAATGGTACCCCAACGACTACCAAAACTTCACTTTTTTAAGACGGACTCAGAAAATATCGATGTCATCGTACAGGTATCAAATTTTAATCATAAACGTGGAGGCCTGTTTAATTCGATTTTGCTTGGCCCCCAGGACAAAATACTCGCAGGAAGAGACAAGCGTCTGATGTATGCAATTTTCCTTTTTGGCAGTCTTTTTATTATGGGGTTATATCACCTGGGTTTATTTTCACTTATTAAAAATGATTATTCTTCGCTTTTATTCGGGATATTCTCCCTACTCATTTCATTAAGACCACTGGTAACAGGCGAAAACATACTGATTTTCATTTTTCCCGACTTCAACTGGGAGCTGGCAATAAAACTGGAATACCTGACCCTGTTTTTACCGCTTCCCATGTTCCTGATGTACTTACGAACGCTTTTCCCGCAGGAATTCCCAAAACCATTTATCCATATCGTTCAACTTTTTTCCATTTCCCTGGCAATTATAACGATACTAACTCCTTCTAAAGTATTTTCCACTTATACCTCTATTCCCTATTATATTGTTCTCATCGGCTCTTTATTGCTTTCCTGTGTCTGCCTGCTCATTGCCATGATCAGAAGGAGAGAGAGTGCTTATCTTGTATTTGCCGGCGCCCTGGTTTCTATTATGATTGTTGGTCTGGACGTTGTTAGTACCCAACGCTTCTTTAGCATCCCATTGCCGCAGATGACACCTTTTGGCCTTTTTCTGCTGATACTGAGTCAATCCTACCTGTTGTCCCGTCGCTTTGCCAAAACCTATCAAAAGCTGGACGATCTGACCCGGCATCTGGACAAAAAAGTACAGTTCAGAACGCAGGAACTACAGGTTGCCAAAAACAAGATTGAACAAAGCAACCAGGAAAAAACGGATTTTTTTACAAACCTGTCTCATGAAGTTAAAACCCCGTTAACGCTTATCTCAAACTATCTAAACCTCTTCATGGAAAAACACCAGGGTGAAGATTTCCCTGAATTGACAGTTGTAAAACGAAATTTAGACAAGCTGCTGCAGGATATGCTCAACTTTTTTGATATTTTAAAATTTGAAAGAGGCGCCATACCTTATAATCACAGCTCCATTCTCAATCTTCATGAAATCATCGCAGAGAAAGCCCTTCTGTTTAAGGTGATGGCTGAAAAAAACTTCATCACCATAAAGCCTCATCTGCAAAACAATATCTTCATTAAAGCTGACAGTCTTGCCCTGGACAGGGTAGTCAATAATCTGCTGGATAACGCTATCAAATTTAATCACAGTGGGGGAGAAATCAATATAGCCCTTTATTCGGCCGATGGAATGGCTGTATTGGAAATCAAAGACGATGGATGTGGAATTGATTCCTCGGAAATGGAAAACATTTTCAAACCCTATTATCAGATGTCCCACCAGAAGAGCAGTGCGCAAGGGATAGGAATGGGGTTGGCTCTGGTTAAACAGATCATCGATTCTCTGAAAGGTAAAATTGACGTTGAAAGCAATCCGGATTACGGTTCCACCTTTTTCGTCAGAATTCCACAATACAGTCCTGGCAGTTTCGAAAAACAGCAGACTGAACATGCCATATCGGAACCGCTTAACAGACAGGTTACATTTCAGTTGATCGAAGATTCGCCTCATGATCCCCACAAGAAAACCGTTCTCTTTGTTGAGGATAACCTGGATCTGCTTTATGTGGTTCGTCAACAGCTGAAGTCCAAATTCAACATCCTTTGTGCGGCAAATGGACAGCAAGCACTGGAAAAGCTGCAGAATGATGTACTGCCCGACATAGTCGTTTCAGATATCATGATGGACCATATGGATGGTTATGAACTGATTGGCCGTCTAATGGATGACTCCCGATTAAATAAGATTCCCTTTCTATTCACGACTGCCAAAACTGCAGAAAGGGATAAAATGAAAGGGTTAAACAGCGGTGCCATCGACTATATCAACAAACCCTATACAACGGATACTCTGATTATAAAAATCGAATCACTCCTTCGATTCCAATCACTACAAAAAGAGAGATTTGAAAAAGAGAAATTCACATCAATTGGAATGATGCTGGGGGGCATCTCACACGAGATTTACAATCCTTTGAGCGGGATTAGTGGTCCGCTTGAAAACCTGAAAAAAACAATTACCCAGTCGGGTCTGAAAGACAATCTAAAGATCAACAAGTATTTTGGGTATATTGAAGAAAACATAGTTCGAATTAAACAGCTCATTGAAAACGTCAAAATCCTGTTTCATGACCAGACATTGGATCTTGAACTTTTATCGATAAAGGAAGTGTTTGCTGGCTTGATGATGGACAGCACCAGTGCCAATGGTAAAAAATCTGCCATTATCTGCCAGGTTAGGGAAGATTATGAGTTTTCGGCTGATAAACGGGCCACCAACCTGATTTTTTCCAATCTCATAGCCAACTCCCTGCAGGCTGTAAACGATAATGGAAAAATTGAACTCATCGCATTCGCTGAAAACGGGAAAAAGATAATACAGGTGAAAGATAATGGATCGGGAATTAAGTCGGAAGACAGAACAAGGATCTTTGAAGCTTTTTATACTACAAAACCCATCAGTAGCTCTGAAGGCCTAGGCCTCTTTATCGTTAAAAATCTCATCGAAAAAATGAACTGGAGGATATCTGTGGATTCTCAAATAGGAACAGGAAGCACCTTTACGATTGTGATAGGGGAATGAAAATGGACCATACAAGAATATTGGTTGTTGATGACGAGCCCGTAATCGTAGAAAGTATAAAAGATTATTTTGATTATCTCACAATCACGGTCTTTACCGACCCTGTCGAAGCAACCGAAGAGCTGAAAAATCAGTATTACGACATAGTAATAGCCGATTACAAAATGCCGCGAATCTCCGGATTGGAACTTTTGATTGAAGCAAAAAAAAACGAATCCTACGATTATGGCATTTTGTTAACTGCTTTTGCAGATAAAGAATTATTGCAGCAGTTTATCAACAACAATCTAATTTCGCAGATTCTGGAAAAACCGCTGAATTTGCCTGTTTTGGGTAACTCCCTGGCCGTTGCCATTGAGCAGGTCACAAAAAAACAAAAATCGAAGGCTGATCTAATCGCTCTAAAGCAGAAATTTGATGAGTTAAAAAGACAGGAATCCTCTTTGCACGAAAGCATTATAGGTCTCGATAAAAGCCTGGGAGAAGTACACAATAACGTCAAAAGAATTTGTAAAACCAGTGAAAACGTCCTTTTGACTGGAGAAACCGGCACCGGAAAGAGTATCATCGCCCGTCTGATTCATGAAATGAGTAACAGGAAAGATAAACCGTTTGTGCAGATAAACTGTGGTGCTATTCCCATTCAATTGATTGAAAGTGAACTATTTGGTCACAAAAAAGGGGCTTTTACCGGAGCGGTTACCGAAAGAAAGGGGAAAATCGAACTTTCAGATTCGGGAACTTTGTTTTTAGATGAGATAGCGGAATTGACACTGGAAATGCAAACCAGATTACTGAACGTCGTACAGGAGAAAAAAGTCGAACAACTGGGCAGCGATTTGGTAAGAAAAGTGGATTTTCGATTAATTTGTGCAACCAACAGAAATCTGGAACAGGCGATCCGTGAAAAGACGTTTCGAGAAGATCTCTTTTACAGAATCAATACCTTTCCGATTTGTATCCCTTCTCTTAACGAACGGATGGAGGATCTTGAAGATCTGGTTAATCACCTCACCGTAAAATTCAGCCAGGAACTGGGAAAAAGGATCGTAACATTAAATGCCAAGGCTTTGGAGAAGCTTCGATCCTATTCCTGGCCAGGAAATATCAGGGAACTTGAAAATGCCATAAAAAGAGCCATCATCCTGCTTGATCACAATAGATCTGAAATACAGGAAAAGGATTTTGATTTCCTATTTTCTCCCCGGCAAGCTGAGAATATCTCCTTTGATGGTGCCATCGTATCAATCCGGGATTACATCGTGACTCATAAAACCGACCTGAAAACGATCGAGAAACAAATTCTCTCCTCCCTGGAAGATCTTTTCCAGGGAAATGTAATGGAAGCCTCCAGAAACAGCGGGATTGCGAAAGACCGATTTTACAGGGCCAAGAAGTTTAACAGTTTCAACCGGTAAGAAAAGTAACTCGGCATTGATTTAAGGACATTGCGCCTTCGCAGGAATGACGGGTGTTATATGATTACTCTGCTGAATGGTCACCTTTTCGTAATGATTTTCTCTTTTATCCACGAAAATGTCGTATCGGGGAGATTCTTAAGAAAGGTAAGCAGATTATGATTGCCTGGAAAACACAGAACCAAGATCCAGAGCTTCGCCCACATTTATAATAACTCTAATGATCTACAACGGCAAAGTGTCAACCTCATTACCGGGGAATTCTCATCACCATTATCTGGATACTATACGGCTATTCTGACATGCATTCCGAAAAAGTCTTGACTTTTTCGGAATGCATGTCAGAATAGTCCTCATGAAAAGGTATTTAGAACAATACATTCTGCAAGATCTGAATAATAAAATCGTTATTCTAACAGGTCCAAGGCAAACAGGAAAAACAACCCTGTCAAAAATGTTGGTGGACAAGTTTGACTATTTTAACTACGACAATTCAGATGATCGCCTCGATTTGCTGGAGAGATCTTGGGATCGCTCGAAGAAGTTGATTATTTTTGACGAACTTCATAAACTCAAAAACTGGAAGTCCTGGTTGAAGGGGATTTATGATAAAGAGGGCTGTCATCCTTCTTTGATGGTTACAGGAAGTGCTAAACTTGATACTTACCGAAAGGTAGGGGACTCACTAGCCGGTAGGTTTTTCCAATTCCATCTTCACCCCCTGGATTTAAAAGAGATCAATACAGTATTTAAACCGGACAATATCGAAAAAGAACTGGATAAATTGTTGAAAACAGGGGGATTTCCAGAGCCTTTTTTCAAGAATAGTGAAAGGTATTATAAACGTTGGAAGAGATCCCATCTTGACATCATCCTGAAACAAGACTTGGTTGAACTGGAAAATGTTCAGGAGATAACATTGATTGAAACACTAATTCAACTTCTGAGGAAAAGGGTCGGTAGCCCTGTCTCATTCAGTTCATTAGCCAGGGATCTTCAATGCTCTGATAAATCCGTAAAACGGTGGCTCACGATACTTGAGAATATGTATGTGATTTTCAGGATCACTCCATTTCACCGAAATGTTGCCAGGTCTATCCTTAAGGCTCCCAAGTTTTATTTTTACGATAACGGACAAGTGATTGGAGACGAGGGTGCCAAGCTTGAAAATTTGGTAGCTTGCTCTCTGCATAAAGAGATCCAGTTTCAGATGGATTGTCTGGGAGAGGAAAAGCAACTCCATTATTTAAGAACCAAAGAGGGACAGGAAATTGATTTCTGTGTCACCCAAAATGACATGCCAGTGTTAATGCTGGAAGTTAAATGGCGTGATAGAAATATCAGTCCGGTTTTTAAAAAGTTTGAAACGTATTTTCCCAAGGTCAAAAAGATTCAAATCGTAAAAGAATTGGATAGAGCCCGTTCTTTTCCAAACGGTGTTGAAGTGCAAAAGGCGCATGAGTGGCTGATATCACTTCAAGGAATAAGTGTTACGCCTTGATTTGAAAAGGCCTTATCTCTACATTAAACGTCAAATACAAAATAGGGCTTATCGATGCTCTCCAGGATACTGTTGACAAGTTAAGACTTCCCGGCTTGACGAGCAGGTTTAACAACTATTATGTGGCTGCTAATTGAATCCATGACCAAGGTTTCGAGAGCTGTATATTTCCCGCTTCATAAAACGTCAAACCCCTTCTGAAAAGCCAAATGCAGGTGATTTTCTAAAGTTCTTTGTTAACTGTTTGTAATTTTAGATAATTTCGTCACGATGGATTCAAAATCGGTAAGTTTTCTTTCAGCGAATTTGATTGCTCGAAGTAACAAACTAGCCAGTATAAGAGCATGCATAATTGAGTTTTAACACCGGTTAATCCTTCCCCAATAGTTGCAAACCGGTTTATATCTCCACTGAAGAGTATTTTTTGAGGCAGATATCAACTTCAATTATGCAGACCTAACCACAAAACAAACCCATTCGATACTCTGCAATTGCATTGGATGGGTTTATTTTGTTAAATGTGTATCTCCAGAAGTATTGTTGTGACATTCACCGATTACTAAATCAAACTTGTCGGTATTATAATTGGGTTTGGATGATCACCTCCTATTTTCCATTGTTCGTTAATTAGAGGTTTTCTTGAGTCAGTTAATGAAAGTCAAGAGAAGAGAGATTCAATCTAACGCCTTTACTCATCGAACAATTTTTAGTAAGCTGCAGTGGTCAAACAGTTCGGAAGACTACATCTACCCTACTTGGGACGAGCTCTTTGGTTTTGGAGAGGACGAGAGCTGACGTATGGATTAAGGATGTAAGGTCAAAACGTAAAATTTTTAAAACCCCCTATCACTATTCAATCAATAATTTTGTTCCAACCTCAAGTATCCAATGGAAAACCTATTTGACAAACAAAAACTAGAAGAAAAAATGCAGCAGAATCTGGTCCTTTCCGAAGATCTAATAGAAAGGGTTTACACCTCCCAACTTATCGGGAGAAATTCGGATCTGGTTCTTCATGGTGGCGGGAATACTTCAGTGAAGACCAAAGTTAAGGATCTGTTGGGTAAGGAACAGGATATCCTATTTGTAAAGGGAAGCGGCTATGATCTGGCAACCGTGGAAGCGGATGGGTTTTCCGGTTTAAGACTTGATCGTTTGCAACGCTTGCAAACCCTGGATGAACTGTCTGATGAGGAGATGGTCAATCAGTTGTTAACAAACCGAATCGACGCCACTGCTCCGACAGCATCCATTGAAGGTCTTCTGCACGCTTTTTTAAACCACAAATATGTCGATCACAGTCATGCCGACAGTATCCTTATTCTGACAAATCAGACCAATGGTGCTGATCTTGTTCAAGAAGCCCTGGGCTCAAAAGCTGTTGTCTGTCCTTATATAAATCCCGGGTTTCGATTAGCCAAGGGAGTGGCTGAGTTGGTAGGAAAAAACCCTGAAGCGGAAGCGGTGATCTGCATGAATCATGGTATTTTTACGTTCGGCCCTGATGCTGAGACTTCCTATGGACGAATGATTCACTATGTTAACAAAGCGGAACAATTCATCAAAGAACGACTGCCGGGGGATTTTAACGATAAAAAGCCGTCATCTGACAAGATTGCCAGAGAGGACGATATCGTGCGCCTGGCACAGGCAGTTCGGGGCGCCTCTTCTTTTATAGATAAAGCAGGCATTCGTCGACGATTTTATGTGGAAATCAGGAAGTCGCCGGAATTGATCTCGGCATCGTTGTCTGATCATGCTGCCGCCATGTGTCAATCGGGAATTCTGACCCCGGATCATGCACTGCGTACCAAGAACTCCTATGTATATATCAACGAGATTCCAGCGGATGATGAGGCGTTAAAAGAGAAAGTAACTGCTGCTGTTAAGGAGTTTCGTGCCGAGTATGATGCCTATTTTGAGAAGCAGGTTAATGATAAAGGGGTTCAACGGATAAAACTGGATAACAGCCCCAGGATTTTTTTAGTGGCCGGAGTGGGATTATTGGCCCTTGGTTTTTCCAGAAAATGGGCCGGGATAGCCGCAGACATTGCCGAACACACCATCCGCGCAAAACAACGGGCATTGCATCTGGGGAAATATCAGGCGGTTACCGAATCCCACAATTTTGACCTGGAGTACATGAACCTGCAGCAACAGAAACTGGAAAAAAGCAAATCGGGTGACCTGTTAGGACAGGTCGCTGTGGTCACCGGGGCAGCCGGAGCTATTGGCTTTGGGATCGCTGATCGATTGTTGAATGAAGGTGCAACCGTGATTATCACGGATATTGATGGAACCCGCCTTAAGACCGTCCAAAAAATTCTATCAGAAAGATACGGCGAGAGACAGATCGAAAGCCTGGTTTTTGACATTACCAATTTTCCTATGGTTGAAAAATCTTTGCAGGAAGCCTGTCTGAGACTGGGCGGTTTGGATATTATTGTGCCGAACGCAGGTGTCGCTTATGTTGCCAAGATAGAGGATCTGTCTCCGGAGAAGTTTTCCCAGGTTATGGATGTTAATCTGTTGGGAGTATTTAACATCATCAAAGCGGCAATTCCGGTTTTTAAACGCCAGGGAACCGGTGGTAATATAGTACTGATCAGTTCGAAAAACGTATTTGATCCGGGAGCAGCCTTCGGAGCGTACAGCGCATCCAAGGCAGCTGCGCACCAGATTTCAAAAATTGCCGCCATCGAACTGGCAGAATTTGGTGTTCGGGTAAATATGATTAATCCGGACGCTGTCTTCGGCGATGCCACTGTTTCATCGAAACTCTGGGACTACATTGGTCCGGACAGAATGAAATCAAGAGGGCTGGACCCGGATGGGCTCAAGGAGTATTACCGCCAGCGAAACCTATTAAAGGCATCCGTTCTGGCCGAGCATGTCGGCAATGCGGTTGTATTTTTTGCCAGCGAAAAAACACCCACTACCGGTGCAACCTTACCGGTGGACGGTGGTGTCCAGGCAGCATTCCCTCGATAATCGGAAAAGGAGAAGATGAACCTGAATCATATTGCACTTGTGTGTTCTTCAGAAGCCAAGGCGGACAGGTTTTTTCTAGCTTGTCTCAATCTCGAAAAAACAGCCTCCAAGATCCTGCCCGCAGAGTTGTCAGAAAAGGTTTTTAATCGAAAAGAGGAGCTTAAGATTCTCTATTACGGCAATGACTTATTGTCTTTTGAGGTTTTCATCTCTTCACAGAAAGACCTGGTGGAAAACTCATTGGGACATGTCTGCATCAATGTCCAAGACCGGGATCTGTTTATTAAAACATGTGAAAAAGAAGAACTGGAAATATTGAAAATTCCCAAAGGGGATTCATTGATGATCTTCATAAAAGACTATGATGGCAATATGTATGAGATTAAGGAAAATATTTGAATCTTTAAAGTTGTGTTAAACCCGGAGAATAGTATTCAAAGACCGGGGCTATTCAACAACCATGGTCAAGCCTGCAATATTTTTATCTGGTAGGTGAGGCTGACGTTTTAGAATCAAGGAGAAATAAATGGCAGATTTAGATGGTGTAAAAGAAGCAAAGAACTTTCATGCAGGTGTCCCACAGCAATCAGACGGATTTTTTCTTAAAGGCTCCAATTCTCTCGATTGGGGTATGAAAAATAGACTGGCAAGGATTTTTAATCCAAAATCAGGGAATACGGTTATGCTTGCGGTTGATCATGGATATTTCCAAGGCCCCACCACCGGTTTGGAGAGAATTGATTTGGATATTTTACCACTGGTTCCCTATGCGGATACCCTGATGCTAACCCGCGGAATCCTGAGAAGCGTTGTTCCCCCGTCTATGACACTCCCAATTGTGATCAGGGCGTCAGGAGGGTCCAGTATCTTAAAGGAGTTGTCCAATGAAGAGATAGCAGTGGCAATAGATGACTCAATCAGAATGAATGTCAGCGCCATGGCCGTTCAGGTTTTTATTGGGGGGGAATATGAAAAACAATCCATCCATAATATGACCCGACTGATCGACCAGGGAATCCGTGCCGGAATCCCAACCCTGGCAGTAACTGCCGTGGGTAAAGATATGGCAAGAGACGCCCGTTATTTCAGATTGGCCACCCGGATTTGCGCAGAACTGGGAGCCCACTACGTAAAGACCTACTACATCGAGGATGGATTTGAAACCGTGACTTCCTGTTGTCCGGTTCCCATCGTTATTGCAGGCGGTAAAAAAATTCCTGAATTTGATGCTCTCACAATGGCTTACAATGCCATTCAAAAAGGAGCCAATGGCGTTGATATGGGGCGGAATATCTTTCAGTCGGAATCACCTAAAGCGATGATTCAGGCTGTAGGTGCTGTTGTCCACAACAATGAAACCCCGGAAAAAGCTTTTCAGATGTATAATGATTTGAAAAATCAAGGCTAGGAACGTACCAACATCCGCTGAAAAGTTTTCTCGGACGAATCTTATCCAACTCTCAAAAAGGAACCTTCGAATATCTCAGATATGGGATATTCGAAGGTTCGCTTCATCGCTTGGATATCTTCCTGGTCGGGATCTCTCTTTCCAGTTGTGGTCATGCGCCTTATTATGGAAAAAACTCATGTATCTTTTCGCCAGGAAAGGATGTTAATAACAGAATCTCCCACCTTGATCCAATCCTTTTCCCGGAGGTTGTTTCATGAGTAAAAAGATTGATAATATGAAGCCAGCCGTCAGCAAAAATGCACTGATATTTCTTTCCGGTTTTGTATGGATTGCCATTGGCACCATGTTTTTATTTTTATCATATTCATGGTTGGAAGCGTCTCAGAATAAGAACACTTACCTTTTTATCGGGGTTGGCGTTGCTGCATCCCTGATAATACATCATTTTGGATTCCTGAAGGTTGTTGATAAAAACTTGGGACGAATATTGCCCATGAAAGGGAAAAAATGCGTTTTTTCCTTCATGACATGGAAGAGCTATATAATCGTGGCAATAATGGCAACGATGGGGATAGTGTTACGACATTCACCGATTCCCAAAACCTACTTGTCAGTATTATATATCGGGATAGGATTATCGCTCATACTTTCCAGTATCCGTTATTTAAGAGTTTTCTTGAGCCAACTGAGAAAAGTTAAATAAATTCAGTCAGCATTAGGCGATACAACAATCAATCCAATTGATTATTTATTATCAGGAGAAGATCGATTTTTGCAGAATAATGTTCTTTTCAAATTCTCTGAGAAACGGTCTAGATCAATTAACTTATAGAATAAGCAAATAAGCAAAGCCTGACTCCAAAATAAACTTGGACAAAGATCACAAGGCATTGGTAGACTATGTTTTTGGTACGTGATTTAACCGCACCTGATAGTTGCCATCCTCGTCTGCACACGCCGTCCACCGTTGGGCAATTATACCTCTTTTCCTTTTATTTAAGCATTTGATGACCGCACCCTTATTTTCCACCTTACCGTTATCCGTAGCGCTAACCACAAATCTTAACCATCTGAATTATAAGACAATGACTCCGATTCAGGAGCAAAGTTTGCCTCTGATTCTCGGAGGAAGAGATTTGATTGCCAAAGCCAAAACCGGCAGTGGCAAAACAGCTGCTTTTGGTATTGGTCTGATTACCAAGTTAAGTGCCGGGTCTTATGCACCCCAGGCATTGGTTTTGTGCCCGACTCGCGAATTGGGAGCGCAAATAGCTGCGGAGATTCGCAGATTAGCCTGTTTCTTACCCAACATCAAAGTCCTGACCCTATGCGGCGGTCAGCCCATTGGACCGCAGATCGGCTCCCTGGAACATGGTGCGCATATTCTGATTGGAACACCTGGACGCCTGATTGATCACCTGGGACGACGAACTCTATCATTACAACAGATCAAGACATTGGTTCTGGACGAAGCGGATCGAATGTTGGAAATGGGATTTTATGACGATATCGCCAAAATTATACGGCAGATTCCAACTCGCAGGCAAACATTGCTTTTTTCCGCTACCTATCCGGATAAAATTAGACAACTGAGCGCTGATTTTCAGAAAAATCCGGCGGAAGTTCGTGTGGATGAAATGCAATCAGATAATCAGCTTAAGCAGATCTTTTACGAAGTGAACAAACAAACACGGCGGGAAAGCTTGGTACGCCTATTGGCGCATTATAAACCCAGTTCAACGGTGATATTTTGTAACACCAAACAAACTTGTGGAGAACTTACTGCATACCTGAAAGAACAGGGATTCAATGTGGATTCTCTGCATGGCGATTTGGAACAAAAGGACAGAGACCGGGTATTGGTGCAGTTTGCCAATCAAAGCAGCCCGATTCTGGTGGCAACGGATGTTGCCGGCCGCGGTCTTGATATTAAGGATTTGCAGGTTGTTATCAATTATGAACTGTTTCCAAGGCCGGATGTGTATGTTCATCGTGTCGGACGAACGGGCCGGGCCGGAAAAGAGGGACTGGCATTGAGCTTATTCGAAAAGAAAGAGCAGCCCAAACTGGATGCCATTGCCAATCTTCAGGGTAAACCGCTGTATTGTAAACATATCGACATACTTCCGAATGATTCGGAGGTGTCTTTACTTCCTCCGATGACCACCTTGTGTATTTCCGGTGGAAAAAAACAAAAGGTCCGGGCTGGTGATATTCTGGGGGCCTTAACCGGTGAAGCCGCTATTTCCGGCGATAACATAGGCAAAATTGATATATTTGATTTTTGGTCCTACGTGGCAATTAAACGAAACGTTGCAGAGAAAGCCCTGCAACGATTACAAAAAGGCAAAATCAAAGGCCGAATTTTTAAAGTTAAACTATTATAGATTTCACAATCCGCCATTTCCGGCGGTTAATAAAAACAACAATTGGTATTAATATGACATTTTCTTCTCTCGGTTTATCCGAGCCTCTGTTGCGCTCTATCGATAAACAGGGATACAAAACACCTACCCCCATTCAAGTCCAAGCCATCCCAGCAGTATTGGCAGGTAAGGACATACTGGCTGCCGCTCAGACGGGAACTGGTAAAACAGCCGGTTTCACACTGCCGTTACTGCAATTACTTGACGAATCGAAACCGGTGAAACAAGGCGCAGTTCGGGCCCTGATCATAACTCCCACGAGGGAATTAGCCGCCCAGATTGCCGACAGTGTACTTACGTATGGAAGTTACTTATCTCTTCGCTCAACAGTTGTTTTTGGTGGTGTCGGTATCGAACCACAGAAAAAAAAGCTGCGACGCGGCGTGGAAATTTTAACCGCCACACCCGGTCGGCTCCTGGATCTTCATAATCAAAGGTGTGTAGACCTTTCAAAGGTTGAAATACTGGTGCTGGACGAAGCCGATCGTATGCTGGATATGGGGTTTATTCATGACATTCGCAAGATTTTGAACCTTTTACCCAAAAAGCGCCAGAATCTACTGTTTTCTGCTACCTTCTCAACTGAAATACGTCAGATGTCAAAAGGGCTGTTAAATTCGCCGGTTTACATTGAAGTTGCTCCGCGTAACAGTACTGCAGACAATATTCGACAGGTGGTCCACCCCGTGGATAAACCCCGAAAATCCAAACTCTTGTGTCAATTGATCCATGAAGGTCAATGGGGACAGGTACTGGTTTTTACACGAACAAAAAGCGGAGCCAATCGACTAACCAGGACGTTGGAAAAGGATGGTATTAGCGCAGCGGCCATCCACAGCAATAAAAGTCAAGGGGCCAGAACCCGTGCATTGGCAGATTTTAAACAACGAAAAATACAAGCCCTGGTGGCTACTGATATCGCGGCACGTGGTCTGGACATTGAACAGTTGCCTCAAGTGGTTAACTTTGATCTGCCCAGTGTTGCCGAAGATTATGTGCATCGTATCGGCCGAACTGGTCGTGCCGGTTTGGAAGGACAGGCTGTATCGCTGGTAAGCGCCGATGAACATAAATCTCTAGCGGGAATTGAACGGCTGTTACGACGATCATTAACCAGTGAAATCATCACTGGATTCGAGCCTGATCCCAATCTGGTTATTGAACCGGATGTTGAGTCCACACGTTACTCGCGTTCACAGCGACAACCACAATCGAACCGCGTTAGGAACAGCAAAATCGTGAAAAGTTCAGGAAAGGCGCCGCAATATCGTCGCCGTGCTACTCCTGCCAGTTAAAAGCCAAAACTGATCCGCGTGTTGGCGGATTATCAAAGCATCTTCTGGGGATGGGCTGCAAGAAGTACATAATCGGTGAGCAAAATATTCAAAACGGACTTAAGAAACATCCGTTTTGAATATAAGATGATTGATTAAACTTTCAATTTTCCCCCAAGAACTTTGAAAATATCTTGTTATCTGCATAGAGCTGGCTGTTGATCAGTATGGAAGCGTGACTTTCATTGTATCCCCGTACGTTCTTGATATTCCATTTTTCAGCAAATCAAGGGTTCTTTCTTCAGGAGTAAGTAGATCGTACTTACTTGAGAGTTTAGGTTTCTCTGTCATGCCGGACTTGATCCGGCATCCAGCGTTTTGAAATAATTATGGATTCCGTATCGAGCACGGAATGACAACATATCAGCTTTCTATAGTCTTAAATTTCAATAAATTATATAAGAA
>JAHJTV010000114.1 GCA_018829445.1 bacterium
CGGGTCCTGAAGACCTCGACCTCACCGGCGCTGGTCTCAGCGGTGGCAACGTCCTCATCTGGCTCCTCGTTGGAGCCGGGGCTTATCTTCTGTGGCAGAGCAGCAAGAAGGGCAAGAAGGGCGGGAAGCGCAAGGCCAAGAGGAAGACGCGCAGGCGACGACGCTGATGCCCTACATCCGCCGCGGTCTGGGTGAGGTGGCCCCGGCCGAAAGCAATCTGATTTGGTGGTTGCTCGCCGGGATCGGAGGCCTCTACCTGATCATGGGTGGAGCACGAAAAAGGAGGGCCTGATGCCCTACTACAAGATCACATCGCCGGGTCGAGTGTCGCACCGGCACCCGTTCATGGGGCTCGGTTCCGATTCGCTTGCGAAGGCCTACATGAGGCCGGACTACTACGACCGCGACACCGAGCCCGGGAACTACACCCACCTGCTCGGCTTCGGGCTCGATGCGTCTGGCATCTACGATACCGTCAAGGGGTCTGCGCTGAAGAGCCTCATGTCCGGCGTTATCGCCTGGGGCCTTGCGTCGGCCGTCGGAGCCACGCCCACCGTGGCGCGGCGCATCGGCATCGTGAGTGGCGGTGTCGATCTGATCGTCGGTGTCGCCATGACGGTGCTGCGCGGAGATGTGCAGGCGCAGGTCACACCGGCCACCGTGACAGAGCAGCAGGAGCCGTAGGAGTTTCGCGTGTCCTACATCAGCGGCAAGGAGAGGACGTTCCTGGGCCTCGATAGGGGGGAGGGGTTCGGTGGGTTCGGTGGGTTTGGCGGGGTTGAGGATCTTCTTCCACCATCCTGCACTGCCAAGGAGTTGTACCTTAGCCCTGAGGGCTGTGCTGAGATCGAGAACACTCGCAAAACAGTACTGGCGGCCTACCAGAAGAGCCAGTCTGAGATTGCGGGTCTGTCCGGATCATTCGGTCCCGTTCTAGCCGAAGCGCTTGATGGCGCCTCCAATCCGACGCAGATCGCGGCTAAGGCCAAAGCACTAGCGGACGGGTTTGCAGGACAGGATTGGCAGAAGAACGCCTACCAGTTTTTCTATTCTCAGACACGCGCCGGTATGCAGGTTGTAGATGGGTATCTCTCTGCATACCCGCCTGCGCTGGCCGCGAAGCTCGCGGCTGAAACTGGCATGACGCTCTACGAGGAGGGGAAAAGCATCTACCAGAAGTTCGAGACGTCTGGATTGGATGCTTGTGGCGTGGCTGATTGCGCGAACCTCATCAAGCGTGGAGTTGCGGGCGTACGGGCCGTTGCTCGTCTTGTCGGAGTACAGCCAGGAAGTGCGACAGAACAGGTCATGGAGTGGGGCAGCGTCGCTGCTGGTTGTGGTGCGTCGATTGCTACTGGAGTTGCTACCGGAACTGTGATTGGTGCAGCTGCCGGTGCGTTGACGTGTGCCGTATCCGTACTCGGGCAGCTATTTAATCTTCTTAAGAAGCCAGATCCCCCGCCTTCGCCGGCCAAGGATATGCTCTTTGCGGTGTTCAAGCCGAAGGACAAGCAGCGAGGCCTGGTCGCGGCAGATGCGGTGCGGCTTGCCTCATTGTTGAAGTATCGATATGGCATGGCGAGCTACGACGCGTTGATGGCCAACTGGTGGGCAGCTCGTCGACACTATCCTATGACAGGATTCCGACTGCTGCCGGAGAACGCGCCAGGCTCGACAGAGCCATCGGCCGCGTTCACGACAGGAGATGTCATCGATGTTGTTTCTTCTTGGGCCGGCGGAAAGGTGTACCCGCTGTCGCTGTTGCCCGGAAGCCTGTTCGATCATTGGGGCGACGCGTGTAGTGTTTCAGATCTCGTGACGGCACTAAACCAGTCGTGGACGAAGATGCCGTACGCAGATATGGCGAGTTGCCGACGGTACGTTGAACTGATCAACTTTTTCGCAGCTGTAACACTCCGTGAACTTGACACCGATCCAGCTGGATATCTCGCACCGTGGCGGGACTGTCTTCCTGTTACTTCGTGGGCTGTCGGTGAGGGTGGTGAGGGCCCCGACTCGCGTATCCGCACCTCGCGGTATTCCGCTATGAAGTGGACACGCATGGGCTCGTGGGGCGGGAGGCACCTGACGGCTGATCTGATACCAGCCGTGGCTAGCCGCAATCCATCAGCCATTCTCGAACTGGCCGGATTGCGTTTGCAAGCCGCGTTAAGCTACATGCAGATGCTGCGGGTTTGGGGGGAGCCGGCTGCGGGTGGGCTTGCTGCGCTGCGGGGCGGTAAGGATATTATTGCCGACCTTCCGTCATACAGCTCACTCGGCCCGGCTGCCGCGCTCCGTCTACCGCTCGATCCGCGTTCCCCAACCGGCGGTTCTCCGGTTGCTGTGCAAGCTCTGTATACGCAGGCTGTCAATCTCCAAAAGAGCTACGATGCTATTGCCGGCGTAGCGTGGCAGCAGGCTGTGAAGGATCATGGGCTACAGGTCCAGGCCGCCGGAGCCCTCCAGAAGGCCTACTTCATGCAGAAGGTCGGCGCCGGAGGCGGTATCGAGTCGCCTGGCGCCCTCAAGGCCAAAATCCAGGCCCTCGAGAAGGCCGGCACCGTGTTCACCCACACCCCCACGACGACGCCCACGGACTGGATGGAGCCAGCTGGCGAGTCTGGTGGCGGCGGTGTTATACTGGCGGCGGCTGCCGGGCTTGCGGCGCTGCTGTTGCTGCGCAAGTAGAAGGAGTTCCAGATGTCTTATATCAGGGCACCTCGTGAAGGCCGCGGCCGGGGCTACTCCGGCTTCGGGGTTTCTCCGCTGTCGATGAACACCGGGGCGGTCAGCTCGGGCGGTATCGTCACCGGGGCCACTAGCCACTTTACAGTCCCCGGTCAGTTGGCGCCGCAAACGGCTCACGTGATCACGCCCGCACAGAAGAATCAGGTGATGATAGAAATGGCGGCGCAGCAGGGGCCTTCGGGAAGCATGGCACCCGGTATCACGGCCGGCGGCGGCTTTCCGGGCGGAGGCGGAGGCGGTGGAGGAGGTGAGGATTTCCCGACGCTGTGCGCTTCCGCGGGTGGTGCGCTGTCTCCGAGCGGTTGTTGCCTGTGGCCGGGCGATCCCGCCGGGTTCACGGCGGCATATGAGCCGTGCTTCGCCACTGCGGATGGCGGGGGCGGAGGCGACGGCGGAGGCGACGGCGGAGGCGGTGAAGCAGATGCTGGCGGTGGAACCACCATGATGATC
>JAHJTV010000101.1 GCA_018829445.1 bacterium
ATAATAAAGGATAGGGATGTCGAAATCATTGATGTGTCAAGGCACTAGCCTAAGAAGGCCCCCTCTTTAAAATGGAGAGAGTGCATAAAAAAAATCTGGAAAGATGATCCTTTGATTTGTCCTGAATGCTTGAGCGAGATGCAGCAAATCCGGCACTCCTTTCATCGCGCATCAAGATATGTTCGATATACTCTTTCTGTTTTCTGATACCTTCATATAACGGTAGGTTTTGACCACCAGGAAGTCCAAACACTCGATCTACGCCATTTTTGATAAGTAGTTCGGCTAACCTATCTCCAACAATCATCTTTTTCTCTCAGGTTTTAAACTCTGGTTAAAATATTAATTTGGACAAACAACAATCACTTCAAGCAGAAGTTTAATCAAAAGCCAGCGGTTTATAAATTTATCGTCATTTGAGATAAAATCGGAAGCAATTTAATCCTCATTTTAAAACTAAAAATCTCGCTGATTTGATTAATCCAAACATCACATGAATCCATTTTCGGGATATTTGATGAAGTTTTGGTTCATTTGAACGCAAACAACGAAAATGATATAAAAAATATTTGGAAAATTGCTTTGTCTTGTGATAGTGTGAAATCATCAATTTTATTGTTTTAAACCGTTCGTTTTGACTATAGCTGCGAACACAACTTGTTGGAGGTCTTATGACACGAAAAACTTTGAAGTTCACCCTGTTTATTCTATCGTTCGTTATTTCAGCTACATTGAGTGCCCAGTCTATCAAGATCGGTTTTGCCTGGGCAGGAAAATCAGGGATGGCAGACAGAGTGACCAATGGATTTGACAATAGAATTAAAGAAATAGGGTCAAATCTTGATATTGAATACGTTAAGAACCTCCCAGATATAAATAAGCTGGGTGAAGTCATTGATCGGTTCCAAAAAAGTAAAACCGGTATGGTTATTTTACGATCCAATGGTGCTGAATATTTAGGTAAAAACCAACCCAAAATTCCAACTTTTATTGGAGGTTGCAACCATCCAGCTCAATTGGGAACAGTGCAAAATTTGATGAATCCAGAGGGTAATATCACTGGCGTTACTTATTTTCTGCCCGTTGAGACGCAGTTTGAGATATTTACGACATTACTGCCAAATATGAAGTCTTTGGTTCTTCTAGCGAATAAAAACAATCCTTCATCCTCAGTCGATTTAAGCGAAACACAACAAATGTGCGCAAAAATGGGGTTTAAATGTGTCTATGAATTGACAACTAATAAAAATCAAGTTTTTGATGCGGTCAATAAATATAAAAATGAGTACTCAGCTTTTGTAATCGGGAATCAGGCTGAAGTAATGGATGTAACAGAACAAATAGTGTCATTGGCTGGAAAGGTGCCTGTATTATCTTACTCATCCATCCCTGTAAAAAAAGGCGCATTAGGAGGATTTGTGGCAGATGATTTCAAACTTGGCATGTTATTAGCCGATTCTGTCGTTGACGTTCTGGTAAAGGGAAAGAGCATCAAATCAGTGTCTATAAAAGTGGATCCGAAACCAAAGTTTTTTATTAATACCAAAACAGCAGAAATGTTAGGCATTGAAATTCCATTTGAAATACTGGAATTAGCCGAGTTGGTTCAATAATCTTCCATTAAAAGAGCTTACAGTGGAACAATTGCTCACGTCTACATGAGGATTTACTAAAAATGAGATTAAAAGTGTTTTCATCGATTAGCAATAAAATATTACTTGCAATGTTGTTACTGCTGATTGCAGGTACAAGTATTCCCATAGTGTTTTCGTACATCAGCTCCAGTAAAGCTATTCTGGAAACTACCATTCAGAATATGGAGGATATAACTGAAATCACGGATAAACATTTGGAATCCTGGATTATCAGCAGGAAATCAGATGTAGAAACCCTTGGAAAGTTAAAGATCTTTCAGGTTTCACTTAAAGATAGTTTTATAGGACAATCGGCAAGAAGATCTGCTGAAACTCAATTATCAAAGAGTAAAGAAGAGCATCCTTTTTTTCTGGATCTGGGACTCTCAGATATAAATGGCAATATTATTACTTCTACAGATGCATCATTACTCAACAGCAACATTAAGAAAGAGCCCTATCTTGAAAGTGCACTAGCTGGAGAGGTTAAGATTTCCTCTCTGAAGCTAAACTCAACAGGCAATGCCACCAGTTTTGTGATTTCTTCCCCTATTTATGAAGGAAACACAGTAGAGGGAGTTCTGTTTGCCCGAGTTGACCTAGGCTATTATGCTGAACAGTTTATTCAAAACTTAAAAATAGGAGAAACTGGTTACTATTTCCTTATAGACAACGTCGGTCGGGCGATCATCTATCCTGATACATCACAACTCTTAAAACTACAGCTGGATCAATTCGACTTTGGTAAGGAGATCCTAAAGAATAAAAACGGGTATATTTACTATAATTGGGAAGGTCAGGAAAAACTGGGGACCTATAAAACGATTCCATCACTTGGTTGGACCATCGTCGGTTCAGGAAATGTCAGTGAATTGACCAGCCAGATCAAGAAAACAGCTTATATAAATCTGCTACTCTCACTGGTTATTTTATTGATTGCAGGGATAGGGGCTTTTATTGTGGGCAGAAGAATCAGTAGGCCAATTGTAGAAGCTGTAGAAATGATAAAAAAAATTGCTTTGGGAGATTATAGTGTTCGTCTGGAGGTTAACAGTGGAGATGAGATACAACAACTGGCTGAAGCGACAAATAATCTGTCCAGCGATTTACAACTGGCTTTCAGTGAAGTGAATAATGTTATGGGGAGTGTTGCCGAAGGGGATTTAACTTGCCAGGTTGAGGCCAATCTGAAGGGAGAGTTGGCTATGCTGAAAGATCGTGTGAATCAGTCGATAGAAATTCTAAATGAAACGATTCACCAGGC
Source organism: bacterium (assembly GCA_018829445.1). GTDB lineage: Bacteria > SAR324 > SAR324 > XYD2-FULL-50-16 > XYD2-FULL-50-16 > JAHJTV01. Next base: position 2,899 of record JAHJTV010000101.1, read on the forward strand.
AAAAACAGCAAATAACCAAGTGAATACTGGAGCAAAAGAATTATCCAGTTCGGCACAAACGTTAGCGGAAGGTACGTCCAAACAAGCCGCATCTTTGGAAGAGATCAATTCAACTCTCAATGAAGTCGATGCACAGAGTAAAGCAAACAATGAAAACGCAACTCAGGCTCGGCAACTTTCCGAAGAGACTACATCAATCGTTGAACGGGGCGATAATCAAATGAATTCTATGTTGACTGCCATGAAAGAGATTGAAGTAACAGCCGGAAATATTTCAAAAATTATTAAAGTAATTGATGAAATAGCGTTTCAGACAAATTTATTGGCATTGAATGCCGCCGTTGAAGCCGCCAGAGCTGGAAAGTATGGAAAAGGTTTTGCTGTGGTTGCAGAGGAGGTTAGAAATCTTGCCGCTCGAAGTGCTGAGGCTGCCAAAAATACGACTACGCTCATTGAAAACTCTGTAAAAGGGGTTAAAAATGGAGTCGAGAACGCCGATAAAACAGCCAAAATTTTGTCAGATATCAAAGCCAGTATGACGAAGCTAAATGATTTTGTAGGTGAGATCAGTGTTGCTTCAAAAGAACAGATGATTGGTATTGAAGAGATTAATAAGGGGCTGGATCAGGTGAATACGGTAGTTCAGCAAAACTCATCAATTTCCGAGGAAACAGCTTCGGCATCAGATGAGTTATCTGCTCAGGCGGGTCAGATGGCTGAACAAATGTCCAAATTCAGAACTTCACAAAAAGGTAATGCTGTTTACTCCGAATCATATCTAAAAAAGGATGGGTATATACTACCTCCAGCTAAACCAGCTAAAAACCTACTGCCAACTTCCATAGATAAGAATAAAATTATTCTTGACGATAGTGAATTCGGAAAATATTAAAGGAAAAAGGGACGTACTTCCGATATTGCAATACGTCCTGATCCACATTCATTCTATTTTTACAAAAAGGCGTATTATTCAGATTTCTTCCCCGAAAGCAGGGCTCCGTCATAATGAGGTTTCTCACGGGCAATCAGTGCTTCGGAAGAGAAGGCTGTCATGTAGAAACCGCCCTTTTGCTTATCCTCAAAATCTATTTCCAGTACCTTTTCCAGTTCAATAGCCTTGAACAACCATTTTCCATTGAAAGTTGCCTGAAAAAGATCCAGTAGAGCTGCAATAAAAATTGATTATCTTAGGATGATTTTGAGACAGCGAGACACTTCTTGAATGAAACACTTTAAGTGTAACTCGCTATTAAATGATAACCGCTGTCCGGATCGCTGTTGTTTTCCTCTGTCAATCAGGCAATCAAAAGGGGATGAGTTATTGAGTTACCAGGCAGAGAGCATCATTTTTTATTTTATCCCCAGGGGCAACAATTCGTACTCCTTTTCCCTTGTCAACAACCTCCAGTAAAGGAGAAGCACCCCTTTTTAGAAATTCTTCCGGGGTTAGCAGTTCCAAAACAGCCGTGCCTTTTTCCAACATTTCTGCGGCTTTGGTTGATGAAAAATGATCGTCAAAAGCAACCTGATGATGTCCCACGGATTCCATGCGGATATTTTCCATGTCCGATTGCGCCGGTACACGATACACTTTTTTGGGATCAAGATGAATAGAAGCTTTGGCTGCCACCAGTTCGTTTAACGCATCATTGCGGGTTATTGCCAGCAAGCGACCAAAACCATCTTCGATAGCATCTTCATATACGCTGCTATCCAATACATCGGTGCAGATGGTTTCTAATCCCAGAAACAAAGCCATATTACACTGATTCTGACTGGTCTCCAGAAAGGAGACCGGTACAAATTTGCTGGCAAATTCGGCAATTGCCTGGCTGAAAGGATTTATTCCCACCAGCAGTATACCTGATTGAGAATTCGGTATCAAAACACCTAATAATCGCGCCAGTGGCCTGTTTAATACTGTCGCCATCAAACCAGACAAGAGAATAATCGAAAACGTCAGATTCAACACGATCATCATCTCTGTTTTATGCCCCTGAACCAAGAAGGAAGCATAAACGGCCGTAGCTACCGCAATGATACCCCTGGGGCCGATAATACCAATGAATGTCCTTTCTGCAATTGGAATGTCAGTTCCCATCAGTGCAATGTACATTGAAACAGGTCTGACTACCGCGCCCAGGATAAAAGCTACCAAAAGCATGGTTGGCCAAAGATGGAGCAGGGGAACAGGATTCACATAAGCTGACAGCAACACGAACATGGTACTGATAAAAAGGCTGGAAATCTGTTCTTTGAAATGGCGGATCTCATGGAGATATTCCCCTTTGGTATTGGCCAGAACAAATCCTGAGACAGCTACAGCCAAAGGACCGGATGAATGAAAAACCACATTGGCGACAAAAAAAGTGGCAATAGCCCCGGAAAAACTTACAACACCAAACAGGGTTGAATCCCGCAATCTGGAAATAAGTCTCAGGATACGGGAAAGTATAAACCCGCTGAGAACCCCAATTATCAGCCCGCCTGCGATCCTGAGAAAAAAGGCTACTGCAATATCGATCTTGGAGTCCTGAAGATTGATATCCAGAAGTTCCAAAGCTACCGCACTCAGGAGTACTCCGATAACATCCCCCCATATCGATTCCCAGTTCAACAATACTCCCAGTCGCCTTCTCAGGGTTACGCTTTTAAGAATGGATCCCACCACGGTAGGGCCGGTAACAACTATCAAGGCGCCAAAGAATATGGCGAATTGCCAGGAAATTCCCAGAAATTCATGGGAAAGAGCTGTTGCCCCCAGCCCGGTAAGGGGCAGACTGACTATCAAAATGCGTCGAATGGCTGTGGATTCCATTTTAAAACTGTGCAGGGAGAGGGAGAGCCCCCCCTCGAACAGGATAATGGCAACAGCGATCTCCAGAACCACATGCAATCCATTCCCGAGTGAATCGGGAACAATCACGCCCAGACCAACAGGACCAGCCGTAAGACCACATACCAGATAAAAAAGTATTGCCGGAATACTAAACCACCGGGAGAGAACATAGGAGGAGACTCCCAGTACCAAGGCAAGACTGATAGACTGAAATGCAAGAAAATTCGTCATTGGTGACTTATAAAAAAGAATTAAAGGTACAATGATGGCATCCTGAAATATTCACCATCCCGATTCCATTTGTCAAATTGAACCGGTTTGTTTTCAAGGCAATCGCATGAAAATTTCGATGAATATAGCTGTTATCTGAATTGTTTTCAATGAGAAGTTTTGAGAAGGAACCCCAACGGGGGTTCAATAATAAAAGCCTGGGGTCAGCGAACTTGTGAGTGCCACCCCAGGAAGGAAGTTTTCAAACAATATATGAACTCTGAAGGAGTTCTATAAACATATTTGAAGACATGTTTTAATCCTCATCATAAAACCCTGTTGAACGCTTTCAGCGTTCCTATTAGGGAAATTGCCTTGTTATCCCGGGGTGGCGTTCGCAGGCTCACTGACCCCGGGCTATTGATTGTTTATCCCCTTCGGGGAATGGCACAAAAAACAGATTGGGAACAAATCGATTGCCATTTTCCACTGGATGAAAAAAAGGGAACTTGCAAGGGTTTTCATGCGATTGCCCTGGGTTTGTTTTAATGTCCGGTTTCTCAAATACAGATTATAAGAGAAAGAAATGCTTGAATCTCCTGTTTTTTTAATATTATAATCCTTTAAGCAAAAAGTTACTCTTCCGGACTCAAGGAATCCTGTTTGTTTCCATCCTTGATCGGAAGATATAGCAAGAATCTGGAAAACAAAGGAGCCGATAATGAGATTTACGCCACCCTATGACATCGATTATAGCCAAAGAACACCAAGTCCTGATGTGGATGAACTGTTTTATCAACGCTGGTCTCCCCGGTCTCTGAAAAAAGCACTCCTGCCGGACGATGTGGTAACAACGGTTCTGGATGCGGCTCGCTGGTCTCCCTCCGCATTTAACGAACAGCCCTGGCTGTTTATTACCTCATCAACCGAAGATGAGTTTAATACATTTCTTGATCTGTTAACAGAGACAAACCGGAGTTGGGCTAAAGACGCCAGCTTGCTGGGGTTTATCTTCGCAAAACGGAATCATGCTCACAATTCATCTCCCAATCGCCTATCTTTTTTTGATTGCGGCGCAGCCTGGATGGCAATGACATTGCAGGCAAGAAAGTTTGGGCTCTATACCCACGGTCTTGGAGGAATACTCAGGGATAAAACCTATGGTGTTTTAAACGTTCCTGAGGATATCTATGAAGTGATTTGCGGATTTACACTGGGAGTGATTGATATGCCTGAAAAACTGGAAGATGAGTTTAAAGCAAGGGAATCCCCGTCTCCACGCAAATCCCTGAACGAGATTTGGAAAAAGGGGCAATTTTAAGCGTATTCATCCTTTTATATTATCAGTTCCAGTTATTAAACACTTTCCCATAGAGAGGATCAGTCCATGAAAAGAGAAGTCAGCAATTTAAAAAGGATCTTGGTTGTTTTGATTTTAAATATTATTTTTTTCCCTGCGTTTGTATTCTCCATTGATTATGACCATGAAATCAAGCTGAAAGCCATGAGCTTTTCCTGGAAAATTCAGCAGGAACAGTTGTTGGTGAAGGTAACAGCCGCCACAGAAGGATGGGTAGGAATTGGTTTTAATCCCTCCACGAGAATGCAGGACGCCAATTTTATCATTGGATATGTAAAAAACGGAAAGGTGGAAGTAACCGATGCTTTTGGTGTCAGACCCAAAGAACATGTCGATGATACCTCCACAAACGGTAGAAATGATATTATTTCCTTTTCAGGAAACGAAGAGGGAGGGAATACCACCATTGAGTTTATCATTCCGCTGAACTCAGGTGATCCGGCTGACGGAAAAATAAATGTGAATGATATCACCACGGTGTTATTAGCGTTTGGAAAAGGACAGGATGATTTTCATTCCCGCCATCGCTTTCGTACTAAACTTGAAGTTAATCTTGCCACTGGCGAGCATCAATAGGGGATAAAGGAGATTATGATTCAGATCGGTGTGCGTTTACGGAAATCCTGCAGATTTCCCTGGGGATGGATTATCGTCATATTGTCAATTTTCGTTTTCTGGTATCCGGTCACGGAAGGGATTGCCCAGAATACTCAGGAAGTACCAGCCATCAGCGAAGCAACTCAGGACTGTCTTGGATGTCATGAGGATGAAACACCTGGAATCGTAGCCGATTGGCGCAGCAGCAGACATGCAATCATGTCGGTCAGTGAAGCATTAAAAAAGCCTATTGTTTCCAGACGGGTGTCAGCGATATCTGTTCCTGAATCTTTGTCATCCATTACCGTAGGGTGTTATGAATGTCACGGATTGAATCCGGAACAGCACCAGGACAACTTTGATCATAACGATTACAAAATCAACACTGTGGTTACACCTCCCGATTGCAGTACTTGCCACCCGACAGAGGTCAAACAGTTTGCCGGCAGTAAAAAGGCCAATGCTATTGCCAACCTGGAACAGAACCCCCTTTTCCATCAGCTTACCGATACGGTCACCGGACAGAAGGATCTGGAGAATGAGATACTGACGTTTAAAGGTGCCGCACCCATGGCCAAGGAAAAATCCTGTTTTGCCTGCCACGGTACCCATGTTACAGTCAAAGGTTTAAAAACCGTGCAAACCGAATTTGATGAAGTGGAAGTGCCTGACTTAACAAGCTGGCCTAACCAGGGAGTAGGGCGACACAATCCGGACGGAAGTTTTGGTGCCTGTACTGCCTGTCATCCCCGTCACAGCTTCTCCATAGAAACGGCACGTAAACCATACACCTGCGCTCAATGCCACCTGGCACCGGATGTCCCAGCCTGGGAGGTGTTCAAGGAAAGCAAGCACGGCAATATTTTTATGAGCCAATCCGCCAAATGGAACTGGACCAACGTTCCCTGGAGACCGGGAGAGGATTTTAAAACCCCTACCTGTTCCAGCTGCCACAATGCTCTTTTAGTGAACGGGGCAGGCAATCCAATCGTTGAGAGAACCCACGATTTCGGTTCGAGACTCTGGGTGCGGATTTTCGGTCTTCCCTATACTCATGCTCAACCCAAGGAGGGAGGAACATTCCGAATCAAAAATGCCGACGGACTTCCGCTTCCGATCACTTTTGACGGAAAACCGGCCTCATCTTTTCTTATTACTGAAGCTGAGCAGCAATCAAGACAGCAGCAAATGAAAAAGGTTTGCGGATCATGCCATGGCACAAGCTGGAACAACCAGTTCTTTTCACAGATGGACAGAACCAACCAGGAAGTCGATCACATTGTAAAAACGGCTACACAATTGGTTCAAACAGCCTGGAAAAACAAACTGGCCGATCCTTCCAACCCTTTTGATGAGGAATTGGAACTGATGTGGGTTCGTCATTGGCTATTCTATGGATCTTCCGCCCGCTACGGCGCAGCCATGAGCGGCCCCGACTACGTTGGCTTTAAATACGGCTGGTGGGATCTTACCGAAACCCTGGTTAATCTTGAAAGCCTGATCAAAGAAAAGGAACAACGGTAGGACGAGGTATTAGCAAATATCGCCAAGTGCAAGGATTACGATAGGGCGGGGTTACATCCCCGCCAAAACCAACTATCACCCCTTTATGTCCCCTTTACCGCACAATCAGTATTTCCGTCCTCGCAGCCCGGCAAACATACCATGGAGGTGCAAGAGCCGTTCAATACCGTGTAGATTAGCTTTTCATTTTGAATCAGTGTTTTTAGTGCTGATTTGCAGTCCTTCTTATTCACGCCTTCACTTTTGTACTTATCCATCAAAATCTTAAATATATCCTGAGGTTTATATCTTCCTGTTCCATCGGTATCAGCGACCAAATTGAACATGTCGTCAGCCAGCGTTTGAATCTCTATGCCCATTTTTATCCTCCCGAGTTTTTCTGGATTTCAGAATGTCTTCTTTACTTGAAAATTCAATCATTTGATACACCTCCAATTGATTGTTTTTAGCATATGCCCATTACAGAATAGGGTGACCAATTAAAAATCGCAAGCAATAAAACGGTTTTTATTAGAAATATGGAGAAATAATAATGATTCAACAACTCAAAAACTTCGGGTTGATATTTATGATGGACAAAGCGTTGTCCACCCGACATTATTCTTGTACCAGGGCCGTAGAGTGGGCAACTAATGCAATCGCTCAATGTGTTACATTTCCGCCTATACCTGTTATAAGCCGACTGTGTACGGCCGCCGTACCCTAAAAACGTTTACATAAGGGAACACTCCGCAGATCTCACGGTGAAATTTGAATTGCATGTCGGGTTGCAAAAGCCGTCATTAAGATGAATAATAATCGGTATAACAAAAAAGAGGACAAAATAAATTTGAGTTCCAACTATCGAAATCAGGCACTCGAATATACCAATAATTCCAAACTGGACACAGAATAACATGTCAGACACAATATATGATATAGCAGTCATAGGTTCAGGTCCTTCCGGGGAGAAGGCGGCGTTGGAGGCTGCATCCCTGGGAGCGGGTGTAGTCGTGATAGAGAAAGGAATTCGACCGGGCGGGGCATCGGTTATCACAGGCACCATTCCCAGTAAGTCATTACGTGAAACGGTGAAACATGTTGAGATGTTGTCCGGAAGTCAAATCACCGGTATTGATTTTAAATTGAATCGTTCACTGACCATTCCGGAGTTAATGCATCATAAGAACAACGTTATCACCGACAGAGTGGGTGATATTCTGGAAACATACAAGGAGAACGGAATAACCTACGTTTTTGGAAAAGCCCGTTTCCAGTCACCTTATGAACTGAGTGTTGTCTGTACCGAAACTGAAAGACCGATAACCATAAAAGCCAAAAAGTTTATCGTAGCCGTTGGAACCAATCCTTATCATCCACCCGGGATTCAATTCGATGGGACCTATATATTGGATTCCGATACGATTCTGCAACTGAAGAAAATTCCGGAAACTCTTGTCGTAATTGGAGGGGGGGTTATCGGATGCGAGTATACCTCTATTTTTTGCCGTTTGGGAACCAAGGTATCTTTGGTTGATCCCAGCGGAACCTTGCTGAATTTTGTAGATCATGATATTTCCGATGCCTTGGCATCTCAAATGAAAAAGGATGGCGTCAAATTATGTCTGGGATGCAATTATACAGATGTGAAAGTGGTTGATGAGGCGGTTAATGTCCAACTGGATAATGGAGACATCATCGAGGCTTCAGCCATACTTTTCGCCAATGGTCGTCAGGGTATGGCGGATGAATTAAACCTGGAAGTATGCGGTTTGGAAATCAATAGACGCAATCAGCTTGAGGTGAATGATAATTATCAGACAAAGGTTCCCCATATTTACGCGGTGGGTGATGTAATTGGTTTCCCCTCCCTTGTATCCGTGAGTAATGAAGAGGGAAGAATGGCTGCAAGGAGTGCGGTGCTGGGCGAAGCAACCAGAAGAGTTGGATCGGATATTCCCTACGGAATTTATACGATACCTGAGATTTCCATGATCGGACCTACGGAGAAACAGCTTATCGAAAAGAAGATCCCTTATGGTGTTGGTACCTGTCAGTTTAAAGACCTTGCCAGGGGATTAATTATTGGTGACAGAAAGGGCATGTTGAAACTGCTTTTCAACAGAGAAACCCACGAAATGCTTGCTGTTCACATGTTTGGTCAATCAGCGGCCGAACTGGTACACATTGCCCAGGCCGTGATCCACTACAAAGGAAAAATTGATTATTTCCTGGAAAATGTGTTTAATTTCCCCACCCTGTCTGCTGCCTTTAAAGTAGCTGCGAGACAAGGACTGATGAAAAAAAACAATATGGACTAAACCGTTCCCCTGATCAACGCCTTTCAATCACAAAGCCTTGCTCAGTTTTTTGATTTCATTGTCTAACACAATACTATTTTCTGAATAATCCACCGGAAGCTCTATAAGATGCACGCCGGTGGCTTTCAGGCATCTTTCCATCAAGGGAACGAACTCTTTCTATTCTCTCCTCAATCTGACAGACGCAGTTGGCGATATCCAAATTACCTCAATCTGACAGACGCTGTTGGCGATATCCAAATTACCTCAACCTGCAGAAAATATACAAGATTAACCTGTGTTGAGAAAGAATCACCTCCGCATGGGGTATTATTGATAATGAATACTTATTCCTGGAATTCTAATTCCAGACCTACGGGACAATGATCCGATCCAAATACATCGTTGTCAATAAAGGCGTCTTGTAACCGATGCTGGTCGATGATATTCTGAGTAACAAAAAAGTAATCAATACGCCAACCCGCGTTTGATTTCCGTGCATTAAAACGATAGGACCACCATGAATACTTTTCCGTGTCAGGATAGAGATAGCGAAAAGTATCAACATAACCGTTTTCGACTATTCTATCCAACCAGTCCCTTTCGATCCTGAGAAACCCGGATCTGTTTTCGTTCGCTTTTGGATGACGCAGGTCGATTTCATTATGGGCCGTGTTGTAATCACCAGTGATAACCAAAGGGATTCCCTTCTCCTTGAAAGGAGACAGGTAGCTGAAAAAAGCGTCATAGAAATCAAGTTTATATTTCAATCGTTCATCGTCTTTTTGCCCATTGGGAAAGTAGACGTTATAAAGCCGAAAATCCTTAAAAACAAGTTCCAGGATACGCCCCTCGTTGTCAAACTTTTCGATTCCTATTCCATAGTTCACTTCTAATGGTTCCAGACGGGAGTATACAGCGACTCCGCTATAACCCTTTTTGATCGTTGAATATGACCAGTGGGATTTATACTTATCAATATTGATCATGGCATCATCCCGCTGGTGTTCCTGCAGTTTGGTTTCCTGAATGCAAACAATATCCGCATCCAGTTTTATCAGTAAATCGGGAAAATCTTTCTTCATCACTGCTCTAAGTCCGTTTACATTCCACGAAACAAGTTTTATCTTCCGGCTCATATGTCTACTCGTTATCAATCTGTAGTTTTCTTTTTAAATTTATTTCAGCCAAGTTTTGATTAGTAGAGTTCAATTCCCTTTTCCCTTTGTTTGTACAGCCAGGGTTTTATATCCGGTCACAATTCGAATGATGGTTGTCAGCCAGCACAAGGCAGCAAAAACATAAGCCATTGCCGGGAAAAATTCCGGAAAAAGACAAAAAAGGACAAGAAAAATGATCGTCTCTGTACCTTCGGTCAATCCGCCCAAGTAGTAAAGTGATTTTTGAGGATATTTAATGCTCTTGATATCAAGCTTGGCGGCCATGGCCGCAAATGCCAGAAAACTGGACCCGGTGCCGACAAAAGAGAAAACTAAAGTAGCGGCGGCCAGGGCATTCCGCTCAGGATTACCCAGGGCAAACCCCCAGACGACGGCCGAATAGAATATAAAATCCAGGGTTATATCCAAGAACCCCCCGGCATCCGTTGGCACTTTCATTCGGGCCAAAGCACCATCAAGACCGTCCAGGATACGATTGATCATGATAATAATTAAAGCCGGAATATACATACCAAGCCATAAAGCCGGAATTACCAGTATACCAATCAAAAATCCGATAATCGAAACCTGATTTGCCGATACCCCGGATTTATCAATGTGTTTCGCTGCTTTCTCCAATACCGGTTTGGTCCACTCCAATGTCCATTTGTCTAACATGTTACATCCTCTGATTTGCCAGATTAATAATCTCCCCCGGAGGACAATCCCGAGGATCATGGGATACCAGCAAAGCCGGAATGTCCATCTCCCTGATGGATTCAAAAACAAACAACCGGATCTGCTCTCTCAACTCCTGATCCAATTGTGAGAATGGTTCGTCCAGCAGCAAGGCTTCCGGCTCTGCCAGAAGACTCCTTAACAGACTTACCCGTGCTCTTTGCCCGCCGGAAAGAGTTGCAGGATCTCTCTTATCAAACCCAACCAGATCAGCTCTTTCCAATGCCTCCTTGATTTTTTCCTTCCGTTTGTTCCTTGCCATTTTTTGAGGCAGGGCAAATGCCAGATTCTCAGCAATACTCATATGCGGAAAAAGCAGATCGTCCTGAAAGAGGATACCAATCCGCCGCTTTTCCATGGGCAGCGAAAGGATCGAAATTCCCTTCAATAGAACATCCCCCTTGAGTGTAAACACTTCAGCCAGATTACCGCAAATTGCCGATAGCAGAGTGGATTTTCCGCAGCCGCTGGGCCCCATTACGCTGGCAATTTCTCCTGCTTTGATTTCCAAATTAAGTGGGGAAAACAAGGGAGTTCCACCATTAAAAATCTGAAGTGCTCCTAATTTTATCATTTTTGACCAATCGGTTTATACCCGCAACCCCTTTTTATTACGGAAATAGAAACGGGGAATCAATAATGCACTTAAGAAAACCAGCAAGGGTGTTAATAACTGGCAAAGAGCGTAAACTGCAACGATCCGTCTGTCAGACCCGCTTGCCAGACTTACGGCTTCTGTGGTGATGGTGTCATATCTCCCGGCCCCCACGAATAAAGTCGGTAGATATTGTGCCACACTGACTGAAAATCCGATTGCTGCTGAAAACAAAACCGGTCGCAATAACATCGGTAGTTTTACTTTGAGAAAAGCCTTCCAGGGAGACTGACACAACGTAACAGCTACATCCGTTATGCGCTGGTCATAGCTGCGATAAACAGGGCCCAGGCTTAAAAAAACGTACGGCAGAACAAACAACAAGTGAGACCAGACCAGGCTCAGCCAGATTCCGTCAAGAAAGAGCGTTGCCAGCGTTACCTGAATCCCGAATAAAAAGGCAATCTGAGGAATCAACAACGGTAGGTAAATCAGGAGGAGAATCCTCCCTGTGCCGGTCTTAATCCCTCTTTTCCTTAATAGCACCTCGTTTTCCAGACAGCCGATAACCAGGATGATAGCCAGAAATGAAGCTGTTATTCCCGTTGTGATCGTGTTCCGGATCGGTTCGTTTATTTGAGTAAGCCCTTTCTCCCAAAAGTGGAAACTCCAGGCTTGTGGCAAAAAATCCGGAAAGCGCCAACGCCAGGTAAAAGACCAGACCAATAAAACCAGAATAACCAGACAGGAAACGCCAACAATGGTCATTACAATAAGATTCGACAATTGCACTGACACGGATAACCCGGGGCGCCGTTGTCCATTTACCAGCCAGATTCTTAGAATCTGCTGTACTCCTTTCTCCAACAGATACAATAGACCCATGCTGACTAATACCAGCAACAGGATCAATGTTGCACCGGCTGAACCGAGCAACCGGAATTCAAGATCAGGATCATAAAACCACCTGAACACCTGAACAGCCAGGGTCGGAGGTACAGTTGGTCCCAATATCTGGGCGATATCCACCACGGCAAGTGAGTATGCCAGTACTGCAAAAACCGCCAAACGAATCTTCGGATACAACTGAGGAAGGATTATCTTGTACCACACCTGAGTTGTTTCGTAACCCAGGCTTCTACCCACGGCTAGAGATCGTGTGACATCCACTTGACCGAGGGCACCCAGAGAGATCAAGACCAAAAATGGCACCTCTTTCATCACAAGAACCACCATCAGCCCTAATCCGTTTGCATCATTAATTATACTCCAGGTGGGCGGGATCTGAAACCCGGTTATGGTTGGTGAAAGAAGCCTTAAAATCCAACCGCTGGGTGCAGCCAGAAAAAGAAACCCAATGGCAAACGCGGCATGAGGGACTGCCAGTAATGGAGCCAGCATCCGCTTTAACAGCCTCCAGAACCTGTTTTGAAAGCTAGCGGCAAAGAGAGTGAAAGTGATGGTCAGTGCCAGCAGGGTTGCTCCGATTCCGGAAATCAGGGTTGCTCTCAGGGAGCTGCCAAAGCCGGGGTAAGAAAACAATTGAACCCAAGATGCCAATGAAAAGTGTTTGAATCCGATGGACGGCAGATAACCAAAGGCCTGTAGCCAAGTACTGACCAATCCGATTACGATTGCAGATAAAAAGCAGGTAAGAGTAAAAGCAGGAAAAATACTTAATCTGCTGGATTTTTTACCACGTATCACTGGATATGCCTCCATCTCCTATTGATAATATCGTTTTAACCAGGCTTTCTCCAGTGCGCTCACCCAGCTGGCATCCGGCTCAAGTAAGACCTTGCCCAATTCAGATGACGACAGTGTTGCGACCCCTAAGGGTAAATTGGCAAACCGTTTCCTATCTTTCGGGTCGAGCTTATTGACAGATAGTACAGTAGGATCACCCCAGATAGTGGACTCAGCTTTCCGCAATTGAGCTTCGGGTGACAGCAGAAAATTGGCAAACACCATGGCCCCTTCCTTGGCATCGGAGTTAAAAGGGATGGCAACAAAATGTGTGTTGCCGATGGTGCCCTCTGTATGGACATATGTTCTGATGGAATCCGGTAATTCGCCATTAATGATGGCATTGCTGGCATCATTGGGACTAAAACTGAGGGAGACAAATATCTCCCCGTCATTCAACAACTGTTTCATTTCCGGGGCGCCACTGGTAAACGTTGCTCCTTTGCGCCACATTAAGGGATGCAGTTCATCCAAAAATTTCCAGAGGGGAGCTGTAACCAGATTAAAATCGGACTGCTCTACCGGCTGATAAAGGGTTTCCCTATCGATCACCAATTCCAGTAATGCCTGTTTTAGGAACGTGGTACCGAAAAAGCTGGGAGGTGCAGGATAAGTAACCCTTCCCGGGAATTCTTTTGCAAACCTGAGCAATTGATTCATATTTGCCGGATGCCAGTCCGCCCTTGCCGTATCAACCATAAAAACAAGCTGAGCCATTCCCCAGGGGGCTTCCATATGATCAACCGGAGTTGTAAAATCAAACAGAACAGTCGGCTTGTTTTCAACGTCCACCAAACGGTAATTGGGGAGCTTGTCGGTAAAGGGACCAAACAGCAGTTTGTTATCTTTCATTGCTCTGAAATTTTCGCCATTAATCCATATAAGATCGACACTACCACCTGTATCTCTATTTGCTGATTTTTCAGCCAGAATTCGGCTGACCACATCGCCGATGTCTGTGACCTTAACATGCTTTACAGTCACCTTATATCTCTTGTTAACCTCGTCGGCAGCCCAGCGGATATAATCATTGATTACATCAGAACCTCCCCAGGCATTAAAATAGATCGTCTGCCCACGAGCTTTTTTCGTAATGACGCTCCAATCATCAGCAAAAACCGTGACTGTTCCAAACAACATCAGTCCTAACAGCACAAGTATTGATGTTCTTTTCATCATATCCTCTGGTTGACCGACATAAGTACAAGGTTTTGAAAAAAGTTCAAATTTTGATTTGATTATCCTGCAAATCTCCTGCCCGGATGCCGGATATAGTTAAAATGTTGTCTTGAGAAAGGTAATTCAATGGAGGAGTCATGTCTTCACAATTTTTAGTTTCTATTGATAACAATATACTAAAATGTGTCTGGTGAGACACTTCTGTCTTGGCTGATTGTGAAAAAGCATTCAATTATTCTTTTTCTGTTCTTTCTCCTTCAACTTATCCAGTAATGATTGTTTTTTTTCTAATCGCCCCTTTTGGGCATTGGCCAGGGAAGTATTGGGCGAACGTTTCTTTTCCTGCAGAATAGCGAGCAGGGATCGTTTTTCTATGTCATCAGGTTGATCGGCGAGTGGTAAATCTGTTTTTTGAGGGGTAATTTCAGCATTAGCTTTCTCTGCCTGAGGCGTCTCTGGGGAGGAGGGCTCAGTTTTTCGAGTATTTGAGGTTCTCTTTTCTTTGGTTCCAGCCTTCAAACGATTGTTTATTTGTGATACGGCAGACCTTGGTGAGATATCTGGAATGGATTCAGGGATTATTGGCATTGAAGCTCTAATTGGTGGTTCCTGAGCTATTATCGGTTTCCTATCTGCATCCAAAGCTTTTTTATCATCTCGTAGCTGGTAAAATATACCATTAAGATAATGTTTGGGAGTAAACTCACTGGATAATCCTGAAAGGGATTCTGATCCGCCAACAATCAGGGCACCTCCGGGATTTAAAATTTTTGCAATTTTCTGAAACAGTTTGATTTTACCTGGTACGGGAAAATAGATGGCAACGTTCCGGCATAATATAATATCAAAGGTGCCGATACCGGTGAACGGCAGATTGAGATCCATTTTACTGAATCTGACCAGACTTCGAATTTCATCTTTGATTCGCCAACCACCAGCAACCTGAGAAAAATACTTATGTAAAAAACGAGAGTCTAGTCCCCGTTCCACCTCAAACTGATTATACTTCCCGTAACTGGCCCTGGCTATTGCTTCATTGGAGATATCGGTGCCAAGAATGGTTATTTCATAACGGTTACGCTGAACCAACATCTCGTGCAGTTTAATGGCAATACTGTATACCTCCTGCCCTGTGGAACAGGCTGCACTCCAAATTCTGATAGGAATTGGGCCATTAGGGCGGTGCTTTGATTTTCTGTCAATTATGTCTGGAAGAATTTTGTTTTCCAGTAATACGAACGGGGAATTGTCTCTGAAGAAGTAGGTTTCATTGATGGTAATGGCATCTATGATTTCAGCCTTTATCTTTCCGGTGAGGTCGGAGTTTGCCTGCTGATACAGCTGGCGAAAAGACTCGAATCCATACTGTACCAACAGGGGATCCAGTCTGGATTTCATCAGATACTCCTTCCCTTGATCAATCTGAATTCCGGCGTTATTTAAGATTAATCCGGCTAGATCTGTAAATTCCTGTTCGCTAATTTGGGTCATGTAGATAATTTAAATTCAGGTCGTTTATCAGTTCAACTTGTTTTCAGTAGTCCAATGAAGTATGTTGCCCGTCATTTATAAAGGAGAGACAGATGTACTGTTTTAATTTTTCACTGTTTTAAGAATCTCAGCTGATATTTGTCCCAAAGGACAGACGACATCAGCCAGACCTGCATCAACAACCTCTTTCGGCATACCATACACTACGCACGTCTCCTCATTCTGAGCGATAATATATGCTCCGGCAGCCCTGGTCACTGTAACACCCAACTTCCCGTCAGCTCCCATTCCGGTCATGATCACACAAGTTGTTTTTGAGCCATACTCCCTGGCTACGGACCGAAACAGGTAATCCACTGATGGTTTGCAGTTATTCTCGGGCGGATCATCGGTAATCCGAATGATTTTGGAAAAACTCGCCCCGCTGGCGATTTTCATCTGTTTTCCCCCTTCTGCGATGTAAACCGTATTTGCTTCAACAGTTTCTCCGTTTTCAGCTTCCTTGACCCTCAAGGCACATTTTTTATCCAGGCTCTTTGCCATGGAAGCACTAAACAGCGGAGGCATATGCTGAACCAGAAAAATGGGAACGTTTATATCTCCGGGGATACTCGGTAAGACGGTTGCTAAAGCATTCGGTCCGCCTGTTGAAACTCCAATGGCGATAGCTGAAGATCGCTCTATTCGCGGTAGTCTGGTCGAAATTGGAGTCTGGACTGAGGTGGCAGCAGGGGTTTTAGCTCTACTCACACCGGACCGGGTATCGGTTTTCGGCAACCACTTGAATCTCACCTGCCTGGTGACCATACCAATCAGTTTCTCCAGGTGAGTTTTTAAATAGTCTATATTAGCTTCTGCAGAAGAATCATCCGGTTTGGGGACAAAATCAAATGCACCCAGCTCAAGCGCTTTTATGGTTGCAGTGCTTCCCTCCAGGGTTTTTGAGCTAATCATGATGCAGGTCACATCATAATTTTTCTTCCTGATCTCCTCCAGTACCTGTAAGCCGTTCATTCCCGGCATTTCCACATCCAAGGTTATCAAGTCCGGTTTTAATGACGGAATTCTGTTTAAGGCCAAAGCGCCGCTGTTAACCGTTCCCACCACTTCCACTCCGGGGATGGTCAGCAACACATCCTTGATTATTTTTCGATAGAAAATAGTATCATCAACCACCATTACTTTCAGTGTCATTCAGATCCTTTATTCAAGTTCTTTTTTTAGACAACGGGTTCCTCTTCCAGTACCATATCGAGATCTAAAACAGCCAATAGTTCATTATTTCTTGTATGAAAAACCCCTTCAAAGCATCGCCCTTGTATTCCGTTGATATTGGAAGGTGGTTTGGAAATCTCCTTTTTCTGGCAGGTGATCACTTCCGCAATTCTATCAATTAACAGACCAATGAATTCATTTTGAGATTTGATAATGATGACACGACTTCGCTTTGTTAACCCTATGGTGGGCAATCCCAATTGTTTGCGAAGATCTATAACGGTGATGATTTGTCCCCGCAAATTCATTATGCCCGCAATCGATTCCCGTGACAGCGGGACATTGGTTAGATTGAGGTCATCATTGACTTCCTGAATCAGTTCGATATCCAGTCCATAAAGTGTATCTTCAAGATAAAAGCAGGAAAACTGAAGCTCCTTTTCACTATTATCTTTTAGGGATTCATCTGTCATAAGTCCTCACTATGCAATACAATATAAGACAATTATAAGCATCAATCCTGTTGCTCAATTTTAAATTTCGAAATCAGGTTTTTCAGATGCTCTGCCAACTCATTCAAACGAGTTGCCGTGCGCTGTACCTGTGCACTTGAATTACTCAGAAGCTCGGAACTTTCATTAACTTCTGTAATTTCCTGGGCGACCTGTCCGGTTGCTTCCTTTGTCTGATTTACATTTTGTGTGATTTCCTTTAAGCCTTGGGAGGTTTGAAGGATGTTCCGTGTTATCTCATTGGTCGCCATGCTTTGCTGTTCAACCGATTCATTGATGCCAAAAATGATGAGACTCACGTTTTCAATCACTTCAGCGATACTTGATATAATATTAACGGTTTTATCGGTTAATTGCTGCACTCCCTTCAATTTCCCGGCTATATCGCCTGTTGCCTGAGCAGTCCTTTGTGCCAGCTCTTTTATCTCATTGGCAACTACGGCGAATCCCTTTCCCGCATCTCCAGCCCTGGCTGCTTCAATAGTGGCATTAAGGGCAAGTAATGCTGTCTTATCGGATATTGCCGTGATGGTCTCAGATACCATGCCAATCTCTTCTGCAGCTACTCCCAAGTCAGAGACCTGGTCCGAGGCGAGGCGAGTCTGCGAAACGGCATTTTTAAAACTTTGACTGGCATCGGCGGTTCTTCGCGTTATTTCGGTCACACTGGCACTAAGCTCCTCTGTTGCAGAAGCAACGGTGTTGACATTGGTATAGGCCTGCTCCATAGCTGCTGCAATAGAATTCATCGCAGAGTCGGTTTCTTCGGCAGCTGCTGCAACCGTGTTCGCCTTGGCAACAGTTCTATCCGACACTGTTGCCATCTCATTGGATATTGTGTTCATTTCCATGGAGGACTCGTTCAGGGTGATTACATCCCGATTGATATCCCTGATCATTACTGACAGGGTTTCAACCATATTATTGAGCGAATTCCCAAGACTTCCGATTTCATCTGTTTGTCTGACGACTATTTTCTCCCTCAAATCTCCATTAGCAAGCACTTCAGAAAATGCAACGCTTTCCTTGATTGGAATGACGATCGATTTTCTGGACCAAATGATGGCAAAGACAATAATAAACACTCCTAACACCTGGCAAATAACTTCGGTATAGAACAGGGTCTGAATCTTAGCCTCAACATTCTTTTGCATGAGTGCCACTGCGTTATCCATTTCTCTCAGCAAGACAAGATTGTCTTTTAGAATCGTCTTAATATCTTCTTCCCTGGTTGTTTCGATGGATCTTTTCATTGCAGCTTTAAAGGGAATCCATAAGGAGTTAACCTTGTTAAGCTGCCTCACGATATCGTCCTTTGCCGCGGGAATGGGCTGTGTATTTCCTTCCAAATCCAGCGTTAGCGGAACATTTCCCGAATGAATCATACTGTTTAGAGTAACTTCAAAAACAGCCATTGAGTTTAGCAGATTTTTTTTTGTTTCTTCAGCTGCAGGATCTTTCAGCATGATATAATGCAGATAGCTGAGACTTTCTTTGCTCATTTTTTGCGTCAGCATGCGTTGACGTCCGGCAACATTAATGATCAGACCATCATTCTTCTGCCTGGTTGTTGTAAAAATCGTGGCAGAGAACATTATCAGGGGTATAAGAAAGAATGCCAGCATGATGAGTAACATCTTCTGATTGATCTTCAGGGCCATAAAAATCTCCTAAATATAAAGACAAATTACTGCAATCGTTTGCGAATAGACTCTATCAAATTCTCTTTATCCAACTTTATCTGGTAATCGTCGATTCCCACTTCCTTTCCCTTGCGAATATCTTCGTCTGCAGCAAGTGAGGTTAGTGCAACAACAGGGATAGATGAGAATCGTGTATCGCTCTTCAAATTCCGTGTTAACTCGAAACCATCCATGATTGGCATTTCCAGGTCTGTAATAACGAGGCTTATTTCATCCGGGAACTGTCCGATATATTCCCAGGCTTTCTGTCCATCTTCCGCTTCGATGACGGTAAAACCTTCCGCTTCAATGAATCGTTTTACCTGATTTCTAAAGAATTGAGAGTCCTCCACCAACAGAATACTTTTGCCAGGAGTATCAGCACCCGCAGTTCTTTCCCTGTGTTCATGAAGAATCTTGTTTTCAGTAAACCAGTGCGGATTGATAATCTGAACGATTTCATGGACATCAACAAGAAGCGTTGTTTTCCCATCGATTATGGTCGAACCGGCTATTCCGGGCTGACGAAGCGTTTTGTCATCAAGCACCAATTCCTGATCAACAACATCCAATGGTCGAATAGCCAATAATCCTATCTCCCTACCAGCGATCTTGAAGATTAATACGATCAGCTTTTCCCCGGCTTCCAGCATCTCCACATTGGCAACCTCTTCCAATGCATAAACAGTCAGGGTTCCTCCCCTGTATTGGATTACTTTCTTACCGCCTTTCATCTCTATATCGCTTGCCAGGATTTGTTCCACTCTTAAAACCTGGTCCAATGGAACCGCACAAACTTCATCAGGCCCGTTGTGGAAAATGAGAAGAGTCTGTCGTGTGGCCCCTTCTTTATGCACCTCATCCTCCTGTTGTCCGGCTCTGGAAGCTATTTCAGCAATGGCTTTCAGTTCAGCTTTTTCCGCCATCCCCCGCACATCAAGGATCAAAGCCACATGCCCGTCTCCCATTATGGTAGCACCGGCGTATACTTTACTCTCTTTCAGGTGACGACCGAGCGGTTTTACAACAATTTCCACTGAATCGAAAACGGCATCCACAATCAAGCCATATTTATGGGTACCTTCACTTAAGATCACAACGATGACATCGCTCTCTCTTCGAGATCTTCTTTCATCGGCATCCACACCTTTTTTTTCATCGGATTGAGAGTCCGACTGTAATCGCAGATCTGCAACACCACTTCTTCGATCCTGTTTAATCGTTCCGGTTTTAAAATCATAATAGGTGGATTTCAGTTTAAGAACGTTGTTTAGCTGCAAAACGGGTATCAATTCACCACGAAGAATCAAGACATCCGCATCCCCGATCTTTTCAATTTTTTCCCTGACCTCTTTAGCCGGAATGCGAAGCAATTCGGCAACATTGACTTGAGGAATCGCAAATCGTTCATTGGTCGACATAACCAGGAGACTTGGGATTATGGCCAGCGTCAGGGGAAGCTTGATTTTAATTGTTGTTCCCTTGTCAACTTCAGAGATCAGCTCAACCTGACCTCCCATTTTATCAAGATTGGTTTTGACAACATCCATACCGACGCCTCGGCCCGATACATCAGTAACCTTTTCAGCCGTAGAAAAACCAGGCAACATAATGAGATTGAGTTTCTCCTTGTCACTCATGACCTGTATGTCAGCTTCGCTAAACAGACCTTTACCGACAGCTTTTTCTGCAATTTTTTCAGGATTTAATCCTTTGCCATCATCTTTTATCTCTATAATAACCTGGCCTGATTCGTGATAGGCTTTCAGTAAAATGCTGCCTGTCTTCGGTTTCCCCTTCTTTTCCCGTTCCTGAGGGGTTTCAATGCCATGATCGGCGGAATTTCTGACAAGGTGGGTTAACGGGTCGGCCAGTCCTTCGATAATGGTTTTATCCAGTTCAACCTCAGTCCCTTCAAGTTTGAGTTCCATTTTTTTGCCGAGATCCATTGCCAGACCTCTTACAACCCGCGGAAATTTGTTAAAAATAGTACCCACATGCTGCATCCGCGTAAGCATAATGGTTTCCTGCAGTTCGGACGTGACAAGATCCACCCGCTGCCCGGCTGCCAAGACACTTTGCCTGTCCCAGGAAAACACGGACTGAAGCAATTGATTTCTGGCCAATACCAGTTCTCCCGCCCTGTTCATCAGCTGATCCAAAACACTGACATTTACCCGCAGTGTTTCTGAAGCTGTACCTGGGGGTTTTGCGTCGGTTTTTTTTAAAGAAGCTTTCTGTTTGACAGAACTGGTTTCTGTTTTAGTTAAGATTGTTTTGTCAGGAGTTTCAACGATAATGGGATCTTCAAGTTTTACATCTTTGACAGGTTTTACTTCCCTGATTTCAGGTTCAGCAGCAGCCGCTTTTACTGCCTCATCGATGATGACATTGATTTGCTCACTCTTCAGGTTGAAAATTATCTCCACCAAATCCGGTTCAACAATACTGGCGAAAAGGACACACATGGGGATAGCCGGTTCGGTGATGTCACTGAAGAGATCACCTGCCGCAGAAACCACTGTGTTTATATCAATGATAATACCGCTGTCTTTTAGGAGTGATATCACATCAAAAGGAGTTTTTTTCTGCTTATGTACATCCCGAATGAGATCAAAATCAAGGATATAGAGCTGTTTGCCTCCTTGACGTGCCTGTTTGACGTCATACTCTTTCACCGTAAACGAAAGATCGTGAGCTGGATGTTTTATGGTAATCTCTTTATTCAGCGTTGGCTTTTCCTCATCAGGCAGGTTGTTGCTGACAGCGTTTTCCAGTTTTTCGATATACTCTTCAATTTCCATATCATTGCTCTGCTCGGAATGGTCTATCAGTTCACCCAGCCGGTCGTATGCATTCAGCAATGTATTAATAAGAGCAGATGTAGGATCCAACTGGAAAGTTCTAACCAGATGCAGAACATTTTCAATCTTATGGGCCAATTCTTTTATATTGGTAAAACCGAGGAATCCCCCCCCACCCTTGATGGAATGTGCAGCTCGAAACACTTTATTTACCAGCTCCTCATCGAAATTTTTCCCCTGCTTCTCCAATTCCAACAGGTCGCTTTCAATGGTCTCAAGGTGCTCCTTTGATTCCTCAATGTAGAGTTGCAATGTCTCGTCATCCAGAAAAGTCGTCATCGTTCTGTCTCCGCTTTCGTTATGACTTTTAATCTCTTTAATTCCGGTATAAAAATGCCCATTTTTTCAAGCAGTCGCATATCTTATTGGTTGGCACATGAAATGATAAAATGCTGATCCAAGCGCATCAGGTTAAGAACACTGCAAATATTGTCATCCGCATTGATCAGCTCAAGTTTGGATTCACGTTTAAGCAGGGAGTTATGGGTCGCAGCCAATAAACCCAATCCTATCGAATCAATTATCCCGACGCCTTCCAGATCGATGATAATACGAGTGGCTCCCTCCTCATACACCTGTCTCAGTTTCTGCCGAAGGTCGGCACTGTTTTGTGCCGTAATGTCCCGGGCAGGTTTGACTGTTACCACACTACCCTCTTTTAGAATTTCAGCCATTTTCCGGTTATTTCTGTTTATGGTTCCAATCTGTCTAATCAGGAGATTTACTCCTTATATGAATTATCTCTTACTTTTTTCACGAATGCTCATCCTTGGATTTTCATTTCAAGAAGAACGCTTTGAATCGTTTCACTGTCAAAGGGTTTGTTAATGACTTTATTGATACCAGCATCTTTCAGTTCCATATCATCTTTACCCTCCTTTTGTGTCGTCACCATGATAATTGGTAAGCTATCAGCGCTAAATGCTTCACGGATTTTTTTTGCCAGCTCAACGCCGGTGATTTCGGGCATGTTCAGATCCGTAAACAAAGCTGCCGACTGGTGATGGTTGAGCCATTCAAGACACTCCCCGGGATACTGGAATAAAACCGGCTCGTATCCCAGATCATTTAAAATTCTGCGGTAGACACTTAATATCAACCTGGAATCATCGACAGCACAGATAACGGTTTTACTCTTTTCCGGTTTTTGCTGTTTTGCTTTTTCCGCAATTTCATCCGCCAATTCCATAAACCCTTTTTTTTCTAGAAGGGGCAGGTAATGGAGCCTGATATCTGCATGAACCTTTAATGCAATATACTCGGATACGATTCTTTTAAAAAAGGGAAGATCCAATAGCCGTATAAAAAGGTCACTGGTCTGGGAGTCTACAACAGCTTTGATGATGCGAATCGATTCGGCATTTTCGCTCTTAACCATATTTCTGATACCGCCCAGCAGAACATCGTCCAGATTTTTATCAATGGCTTTTGCTGCAGCCAGACGAATGCTGTCATCAGAATCTGTCAGCCCGGTTGCCAACATATAATCGCCTTTCAACGGGGGGAGATATGTTAGCGCTTCATAGGCCGCAAATCTGACATTTGTATCATCAGGCCTTGTGTTGAGTAGTTTTCTGACGGCTTTGACGGCACTATCATCTCCAATCTCCATCAACACATTAAGGGAATGCACTTGAAGATCGGAGTTATTGATTGCCAGGTTGTCTATCAATGATGGTATCGCTTTTGCCCCCATAAAAATGAGCTTTGACTTTCCATGGTTGCGAATTTTCGCATCGTTGGACAACAAGGTTTGATTTAACAGGTCAATAACGATATCACCCTGTTTCGAAAACAGCAACTGCTCAATTATTTTATCCGAATTTATCTTTTTTTCAAAGGCTGTGTATAAACACTGCAATGCCTTTTCACTGGCTATGTTTCCCAGAGCCGAGACAGAGGGTAGCATCAGACCTTCTTGATCCGACAGAACGAATTCGCCGATGATATCCACTGACTGCGAATCAGCCATTTCCCCCAACACCTGTACGGTCGTGATAATCAAATCCTGGTCTGCAGTTTCCTTGAGAATCCTCCGTAAGAGCGGCAGGGCTTCCCTCAATTGGATTTCTCCTGCCAGTTCTATATAACGCTTTAATTCGGGTTGTTTTTTGGATAACTGTCTAAGAATAATCCCTTTGTTTTTGCTTGCTTTTTCGTGCAGAGATTCGTCCAGATGGGGATTTGTTTTGATTATTTCAGGATGTTTGTGTGAAAGATACACCAGCAGGGGAAATGAAAAATCATCATCACATCTGTTTAATTCGAATAGTATACGTCGTTGTTCGCCAGGGTCAATTTCAGTCATATAGTCCATGATGACTCTTGCCTTAATTAAATCCCTTTTCTGACAATTGGCAATAAATTCATCAACGGCGTGCTGTTTATCCATGAATAAGCCGTGCAAGGTGTTCCAAAAGATCGCATGAGCTTATAATATATCTGCTCTTATAAGGTTTTACAACTGTATTCTCGATTTACGGATGAGGAAACTTTGATCCTATCCATACCCGATCAAAATATCATTTGAAGCAAAATGCAGGCAATGCACAAATGGAATTTTGCCTTGACACATCAGCCTGAAAATATGCTATTTTAGGGGTGTTGTATTCTTCGCTATCTACAACCCGATTATTATTGGAACGTGAATTACCAAGTTTATACACCTTATGGAGTTATAAACCGATCTCTTTCTTTTGACAATTTTTTATCCATGATCAACAAGAGATGATCACCAGTTGGAGTGAAACCTATGAAACGATTTGCAGATTGGTCTCTGATAAATAAATTCCTTTCGGTAGGAATTCTAATTCTAATTGCTTTTGGCATGGGGCGGTTTTTTCTAAATGCTTACAATGATAAACAAAGCGCGATTGATAAAAACGTGGAAAAGGCAAGGGCAATCTGTTTAACTGCAGAATCCGTGCGACAGGAGATGGAAGACAAGTGGAGCCAGGGTTTGTTTTCATTGGAACAGATGAAACGGTATATGAAAGCCAATGACAGAGAGCGAATGTTATCGGCCATCCCGGTTGTATCGGCATGGAGAGCAGCGATGCGAAAGGCGGAACAGGGCGGTTACGAATTCAGGGTACCAAAATTCGACCCCAGGAATGAGGCGAACACTCCGGATTTTGGCTTAAATTATGCTATCGAAGGTCCCGCTTTAAAAAAAATGAACGAGGAAAACCTTTCCGAGTATTATGTAATGGATGAAAATATAAACGCCATACGATATTTTCTTCCAGTCAGGTTAACCGAGGTGTGTATGAACTGTCATGGTGACCCCGCTCGCTCAAAAGAAATATGGGGGCTGCCTGATGGGAAAGACCCCACAGGAGGTATCATGGAGAACTGGAAGGTAGGGGAAATCCATGGTGCTTTTGAAGTTATCCAATCCATGGATAAAGCGGATGCGGATTTTCGTACCAAAATCCTTCATACATTTGTCTCAATGATAATCGCAATACTAATCTCAGCATTTATTTTTGCCATAGTCAGCAGATCCATCAGTAAACCGATCATTAAAGGAGTGGAATTTGCCACTACCATGTCTGAAGGTGATCTGACAAAAACCCTGGATATTAAACAAAAAGATGAGGTCGGAAAACTGGCAAATGCCATGAATCTGATGGTGACAAATTTAAGCAAGATGCTGAAAGAACTGGCAGGTGGAGTTCACACCTTGTCTTCTTCCTCTACAGACCTGACAGAAATTTCCCGACAGATGTCTTCAGGCGCAGAACAAACATCAATGAAAGCCAGTACGGTAGCTGCAGCCGCTGAAGAGATGAGCTCCAATATGACGGCGGTAGCAGCCGCTGTTGAACAAACTTCCACCAATGTTGGCATGGTAACATCGGCAGCCGAAGCCATGTCGGCAACCATCAACGAAATCGCACAGAATTCGGAAAAAGCACTCTCAATCACAGAGAAGGCAGTGATTCAGTCCAAAAGCGCTTCGGTGAAAGTTAATGAATTAGGAGAAGCTGCCTCTGAGATTGGGGAAGTTACCGAGACAATCACCGAAATTTCGGAAAAAACGGATTTACTGGCATTAAACGCTACCATCGAAGCAGCCAGGGCAGGTGACGCAGGAAAAGGATTTGCTGTGGTGGCCGCCGAAATAAAGGAACTGGCCCGTCAAGCATCGGATGCCACCTTGAAGATTAAAAAGAAAATTCAGGGGATTCAAAGTTCAACTGCCTCAACCATCGGTGAGATCAGTCAGATCACCACCGTGATCGACAGCGTCAATGATATTGTAGCCACAATTGCAACTGCAGTTGAAGAACAATCGATTACTACCAAGGAGATCGCTGCTAACATCGCCCAGGCATCACAGGGAATTCAGGAGGTTTCGCAAAACGTTGCCCAGAGTTCCTATGCGGCCAGTGAGGTGGCAAAAGATATTATTGAGGTCGATAATTCATCCAAAGAGATGTCAAACAGCAGCGCCCAGGTCAAAGCCAGCGCCGAAGATCTGGCAAATCTGGCGGAACGTTTGAAACAGATTATCGCAAAATTTAAGTTTTAATCCCCACATTCCGTGCTACTCTTTATCAAGGAATGGTTGCAGCAGCAGCCAGTGAAGATGGGAATAAATGGGTTTACGAAACAATTCAATCCCAATTGTCATACCCTCATGACCGTGTTGTGGTTGCGCCCGATATGTGCCAAACAGATAGTCCCACCAGGATAAGCTGAATCCGAAATTGCTATCTGTCTCTTTCCTGATAATAGAGTGATGCACCCTGTGCATATCCGGCGTCACTACAAATAGCCGCAGCACTCTGTCAATGCCTGCAGGAATTCGAATATTGCCGTGATTGAACATCGCCATTGCATTCAGCAATATCTCAAAAACCAAAACCGCTAACACCGGTGGCCCCAAAACTGAGATAACAGAAAGTTTAATCAACATAGATAGGATGATCTCCAGAGGATGGAACCTCAAAGCTGTTGTCACATCATAGTCCAGATCCGTATGGTGCATCCGGTGTAAGCGCCACAATCTGGGAACAGCATGAAACATCAGATGCTGAAAATAGATGGCCAGATCCAATATGATAATTGATATTAAAAGTGCCGCTTCCTCAGGAATCTCAATATTGTTGAATAAACCCCATTTGCGATCTTGAGCCAAAACTGCCATTCCCATGGCAAGTACGGGAAATACCCAACGAACAAAGAGAGTGTTGAGAACAACAATTCCGAAGTTACTGTACCAGCGAACAGCTTTGGAAACGGCTAATGGGCGACGAGGCCATAGAATCTCCCAGATTGCTATCAAAAGCAGGGTTCCCAAAAAAAATCCCAATCGTAGCGTTAATTCTTTGTTCATACTAATTCCTCTAGCGTTTGTTTTTTGGATTTGATTCCGCAATTTATACTGTTTTTACGTGCTTAACCTGTTTTAACTGCCGGGTGTCCTTACGTGGCAGCTAAAAAGATACAATTGGTACCCACTATTTCATATGATAATTAACTTGTACAAGCTATTTAATAACAAATGGTTGAATTCAGAAGAGCAGACACAGCAAATTACACTTTATCATAGTTTGTCAGAGTTAATTGGGTTAGACTTTTGCAGGAGAAAGGTATCAATCTTGTTGAAAAGATGTCATTCAGCGGATCTTACAAGGAGTATGTTATGAATAGGGGCAGGTCTTTAAAACTTGGTTTAATTTTGATTATTATTGGTTTGATTGCTGTGGTTTTTGTTTTTGATTTACAGCAATATCTCACTCTTAGTTATCTTAAAAGCAGACAACAACTGCTGATCGACTATTATTACACCAACACAGTTTTTACGGTTTTCATTTTCTTTATTATATATGTGGTGACAACCGCATTATCCATCCCCGGTGCCGCTGCCCTCACCCTGTTTGCAGGTGCATTGTTCGGCCTTCTTCAGGCAACCATTATTGTCTCTTTTGCCAGCTCAATTGGAGCAACTATGGCTTTTTTAACCTCACGATTTCTGCTGAAGGATTATGTTCAAACCCGCTTCGGCAAGCAACTTGAAATTATTAATAAGGGCATTAGAAAAGAGGGAGAGTATTATCTTTTCACTCTGCGTTTGATTCCTGTTTTTCCCTTTTTCCTGATTAATCTGACCATGGGCCTAACGCCTATTAGTCTTTTCAAGTTCTATCTTGTCAGTCAGATCGGGATGTTACCGGGTACCATTGTGTATATATTTGCAGGGACTCAGTTGGCTCAAATAGATTCAATTCAGGGAATCTTATCACCGGGATTAATACTAGCCTTCACGCTTTTAGGATTGTTTCCCCTTTTAATGAAAAAAGGAGTGGCCATGCTCAATGCCAGAAAAAAATTAAAAAAATTCAGCTCTCCAAAACATTTTGATTACAACATAACCGTGATAGGAGCCGGTTCCGCCGGATTGGTTGCTGCCTATATTGCAGCCGCAGTCAAGGCCAAAGTTGCTCTGATTGAGAAACACAAGATGGGAGGAGACTGTCTCAATACCGGATGTGTTCCCAGCAAGGCCTTAATTCGGTCTGCCAGGATGCTCTCCTACGCCAAACGTTCTCAGGAATTTGGTCTAAACCAAACAACGGTTGACTTTGAATTTAATAAGATAATGGAGAGGGTTCAAACCGTTATTAAAAAAGTCGAACCCCATGATTCTGTGGAACGGTATCAGGAGCTCGGGGTTGACTGTCTTTCAGGGGAAGCGCAGATCATTGATCCCCATCGAGTTAAATTAGATGATCGTATCATTACTACTCGCAGCATTGTGGTGGCAAGCGGAGCGTCTCCATTTGTTCCTCCGATACCTGGAATTGATAAAATCAACTTCCTTACCAGTGATACACTATGGAATATCCGCAAGTTACCAAAACGACTGATTATTCTGGGTGGCGGTCCCATCGGTTGTGAAATGGCCCAGAGTTTTGCCCGATTTGGATCAAAAGTGTCTCAAGTGGAAATGTTACCTCAAATTCTGCTACGGGAAGATGAAGAGGTCAGCTCATTGGTGACGGAAAAGTTCAAAAAAGAAGGCATAAACGTTTTAACAGGACATCGGGCCAAAGAGTTCTATCTGGAAGGTGAAAAAAAAACTCTGCTCTGTGAATTTGAAGGAAATGATGTCCGTATTCCCTTTGATGAGGTGATTGTTGCTGTGGGCAGAAAAGCAAATATCAAAGGGTTTGGCCTTGAGGAGCTGGGAGTTGAAATCTCAAAGACCGGCACCATCGCTCACGACACCTATCTGCGAACGAACTATCCCAATATACTTGTCTGTGGCGACGTAGCAGGCCCATACCAATTCACCCATACCGCTTCGCATCAAGCCTGGTATGCATCCGTTAATGCCCTCTTTCATCCTTTCAAGCAGTTTAAGGTCGATTATCGGGTTATCCCCTGGTGTACCTTCACAGACCCGGAAGTAGCGAGGGTAGGGTTGAATGAAAAAGAGGCAAAAGAGAAAAACATCCCCTATGAATCAACCGTTTTTAAAATTGACGATCTGGATCGTGCCATTGCCGACAGTGAAGATTTTGGATTTATTAAGGTTTTAACAGTTCCACGAAAGGATCGAATTCTTGGGGTAACCATTGTGGGAACCCATGCCGGTGACCTGATAGCGGAATTTGTACTGGCCATGAAACATGGTTTGGGGTTGAACAAGATCCTTAACTCCATCCATATCTATCCCACCCTGGTTGAAGCAAATAAATATGTTGCCGGTAATTGGAGAAAGAACCATGTCCCTAAAAATCTGCTTGGTTTTCTGGAAAGGTTTCACACCTGGAGAAGATAGGAGGTAAAAGCAGCTAAACCATTAAATGTCTTTTCCACCAAGTTGTCATACGGTTTTCCGGAACATCCCAATTATCTGATTTTCTGAATTTGTTTTTTAAAATGTTAATTTTCTTTAGATAGTCACAATTCTATTGCTGAATTACCCCCTTCATCGTATGTTAAATCCAAGTTTATATAAAAAGACGATTATGTATAAAAAGGCACAAAAGATGCTTATAAATTCAACGTTTTGAACAACTTCACACTTTAAGTATTGTCTGCTGCCAGATGGATCTTCACCCTTGGAATGACCAGAAGCACTCAACTGGATTGACTCCTTTACTTTAAAATGAAAACCAGTCTAATTATTTGCAATAGTTGACCTTTACAAATAACGAATTAAAAAATCTATCATAAACATGAAGAAAGCAATTATTCTTTTATTGGTGATGGCAATACTGGGGTTTCTCGGTTGGAAAGTCTACGAAGCTTATACAAGAGAAGTTTCAGAAGCCAGGAGAATGAAAGAAAAACCGCGAGTCGCAGTTGAAGTTACACCTGTTGGCAAGGCCGATATTCAGGATGTCGGAACCTTCACAGGAACGTTGCGACCAAAATCCCTGTTCCTGATTGCACCCAAAGTTTCAGGCCGGTTGGAACGATTGATGGTGAACATTGGAGATCAGCTTAAGCCCAGTCAACTGATTGCTGTTTTGGATGACGATGAGTTTAAGTTGCAACTTCAACAGGCTCAGGCATACCTTGACGTCGCCAAAGCCAATCTTGAGGCGGCAATAGATCAAATGGAAGCTGCAAAACGGGAATTGGAAAGAACCCAATCCCTTCAGCAAAAGAACCTGGTGTCTGCTTCTGAATTGGATAAAGCAAAGACTGATTATGCCTCCCAACTTTCAAAATACCGGGTAGCAACTGCTCAACTTGAAGAGAAAACAGCTGCATATGAAGTCAGTCGCATCCATCTTTCCTACACGACCATAACAAATATCTGGAGTGATAGTGGTGCGGTTTTGGTTGTCGGTGAGCGATTCGTTGATGAAGGAGCCCTGGTTGGGTCAACCACTCCAGTGGTTTCGATTCTGGACATTTCGTCCCTGGTGGGGGTGATTCATGTGACTGAGATGGATTATTTCAAGATTAAACTGGGGCAAGAAGCAGAAATTACGGTAGATGCCCTTCCAGACCGACAGTTTAAAGGATCAGTGATAAGAGTATCCCCCTTGATTAAAGAAAAGAGCCGTGAAGCTCAGATTGATCTGGTTATCCCCAATGATGACGGGATTCTTAAACCCGGTCTGTTTATCCGTGCGTCCATTCGCTTTGGTGTTCATCAGGGAGCACCCGTAATACCAGTCAACGCCTTGGTAAAAAGAGACAATGAAAACGGTGTTTTTTTATTGGATGAAGAAACCGACCAGGTACATTTTATAAAGATTAAAACAGGTTTCAAACAGAATGAGATGGTAGAAATTGCTTCACCGCGGATAAACGGATCAGTGGTCACATTGGGCCACCACTTACTTGAAGATGGATCGAGTGTCAGCGTACCGGGAAAGGAAGAAAAAAACCCGGAAAAGAAAAAACAGATGCGGAAACAAACTCCTGAAAAGAAATAGAACATGAACATATCCCGATTTTCGGTGAATCGACCGATCTTTACGTCCATGTTTACGTTGATCGTGGTGATTCTTGGCAGCGTTGCCCTTTATCGGCTTCCTGTTGATTTGATGCCGGAAATAACATATCCGACGTTATCAGTGATGACGGAATACAATAACGCGGGTCCTGAACAAATTGAAGACTTGATTACACGCCCTATTGAACAGGCCGTCAGTGCGGTTCCGGGAGTGCAGAAGGTTGAATCAACGTCATCTGACAGGAGTAGCGCTGTCCGGGTCTCCTTTATCTGGGGCACGAATCTTGACGAAGCTGCCAATGACATTCGAGACCGTTTGGATCGAATTGCTGGTGCTTTGCCGGATGATGCCGGCAAACCCACCTTGAGGAAATTCGATCTCTCCCAATTTCCTATTTTGATTTTGGGCGTAACCAGTAATCTTGATCCTATTGAAGTGAGAAAGATTGTTGAGGAGCAGGTCAGTTACCGATTTGAAAGAGTTCCCGGTGTTGCCGCAGTTGATGTCTGGGGAGGCCAGGAGCAGGAAATTCAGGTGCGGGTTTATGCTGATAAGGTAAAAGCGCTTGGACTGCCCATCAGTCAGATCATTTCCAGTATCAAGGCGCAGAATGTATCCATTCCCACCGGTGTTTTGAAAAAGGGTAACTATGAGTTAATGATCAGTACCTCAGGAGAATATACAAATCTGAACGAACTGAATGAAACGGTGGTTACAGTCAGGGAAGGGATTCCCATTCAGTTAAGGGAAATTGCGGATGTCGTTTCCACCCATAAAAAAAATTACCAGATTATTAAGATTAATGGGAAACCCGGGATACGTATCTCCATACAAAAACAATCGCTGGCGAACACAGTTGAGGTAGCACAAGAGACTTTGAAGGAGCTTGAGCGAATCAGAGCTGATATCCCACAATTGGATATTATTCCATTGATCAATACTGCAGAGTACATCGAACGTTCCATTGGAAACGTAACGACAATGGCCGGCTTTGGAGGTGTTTTAGCTGTCTTTGTTTTTATTATTTTTCTCAGAAGTTTTCGAAGCACTGCGATTATCAGTACCACTATTCCTGTTTCTATCATAGGAACCTTCATTTTTGTATACTTCTCCGGATTCACCTTAAACCTTATGACACTGGGTGGTTTGGCCATCGGTGTTGGTATGATTGTCGACAATTCCATTGTCGTCCTGGAAAATATATTCAGATTACGGAAGAATGGTTTAAGACCAAAAATGGCGGCTATCTTTGGTAGTGAGGAGGTCACCTCTGCAATTATAGCCAGCACCCTGACCACATTGGTTATTTTTCTGCCAATGGTGTTTATCAGGGGAATGGCCGGGATTATGTTCAAACAACTGGCATACGTTATTAGCTTTGCCCTGTTGTGTTCATTGGGTGTTGCGTTAACGCTCATTCCCATGTTGACATCCAGAATGTCCAATACCAAACATATTAAAAAAAAGCAGGCAGAAAGCGAGGAACCCGGAAAAGCGAAAAAAACTATTGGAGATCGTATTATAAAAGAATATCAAGGCCTTCTAGTATTTTCCCTAGGACACAAAAAACTGGTTGTTCTTTTTACTGTCCTGCTTCTACTGTTAAGCCTGGCACTGGTTCCCTTTATTGGTGTCGAATATATGCCGGCAGCAGATGAGGGTGAAGTCAGAGTGAATATTGAAATGGATGTTGGAACCCGATTGGAAGTCTTGAACGAAAAATTTGAGCAGGTCCAGGAAATTATCAATCAATCAGTTCCTGAAGTAAAAAACGCTGTTGTTCGCCTGGGCTCCTCTTCGTGGCATGGAGGATCTCACAGCGGAAACGTCCAACTCACATTAAAACCCCTGGTTGAAAGATCGAGAAGCAGCGATCAGATTGCCAATGATTTAAGAGTGAAACTCTCCGGAATTCCCGGTGTTCAAGTAAGAACAAGAGCGGGACAGGGACTTTTTGTCTTCAGATTGATTTCAGGCGGTAATACGGAGCGTATTCAAATCGATATCAAAGGATATGATTTGGTAAGAGCAGGTTTTCTGGCCGAGACTATCAAGGGAAAAGTGGAAAACGTTCCGGGGGTGACAGATGTACGTCTCAGCTTGGAAGCTGGCAGGCCGGAGCAGAGAATTGTCGTCGACAGGGAAAGATCCGCTCAATTGCTCCTCAATGTTTCGGACATTGCCGAAAACCTGCAGACAATTATTTCAGGAACCAGAAGTGGTACTTATCGAGAGGGTGGACGAGAATTTGACATTCTGGTAAAAATTAAAGACACCGATGCCATGGATCTGGAGGAGGTGCTTGATCTTACTGTCGTCAATAGAAACGGCGAACCTATTACCATGAAAAACGTTGTCTCCATTACTTCAAAAACCACACCGACTGAAATCACGAGAAAGGATCAGGAACGAACCGTAACCGTTTCTGTCAACATCAGTGATCGTGACATGAATTCTGTTCTTGCCGATATCAGGATTGCATTGAAAGATGTCGTTATTCCGAAAGACTTCAGTATTGTATTTGCAGGAGACTTTGAAGCCCAACAGGAAGCATTTCGTGAGCTTTTAGTCGGAATCCTGCTGGCTGTTGTTCTTGTTTACATGGTATTGGCTTGCCTTTACGAATCATTGAGAGACCCGCTGCTGGTCCTTTTTTCGGTACCCCTTGCAACAGTGGGAGTGATCCTGATGCTTTTCATCACCGGGACTACCTTCAATGTCCAGTCTTACATCGGTTGCATTATGCTTGCGGGGATTGTGGTGAACAACGCCATTTTGTTAGTCGATCATATTAATCTCCTGAGAGAACGGGATGGCATGCCCGTTGAGCAAGCCATTGTTGAAGCCGGTACCAGACGTTTACGACCTATTATTATGACGGCAACCACAACCATTTTGGGGATGACGCCCCTGTCCCTCGGCATTCTGGAAGGAGGAGAGACTCAGGCTTCAATGGCCAGAGTGGTTATTGGCGGCTTGGCAAGTTCCACCCTGATCACCTTGATTTTTATTCCTGTTTTGTACATGATCTTTGAACGAATTTTTCCAAAAAGAAGGTCAAAGAAAGTTGAGGATTTGAAGGATTTGAATAATGCCAATCCGGCTTGATTCAAGATGCAATGTGAAGACGGACTAACGATTACAAGCTCTCTACCTGTGTGAAAAACAATAACTGATGATTAATTGATCACCAGTCGGTATCGGTCAAAAAAAATCTAATTACCAAACGCTGCAGTGACCGGCACTTGCCCCATCCCCATGATCTGACATTAACACCTCCAACCTAAATTCCAATACTCCTGGTAAATAGCTCAACTTTCAATGATCTGCAACGCAAATCGTGAATCCAAAAAAAGGAGGAAAAAATTAACTATCTGGATTATGATTAATCTCTGAATAGTGTATGTTGATGATGACAAAAAAAAGAAAACACAATCACTGAAAAATGTTTTGCAATGGCACCAGCTATTGAACGTATTTTTTTAAAAACAAAACTCAAAAACCGTTCCAAAGGCAAGAGAAATAATGAAAAAGGATATTCCAAATATAAATGAAGTAGCACCGGATTTTTCCACTTTGAGGGAAAACGGATATGATTTTACCCTGTCACAGGTACTCCAGGCCCAAAAGAATGTTTTGCTGGTTTTCTACCGGGGACACTGGTGACCTTTTTGTGTCAACCAGTTGGTTGAAATAAAACAAAACCATGCGACAATAGAGCAACACCAAACCACTATTTTCGCACTATCTGCTGATACTACGAAACAATCAATTGCTTTATCTCAAGAGTTGGGACTGCCCTTTCAGCTGCTATGTGATACGGATAAAAAAGTGATGTCCAGGTATCATCTGCTCAATCAAAACGAACACGGCGGCATCGCCTATCCGGCCATTTTTCTGATTAAACCCTCCGGGATAATCGGTTATCGTTCGCTGGATCGAACGGCGCAAAGGGTCAATCTCAGTGAAATATTGGGCTATGTTAAAGACTTAAGCCAACACCCTGAGTATACACTGGAATCATCCTCCAAAAAAGAAAAGATCGTTCCAACATTGAAAACACTCAAACAGATTGGCAGGAACATGTTTTTGAGAGGAAACCGGACAGACTGGAAGCACTACCTTGGCTTTCCTTTTTTGGTGATCTTTAATTTTCTGGTAAAAAAAGCTGGAAAAAAGAAGACCTCACACATTAAATGAAATCAGCATTGACTATTTCTAATATCGTCATAAATAGTCAATGCAAAGACAAATTTGGCATGGTTCTTTCAGACAACAACGATCAAGTAGGATTATTTATAGAAGTCCCCTCAAAGAATGTGAAGGGCACAATACAATAAAAACTTACAGGAATTAAATAATGAAATGGAATAGTGTTGTGATTGATGTTAACTCGATGGATGTCGAGGAAGCCAAAGCATATATCGGCTCTCATCCTTCGGATTCCTTTCAGCTTGTGGATGTCAGGCAGCCCGAAGAGTACAGTAAACGTCATCTGCCTGGTGCCACCCTTCTTCCTTTGGAAGACCTGGTTGACGGAAAAGGCAATTTGGACAAGATGAAACCGGTTCTTTTGTACAGTCGTTCCGGTGGTCGCAGTCTGGTAGGTGCCCAATGGTTGACTACTCAGGGTTTTTCTGAGATCTGGAATATTACCGGAGGCATTAAAGCCTGGCAAGGGGAAGCTGCTTTTGGACATTACAAATTAAATCTGAATCTGCTTGATCCGGAGGCGGATTTTCCGGACGCCATCAGTATGGCATACGCCATGGAGGAAGGATTACAGCTGTTTTATATCTTACTGGCCCGGGAAACCAAGGAAGAGATGTACAAGAGACTGTATCGAAAACTGGCGGCATTTGAAGTGGATCATAAACGCGACTTGTCTCAAATGTACTCCATCACCCAGGGGAAAGAGTTAATTCAGAAGGAGATTGAAGAACACGATGGTCAGATTATGGAAGGCGGTGGTTATGCCGATATTACCTTAATCAAAACCCTGGCGAACACGGAAAGTGCCTATGATGTCTTCAGCCTGGCAATTGCTTTTGAAGCCCAGGCTCTGGATTTTTATTCCAGGTTATCCACTCAAGCTGTCCGACCGGAAGTAAAAAAATTCTTTCTGGAGATGGCAGATGCAGAGAAAAAACATTTGTTATTTGTGTCTAAAGAAATGGATAAATATATTGAACAGGAAAAAAGATTTTCAAATAATGAGATCCATGATAATAAATGATTATTTTGGATAAACCGATCATTAGTAAGAGGAACTGTAATCATTAAAGATTCTGTTTCAAAAACCTGTGACGTAATAGAAAAATATCAGCTTTATAGCCTTGTCATCCCGGATTTGATTCGGGATCCACTTTTCTATTACTCTAAAATTAGTATGGATTCCGGCTCAAGGCCGGAATGACAAGAACGCAGTATTTTTTTTAATAAAATTTTATAACCCGAAAAAGGAGAAATGCCATGAATCTTGGAGATGCCATAAAAACAGCCCTTGAATTTGAGCATAAAGTGATGGATGTCTACAGTAAATACGCCGACAAGCTTAATTCGCCTGTTGGAGCAAAGATCTTTAAATTATTGGGAAAAGAGGAAGAAGGCCATGCCGATTATCTGAAAGCCAAACTGGCTGAATGGCAGAAATCCGGTAAGATAACCGTCGATAAACTGGAGACCATTGTTCCTGACAAGAATCTTATCGAGGACAATGTGAAAAAACTTAAAAAAGTGGCCAAGCAGGAAAGCATTAATGATGAAATTGAGGTGTTTAAGAAAGCTCTGAAGATGGAAAGTGATGCTTCAGCCTTTTACAGGGATCTTGTAGGCAAACTGCCAGCGAAAGACCAAAAACTGTTTCAACACTTTATTGAAATAGAAGAAGGACACGAAGCCATCGTCAAGGCAGAGATTGACAATGCCCAAGGGATGGGATTCTGGTTCGATTTTATGGAATTTAATCTTGAAAGCGCTTAATCGCTTTGGGAAAAGTGTGATGGCAATCCGAAACGGTCATCTGAGAGCCATCAACATTGGTTATTAACAGAATTCAAAGAGAGAATCCGATGTTAACCGAAAAAATGGAAAAACAGCTTAATGAACATATTAATGCTGAGTTTTATTCCGCTCATCTTTATCTTTCCATGTCCGCGTATTTTAGATCCATTGATCTTTTAGGATTCGCCAACTGGATGAAGGTGCAGTTCGACGAGGAGATGTTTCATGCCATGAAATTTTTTGAGTTTGTGGACCAAAGAGACGGGAGGGTTCGTTTGACAGCAATTGAAGCGCCTCCGATCGAGTGGGATTCTCCCCTGCCTGTTTTTCAATATACCTATGAACATGAGCAGATGGTTTCAAAACAGATTAATGATCTGGTAAGTCTGTCCATTGAGGAGAAGGATCACGCAACCAATAACTTCCTTCAATGGTTCGTAGCCGAGCAGGTTGAGGAGGAATCCACGGTTAAAACTGTCCTGAAAAAATTGAAATTTGTGGGCGATTCAAAATCAGCCTTACTGATGGTTGATCAGGAATTGTCCCAAAGAGTGTTTACCCCCCCTGTGGAAAAGGCTTAATCGGTTCAAAATCATTCCGATTGTACTTCCTATCTCTTAATATTCAACCTCCATTAATGCCGGGTCAAGCCCGGCATGTCAGCAATGTTGGCTGGTACTGTGTACAATTGATACAGCCTGTTGTTGCATTCCCCTCGTACTCACTGGAGTTATTAATTTCCCGTCTTTATTAAAACAAGGGTCTCTGGCTAATTTCCATTTTGGCATGATAATTTCAGTAAAAGCAGATTATGGGTGGATAAGGCAAAAACCAAACCCTCATTCCACCAATGAAACCGGAATCTTAACCCCAGTTGTAACGGCAAATGGGGAAAAGAATCAGGAAAACTGCCCATCGAAGAAAAAGAGCGGACTTCCTGAAAACCTGTTTCGTGCAATTAATTTGACACACTTGAGACATTAATACACCATAGTACATATAATTTATGAGTGAGCTGAATATGAAAGCGAAGATTTTTCACAATCCAAAGTGAAGCACTAGCAGAAAAGCGCTGGAGGTGCTTAAGGAGAGTGGAGTTGAATTTGAGATTATCGAATATTTAAAAAACCCACCTTCAGCAGAAGAGCTGAAGAAAATATGCATCGGCCTGGGATTGGAACCAATCGACCTTGTTCGAACAAAAGATAAACAATTCAAAGAATTGGGGTTATCGAAAAAGGATGATAGGACTCAGGAGGAATGGCTCAGACTGATGATAGACAACCCAAGTATGATCGAACGTCCAATTGTATCCTATGCGGGAAGATACGCATTGGGCAGACCACCGGAAAGCATCGGGAATATTCTTGATTAACGCTGCCGGATAGTTGTTTGTTGCAGATTGAATGAACACTTTTCAGGAGAAAAGGTAAATCCAACCGCAAGCAAAAAAAAAACCATTATTTTAAAACCAAAACATGAACCTGATGAACAAAAGGAAGAGAAAATGAATATTGATATCTCCATAAAAATAGGCGGTGAAGCCGGTCAGGGCATACAGACTGTGGGCGACCTGCTGGCAGGTGTTTGTCAGAAGGCTGGTCTCTATGTCATGGGAATCAACGATTTTGAATCCAGGATTCGGGGAGGCCAGAGTTTTTTCCAGATTCGCATTTGCAGCTCTCCGGTGTCAGCACCGGTGAATAAGGTGCACCTGCTGGTTGCTCTTAGTAACCAGTTATCCGAAAAGCAAAAAGAGGATATCGTTGATGGTGGCCTGATTATCATGGATAGCAAGGAAGCCCCGGCTGATAATGTAGTGCCGGTTTCCATCCGTGACCTGGCGGTACAATCCGGGGGGAAAGTGATGGCAAATACCGTAGCAGCCGGTGCCATTCTTGGCTTGTTGGGCGCCCCCTTCGCAATCTTGCAGGATTTACTGACACAACGATTTATGCGGAAAAGTCAGGAAATTGTGGACAACAACATAACTGCCGCTAAATTGGGGTTTGAAGCGGTGCAAGAGACTCATTTTAAATGGGCGTTTGATTGGGGAACAGGAGATCCAAAAGGAACACTGATCAATGGCTCTCAGGCGATTGCCATGGGTGCGCTTGCCGGAGACTGCCGGTTCGCTGCTTTTTATCCCATGTCGCCCGCCACAAGTGTCATGCGGAATCTCAACACATACGTGGGCAAAGTTCCCCTGGTTGTGGAACAGGTGGAAGATGAAATTGCGGCCGTGAACATGGTTATTGGTGCTTCTTTTGCCGGAGTGCGGGCGATGACATCTACCTCGGGCGGCGGATTCGCTCTCATGGTTGAAGGACTGGGATTGGCGGCTATCACAGAAACACCCCTTGTTATCGTAAACGCACAACGACCGGGTCCTGCCACCGGACTTCCTACACGTACTGCCCAGGCAGACCTGTTGTTTGTCATCAGGGCATCGCAGGATGATTTTCCCAGGTTTGTATTTGCACCGAGCTCCCCTCGAGAAGCATTCGAAGTAACAGCCAGGGCATTTAATCTGGCTGATAAGTACCAGGTTCCGGTAATCATACTGACAGATCAATACCTTAACGATTCATTGTTTGTTGAAGAAAAACCATTCAAAGCACCAGACCAGGTTGAACAGTTTATCGTCACCGACAGCAGCATGGCAAATCCCGGGGAATACAAGCGATTTTCGCTTACGGAAAGCGGCATCTCTCCCCGGGCACTTCCCTGCAATGGTGACGCCCTGGTAATGGCAACCGGAAATGAGCACACCGAGGATGGCCATATCAGTGAAGATCCCATAAATCGGGTTCAAATGGTGGACAAGCGTAATGCCAAAATCCCGGCCATGATCGCTGAGCTAAATTCCCCGGAAAGCTATCACGAAGAGAGTGATATTTTACTGGTCGGCTGGGGTTCCACCAAAGGAGCCATCAAAGAGGCGGTCGATATTCTGCGAACCGATGGAAAGAATATCGGCTGTATCTGCTATACCGATATTTGGCCTTTTCCGGTCGATGAAGCCGTGACACTACTCAAAAAGGCAAAACAGTTTATTATGGTGGAGCAGAATTCGGGTGCACAGTTCGGACAACTGATAAGAGAGCAGACTGGACTGCGTTATTCCAGCAGCATCTTAAAATACGACGGTAGACCTTTTTACCCCAGTGAGATTGTTGACCAAATCAATCAGATAAAGGAGTAAGATCATGGTGAAGATTGAAGACTATAATAACGACTATGAGAATAAATGGTGCCCGGGGTGCGGAAATTTTGGAATTTTGGATGCGATGAAAGACGCGCTGTCAAACCTGGGAATCCCTCCCCAGAAACTGCTGATCGTTTCCGGAATTGGTCAGGCAGCCAAAACGCCCCATTTTTTGAAGTGCAACATGTTTCATACCCTTCATGGTCGAGCCTTGCCCGTGGCGACCGGTGCCAAACTGGCTAATCATGAATTGACCATTCTGGTTAATTCCGGTGACGGAGATTGTTACGGGGAAGGAGGAAACCATTTTCTCAACGCAGTCAGACGAAATCTGGATATAACCTTATTGGTTCATAATAACAAGGTGTATGGCTTGACAAAAGGACAGGCCTCCCCAACCTCGGACGTGGGATTTGTTACCCCCCTGCAACCGGGAGGGGTTATTGCAGAATCCTTTAATCCTTTAACAATCGCTCTGCACCTTGGTGCCGGATTTGTTGCCAGGGGATTTTCCAATAACCGGAAACACCTCAGCAAATTGATACAGGACGGCATGAAACATAAGGGATTTTCATTGATTGATATACAGCAACCCTGCGTTACCTATAACAAAATCAATACTCACGGTTGGTTCAAGCAACGGGTATATGATCTGTATGAATCGGATTATCCGGCGGATAACCTTGAACAAGCTGTGTTATTAGCTCAGGAATGGGGCGATAAAATTCCCATTGGTATTATTTATAAAAAAGAGAAACCTGCGTTTCATGAAAAAATTGCTGCTTTAAAGCAGGGACCGTTGGTGTCACGAAAATATGATGCGGCAAACATTCAGGCTATTCTGTCAAACGCCTAAAATAATTTTGAAACCTTGAAATGAGAGAAAGTTAAGATGGGCATCTATGTCTGTTCGTATTGCTACTTCACCTATAGAGAGGAGGAAGGACTTCCGGAAATGGGGATAAAACCGGGAACAGCATTCGAAGATCTGCCCGATGACTGGTGCTGCCCGGAATGTGGTGTGTCAAAAAGTGAGTTCAGAGAATACAAGGAAAAGCCTCGTGAGCTTGTGTGAAGTTGATGGGGCAGAGAACAATTATGTCTCGTGGGTTTCATGAGACATAATTGTTAACAGCTGCTCGTCTGCAAGTGCCTTATGAGAAAGGTTAGCCATCTAAAAGTGATTTTTCAGCGGCCATCATCCAACCGGATGGATCCTCCATGTACAAAAGAGTGTCTTCCAGCGATACAACATGTCTGTGTTCGATGGCAGCCATGTATTCAAAGAACTTCCTCTCTTCCGTATTGTCAGTCTTTTTTATCAGTTCCTTATAAAACAAATGAGCCTTTTTTTCGAACTCAATAGCGATCTCTATCGCCTGCTTATCATCCGTGGTTGAAGTCGCTCCACCTGCAGTAGTGGCAATCATTTCCTTCAATGCTTCTCTGACATGGGTCTCATCAACTACGGTAGAGACGTGTTCCGGCCATTGTCCTGTTGCCTCAAGTTTTTTATGAATCTCTAGCAATTGCTGATGATGCTCCTCTTCCTCCTGAGCAATGGTCTCAAACATCTTCTTTCCAACAGGATTTGTGACTTTGTGACTCTGTTTGAGGTAAAACTCCTTTTCCCCCAATTCATTTTCCAACGCGACTTCAACTGCTTTTAAGCTTGGTTTCATTTTATTCTCCATTGTTCGGTTTATAAAAACTATATAATCGTTTATTCCCCTTGGGGACTATGATGCTGTAATGGTTGCAATGCCTGTGCCTTCTCAAGGTGCTGTTTTACAAGGCTGGTTCTGGATAAAAAACGAAACACATTATACGATTATGTCTCATAAAACCCAAGAGACATTGCTGACAAAGAAAAAAACTGATATATCAAAAAGATATTATTGATTCGGGGAGTATCATTGTTTTAGATGATTAATAAATTGAGTACCGACCGATAGGTTGTATGGTTATCTTGATCATCGTAATGCCTGGAATAATACCTTATTGAACTTCTTATATCAGTCTGTCGCAATATTGGCATACATCCTGAAAT
Organism: bacterium; assembly: GCA_018829445.1. Classification (GTDB taxonomy): domain Bacteria; phylum SAR324; class SAR324; order XYD2-FULL-50-16; family XYD2-FULL-50-16; genus JAHJTV01. The sequence goes on from JAHJTV010000101.1 coordinate 45,582, forward strand.
AGACTCATTAAATTTTCCAAGCGCATCGAATAAAAAGTGATACTGTATTAAGTACTTTACCCGGAGGCATTCAAGTGTTAAAAAGGTGTGATCAGAACATTATTGAGGTTCTCGAATTAGTAGAAAAAATGGTTGAATTGGCTGAACGAGGTGATGTCGACAGAGAAGATGTTGCTTGCGGAGTGTTATTCGGGGTTATACTGGATTCAGCATATAAAATAAAAAAACTGGCTGAAATAGAAAAAGAACACCATATTAAAAAAGGTTGGTGGAAACAACCCTGAAAATGTTTGTCATTGTCTCAAAAGTATACGAGACTGTTTATTATAAAAAAAAACAAGGAGAAAAAATGAAAAAATGGGTATGTTCAGTTTGCGGATACGTACATGAAGGTGATAATCCTCCGGTTCAATGTCCACAATGTAAGGCTGCTGCAGATAAATTCTATGAGCAGCAAACAGGCGATCTTTCCTGGGCCGATGAGCACCGAATTGGTGTGGCTTCCAAAGATATCGACGCTGATATCCTGGCAGGATTACGAGCCAATTTTACCGGTGAATGCACGGAAGTCGGAATGTATCTGGCAATGAGCCGACAAGCTGATCGCGAAGGATACCCCGAAGTTGCTGAAGCGTACAAAAGAATTGCCTGGGAGGAAGCTGAGCATGCGTCCAAATTTGCTGAGTTACTGGGTGAGGTTCTGGTCGCAGACACCAAAACCAATCTAAAAATGAGGGTGGAAGCAGAACACGGTGCCTGCAAAGGAAAAAAAGATCTGGCAACCAAGGCAAAACAGCTCAACTATGATGCCATTCATGACACAGTACATGAAATGTGCAAGGATGAGGCTCGTCATGGATCTGCGTTTGCAGGACTCTTAAAGCGTTATTTTAACGATTAGCAGACCACTTCGATAGATTATCAGAGTACTAGGATATTTATCTGCCAAAACAGTGTAATAAAAACTGAATATACACATATTCCGGATTCCAAAGATCCGATTTAATATCTGAGATGATATGTGTATATTCTTTTTTGCGTTCTGGTTGGTTCATACGAGAAATCATGGAAATAACAGAAAAGATTTAAAAGGCAGGAGTCAAAGTTTGACAGGACACATGCTATCTGAACAGTTTTAGGTTCTTGTCTAATCTTCAAAATTAAAGGCCATATTAGACTGACATGTTGTCATTAGCTGCTTGACATGGAATCCATAATTATTTCATAGCGATAGATGCCGGATCGGAGTCGTGCGTGACAGATAACCCTGAACTCTCAAGATCTTATTGAACAAACTGAGAAAAACCAATATCAAAAAGGATATCAAAATGGCAAAATACAGATGTGAAACCTGTGATTATATTTACGATCCCGCACAAGGTGATCCCGATTCCGGTATAGCTTCCGGTACTTCTTTTGAAGATTTACCGGATGATTGGGAATGTCCGGTTTGCGGAGTTGGCAAGGATGAGTTTGTAAAGGAAGGATAAAGGTTATGCACAATGAAAAGATCAAAGAGGGTATCTATTGGGTAGGTGCCATTGACTGGGATGTGCGCAATTTTCATGGTTACCTGACGGAACAAGGTACTACTTATAATGCGTATCTGGTGGTCGACGAAAAGATCACCCTGGTGGATACGGTCAAAGAAAACCTGTTTGAGCAGATGATTTCTCGAATCAGCCGCTATGTTGATCCGTCAAAAATCGATTACTTATTATCAAACCATGTGGAGATGGATCATTCCGGGAGCATTCCCAGAATGATGGAACTTATTCCCAATGCTACCGTAATAACTTCCAAGCAGGGTGAGAAGGGGTTACGAAGGCATTATGGAAAAGAATGGGATTTTAAAGTCGTTAAGTCAGGTGATACGATTTGTACCGGCAACCGTACCCTGTCTTTCGTCAACACCCCCATGGTGCACTGGCCCGATTCAATGGTTACCTATCTTCCCGAAGAGAAGATCCTGTTTTCCAATGATGCTTTTGGCCAGCATCTGGCGACTCCGGAACGATTCGATGATGAATTGGGCTGGAGTGTTGTAAAAAGAGACGCGGCAAAATATTATGCCAACATTGTGCTGCCATTCGGAAAACAGGTCAACAAAGCCCTGTCCGCATTATCTGACCTGGATCTTGAACTGATCTGCCCCAGCCATGGGGTGATTTGGAGATCCTTCATTCCTAAAATCACGGCAGAATATCAAAAATGGGCAAATCATGAAGCGGAAAAAAGGGCTTTGATTGTCTATGACTCCATGTGGCACTCCACTGAAAAAATTGCACAAGCATTGGAAAGCGGATTGTCAGAGTTGGGCATCCGTACCACTCTGCGTAATCTTAAGGTCAATCACATATCGGACATCATGTCCGATGTTTTGAATTCAAAATTGATCCTAATGGGATCTCCCACTCTGAATAATGGTTTGTTACCGACAATGGGATCGTTTATAACCTATCTGAAAGGTCTCAAACCCCAAAATAAGATCGGTTTTGCTTTCGGATCATATGGATGGGGAGGCCAGGCTGTAGGAGAACTTGAAAAAACCATTGATGAACTGAGTTGGGAACAGCCGGTCAAGGGTTTTAACATTGAATATGTACCTGACCGGGATGATCTGTCTGGCGCCCATGACACTGGGAAGCTTTTGGGAGAACACCTGTTGGAATCAGGGGAATAGAACTTAGTGAACTGTTCGCAATAAATTCTTTGGTTCGAAGATTGCTAATTTAATCACTTTTAACTGTCTAAAGGAGGTAACCCCATGGATCCAGTCTTACTGGCACGAATCCAGTTTGCGGTAACAATCGGTTTTCACTATATTTTCCCACCCATAACCCTGGGCCTTACTGTTTTAATTGTCATTTTCCTGGGGTTTTATCTAAAAACAAATGACGAGTTATATGACAGGATCGCACGCTTTTGGATCAGTATCCTTGCGATAATCTTCGGATTAGGAGTTGCCACCGGGATAGTGATGGAGTTCCAGTTTGGCACCAATTGGGAGCAATATTCGCGCTTTGTGGGAGACATTTTCGGAGCCCCCCTGGCAGCGGAAGGTGTATTTGCATTTTTCCTGGAATCAACATTTCTGGGCGTTCTTCTTTTCGGACGCAATAAAGTCTCCAGAAAGATGTATTTTTTTTCCGCCGTGATGGTCATGGTCGGATCCACCTTGTCGGCATTCTGGATTATTGTCGCCAACTCCTGGCAGCAAACCCCGGCAGGATATCACATTGTTAACGGCAGGGCTGAGCTGACCAACTTTTTTGATGCGGTTTTTAACCCCTCAACCTTATACCGATACTTCCATGCTGTTGTAGGAGGATGGATTACCGGAGCGTTTTTTGTTGCGGGTTTGAGCGGTTACTACCTGTTAAAAAAGCAGCACCTGGAGTTTGCGAAACGCTCCATAATTATCGCTCTGGTTTTTGCCGTCATCAGTTCAATGATTCAAATTGAATTGGGGCATCTGCATGCTGTACAGGTTACTCACACGCAACCGGAAAAAATGGCAACTTTTGAGGCTATCTTTGAAACTCAAAAAAATGCACCCATGGCGATAATTGGAATTCCCAATGTGGAAGAGCAACGGATCGATTATGAGATCAGCATTCCCGGACTGCTGAGTTTTATGGTTGCTTTTGATACTGACTTCGAGGTTAAGGGACTAAATGAGTTTGAAAAGGATCTGCTACCGCCAATCATGATTCCATTTTTTTCATACAGAATAATGGTCGGACTCGGATTTTATTTTGTGTTGCTGGCCCTGGTCGGGATTGTGTTGCACAAAAAGGATAAAATTGCGGAAGCCAAATCTTACCTGCTCTTATTGTTAATTAGTATTCCTCTTCCGATCATTGCGAATGAAATGGGGTGGATAGCCGCCGAAGTGGGTAGACAGCCCTGGATTGTATATCACGAACTGAAAACTGCCGATGCAATCTCCACCGTTGTCTCTGCCGGAGAGATACTGTTTTCTCTCATTCTTTTCAGTTGCCTGTACGCTGTTATTTTCTCTCTTTTTGTTTTTCTGGTTCAGAAAAAGTTAAAAAAAGGACCGGAAGTCGTTGCCGATTCATATTAATAATCTAAAATGCAGATAATAATTTTTCTGAACATACAAAGGAGGGGAATATTATGGATCTAAATGTTACCTGGTTTATATTGATTGGAGTCCTGTTGGTGGGATATTCCATTCTTGATGGATTTGACCTGGGAGCTGGAATTCTGCAGCTTTTTACAAAAAATGAAGAGGAAAAAAAGATCTTGCTGAATTCCATTGCCCCGTTTTGGGATGGTAACGAAGTATGGCTTCTTACGGGTGGAGGTGCCCTGTTTGCAGCATTTCCGCATGTTTACGCCACCGTTTTTAGCGGTTTTTATCTGGCTTTAATACTATTGCTGGTAGCACTGATTTTCAGAGCACTATCAATTGAATTCAGAAACCAGGTGGAATCTCAAACATGGAAAAACTTCTGGGACAAAGCCTTTTCGATTTCCAGTCTGGTCACAGCTTTGCTGCTTGGAGTTGCCCTGGGAAATATTTTCACCGGTGTTCCCATTGATGGACAGATGAATTATACCGGCTCATTTTTCACCCTGCTCAGACCGTTGCCTCTTCTAATCGGATTAACAGGTGTCAGCATGATTTGCGTCCAGGGAGCAGCTTATCTTCTATTAAAAACAAAGGGCAGTTTTTACAAAAATGTACAAACCTGGGCGAAAAAATCCTGGATGGTGTTTGTCGGGCTAATGATACTTACAACCCTGCTGACAGCCATTGTCGATTCATCGAAAATGGCACCGATCTTCAGCAGCGTTCTCGGAATGCTGGCTATGCTTATTCTGACCTACGGAGTTGTGACATTGCCCATCTATTTAAAAAAGGAACACAATTTTAGGGTTTTTATCTCTTCATCCCTGGTAATCCTGTCGATGTTCATGATAGTGGCCGTTGCCATATTTCCCAACCTGGTCCCCGCGTCGAATCCATTGAACAGCCTGAATATCTATAATGCGTCTTCCAGTCAACTTACCTTGAAGGTTATGTTCATCATTGCCTTGATAGGTATGCCTATTGTACTGGTTTACACCACCTATATTTACAGGGTGTTCCGAAAATAAGCTTAAAACCGGTTCAGTTGGCAAAGCTCCGATTGCCTGAGATGAATATGAGCACATAATAAAATATTCATCTCAGACAAAGCCAATGGGGACCTTCAATTACTTTAATCTCCCGATCACCAATTATAACCTGGAGTAACTTTTCAGTCCGACTTTCAGGTATAGTAGTTCATATCATGTTATGGCTTGTGGGGAAAAAGACACGCCATTGAAGCGAGTAGAATTAGCAATTATTCTTATCAATGGCATAATTACTGAAGCAATAACAAAAAAAGCAGACAATAAACTTAACATTAAAAAGAATCATGAAGATACAAATAGAATCAGCTGAAGATGTCACCAGTCTTTTATCAAAGCAGGGTTATGTCAGTTCGGAAGAGATATCCACCATTGTATTTCTGGCTATTAAAATGCAGCGACCTATTTTGGTTGAAGGACCGGCAGGTGTGGGAAAGACGGAACTGGCAAAATCTCTGGCCAAGGCGCTTAAACTGGATTTGATTAAGTTGCAGTGTTATGAAGGGCTGGATGAGACAAAAGCGATCTATGAATGGGAATATGCCAAGCAACTGCTTTATACCCAGATTCTTAAGGAAAAGATTAATGAAGTGATCGGAACAGCATCGGATTTGAATGAGTCAATTCAGAAACTGGTTAAACTGGAAGACGCTTTCTTTTCGGAACATTTCCTGCTGCCGCGACCTTTGCTACAGGCCATTCGTTCTGAAAAACAGTCCGTCCTTCTCATTGACGAGGTTGATAAATCCGACCCCGAATTCGAGGCATACCTGCTGGAAGTGCTAAGTACCAATGAGATTACAATTCCGGAACTGGGAACCCTGCAGGCGGTAAAAGTCCCTATTGTTTTCCTGACCTCAAATAATGTCAGAGATCTCAGTGATGCTTTAAAACGTCGTTGTTTGAGTCTTTACATAGATTTTCCTACGCAGGAACTGGAAATCAGGATAATCAATTCAAAATTCCCTGGTATTAAACAGGCCCTGGTTGAGAAACTGGTGAAAAGCGTGCATGAAATCCGCAAACTGGAAATCAAGAAGAAGCCCTCCATCTCGGAAACCATTGATTGGACCGAATCTCTGCTCACCCTTCAGGTTGAGGATATCACTCCTCTTGAACTGCAGCGAACTCTGGGTATTTTGAGTAAATATAAAACCGACATGGATCAGATCATGCAGAATTCTGAAAAAATTCTAGGAGCAGGCTCATGGTCAGCATGATTCTAAAATTCGTCAGTTACCTGCGTTTTCATGGTTTGACGGTATCCACTTCCGCACTTCATGACGCCATTTTGGCCATGAAGTGGATCGATCTGCGAAATAAGCAACAGGTCTATTCAGCCATGGAATGCTGTCTGGTTCAAAATATAGACGAACGGGAGAAATTTAAGAAGTTCTTTAAAAAGTTCTTTGATGATAAATCGCTGCTGGAACTGGAACAGGAGGAGGTGGCTTACAGGCTGCAGTTGCAGGAATTTATCTCCGATGTACGAAAAGACGGTGACTATGTAGGTCGTGTGTTGGCTGATTATCTGGAAGGTGAGGTGCTGGGTCTTCTTCAAAATCTTGGTGATGATAAAACATTCAGGGTTGTTTACGATGAGGTGGCATCGGGTGTGGGAATGAGTAAGGAAAAAGCGCGCTTGGATATCCTGAAGCGAATCAGCAATCTTTCCGATAAAGCCGTTGATTTTGCCAACGGTTCTTTTCACCTGCCCAGGGAAAAGAGAGAATTGCTGTCAGATTTTTTGAGACAGCAACTGCAGGATGCTGCCGATTTGATCAAAAACAAGACAAAAAAGCGTAAAGTGAGAGATCAGCTGCTTCCATGGGAAAAGCAGAAAACACTTTCAAGCATCAGCTTCGACAAACTGACAATGGAGGAGCAGGAGAAGGTGAAGCATGAGGTTGAACGTATCGCCCAGAAGCTGAAAGATGCTTTATCGAGGCAGAAAAAACGGGCAAGAAAGGGCCATTTGGATGTAAAAAACACCATCCGGGATTCGATGAAGTTCAATGGAGTTCCGTTTAATATAAAAACTCGAACCCCAAGCAAGAAAAAGGGAAAGATTATTGCCATATGTGATATCTCCATGTCGGTAGCCTATGCCGCCCAGTTCACTCTCTTGCTGCTATACAGATTACAGAATCGATTTTCCAAAATCCGATCGTTTGTATTCATCAGGAACGCCTATGAAATTTCGGATCTGTTTAAAAAATACCCCCTGGAAGCGGCCCTGAAAAAAGCCATCAGTCAGCACCATATCGGAATGGGACAGCTGACCAACTACGGAGCCACTTTTAAGTCATTTTTAAGCAGCTACCCCGGAGCCATTACCAAGGATACAACATTGCTGATTTTGGGAGACGCTTTAAATAACGGCGTTGATCCCCAGGTAGAGTATTTGAAGGAAATGGCAGATAAGGCTGCCAGGACAATCTGGCTGAATCCCGAGGAGGAAAAATACTGGTACTCATCAGGCAGTGCTATCAGAGACTACAAACCCTACTGCACCCAGGTGGTTGAGTGTGCGACCATTGAACAACTGTCAGATTTTGCACGTAACCTGGTACTATAGAAATATTGAGGATGGAGAAAGAACATGGCAGATGTTATCATATATGAAGATAAGTATTTTACGGTTGTCAGTCCCGAGTTCCCACTGAATTGCCGGGAGGACGGAGGACATCTGGTGCTATTGAAGAAAGAGAGGGTGGATGATCGTTCCGAGCTATCATGGCAGGAAGCAATCGATTTTATGAGAATATCCATGATGACCGGTAGAGCCATCTATGAGATTCTTGAAGTCGAGCGCGTGAACTACGAAGACCTGGGGAATTGGGGGATTGATAAGCCGGTAGGATCAAGCATGCACCTGCATTTTTTCGGTCGAGCCAGGGAGCAACTCCATCAAATCCGCGGGGATCACATGAAAATCTACCCCGAAGGACATAAAATATACCAGGGTCATCTTAAACCCCTGAACGAGGAGGAAACTGCCAGTTTGAAAGCATCCATTGCCGAGATTGCAAAAGAAGACAAGTACACGAAAATGGCCGAGATTGCAGGAGTGAATTAGAGTCAAAGAAAGAGCAAACTCGAAAAAGAGATCAGGAAGCTGCAGGAAACACCAGACCGCATTATTGAATCCATATCTTCGATCTGAATAGATTGAAACAAATACCATTGTTTATTTAAAAAAATCCAGTAAGGACTTCCTTCCTTTAAAAATTTCAACCCGTTATTGGAAAAAGGATTCTACCGCTTTTAACTGAAAGTTTTTATTTTAAGGAGATAACAAAATGGTATACGAAAACAATCCATGGCAAAAATCAATAAAAAAGCCTTACGGTAAGCGTAAAAAAGGTACATTCAAAAAACAGATTTGAATGTACCTTTCGTTGCTTTTTTTCTCAACTTTGACCCGGAAAGAACCCGCTCAACAAATCGCTTCACAATAATCTCTTCTTTACTCTTGCCGGTGGTCATTTAATCTACTGATTTGAGGTTTCCTCAAAAACGACATTACCGTTATCATACACAGATATCTGATATCGCATTCTTTTTTGATACCACGAACAAATGCCAATGATTTCAAGCTGTAAATAAAAAATTCACAGAAGGAGTTTAACAATGGTGATTATAGAGCCTCATATTCACACTTTTTCAAGAACGACAGATGATTTTCAAAACATGTTCGCAGCCAATATCAGGGCAGTTGTTGAACCCTCATTCTGGCTTGGATCAGACAGGAGATATGCCGGTACTTTTTTTGACTATTTTCGGCTGATTCTGGAATTTGAAACCATAAGACTCAAAAGATTTGGAATTGATCATTTTGCTGCAATTGCGGTCAATCCCAAGGAATCAGAAAACCGGGAACTGGTTGATGAAGTGCTGGCGGGAATTGGGGAATATCTTGATCATGAAAGATGTGTGGCTTTAGGAGAGATCGGTTTGAATAATATTACTGCAAACGAGATCTATTCATTCAAAAGACAATTGCAGATGGCGGAGGAAAGAGAAATGCCGGTTGTAATTCATCTCCCGCATTTTAATAAATCTGAAGGAATCAGGGTCATACTTGATGTTATCAACGAAACCGGGGCAAGCGGGGAAAGAATATTGATTGATCACAACACTGAAGAAACCCTGGCTGTTGCCAAACAATCCGGATGCTACACCGGGTTGACCGTTTATCCCTATTCAAAGCTCAATCCTCAACGAGTATCTGCACTGATTAAGGAATTCGGATATGATAAAACAATTGTTTCCGGTTCAGCGGACTGGGGTGTTTCCGATCCGCTCAGTTTACCCAAAACCATTGAATTTATGCGAAAGGACGGCCATCCGGAAGAAGTTCTGGAAAAGATCTTTTATAACAACGCTATGGCATTCTATTCTCACTCACCCAACTGGAAACCGGATTTTATGTTGAGACCCGTACCTGTCAGCGAATACCAGAGATGATAAAAGGAAATCAAGCCAATGCCTGGTTACAACTGTTCAGGCTTCCAAATCTTTTTACGGTACCCGGCGAAGCATTGGTCGGGGGAATGCTTGCAGGGGTCTCAACAAACTCGATCTTTTTTGCTGGACTGGCTTTCCTTTTCATCTATATGGGCGGACTGGCTGTCAATGATATCGTTGATTATGAAGAGGATAGCCGTGAAAGGAGTTGGCGTCCTCTGCCAGCAGGATGGATTTCAAAATCCAAGGCAGTTTTAGCGGCTATTATCGTTTACAGCTCCGGATTAATAGTCGCTTTTTTTCTTGACGGATTGGGTGATTTTTTTGCTGCTACCTCATTGATCATCATTGTTACACTGTTTTATAACCTTGCCGCCAGGAAGATACCGCCCATAGGATGGACCGCAGTAGCATTGTGCAGGGCTCTCATCCCGGTTTCTCTTTATCTGATGTCCGACCGTATGTCTATAATGCCCTGGATTTATTCCATGGGTATTTTCACTTATATCTGGATTATCTCAGCAGCGGCATACAACGAAACCAGGGGTGCTCCGGCATTTCCCATCCATATTCTGCTTCCGTTTTCTGTTGTAATCACTTTGGTTGTTCTCAACATTCATTCCGGGGTTTCACCCTTAATGATACTCTGGGGCGTTCCTGCAATTTTTTTGGTTTTTTATCTGACGTCCGGAATAAAAAGAGCAAAAGAACCGGTCATGGTTCAGACCTATATCGGAAAAAGTATTGGTGCCGTCCTTATCTTTCAGGGAGCGGCCCTGCTTGTAACGGGAAGTTATGCGGGTGCTCTGTTATGGATCATTTATCCTTTCTCAAGTTTGACAGCAAAAAAATACAAAGGCAGTTAATATGAAACTTCTATTTATTGAATGCGCCTCATTGGGTCATCAGTTCGCCCAGGAAAACATTGGGGACGATCTTCTGGGGATGCCCTTAATGAAGCTAAAACCGATCTTTCCTGACGTCACCTGCACTGTACAGGCAACCCTAAAAACGGGAAAGCCGCCTTCCGATCATGGAATAATCTGCAATGGGTATTTCAACCGAGAACTCAGAAAGACATATTTTTGGGAACAGTCCAGTCAATTGATTTCAGGAGAGAGGTGGTTCCAGCAAGGCAGGAAAACAGGAAAAACAGTGGGAATAACCTTTGTTCAACAGTCTTTGGGGGAAGAGGTTGATATTGTGTTTTCTCCCCAACCGATCCATAAGCATCATGGCGGAATGATTTTTGATAGTCTTACGTTACCGTCTGAGCTGAAGGAGAGTTTGAGAAGCAGACTTGGGAAGTTTCCCCTATTTAAATACTGGGGACCTTTGGCCGGAATTCAATCTTCCAGATGGATCGCTTTATCCACCTCAATTATCCTTGAAGAATACTCTCCCGACCTCTTTTTTACCTATATTCCGCATCTGGATTATGCGCTTCAGAAGTTCGGCACCCAACACAATAAATCCCGAAAAAGCGCAATTGAATTCAGAGATCTTGTCCTGCCCATGCTTAGGGAAGCTAAAGAATTAGGTTACAAAATCATTCTTTTTGGAGATTCCGCCATCGAGGATGTTAAAGGTGTTTTATACCCCAATAAAATTCTGGCAGAACATGGTTTTCTCAAACTAAGAAACATCGAAGGGATGCTTTATCCTGATTTCTTTTATACTCCGGCATTTGCCTTGTGTGATCACCAGATTAGCCACGTCTATTGCAATCCTTCCTGTATCGAAACACTGGCTGAAGTATTTGAAAACACAAAGGGGATTGAAGAGGTATTTACCGGAAATGCAATCAATATGGCGGGTTTGAATCATCAAAAAAGTGGAGAAATTATTTTAAAAGCGGCTCAGGGGATGTGGTTTGCTTATTCGTGGTGGGATCGAAAATCTCAGAAACCCGAATATGCATCACATATGGATATTCACAACAAACCTGGTTTTGATCCTGCTGAGCTGTTTTTTGGTTTCCCTCCTCCTTCAACCTGCACCGATTTTTCAAAGGTAAAAGGAACTCACGGAGCCGGTAGAAATCCGCTTGCTCTTTATTCCGACTTGATAGATAAGGACACTGATCTATACAGCATGATAAATGAAGTCGCATTAAAATGGATGGCATAATGACAGAGCAACATAAACCGACAGGTCGATACACACAAAAAATAGAGCTAAGCCTGAAGCAGGAGATTATCTTTACCAGAGATATCTTTGCCCCTGAAAACCAATCGATTAAGGAGTTGATTCCGACTGGTGCGGAAGTTTTCGCTTTGATTGATAGCGGTTTAATGGAAACAAACCCGGAATTGTTAAAACATCTGACACAATATCTTCAAATCAATAATTATAAGGGGCCGGTTGAAAATCTTATTGCTGTTCCCGGTGGTGAGCAGATTAAAAACAACCCCGAAGAAATCAAGAAGATAATAAAGTGCATCGAGAATAATGGATTGAATCGCCATTCCTATCTTATCGCAATAGGAGGCGGGGCTGTTCTGGATGCGGTTGGATTTGCCGCTTCGATTGTGCACAGGGGAATCAGGCATATTCGAATTCCAAGCACGGTTCTGTCTCAAAACGATTCCGGTATGGGTGTCAAAAATGGAATTAACCATTTGGGCCACAAGAACTTTCTCGGTGCATTTTGTCCTCCCGAAGGAGTGATTGTCGATTATCATCTCCTGAATACCCTTCCTGATCGCTATTATCGAGCCGGTATCAGTGAGGCGTTCAAAGTAGCGATTATAAAGGATAGTGACTTTCTCGTTTGGCTCACCGAAAATGCTCACAAAGCCTCAAGAAGATGTCAGGCTGAAATGGAACAGCTTGTTCAAAGATGTGCACTTTTGCATCTCAATCATATTGCATCTTCAGGTGATCCTTTTGAAAAGGAATCAGCACGACCCCTTGATTTTGGACATTGGAGCGCTCACCATCTGGAAGAGATCACCCACAACGATCTTAATCATGGCGAAGCCGTTGCCATAGGAATCTGTCTTGACCTCCAAATCGCCGCATATCTGAAATTGATTTCAGAAGATGACGCAGAACTGGTAACAGAAGCGCTTCAAAAGTGCGGTCTGCCGATATGGCATGATGCCCTTCTATTGAAGAAAAACAGCATATTACTCTTGATGTCGGGATTGGAATCTTTTCAGAAGCATATTGGTGGTAGCCTCACTTTGGTAATGCCGCAGGGTTTTGGTAATGAAACCGAGATCCATTTCTTATCGGAAGAGATACTGGCAATAGCACTTAAAAAGATGGAATCCATTGTCAAAAAAGTTGGAGGAGAACAATGCTTATTGGAAATGATTTCACGGTGACCTATTGTATGAACATCTTTCCTGTCTATGATGTTCAAAATTTGTCAGCCCTTCTTGATGAAAAGATCCCCGGGATCATGGAAAGATTTCGATACGACCAGTCCGTTGTTCCTTTGGGTTTGTGGTTTCCACTAAATCTTCTTGAAGAATTAAGGGACAATTCGATGGTTGGAAAGATTATGGAGAGGCACAATCAACGCATTTGTACTCTCAATGCCTTTCCCCAGGGGCAGTTTCATCAAAAACGTATCAAGGAAAAGGTTTACTTCCCCGACTGGGAGGATGAAAAGAGACTCGCTTACACCTGCAAAGTGATTGATTTTGCTTCAAAGCTTCCCTTAACTCCAGGAATCATACCGGTTTCGACTGTGCCGATTACATTCGGTTCCAATTATTCGGATTGTGTTTTGGATAATCTTGAAAAAATGTGCAGTTTTCTGGAGCGGATGCGAAGAGATAAAGGGATTCATTTTCGCCTGCTTTTGGAACCGGAGCCCGGATGCACCTTGGATCGGATTTCCAATACGGAAGCATTTTTAAAAAAGCTGTCTCTTAGGCATCCAAAATCAGCGGAATATATCGGGATTTGTATCGATACCTGCCATTGTGCGGTTATGCATGAAAACCCTGCCGATTTTTTTGACAGGATTATCACCCTTGGTTTTTCTGTCGATAAGATTCAAATTTCGTCAGCACTTAAGTTGCCCGAAGGAAATAAAAAGCAGCTTCTCAAAGAATTTGACGAAGAGACTTATCTTCATCAGACAACAATAAGGGATGCACAAGGCCAGATGCATTTCTTTGATGATCTTGGTGAAGCCCTTGTTTCCGATATCCAGGGAGAAACTCGAACCCATTTCCACATTCCCCTTCACTCCAAACCGGTTTCTCCATTAAGATCAACAACAGACCAGCTGGACAAGGATTTTTTTCGAAAAGTTGCTAATGGGGGTAGAATCCTTGAGATAGAAACCTACACCTTTTCCGTCCTGCCCGATAAAGAAACAGATGTTATTACTTCAATTGTTAATGAACTAAACTGGCTTGATAGAAGTCTGAAAACAGCTCTAGAAGATTGATGGACGGTAGAGCGGCTTTACATGGCCGCCTTTGATCTGGTATTGGCGGGGATGTAACCCAATAAACGCTTACTTATGTAAAAGATCATTAGTAGTTTTCAATTAACAATTGATTATTGACTATTTGAAAAAACCTCATAAACATAATAAGTTGATTTAAAAGAAGAAATAATCAACAGTCAATTGATAATAATTAATTGTCAAAAAAACGTATTTCTATTTGCTCTTAAGTTAGCGTTTATGGGAGTACCCCCACCCTACCATAATCACTGCTCTGACCAAGTATCCTTTGAAAGCCTTACATCAGCAAAATTGATATGAGGGCTGGTTTTGGGACATCAAAATGCCATATAGTGAACCAATTCTTTCGTCATATCAACCAAGTCTTCAACATAGACAAACTCATCTGCCGCATGGGCAAGAATGTTGGTTGCTCTGACCAGTCCGAAACCGGCAGCTTCAATCTTTTGAGGTTTTAAAGCCTCTGCCACAAAACCCAGGTCTGTTGAACCGGTGATCCCGCCATAAAGAAACTCCTCATATCCTTTAACGGCTTTTTTCCCTGCCAGCATCTTTTTAACCGCCGGATTGTCGGGGTCGATTTCAACAGGAGGATAGGAATGAACAATATTGATTTTTACATCCAGCAATTTAGAATTTTTTCTGCCTCTTTCCACCGCAGCTTCAATCTCTGAAATCACGTCCTCATAACGTTCATCAACTATATATCTCCTGTTAATCGTCAGATCACATTCGGCGGGAACAATATTGTCTTTTGAGCCACCGTTTATGATGTTAAGATTGAACATGGGTGACATTTTGTCATAGGGCACACCGGGCAAAGGGAAGGTTGGAATCCGGGATAATCTTTGTTCCACCTGCCGTTTCAAGGTCATCAGTTCATTCAGCATGGGCACCAGCTCTTCAATGGCATTAATCCCCATATAATTCATTCCGGAGTGACAGCTTTTACCAAATGTTTTGACATCTATCCTGATTGAGCCGGCAGCACCGATTGTAACAATCGGCTCCATTGCGCCCAGTTCAAGCCACATCAGGTGATTGGAAAAATAGCCCTCTTCTGCCAGATAGCGTGCTCCCGGATACACACCAAGTTCTTCATCAGTACATAAACAACAATTCAGAGAGTATTGTGGCTCAATCCCCAGGTCCGACAATACTTTGGCCGCTCCCAGATAAGCGGCAATAGATCCTTTCATGTCAACGGTCCCTCTTCCGTACAGCTTGCCATCTATCACCTTGCCACCAAACGGGTCCTGGGTCCACTTATCATCAACCGGCACCACATCCATGTGCGCATAGGCAGACACCTTTGGTTTACTGTTTTTGAGAGACGCCACCAGATTGACCCTTTCTCCCTTCAAATCCCAGGGGATCTGCTTTACTTTTTCTTCAGGAACGATCACTCGTTCCGTCGTATAACCAAATTTTTTGAACTCCGGTTCCACTATGTCCACCAGCTTTCCATAGTTTTCTCCAGGGGGAACGGTAGTATCGACCGCTATAATCTTTTGCAGGATATCGATAAGATAATCCTCGTTTTTTTCAACAGCTGAAAATGCATCTTGATAACTCATAAGTTTCTCCTGTTTTGTTAGTATCTAAACAAATTTGTCCCAATTCCTTTGCAGGCCTTTGATAGCCGGTATGGATTGCCTCTGCAATCGAGTGCCTTCAGCGTTCTGCATTCAGTTGTCAGCAATAAAACAGATAAAAAAAATCAAACCGATTGTTGACCGCTGAAAGTTAATAGCGAAAAACTTCACATAAAAAGTCTGCCGGTATAGGTTGAAAACGGCAGACTTAAGACAATTTTCGTTCAAAAGCCTGTTACATCATACCGCCACCTTTAACCCAGCCTTTTTTATACATAACCCGGGCAGTGACAATCGATAAAATAACCATGGGTGGAATGATAACTGAATAGGGAAGGTCGTCTTTCAGTAAGGCAACAAGAAATGCCAACCCCAAAGGAATAATTCCTAATTTTGGGACTTTAAAAAGAAAAATCCCTCCCAGCGCTCCAAAAAGAGCAGGTAACACCTGGTTGAGTGCCACTTCGACCGCCTGTCCTGACCCCTGAATTCGGTTGATAAAGGGCAGGAACACTAAGACGCCGACTATCATCACCAACTGACTGGCTACAAGAGATCCCGCAATACCAAGTGTTGAGACAATTTCTGCTTCAGGTGTTCCCTCTTTGGTGCCAATAACCTGTTGAACCGTAGCCGAAACAGGAACCCGCAGGTTGAGAACATTCCCAACCAGAAATGACATGTAAGTCCCTCCAAATCCCAGGATCGGATAATATACAATGGGTTCCAGAATACCCATGACGATCATAAAAGACCAGACTGCCGCAACCGATCTCCATAACGGACCAAAAGGCGGCAATAATCCATGGAATACAAACAGAAACAATCCGGGCAGCATCATGCAGACAATAGCTAACAGTATTGTGTATTTTCCCGTTTTCCCAACAGGAACGATAAAGTGTTCTTGAAAAATCTTATTTTTATCAGACATCCAAACCTCCTATTCCAAAATAATGGAAAGCAACACCTGTGGATATCATCCCCAGTAAAATGGCCAGCGCCAGTGCCCATTCCTTCAACCAGCCCTGTCTGCCAAGAGTGATGATTGCCCCAATCAATGTCATCGCGAGAAAACCTGCTACAAGTGCAACCAAAGGCGATCCCCCTTTTACAATCGGTTGTGCAACCATGTAGCTGACAGCACCAAAAAAGGCTGATGCCGTCATTATCTGCATCCAACTCTCATCACCTCCGGCAACTTTGTTCTTGAGCCGTTCAATGCTGGGCGTAAAAAACGCCACAACGAATAGTCCGATAACCACACCCAATGACATGGTCCATACAATGGTAGTAAATATAATACTGTTAACATCTGATGTCAGCCCTTCCAATCCAAATTCACCTGCTGTTATACCGGCAGCTATCAGTTCATAACTGACTGATCCGATCACCGATAATCGCATCCAGGGGAAAGCAAGACCGAGTCGGGGAATAAGAATAGCCAATCCCAGAAGAATAGCAATCGCCGGAACCAGCGAGGTTGTAAAACCGGTTCTGAAAGCCTTGATCATGTCCTGCTTTGACATGCCAATTTTCTCACCTGCCCTGAACGATATCATTGTGAGCCGTACTACCTGTACCAAAACAACAACTATGATTGCAGAACAGGCTACCCACATCCCCAGACTGTTTGCAATATCAAGATAATTATCCATATCAACAACTCCTTTTTTCCTCCGACTGTCTCATTTATTTGTTAGACTGGCAGACAAAACCGCTGCCAAGAATCTTTTCTCTTTTACCATTTAAAATTGTAAGTTATATAGTAAATAACCAAATCCAAACAACAGGTAAAAATGGAAAAGATAATAGAAAGTGCTTTTTTGAGATATTTATTGCGCATCATTCGCAGAAAAATCGTCTAAAAAACCACTAATTGAGATTTTACCTAGGAGATAACTAAAGGAATTTACCGGTTTTAGCAAGGGCATTGGATTAAGTTTTATAGAAAACCGGATTTTTAACGCTGTATATGCAGCTCTTTCCGGATATTTATTTTTAATGTTGCCCTGACGACTTTGCCTCAACTTCTTGTATCTGTTTAAATATACTGCTAATGTATGGTTCATCTGGTAGAAAAAACAACAAAAATGTGAACAAAGGATGAGACGAAGCATGTACAAAAAATCTGGATGCCCATTAATTTGTTCATTAACGGATTCTAATCCTGAATTCTTAACTGGTAAGACCTATTACCGAATTTTTGAATTGAGTTAATCATGAGGAATCTTTTTATCTGGTTAGTGCTTATAATCTCTTCTTTTCCGTTTACTATCAATGCTGCTGAAACCCTAAAGGCGGATTTTCGTCACAGACCACCTGAGATGATTGTGGATGGGAACAAAATGTCCGGCCCCCTCAAGGATATTTTGGAAGTAGCGGCGGAGAAAGTCGGGTATCAAATTGAGTGGCGGATCGCCCCCTTCAGTAAAAGCCTTGAGGGGTTGAAAGCCGGAACTGTCGATATTGTTCCCCGAACAATCCGCAACAAGGAACGGGAGGATTTTGTCAATTATCTCGGGCCGATCAGTATTCAAAGAAAGGATATTCTGTTCCTGGTTAAAAAAGACAAGGAATCTTCGATCCGGAGATATAGCGATCTGCAGAAGCTAACAGTAGGAGCTAAACCCAAAACCTCCTATTTCGAGAAATTTGATGATGATTCCACCATAAAGAAGACATTCAGTGATAGGGATCTCCATCTGGCCAGGTTATTTGTCGAGAACAGGATCGACACAATTGTTGTACTGGACAGAGGCCCAATTGAAAAAGCCCTGTCAGAACTTGGATTTAAGGATTATAGCTATGCTTACTTCCGTCATGCCCAAAATATCGGTAACTATTACGGCATGTCCAAGCGTTCCAGCCAGATTGCAGTTTACAGTCTTTTGAATCGAACCCTGCTGGATATGACTGCCAATCTTGAGATTGATGAGGTTTATAAGAAGCACGGTATTACCAAGGAGCTATCCAAGCATAATCCCTTTAATCTGACAGAGGCGGAAAAGAATTGGCTGCAGGAACATCCGGGTCCGTTTCGTGTGCATAACGAACTTGATTGGCCCCCGTTTAACTTCAATGATAAGGGCACACCTGGAGGGTTTTCCATAGACTACATGGATTTGATTGCCCGCAAACTTGGTTTGCAGATTGAATATGTAAACGGGCCCACCTGGAACGGATTCATTGAGATGATGCGGAAAGGTGAACTTGATATCATGCTCAATATCGCCCGAACAACGGATCGACTCGATTTTCTGTTATTTACCAAACCCTTTGCTTCGAATCCGACTGTAATTGTTACCCGCAAACAGGGTCAACCAATCGAAACCATGGAAGACCTGAATGGTAAAACGGTTGCAGTTCCCAAGGGGTTTTACAGTGAGGAAATAATAAAAAAGAAGTACCCGAGAATCAAACTGAAGCTGGTGAAAAGCCAGGGAGAAGCCCTTCAGCTGGTTGATACAGGAAAAGTGGAGGCAACAGTCGGTAAACTGGCTGTTCATGACTATATGAAAACCAGACACCTTCTTTCAAATATCAAGGTGTCCGGAATTGTCCCAGATGAGGTCATGCCGGGTGATTTGAGGTTGGCCGTCCGTAAAGACTCGGCTCCCTTGAGGGACATCCTGGACAAGGTTATCAGCGCCATGACCCAGCAGGAACTATTACCACTACAGAAAAAGTGGTTTGGAGATGAGTCGGACAGCAGAGCAACCCTTAATAAGCTAAAAACGGGAACCCGGGCGTCTTTTATTGAATTCAGTAAAGAAGAAAAGGCTTTTCTGGAACATCGCCCTGTCATCAAGGTTCACAACGAAAGTGACTGGGCTCCCTTTAATTTCAACATCAATGGTGTACCCAAAGGTTTTTCCATCGATTACATAAAGCTGTTGGCAGACAAACTTGACCTAAGAATCGAATTTGTCAGTGGGAAATCATGGGATGACTACCTAAACATGGTTGAAGAGGGAACCCTTGATGTCATGTTAAATATCGCCATAACACCGGAGCGAAAGAAGTTTTTGGAATTTACTCCCTCCTATGTCAGGCTGGTTCAATTTCTGTTTACACGAAAGGACTTCCCACAGATCACATCCATCAAAGACCTTTTCGGCAAGAGATTTGCTGTTCCCAAGGGATTTTATTTTCAGGAGATAATCTCCAAATACCCACAAATAGAGATTGTTGAGGTCAAGGATACTTCCGATGCCCTATATGCAGTGTCCACAGGCAAAGCTGACGTAATGCATGATATGATGCCCGTGATCAATTATCTTACCAGGCAGCTCCAGATTCCCAATATCAAGGTTGGTGGATATGTTCGGGAGCTTATGGAGGATGAGTTTATTCCGCTTCACATGGCTGTCAGCAAAAGGAACAAAATTCTGGCCGGGATACTGACAAAAGGAATGGAACTGATCGATGATGAAGAAACAATGGAGTTACACCGGAAATGGCTGGGCGATCCCTCCATGTCCATACCGGAGAAGTTGGTTGAACTCACCGAGGAAGAACAATCGTTCATCAAAAATAACCTAAAGGTTCTGGTCGCTGCAACTTCTGACTGGCCGCCATTTGAATATAAAAACGACCAGGGTGAATATGTCGGTATAACGGCGGACCTGTTTCGTCTGGTGACAAAAAGGATTGGACTCCAACCTGAATTTATCGTCCGGGATTGGAACACTCTTCTTGAGAAGCTGAAAAACAAGGAGTTGGATCTGGCTCCCGGGTTGATTCGTACACCTGAGAGGGATAAGTATCTCCTCTTCACCACACCGTTCATCGAGTCAAATGATGCAATCTGGGTTCTTGATACGCAGAATGAGATTCACAGTATTCAGGATTTGAGCGATAAAACCGTCGCAGTGGCAAAAGGTTACTACACTCATGAATTGCTGGCCGGGGAATTTCCTAACATGAAGTTTCACATCGTGTCCAATACCCTCGAAGCATTTAAGGCGGTGGTGACCGAAAAAGCGGATGCATACATTGGAACACTTGCGGTTGGCTCATATCTTATCGAAAAACATCTGATTACTGGTCTGAAAATAGCCGGATTTTATGAAGGCAACCCGGTTCAGTTGCATATCGGAGTCAGGGGTGACAAGCCTCTACTGCGAGATATTTTGCAGAAAGGGCTTGCCTCCGTAACTGAAAAGGAATTGGCCACCATTCAATCAAAATACATATCTTCATCTCAGACACAAAAGGGGGGCGAAAAACCGAAAATAGTTCTTTCGGCCGAAGAAACAGCATGGCTGAAACAGTCGAGGACGCTTGATTATGCTGTTGATCCCAATTGGCTACCATTGGAACGGATTAATCCAAAAGACGGTACTCACGAAGGTATTGTAGCGGATCATCTTAAACTAATTTCCGGTATTACCGGAATAACATTTAAGCTGATACCAACAGCCAAGTGGAGTGAATCCGTACAGCTGGCTCAGGATAACAAGATAGAGATGCTGGCTGCTGCCAGTAAAACCAAAGAACGGGAGGAGTTTCTCAATTACACTCTACCCTATATTAAGCTCTCCGATGCAGTAATCGTGAGGCATAACGCAGCCTTTATCAGCGATATTAAAGAGCTCATGGGTATGAAGATCGGTGTAGGTGACGGAAACTCCGTCCATAAATACCTGGAAGAAAATTATCCTGATTTGACTCTCGTCCCAAGTGAAGGAAGCCTGAACGGCCTGCAAAAAGTTGCCAGCGGGGAATTGGATGCCTATGTTGGAACCCTTGAAGTCCTGGGATATCTGATTAACCAGCATGGGCTCTATAATCTGAAAGTAGCCCTGAAACTACCCATTGAGCGTGAGCTTCACATGGCGGTACAGAAAAGTGTTTCCCCGGAGGCACTCACCATTTTAAACAAGGGGATTGAATCCATATCAGAGGAAGATAGAAATGCGATTTTCCGTAAATGGATCAGTCTTAATGTTGAGGGAAAAGTTAATTATGCCCTAATCTGGAAAATTGGTTTGAGCATAGCCGCTGTTGTGATTGTTATTGTCACTATCATTGTTCTCTGGAATAGAAAACTGGCCCATGAAATAGCAGAACGAACACTGACTGAAAGAAAACTGCTGGAAGCTGAGAAAAAAACAAGAGCAATGAGTGAAGCGGTTCATGATGCCCTGATCACAATCGATTCCAACTCAACTGTGCTTTTCTGGAATTCCGCTGCAACGGCCATGTTTGGTTATTCCGAAGAGGAAGCCCTTGGAAAAAACATGCATGAGCTGTTTGTCTCGGAGGTGGAACGGAAAAAAGCGCATGAAGGTATGAAGCTTTTTGCCGTTTCCGGACAAGGTGAGGTTTTAGGAAAACTGATCGAAACCGAAGCAATTAGAAAAAATGGGGAACAGTTTCCTGTGGAAATTGCCGTTTCGGCTTTTCAGATTGAACAACAGTGGTTTGCCGTAGGCACGGTCAGGGATATTACCGATCGTAAACAGGTTGAAGAGGCGTTGCGGGATGCCGAAGAAAGAACCCGTCTGGTTCTTGAATCTGCCGGGGAAGGGATTTTTGGCATCAATCTGAAAGAGCGATTAACCTTTATTAATGCCACAGGAGCTAATTTGCTGGGATACGAAACAGAAGAACTGATCGGTAGTGATGTGCACAGTATCATCCATCATAGCTACCCGGATGGCAGCCAGTATCCGGTCAGAGAGTGTCATATGATCAGAGCGTTTACCGAAGGAAAAAAGAGTACGGTTAACGACGAGGTGCTCTGGCATAAGGATGGGTCGCCTTTTCCTGTAGAATACACGGCTGTGCCGCTGTACAAAGAGAGGAATATTGTCGGTGCGGTAATAGTGTTTAGGGACATCACCAGTCGCAAACAGGCGGAAGATGCTCTTCGCGAAGCTGAAGAACACAGCCGGATGCTTTTAAACTCGGCTGGTGAAGGGATTTTTGGAGTAGACACAGAGGGCAAAATCAGTTTCATGAATCCTTCAGCCCTTTCCATGCTTGGATACGATGAAGAGGAATTAAAAGGACAAGCGGTACATGATCTGATTCATCATAGTTATCCGGATGGTTCGGATTACCCGGTTAAAAACTGCCCCATGTACAAGTCATACACCGAAGGTTCAGGTCACCTT
The DNA here is from genome assembly GCA_018829445.1 of bacterium. Taxonomy (GTDB): domain Bacteria; phylum SAR324; class SAR324; order XYD2-FULL-50-16; family XYD2-FULL-50-16; genus JAHJTV01. The sequence goes on from JAHJTV010000101.1 coordinate 68,348, forward strand.
GAAACAGATGAGGTACTTTGGCGAAAAGATGGAACAAGCTTTTTTGTTGAGTATAACGCAACTCCGATTGTCCGGGGAGAGGAGGTTTCCGGGGCTGTTGTTACCTTTCTGGACATAACTGAACGAAAAAAAGCGGAGAAGGACCAGGCGAAGAGATTGAGAGCTGAAAAAGCCATGGCTGCACTTTCCAGCGGACTATTATCCAGTGGGAAAGAAAAGGCATCCCTGGAGGATTGTTTGCAGCAATTGCTTTATGCTGCCAAGGTTGATAGGGTTTATGTTTTTGAAAATATTGAAGATGAGAGCAAGAGACTCTGTATGAAACAATTGTATGAAACCTGTGCTCCCGGAATCGAATCCCGAATCGATTTGGAAAATATAAAAAATCTACCCTATGAACCGGATTTTAACCGTTGGCAGGAAGAACTGGGCAGAGGCAAGCTCATCAAAGGGCCTGTGGACACATTCCCGAAAAAGGAGAGGGAATTATTCGAATCCCTGGAGATAGTTTCGATTCTTATAGCTCCCTTATATGTAAAAGGAGATTGGTTCGGATTTGTTGGTTTTGATGATACAATTATGCGCAGGATCTGGAATTCATCTGACATTGCCCTGTTAAGTACAACTGCGGAACTGATCGGTGCTTTTCTGGCCAGGCAGCGGGATGAAGCGGAAATCGAAAAAGCAAGGGATGAAGCGGAAGCAGCCACTCGGGCGAAAAGTGATTTCCTGGCCAATATGAGTCATGAAATTCGTACACCCATGAATGCCATCATGGGAATGACCCATTTATGCCTTCAAACCGATCTGACAGCCAAACAGCAGGATTATCTAAAAAAGGTTCATCAATCTGCCAATTCATTGCTCGGCCTTATCAATGATATTCTTGACTTCTCCAAAATCGAGGCGGGAAAACTGGATATGGAGAATATCGACTATAACCTGGATGATGTTCTGGAAAACGTTTCCACCTTGGTAGTGATCAAAGCCCAGGAGAAAGGTCTGGAATTCCTGGTTAAAACTCATCCTGCCATCCCCAAATTCTTGACAGGTGATCCGCTGAGACTGGGTCAGATTCTGACAAATCTCTCCAACAACGCGGTCAAATTCACTGAAAAAGGAGAGGTTGTTATCGAAACCGAACTGGTAAACGAGCAACCGGACAAAGTTACCCTCCGATTCTCTGTCAAAGACACAGGTATCGGGCTAACTCAGGAACAGATTGGCAAACTGTTTAACTCGTTTACACAGGCAGATAGTTCCACCACCCGGAAATTCGGGGGAACAGGATTGGGATTGACGATTAGTAAACGCCTGGTTGAGTTGATGGATGGCAAAATTTGGGTGGAGAGCACCTCGGGAGAGGGCAGCGCATTTATTTTTACTGCAAGCTTCGGTCGACAGATCAGCATACCGGAACCGGCGGAAGTTCCAACCCAGGATCTGAAGGATATCAGGATACTGGTAGTGGACGATAATGCAACATCACGGGAAATCTTCAAAGGAATTCTTAATTCGCTGCAATTCAAGGCAGATCTGGTCAATTCAGGTCCGGAAGCCTTGTCATGCCTGGAAAAAGCAGATCCCCCTTATGATCTTGTATTGATGGACTGGAAAATGCCCGGGATGGATGGGATCAGTGCTTCCCAGAAGATCAGATCCAATAAACAGCTAAAATCTCAACCAAAAATCATCCTGGTAACCTCAATGGATCGTGAGGAATCCAAACGCCAATCCAAAACATTGCATCTGAATGGCTACTTGGAAAAACCAATCAACCCATCCATTCTACTGAATGCAATTTTAAATGCTTACGGCTTGAGATCAGGAACCAGGATGTCCCCGGATCTATCAAAATCTTTTGACAAATCGGCATTGGAACCTGTTCGGGGTGCAAAAATCCTCCTTGTGGAAGATAACGAGATTAATCAGCAAATTGCGCAAGAACTACTGGAAGGAGCCGGCTTTTTTGTTGATATCGCTGTCAACGGTGAAGAGGCGATCAAAGCGGTTAAGTCTGCCGTCTATGATGTCGTACTGATGGACATTCAAATGCCGATTCTGGATGGATATTCAGCCACCGAACAGATAAGGGAAGACCCGGCATATAAAGAGCTGCCTATCCTGGCCATGACTGCCAACGCCATGGTCGGTGACAAGGATAAAGCTCTGGAAGCCGGTATGAACGATCACATCGCCAAACCCATCAATCCCAATCAACTGTTTTTAACCCTGTTGGAATGGATAAAACCGGGAGAAAGAAAACATCCCGTTTCAGAGACCGTTTCTGATAAAAAGACTCAAGTTAAAGAGGATTCCTTGCCGGAAGTAATCGAAGGAATCGACGTTCCTCTGGGATTGAGCAGGATTGGTGGAAATCAAAGGGTCTATCGCAACCTGCTTAAAAAATTCTGCCAGAATCAGGAAAATTCACTAATTGAGATACAGACTGCTCTGGATAATGAGGATCTGGGATTGGCAGTAAGGCTGGCGCATACTTTAAAAGGCGTATCGGGCAACGTTGGCGCCATGGATCTTCATCTGACCGCCAAAGATCTGGAACTGGGGATTCAACAAGATGGTAGTAAAGTGAATCCTGCCCTGATGGAAGCCTGTCAGGGCAGATTAAACCAGGTTTTGGCTTCAATCAGACCTCTCATGGTTAAGGAACATTCTGAAACCATTACTAATCCGGTTGAGATTGATTTGTCCAAGGTTAAGGCTATGATCCGAGAACTGAATGCTCTGTTGGAGGACAGCGACACCGAATCCGTTGAGATGTTAAGTGAACTGAAGTCATTGTTGGCTGGCAACCAAGTACTGGACACCCTTAATAAAGTTGAACAAAGCATCAACGATTACGATTTTGACGAGGCATTGGAACAGCTGGCATTGGTTGAACAGGCACTACTATGAGTTATATCTGAGGAGTCACAACTGTAGCCTGAATTCCATCAATTCCCGAGGTTCAAGCTGTAGCGAGGTAATGATTTTGTTTTCAGTCAGTGCCGACCTCAGATTCTCTACTCCTTTTTAGATACACATATTCAAACATTTATCTTTTGAGCGTGAAAACCTCTTGGAGAAGAGATTCACATTTAAATCCGAAAATGCCGGAACCTTATGTAATTTAAACAATGTTTTAACAGTAGCATGGAATCTAAAGGATTATGATGGATGGTAAAAGGAGATCAACTATAAGGCAAGGCCTTAACGTCAAGATTGTATTAAAGGAAGATCAGAGAAGTGGAAAATTGACGGAAGGTGTTGTCAAGGATATCTTGACAAACTCACAATCACACCCCCACGGCATTAAAGTAAGATTGACGAGTGGAGAAGTGGGACGGGTAAAAGAGATCTGTGAATGATACTTTACATTGATGGTGATGCCTTTCCAAATGTACTAAAGCCCATTTTACTTCGTGCTATTGAAAGGTTCAAACTGAAGACTTTTGCAATATCCAATCAGAGTATCTCTATTGGTAAATCAAAATATATCACGTATACCATTGTTAGCGCCGGAGCGGACGAAGCAGACCACCGAATAGTTGAGATGGTTGCAGAAGGCGATTTGGTTATCACGGCAGATATTCCCTTGGCCGATCGCGTTATAACAAAAAACGCGCATGCCATCGACCATCGAGGCGGGCTTTTCAGTGCCGATAACATCAAACAAAGTCTGGCGATACGCAATCTAATGCAGGAAATTCGCGATACTGGCGAGATTACCAAAGGACCGACACCCTTTTCCCAAAAAGATGCGCACAAATTTGCAAATAAACTGGATCAGTTTTTGACAAAGCAAAAAATGAATCATGAGCGAACAACAAGCGAATAACCCATTGCACGGCGTATCCCTGGAGCAGATCATGAACCGTCTGGTTGAACATTATGGTTGGGACGAGTTGGGCAAACGCATCAACATCAAGTGTTTCAACAGTAACCCCTCAATAATCTCCAGTCTTAAATTCCTGCGAAAAACGGATTGGGCAAGAAAGAAAGTCGAGAGCTTATACTTAACCATGAAAAGGAGTGTGGAATAAGTTCCATTGATCAATCAGAAAACGGGATGGTATTATTCCATAAGGTTTTTTATAACCGAACCACTTGTTAAAACGAGTGAGATGTTTTCGGGATTTGTTAACAAGCCAATATCATTGAGAGGGTTTCCTTCCACGACAATAAGATCAGCAATTTTTCCTTCTTCAATACTTCCCAGCTGATGATCCAGACCAAGAATTTTGGCACCGTTCAAGGTACCGATTATAAGCGCCTCTTCGGTTGTGAATCCATTTTCGACAAGGCAGACGAGTTCGAGTAAGTTGGTTCCATGTGGCAGTAGTGGTGTTCCACAATCGGCTCCCATTCCAATCAGAATATCAGCTTCTTTGGCCATTGCCAGGCTTTCGAGGGTAGATTTTGTAACCAGTCTGCTTTTTTCTAAAATATAAGCAGGCACCCCCAGATCGGCTGCTTTTTCGATCATGTCGCCGAAGGCCAGTGTTGGAATGAGAGGAACCCTATTTTTTACCATTAGAGCCACGCACTCTTCGGTCAGGTAAAAGCCATGTTCAATGGAATCGATACCTGCCCGCAGAGAATTTAGAATACCTTCTGTTCCCTGAGCATGGGAGGCACATTTACGGTTGGCTCGATGGGCTTCTTCCACTCCGGCTCGTAATTCTTCCTCGGTTAATTGAGCGGCTCCCGGATCTACGCCAGGTGTCATAATTCCGCCGGTCGCCATCAATTTGACAATATCACATCCCGCTTTGATTTGCTCTCTGGCAGCTTTTCTGACCTCGTCAGCACCGTCCGCTTCACGGCCAAACTCCCAACCTTGACCACCGGTCATGCAGATCTGTTGACCGCTAACCAGCATTCTGGGGCCTTGGATAATCCCTCGATGTATAGCATCTCTGAGTGCATATTCAGCACTTCCGATACCTCCCATATCCCTGATTGTTGTTACTCCGGCCATCAGGGTATTTTTGGCATGGACAGCCGCCAGCAGAGTTAACAGATGCGAATTGACGTTCACCGCAGATGCCATTGGATCGGGACTCCCATCGATCAGGATATGCAGATGACAATCTATAAAACCAGGCAATAGCATTTTTCCCTCAAGATCGATTATTGTTGCGTCTTGTGGCAAATCTGTATCGGCTTTCGTCACTTTTTTTATCTGCTTACCTTCAATAATCACGGTTGCTTTGTCGATTATCTCACCATTACCCACAAAGGCTGTTCCTCCAGTGAATACAATAGTCATAATGTTCGCTCCTGTTTTTTTTGTTTAAAATATAAGAAGTTGAATCCTTTTTGGATTTGTTTTTATCTCGACAGTTGATAGTTCTCTTCTATTCCACCGAAATTATAGACTATATTAAACAGAGATCGTTTCATTCCGGCCTTGCAGACAATGTCATAATAGAAAAAACTATGATATTTCACTCTGTCATCCCGGACTTGATCCGGGATCCAGGTTAATAATTCTTCATTAAAACAATGGATTCCGGGTCAAGCCCGGAATGACAAAGTACTCAAATTATTTGAAAAACGCTTGTTTTTGTAATTATAACACAGTCTTTTGAGCCGGAATCTATAATGATTGCAGCATTTTAGATTCCATGGATTCCGGATCAAGCCCGGCATGACAGCAAGAGATCCAGACTCTCAAGTTTTGGTCCGATTATCCGGCTTTTTATCGATAATTAATGCTATCTCAGCCGTTAAAATGCTCGACTGTCCGGCATTTATTCAATTGCATAAGGGAAGCAAGTACTGACTTCCGTTTCCCATACTTTCTCGTTTTTTTGTTGGCAATTGATGAAACGCCATTCCAATGCTCCCGTTTTCCAATCTCCCGTAGCTTGTGGGCCCACTATCAGCTTGAGTACTTGTCCGTAAAGATAGTGTTTAAGTTTCTCATGGATACAAAAGTCTCCCAATCCATAAGCAATGACCTGTTCAGCCGGACCATTTGGTTTCTTCACACTGATTTGTGTAATGGGTTGGGGAATGTGGCTATGATGACCAATGATTGCATCAAACAGATCACTCCAGCTCTTTCCAGCCGCAACCATCTCAGGACGAGGAAACAGCTCCAATTCATAGCCCCAATGGGGATAAAGGATATTAAACAGCCCCGGTTGGCAATAGCTTGAGGCATCCTCTATTTTTGTAATATAGTTAACCGGTTGGTTCGACCACTGAGTTGCCCCGATAATTCGGACCCTGTTTTTTATTTCAACATAGGGAGTTTTGGAAGTACCAAAAACGTGAAATCCTTTGTCTTCAATCTGTTTCTTTGAATCAGACCAAATATCAAGGCCAAAATCTCCTGAGTGGTTGTTTGCCAATCCCAGAAATGTCCTTTCCGGTGGGAAGAAATCCATTAAGGCTTCGAGAATTTGAGGGATATGACGCTGAGCCATATATGCGCCTTTTGCTGTTGTGATGGTAGCCTCAAAATTCCCAACCAGATAATCGCATGTCTGAACAAATTGTCTGACTCCATCACCGATACGGAGAGATCGTCCGGCCATATCCATGATATCACCAATAAAGCCGATAGTAATTTGAGGATGAACTCCCGAATTCAGTTGATTGAACTGGGGACAGTATTTTACCAGTCCCCGATTTTTTGTCACCGGTCCCAGAAAATTGCGTTTAAAATATCCAAACGTTTCTTTGAGATTATATGGGCTGTTTTTGATTTTCATTTAAAACGATTTCTATTTTTTTTATCTAAAAGATTTTATCAGTAGCCGATTTCCACTGCCAGTAGCAGAAATGCGATACAGATAACCATTATCAGGAGATGCAACGGCAAAGACCACTTTATCCATTTGGTGTATCGAATCCCCGCAAATCCCAACCCGATCATCAAGAAAGGATGGGTTGGCCAAAGCATATTGGAAAACCCATCTCCCATTTGATATGCCAACACAACGGTTTGCCGGGAAACACCTATAATGTCCCCCAAGGGAGCCAGAATAGGGATCGTTAATGCGGCTTGTCCTGATCCGGAAGGAACAAAAAAATTGATTGCCATTTGGCTAAAGAACAATATAATTGCTCCACCATGCGCCCCAAATCCTTCTAACGAATGAGCAATGGTGAAAAGGATAGTATCCATAACCAGCCCTATTTCCACCAGATAGGACACTGAAAACGCCAGCATAATAACCGGTATCGCCGGTGAAAAGGTTCCCAAGCCTCTTAGAAAATGCCTTACAACATTTTTCACACCTGCTCCGGACAACAATCCACCACCAATTCCCAGGATCAGAAAGACCAAAAGGAGAATAATCATAATCAGATCTCCCACAATCTTTATTTGTGAACCTATACCAACAGACACAGCCAAAAACAGAAAACAGCCTACCATCAGCGCCATGATGGCTTTGGCGTTTTTTACCTCACCGATCTTCAGTTCCAAGTCCGCCTGTGCCTGGTATTGATTGTTTTCTCCATAAGTGACACTTTGTTTGGGGTCTTTCTCCACCTTGTTTGCATAACGGATAATATACAAAATGGAAATAGTTATAATGACAATAAAGAATGGAATTCTTATGCTTAAACCCGAGAACAACGGCAGATTAGCCAAAGTTTGAGCCACACCAACCGTAAACGGATTAAACGTAGCCGCAGCAAATCCAAATCCCACCATCAACAGAATAGTCGCAAACCCGGTAATATCATCCCACCCCATGCGAATGGCAAATGGGATAAAAATGATTAAGACCGGAAGAAACTCTTCCATCATTCCAAACGTTGAACAAAGAAAAGCGCATCCAAACGCACAAATCGCGAGCAAGGTTGTTTTCCGGTCAGAAAAAGAGTGTTCCAATCGCGCCAACATCTCATTGATCACGCCTGTTTTAATCAAAATGGTGAAGCTGCCTCCCAAAATAACAATCAAGGCAAAAATAACAACAATCTTAGGACCATTCTTGCCTGTTAACGCCAAAACAGGCGCCAGTGCAATCTTCCATATAGGAACTGGAGCAGGGGCAACCTGTTCATAGACTTTGGATGGCAGACCATCCTGAATCACATCTTTATATTGACCTGCAGGTATGAAATGTGTGGAAGCACCTGCCAGAGCCACCAGAATTGCCAGGATAATCAAAGTGGAGATTACCGATTTCATAGGCAATCTAATATCGATCTCATTATTTGTTGTAGCACCTGACATATCATCTCCCGTCAAAAGTATTATTTTTTTAAGAAAGTGGATTGATACTCACTTTGATTACACAATATGAAACAAAATACGGACAAACCTTGAATTTCTGCTTCTATCAACTTTAAATTCTTCCGCCGAGTCCCTTCCATACAATTTTTAACTGCTGGGAATAGGTTTCCGCTAGATGAGATGCTGTTCGGTCTGAGATCATAGTAGGAACACCATAAAAAATGCAGGCCAATGCCAAAATACTCTCCTCAGAATCAGTCGTTTTTGGCAGATTTTTGGTTTTGATTGCAGCCTCAATGTTTTGCCTGAACAGTACCGAAAACCCACCTTCAGGAATCGCTTCGATTCCTTCATACTCCGGAAAACGTATAAGACGTTCAACCAATCCAACCCGGTTGTACTCATTATCCTGTCGATTGAACTCCACAGGATCGAGAACCCGTTGACTAAGAGCTTCAATGAAGAAATGCTGATGCCTCTCAAATGAAAGCGCAGAGAGCCTGAAGAACTCGTTAATTTTTTTATAGCCCGGTTCGATACCTTCTGTGTGATTTAGTTGCCATCCTGTCTCAATAGCCCAGAGATTGGTGACGTAAAAAATAAGATCAATTTTTTTCGGGAAGAAACGAAAAAAAGTGCCCCTTGAGATCTCAGCATCCTGGCACAGGGTTTCAATCTTGATTTTTTCAAATGATCTATCCTGTGTCCTCTTAATGACAGAATCGGCTAAAGCGAGTCTGATACGAGCTCTTTTTCTCTCTTTTAGGGGAAACTGTGCGATCTTCTCCACCACGCTCCTTTTTAATAATTTTTAAAAGTAGAAAAATAAGTAACACCTGTTTTAATTTTGTGTCAAGTTCTTTTTGTTACTTGAGTATAATTTTATATGAAAGGGATTTACTTTCATAAGTTCAATAATTTACATTGATTATATGTCAAAAGGGAAACTCTCAATAGATACTTTCCACTCTCAACTTCAGCTGTTATCAGCAAGTAGCTTTTCTAAAATAGGGTTTTAGTAAACTATTAAGTTGCCACTGGCGTTTTATCTGACAATTGTCGTATGGTGGTGTAACGCCTTGACTTCGAATTGTCGAATTCTTATCATCAGCTAAGCCAGCAGCAATAAGTCAATCCATTTTGGCAGTTGTTTCAATGATTAACAAACTCATAAAAGCTTTCTCCCATGATCAAAATTCGAATTCTAAACAGCCCATATTTCCTGTTATCTAAAGACAGAGTGCAACAGGTTCAGCAACTATTTAGACTTAGCTTTCCAAAGCTGGCCAATTATGCAGAACAGATTCCCGCGATGTTGTATAATCCATTTAAATACGGCTACCAATCAACACTGCTAATTGCCGAGGGAGCCCTCAATCGAGTTGATGCCTTTGCCTTGTTAATGCACTTCTCGGAAACATCCAGCTCCTTTCTTGATTTTTTTGCCACGAGACGTGACATCCGAGGCGGAGGAATCGGCAGTGCCTTGTATGATGCAGTTAGAGAATTATGCCAGGAAATGGGTGAAAAGGGGATTTATCTGGAAGTCCAGCCCGATGTTGAAGATTTGACACCGGATCCGCAACAATTGGAAAATGCAAAAAAAAGGATTCGTTTCTATGAACAATATGGCGTTCATGTGGTTGAAAATGACGCCTATTCGCAACCGGTCGGTGATCCTCCAACTTCAGCCTACCTTTTATTTGATGGACTCGGTCGATCCAGTCCCCTGGGAATGGATGAGGCAAAAAAATCTGTTGAACTGATTCTGACAAGGCGATTTGGCCAAAGTGTAGACAATAACTATATCAGACAGGTTGCTGAGGGATTTGCTGATGATCTGGTAAAACTTCGTCCATTACGATATTCCAGAAAAAAAGAGAAGAAAATCCATTCTGGTTCCTTCTCACGCCTGTCCAAATCATTCGTGGTTGTCAGCAGTCCCAGACATGAAATGCATCATGTCAAGGAGCGTGGATACTTTGAACGACCTATTCGGGTTCATGCTATCAAACAAGTGCTTGATGAAATGAATTTGTTTAATTCCGTACAACCGCGCAAATTTAATGATAAACACTTATCCGCTGTTCATGATGCCGATTTCATTTACTACATTAGAACTATCAGTACGAAACTCAAGGCAAAACGAGCGGTTTATCCCGATACGTTTCCGTTAAGAAGACTGGTTAATCGTCCAAAAGTACTGGCCACACAAGCAGGATACTATTGCATTGATACCGGCACTCCGCTTTATCCCAACGCCTATATTGCAGCAAGGGCAGCAGTGGATACCGTTTTAACGGCCACAGATGAGTTATTGTCAGGAAAAAGGCTGGTGTACGCTGTTTGCCGTCCTCCCGGTCACCATGCGGGGAAAAGCTTTTTTGGAGGTTTCTGCTATTTTAATAATGCTGCTATCGCCGCTCAATACCTTAGTTTAGAGACCAGAGTCGCTATCCTCGATATCGATTTTCATCATGGCAACGGGACACAGGACATCTTTTTTGAACGCAGTGATGTTTTGACGGTATCCATTCACGGACATCCTGACTACTCATATCCCTACTTTAGTGGGTATTCCTCGGAAACGGGACTGGATCATGGAGAAGGATACAATCACAATTTTGCCCTACCACCTGTTACAGATGAAAAACAATATCTTTCTACTTTGACTAAGGCTCTCCACTTAATCAAAGGTTTCAAGCCGGACGCTTTGATCGTTAGTCTGGGCTTTGATATTCTGAAAGGAGATCCAACCGGAACCTTTCTGTTAAGACCCGCATTCATGCAAAATATAGGCGCTCAATTAATAAAAATGAACATGCCGATGTTGATTGTACAGGAAGGAGGTTATAACCTTAAAAATATAAAGAGCGGTTGCAAGTATCTATTCAAAGGACTTCAGAATATGTAATTGTTAAAGCACTGCTTGTGTCCTACCTGGAGCTCAGAATCCGTATGATCTGGAATATTGATTCAATACCAACATCTCGCTCCCGGATTTGTACCAAGAGTGTTGGCATATATTAAAATCCAAGAGAACAATTGTGGGAGAAAACACAATCCGGACCCACTCGTTCCGGAATCAGACGGTGGAATCTACGGCGATGTTGTTGAAGAGCTGGACAGCAATGTCGGTCAGATTTTGGATCATCTGGAGCAAAATGGTCTGGAAAACAATACCCTGGTCATTTTCACCAGCGACAATGGTCCATGGTACCACGGCAGTACAGGAGGACAGCGTGGGCGCAAGGGACAAAGCTATGAAGGTGGATTTAACGTGCCCATGATTGCCCGGTGGCCCGGGCAGGTTCCAGCGGGCGGTATCTGTAATGAATCCTGCATGAACATCGATTTTCTGCCAACCTTTATGTCTCTTGCAGGGCTCACTCCACCCGTCGATCGGATCATCGATGGCAAGGATATCTCGGATCTTCTAACCGGCAACCGGAAGGAAACGCCGCACGATGTGCTCTATTTCTACCATCATGCCGAACTGGAAGGTGTACGAGTCGGCAAATGGAAGTTTTACCGGGACATCAGCACTTATGTATATCCCATACCCGTTGATAAAGAGTTCTTCAGTAAATTCGAAACCCCCTGGTTATATAATCTGGAGACTGATCCGACGGAAAGCTATCCGTTGAATGACCGTTACCCGGAAAAGGTGAAGGAGCTGACTCAGCTGATGGCAACATGGGACGAGACCATGAAAAAGGATCCGAAAGGTATGTTGTAACTCTCTCTTTGAATTTGGAGCTTGTGATCATGAAAAGCAAAACACTGGATCGAGGAGCATTACTCAAGATGGGAGCAGGAACACAGAACGAAATATGGATTTACCGGCTCTATTTTATTTTGCGTGTAAATCCAGGGTCATGATACATAACGTCGACCTGCTGTGCTGAGCAGGCCATAATCTGAATATGTATCTGCCGCTAATTGTCTAAATACCGATCAATGTTTGCCGGAATACAAATAGTAATACTAGAAGAGTAACCATTCCAACAGACCAGATAATTCCAATAACTACTTTTATTGGCATCGATTCTCCTATTTTGAGTGTTAAATAGAATGCCGGATAAAATATCAATATCAATAACCAATTGTCGGAGTCATAAGGCGAAGATCATTCATTTTTTTCTTCACCTGCTTGTATTTTATTCATTTCATTTAAAACAGACAAGAAAGATCTATCCCTGTCTAAAAAAAAATAGGCATCAGAAAAGCACAAGGTTTTCAGTGGTTGAAAGTATCGAGATCATCATACCATATGCTCTTGTGGCGTATCTCCAAACACTTCCGGCTGGATGTTGGAACTCAAGCGATTGAGTCAATCCGCTTGTCATAGACAACAAGCAGCGCATTGTTATTTTGTTTTCTTTCATTGTTGGGGATCTGTACCATGTTTTGCCCAGGTAATTGGTGACGGTCCGACCAAGATCCAGTTTTTTTTTTAAGTTCCACGGCTATTGCTGCAAATAACGAAATCAAACTTTTCTGAATAGATGCCCCAATCTTAACATTGACAGTTTATGACAGCGCTCAGCTTTGTTTTCCTTTTCGATCTGCTCCGACTCAATAAAAAGATCTAAAATACGAGGCATGTTATTAAATCTTTTTAAAAAGTCGAGGAGGATCTATCATGTTGTGGTTGGCTGAAATCCCAGCTGTAGTCAGGGTGCTGGTTGTGTTTGCGTTTATTTTGGTATTGATCCACAAAAAACTGGCATTGGGGCATTCCTTTCTAACGGGCAGCGTGATATTGGGGCTATTGTTCGGACTGCAACCGAAACCGATAGTCGTCATCATGTTTGAATCAGTTATTTTTCCCAAAACACTCTCATTGGCGATCATTGTATCCTTGATTCTGGTTTTGAGCAGCAGTCTGGAAAAAGCAGGGCAAATGCAACGGTTGCTTAATAATTTTAAAGGACTGGTTAAAAATCCGAAAATCAATTTGGTCATCTTCCCTGCCTTGATCGGATTGTTGCCTATGCCGGGTGGCGCCATATTCTCAGCACCGATGGTAAAAGATCTGGGAACCGGGATTAACCTGTCCGATGCCAAGCTAAGCTACATTAACTACTGGTTTCGACATATCTGGGAATATAGCTGGCCTCTGTACCCCGGCATTCTTTTGGTCACCATTTTGGCGAATATCAATATCGTCACCTTTGTTCTGTTTACCTTTCCCATTACACTGGTTGCATTACTTCTGGGTTACTGGCCTCTGCGGGGAACCGCTACCTGGAACAACTCGACAACAAATGGTATGAAGCAACAATCGTTTCTTCCCTTTATTTTTGAATTAACACCGATTCTAATTGTGATCGGCCCCGGCCTGTTGCTGGGAGTGATCTTTTCCTACCTTGCCCCTGAGCTGTCAATTGCAAAGGAACTTGGTCTTCATTTATCGCTTTGCCTGGGCATCATTTGGGTTTGGATATCCAATGGTTTTGGTTGGAAAAGAATCTATCGCCTGTTAAGCAGTTTTGAAATATTGAAGATGATCTACATGGTTGTTACCATTCTTATTTTTAAAGGAATTCTGGAGAACAGCCACGCTGCTGAAGATATCAGTAAGGAATTGCTTGCCCTGAGAGTTCCGCTGTTGCTGATCACCATGTTCCTCCCCTTTCTGATCGGTATTATCTCTGGTTATACCCTGGCATTTGTAGGGGTCGCGTTACCGATATTGATACCACTGATTCAGACCTATGGAGAATCCACCCATATCATCTCCTATGCCATGTTAGTGATGGTTTGTGGTTTTGCCGGAGTACTTTTTTCACCCCTGCACCTGTGTTATATTCTATCCAACCAATACTTCGGAACCAACATGTCGGCTGTATATCGGCACCTATGGTTGCCAACCGTTTGTATCATTTGCTTCGGACTGGTCTATTTTTTTGTCTCTTACCAGTTTTTTCCTTAAAGAATTGTTGGCAGGAAAAATCAGAACTGTCACCGGCATTGCGTGTTTTGAAACGATTTACCGTCTCATACGATTCAGTCTTTGCGCTTTCTTAGGAAAAGTCGGTGTATTGTGCAAACAATCTATATATAAATCGTTTAAATCACTTCATAAAAAGAACATTTTTTGTATGTTGAGAGACGCAGGGGGAATGGAGGAGAAAAAACCTTGTTTTTGTTGGACCGGAAATCTCATAGCCCCTAAAAAGTTCAGGGTAACCTATTTGATCACTTTATACTGTTATGCCACTCTGAATGATGTTTTGTGGCCCAGTCATGGCTAATTTTGGTATTTACCAGACTGCGCCAAACCTGAGAAGGATTAATAATACCTATGATGTAGGCACGGGTTAAAATTACAGCAATAAATAAGATCGCCATAAAACCATGAAAAGCGGACAAAACTAAGACAAAAGCCACTGGAAAATGTCCCTTAAAAACAAGCATGAGACCACTTGATACGGTAAAAACAGCCAGAGTATTCATTAACCAGAACAAGACCTTTTGACTTAAACTTAATCGTCCCTTTGCTTTTCTTTCCAGGCTGTTTTCCAACGAACCACGAAGTTTAGTTATCCACTCTTTATCATAGGGCCCGGAATATCCACCCTTTATCCAAATAATAAGAGCGATGACAGAGGCAATCAGGACTATTATCCCAACGATTCCTGCAAAAACTAAAGTCTTTTGATAAAGAGAAATAAAAACAGAGAGCATTCCCAATTTAGTAAAATAAACCACATGGCCAAAAGCCACCAGAAACAAAAAGATGATCATCTTTAAGAGATATGACCAATGTTCCGCCTTGTTAAACAGTTTGAATTCCGCCGGTTCCTGAAGGAAATCAGTAATCTTAGGTTGTAACAGGGTAAGATGTAATAACAGAAGCAATATCAGGGTCAATAAACCTGCAGAGAGATAAGGAGTTAAAACATTTAAATGAAACTTGAAAATCAGATTGGAAAATTCGATCGTCGGAGAGTACCCGAGATGTGATTTTGATTGAACCGGTATCCCTTCAAGCCCAACCGTTTCTTTAGAATGAATATCAGTAAAAATGGCCGAATTTGCGGTATGACAATCATCGCATCCACCTGAACCTAGCGCATATCTTGCCGGAGCAACATTATGACTGATACTGTATCCTTCTGTCTTTCCAACCCAACTCATATCTACTTCAGTTTCCAATTCATTATTTGTATCAAGTGAGTAGACGAGCCCTTCTTTGTGGTAAAACAGGTTTATTGTTTCGAACCGTTTGTTATCTGCCAAAGCCCTGGAAAGATTGGCAAGCATCCAGGTAATCTCATCGGGTTTTGTTCGCAAGGGATTATTACTATTTCCTTCTAGCTTGTTTTTGAACTTATCATAAACATTTCTGATCTCTTTGGGAAAAAGCGGATAATGAATCCCATCTTCATCCTGGTTTGTAAACAACACCGGAAGAACATAATTGACTGGTCTTATTCGGTTGTTTTCCTTATCTCGGCTTTGATTTCGTTCATAACCCGGCAGCCATTTTCCTTGCTGCCCGATGTTGGAGGCTGTCGGTCTGGGATAGCGAATTATGTCACCATTGGTCATCACAATAGTGGCAGCGGCAGACCTGGGTGTTGTCGGAATATGGCAGGTAGTACAATCGATAGAATTCAGGTGGTCTCCTCTGATACCAATATGTTTGGGTAGAGGCGCTCCCATATGGCCCAGGGTGTGGCACTCTTCACAACTCATCATGGTATTATCCAGATCATCTCTTACAGAACTGATATTCTCATCTCCTTTTGCCAGGTTATGATCCAGATTGGAAAAATGACAATCGACACAAGTCATACCTGCAATTTTATGGACATCCGCATTTTGCTTGTCATCCCATAAGGTTCCTCTTTTCGCCATGTCAATGCTTTTGTGACACAACAGACAGTTTTCAGATGTCGGCCTGTGTTCCAGAGCCAGGGCAACACTACCATCATTATTGAACAAACGCCTATTATATTCAACTTTTGGGTTCTCCCCCATTCGCACGCTACCGTATACCTGCCCGATTCCGGATGCAGCTACAGAGGCCCATTTAAAATTCAGTAAACTTAATTGTGTATTTCGTTTTTCCTTGTTGTATCCAGACAAATGACAAAAGAAGCAGTCCACCTCTATCACTCCTGTCCTATCCCATTGGCTTTTAAAATAGTCGCCGTCGGGTTGATTGGCTAGAGACGGATTTGCGGCAAGGTAGAGATCGTATCGATTCCCTTTCCGATCAAATTCAAGTAAACCTCCCCCGGGATGGCATTCGGCACAACTGGTTTCAACTTGCGATTGATCCACCTCCTGATCAGAGATAAACTGGAAGGATGTGAGATCGATTTCGTCGGGATGGAAGTTAGTCTTTTTCGCCAACTGGCGATAGGAAAAAATACAAAATTTCCCCGTCATACCCGGTGAGAGTGCCCATGGCTTTGTCTTACTATAATTGTCCTCGATATCGCCGTGACCCATTTGAAAATGATAGCCGTTGGAGATTTGATCATAATCGTGGCATTCTCCACAGGTCTGCCGTGTAGAATAGGGTTGGTCACTGTTATTACCGGTAATTGGATTGATAATGGCTCCCTCGCCTGTTTTCAGTTGATACGTGGGGCATGTTCCTGCCATTAACAAAGGCGCAAGTGTAATAAGTAGTAAAGTGGTGACTATTGCAGATAATACAGCAGATGAATTGAAATTTCCCGTGAGTATGGTACCAATTCCTTTCAGCAAATGCGGTTTAATGCTATTCATATGAAGATGATAATCAGATTGCATCGACCTTAAGTCTCTGTGAGTAACCCATTTGCTTTTTTACGGATTCCCTTGAAATAAAAAACCTGCTTAAGAAAAGCAGGTTAATAAAAAGAAGGTACTGTCGAGTGGAGGCCAACAGGTTGATGAGACTATCTATTGTTGTTGAAAAGAAAAGAAATAAGTCACAATTTAATCTCATAATGTTGCAATGATTGGCAATCCAAACTGAAAGCCAAAATCATTTGGCATCAAGTTTTTCAACGCCATCCCAACCATCCGGTACGCCCCCAGCCATAAGCTTTTCACACCGTTTCATGTAAACGAGGCATGCGGTATCGTCCTGATTGACTTCGAAAGCTGTTTTAAATTTTTCCATGGCTTCGGACAGGCTCCCTTGCTGGTATAGTTCTATTGCCGTTTGAAATGTTGCTCTGGTCGCTAGTTTTAATTCAAAGTCTTTGGGGAGTAGCCCGTCCAGAATTTCAAAAACAGAGATGGCTTCTTTTTTCCCCTTAACTTTTACTTTATCAAGATAACGATAGGAATACCTATCCTTGTTTTTAATATGATCAAAAAACTGGTTACTGACGCAGATTTTTGATCCGTAAAGTTTTGTCAAACCTTCCATTCTTGATGCGAGATTTACCGAGTCGGAAATAACAGTAGTTTCCATACGGTTTTCTTCACCGATTGTCCCTAACATCAGGTTCCCGGTATGAAGCCCTATTCCAATTGCAATTGGCTCTTTACTTTCACGATCCTGACTATCATTGAATTTAACAATCTGTCTCTGCATGTCAATGGCGGTTTTAAGAGCATCTTCAGCGTTCCTTGGAAACAAGGCCATAATGGCATCACCGATATATTTATCAATAAAACCGTTATGACTTCTGATGATCGGGCCTACCTCCTTCAGATAGGAATTGATAAACATGAAATTTTCTTGTGGTGTCATCCCTTCAGAAATGGACGTAAAGGCTCTGATATCGGAGAACAGAATTGTCATCTCCTTTAAGGTTTGATCACCGAGGTTAATATCAAGTACACTCGTTTTATTCAAATGCTCGAAAAACTCCTGGGGAACGAAACGGGCAAACGCCTCTGTCATGCGAGTTTGAAGTTCAAGAGCATCTTTTTGTTGCTCAATGAGATCATCCTGGGCTTTCTTAAGGTGCTCCTGCGCAAGATTTCTTTCCCTGATGCGTTTTGTTAATCCGGAAAAACCAAAGAATATTCCAATTGAACCAAGAATCCACAACAAGCCAAATGAACTGGAGATAAATATGATTTCCTTCTTCTGGTTTTTCAGATAGGGGGCCATGGGAACAGAAATACTGACACCGCCTCCCACGTCACCGATTTTACGGGTTTTATAAGTATGGCATTTTAGGCAGTCCTCAACTATTTTTAAAGGCCGCATAAATCGAAGGTAAGGACTACCCTGAATATCGGAAAAATCAAGAATTTCTTGCTCTCCATTATCAAATCTGGCCAGTGCCATTTTTTCCCAGTTGTCCGCTACGTTTTCCGGCCTTACGGGGTTTAGTCTGGTTATGTGACCAAAAATCCCGTATTGTTGATTGAATCTTTCAGCCATTTGCCTCAACATGTAAGCCGGACTCATCAGAGTAAGCGTTTTATCTGAACTAACTTTTATATCGCGGTTAGGTATGTGTGATAGGTAGGGGTTGGGCGGAGTATCATCATCAACTGGAACATATACACCTCCGTGTGAAGCTCCCCAAAGGCGGACAGACATCTCTCTGTTGTGATGAGTTCTGGTTTCATTGATTGCCATTCTTCTGGTGACGTTTTGTGTATCTATTATTTTTGTAATCATCAATCCGGCAATCACAACAGTCCACACTGATATTGTGATCCAGGCGTAGCGTTTCAACATTTTTGATTCAGATCTTACGGGAATAGACATAGAATAATACCTTCAAGGAAAAATGGAGTATTGTGAATATTAGGAAGAACGTTATGCACCTGACCCAACTATGGTATATCCTCAAGGCAGGGCTTCTATTCAATCGGATACCCCCCCTGCCTTGCCGACAATTTCCGGACTATGCCCTTTTTCCAGCTCGTTTTTTTAGAGAATGGGATATAACAAGATAGGTATAAATAGCAACGACACACAGGAATATAATTGCTACTACACCGTGGAAACTGGACAGAAAAAGATTTGCTGAGGTTGATAACTGACTCTTTATTAAGAGTAAACTCCCGGTAGATGCCATGATTAATGCTAAAATATTAGCTGCCCACAGAAATCCACGGTTCTTCTCTTCGAAGATATTTCCTCTCAGCTTAATCAGCATTATATAAGCTATGGCTGCACACAAAAATATAACTATACCCATAATTCCGGCATAGACAACGGTCTTCTTATAAATACTGGCAAACAGACCTATCATACCTACATCAGCAAATATAAGAAGGTGAGCCACACATACAAGGAACAGTAACACCACTACTCTGAATATGGCTGTCCAGAACTCGGATCTGCCTAATCGTCCTAACTCCGATGAGGTGTCATCTGTTTGAAGAGATCCCCTTGACTTTTGGCCCATGTATCGAAAGGTTAAAACTCCCACAAGGATGACCAGGACAATGATTAACGTTGGCAAAATTCGAGTTAAGTAATACTGAAAGAAAAAATTTAGTTTAAATGTTGCAGAATCAAATCCAAGCATCTCACCTGAACGAATAGTTACCGGTTTCCCACCCAAACCAAATGGATCTTTAACAATTGTGCCGCTGAACATGTGTGATTCGTCAGAATGACAATCTGTGCAACCATTTGCGCCAAGGGCTTTATTAATTGGAGCTACATTATGGCTGATACTGAAAGGAGGAATCTCCGCAACCCAAGTTGCATCTTCGGACTGGACCAGACTTCCATTTTCATCCAGGGAATAGAGAGTTCCACCACTGTGAAAATGAATATCAATCTTTTGAAAGCGCTGGTTGTCTATTAATGTTTTTGAGAGAGTGGAAAGCATCAGCGATATATCATCCGATGTATGAAAATTGTATTTATTCGTATCTTTATTGCTAAGCTTATCCTGAACTGAATTATAAGCTTTTGTCACCTCTCGTACAAACAGGGGATGGTATTTTCCGTCTGTGTCTTTATTGGTAAACAATATACTGATCAGGGGATTTACCGGATGGATTTTTGCTGTTTTGTCTTTAACTTTCTTACGGATTTGGTACGCTGGTTTCCACACAACGTTTTCTCCGATTGCACCCGAGTTAATTTGTGGGTATTTCACAGCAGGACCGGTTGTCATAATCATGGCCCCCATGGCACTCCTGTTTAGTTCAGGAATATGACAGGCTGCGCAAGATAGTTTTTCAAGATGGTCTTCTCTGAGACTGTAATGTTTGAGTTGAGGCGCCCCCTTATAACTGGTGGTATGACAGTCCTCGCAAGTCCTCATGCTGTTATCCAGATCATCCCTTACAGAGCTTCGTGCGATATCCCCCTTGGCGAAATTATGATCCAGGCCGGCTGGATGGCAATCATTGCAGGTCAGACCACCCAATTGGTGGACATCTTCATTCTTGGAATCCTCCCAGCTCGTTCCTCGTTTTGCCATATCAATCACGTCGTGGCAAAGCAAACAGTTTTCAGCTGACCCGTCACGTTCCATTGGTAGGGCAATACGGCCATCCTCATTAAAAAGCCTTTTATTATAGACAACCTTGGGCTCCTTGCCCTCCTTGACTTTTCCAAGTACTTGTCCAATTCCGGAAGCCGCGACACTGGACCATTTGAAGTTCAGATATTTTAATTGTTTGTTTCTTGTTTTGAAACTATATGATGGTAAATGACAGAAAAAACAGTCTACTTCAAGAACACCGGTTTTGTCCCATTTGCTTTTATAATAATCACCATCAAGACTTGCTGCGAGGGAAGGATTTTCCTTCAGATGTTTGTCATAACGGTTTCCATCACGATCTACCTCCAACATACCCCCACCGGGATGACAACCCCCACAGCCCGGTTTTCCCAGCAATTCCGGTTCTTGAGGACCTGAAGCTGCAAACATGAAGGGTGTAATATCTATTTGATCCGGATGCGTGTTTCTCTTTTTCGCTATCTGTCGATAAGGGACCGTACAAAAGCTTCCTGTCATTCCGGAACTGAATTTCCAGGGCTCGTTTGTGTCTGCGTATTTGGAATCGTCTGCAAAACTCCAATCCATATCAAAATGATAAGCTGATGCTATGGTCTCATAGTCATGGCAACTTCCACAGGTTTGTCGAGTCGAATAAGGTTTGTCCGCATTCTCTCCTGTCAACGGATTAATAATTTTTCCTTCATCGGTTTTCAGATGAAAAGTCGGACAAGGCTCGGCAAATGCTACTGGAATAATATGCATTGATAACGCAATCAATATTGTAAAACAGCGAATAGTAACCGTCTTCATTAAACAAATTTTATTCTTCACAAAATTTGATCTCCTCAAATAGTAATTTAAAAATTTCTGTAATCGATTACCGAATTTACTGAATTTGTTACAACAGTCTTCGGAAATTCGCCTTGAATGTCAATGATTATTTATATTAGCTATGTGCACAAAAGCTGTGCACATGCAAAC
The DNA here is from genome assembly GCA_018829445.1 of bacterium. Classification (GTDB taxonomy): domain Bacteria; phylum SAR324; class SAR324; order XYD2-FULL-50-16; family XYD2-FULL-50-16; genus JAHJTV01. Next base: position 89,918 of record JAHJTV010000101.1, read on the forward strand.
CAAAAAAATCCCCTGATCAATTTCTGAACTTATTGAATTTGTTACGACAGTCTTTGTAAATTTGTCCGGAATGTCAATAATTTTTAAACCTACAATGGTCATAAGTGCTGTGAACAATTAATTAAAACTTCTCAGCCTAAATTATAGATTGGTTCAAAATTCTTAAACAAGTTATTAGCAATGCTGATGAGGAGATGCTTATTTTAAAAAATGGAGAATATTATTATATGTGTGAATAGGTTTAATTGGAAAAATGCTTTATAATAATTGGATTTATTTAAATTTAAACCTTAGATAATCTGATTTCATGGAGTATTTTTAAAATTTTTAAAAAATTGCTTGACAAATTTTTATTCATATTGCTAGTCAGAGATACCGACCACTCGGTCTATTATTATTCCAACCAGTCGGTCGGAAAGAAAATCCTGTTTTCCAAATATTTTGCAGAGGACCTTTGAACCATGCCATCCATTCCAGAACTTGAAGTAATTCGAAGAGCGCAGATTTTAGAAGCCGCGCTGGCAGCAATATCTACGAAGGGCTACGCCAATGTTACCATGGATGATATTTGTGCAGCGTCCAAACTGTCCAAAGGAGGGCTGGCCCACTATTTCAAATCTAAAAATGAGCTATTCATGGCAGCATTTGAGGAGTTTTTTAAGCGGATATTTGAAAGAAGTCAGAAAATCATGGAGTCTTATGCAGATCCGATCGATAAGGTTTTATCCTTTGATTGGCTTTATGATGCCAATGATCCGGATGCCTTTTTGGGTTATCCGATTCTGTTTGATTGTATTTCCATTGCGATCCATCAACCGGAATATGGAAAGCTATACCATGACTGGGTTGGCAACTGGGTTGTTCTGTTGAAGGCCGCTCTGAATGAAGCCGTCAAAATGGGTTTATTAAAATCCATCAAAACAGAGCCGATGGCAAGAACAATCAGTGCAATTTATAACGGACTCGCAACCCGTTGGTTTGTAGATCGGGAATCGCATTCATCCCAATGGGCGATTGATTCTTTCCAAAAAGCAATAAACGGACTTTTGTCGCCCTATCTGATTTTTAAACCCGAAATAAAGGAGTAATATGGCCGTATTTGAAAATACCGAGAAGATGTACACGGTTTTGGGAAGCCTGTTCGAGCATCTATTGGCTGATCCTGCAACGGGGCCTAAATTTGTCGAATCGAAAATCACCATTAAGTTCATTATTGATGATCCAACCGGAACCATCTGGCTCACTGATGAAGGCAAGGTTATTTGTGGACCTGCTGATATTAAGCCCACAATCCAGATGACACTGAATGGAGATACCTGTCATCTGTTTTGGCTTCAACAAATCTCTCTCCCCATTGCATTGGCCAAAGGTAAAATCAAGGCAAAGGGTCCCATGCCCAAGGTGTTAAAACTTCTTCCCATGCTTAAACCCGCCTATGAAGCTTATCCTGAAATAGCTCGCTCCTTTAATCTGGCTGTTTAAGTCATGTTTTCAGTGGTTGGGAAACAGCAATATGGTTTGTCAATCATTACTCACTTAACCTATTCACACTGGTAGGTATTATGGAAAGAAGCTTAAAACAATTTGAAGCCGACAGGCTGGACGCAGCACGAGTCGCTGCAAAATTGATTCTGGCATCCGGAACAACATCACCCAGGGTCGGCGGTGTTGGCGAATGTACTATCCACACTTTTGAAGATTCTTGTGACATTGAAGATATCTGTCAGGAGATGGAGCGCATGGCTGATTTGAAGGAAAACTGGTCGTTTTTTAAGAGAGACGCTGCAATATTGCGAGATGCGGATATCCTGATGATTGCCACCTCTCTCAGGTGTGTCGCTGATCCTGCTGATATCAACTGCAATATGTGTGGAAAGCTGGTCTGCGAGTATTTGAAAGAGGAGGAGAAACTGCCCCCGGAAAATGATATTGCCTTCAGGGGCCCCCTCTGCATCTTTAGGGCTAATAATATTGCTTATGCCATTGATGGTATGATCTCGCAGGCCAGAAACCTCGGAATCGATTATGGCGTGTATTGGTCTAGTGGAGCCGCTGCCATGAGAATGCGATTGCTACCAAAAAATACCGGGTTTGCGCTGGGCCTTGGCCTGTCGGTAACCGAGAAAAGTCCGTTCAGGGATATCCCTCTGGATTATGCGGATATCAACCAAAGAACCATGAATGATAGGATTATTCAGCGGCTTTGGCCACAATTTCGATCCATATACAGTTAACCCCTTTGAAGATAGAGAGGACTAGATGGCAATTACTGAACTACCTGATTTAATAAACAAGGGTTTGCAGCAAGCTGTGGAATTGATGGCTGTGGCAGCCTATAACAGTTATCGATTTAACGATCACAACACTGTTAAAATTATAACAATTGGAAAAGAGGAGATGGAGACAATCGCCGAGTATTGTTTCTCCCTGGGTGATATGTCACCTTTAGCCGCTAGAGATGGAAGATTTCTGGTTCAATTGATAAAGGAACCCTGCAGTCTTATGATCATCGGTGACAAACGGAAATCTCCATTTAACTATGATTGTGGGGCATGCGGATATCGAACTTGCAAGGAGATGAATAAAGCTGAAAAAGTGGAATCCCTGACCGCCAATGGCCCCAGTTGCCAATTCAAAAACCTGAATCTGAATATAGCAGCCAATTCTGCAGCCTCTCTGGCGCACCGTTTAGGACTTCACTGTCGCGTTTTCAGCACCCTGGCTTTTGCTGCCATGTCACTTGAAATTATTAAAGAAGTTGATCTCGTGACAAGCGTTTCAGTCAGTGCTTCAAAAAAGAATCCCTATTTTGATCGTCATGAATACTGGACCAAGGAGCACTGGAACGAGACATTCAACAAGGAGTTTCCAACATTCAATCGTGGTTTTATTGGCGCTGTTGAGGAATAGATTTAGAGACCAGGAGATTATATGAGTGCAAAAACCCACCTAAATCAAGCAATTGCATCTCACTTAATAGAGATGAAAGCGGATGAAAAACCTGATAAGGAGATTCTTGTATTTGAAAATGGAGATTTTGGTGAAGATATTCTTACTTATAAGGATCTTTATGTAAACTCCAATAAAATAGCCCGCCTTTTTTTAGATAATGGACTGGTAAAAGGGGATACTTATGCTGTTTTTATGCGCAATCACCCGGAGTTTGTATACTCACTATTGGCTGGCCCGGCTATCGGCGCAATCATGGTTCCGATTGATCCCAGGAGTCGGGGGGATCGTCTTCGGTTTTTGCTCGAAAACTCCAAGACCAAGGCTGTTATAGTATCCGGGGAATTGCTGGAAACCCTGAAATCGATTTTACCATTGCCAGAATTAAAGCTGATTGCAGTAGCCTATCGGCCGGAGCAGAAAATTGGCGTTATACCTGATTTTCCGGCGCTAAATGAAACACTGGAAAAGGATAGCTGGGATGTTGTGGAGCAGCAGATTATGGACGTCCGTCATCCGATGGAGATCATTTATACATCCGGCACAACCGGTGATCCCAAAGGTGTGATGATTCGAAATAATCGGTTTGGCTTATACAATATTCTTACCCGGTTGGTCTGGAAGTATAAACCTTCCGACATCCTCTACAGCGGACTTTCGCTGACCCATGGTAATGCCCAGGCAGTGACACTTTTCCCGGCTTTAACAACGGGAACAAAGGCTGTACTGAGTTCCAGATTCACCAAGAGCCGGATCTGGGACATTTGCAGAAAATACAATTGTACCTCCTTCTCTCTGTTGGGAGGCATGATGGCTGGAATCTTCAATGAAGTTCCCAGGGAAAATGATGCAGATAATCCGGTAAAAACAGTAATCAGCGCCGGAACACCGAATGCCATCTGGGCTGAGTTTGAAAAACGTTTTGACCTCAATATTCTTGAATGGTACGGAGCAGTTGAAGGAGGGTTCGCCTATAAACCACCCGGAAAAGGTCCCATTGGATCATTCGGCAAACCGTTGCCCGGAATGATGGAGTTTAAGGTCGTTGATGAAAATGACAACGAACAGCCTCAGGGGGAGATCGGTGAATTGATCGTGCGAATGATGAGAGGAGAAACCAAGGTAGATTACCTGGGAAAACCGGAAGCCTCGGCTGACAAGACCAAAGGAGGATGGTTGCGAACCGGCGACATGGTTCATAAGGATAAAGAGGGTTGGTTTTTCTTTGATTTCCGGAAAGGAAGTGAGTTAAGGAAATCTGGTGATTTTATCCAGCCTGATCATGTTGAAAGTGTTATGGGACAACTTCCGGAAGTCAGCGAAGTCTGTGTTTTTGGCATACCGTCCGAGTTGGGAGCTCCGGGTGAAAGCGATCTGGTCGCAGCCATCGTCCCGTTTCCCGGAGTTACTATTGATCCACACTCAATTCTCACTCATTGCAAGAACAAACTGGAACCCAACTTTATTCCCCTATATTTGCAGGTAGTTGTGGAAATCCCCAAAACAATATCAGAGAAGGCCCTGGATAGGGTTTTAAGAGTAGAGTTCAAACCGGACGGTGACAATGTAATTAGACTGGACCGACTTTGAACCCGTTATGATACCAAACGATTTAATACATAATTGAGGGAGTATCAATGGCATTATATCAAGAGCTAAACCTTGAGCTGACAGCTGAACAGGAAGCAATCAGGGAGGAAACCCATAAGTTCAGTAAGGAAATTCTAAGACCTGCCAGCATTGAATTGGATAAACTGGAAGCCCCGGAAGCAGTTATTAAAAACCCTCTTTTCTGGGATACCATGAAAAAAGGCTATAAGCTGGGCTATCATACTATTTTTCTCCCGGATACATGGGGAGGTATCGGATTGGATCCACTGGAGGTTCACATTGTGTTGGAAGAGTTGGGATGGGGAAGCGTTGATTTCACAATTGGTTTGGGAGTGGCTAGTTTCCCAGCCTTTTTCTCTTCTTTGCTGCCTTCAGACCGACTAGTTGAGGATATTATTATCCCCTTTTGTGGAAATGAAGATGCCTCCATTGTCGGTTGTTGGGGAATAACTGAACCGGATCATGGGACAGACACACTCTGCCCGGGAACACCGGAATTCAAAGATTCAAGGATAACCGGTCAGACAACCGCCTACTTGGAAGGTGACGAATGGGTAATTGAGGGGCAAAAATCAGCCTGGGTATCCAATGGTACCATAGCAACCCACAGCCTAGTTTTCCTGACCATCGATCCCTCCATGGGAATGTCAGGAGGCGGTATTGCCATTGTTCCCCTTGATTTGCCCGGTGTAAAAAAAGGAAGGCCACTAAATAAAATGGGACAAAGAGCCTTGAACCAGGGAGAAATCTATTTTGATAAGGTTCGAATTCCCAAAGACTATATGCTGGTTGATCCCGAGAGTTATGAGATGATGCTGGACATCACCCTCTCAACAGCAAATGCATCCATGGGAGCGATCTTTACGGGGTTGGCCAGGGCTGCTTATGAAGAAGCCCTGGGTTATGCAAAAAAACGGGTACAAGGCGGTAAACCTTTGTTCGAACACCAGATCATTAAACACAAACTGTTTAATATGTTTATGAAAATTGAAGCTGCCAGACAACTTTCCAGGGCAGCCATTGTTTACAACATGAATAACACCCCCCCTTTAACTCAGTATTCAATTGCATCTAAGGTGTTTTGCACCAATACGGCATTTGAAGTCTGCAGTGAAGCAGTCCAGATTTTTGGCGGAAACGGAGTGAGCAGGGAATACTCCATCGAAAAGTTTTTCCGCGATGCCAGAGCAGGAATGATTGAAGATGGAGCCAACGACAGTCTGATGGTAACTGCGGCTCATCAATTGTGAGACAGCTTTTAGCGGTTAGCTTATTGGGACTTGCGGGGAGGGTAAAAGAGACCATTTGGAGGAACTTTTACCAACTTCTTTACTGGAACTGTCAATAGAGTTAATGGCTGAAAAGCTGAAACTCTATTCTAAAAACTAATACCAGGATAATACTGTGAAAAGGTAAATAAATGACAGATGTTTACATTATCGGATTGGGAATGATCCGGTTTAAAAAATACCCAAATCGGGGTGTTCGTGATATGGCGCAGGAGGTGACCCGGATGGCGCTGGAGGATGCAAGATTAAAGAAAGAGTTGATCCAGGCTGCATTCTTTTCCAACACCTTCTGGGGGATGTTTTCAAACCAGCATTCTATCAGGGGACAAGTTATCCTCAGATCCATGGGAATAGAAGCGATTCCCGTTACCAATGTTGAAAATGCCTGTGCTGGCGCTTCTACAGCATTGCATCTTGCTTATACCGGAGTGAAAGCGGGAATGTATGACGTAGCTTTGGCGATCGGTTCTGAAAAGATTACCAATCCGGATAAGATGTTATCTTTAACCGCATATGCCTCCTGCATGGATGTTGATAATTTTGAGAATCATCTCAACATGATGATGGAGCTGAATAAAACCTTTAAAATAGATATCCCGGAAGACCAATCGCCACCTGGTTCTGATCGCAGCATCTTTATGGATGCGTATGCCATGGGAGCAAAGTGGCATATGAATAAGTACGGCTCTACCCAGAAACAGCTTGCTGCCATTTGTGCTAAAAACCATTGGCATGGATCGTTAAATCCCATGGCCCAGTATCAGACAAACATGACGGTTGAAGAGGTCCTGGCCGATAGGCTCGTGGCTTACCCTCTTACCCGTTCAATGTGCGCACCCATAGGTGATGGAGCTGCAGCTGTTGTTGTTTGTTCGGAAGAATATCTAAAAAAACTATCCCGGGTTAATCCTGTAAAAATTCTGGCATCTGTACTTGGAACCGGCACAGACAGAGATCTTGATGGGGAAGATATTGGTGAAAGGCTGGCAAAGCAGGCTTACAACATTGCCGGAATCGGACCTCAGGATATTGATCTGGCAGAACTGCACGATGCAACCTCTTATGGCGAACTGCATCAAACTGAAGCCATGGGATTCTGCCCTCTGGGAGAAGGCGGTCCCTATGCGGAATCAGGCGCTACAAAACTGGGAGGTAAACAACCCATCAATACCAGCGGTGGACTGGAATGTCGTGGGCATCCCATAGGTGCATCCGGGCTCGCCCAAATCTATGAATTGGGTATCCAGCTTCGAGGTGAAGCCGGAAAGCGACAGGTGGAAAATGCCCGCCTGGGATTAGCCGAGAACGGTGGAGGAAATATAGGAGTAGAAGAAGCAGCCATGTGCATTCATTTACTGGAAAAGGTCTGATTGCCCTGCAAATATAATGCACCAGAGAAGTTATTTCCAACAGGGAATATGTTCTTTTGCTACGTATACCCTAATTTGGAAATAACGTCTCTGGATAACCATAATTAACTAATTTATCAGTGGTTTCGCTCTGATACCAGCTGGGAAAAAAGCAGTTCGCTGTTCATACAATTTAATGATTTATCTATGAAATCCACACCATTTCTTTGATCTGTTTCTATGAAGTTACAGCACACCAATTGAAGCGACCAGGATAGTTGACAACCGTTTTTCTCTTCACTTTTCTCTCTCAAACAGTCATAACACAAGTGAAACCGCTACACATCTTATCGATAAAGGCAGTTCTTTTGCATTACTTGCAGGCTGAGTCTATATAAGTCAGACAATGAACCTTTTTATCGGCGATAATTACTTAATAAAGTGGATGGGCAAATGACAAAGAAAGTTTTGCAACATAAGAAAATCAAACTGTTTTTGTTTGTATCTCTTTTTGGTTTTTATGAAATGCTTTATGCAGGAACTGACGAAACTGCGATCTCCTGGAGTATGCTGATAATTGGATTGGTCGGTGGACTGGCTCTGTTTCTTTATGGCATGGAGTTGATGAGCGAAGGGATGACAAAAACCGCCGGTAATAAAATGCGGAATATTCTGGCAATTCTCACCAAAAATCGCGTGATCGGCTTGTTTTGCGGTGCTTTCGTGACCATGGTTATTCAATCCAGCAGCGCCACAACGGTTATGCTGGTAAGCTTTGTCCAAGCCAACTTGATGACATTTGTGCAAGCGATGGGTGTTATCCTGGGTGCAGGGATTGGAACAACCATCACAGCTCAGATGATCGCTTTCAAATTGACCGATTATGCCCTGTTGATGATTGCCATCGGGTTTTTGATCAGGCTCCTGGGGAAAACACCAACTACTCGGAATATCGGTGAGGCTGTTCTGGGATTTGGCATCCTGTTTTTCGGAATGAAAATGATGAGCGATGCCATGAAACCGCTGAGAACCTACACCGCTTTTATTGATCTGCTCCGAGGACTTGAAAATCCGTTTTTGGGTATATTAGTTGGAGCGCTTTTTACTGCATTAATTCAAAGCAGCAGCGCTTTTACAGGAATCCTGATCGTCCTGGCCCAGCAGAATCTGATCACGCTGGAAGCCGGAATTCCAATGGTGCTGGGGGCCAATATTGGCACCTGCGTTACGGCTTGCCTTGCCAGCATTGGTACCAGTCGGGAAGCAAAACGGGTGGCCCTGGCCCATGTCATCTTCAGGATTTCGGGGGTACTTTTATTCATGTTCTGGATACCTACCTTTGCCAACATAGTTCATGCACTGGCTGAGTCTTTCGGCTCGGGTCCTGCCCGTCAGATTGCCAACGCCCATACTATCTTTAATGTGAGTCTGGCGTTGGTTTTTCTACCGTTTACCGAGCTTTTTGCCAAGTTGGTTACAAAAATACTGCCGGATGAAAAGGTTGATAAGGATCTCGCTATCGTCACCTGGCACCTGGATGAAAACTTCATTACCACGCCTGCCCTGGCCCTTGATCTTGCCAGAACCGAAATTTCGAGAATGGCAAAACTGCTATGGCGGATGCTGGATGTTGTCATGATCCCTTTCATGACAAAGGAACCGCGCCGTGACAAGTATTTCCCCCAGCTCTCCTTACAGGGAGGTATTGACATGAGGGAAACGAAACTTGACTTTCTGGAGGAAAAAATCCGGGAGTTTCTTATCAAGGTCTCCAGATATGAATTGTCCGATGATCAGGCCAATGAGATATTTTCAATGATCTCCATTGCCAATGATATTGAAACCATCGGCGATTTAATTCACCGAAATATAGTCCCGTTGATCAGCAAAAAACATTTGCTGGAAGGAGACTTCTCCGAGGCCGGTAAAGAGGAACTGCACATATACCACACCAAGGTCTGTACTCAGATAGAACTGTTGGAGCAATCATTTGCCGAGCTTGATCTGTCAAAAGCCAAACAGATTATGGATGAAGAAAGAAAATACCTGGATCTGGAATTGCAGTACGAAGCCAGACACCTTGAACGCCTGGTACAGCAGGATAAAAATACCAGTGAGACCCATGAAGTTCACACCGAACTCATGGATCTTATGAAGCAGATTGTTGTCTATACCAGCAATATTGCCAAAACATTCTATGCCGCCAGAAACAATATCAAATAAAACAGGTGGGAAATCGATGCTGTTTTCCGGTAGTGTTCTGATCAAAGTATCGCCGGATATGTTTCAATGCTTGGCAGCTCCTAGCGGATATAAGTCAACCAGTTGGCGAGTTTTGGGTTCTTTCCGTTGTAGATGCGGTTCATGCCGCCGGCAATCTTTCTGGTAACCGGCCCCGGGCATGAAATCCCAAGTGTCTTGCCATCAATCGACCGGATGGGTTGAATGTGTTTCAGGCTTACCGAGAAAAAGGCTTCATCCATGGAAAACAATTCACCGGGGAGTGTGTCAACCTCTTCAACAGGCTGTCCCAGATCGTTTGCCAGTTCAATAACAGCCATGCGGGTGATGCCCTTTAATACGTTTTCAATCCTGGCTGTTTTTAAAACCCCATCTTTTACAAAAAAAACACTGGCAGCGGCACTTTCTGCAACAAACCCGTTGGTGTCGATATTGATCACATCCGCATAACCCTTTTTCCTGACTTCAGCCGTAGCCAGGTATCCGTTAACATAACTTCCACAGACTTTGGCATGTAAGGGCATGGTTTCAGGATGAAGCTTCCTGACCGTTGATATGCCAACGTCCGTTGGCGCTGATAGATTATCCTGCTTGATACCAAAGGTTGCAAAGTCTACACAGAAGATAGCCAGATGGACTTCCGGGTTTTGAGGGAAAACATCAAATTCAATCCCAGGATAGTAGGCGAACAGTTTGGTTGCTCCATGGGAGACTTCATTCCTTCTAGCCGCTTCAATACAGGCGGCCATTATCTCATCCCGACCTAGAGGAAGATCCATATAAACCAGCTCAGCGGAGATCAAAAAACGGTCGATATGCTCTTTCAAACCGAAAAAGGCAGGACCTTTTTCGGCAGCAACCACATCCATCACTTCAAAAATGGCAGATCCCCTGCCGAAACTGTGAGACAGAATACTGACGTTAGCCTGATCCCAGCCCTTGAATTCACCGTTTATCCATGCTTCCATTTTTATCCTTTTATATCTCGGTTACAGTTACAAAACAGATCGATAGTGTTTACCCTTTCTTCTTATATAACTTGAGAGTTTAGGTTTCTCTGTCATGCCGGACTTGATCCGGCATCCAGCGTTTTGAAATAATTATGGATTCCGTATCGAGCACGGAATGACAACATATCAGCTTTCTATAGTCTTAAATTTCAATAAATTATATAAG
>JAHJTV010000119.1 GCA_018829445.1 bacterium
CTGTAGCGCGCGCACATGGTATCGGCGATCTCCACAAAGGCCTCGTCGACCTCGAAGAAAGCCGCCGAGGCAAGGCCGGGGCTCGTCGGGGCACCGGTGGGCAGGCTGCCGTTCGGGAGCAAGCAAACCTGCAGGACCGTCTCGTGCCGGTAGAGCTGCCGCGTGGCCTCCTTCATGCGCTTGTACGGCACGGAGTCGAAGAAGCGGTGGATACCCATCGTAACGAGCCACTCCGGGGAGGCGTGAACAGCCGCGTGCGTCACCGCGCTGTGGCCGGGCCTGGAGTGATCGGCCGGATGAAAGGTGAGCTTTGGCCACAGATGCTCAACACACCAGTCCTGCAGCTTGCGAAGCTCGGCGTCCGGCACCATAACGTGCCGGACACCGCCGTTCGGCTTGTGGTGCACCCGAAGCTGGTAGGCTTCAGACGGATGCTGCGCAAAGTGATCCCAGGCTGTCATGTCCGCCTTCGTTTCGGCTTTCCCAACCCCGACCGACCTGCCGCCGCCCTGTGAATCCGCCTCACCTCAGGTGTTTGTGTGCGACGAAGCACCTCCGCAGCTCGGACCAGCTGCCCATAGTCGAGGTGGTATCGCAGACCTCCCCCCTGGCCGCGGCGGAGCCCGTCGTCATCCCAGAACAGGATGGCCACGCAGCGACGCGCCGCCGTCACGCCGCAACCGGCCTCGCGCGCCACGTCGCGAATCCCGTAGCGCCCCTGCCGCCACCTGAGGCGTAGGCGCTCCAGACGTCGGGCCACCCCTTTACGAGTACGCTCCAGCTGCACGGCCGCCTCGGCGATCGTCACCTCGCCGGCCAGCGCGTACAGCTGCGCGTCCTCCTGTCGAGTCCACTGCATTACTTGTTCGGCGCCCGCGGGATCTCGAAGGGCCAGTCCGTGACCAGGGCCCCCCAGCGCGGCAGCCGGATGATGCTCCTATCGGGCAGCGGTTCGATCTCAGCGTGCTCGTCCAGTTCGCCGGCCAGGAACTTGTAACGCCGGCCGGTGTGACCCACGAACGCGGCGTCCTCAAGCCAGATCTCCCCCGGCGAGATACCCGCGAGCTGGCCGATGTGGCCGCTGACGGCGCCATCGGGCAGGGGACACTCGACGAAAAGGTGGTGCCCTTCGGGCAAGTCTTCGAGGGACTTGTTCGGAACCTTCTTAACCATCACCTTCTTAGCCATCCTCGTCCTCCTTGTTTTCTGCGCCCGGTATCGGGACGCACACGCCGTCAACAAACGGCTCTCCAGCGTACTCGGATATCTTCACGCGTGGAAAGGCCGCGCCGATGCAGTGCAGTTTGGGCCACGGAAGGGGCGGGATCACCTGTCGCTCCAGCAGGTGATCTATCAGGACGGCGGCCTCGTTGTCGTCCGGCATCTGATAGACAAGTGGCTCTTGGCGAGGCTCTGCGTCACCCGCGGCGGGGTCGGCCTCGTCCACAGTAGTATCAGCTCCTTCCAGACCCCCTCGACTCGCCCGGATATCCTCTTCGTCCATGTCCAGTTCCTATATCCCGACCTTCTCACGCTCAGCCCTCAGATCGAATATCGGCCAGTTGGCCTTGTTCTCAACGAACTCCTTGCACAGCTCGCTCCGCTCCTTGGGCCAGCCGCGATCCAGATAGGCACACGGAACCGTGCCGTGGTGGTGCTCGCAGGACCCGTCCGCGCGAAGCAGAAAGCAGGGGCCCACGAGGTGTGCCACCGTCGGCTCATTCCACAGCTCCGGCAGATTGGCCACCTGCACCTCGCGGTCGCGCTGGACGTGCCAGGCCGTGTTGCAGCACTTGACGATGGGGTGTGCCAGGTCGATAGCCCTTGGGTCATGCGGACCCTGGTGGTGCAGCTTGAAGCCGGGGATCTGCAACCACGACATCGACACGCCATGGGCAAGCAGACGGTTGCCCCAGTCCACGTCCTCGAGCCCCTGGCCGCCGTCGTAGGCCTCGTCGTAGCCGTTCAGCTCGATGGCCGCCTGCAGGGGATAGGAGCCGAAGCCGTAGACGCTGTTCGGCCTGTTCACACGGCCCCGCGTCGGCCGGCCGTCGCCGGGCCACGTCATGACGAGGCAGGTCTTGTACTTCTGCCAAGCATAGGCAAAGGCCTCGAGGTAGTTCTTCGGAAGCTCGCAGCAGTCGTCCAGGTTGACGATCAGCTCGCCTTTGGCGTGGATGAGGCCGGTGTTGCGGTACGTCGAGATGGCGACCTTCTTGTGGCGAGTCCAGAAGGTGGGGCGAGGATGCACGCGCCTCCGCTCGAAGAGCCCCACGAGGGCGCCAACGCCGACAGGAAAACGCCCCTCTGGCGTTGGATACGGGATCGGCGAATCAACGCGAGAAATCCCGTCAACGACTACCAGCTCGAAGTCCTGGAACGTCTGATCTGCAAGGTCTTCTACAACCTTCCCGATCGTGTGCCACTCCGGGTGCTCCACATAGCCGTTGTCGGGACGGACGGTGCAGAGGAGGACGGTGATCAGGGGGGTGCTCATGACTTCACCATGAAGTACACCGCGTACTTTTCCACGTGCCGCTTCTGCGCATAACCAACCCGCTTGCAGATCTTCTTGTCCACGAGCCCCTTCCTTTCAAGCTGCACCAGCACATTGCGCGTGGTCCACCTCTCAAGCTGGAGAGCACGCGCAAGCTCTTCCAC
>JAHJTV010000117.1 GCA_018829445.1 bacterium
ATCAATTAAGACGTACGAAGGTTGGCTTCATATAATTAACCAAAACGAAATTCCGACTGACTCATATCTCTATATATTAACAGTTGATCTTTGGGATCTAAAGGAAGTCAGAGAGATGGTTGAAGCTTTAGATCTAACTGTGATCGAGGACAATTAAGGAGAAATTTAAATGAAGATTAGAAACGGATTCGTATCGAATAGTAGTTCGTCATCTTTCGTTTGCAATATCTGCGGAGAAACAGAATCAGGCTGGGACTTAAGTCTATCTGAAGCCGATATGATGATGTGTGAACATGGCCACGTTTTCTGCAAGAGACATCATCTTGATTCTAAAATAACTAATAAGATTTTACAAAAATGGGAGTTTGTTAAAGGATTTATTCAAGAAAATTCGGACGACATTCTTAAAGCGTTAGAAGGAGTCACCTCGGAAGAAGTTATTCTTCAAACCTTAGAAGATTACGATTACGATTTAGACGATCTTTATGACGAAATTACTGAACATCAACTTCCGGAATCGTGTTGTCCCGTCTGTCAATTAAAGTATATTTCAGATGATACACTCCTCCATTTTACGCTTCATAAATATAATATTTCCCGAGAAACTTTAGAAACAGAAATGCGAACTAAGTTTCCTAATCTTCAAGATTTTTTCGCCGCGATAAAATAAGGTATTTAAATGAAAACACGAAATGGATTTGTAAGTAATAGTAGTTCTAGTTCATTTCTTTGTGAAATTTGTGGCCGTCATAAAGTTTCATTTGAAGGACTGTCTGAAGTTCAGATGGTTGAATGTGAAAACGGACATTTATTTTGTGAACATCATCTCCTCAAAGTTAAAAAGAAGACCTTACTCGAACAGTATAAAGATCTTCAAGAAAAGGGAGAGTTAGATGAAGATCTTGAAGTTGAGATTTGTAATAAGTTACAGGGGGCACTAACACCAGAAGAACAAGAAGCTCGTCTTAAAGAGTTTGAAGATCAATTTGAAGATACGTATGCCGACCTTGATCAAGATGGAGTGCCAGCCGATTCTTGTCCGATTTGTACGTTAAATTATATCAGCAATGAGTTACTAATTAGTTATCTTCAAGCTACGACTAAATTGAATTTAGACTTAATTGCCGATCAGATTAGATCGTCATATAAAAATTTGCAAGAGGTTAAAGAATATATAAATCAATCTAAGTAAACAATGATTCAATGGTCAAAAAACGATTCCTTATTTAAGAAGGAATTAGAAGAAGGATTTAAATATCAATTACAGATTGCGGAGATACTCCAATCTAATGGAATTGAGGTAAGTGTACCGAAGCTACGCTTCAGAGAGAGCATTAAAGACATTACTGAATTTAGTAATGAACCAGATTTGATATGGGGAGATAAAATATTTGAAGTAAAAAGTAGAAATTTAAGTTTTACTAATGTGGATAATTTTCCGTTTGAATCGATCCTTGTTGATACGGTTAATGGATGGAATTCGAAAGAGAAAAAACCAGATGCTTATTTATGTATAAGCAAAAAAACTAATTCAATTATTTGTTTAAGTGGTAAAACATTCCAGCATTGGGAGAAGAAAAAAGAAAGAGATCATATTAGAAAGATAGAAGATATTTTTTATTTCGCGGCGAAAAAATATTGGATAGATTTTGAAGCGTTTCTCCAAGTAATAAGAAATTATTCTTATCTTTTAGAAAAAGGAAAAGAAGATGAAAAAGTTTCTAATTCTAAGTCTAATTCTGACTAGTTGTCATCAAGATTTCTATCATCCTCCTGATTCAGATCTCGATATGAATCATATAGAAGATACTGAATCAGATATTGAGATCGAAGATATCCCGGATGTAGAAATTTTTATTGACGCGGACGTACCAACTGAAGCAGATGTAGAAGTTGATGAAATCGAGCTTCCTGATGCTGAGCAAATCTTTGATTCTGATATCCCTGATGTTGAAGATGAAGTTGATGCTCCATTATGTCCTGAAGGATATGAATGGTGTGATAGTCGATGCGCTCATATAGTAAGCGATATTAATAACTGCGGTGGATGTAATATAAATTGCTCTGCTGCTCGTCGGCCAGAATGTTTAAATGGACATTGTGCCGGACTTTCAGATTGTTATCTAAGAACTGATCGACTTCCAAATTGTGATGATGTCTGTGGAGAAATGGGAGCAATTAGTTCTTTAGATTGTACCTACCCTGGTTGGGATCATTTAGCAAATCCAATCAGATGGTTCGCAGGAAATTATTGGCCAAGCGAATATTTAGAACGCTGTGAAAGCGAAAGATGGTTACCAAATTCTTCGGTAACTCATACGACAGTTAATTATGCGTTCACTTGCTGTTGTTTCTGGGAGTAATAGAGAATGAAAGTAGAAAGAGTAAATAACGAAATAAGTAAGAGTGAGAACTTCGAGCAAAAGACCTTTAGTATTAAAGTCTGTGCAAAAGCGTTCGATATCTTTTCTAGTAAACTATATAGCGATATTCATATGGCTATCATTCGAGAATTATCAGCTAATGCCTGGGATTCTCATTGTCAAGCTGGAAAAGAAAAGGTTCCTTTTCATGTCCATTTACCTAACACACTAGAACCATTCTTCTCTATCCGTGATTTCGGAACAGGTCTAAGCCATGAAGATGTCATGACTTTATATACAACCTATTTCGAAAGCACGAAGACAGAGACCAATGACCAAGTTGGTTCCTTTGGTTTAGGTTCTAAGAGTCCCTATGCGTATACCGATAACTTTACAGTTACATCTTTCTTTAATGGTAAGAAAACAATCTATTCAATGTTCAAAGGAGAGGAGGGATTTCCGGTCGTAGCCGTACTTAATCAAACTGAAACAGAAGAAGACAATGGTTTAGAAATATTAATGGCTAGTAAAACGAAA
>JAHJTV010000102.1 GCA_018829445.1 bacterium
CGGCTTTCAAAATAATGGAATGTACAAAGACGCCATTACTTTAACTTTAGCTATTATTTGTTTAGAAAAAGTAGGATGGGCTACTCGTTGCCCATCAATAGAAAGCAATGTTGGGCAACAAGTAGCCCAACCTACGAGCTGCGAGCAGATGCAAATTTCTAACCGGACAATGCTGATTATTTCTATCCTTTGAAGGGCATACTCCGGATAAGCCGGTTTAAAATATCCCCTGCAATGAAGACAAAATACTTTGACTTCTTAAAAGACAAAGGAGAAATTAGCTCCTGTTTTTGTGTAGCATCAATGATAAAGCAGCTGGTTTTTTCTGTACCAACAGCAATCTTGTTAAAATCAAGATTTTTTGTGCACCTTGTCAACTGCGTCCCCTTTTTCTCATAGCTTGACCATGAAAAGAGATTTCTGATATCTGTTTTTTCGAGACTCAATAATTGATTCAGGCTTAGGCAAGTAACAGGTATAAATAATGTGTCAATAATCAAACGCTGGAGGAGCCAATATGAGTGACAATCTGACCAAAGCGGAAATGATCGATACGGTATCCCAAAAAACCGGGCTCAATAAAACACAAGTCGGGAATGTGCTGGATACAATTTTTGAAACCATTCAGGACGCATTGATAAGTGGTAAGAAGTTCACAATGACAGGTTTTGGAACCCTTTACCCGACTGTTCGAAAAAGCCGTCCGGGAAGAAATCCGCAGACCGGAGAGGCGATGGTCATTCCCGGAAAGCTGGTTGCGAAATTCAAAGCAGGTAAGAATTTAAAAGAAGGATTAGAGGGTATTGAGGGGATCAGCAAATGGGTTAATAAAACGTAAATTGGATTAGTAAAAGCCCTGGTGCAGTTTCAGATGCATCTCTCCAAATTTCGAGGGTGTTTCATGAACATGAAGACACCAATTGTCCCCCTGAGTAGGTTTGTTCAACCCGGATTTTAGAAAGGTTTTCCAGGGCTAACTGAAAATGGATCGTCAGAAAGAAGGATAAAATCTGCTCGTTTTCCCGCATCTTTGAAGGGGTATCACCTATTCATTCCCGTGAAAACAGGAATCTCATCGCTAATCCAAAACCATGATCAAAAATAAATGATCTCCGATTTCTCGGGGATCATTACTCTCACAGGCGTTTTCATGAGATTAACCTGGTTCTTAACAAGAATGGTTTGACTGAAGAGGAGCGAATTCTTATCATTAACAAGTAAAACTTCCATTTGATCACGGTAAGGGAATAGGAGAATAATAATGAATCCTGAAGCAAACCAGCTGACTGGTTATATCAATGAGTACGAAACATGGAAGCTGAAATCACCTGGTAGTATTGAGGGACTGAGTGAATTCGCTACACAACCGATTGAGATGGTTTCAAAGAAAATCATTCCAACAAAAATCGGTGACCAGGTTGCCGATGCTCTATTTACCATTATTGAAAAAACCATACTGAGCTCTGAAAAACTCATTACTGATGATCAGATAATTGAAGAGATCCGAAAGCATGATCCTTCAATAGCAACAATGGAGGATATCCGAAATTCGCAAAACATTGCTGCGATGAACAAAGCAGCCTTGAGCTTCATCGAATCCAATACGGCATTTGCAGCCGCTCGAGGAGAAGGGGCGGGTGCTAAAGGACTATTGGGATTACCGTTAAATATTCCTGCCTTATTTACGGCTGTGTTTCGAATGATTCAACAGATCTGCTCCTGCTATGGCTTTGATTACAAACGCCCGGAAGAAAAAGACTTCATTTTAAAAATCTTGTCCATATCGGCCTCTACCAAAGAAAAAGAAAAAAACACAGCTCTAAGGGATATCGAGCTTTCAGACGCGATTATTAAGGCACAATACAGTGCGGTGGCAACGGAAACCTACCTGAAGCAAACTGAAATTGTGCTGTTAAAGCAGTCCTGGAATGAAATGGACAATGAATCCGCCCTGGTGAAGTTGCGAAATTCTTTGAAATCAATCGGTTTTCAATTAACTAAAAAGAAAGCGTTGCAGATGATCCCCGCCATCTCAGCCATAATCGGAGCCGTTTTTGACTCCGTATATACCAACGATGTAGGGATAATCGCCAATCTCTTTTACCGGCAAAGGAGAATCAATACACAGTCTCTGGAAGTAACCAGGGTCGAATATGATAATCCAAGGGAAACCCTGGATAAAAACAATGCTGTTATTTCTAAAAACGATGATCTCAGTGACCGAATGGTAGAGCCTGCTTTAGAGCCATTATCGGAATCAACGCGAATAATTGTTCAATTCCTGGTTTTGATTGCGCTTTCAGATGACTATTTTGACAAGGCCGAAAAGAGCTACATCCTGGAAACAGTCAGAGACGACATCGGTGAAGATCTTTCAGAAGATGCCTTTCAAAAAATAACCGACGAGGTAAGAGAAAAGGATCTTACGAAAGTACTCAGCAACTATTCAAAATATGATCAAGACTTCAAAGAAAGTCTGATATTGATGGGGATGGTTGTATCCATGGTAGACGGGAAAGTAGTCCCCGAAGAATCGGCGCTTATCTACCAGGCATGTCAAATGTTTCAGATCAGCCCGGAAAAGTTCAAGGAACTCAACAAAGCCGCGTTTGAGATTTATGAATCATAAATTTTAGGATTCATAAATCAGCTACTGCTAGCGTTTTAGATATACTGTTGTTAATAGCATAAATCCAAACCGGGTCTCACCAGACTGAATAATCAATTAATGACCGTTTTTTCCGGTACCGGAGGTTTTGTGGGATAACATTTGATTTCAGGAGAATTGGAATGCAAACATTTACCATCCATCCCATCGTGATGGGCACAAAGGTTTTTGATAAAAGCATGATGACGTATCAGACTAACAACGGTGTGGAATTTACTATTGCAATCTATTGCTGGTATATTGAAGGCGGAGACAAGAAAATCCTCATTGATACGGGTGAACAGCACCCGATACAGACTAAGGCCCGCGAACAGGCGATCGGGGGCAAAATCTATACATTTGAGGAAGGACTTGCAAAATGGGGGTTGAAACCGGATGATATTGACATCGTCATTCACACGCATCTACACAATGACCATTGTGAAAACGACAGTAAATGCACCAACGCCAGGATTTTTATCCATGAAAAGGAACTGGAGCATATTCGTGATCCCCATCCCCTTGATTATCGGTATAACGAAGAGTTTATCTGGGACATAGAAGATAATAAACAGATTGATGTCGTCACCACCGACCGCGAGATTGTACCGGGGATATCTGTGCGCCACACACCCGCACATACTGAAGGCGGTTTAACGGTATTCATCGATACGCCTTCGGGAAAAGCAGCCATTACCGGTTTTTGTGTTATCAATGAAAATTTCAACCCGCCACCTACGGTCAAAGGACTTGAGATGGATGTCATTCCGCCGGGTACCGTTATCAACGCTAACCTGGCATACGACATTCTTGAATCAGTAAAAGAAGAAGCTGATATCCTGATTCCCCTTCACGAACCGGTATTCGCTTCTATAGATACCATCGGAGAACAGGACTAATTTTTGACACCCATATCATGTCTAAGCGGCATTCGACAACTCGGAGCATCATCTTCCAGATCCGGACGCCACTGCTTTCGAAAAAAGGTGTTATTGAACTGATTGGCGAACTGCATCATCTTCAGCAACTTCCAGATGCACTTTTGCTCCAAATCGGAATAAGTCTGCCGATATTCGACCTGGTGGGCTGATTCCTGTTCCTGCTCGTTGAAGAAAACCCAATCCTGGGCATACTTCAGCGCCAGCCATTCCCGGACTTCAAAATCTTCCGGTTTCAGATCGATCAATTTCTCGATGTCCTCATTCGAGATTCCCAGCCGCTTACCTACGGCTTTATGAGCATCAATTCACTGGGCACAGTTGTTGGCGATAGACACCGTCAGCAGGATTTTTTCCCTAAGGCCGGCATTGATGGTTTTGAAAGTAACCCGAAAGCCGGGTACTCTGAATATACGGAAAAACTTCTTAAAAAAATCGACCGGTGAAATAAAAGAGCGTGACTTAATCCCTGTCATAATTCTCTCCCTGTGTTAAGGGGTCAAATCTTCTTTTGACTTACCTTTTAGATTTTATTTTCCAGTAATCGGACTGTTGCCGCAAGGGCAGAATCCTCCTTGAGCAGGTTTTTGATCCGTTCAATCGCCGTTGATACTCCGCTGTAACTGCTGAAATTGAACAGTTCTGCAATCTCTCCCTGTTTACACATCGATTTTCTGTGAATCAAATGGATGGCCAAGTCACGAGGCGTGTTGGCAACTCCCCGTTTCTGCTGCAGGATCTCCTCTTGCTCTAATCCAAAATGGTGACAAACCAGTGATACAATCCGTTTTGATTCGAGGGCTAAGTCTTTTACTGTAGGTTTTTCCGCGTGTACCATCGTATGAAAGAACTGATTTCTGATCTGATCGACGAACTCTTTTCTTCCAAGTATCGAAGGCAGGTTTTTCTTTTCCAGAAATTGCTCTATTTCTTCATCTGCGCTTTGTGACACCAACTCTTCCTTTTTATACATCCCCTTTGTTTTTTCAAATTGAAACCGCCCTGACAGCAGGTCCCGGTTTAACCATTGATACTGCGGAAGGTCAGACAGGTATTCTGTATAACAGCTCCAGGGATACTCTCCCGGTGTTTTTACTATTCCGGCTTTGACTGGATTGAAACAGATATAACGCAATAATTGAATCAGATAGTTGTCATCGCCAATCAGAATCGATTTAAATCTTCCCCGAAACAAAGGACCATCCAAACGGTGGCGTCTGTTAAAACGCTGAGTATAGACGCCATTGATATGTCGCATGCAGCGGGAA
>JAHJTV010000103.1 GCA_018829445.1 bacterium
CCCAAGCAGAAGCTTAATCTCTGCATCATATTTGAGAGTATCAACCGTACAGACAATCGCGACCAGTTTTGTTAAATCCCCTAATCCACACCAAATATCAATTTCACTGCCATCTCCACCTGATGTAGCTTCCAGGAATCCCATAATCTAAAGGATATACAATGCTTGGATATTTTGGATGCTTTGATCCTTTTGGTCTATCAATGACCGGTTTTGTGGAATTCAATAATTTGTCTAGTCTAGTCCAAAAATCCATTATTCGTTTGTAAAGATAACGCCGCAATAAGCAGCCGCTGCAAGTGTTTTGAATTAACTATAAACTTTCCAAAATTGATATATTAATCCGTACCGGGGGCTATTGCGGTCTGCCTTGATTGCTTTGTTAGAGAACCAATATTCCTCAGTCAAGCCCAGTTTCTGTGTCTGCCAGTATTTGGTATGATTTTTTCAAGTGTGAAAATATATTATTCATTAACTGGTCTCCACCAAATACTTGATCTACCAAGTGAGCACAAAATAAATAGTCAATGTCTTTTGAGTCATTAGGTAATGCGTTTTTCTTATATGATGTTTGAGTTGAACGATATTCAAAAATAGCTACATGACAAAAAGCTCTATTGTAAATGACAGTTGGTTGTTTGATGAATAACACTATTTCTTCATGTGAAAAATCATGTTTTTCCAAAAGACCAAAACAAACTGAAAGTGTTTCTTTAAACATTTCAAATGTTACTGTTTGATCAATTTTTTCAAATCCTTCTCGAAATTTTTGCCGATCATTAGCATTTTTAAATTTTCCAAATTGTGATTTAAGCTTTGGTATCCAACCTTCTTCAGCAAGATCAGAATACCTCTCTTTAAAATTGTCTTTTGTGAATTCAAAAGCCAATTTGTCTCTTATATTAGTTATTGGATTTTCACTTTTTTTTAACGATTCTCGGATAAAAGCCGTATTTTCTAAATTAATAAAATCGCTTAAGTCCTTATGACTCTTTGATTCAATCTCCAGTTTCTCACAGGTTATGCTTTTGTTTGTTACTGTAATTTTGTCAACGATTTGCCGCAAAAACTGAATAAGAGTCTGTTCCCTTGAACTCTCAATATTATTGAATAACTCCCAAAAAAACATTGGAGTAGTTATGAACTCATCAATATCTAATTGATCATTCAGATTTAATATCCCGTTTTGATCAAGTATTGCTGTGGTCATTATTTTTTCTCTAACACTTGGGTCAGTGGCGGCCAACCGAGGTGGTTGAATTAGGATGATCCTGATTCGGAGATTTGGGAAAAATCTCCATCGAGGGCGCTATAGTCGTCCACTGCACCCTTTTGTTATACATTTTAATTGCTTATCACCCAAAAAATGTAGTATTTTCTTATGTTTCATCATGTTTGAAGACAAATACTCGATATCTTGGAATAGCCTATAAAAACCTTTAATTTGGATAGATGAAAAAGATGCTACATTGAATAATCTTTGATCATCCTTTCTTAGGATTATGTTTTCGCCTACCAATACCCCATCTGTAAATACTGTTTCGATATGAGTCACTTCATGCTCAAGTTCTGCAATGAGAATGGAACTGTATTCATGAACATTTATTTTAACCTCTTGAATTAAGTCAGGCGAATTTCTAAAAA
Source organism: bacterium (assembly GCA_018829445.1). GTDB lineage: Bacteria > SAR324 > SAR324 > XYD2-FULL-50-16 > XYD2-FULL-50-16 > JAHJTV01. The sequence continues at coordinate 1,645 of JAHJTV010000103.1, forward strand.
GTTCTCCGAGGTATTCCCAATTTCCGTTTTTATTTTTGGCAAATAGATGAGGACAACAACCGCACTCCCAATATCTGGAAATTAGCATCACACAAGATGGATCAAATTGTTTTGCCGGGATGATGATATCATTTTCATCATGGATCAATGTAATATCTAAGATCTCCTCTGAAGGTCCTATACAACTCAGTTGGTCATGTAACGGTAGGTCAATTAACCTAATATCTTGAGCCTCCCCTGATTTAACATGTTGGTATTTTATCACTTCTTTTGGTTCATAATCAGAACCACCTAGCGGAAATACAATGATCTTTATTGGAATAACTGCACATTCTCCCTTGTTTAATACTATTTCAGGAATATTTTTTTCTGATACCTTTCCCTTTTTGGAAAATGGTCTTGAAGATGTGTCTTCTATTGCTTCCAGTTTTAGCCCTTTCAGAAAAATCGGTTTTTCGCCATTGTTTTGAATACTCCAAAACAGGACTTTTGAATTTCGTATCTCAAAGGTTTCAAAAAAGTCATCTTCACATCCAGCAGGATGCAATATTACTTTTGAAATCTCACTGATATCCTCTCCAGATTCAAACAATACCCGTGATATTAAGTCCCATTCAAGTATCTTACTTCTTAATTCGTCTTCTGTAGGAATGCGTTCCCAATGGTCAGTCCATTTGCCTTTAACATTTTGTGCCTGGGGAAAACGGTTTTGGTATTCGTCTAAATCTTTGTACCTATTTCCATATATGTCTGTTTTTCTGCTTTGTTTCTTTAGGTGTTTTTTAATAATTTGGAGAAACGATAAAACTTCATTTTTGAGAAGTTTAACTTGATCAAGTGGAAAATCCTCAAAATTTCCTTCAACCATTTCCCATATTATTGGGAGTTCAGATGTTAAATAATATGATTGGACAACATCAATGGATGAATTTGTAAAGTTTCCCTTTTTAACAATTTCATACCAGATATCTCTATGACCTCTTAGTTCATCTTTTGAATATTTTGTTCCTCTAGGGTGGAATTTGTTATAGTGCCCCGCTTCTGAATGGCAATCAAAGCAGAGAGGGATTGCATTTTCGAATGTGTCTTCTCCTCCTTCTTTTTTCGGTATAATGTGGTGCACTTCAATATTTCTGCCCTTAAATTCCTTGCAAACACAACATCGACGTGCCGCAGATAATAGAGCCCTTTCTTTTATTTCTTTTGGGAATCCCATTTTAGACTATTTGTTTTTATGTATAACACCATTATAACCGGCCACTGCACCGGACTTTGATTCAAAATAATTTAGCAAAGACTACATAACTTCAGACCTGCAGCGGCGATATGTGGTCCGGTTGATAAATCTGTTATATCTTTTAAATCTCTACTCGATTACTCGACCGTTGATCTTTAACTAGCGTGCCACTATGAAGAGTGCCTGATAAAGACCGATCACGCCAGGCAATAGTAGAATCGTAAATTTCTGCTTTTGTATCGATTTGTGAAAGCAGTATGTCAGTGCTGTGACGTTCTAGTTTACCTGTTATTACACCGTCTGCCCTAACAAAAAAGCTACCCCAGCAACTCTCTTTTGCTGAGGAATTTGGGCAACTAATCCACATATGACTACTTGCTGCCACTGCTATCATTGATGCTGGCATTGTAATGCTTGGATAAGTTGTGCCCCAATTATACTTATGATTTTCAATTCCTGTTTCTGCTTCCATTTCTTTTAGTGCTGAAGGGCTAACATGTGCCGCATTAAAAGAATGGAAGATTAATTGTACACCTTTACGTTTGTACTCGCGGTACAACTCAGGATACCGATAATCATGGCATATCAAAGCACCACATCTGATTCCATTTATGTTGAATACACTTAAATGGTCACCTGGTGTATAATGTGCCAAATCAGATGATGTCTCCTCTTTATTGCCTCCGCAAAAACACTTATCGTAACGATCAATTAGTTGGCCATTGTTATTTATGATGTACAGGCTATTATGAGGTTTGTGTGGTTTGTTTAATCTGTGAGTAGATCCTAGAATAATCCAAATATTAAGTTTACCTGCAAAATCAATCAGCTCAATTGTCAGTCTTGCAAGCTTTTGCCAATTTAATTCATTACATGACTCCATATCTGAGCCTGCATATCCTGAAAGGCAAGCTTCAGGGAAATGGGCAACAGCAGCCCCTTGTTCCCTTGCTTTCTTCATTAGATTGGACACATGTTGAAAATTGGAATCTATATTAGCACTGGTCGGAAATTGGCATGTAGCAATTTTTAATTTCATTTAGCGAACTGAAAAATGGTCTCTATTGCCGATATAACACTGAACTGAGCTGCGGCCGTGACTGACGTGGTGTAACCTATGGCTTTGCGACAAACAGTGAATTTGAGGCTACCAAGGGCGCTATGCCGTCAGCTCTAGTTTTTTGTTAGCAAATACTATTCTATATCTTTAATTTTGGAATGATTCGAAAGCTTCAATAGGCCAATTGAAAACTTGGATAACTTCTCGTAACCTTTTGGTTCCGTACTCCACCAACTATATTTTGATTCATGCCCTTCAATATTAAACTCAAGTATCCATTCGTCTCCATCACAGCCATCTTGATATTCTGGTATAATGGGAACATTCACGCCATGCAAAGTTGAGAACAATGAATTAAAAGCATCAGCTGTCAGAAAGACTCTCCATTGCTTAAATTTTCTTCTTTTCTTAATATTTTCAACAAATGGATTTGATTCGACATCATCCTGTCCTTGAAACCTTTCTTGAGCGGTCTTTCTGCATATCAATTCGAAGTCCTCGTCTTTCTTGACAACTCGAATTGTGATTTTGTTATCCAAAGTCCAATTTGGAGAGACAGTAAGCTTTACTAATATCATGGTTTTATTGCTAACGCCGGTTTCACCGGCCACTACGCCGATGGTTGATTAACGATGAATTTGCCAAGACCAAATAACTTGCTTCCTTTAGCGGCGATATGCGGTCCGGTGTAAACACTTGTTGTGCTTTGGATCTATAATTACTTGGGTTTAAAGAAGTCTCCAGTTGGCATAATGCCTGCTCTAAACCCTTTATTCCATGCATCTATGAGTTGAAAAATATACTGGTAAAGAAATACTAAAACTAGTTTTCCTTGGGATGAAAAAAAGTGTTTACCTGGATGGTTATTTGGATCTTGCAGCCAACCATCATTTCTTACAAAATCATACTCGCGATTAATAACTACAATCACTTGTGGACAGAATTCCTCAATTTCTAGCCTGTTCAGTTTTCTATATTCTTCGAGTTGTTTTAACAATGTATCTCTTTTAGGGCCTTTGAAAGCTACCAAAAAACAAGGTGTCTTTTTGAAATATATAATGTTTTTTTTATCATCCCACCCTGAATAACCGTTTACCAAGACGTCTCTTTCAAGTGATTTAATTTTTCTAAATAGCTCAAGGGAGTTTATGAGATGTGTTTTATTCAAATTTGACTTAACTTCTATTGCCCCAAGCACATAATCATTGAATGAGATGTTAATGTTCCCAAATAACTTGATTTTTGGAGAAGTTGAAGATTGAAGTATAATATCAACCTGACCGCTTCTAGTGTCGTTTTTATCGATAATCTCACCTGTCGCATACTCAAGAACTGAAGGCATTGTATCTTCAAGAAAGAGCTGCACAAAGCCTTCTCTAGCAGCTCCTTTAATGTCTCCATGTTTAGCAATCCCAGAATGCTCAAAATAAGCCTTGAGTTTATCAAGGGTTTTTTCAAAGTGATCAGAAAGAATTCGATTAGACATTGTTAATTTGAAAATTTTAATGGTGCGCAAATAGAAGCACAACTTTTTATTACACCGGTGATCAACTACATTGATAAGTGCCATGTCTTTCTGATTTGGTCAATCAAATATATGAATTCTAAGCTTATTTGTGTGGAATAGTGACTGTTTTGTTTTGAAAAAATATTGGCTAATACCAGCATTTGAAAAGGAGATCCTTTTATTGCCGGGAATTGGCGATACTTCATTATATTAAGGGACTATCGCTGCTAAATGCAGACAATTGTCCGGTTAAACTACAAAAATGTTGGAAAAGAGCAACAATAAACCGGTGGAAGTAGATTTTGTCGGGAGGTTTTTCCTGATTGATCGTTTTTTCGATAATACCGTATATTTTTGGTGCGCCTGATGTTTTCAAATGCTTGGCAAAGCCGTTTTAAATTAAAAAAAGAGCACATATACATCTCAGGAGTATTGATAGTGGACAAATCGGGTGTATTTTAACTCTGTAGGGGTGAAAAAACGCATCTGAAGTGTTCTACAAATAGATGGTTTAATTACAGAGTATTATCAGAATATTGGATAGTTTTTTTATCGTGTAACAGGGGCACAGACTCCTAATCCTCAACCAGAAACCGTTTCAGGGTTTTATTGCGCCATTGGCTGAAAACCTGCATTAATATGGCGTCTTCATACTCATTGCCAGGGAAAATATTAAAATATTTACTATATTTTATGTTCGGAGAAGATTCGAAAGCCTTTTTTGACTCATCCAAATCCTCTTGTGAAATACATCCCTTTTTCAAAGCCAACTCCAGATATTTTTCATGGTCTTTAAACCAGGAGTCCTGATTGGGGCCCTCCTCTTTTTTTGCAAGGGGAAACTTCAGGAATTCTTTAATGGTGATTCTGGGGGCACCCTGTTCAAATCCGATGGGAATAATCTCTTTATCAGCCAGATCGTTTTGGCCGGGTGTTGTTACCATCTCTGGCTGAACTGATGATTCTCTCTGCTGGCTTGGCTCTTCCGATTCTGCCAATTCAATTTGACTGGAGAAGTCTTTCGTTTCAGGGGAGGGGCCGGGGTGAGTCATCTCTTTGAGGTGCCCTTCCGCCTGCTTTCTGACCTCTTTGGTATGAGCTTCTATATCACTCTCTGTTATGGTCTGTTTTGATCCGATATCAGTCAGAACAGGCTCTAGTTTCTCAGAAAAACTCTCTATCTTTTTTTGATCCATTGGTGAGCGAGAGAGAGTCTCGGAACCGACTCTGGCAAGATGGTTCAAGTAACGCTGTACCTTATCAAAGGTTAACGCTCCCTCTTTCCTGACTCTTTGATACTGGTTTTTTAACTGGGTTTCCAGGTGGCGGGATATTTGATCCTGGGTCATTCCCCGGTCATTCCCCATGCTGCGTAAACGGTTCCAGGCCATCTTACGTCGCGATGATCCCGAGGACAAAAGAATGTTGGAGGCTTTCTGCCGTTTAATTTTTTTCTCAGTCACTGATCTACTTAGGATTTTAATTATTGGTTAGGAGACTGTCCTGTTTTCACTTTGTCAGCGAGAGTCTTCTTCAATACGTATTGGAGTTTTGAAATGGCGTCTATGATTAATTTGGACTGAATCTCATTAACATCAAATTCAGTCTGGATAGCGCTGACCTGTTTGAGCCGCGCCTGATAGCCAAATGCTATATCCACCAGTTTTTGAAAATGCTGCTCAACAATCTGCGAAACGCCAAGGGCTAATTCCAGGGTTTGATGAGTCAATAACTTCTGTTCAGGGTTCAACATCTCTTTTAATCGAATATCTCCACCCTCATCGGTCAGTTCATAGCCGTTTTCCGGAAGTGTAACTCTTTTGTCCTCAAACAATGAACCAATCTCCTCCTTAATCTCAATAAAAACCGACCTGGGGGTCTCAATTTTTACTTTCTCTGCAAATTCATCAGCATATACCTTAGAGACAATTTCGCTTTGTATAAACCTCCAGAGAGTATAAGCTTTGTTACCCTGCTCTTCGACACTTAAGTTTGGAAAATCCTGCTTGGTCTGTTTTACGATATCGTTGTACAGCTGTTTGGAAAGCTTTTCGGAACTGATGGATTGTCGTTTTTCCAGTGAGATGCCCAGGTTTTCATAGATCAGTTTTAAGATCCGGCTATACTGCATTTCTTGAATCTTATTCTGGTTGCCTTCAAACTCCCGGACTTTTTTCTCCGTTACCACAACTTCGATCACCTGGGAGTATTTTTTGATGAGGGTGTCCCGCAGTTCCGAAACCATGGTTATACTCATCAGGTTTTTATTGATCATCCACTGCAACAGAGGCAGATACACCCTTTCATACTCTTCCGGAATGGGTTCACTGTTGTACAACCACGGTATTCTTCTTTTGGGAATAACAAAAATGATAAACATGAAGTCTGGAGGCTGATCCGGCTTTTTCTTGGGCATGCAAAGGGACCATTCCTCAACTTCTTCCTTCTTTTCTTCATCTTGATTTTGCGCCCAGGAATTGCCACCAATCAGGGTTCCCGGTTTGATCTGTCCAAAGCTTTTTTTGCCTTTTCTCAGCGTTATCCCTTCGGATATGGGCATCCAGTAATGGGTAGTCAGCTGGCTTTCGGGAATGATATCTTCTGCCCCCCCCTGGCAAATGAAGAACTGGTCCTGCACCAACTCTTCGGGAAACCCAGCAGGCTTCAACGCCAGCATATCCAGAACGCTTTTAAATGACTTAACGAGATTTTTTTTAAGCTGGTCGGAAGCACAGGTTTTGACGATATCGGTTAATAACGGCACCTTTGATTCGGCAAATCTGATAACACCTGCGTAGGTGTAAGTATGTCCAACAATACGACTGTTATAGGCTTTAAAACCCTGGTTAAAAACTGTCACTACTTCATCCAGAGAATTCCTGAGTTTATCCTCCTCTGTTTCCTCCTCCTTGCTGACAATAGCCAGTTTTCTCACCTTTTCCAGGAACATCTGCATCCTGGAAACAGAAGCGTTAAACTCATTTTCACAAGTGGCAGACAGTTGGGCTGTCTGTTGTGCAACCTGGGACAAAATGCGATTGGGGTTTTTTAGCCGGAACATCTCGTTTAGCGTTTTTAGATATGCTTCCAGGTTAAATTCGTTTTCCGCTTTTTTATTGCTGAAAAAAATGCTGGCTTTCAATTTATCAGGATCGTATATTTCCTCGCGCGGCTGGACCTTCTTGAACATGAACTTGCGCTGAATGGATACCAGAAGAGTATGCATTCGCATTTGATAGATCCTGGGATTAAACAGTTCGATCTCACCTATATTAATCGGCAGCTGATCATTGGGTAGAACTCTGATCAGCAGTTCTGCCGTTGTCTCCAACCATCTTTTCCAGATCATCTGCTTCTGATAGGTAAAAGCCTGATCCGTTCCTTTGAACTTTGTCCTGGGCAGCTTCCTGTCCAGAATCGTCTTCAGAATGTCTATCAAGGTCTTGGTGCTGTACTGAACATTATTCGGCCAGGAGAATTTGTGGGCAGATTGCAGGTATTGATGAATGACCTGCCAGATTTTCGGTTCCCATTTCTTATCCTCCTGCTTGTTTAGAGAACCAGTTATTAGCTGTATGTTCAATAGTTTCAGCTGCTTGTTTACCTCATCCCATAACTTCTTTTGAACCTCGCTGTATTTAAACAAGCGATTCTGAATCTCCAGAAAGAGATTGTAATAGATCTGCTTCTCCTGTTCAAAACTGGCATCCTCTATCTCACTGATTTTAAAATCCCGCAAGAACTGGCCCATGGGGATCTTAATCACCAGTGATTGTCCGCCTTCCGCAATGCCAATCGTGGCGTTTCGGGTGGAGTTTCGGTCTATAATGGCTTTGTCTCCAAACAAAGCAGGTCCATCCATTTTAACAATCACTTTTCCAAAAACAATTACATCGGCTAAGTGATTACATAACAGGAAAAGATCTTTGCCCTGTTCACCCTGCGTAATGATCTTAAAACCCGGATTAAAAAATCCAAACTCCAGGGTCTGCAGTAATCTTTTCCCTAAAATCTCAAGACATATCTTAGTTAACGGGTAGGATTTAAGCAGGGTTTCCGATGCCTGTACTACCTCTGATCCGAATGATGATATCTTATAATAAATATTGTTTTGAAATGCCATATCCGTTAGATTTTTAATGTGAAATTCTTGATAATAATATCATCGTCTTGAGCTTTGTGCCACACTAAAATATATTTTAGAGAAGATATCATTCTAAGACTGTCCCTCCTTTCTCTTTTTTAGAGCAAGGGCTTCCTTTAAGCCTTTTTCTCTTATTACTTTGATTTTTAAACGGGTTTCATTCATTTTGAAAAAGCGTTGTCCATATTTCCTCAGCATCTTTTTATCAATTTCAAATCCAAGACCGGGACGGGTAAATGGGGCTAACATTCCATTATTGTCAGGGATAATGGATTCGATGATACCATCCCGATATTCGGGTACCCAGGAAGGTTCTTCCAAGGGATATTCCAGCGGCAATGAGTTTTCCGGATCAGCAAGCACCATATTCCAGTTAACATGGAATCCGATTCCATTTGTCCATGTATGTGGCGTGAAGAGCCGTTTTCGTTCATGGCAGGTATCAATTACTTTTTTAACTTGGGCTATGCCCCCTGCAAAGGTTGCATCAGGTTGATACACGTCAAAACAGTCTTTATCAAACATTATCTTGATCTCATCCCAGCCGTAATTAAGTTCGGCGCCGGAGATCTTTATTTTTGCAGCCTTTTTGAGTTTGGCATTTCCATCATAATCCCTTGAATCCAAAGGCTCTTCCAACCATTCAATTTTATTATGATAACAGGCTTTTGCAAATGCCTTTGCGCGTTCGAAATCCCATGCCGGAACCTTATCTACGATGGACACCAGCCAGCCCTGGTTAGCGTCTACGCCCAAAGTAAAACCGTCACCCATCCCCTTCCTCACCACTTCAATATGTCGGATATCCTCCTTCAGTTCAATATTCTTAACCCTCAACTTGGCTGTTTGATATCCCCGTTCTTTCATTGCCAGTAACTCATCTATTCTTTGCTCAGGATCATGCATCTCACCGGTTGAAAGGTAAACGGGGATTGTCCTTGCTTTACCACCCAACAGCTCATAAACGGGTTTATTTTCCAGCTTTCCTTTGATATCCCAACAGGCAGGTTCGATCCAGAAGTTACGCCAACCAAGATAACCGGCTTGTTTGAGCAGATCTTGCACACGATCAATATCTGTCGGATCAGCTCCCATCAAATACCCACCCAATAGATCTCCCAACCCCTGCCTTTCTTTTCCCATTGCAGATCCGGCAGCATAACCCTCAATCCCGTCATCTGTTACCAGTCGGATCAGCGTAAAACGATTATGTGTCTGTGGATATCCGGGAATCCAGGTGGGCCAGAAAGTATGCTTCAAAGGAATTGAAACGTGATATAATTCTATGAGTTCTATTTTCATGGAGATCTCTTGTTTTTTAAGTTAGTTAAGGTCGATTATCCCACTGTTATTTTGCGATACAATATAAAAAAACGAGGAACTCGTCAATAAAACTTAAATATTCATCTTGGGTCAATACATTCTGAGGCTCAAAGGGTGGGTTCTTTTGGTCTGGAGTCTCAAATTCACTGTTGTCATGTCAGACTCGATCCCATAAGCGCTTACTTAAGAGCAAATGGAAAGAAGTTTCATTGATAATTAATTACTTCTTCATTTAAATCAGCTAATTATGCTGATGAGGCTTTTTCAAATAGTCAATAATCAATTGTTAATTAAAAACTACTAATGATTTTTCGTTTATGAAGCGCTCATGGGACTCGATCCGGCTTTCAGAAAGATGCTCCGTAATAACAATGGATTATGTGTTCAGCCCGGAATGCGGGTGAAATCGACATCGTTTTTAGTATTAGAGCTTTTTCGGCAAACCCTGGTATTTGGATTGGATGATCGGATTTAGGTTGGTAAAGACTTTGCGGCGTGGAACAAAATCATTAAGTAAAGCTGCGTTTGACGGTTGCTGATTATCATCCCAATGTTTTACACTCATTATCAAAAGTTCAAATACTATTGTCTACGACCACGTTAGTAGCGACACTAGGGTAGGCTTCACTTTTTAAAAGGGAAACTGTTTTTGAGGCTACCGACTTACTTTTGGATTAGATTCATGCTTGGTTAAAGACTGACACAGCCATTAAGACTTTGAGCCAAGCCATATTTACAATGCCAAACGTCATTTATCGTAACAACATTCTCAATGACTATTCAAAAAATATTTGAAAAGTATATTAGTCAGATAGATATCATTATTGCGACGACGTGCAGAAAGAAAAATATTACCGGAGTACTGGCCGGAGATTTTGGGTCTTATGTTTACGAAAAACTGCTGGAGAACAATGGAAAGCGATTATTGGATTTTCAGGGCGATTATGGTGCTTCCTGGGGAGGTTACCTCTCCATCGTTATAACCCGTTTAGCGATAGATTTCACTAAAAAGCACTGGGGAAGATGGGAAAACTCAACCGCGGCAAGAATGCTGGGTGAAGCTTCAATGAGGTTTGAAGCGCTTATCTATCGGGATAAGTATTCTTTTTCCGAGGCTTCCCAAACGATGCTGGATAATCCGAGTTATAGAGTTTTCTACCGGATTTCAATCAAAGAGCTCACCACACTATCAAGCGTTCTAGAAAAACCGATTCTAAAAAAACTGGAGGAGATTGCAAAAGTAACCCTTTATAACAGGGTTGAGTTTCTGGCCATCCTTGAGGAAGTGCTGAATGATGAGGAGATTAAGAGGGTAAAAAACCATCTTGGTGATTTTGAAGTCCTGTTGAGTATTCAGCTTCTGGAAGAATGGGATCTGCTTTTTCAGGGCAGGCTTCTACCTCTTCGTCCGGTTCCCGTGAACATAGGAATATATAAGGATGAGGATCATGATGACGAACTTGACGTTCTTGAGAATATCGAGGACGGTTCAAAGCAGGGGCCTTTGGAGCAATTATTAGACAAGGAGATGAAATCCCAATTAGAATCAAAAATTGGAGATTTGATGGAAGACATTGGGGATAGGGATTGGATGATATTGATATTCTATCTGGTTGACAACCTGAGAATCTCTGAAATAGCCCGAATCATGGATGACGAAACAACTTACACGGCCAGTAAGAAGAGAGAAAAAATACCGGTTTCCTCCAAAAGCTGGAAATATGTCAATAGACGCATACAGTTTTTTACGGATCAATTGAAGACCAGTATTGAAATGATGAATATCGATCGTGAAGATTGGGAAGCAGTCGCGCAGTATTGTTTGTATTTGATATCAAAAAAATTACAAAAAAAGAAACTTCCGTCGTCGATCTAACTAAGTATGTATATTAAATCCAATCAAATCCACGAAAATCGTAAGACTTATGCTCCTAATACGTTAACTGTAAGATATTACCATGCAATCTAATAACAGAGATCACCAGATTGATTGCCCTGATGCGCAAGAACTTACCGCGTTCGTTGAGGGGAAGCTAAATTTACAGCAACAATCCAGGATTCTGCAGCATATCAGGACATGTAGTGACTGTCATCAATTGGCTGTAGATGTGGTAAATATAAAGCGGGATCTTCCCGATAGTATTCTTAATATGGAAGCTGATCATCTGAATCAACGTCCTATCACCAAGGTGCAGAATAGAATTAAACCTGCCTGGATGAATAGAATTCGAGGATTCAGGGCGGCAACCTTCGCGTTGCCTTTTGCTGCCGTATTTTTGTTTATTACCCTGTTATCGCCGGAATCGGATTGGTCATCCGAACAGATTCTCCATCCTTTAAAAAAGAAAGCAGAGATTCAAAAAATCATTCAATCTATCACATTGGATAACACCCCATCGGTTGCATTGAGTTTCAGCAATGGAACAACAAACCAGAAAATGGCGTTTAAGGCTGGAATTCTGCTAAGTCGTTTAGAGATCTGCCGGAAGGCAAAGGATTATAAGACAGGTAAACATCTTTCAGAAAACCTGGTCAATCTTTTAAACAGTGTTTCTATTGAGAGTCCTTCCAAAAATCTGATTGACGAAATTGCAGCAAACAGCTCTCAACTGAACAGTGAGGATCAGCTAACAGCGGTCATCAAATCTACTGAAAGAATTTTCCTGGAGACGCCCATTGATTATTATTTAAGACTAGGTTTGGTTGTTGAAACTGCAAAAGCATTCTCCTTGATTGGTAAATCGGAAATTTTCGATAAAGACTATTTTGTGTTCATTGTAACCCAACCGGATTTTCAAAATCTCCCCCCTGGTGTAATCCGCAGATTAAAAGAGGTTAACGCATTACTGGCCAATAATTCTATTGCACGAGATTCAGAAATCATATACAACCTCTTACAAGAAACAGAAGATATTTTGTTATAAAATCAACGAATCATTGCCGTCTTTCTTGTAAAATCCTCCTTCCAAATTTGTATCTAAAGCTCGATGGATTTTTTATAGGATGGGTCAACTTTTGAACTTTAAATGGTTTCAAGCTGTATGCACCCTATATATCGTAGTTTTACTATTTCCTTTCATTTTGAATGCTGCAACAGATGAAAAAGGAACCGGTGAATTCTACATAAGGGAATACGGAATCCTCAGTTCAAACCAGAATCCAACGGTTGAGCAAGCCCAGCTTGTCTTCAGGCGACTGCTAAAATCCGCCAACGCCAAGCAGAATAATCAATATCGGCTTATTATTCTTCCCAAAAGTGCAGCAAACTGGTTAAATTGGGCGATGTGCCTGCCCGATGGGAGTGTGATCCTGGTTGAAAATATCCTGGATCTGTGTTTTGAGAATCACACGAAAATAACCGAAAAAGGGAGGGCACGGCTCGCGTTTATACTTGCCCATGAGATTTCTCATCTGCTTGATAATCATCATACCCATCTCAATCGCGGAACTATCCTGCATTTTCAAGAGGGTAGTCAGTCAAATATTGAAGCGAATATTCGAAAAATTGAATCCCAGGCCGATTATTCCGGCTTAATTCTCATGACCCTGGCAGATTATGAACCGCGGTTCTTAATAGATCAATCCAATTTCTTTCAGGAATATTTAACAAAAGTAAGGTCTAATAACAATTTTGATGATCATTTTCCGCCGCAAAAAAGAAAAGATAATCTCAAAGAAAACCTTGAACCCCTGATTGATGAACTACCCCTCTTTGCAAGTGGGGTCCGTTACTTGAAAAAACAGGAATATGGCCCGGCTATCGAGAGTTTTACACAATTTGCAGAGATGTTTCCCGGCAGAGAGGTCTATAATAACATTGGCCTCTCCTACTATCAAATGGCTTTGAAGGATCAATCCAAGATCAATCCAAAAACACTGTTTCGTTTCATGCTGTCAACCGTGGTTGACAGCAATACGCTCGCTATCAAACTGGCTCCGGACGATCTCGGAGCTCCCAGGAGTCTAAAACAACAATTTAAAAAAAATCTAGAAAAATCGAAAGAAAGCCTGAAGGTTGCCATCCACAAGGACCCAGACTATGCTCCTGCAAAAATAAACCTGTCATCTGTTTACATTACAGAACAACGGTTTGAGGAAGCCTCCAAACTTGTGGATGAAGTGCTCCGACAACAGCCAGCGAATTCCGATGCCATTAACAATAAAGCCGTTGCCTTGTACCTGTCCAATCCTGAAAAAAACGCAGCAAAAGCGTTAACACTTCTGAATAATGTGGAGGAGATGCCCATGGGTTACTCCTTCCGCTATTCAAATTACAACAAATCCAGAATTCGCTTTGAGCAACTGGATTGTCTTCTGAACAGCAACCAAACCCTGGATATGGAATGCCTGTCAATTGCCAGAAAATCATGGAATCCCTTTCTGAGCATTGAAGACAATACGCATTATGCCCGACTGGTGAAATCGGAACTTGGTGGTAATAAACAAAAACAGACGAGGTTGCCGGAAAAAAATCGGGTGGCGCTGGTATTTGGAAACAGTTCCTATAAAAAAGCGCCGCTGCTTAATCCGTTAAATGACGCCAGTGCAATGAAAGATACACTGGAAGATTTGGGCTTTAAAGTCGTGCTGGGCCTGGATCTTACCCGTCAGGAGATGCTCAGGGAAATCAAACTGTTTGAAAAATTATTGACCACAGACAGCACCGGCTTGATCTACTATTCCGGGCATGGGTTACAGGTCAAGGGCGAGAACTTTCTGCTGCCAATCGGTGTTGAATCCGAGACGATTAGTTTTGATCTTCGTCCGGAAAGGCTGGAGGAAACAATTAGAGAAGTAGCCATTAGTCTGAATACCGTACTGGAGATCCTGGCAAGAGTTGACAATGTGCAGAATATCATAATCCTGGATGCCTGCAGAGATAACCCCCTGCCAGGGATCAGCAGCGAATTCCAGGGCTTTGATGAAATGAATGCACCTCCCCGAACCTATATTGCCTATTCCACCTCTCCCGGTAAAGTTGCATGGGACGGCTTGGATGGTAATTATGGGGTCTTTACCCGTTCCCTGCTTAATCATATCAAACGCCCCAACGTAGATGTTAAGGATCTTTTTCAAATCGTTCGCAAGGAAGTGGCAGGCAAAACAGGTGATTACCAAATCACCTGGGATGTTTCCACTCTCGATGAGCAATACTATTTTAATCCGCCAAAACCCCAGGACTGGACCTGGCATATTACTGCCGGGGTTTTAATGACGGTTGCTGCCTGGCAATCGAGAGAAGAAGCAAAAAAATATCGTGAACTGAATGAAGAAAACGACTATCTGAAGAAACAATACGACGATTCCCTTAATCTGGAAGAATATATCGACATTCGTGAGCGCTATTATATAAACCAGGAAAAAATGAAGACCCATAAAAAGAATTACGAACAACTCGATATTATTACAATGGCTGCGTTGGCCTGGGAAGCGTATCTTCTGATCTTTGAGACCTATGACGAAGGTGTGTATGATAGCGCGAAATCCATCTCTTCACCCAATGTAGTCTTAATGCCTACTCCCCAATTTAATGCTTTGGGGCTAACTTTACAATGGCAGTGGTAAGAATCTTGTCCCTATTAAAACAGATCTTCAGATGCACGTTTCCCACCCTGGTGATTGTCTGTCTAATTGCCTGCGGATCACTGGAAAACTCTGACCTGCCTTCGGATGCGGAAGAGGAAGATCTTGGAGACCGCACCAAGGTGACCGAGATAAACTTCGCTGATGCGGCCCTGGAAAAATGTATTCAGCAATACAGTGTTACCTATGCCTTCGAACTGCAAACCCTGGCCTGCAATCAGAAAGGAATTGTCAATATCTCCGGGTTGGAACATTTCACCGAATTGGTTCACCTGGAACTGGATGACAATTCCATTGAAGATATCAGCCCCATCAGTGGTTTAAAAAAACTGACGGCATTATACCTGAATAACAATCATATAACCGATATTGGCCCTGTCAGCGAATTGGTGAATGTAATCAATTTAGACCTCAATCAAAATGAGATAGAAGATATTAGTTTTTTAATAAAACTTAAAAATATAAGCTACTTGGGTCTTTTTAGGAATAATATCGTAGATATCTCATCCCTGGCCGGTTTAACCAAAATGATAAGCGTAAATATTGGAGATAACAATATCGTTGACGTTTCACCATTGGAAGGATTGCCAGAACTCAATTATTTATATCTCAGCCATAATTCCATAAACAGAGTTGCACCTTTACGCACGCTGACCAACCTGGTTTTCCTTGCTCTGGATAATAACGAAATTACGTCAGCCTGTTATTTGGATACTCTGACAGAACTTATCGGTTTGCATCTGCATGGAAATGATGTTCAAGATGAGGTATCCTGTTTAGGCACATTGACAAAAATAATGAATGTCAACGATCTCCAGATAAATCTTGAAGGCAATTTCAGTTTGCATTGTGCAGAGCTTGATGAACTTGAAGCTTCATACCCTATTCCTGGTACTGGGGAAGAATGTTATGTGCTACGTCCCGCCACCTGTTTATAGCTACTGTAGAGAATCTAACCTGATTTTTACTGATCAATTCCCGCTACAGAAATTGTCACACACGAGTTCCCGTTTAATCTGGTCTGTTATCTGAAAGTAAATTATTTATATTTTGTACGAAAAAAGCAGATCAAATGTCGTCTAGATAAACAAGATGTCTCACAATTCAAAAAAACCTTCATACTTATAAAAGGGAGTCAGCCATGAAAAAATTAGTTTTGTTTATAAGCACTGCAATTTTGATGTTGAGTCTAGGAAGCGTTCAGGCTTCAGAGAATAGTGAAGCTATTAATATCTATGTGAATTACAATATTATTACTGCAGAAATCCAGTTTGTTGATCAGGTCTATCCCTGCCAATACAGCTGGCAGATCCCACCATCTTGCAGATAATCAACAAATCCCGGTTTTGGTGATGGAAAACCGGATCATTGATTTTTTCGACAGTAAAGAAAAAATGACCAACTGTGATGAAGATAAAAGATCTCGTCCGAACCGATTATGAGGTAGTTTCAGCACAAATCAAAATCTCTGAGATTTCGGAGCGATTGGCAGAGCTTTACTATCTTGTAGTCAAAGACGAGGGTGAGTATGTTGGGATCTTATCTTCATCGCAATTTCCCAACCAGGGCGATCTTCGAGTAGCTGATTGTCTGGTCAGTACACCAGTCATCGATTATGAATCGGATTTGGAAGAGATTAACGATCAGCTGCAAGGCTGCAAGCAGAACGCCTTGCCTGTATTCGCTCACGGAATCTTCAAAGGTGTTCTTCTTCAAAGTGATATTCTGAAGTTCATGGTAAATCACACCGGCAAGATGGGGCAGAAGATTTTTTCAGTCGAAGACAACCAAGCAGATTACTCTAAAGGTCTGGAAGGAGAGTTGGAAAAATCGCAGGGACTTTTAGACACTTATTCCCAGTACAGTCAAATCATAGAAAAGGTTCTCAAGGCTAAATCCGATCTGTTAACCGACGTAAGCCAGGAACTCAGAAATCATCTTCACATCATTCTCAGCTACGTTGAGCAAGGTCTTAAGCAATCCAGCCCCTTGTCCCAGGAAAAATTCTATCGTTATTTTACCCGAATTCACGATAACAGTGAGAAAATGCTGAATCTGGTAACTGATCTTCTTGATCTGTCAAAACTGGATGCCGGAAAATCAGACTATAAACTTCAATCGCATAGTCTTTCCGATCTGATTGATGCTGTACTGGCTGAATACAATCCCCTGTTTACCTCCAAAAAGATATCCGTAGATTTTCTGAGACCGACCTGGTCGGATGTTATTTTGATGGATAAAAACAGGATTTCTCAGGTGATTCAAAGTTTTATTTCTAACGCATATAAGTTTTCTCAGGAAAACAACAGAATTCGTATTGAGCTTAAACATCTGGAAAATGAGATATCACTTTCAATTACCGACTGGGGATGCGGAATTTCCCAGGAGGAGTTTGATACTCTGTTTGAAAAATATAACAGGACCAGCCTGGCAAGACAGGGAATAAAAGGCTCCGGCTTAGGGCTTCCCATAGCCTATAAAATAGTGAGCGATCATAAGGGTAAAATCTCTGCAAAAGCAAACCCTGAAGGAGGAGCCATCTTCTCCTTTACCCTCCCCATTTCCAGTACAACTTAACCTATTTAAACCGGGTAAGTTCCTCATAAAAATCAGCTTGAATAATAAAAAGCACGGACAGATTAAACCAGGGGAGATACAACTGTTGCCTTGAGCTTATTCAATCTCCACGGTTTTTGCCCTTTTAGCCTTGAAACTCTCAGAAAGAAGATACAAAATGAACGGCATATTGAAGATTGTTGAGACCGGCATTACATTCAAACAGAATAAAATTATAATATTTTTTAGCGTCCGTTAAGATGGAGTTGACTTATGGATAAAGACTATCAATCCTGGCTATGGCAGAAAACGGGTGAAAAGACCGTTAAAAACCTGGAAAAACATGGTATTAATGCTTGTCTGGTTGAGACTGTAGAGGAAGCGGCACAATATGTGACGGAGATGATCAGCGGTTACCTGAGCTTCGGTTTTGCTGGTTCGGATACCACCCGTGAGCTTGGGCTGCCCCAAAAACTGAAAGAATTGGGGAAAACAGTCTATGATCACTGGGAGCCAGGACTTTCAAGTGAGGAGAGCCTGGAAATCAGGAAAAAACAGTCCCAGGCTGAATGCTTTTTATGTAGCGCCAATGCCATTGCCATGACTGGAGAAATCATCAATGTGGATGGCGTTGGAAATCGAACCAATGGGATGTCATTTGGACCGAAAAAAGTGGTGATCATTGCCGGAATGAACAAAGTCACAAAAGATCTGGATTCGGCGTTGAAGAGAGTTCATGAAATCGCAGCTCCAATGCGCTCCAAAAGCCTTGACATGGATACGCCTTGCGCTAAAACAGGGATCTGTGCTGATTGTAACTCTCCACAGAGGATTTGTCGGATCACCACTATTATCCATCGCCAACCTATGCTGACAGATATGTCTGTCGTTCTAATTAAGCAGGCTTTGGGGTTTTAATGATTTCCCCGGGTGCCTTGAAACAGGGCAGAACCAGCGGGCTCTTGTGCAAATGCGACAAATTAAAGAATAAACCCGCCATTGCAAGCCTTGTTCGGAAAGCTGACATTGACAGGTTTTGTATCTCATTTGGAGTTTGGTCTATCTAAACTGAATCCTGATCTCTTTTTTATTGATCCTACAACACTGGTCTTGGCAACGTCGTCCACAAAGGCAACCTTGCTGGGAACTCCGTACTTGGGTATCTGATCGCATTCTACATATTTGGGAAACTACATTGTTATGTCATCTGTTACTTTTTCCTTAAAATCAGCTATTAGAACGATTAGCACCATAGGGCGTTCTCCCCATTTCTCATCGGCAAACCCGACAACGGCAGCTTAACTGGCGGTATCTTCCAGTTCAAGTAATGATAACCATTCACCCTCCTGTTTTAATCACGATACGAGATCGATTGATGGGAGATAGAGACAGTGGGGGTTTAAGAGTGTTTTTTATCAAAAGCGGAGTAGAATGAGCGGAAGGTGTTCGTTAGATAGGAAACCATGTTGACCGGTGTTTATCAATGAGGGTTATCTCCCCAAAAAAAGTGATTAAGTCCCCAATTTATAAAAAGAGGCAAATTGAAAAGGTTTTCGCTCTGAAAAGGGCAGATTAATTGCATTTTCCGGATGAAACCTCTAAAATCAAGGTTTGAAGCGAAGATGCAGAATAACAAAGTGGCATAAACAAAAATTGGAATTTAGGCAGGCTCTATTCTCAGTATTGGAAAGATGAAAAAAAAGAAAAGCAATACCAGTCAATCAAATGAAGAACTGGCCGTTTTAAAGCAAAAATATGCGGACTTAAAAAAGAAATATCAGGAAAAAGTCAGGCAGGTAAGTCTTTTTAAAACATTGGAGTATATTAATAGTGAAGGATTCCGTCTGGATCTTTTTCTTGATCGAATCATTGACTGGGTTTTGGGTGCGACACAAACCGAATCTGCAGCACTATTGATGTTGGATGAGAACGAAGGACGCCTTGAATTCATGGTGGCAAAAGGACCAAGCTCGGAAAAGTTGAAAGGACTTTCAGTTCAAATTGATGAAGGAATTGCAGGAAAAACACTTTCTACAAACCAGCCCTATATTTCTCAGAATGTAACACAGGATTCTACCTGGAGTCCCAGAATTGCAGAGGATCTTAAGTATAATACGGTCAATCTGCTGGCTGTTCCACTCAGAATCAGGGGCAAAGCCAAGGGGGTTATTGAAATTATCAATAAAAAAAGCGGAGATCCGTTTGTTAAAGACGACATCAAATTGATGGAAGGACTGTCGAATGAAATTGCTCTGGCTTTGGAAAACGGTCGTTTGCTGGATTCGGCCAGGTATAAGGCGGAGAGTTTTAGTAAGTTGGCAAGATTATCCGCCATTCTGAACTCAAGCCTGGACCATCAAACTGTCCGTATCAGGGCATTGGAATCTGTTGTTGAGCTGATGGAATGCGAAACCGGATCGCTATACCTGATAGATGAAGAAAAAGATGAACTCTACTTTGAAGTGGCCCTGGGTGAGAAAGGGAAAGCCGTTAAAGAGATCCGATTAAAAATGGGCGAGGGGATCGCAGGTTGGGTGGCTCAAAAGGGTGAGAGTGACCTGGTTCCGGATACTGCAGAAGATCCCAGGTGGGCAAAAAGAGTTGATCAAAAATCAGACTTTGTCACAAATAATATGATTACTGTTCCGGTAAAGTCCAAGCATAAAGTCATTGGTGTCTTGCAGGCAATCAATAAACTCAATGGGAGAAAACCTAACCAGGCTGATTTGAAACTGATGGAGAATCTATCCGATCAGGTTGCAATAGCTCTGGAAAACGCCAGACTGTATGAGGAGCAAAAGGAAATGTTCTTTGAGACAGCAGAAGCCCTGGCAACAGCAATTGAAAAACGTGATCCATACACTGGTGGTCATACAAGAAGAGTACGTGAGTTCAGCCTGGCGATTGGACGCCAGCTTGATCTCACCGATGACTTACTTGAACTATTAGAGATTACAGCGATTCTGCATGATATTGGAAAAATCGGAGTGGATGACGCTGTTTTAAGAAAACCGGGAAAACTGAATGATGAAGAATATGAAAAAATGAAGCTTCATACCAGCTACGGATACGAGATCTTGAATCATGTAAAAAAACTGGGCCCTGCCATTCCCGGCATGCGCCATCATCACGAACGCATGGATGGTAAAGGGTATCCACTTGGATTAAAGGGGAATGAGATTCCACTGCTGGCCAGAATAATCTGTGTGGCTGACACCTGGGATGCCATGACCTCCAATCGCCCCTACCGAAAAGGCTTGTCCGATCAAATCGCCTATGAGGAATTAAAAGAGAACAAAAACAAACAGTTTGATCTGAAGGTAATTAACGCATTTCTCAGGGCTTATAATAATGGCGAAATTATCTCTCAACAGAAAGAGGAAAGAATAAAAGCAAAAAAAAAGCTAAAAAAGTAACTATTCATTTAACGACTGATCCCCTGGATTCACGCTTGTAAATCCGATTTTAATCCGGGGCGCTATCTCCAATATGGTTACCGGCCTGTCCTGCAGATGTTATCTGCTTCTCTCCACTTCAACAAAATCGCCAATCAACCGTGTGTCTCTTTTTCTCTCTTATCCACTTGTAATTAAACAGAAACATGCTAGTGTACCTCTGTCAGTTATTTTTTTGAGAGATACAGCCGCTTTTATGGATATCTATAAACTCAAAGGAGAGAAAAGACATGGAAGACCTGTCGATGATGGTTAGAGATCGCTGTCAGAAGGATACTGAAAAAACTGCATTTTTATTTAAAGAAAAAGATAAATGGAATGGGGTGACATGGGGAGAGGTTGATACAAGGGTTGAACAGATTGCAGCCGGGTTGATTGAGACTGGAGTGCATCCTGGAGATCGTGTTGCCATTATTGGGAATACAAGGTTGGAATGGACTCTTTGTGATCTGGCCATAATCAGGATAGGGGCTGTAACGGTTGGTATTTATCAGACCCTATCCGGTGAACAGTGTAAGTATATATTAAGTGATTCTGCTGCAACTGTCCTGTTTGTGGAAGATCAGACGCAGTATTACAAGATTGAACCGCTGCTATCCGAGTTGCCTGGACTAAAATCGATTATTTTTTGGGATATCGAGGATGGAAAGGGGGCCCTTTCCAGTTTGGAGGATCTGGCAATCAAAGGAAAAGAATCAATAACCCTGAATCCGAATCTGGTTGAACAATATGAGAGCCGGATCAAACCGGATGATATGGCGCTTATTATATATACCTCTGGAACCACAGGCCCTCCAAAGGGTGCCTGCCTATCCCATAAAAATATCCTGGCAGAGTTGCATCTGATAGAAAGGTTGATAAAAAAGGAGGATATTGGCGATATCATGATGTTCTTCTTGCCGCTTTCGCATGTCGGAGAACGAGTGCCGGGTCAGTTTATGCGTATCAGTAGGGGAATAACTGCGGCCTATGTCAAAGATATCAATAAAATTCTGGAAGATATCGAAGAAATTCGACCGACTTTTTTTGGGAGTGTTCCACGCATTTTTGAAAAGGTCTATGCAAAGATCCAATCCGAAGTAGCCAATGCTTCAGCTTCAAAACAGAAAGTTTTCACCTGGGCTGAAAAAACAGGAAGGGAATACAGTAAACTGGTGCAGCTTAACCGGCCAATTCCATTTTTTTTGCAGCTGAAATATAAGATCGCCGATAAACTGGTTTTCCACAAAATAAGACAAATATTTGGTGGCAGGGTTCGATATTTCCTTTCCTCATCCGCTCCCATAGCTCAGGAAATCATCGAGTTTTTTCATGCCTGCGGCATGTTGATATTGGAGGCCTATGGACAGACGGAAGTCTCCTGCTTTTGCACGCTTTGTACTCCTGACGCTTATCGATTCGGCTCCGTTGGTAGAGTGCTTCCGGAAACGGAAATTAAGATCGCCAACGACGGTGAGATATTGGTGAAAGGAGATATTGTGTTTAAAGGTTATCTCAATCAATCGGAGTTAACTGAAAAAACATTGACCTCCGACGGCTGGATTTATACAGGGGATGTCGGAAAAATAGATGAAGATGGCTACCTGTGGATAACCGGTAGAAAAAAAGAGATCATTGTAACTTCAGGTGGCAAAAACGTCACGCCTTCCAATATAGAGCATCTGTTGATGAATCACCCCTTGGTTGAATTAGCCATGGTGCATGGAGATCGAAGAAACTTTCTGACAGCCTTGATCTCGTTATCCCCTGAAAACATTCTGATTTGGGGGGAGAATAATGGATATCCCGATCTTGATTATTCGGAATACACCAGACTGGAGGCAGTGATTGCAGAGGTCCAAAAAATCGTGGATCAGGCTAATTCAAAACTGGCACGATTCGAAACCATCAAAAAGTTTGCCATCCTGCCCCAGTCCCTGCAGGTAGAAACAGGTGAACTGACACCAACCATGAAGATCAGGAGAAAAATTGTGGAAGATAAGTACAGACCGCTGCTCGATGCGTTCTACACGGCTGGTTGACCTTTTTGGAAGAGTTATTGAGGATATAAGTTTAAGGATCTTAAAGGTCAAATAGCTCGAAAACGTTGTCATACAAATCTATCAGGAGAATGCGGTTTCTCAGATTGGTTCCCTTTTTCAGAATGATCTTAATTGCTTCAGAGGCTTCGAGAGCAGCGATTGTATATACGGCCTGAGGTAAACAGCTTGGCGGAGGTTCTTCTTTTTGGGAATTATCAGCTTGGAATGAGCTGAATACCTGTTTTAAACCCTTATCATCAGGAAATACAGTTGTTATATGACCCGAAAATCCGGAAATTGCACCCGAAACCAGTGGGATTCGAAGCAGTTTGACGGCTGCTTCCAATTCCATCCTGCTGGAAACGGAATCCAGGCAATCGATCACGACATGATGGTCCTTTATGAGAGCATTTGCATTGTCTTTTGAGAGTCTGACATTAACGGTTTGAACCTGAACCGATGGATTGATGCTCTCAACTCTTTTTTGGGCAACATCGGTTTTTTTCATTTTCAGCACATTACCATCGCTGAGAAGTTGACGATTCAAATTACTGTCATCGAATCTATCCTGATCGATAACTGTCAATGCTCCTACGCCATGGCGAGCCAATGTTTCGATGACCAGCCCACCTAGTCCCCCCAATCCCACAACGCATACTTTCGATTGTAAGAGAATGATCTGATCTTCAATGGATATGGAAGGAAAGTTACGCAGATATCGTTCAGGAACAATCCGCTGTTTGAGAGCTTCTATCTCAACTGATTGTATGTTAAGACCAAAGTCTGCTGCGATCAGGTTAACGCCGGATACTGAAATAGTACCCAAGGTTTGGAATTCCACATTGGGAAGATTTTTTACCCTCTCTCGGATTGCCGCTGAAAGCTCCATCTTGATTTTAACCTCCTCTCATGGGGGGAAATACCTTGATGATTTCACCCCCCTCAAGTTTCGCAGAGAGGGTACTGCGATTTCCGGCGACAAAAATCAAAAGAGGTTTCTCCGAAGGGATTCCGAGTGAGATCATTAATTCCTGAACGGTAATACCGGATTGAATAGGGTGATTATCGGCGGATTCCGGGATGAATTTTCTTAATCCTGCATAAAGCTTAAGGGTGACGGTTGTTTCCATGAATGGCTGGATCGATGGGCTGACTGATATGTTAATACTTTATGCCCCCGGCGAATGCAGGGGGCAGGTTGAAGATAACATTTTCAATTAACTCTCCAGATAATCCCTGTAAGAGTCAATGAACTTCTCTTCGAATCCCAATATTTTCAGCTTTTCCAGTCGTGGTTTGCCTTTGGAATCCCAATCCCGGAGTGTATAGTATGCAGCCATTGCATGCTTATGGGCTTCTTTGGTCATGGAGATACCTTTTGGCGGTCCTGCTTTGAGCTGCTCATTATAGAACCGATCCGGCAACAAATCCGAATCAGCGTCGAAACCCGCCATGACATTAAAAATACGCTGCAAATTAAAAACCCGTTCTCCCATCTCCACCACCTGTTCAGCTGTCCAACTCCCGCCGTATGTTACCTCGTACGCCTTTGCCAGGGTTTCGGCGGATATAGGCCAGAAATCGCAGACTCCCATGGAAAATTTTGCAAACTGGGTGTTTTGAAGACCAACGACCAGTTTTGATTTACCTTCGTAGGTGAATGGATCCAAATCTCCCCAGGCTTCAGCTTCGATGGGATAAGCGCTCATATGGCAGCCACCTCTGGGAGCACTGACGTATGCAATTCCCATAGCCCATGATCCCCTTGGGTCGTATCCGGGCAGTTCCAATCCTTTCACCTGGATTGCATAATCAGATCCACCATATTTATCTGCCAGGGCTTTGGTTCCCAGTCCGGCATCCACTCCAATCTCCTGTTGATAAGCAATTTTACTGAGCATCTCAATAGCCTTATCCGTTTCTCCAAAGCGAATTCCAAAATCATGCAGCCCCTTTTCAGTGGCTTCCATCATGTATGCGATGACTGCACCCGCTGAAATTGTATCCAATCCAAAATCATCACAGATGGAGTTCATTTCAACAATTTTCTCTTTGTCATTGTTCATGATACTGGAACCACAAAGAGCAATGGTTTCGTATTCCGGGCCTTCCACTTCCGATGTTTTTCCCTTCAAATAATTACCACAGGCGATAGCACAGGAAAAGCAAGCTTTTTTGGCAATTCTAATGGATTTCATCGAAGCGGAATTGATTTTCTCGAAATCGTCGTAGGTCCCCTCCTGAAAATTAGCTGTCGGCAGCAAACCAGACGCCTGGGAAAAATCCACCAGCATGGGTGTACCATCGGTATAAATTTGATATTCCGGGCTTACAATCCCATCCTGTTGGTGAATCTCTTTTGCCAATTCCATACATTTTTTGATATCCGGGACTTGCACATCAAGCCAGCCTTTAATAGCTACTGCCTTAAGGTTTTTGCTGCCCATAACCGCTCCGATTCCACCGCGGCCTAGCTGGCGATATCTTTCCGTTGAGATGCAAGAGTAGCGAACCAGGTTTTCCCCGGCGGGGCCGATAGCCATCACCTTGACAGTGTCATCTTTAACCATCTCTTTGATCTTTTTTTCCGTTTCAAATGTCCCCATGCCCTTAAGTTCGGAAACAGGGCGAATCTCTGCCTTATCCGGATCTAAATAGAGATAGGACAATGTGGCAGCCTTCCCTTTGATGCAGATTGCATCGTATCCGGCGTACTTCAACTCTGCCCCGATATGCCCTCCCATGGAACCGTCAGTAATTGTGCCGGTCAGGGGTGACTTGGTTGTAACTGCCAGCTTGGCAGAACAGGAGATAATGGTACCAGCCATCACGGATGCGGTTAGCACTATTTTATTATCGGGAGAAAGCGGATCAACGAGAGGATCAAATTCATCCATTAGAATGCGAGTTCCCATTCCTTTTTGTCCACCATACATTTCAGCCCATTGATTGGGGATTGTTTTTGTCTCGATTTTACCGCTGGAAAGATCCACCACCAGCATTTTTCCCATGAAACTATTCATTTGCACTCCTCCCCGGTTGAGTTTTTTTTGCCTTTATGAAGATGACATCTTTGGGACACCACTGGACACATTGGGGATCACCCTCACAAAAATCACAAATAACAGATTTTTTTTCTTCATTATAGTGAACAGCATCCAAAGGACAGGTTTCAGCGCAGGTGCCGCAACTGATACACACTTCATGATCCACCATCATCCACTTGCCATTATTGGAAATGGCGCCCGACGGACAGGTAGCTTCACATTTTAAACAAAGATTGCAATAGTGAGCACCGATTGAAATCCCGGTATCCTTATATTCATGGTCAAACCGTATCCTGGCTTTTAAGGGATTAAATACTCCTTCATGATGCCCGGAACAGGCCAGTTCACATAGCTTACAACCGGTACAACCAGATTTTTTAACACGTAGCGGCATTGTAATTCTCCAGTATTCGTTTGGTAATAACTATCAATAAAACAGATCAGAGTATAGTATCATGAATAGCGAATAATAATGTGAACCGTAAAAGATGTCAATGTAACTGTGCGAAAAATAGAATTTTAATGGCTATACTATGCATATCTTGTAAGAATTTATGAACTATTTTATCCGAAAAAGAGAATCTGGATATTTCCAAACATGGCAAAGGAATATCCAGACTAAAAAACGAAATTAGTGGAAATATTGAAAATTTTCGCTAAAAACGACTAAAAATATTCATAAATCGACAGATTGCACAAAATTATGATCTTCAGCCACAAGTTGATCCGATAACTTCTTAAAAATAGATGGCAAGAAGATGACTAATCCTGTGAAATTGATGTTATTGCTAAAACAAAAGTGAAAAGACGTCAAGAATCGACGAAAAATAAGAGAAAATTTATAATTATCGTTTGCTGTACTTGACTTAGCGAGCTTGCATCAGTATAAACAAAGCTAAGAGAAATAATAGTGACCTGACCAATTCTGTTGTTGCCTTTGACCATTGGTAAGACGACAGTAACACAGGTTTTAATTTTTACTATATGAGGTTAATTACATGACAAAAGATAAATCAAAAGCCCTGCAAGAGGCAACACGCATCTTGGATTATATTTTAAAGGACAAACTGGAAGATGAGGAAAAGGACCGGATTGTCAAGGATTCCATAGAAAATTTTAATACAAACGTTAATCCCGGTTGGTTGATTTATCGGAAATCGGTTTCCACAGATGAATCTTTTGTTGAATGGGAAGACTCGGATGAAACGTTCAGGGATCTTTATGGGAAAGAGTTTATTGATTGCCTGGGAGGATTTGGCGTTTATACTGCAGGACATCGAAACCCTGAAATTGTAAAAGCTGTTCAGGCACAACTGAATCGCTATGCGCTTCATAGCCAGGAATTAGTAGACCCATTGCGCGGCTATCTGGCAAAACTGGTGGCCATGATCACGCCTGGTGATCTGCAGTATGCCTTTTTCACTAATGGTGGAGCAGAAGCCGTGGAAATGGCTTTAAAATTGGCCAGGCTGGCTTCGGGCAAGCGCTATATTATCTCTACAGTCAGTGGATTCCACGGCAAGTCAATGGGAGCGGTGTCCGTCACTGGTAAGGCAACGTTCCGCAAGCCCTATTTACCACTTATACAGGGCGTTCAACATGTGGAATTTGGAAATGCCAAAGCCGCTGAAACAGCCATTGAAAACCTGATAGCAGTTGGTGAAACAGTTGCCGCCATGATTGTTGAGCCGGTGCAGGGAGAAGCAGGCATTATATTGCCTCCTGATGGCTATCTTAAAGAGCTGAGGGAAATTTGTGATAGACATGACGTGTTTCTGATTTTTGATGAGATCCAAACCGGCATGGGGCGTATTGGTGCCATGTGGGGAGCCGAATATTACGATGTAGTACCGGATATTCTAACCTACGGGAAGGCTTTTGGGGGTGGCGTCATGCCGATCACAGGAATTATAGCCAGACCTCATCTTTGGATTGACGAGTTGAAGGAGAATCCCTGGATTTTAGGATCACCTACCTTCGGCGGAAACCCGTTGGCATGCTCTGCTGCCATCGCTGCCATCAAGTTTACCCTGGAAAATGATCTTCCGGGTCAGATTGCAAAGAAGGGAAAATACCTTTTGGAGAATCTTAGAGCCCTTCAGGATAAATATGATATTCTGGTTGACGTTAGAGGAATCGGCTTTTTAATCGGTTTGGAATACCCCACTGAAGAGATTGGTTGGGCCGTCTCAAAAGGATTGTTTAAAAGAGGGGTAATGACCGGAGGAACCTTGAATAATGCAAAGGTGAACCGGATTGAACCTCCGGGTATTCTGAAATATGAAACAATGGATATAATCGTACAAAGACTCGATGAAACCCTGAAAGAGGTTCAGGAAAAATTTAAAGGGCAGTATTAATGAAACCCGATATTGACAATGCGGTTACCGGGAACAAGATTCATGAGATTTCCGAGGAACCAACCTATTCTGGTATCAATAGCTTTTACAGGCGAAAGTACACCAAGGATTTAAAGGAGGTTGATATCGCTATTACAGGCGTTCCTCTCGATTTGACAGTGACACACAGACCAGGAACCAGATTTGGACCCCAGGCGATTCGCCAGGCTTCCGCTATCATGGCTTGGGAGATTCCCTGGCCATGGACATTCAACCCATTCAAAGAGTTAACGGTTATCGACTACGGAGATTGTTATTTCGATCCGGGAAAACCGGATACTATCTGTCAGTCAATTGAGGATCATGCTGCCACCATCTTAAAGAGTGGTGCGTCTGTCCTTACTCTGGGTGGAGATCATTATATTTCGTATCCTTTATTAAAGGCTCATGCCAAGGTGCATGGTCCACTCTCCCTGATACATTTTGATGCGCATTCGGACACATGGGCGGAAGAGGAGAAGAGAATGGATCATGGCTCCATGTTTTATCATGCGGCTAAAGAGGGCTTGATTGTCCCTTGGCGTTCTGCACAGATTGGCCTTCGTACTCAGAATGATGAGACTCATGGCCTCAATATTATCAATGCACGCATGGTGCATGCAATGGGACCAAAAGCGGTAGCAGAAGAAATCAAAAGGATTGTTGGAGATCACAAGGTATATTTGACGTTTGATATTGATTGTCTTGATCCGGCTTTTGCACCTGGGACCGGGACTCCTGTTATCGGTGGATTATCCTCATTCCAGGCTTTGGAAATCATTAGAGCTCTGCCGGGGATTAATCTGGTGGGAATGGATGTTGTAGAAGTTTCTCCACCTTATGATGTGGGGGCGATTACGGCATTGGCGGCGGCTACCATAGCAGCTGAACTGCTCTGCCTGAAAGTAGCATCTAAGGATGCAGATGATTAGCAGTTTGTTTTTTGCGTTTGGTTGGCGGATAACTTATTTCATCGCAGTTAACCGCCAATTGCTGATCATTTAAATCCAACCTTAAGTGCCATTTCATCCTGACTGCTTCTGAATTCAGAATCCTTCTCGATCATTCCCGGTTTAAAACCATATTTTTCCATACGTTCCATAAATGGTTCGGCAGGGAAGTATTCAGGTCCAATAACACCATTCCCGGTCCACAGCTTTTTTGCCAACAATTCCATCATAATCACCGGATTGAAAGCTGTTTGAGCAACAACAGCCTGTGAGCCCAGTCGCTTCATGCATTCTATATTATCTGCAACCTGGTAAATGTAAACACTTCGTTGTTTTCCGTTTTTGATACCCTTAATCCATACCCCGGCGGCCGTTTTACCGGTCATCATATTACCTATTTGGGCCGGGTCGGGTGCTGCTGCAGCCACCACATCCCGGGGAGATACTTTTGCTTTACCAACTGATATGGGATCGGTCTTATGAAGACCGAATGCCTGCAGTACCTTCATTGCCTGAATAAAATCTCTTCCCAGTCCGAATTTAAAGGTGGATTTTTTCAGTCCTTTGTCGGAAAAATATCGAGGAAACATTATTACTTCTTCATGTTCAACGTTAACCATTTCAACGGGCCCGATACCTTCCGGCAACTCGAAGATCTCAGGTTCCGAAAAGGGTTCTGTTGTATACCAGCCTTTATCTTTTTCCCATACAATCGGAGGATTTAAACACTCTTCGATGGTCGTCCAGATAGAAAAACCAAACACATATTCACGTCCTTCTATACTCAAATTGCCGCCATCTCTCACATGGAGTTCATGAATCTCATCGAAAAGGTGATCCTGAGCGTAGCGGGCAAAGACATTGACCATACCCGGTTCAACTCCTGATCCAACAATCGCCAGGTTTCCTTTCTTTTGCCAATCCGCATGGCGGGAATACTGTTGATCTCCCAGTTTAACATGTATTTTACTGTAGGGCTCAGTCGCATGAGCCTCGGACAGGCTCATTGCCATGTCAATATAATGGCGGTTGGCCTCAAAGGCTGCATTAAATATCGGCATATTAAACCTGGGATCGCAGGCATTAAGGATCAGATCAACATCATACTTCTTCGCAATTTTAATGATATCATTCGTTTGCGCCGCATCGATCTGAACAGGAATAAACCTGTCAGAGTCATTTGTCTGTTTGGCTACCTCAACTGCCCGGTCCTCATCGAAATCTCCAACCACCAGTCTTTTGAGCCATTCCCCCTTTGAATCATATTTGTTTATGAGTGTGACAATTGCCTCTCCTACTCCTCCTGCCCCGACTAGAAAGACTTTCATATCTTTTCCTGTGAAATTTATAATAGTGAAATTAGTCAATTAACGTAAAACTCAACTAAATTAGCAAATAAATAAAATAATTGTTTTACAAACAGACAATAATAACGTTATAAACGACTAAATTCGCAAGGTCAATAAAAAACGACTTTCAAAGCCCACCTGAATTTGTCAGGTGGATATCAAGTTGGCTTTTGTTGTTATAAAGGAAAGAGCCCTAAAAAACGAATAGACCTATTTATTTAGTAAAGATTCTTTTTCTTTAAACTGGAATCGTTTTTTGCCCGGAGAATTATAATGTTTTTCGTTTAAAAGAAGGACGTCTATGATCATATTAGAAATAAAGGTTGCATTTTTGCTGGTTTTGTTTTATTTCTTACTTCGTCGTGATGTTTTTCTAAGAATATATTTAGGTTTGTTTTTGTTTAAACGGGAAGATTGTCTGGATTAATAACTGTTAATATTTAGGAGGAGAGCATATGTTTCGCAAACTGATGAAAAAGACCCTGTTAAGTGTTTTGGCCGTTTTTATCGCTTCAGGAATGGTTATGGCTGAAGAAAAGATAGTATATGTTTACAACTGGTCCGATTATATTGCAGAAGATACACTGGCAAATTTTACCAAAGAGACCGGTATTAAGGTCGTTTATGATGTTTTTGATGGTAATGAAGTGCTGGAGACCAAACTACTGGCTGGTAGAACCGGATTTGATATAGTGGTTCCCTCCAACTCCTTTCTGGCCCGACAGATAAAAGCCGGAGTCTTTCAAAAGATGGATAGAAGTAAGCTGACCAATTTTGATAATCTTGATAAATCTCTTTTAAAAACACTGGAAACCAATGATCCAGGTAATCAATATGCAGTTCCTTACCTTTGGGGTACAACCGGCCTCGGAATGAATATAGATAAGGTACAAGCTGCTTTGGGGAAAGATGTTCCCTTAAATACTTGGGAACTCGTATTTAATCCTGAATACATTTCAAAATTAAAGTCCTGTGGTGTATCTTTTCTGGATGCGCCATCAGAGATACCGGCTTCTGCATTGCTTTATCTTGGTTTGAATCCTAACAGTCTTAATCCCTCAGATTATTCGGATCATGCAGAACCCCTGTTAATGAAAATCAGGGAATATGTCACCTATTTTCATTCATCGAAGTATATCAATGATCTGGCAAACGGTGATATCTGTCTGGCTATTGGCTGGTCCGGTGATGTGGTTCAGGCAGCAACCCGGGCTGAAGAAGCCGGAAACGGCGTAAATGTGAAATACGTTATTCCCAAAGAGGGTGCGGGTTTGTGGTTTGATATGCTGGCCATACCGGCAGATGCGAAAAATGTTGAAAATGCGCATATTTTTATCAATTATCTGCTCAGGCCTGACGTGATTGCCGAAATCACAAACTACGTCTGGTATGCAAACCCGAACAGTGCTTCGACTTCCCTGGTTAACGAAGAGATCACCAGTGATACCAGCATTTATCCTGATGCGGAAACCAAAAAGAATCTTTTTACCTTTGACGTCATGCCGCCGAAAATCGACAGGATTCAGAACAGACTCATGACAAGAATGAGGACAGGACAATAGAACTGGTAAGTGGTGACGGTCTGCCTGGTTGTCTTTCAGCCAGGCAGCGCCTTTCAGTTATCTTTTCAAACAGGGATTCAATCTCTTCAGCGAATGCGTAAACTAAAGCAACCTACCCCTGATTTTTTTTTTGATGAAAGGATGATCTCAGAAGGTAGAAAATGGTCAAGCATTTATTCCATTAAGTAACACAAACCAATATAATCCAGATGACCCGGAAAGAAGAAAAATCTGAAAAAAAAGCTGCTAATCGGAAACCATATGTCGAAATCAGGAAACTAACCAAGAAATTCGACACAATTGTTGCTGTAGATGAGGTTAATCTAACCGTTCATAAGGGTGAGATCTTTGCACTTCTCGGGAGTTCCGGCTGTGGAAAGTCAACGCTTTTGAGGATGCTGGCCGGATTAGAAACGCCGACATCGGGCCATATTTTTATTGACGATAAAGAGATGAGCGGTATCCCGCCCTTTAAACGTCCAGTCAATATGATGTTTCAGTCATATGCCCTTTTCCCTCACATGACCGTGGAACAAAATGTTGCATTCGGATTAAAACAGGATAAGGTTCCCAAAGACCAGATAAGGGACAGGGTGATGGAAGTGTTAAAGCTGGTGGAGATGGGCACATACGCCAGAAGAAAAAGCCACCAACTCTCCGGAGGACAGATGCAACGGGTTGCCCTCGCACGGATTCTGGTAAAAAGCCCGAAACTGCTGTTGCTCGATGAACCGATGGCTGCGCTGGATAAAAAACTTCGTACCCAGATGCAGATCGAACTGGTCGATATCCTGGAAAAAGTGGAGGCCACCTGCATCATGGTGACTCATGACCAGGAAGAAGCTATGACCATGGCCTCCCGAATTGCTGTGATGGATGACGGACATATCATGCAGATAGGACCTCCTTCAGAAGTATATGAGTATCCAAATTGCCGGTTCAGTGCCGAGTTTATCGGTTCTGTCAACCTGATTGATGGTAACGTCAAGGAGGTCAATAAAGACCATATCATCGTAGAGACCGATGTTCACGAGAATAATGTGCAAGTTGCCCACGGCTTGGATTGTTCGATCGGAATGAATGTCTCAGTTGCTATCCGACCTGAGAAAATATTAGTTAGTAAAGTCAAGCCTGAAGGCAATCTGAACTGGTTTAAGGGAGAAGTGGAAGATATTGTCTACCTTGGGGGGTCTTCTACTTATTATGTGAGACTGCCGAGTGGAAAAAAGATTATAGCCATGCAAGCCAATTTAAAAAGAACCATTCATGAAAGGCCGACTTGGGAGGAGCAGATCTATTTAAGTTGGCTGCCACACAGCGGAGTAATCTTAACATCATGATAAAACGACTTAAAAGCCTGCAGCCCAGCGGAAGAGCCATAGTGATAGCGATTCCCTTTACCTGGATGATACTGTTCTTTTTAATTCCCTTTGCCTTGGTATTTAAGATCAGTTTCGCTGAACTGCAACTGGCAATTCCTCCTTTTACGGACTTGACACGGTACGTAGATGAAGCACTGTTTATAAAACTGAATCTTGGCAACTACCTTTTTCTATTGCAAGATCCGCTTTATACAAGTGCTTATCTCAGTTCGGTGAAGTTTGCTCTGGTATCGACGTTTTTGTGTTTGTTGATTGGCTATCCGATGGCTTATGCAATCGCAAAATCCAATCCCAATATCAGGAACATCCTATTGATGCTCATTGTTCTGCCTTCCTGGACCGAGTTTCTGATTCGGATTTACGCCTGGATAGGTATTCTGAAAAACAATGGTTTGTTAAACAATTTTCTGATTTGGTTGGGGTTGATTAAAGAACCCCTTATGATTCTTAATACCAATACTGCCGTTTACATTGGAATTGTTTATGGATATCTGCCATTTATGATTTTACCATTGTATACCAACCTGGTAAAACACGATGATACGCTTCTGGAAGCAGCATACGATCTGGGGTGTCCTCCCTGGAAAAGCTTTCTAACCATTACGTTGCCGCTGTCTTTTGCTGGAGTTATAGCCGGCTGTATGCTGGTTTTTATCCCGGCAGTGGGTGAATTTGTTATCCCTGATCTACTGGGTGGCTCTGATACTCTGATGATTGGTAAAGTACTGTGGCAGGAGTTTTTTAATAACCGGGACTGGCCTGTGGCATCTGCTGTTGCCATTATCATGCTGCTGATATTGGCATTGCCGCTGGCAGTTTTCCATCATTACCAGGCTGAGGAGACACTATGAATAAGTCATTATCACGCCGGCTTATATTTTTCCTGAGCTTTGGCTATGCTTTTTTATATATTCCCATATTCATCCTTGTCATCTATTCCTTTAACGAATCCAGATTGGTGACGGTTTGGGGAGGATTCTCAACCAAATGGTATGGAGAGCTGTTAAAAGACCAAGGTATTCTGGATGCCGCCTGGATGAGCGTGAGAATCGCTTTTTTTACAGCCTGGGCCGCTACTTTTTTAGGAACAGTGGCCGGGTTTGTCATGGCACGGTTTGGTCGGTTCAGGTTTCATTCAGGATTCGCCAGCACCATTACCGCTCCGCTGGTTATGCCCGAGGTAATCACCGGATTGTCACTACTGCTGCTGTTTGTTTCCATGGAACGCGTACTAGGCTGGCCGGAAGGAAGAGGAATGCTGACCATCTGGCTCTCCCATGTAACGTTTGCCACCGCTTTTGTCGCTGTCATTGTCTCTTCACGGCTGCGTGAAATGGATATTTCCATAGAGGAAGCGGCCATGGATCTGGGAGCCCCTCCTCTTAAGGTCTTTTTTGTGATCACCATTCCCATTATTATCCCGGCATTGATCTCAGGCTGGTTATTGTCTTTTACCCTGTCCATGGATGATCTGGTAATCACCAGTTTCGTAGCGGGGCCGTCGTCCACAACCCTGCCGATGAAAGTGTTTTCCAGTGTAAGAATGGGCGTTAGTCCAAAAATCAATGCGGTTGCCACCTTTATCGTGATGTTTGCCACCGTGATTGTGGTAGGCTCCAGTATATTTGCAATCAGACAGGATAAAAAGAAGTACAGGGAAATGCAGGCAGCGATCCAGGAAAACCTGGGGCAATAAGGGGTAATCCGGAATTTGCTAACACCGCTCCGGAATAACGGAATGGGAGATTATAGCAAAAAAGTGTAATCGGATCTCAAAGAGGCAGATTTGCTGTAACAGAGACAAATAACCGACACCGAACACCAGTTTTAACAGGCTGTTATCAGTAACTGAAAAGACTGGTCAGATTCATGACCAGTAACGCCAATCAGGTGCAGTAAAACAGCCGGTTTTTAAAAAAGAGTCACCAATTGCTTGGCCATCTCTTCAGTAATTTTACCCTCGTTCAACCAATCAAGAATTTCCTGTAAAGATTCGATTGTGTTTTGGATCTCTTCCATATTGACCTTTTTTATGAATTCGTTTTGAAATCTTAAAAAGAAGATGTTTGAAGAGTATATTCACCCTACGAATATTTTAGAAAAAGAGTAGTTGATTGAAGAAACTCGTAGGGTGATTTAACTCTTTGAAACAATTGCAAGGGAAAATGCACAAAGCAAACCAAAGAAAGAAAATTGAATTATATTTGCTAATGTGACTTTATCCGACAGGATGTTAATACATTTGGTTAGGCAGAAATAGCAAGAGATGACCGGGAGCTTAAAGGGGGCTGCGAAAGTCTAAATCGGAATTTGCCACCGTAATTCCTGCCACAGTTCGACATTCTGCGGTGGGAATTACGGCGAAGGAGTTAAATGCAAAATTACAGAAAGTCCACCGTAAGGTCTCGTACGGTGGCTGGAGCAACAACATCGTCAGCTACAGTACCGATGTTGAGGTCGTCGTAACCAGTGGGAACAGTTGCTCTTGTCCCCTGGTCGCAGGTTCCGTCACTGCTGGCATCATAACAGGTCGCAACAAAACCGGTTGAATCAAAATAGGCCGGGTTCACCATCTTGGTGACAAAGATGAGGTCGTCCAGGGAATCCCCGGTTCCGTCATTGGCAGAAGCCCATTCCAGAACGTTGATGACATCATTATATGTATAATCAACTATGGAGGTTGCTGATGTGTTCAGACCGGTCCAGAGATCGATAGTGGTATCAGTCAGTCCCATATCGATCCAAACCTCTTTAATTTTATCCACAAAAACCGCACTGACACTATAATCGGTCCACATGCCTGTCGTGGTGGTTACGCTGGACAGGGGAAGAGACAGGTTTAAAATGGCTTTGTTCTTATTTACAGCACTCTGCCCTGTTTCATCATATCCGGTGGCAGCGAAGACATAATTCCTGTCCTGTGCGGTATCTCCCGTAGTATCTTCAAACATATCCATGTTTTGAAAATAGTAGTTGCCCCAGAGGGTAATCACATGATTACTGCTTTGGGTTACCTTAAGCTGTGCGTTTTTAGGGCCGCTTGCATCGGAGCTGAACATATCGGTGATCTTCATCTCCATCATTTTGGGAGAGGTGCTGGAATCAAAAATAAACTGAATCTTTGAAGTGGCGCTTGAGCCGTCCGAGGTAGGAACAACACTCAAATCCCAGGTATAGATTCCTCTGGCTGTCTCAGCTGCTTCATTAACTGACAAGTATGCTTCAAATCCTTTTACTCCTGAAAAATAGAGCTCCATTTTATGGTCATATCCGAAAACGGTATCGGGTCCCCAGACGATACGACCCGGATCATCGGCATCTTCGGAATTATTACTCCAGTCGCCACTACTGGCTCTACCGACAATTGAATAGATAGATATTGTCAGTTCCTCAATCATTGCGGTCCACTGTTCCAGTGCACCCACGTTTTGTCTAATTCCCTCGTATACACCCCAGACGGGTTGGTCTTCCGTTGTAGGGGCTGTACTTTGCACCTTGAGAGATTTTGAATATAAACCCGAGGCGGAACTGGATGAGGAGGAGCTGATGGCGGATGGAATATCAATCAATGATGCGCTGACGATATCCGCTCTGGTATCGTTATCAGCCACGGAAACACCACCATCGTCTTCACTGGCACAACCGATAATCATGGTCAAGAAGACAATTATAAGAAGAAATATGAATAACTTTTTCATTTTAACCTCCTGAAACAAATATAACTGCGAAGTTTTTTCCAATTGTTCTGCATGAATCAGTTTTCAATTTCAATATGCCCATTGCTTCAATTTTTGAGCCAAAGGATTCAATACTCTTCAAATAATATATAAAGGCTTATAAAATCAGATAATAATACACTTGATTATGACGAAAAAGATCAACCTTATCATATCATCAAGGTTCAATTTTGACGGTTAAATACGATGATACAAACAAAATTGTAAGTCTGGCAAAAGCAAATCTACTTTTTCCCCCGATTTTCTATCTTTTTCAGGTTGCTGTTACTCTTCCCTGATTTTTAAAACCGAACCAGGTTGAAAATAGGGGGTTACAATGTCCGTAGTGGAGAGGTAAGCTGAAGCGATAAAAGTATAACAAATCAAGGATACCAGGAGGGTTTATGGTTAAATGCTTAGTCTCTTTTACCATGATTTTACTGTTTTCGGGAGTCGTATCAGGAGAGAATGCTATTAAGAGATTTGCCCGTTTTGAATACCAGGGATCGACCTTTTTTGGATTGGTGGTCAATGATATTGAGATTCAGAAAATTGAGGGAGATATTTTTTCTGATTACCGGATAACGGAAGAGATAATCAGAATAAAGGATGTTCGGATTCTGCCGCCTGTAACTCCATCGAAAATCATTGCGATTGGGCTGAATTATCGCAGTCATTCCGGAATGACGAGCACGGGAGAACCGGGATTGTTCTCCAAACTCCCCAGCTCTTTGGCGGGACAGGATGACCCTATCTGGATCTATGCTGATTCGGAGAATCTTCATTATGAAGGGGAGATGGTTTTGGTGATTGGAAAAGAAGTCCGAAACATATCCGAGTCGAAAGCTGAAGAGGTGATTTTCGGGGTTACTGCAGGAAATGATGTCAGCGAGCGTGGCTGGCAACTTTCAGATCTTCAATGGATCAGGGCCAAGGGAGCCGACAGCTTTTCTCCGGTGGGACCCTGGATCGTAACCGGATTGAATTATAATGACCTGAAGATACAAACCCGGGTCAACGGGTTTGTCAGGCAAAACGAAAGAACAAAAAACCTGATCCATTCAGTCGGCAGAATTATCAGTTACATCAGTCACTATTTTACCCTAATGCCCGGGGATTTGATTTTTACCGGAACACCGGGCAGCACCCAGGCAATGAAAAACGGTGATATTGTCGAAGTGGAGATCGAAGGCGTAGGTATACTGAGAAACAAAGTGATGAAAAAGCCGGTTCAATAAACCCGTGTTGTAACTCCTGCCAGCTGTTTTAGAAGGGGCTTACCCGCCCCGTGTCTCTTTCTTTGGCTTTGGTGCCTGCTTTTCCTATCACAACTTTTATTCCTGATATCCTGCATGCTTGCTGATATCCTTTTAAAACTCAGGCTGGCAGACTCATCGAGTGAGTACTGAGAGCAATCAACAATTGCCCGGCAAAATAAAAAGCCAGACTGATCCTGTTGTACTTAAAAGGTAATCTGAATTTGTTGACGGCAAGAATGATATCGGAGATGTAAAACAGAGCGGCTCCGATGGCCAGTAGCCAAGCCTGGGTTTCATTGAAAAAACCGGATTGAAAGGTCAACAGGGCAGCATTCAACATGATCGAGATGACAATAATATAAAAGAGTACTGGCACCTTCATTTCCTTCAAACCGGGAAAGAGATATCTGAATACCAGCAAGCTGACAAATAAAACCGACAGACTGGGAAGAGGTTCAAAAAATGTGACATCGTTAAATGCCAAGAGTGTTGCGGCGTAAAAAATATGACCGATAAGAAAAAGCACCAATCCTGCTTTAAATGCCTTGGAGGAATCAAACATCAGCGCGACATCGCCCCCCAGGCAAAATAGCATTCCCAGTAGGATCGTAGTTTTAAACGCCGTGGAGTCGCCCTTTAAGAAAAAAGAGATGACTATTGTGGCAACAATTAAAAGCGAGGCAGTCGGCTTCAGGAAATAAACCTGCTTTTTGTTCGCTCTAAATTCCGCTCGAATCAGATACGTAACGATAATAATTAAACATCCTGTTATGATTGAAGTTATGCCCATCTTTACCCTGGTGAGTGTTTGTGAGAAGATTGTTTTTAAAATGTACCTAATTTGTAAAGGGAGCCGGTTTGTATGTCAATTTATGTTTTGGAATTTGTTATTTAAAAGAATATCTTATGAACCTTGACTTTTTATTTGTCTTATCGCTAGGCTTGATAACGCTTGGTTTTCCAGCCTGATGATGACAACTCTCTTTGATTACCGACGTAAAACCGAATTTCCAAAAATGCCTGAACAATTATCTGCAATATTGAATGAAAGGAATTGAATGGATGTAAACTGGAAAAAAACAACCCCTTCTCGAATCATGAAGAAGATATTCAAGAGTATTATTATCGTTGCTTTTTCAGCATCCATCTCTTTTTCTTCTGTTTACGGGGGAAACAGTCAATCCAGAAAACCGAATTTTGTGTATATCCTGGCGGATGATGCCGGTATCGGTGATTTTGGAGCCTATGGTCAGCAGGAGATTCAAACCCCCAACCTGGAAAGAATGGCAAAAGAGGGGATTGTCTTTACCAATCATTATGCCGGATCAACTGTTTGCGCTCCGTCAAGATCAAGTCTTCTGACAGGCCAACATACCGGCCATACCTATATTCGCGGCAATGCGGAGATTTTTCCTGAAGGGCAACTTCCCTTGTCACCAGAGACCACTACCGTAGCAGAAGTACTGCAACAGGCGGGAATGAAAACGGGGATTATAGGCAAATGGGGGCTTGGCGGACCCGGTTCGGAGGGAATGCCCAATAAGCATGGTTTTGATTACTGGTTTGGTTATCTTTGCCAGCGACAGGCGCACAGTTATTATCCCGATCATCTCTGGAGAAACGACGAAAAAGTGGAACTCAATGGAGATCAGTATACCCATGATATGTTTACAGAAGAAGCACTGGATTTTATTCGTCAAAATCATGAAAATCCCTTTTTTCTCTACCTGCCGTATACCATTCCCCATGCCAAACTCCAGGTTCCGGATTTGGAGCCCTATAAAAACAGGGATTGGAGCGAAAACAAAAAGAAGTATGCTGCCATGATTACACGAATGGATTCTGATATTGGAAGAATCCTGGCTTTGTTAAAAAGACTGGAGATAGACAGCAATACGCTGGTGATGTTTTCCAGTGACAACGGTCCGCATGCGGAGGGAGGCGCAGACCCGGAATTCTTCAATAGCTCCGGTCCATTCAGAGGGAAAAAAAGAGATCTCTATGAGGGGGGAATCAGAATTCCATTGATTGCCAGGTGGCCGGGAAAAATTAAGGAGGGTTCTCGGTCGGATCATGTCTCTGCTTTTTGGGATATTCTTCCCACATTGGCAGATTTGGCGGAAACACCTCTTCCCAATGGTATTGATGGCATATCAATGGTACCCACCCTTCTGGGAAACCCTCAGAACCAAAAGCAGCACCCCTATCTCTACTGGGAGTTTCACGAGTTGGAAGGATCACAAGCAGTACGGCTGGGAAACTGGAAGGGAGTCAGGCACAATGTCCGCAGCAATCCGGAAAATGATATTGAACTCTACGATCTTTCGCTTGATCCGAGTGAATCCAGGAATATTGCTGAGGCAAATAAGGAAATAGTTGAGACCATATCAAAAATAATGGTTGAGGCGCGAACCCAGTCCAAAGAGTTTCCATTGATTGGCAAGCAACCTTTACGGAGATTCGGACCTTATAACGCATGGTTGTTCTCAATCGTTTTACTGGCAATCAGTAGCCTACTGTTTTTGATTGCCAGACATGGCAATAGAAAAGAGATGCTGAT
The DNA here is from genome assembly GCA_018829445.1 of bacterium. GTDB lineage: Bacteria > SAR324 > SAR324 > XYD2-FULL-50-16 > XYD2-FULL-50-16 > JAHJTV01. The sequence goes on from JAHJTV010000103.1 coordinate 42,734, forward strand.
GACATTTAAAGCCGGAACTTTTTTCGAAAAATTGATGAGTCTGTTTTCTTGGCTCTTTTCAGCTTTTTTATACTCATTCTCGGCTTTTTTGCCCTTGTGGGGAGAATCCATCTATTTCAGCATTGGTTTATACCTTTCAATAATCGGTCTGACCGGCTATACCATCTGCCAGACGCAATTTTATTTCAAAAAACCGGGCAGTTTAATGACAAAAGGCTTTTATCACTTTTCCAGAAATCCCAAGGAGATCTTTACTCTTGTTTTCTGGTCAGGAGTGGCAGTTGCAACCAAAACCCCTTCGCTCTTTTGGGTTTTGGTTTGTCTGGCGATCACCCGCTATTTTGTCATTCGCCTTGAAGAAAGAGTAAACTTAAGACATTTTGAGGAGGAGTACCACTCCTACAAAAACAAGGTTTCCAGATACCTGTTTGGCCTGTGATTTTGCTCAACCAAAAAATCTGTTTCAGCTGTAAATGGATGCGATCTCTTTAGCCTGTGCAATCCTTTTCTCAAGGTCATAAAGAGTTCGTATCACAACCTTGTTGGTTTCCGGAGAACCGGCGGCGTTAATGGTATAGCCCAGGAGGATTCCGGTTAACCTTGAGGAGGCCAGATCCTGTACAAGTTGAATTGCTCTCAGCCTCTCTTCGGTTGTATAGGCGGGATTTCCTCTTAAAGCCGGTTCCAGGTACTCCCGTAATTGAAGGTTATCCCAATCAGCTTCCGTTGGCATTGTGACAATTAGACCGCCAGCAATATCGTGAAGGATTTCAATATGTTTGCCGATGGTTGAGCGGATAGTGTGTAAACCGGCATTGGCTGTCAAGGCATCGGGAAAGCAGACACCGCTGGGGTGCTTTCCCGCCCTGGAAACAGCACCCAGAGCACAACCAAAACCGGTTTCCGCTGCAATCATCATGTCGGTAATCTTATCCCTGATATGGGAAACATTCATGCTGAGCCCGTTTACTTCAGCACATAAAGCTGCGGCACCTGCAAACAGGTCACAATGTCCGGCGCTGCAGGCACATTTGGATTGCCGATGGAGAGAAGCAAAATAGAATGGCAGATTCATCGCCTGCTGCCACTCACCACACATGAATATGTTTTCCTCCGGAACAAAAACCTCATCAAAAATGGTAGTGGCTTCCACTCCTAAAAACCGTGAACTGATAGGGCTCTCCATATTGGTCTCATGGGTCGGTCCGGGTGACGGGCGGGCAATCATTTTAATGCCCTTTGTATCAATGGGTAACGCAAAGGACACGGCAAAATCCTTATCCTCTTCATTCAATGCCCTGCAGGGAACAACCAGAACTTGATGAACACCGGGACCAAAAGTAGTGTGGAGTTTGGTACCGCTGACCACAATTCCGTTTGCCTTGCGTTTCACAATGCGAAGATCAGTGGGCTGAGGCTGCTGTGAAGGAGACAGGGATCTGTCTCCCTTTGGGTCCATCATACACCAGGCAATACGCTCGTCGCTCTTCTGCAGCCTGGTCACAAAACTCGTAAAGCGGGGAAAATAGTCGGTGCCGTGGTTGGCATCCAAATCATGAATCAAGGCCCAGGTCACCGAAAGCATATTGGACATACAGCCGACACAAATTCTCCTGCTACTGATCTCCCGAGTTAATTCCGCTTTGATAAGTAGATCCTCTTCACTTTGCTGGATATGAAGCTGCAATCTGGGAATCGGTTCTCCGGTTAAAGGAGAGACGACCATCGCCCGATCCCTGAACTCGGGACTATTCATCAAATCGTATCCGGAGGCAATGTGATTAAGGGTTTGGCGCATCAGCGGATGCGTTGTCACATGATCAATCCTTTCTCCCCTGATATAAACTTCCGGTGTGTATTTCCTTAAACTCTCAAGATAATCCTTTCCTGACATGATAGTCATAGTTTTTCCTTTAGTTGTTCTCTTTTTTGGCTATTTCCAGTGCCTTTTTCTCAATAAATTCCGTATATTCCGCCCATTTACGCGCCTGTTCCGGATCTCCATGCTGAATCTGGAAAAAGCAGGTCTCTTCGCCCGAAGGGATTGTGGTGCGGAAGGCAACATCCCAGATATCCTCCCTTCCCTGGCTCTTGACGAAATCCATGGCAGCATCAATCATTCCTTGAACAAAGTAACGTTGCACACGACAATCCATTGCCTGATAATGATCCTGGTGGGGACACCAGTCAATGTGAAAATCAGCATCCTTCTCATCTCTGATCCGGGCTGTTTCCAGAGATGCATAGGCGATTCTGTTGATTACAGTGGCATAAAAGCTTGTCCATTCTGCATTCGTCATCTCCTTTGGGATGGTGGTTCCCTCGGTAACCTGCCTGCCGATGTCATAGCCAACCCGCGTCAGGCTCTTGTTGATAATTTGCTGCCCCTCCTGTCCAAAATGCTTCTCAACTGACTTTAGAATATCGATTACCGCCATCGCTTGCATGGTTCCCCATTGCCACAATGTGGCAGGATCGAAGTTTGTCTTGGCCAGGACTTGATCGTTTAACCGTGTTAATCCTTTTGAGTAAGGCTGGTTGAATTGGAATTGCTTCCAATTTTTCTCCTCTCGCTTTTCCCAGTGTTTGTGTGTTGTATCATCGTGCTGAGACTTCATTAGGCTCTCTCCTTTTGAATGTTTACAGGTTATATCAGGATTAAACAGGGTGGTGTCCTTTACAAAGGCGTCGAGCATACTCAACTGCCGTCACAGGATCAATCTGGAGTACTATTGAAAAGAATCGAGATATTCTGGAATTTAAGACTCGATAGCATCATACAAATCTGCTGGAATCTTATATCAACACGGAATGTATGGAAAGAGTTAAATCCTAAGTATAATATAATTATACTTATGGTATAAATTATATCTCCTGATCCTTCCGGGTTTCAATCACTCGCATCGATCGTCATTGCCCTCCCAGGAACCGGAAAAAGAAAATGAAGGCGATCAAAATTATAAAGGCCGAAGCAAAAATCCAGCTGACGTATAGACCCGATTAAAAACGCAACAGCCAGATAAGTTGGGATAATCATTACAAAAACAGAACAGAGCAGGCTGGTTATTATCACAAACCGAATATCCCTTGCACTATTCAGCCCGGAAGCAAAAATTAAGGTGAGGGTATCAAATAGAGAATAAACAGCCTCAAATCTTGGCAATATGACCGTCATGGTATAGATTCCGCTGAAATCACCTGCATTTGCCTCAGACATATAAGGGTATATACACAGGTCCTGTATAATCAGAAAAGAGATTGCGATGATGTTATATACAACTCTTGAATTGAATCGAAGCATCATAAAATTTAAGACTTGATAACACGATTTAAATTTGCTGGAATCTAATATTAAAAGTGTAAGATGAAATAAACAGAAAAAAGTCTAATATGTTTATACCTGGGGGTAAAGTCGTATCGCATGAAACAGACCGAAGAATTACTCATAACCTTGAAAAGATATCTAAGGGCTAAAGGAATTACCTATAAAGAGTTATCTCAAAAACTCGGGCTTGGTGAGCCCAGCATAAAAAGATTGTTCTCCAAGAATATCATCTCCCTGGATCGATTGGAAAAGATCTGTGATTGTCTCGACATCGATTTTTACGATCTGGTGTTGATGATGAGACAGGATCGACAGAAATCCTCTTCTATACTTACAATGGAACAAGAGCAGATATTTGCATCGGATCCCAAGCTGGTGATGTTTTTTTATTTCCTGGTTAACGGATGGCCTTTATCCTTAATCATTGAAGACTATGACATATCGGAAAATGAGGCGATTCTCATGCTTGCCAAACTGGATGAAATGGGACTGGTAGAGTTTACAACCATCAATCAATATCGATTACTGGTTTCAAAGAACATCTTCTGGCAGAAGAAGGGACCGTTATGGAAGCTCTACATAAACAGAATGTTAACTCATTTTTTAAATGATGATTTTGATCGGCCCAATGATCGTTTGTCCTTTAACCCCGGACAGCTTTCCGTTGCTTCCTTGAAAACAATTCAGAAAAAGATAGACGGTCTGGTGAAACAATTCAACGAACTGGCTGAAATGGATTCAGCCTTAACTCCCAAAGACAGGTATAGCAGCGGTTTGATTGTTGGATTCAGGCACTGGGTTTTTCCGATGATCTCAGATTTTAAGAGGAAGCAATAGAGCTTATAGAGATTAATCAGAAACCGTATTGCCAAAAAAAATGATACAAATCAGTTTAATCAACCGAGAGCAAGGATTATGGCAGGGTGGTGTTACAACCCATAAGCTGATCAAATAAACCCTTTTATAGAATTTGAAGATATACTGAATAGTTGCACAATATTGCATATACATCATTCAACGAACCCTTAAAATAGAGATCCAATATGGGAATAGCCGGAGACATAGTTATTATTGTTGTTGCAGCTTTGATGGGGGCTCTGATCGCCCAGAAGCTCAAACAACCGTTGATTCTGGGGTACATCATCGCCGGGATTGTTATCGGACCCTATTCTGGCGGTGCCACGGTATCCGGGGTACATGAAATTGAGATGTTGGCGGAGATAGGGGTTGCGCTTTTATTGTTCGCTCTGGGGTTAGAGTTTTCGTTCAGCGAATTGAAGCCGGTTTGGAAAGTTGCACTCATCGGTACTCCAATTCAAATTATGCTGACGTTGGGCTTTGGATATTTTATTGGCCGCTGGATGGGTTGGGAGTTCATCCCTTCCCTTTGGTTTGGCGCTCTGATCTCGTTTTCCAGTACCATGGTAATATTAAAAACATTGATGAACCAGGGTTGGATTGGAACACTCTCCAGTAAAGTGATGATAGGAATGCTGATTATCCAGGATCTGATTGTGGTGCCTGCCATGATAATCATGCCTCTGCTTCGAGACCCGAAAGCCGGATTACCTCTGCTTGGTCTGGCTGCATTAAAATCGGCATTGTTTCTCATTACCATGGTTGTTCTGGGAACAAAACTGATTCCAAAACTACTCTCAATTATTGCTGGCTGGGATTCAAGGGAACTTTTTCTATTAACCATCACGGCAATTGCCTTAGGAGTTGGATATATCACTCATCTGGTCGGGTTGTCTTTTGCATTGGGAGCTTTCGTTGCCGGTATGGTCATTAGTGAATCCGAGTACAGTCACAAAGCCTTGAGTGATATTGTTTCAATTCGGGACATTTTTGGGCTTCTGTTTTTTACCTCGGTGGGAATGTTGCTTGATCCGCATTTTGTAATGCAAAACTGGTCTAAAATCCTGCTGATTGTTCTCCTGGTTAGTCTTGGAAAAGGAATGATTTTCGGCCTGATTGTTAGAGGATTTGGCTACGGAAAGGTTGTTCCTTTAGCTGTGGCTTTTGGTTTGTTTCAGATTGGAGAGTTTTCATTTGTCTTGGCTCGGGTCGGTTTAGATACCCAATCGATAGACAATGAAGTCTATTCGTTTGTCCTGGCAACAGCAATTATCAGCATGGTGCTGACCCCTATAATCTCGGGAGTTACAGAGCCACTGTATTCTTTTTCCAAACGGTTTTTTAAGGCAGAATCATTGAAGACTTTTGATGTGAAAGAGGAGAGGCTAAAGGATCATGTTATTATCGCGGGAGGCGGTCGCGTAGGTCAGCACATCGCCAATATATTGAAGTTGTTAAGCGTTGAATTTGTGATCATCGAATTGAATTTCAGGCGGTTTGAACAATGTAAACTGGCTGGATTCCCGGCTATTTATGGGGATGTCTGCCATGAGTTGGTACTTGATGTGGCTAAAATCAAGCAGGCAAACCTGATGTTGATAACCACACCCAATACGGTGATTTCTCAATCCGTAGTTGAAAAGGCAAGGCTGGTCAATGATAAACTGCATATGGTGATAAGGGCAGAAGGAACTGAGCAGATGAAGAGTCTCTACGAAAAGGGAGCTTATATGGTTGTACTCCCGGAACTTGAAGCCGGATTGGAAATAGCTCGGCAGGCATTGTTACACTTGAATATCCCTGCTGTCATTATCCAGAATTATATTGATTCCATCAGACAAAAACACTATTCATCGGCCCATTACTCTCAAAAACCAAGCAACACATTGATGCAGCTAAAAAATGCACAAAATCTCATTGAAATTACATGGACCCAGATTGAAAAAAGCAGCCCGTTTTTAGAAAAATCTCTCAGGGATCTTAAAATCAGGGAGAAAACAGGTGTGTCAATAGTGGGGGTGATTCGCAATGATATCTTTCGCTCTAACCCAAACGCCGAATATAGGTTTTTAAACGGCGATCTGGTTGCTATAATGGGAAACGCCGAGGAGAGGGAAATATTCCTTAAGTCCGCTGTTGCCCTTTGATCCCTGGCCGAACAGTCTGAACGTTAATTAATGACCTTGGTTGTAGCAGGGACCAAGGTATGCAAAAAACCCAAGAGAGAATACAGCGCTATTTTATAGAGAGGCCAGCAGAAGATAACAAATGACAGGCGATAGAGGAAGAACTGTTTATCAGAAAAGTATTTTCTCTTAATGAAGACCCTAAAGGTTCTTTCCACTTGTTCCTCGTTTTCGCGTATCTCTTTTGTTGCTTGTCGAAAAAGAAGATAGGCAATAACAAAAAAAGAGATGGTAAAGGATAAGTCGTCAAAAAAGTTTAAAAACTTGGTAAGTAGGTCTATTAAAATTGGAATGGCATCCATATTTGTCTTAAGATTAAAGAATTTAAAATAATGATCTGATTTTAGTACATTATAGACTATTTTCTGCATTTTCCTGGCAGGAAATAGTTTTTAGGACGCTTATCCAGTTTATCCGGGTTAGTATTACTCCTTTATCTCCGCAATGCATTCAATTTCCACCAAGGCGTCCAGGGGATTCTGTTTAATGGAGACCGTTGTTCGGCTGGGGGTGTGTCCTTTGAAAAACTCAGCATAGACCTTGTTCATACCTTGAAAATCAGACATGTTTTTTAAAAAAACCGTTGTTTTAACAACACTGTGAAGAGTCAGACCAACACCGGACAGCACAATAGATATATTCTCCAATACCCGGGTCGTTTGCTCTTCGATGGTGTCACCCACTATTTTTTTGGTATCGGGATCAAGAGGAGTCTGCCCCGAACAGAACAGTAAATTGCCGACTTTCATGGCATGACAGTACGGGCCTATGGCATCAGGTGCATCTTTGACATTTATTACTTCCATAATTGATAACTCGGTTTAATTGATTATTTTGAATAAAGGTGACCATTTGGCATAATCCCTTTATTTTATCCGCTTTACCAAAAAACGATAACCTTAACCCTGTAATACCATAAGCCCTAGCAAATGACCGGATCTAAAGCAAGGTGTATTGCTGCGATTCCGATCTCAAACTATAGCAACAGCCCTGATCGGTGATCCGTCAGCATCCTCTATTTTTAAGGGGAAACAGGAAAGGGTAAAACGATTGCCCGGAATCAAGTCCAGGTTGGTCAGGTTCTCAAGAATGAGCGTCCCTTTTTGTAGAAATACTTTGTGAATAGGGAGCTCATGCGAACTGATCTCATCAATTGAAATCATATCCAGTCCAATTCCTTTGAAGTTAAACCGGGTAAGCCATTCTGCCGCTGCAAGGGAAAAAACCGGGTAATCGGAAAAGTATTGATCCGATCGCCAGTATTGGCTCCATCCTGTATTAACCACCAGAAAATCCACCTGATTAAACTGGTCTGTATGAGGTTTTAGCTCTTCAATACCGATGATTTTGCTTTTGCTATCCTCAAGTTTGAGCAGAAATGCACTGCCATAAAACTGATCAAGGGGAAGCTGGTCCAGCATTTTACCGCCTATCAGCAGGTGTGAAGGGGCATCCATGTGGGTTCCCGTATGAGAAAACATGGTGATCTTTTTTTCCAGAAATCCATCCACCTCAACGGAACAACCGGAAACCAGCTTAGGAGATTCTGTGCCGGGATAAACCGGCATATTTTCTGAAATAAAATGGGATAAATCGATGAGTTTCATATGTAAAATAAAAATCAAAAAGCCGGTTCTGTTGAAACAGATCTTCATTTGGGAATGCAGAAATCAAAAACCATCATTTTTTCTGCTGTGAAGCAACGGGTTTGAAAGCGTAAAAAACCACTATGAACCTTAACTATTGCGCTGACAATGCCCTGGCCGATTTCGCCAATCGAATCAGGTTGATAAACTCATTTCTGAGGCCAAAAGGATCGTCCCCACGAGCTGATAAAGCCAGTCTGATAACATCATCATACGTATAGTCCTTAATATATGAGTCTTGTCGTAGGAGTTGCCCATAGGCGGCCACCGCTGATGCGAAACGAATGTCCGGTGATACTTTTTTTAATGAATCAAATTCATGTGTAGATGTGATCGGTGTTGTCATCAGCGAACTTTGATCAGAATCCGTGTTTTTATATCGAATCTTTAAAAACGCATACTCCTGGTTCACAGTTTTACTGTCTTGTATTGCTGCTTTGCTATTGGAATATCTCAATTTATCCAGCAGTTGTCCTTTGCTTCCCGGGGCTGAAAACTCATAAATGGCGGTAACCCGATGACCCGAACCGATATCCCCGGCGTCGACCTGGTCGTTGTTAAAATCCTCGCGTTTCAGGAGTCTTGTTTCGTACCCGATCAAACGGTATTCTGCTACCCTGGCAGGATTAAACTCTACCTGAATTTTGACATCTCTGGCTATGGCAAACAGTGTGGCACTTGCTTCCTGTACCAATACTTTGCGAGCTTCATTCAGGTTGTCGATGTAACTGGCGTTTCCATTGCCATTTTGAGCTAGTTTCTGCATGAGGGCATCATTATAATTTCCCTGCCCAAAACCGATGACTGATAGAAAGATTCCCGTTTTACGTTTTCTTTCAACAAATCCCTTGAGTTCCTCCATGTTGGTAATGCCGACATTAAAATCACCATCAGTTGCCAGTATTACTCTGTTAACTCCATTGTCATCATGGTTGGCCTCAGCCAGGGCATATGCCTGACGAATACCTTCGCCACCTGCTGTCGACCCTCCTGCATTGAGGCTTTCCAGCGCAGACAGAATCTTTCCCTTTTCCGCAACTCTGGTCGGCTCCAATACAGTTCCGGCGGCACCTGCATATACTACTATCGAAACCGTATCCGATTTCTCCAGGGTATTAACCAGCATCCTGAATGCATTCTTTAGCAAGGGAAGCTTATCAGGTTGCTCCATAGATCCCGAGACATCAATCAAAAATACAAGATTGGTTTTCGGTTTTTTATCCGGTTGAATACCATACCCACGGATGCCGATGTGCAGCAATTTTGTGTCCGGATTCCAGGGGGTTGGATAGACTGCAACAGTCGGTAAGAAAGGCTTGGTTTTATCAACAGGCAATGGGTAGTCATAGTCAAAATAATTGACCAGCTCTTCAATTCTGACAGCATCTTTTGGCGGCAGGGTACCCCGATTCAACATTTTTCTGACAAAGGCATAGGATGCCGTATCAACATCAACAGAAAAGGTTGAAATCGGTTCCTCAACAACCCGTTTTACAGGATTGGTATCAACTTCTTCAAATTTATCCTGACCGACATAGTGTGACGGCAAATTTGATGGTTCATCCATCATGGGTGCTTGCTGAAAACCCATCAATTTGCCTTTATCTGTGGTTTGCTGACTCATTTGCGAAAGGTTTCTCGCAACCGATGGCTTTGCTGCTTTTTTATTATTATCGGCGTGACCATATTCTTTTTCCTTTCTGACAACAAACGTTTGTGGAGCAGGGGCTGATTCGTCCACTTCCGGGACTGTAAACTCCTCCTCAGCTTTTTCCCCGGTGAATATCAGGGGAGTTTCAGCTATATTACCTGACTGTTCCATCAGCAGATTACTATCCATCAATTGTGAAACTCCAAAAACAAGCACAACCAAACATGCCGTCACAGCGCTTGGGATAACATATCGTCTTTTCATGGTACTTTCTCCTAAATAGGTTAAGAATGATTTTAAAGTACTCATTAGACGATTCGACTTCTCCTTTCCTTTGATTTTTTTTGTGGAAGTTACTTTCTGTTTGGAAAACTCGGCCATTACAGTGGCAATCATTGTTTCTTTAACTGTTTCATCAGGCTCCGGAATTGTGTTGTCGGCGAGTATCTTTTTTATATCGCTTTCTTTCATATTAACTCTCCGCTCTTTAATGATATTTTTAGTTTTTTCTTAACCTGAAATAGTCTCCATGAGACGGTTGTTTCTGCGCAGTCCAATATGCCTGCAGCTTCCTTGTGACTCAACCCTTCACTGTATACCAGCAAAGCTGCATCTTTAAGCTTTTGCGGTAGTGATTCTATAAGTGATATTAGCTTGTCTGCCATTGCGGCTTCCCTGTCAACATGCCCGGATTTTTCTTTTTCTGCTTCCAGATAGGCAGATTCGTTTTTTAGAGCGCGCTGTTTTTTAATCATCAGATCTTTTGCCGTATTGATGGTAATGCGATAAAGCCAGGTTTTGAAAGCTGAAGACTGCTTAAAATCCATAATATTACGCGCAAGTTTTATAAAAACCTCCTGGGTAATATCTTCCGCATCCTCCTTAAGGCGGCACCACTTAAACGCTACCTTGTAGACAAAGGTATAATGCTGCCTCACCAGCACCTCAAAGGCAGTGGAACTCCCTGCTTTCGCCTGATTTATCAACTCAATCTCATCCGGTTCAGTCATGGGTTGTTTCAGTCAATCCGTTTTTTTTGGAGTGACTCCATTTGAGTCACAATAAAGGGAAAAAGCCCTGCTTCGCGCTGTAACGATCAGTTGGACGAACATCGTATATTCCTGGTTACTACTTAGACGATTTTAAATGCCAAAAGCTTTGAATATAGTATTGGCTCCATTCTTTTGATAAAAAATATCTCAATTTGACATGATTTGTGAAAACAAATGTTTTGCAGGAGATAGACATGGTTATATATGGTTTTTGATGTGTACCACAAAGCTAATCTATTGAACCTAACCAAAATGCAACCTTACGTAAATAACTGATAATCTGTTAAAAATGTAACAGGTTGTTATCATGTGGTTAATTATACGGAATGATTTGAAACTCCTCTTTCTGTCTGATGTGCATGTTGAAATTCTGGAAAAAGAGTCATGCTTGACATCACTACAGCGCCTTTTTATAGTGATCATGAAACTCAATGTAATAATATAAACTCTAATATAGAAAACAGATGATGAATTGTGGAGGATATGTTTTCTTCCCGCCAGTTTGTATCTCGCTTCCTGTTTCACCTTTGGAAATGATGCTTGAACTGTTACCCATTATCAGTTTCAGCCAGGATCATTATCCGGCTTGTTGCCGGAAGAGTGAGGCAACCATAATTACTACAAGTTTTATCGATTAAGGACGTGCCCAAAATGAGGAGAGAGATAGACAGGATAGCCGTTATTTCGGATATTCATGGTAATATTCCTGCCCTGGAAGCAGTCTTGGCCGATATTGATCAACGAGGAATCGATACGATTTATTGTCTTGGTGATATTGTCGGCAAGGGACCGAACTCTGCACTGGCTCTCGATATTTGCCGTGAGCGATGCCTGAGCATTGTATCAGGTAATTGGGATGACGCCATAATTGGCGATGCTGATCAGGAATTATTCGTTTGGCACCGTGAACGCCTGGGTACGGAACGTTTAAACTACTTGAAGAATCTACCCAACACCGTAGACTTTACAATGAGTGGTCGGCGGATCAGGCTTTTCCACGCATCAAATCAGGGCGTTCATCATCGTGTTTTTCCCTATAAAGAATATGAAATACTAATGGAGATGTTTGTTAACACGGAGTTCACCGGCTTTAATACTCATGAACCTGATATAGTCGGTTATGGCGATATCCATGTGGCTTATTACTTGGGATTTTTTACCAATCGAAAAAAGATATTTAATGCCGGTAGCGTTGGCTGTCCGTTAGATGAACCGCAAGCAACCTATACCATTCTCGAGGGATATAAAGACGAAAAGATTCAATCCCACTTTTCCATCACTCAATTAAGAATACCCTATGATGTTGAGTTAGCCGTTACCCAAGCCAAACAAGCTGACATACCTGAATTGGAATCTTATATTGTTGAGCTGAGGACAGCAGAGTACCGGGGATTACAGAAATAATATCCAGTCTATAAGGACTATCATTGACTGTTGCCCATGCCCTGTATCTGTTGATTTTATAAGATTAGAGAAACTTATTTCCGATACCCGGCTCTGAAAAAGAGCTAAAAAACCGATAAAACGCAGTGCAAAAAACGGTTGAGAGGTTTAAACTATTCTTTTAACCGCAACAGATTTTTACAGTTAAAGGAGTATTGTGAATCAGGTAATTAATAAATCCAGGAAGGTAAGCAAAAGGGAAAACCCGCTCATCAGTATCCTGATCAATATTGTGATTCCGGCGGTTATATTGGTTTATCTGGCAAAAGAGAGTTATCTTGGGCCAAAAGTTGGTTTCATCGTCGCTTTTTCTTTTCCCTTGGGCTACGGAATACTGGATTTTTTTAAGCACAGGAAATTCAACCTGATTTCCGTTCTGGGAGTGATCAACGTATTGCTGAGCGGTGGGATCGGATTATTAAAGATCGATAATCACTGGTTTGCTGTTAAGGAAGCAGCCATCCCCGGAATCATCGGCCTGATGGCCTTGGGCTCCTTAAAAACAAGATTCCCTCTAATCAGAACACTGCTTTACAACAAGATGATCATTAATACAGGGAGAGTGGACGCGGAACTGCAAACCAGGCAAAACGTGGAAAAATTTAACTCACTTTTATACAAGTCAACCCTGTTCATCTCCGGCTCATTTTTTCTGTCTTCGATTTTGAACTACGTCTTGGCAAAAGCAATCGTTGTAAGTCAGCCTGGTACAGCGGCTTACAACCAGGAACTCGGTAAGATGACCTTACTGAGTTACCCCGTCATTGTTGTTCCCTCAATGATCATCATGGGTTTTACTATCTGGTTTCTTCTCCGTGGAATCAAGGATTTAACCGATTTAAAGCTCGAAAATATTCTAGTTAGCGGTTCCAAAACAGTTGAACTTTAGAATTGACCTGCTCCTGCCCGGTTAACTGACAGACGGCCATGATAGAGACAGCTATTAGCTGATTAATATTGGTTGAACATTCCATACAATGTCATGCCCCCCCCCCTAATTTTTACCACTTCCAAAGGTGCAAACAGCCTCTGTCGCCTTCATCACAGTATGGTTCATTCCTGCTGCGAGACTACAGGCATCCCTTCATGAAAGAGAATTCCTCACGGATTATAGAATCGGTTATGCCTAATAAAGAGACTGGCGGTATGAGCGGGTTGACCTAATAGATATGATTTGCGTCAATATATTTAATTAAAAAACATTTATTGGCTAACATTTCTCCATTTTCTTTTGCTATGATCGCCTTTTCGAGTCGGGCAATGTCTGACTTAAGAGGTTTGTACGGATTTTTTTAATCCGGTTTTATGTTCTGATTGAAAGTACCATTTGTCATATAAGTGGATGCTGGCAGTTAGTATAACAATCTTTAATTTAACGGAGTATCCACATGGTTAATGGAACTGTTAAGTGGTTTAATGATAGTAAAGGTTATGGTTTTATCGAGCAGGAAAACGGTGATGACGTATTTGTTCATTACACAGCAATAAGTGGGAACGGTTTTAGATCTCTGCAGGAAGGTGACAAGGTTACCTTTGAAATCGAACAAGGACAAAAAGGCCCATCTGCTGTAAACGTGACAATCAAGTAATAATAGAACTTGACTCGGTCATGTCAGGCAAAATCCGACTTGACTGAATAGATCTTAAAAAAAAGAGATTCCTTTACAAAAGCCTCCTTCAAGAGGCTTTTGTGTTTTTACAGTGAAAATTCATCAAGCCGTTGCCATCCTTCCAGCGCTCCTAAGATTACAAGGCAACTCGTCTCTCTAAATAATTTCCCATATTTTCCCTCCGATCCAGCCATTTGTAGAAATCCTTCCGGGGTAATATCCACAAAATGAAGAAAAATAAAGAAACATATTGGTGAAAACTGTCCGATTGGCTTCTATATATTGTTCTATAGTTATAATGGACTAATATCAGCGCTAAATACCCATTGACAGGTAGTTTTTATTCACTTATATTAAAGTTTCGCATATACGAAATACTTCTTGTTTTTAATGCAAGTCCAAAAACAAAGGTTTATTTCAAGGATCAATGCACCATTATACAGACAATCTGCAAGTATGAGGTAACGAATGGCAATAATTAATCTGCGTGAAATGAAAGTAAATCAAACCGGCAAAATTACATCTGTCAGAGTAGCTGGTGAGTTGGGTCGCCGAATTCGCGATATGGGGCTGATTACGGGAACGGAAATTACCGTTCAGGGGCGTGCCCCTTTATATGATCCGGTTGCTTTGAGGGTAAGGGGATTTACTTTGAGTTTGAGAAACAGTGAAGCCGATCACATAGATGTGGAGGTAATTTGATTATGGGAAAGCCGTTGGAGCTTAAAACAATTGCCCTGGGAGGTAATCCCAATTCAGGAAAAACTACGCTTTTTAATGCGCTGACCGGATCACGGCAACATGTCGGTAATTACCCGGGTGTGACAGTCGAAAAGAAAGAGGGGTACACCTCTCTGGATGGTACTGAACTTCACATTGTCGATCTTCCCGGAACTTACTCTTTGACTGCTTATTCGCAAGATGAAGTTGTTGCCAGGAATTTTCTTACAGAATCCAAGCCCCAGGCAGTCATTAATATTGTGGATGCTTCCAATCTGGAAAGAAATCTCTATTTGACTGTTCAGTTGCTGGAGCTAGGAATTCCGGTTTGTATTGCTCTTAATATGGTTGATGCTGCCAAGAAAAGAGGGATTACCATCGATGCGGAGAAGCTGTCATCATTAATGCGGGTTCCTGTTGTTGCGACGATTGCCAGAACAGGAAAAGGAAAAAACGAAGTTATCAAGGAAGTCATTAAACTGGCAGAGGAGACCAAGGGAGTTTATAAGTTCAATATCTCCTATGGTGAAGATCTTGATCTTGTTTTAAAGGATATGGAGAAAATCATTATTGAGAACTCTTTCTTGACAGATCTGTATCCTCCTCGTTGGGTTGGCATTAAATATCTCGAAAATGATTCCCAGGTGATTGCCAAAGGGGATCAATGTGAGCAATCGATTTCTCAGAAACTCTTATCCATTGTTGAGCGTGTCAGTAAACACTTGGAGTCTACTTTAAATACGTATCCCGAAGCCTTGATCGCAGATTATCGTTATGGCTACATCGCCTCAATACTGAAACAAAATGTCATTCAGCGGCAGTATGACATCAACCGCCTGGAGCTTTCCGATAAGATCGACAGAATCGTCACCAACCGGTTTGTTGGACCCCTGCTCATGATGGCAATCATTTATGGGCTATATCAGTTTACTTTTTCCTATAGTGAAATTCCGGTTGGCTGGTTTGAAGCGTTTTTTGGTTGGTTGAGCGATTTTATGTCTGGACGTCTGCCAGATGGACTACTGAGATCTTTGATTGTATCGGGAATTATTGATGGAGTCGGAGGTGTTCTGGGGTTTGTGCCGCTGATCATGTTCATGTTTTTTGGGATCTCAGTTTTGGAAGACAGCGGCTACCTGGCCAGAGTTGCTTATATGCTTGATAAGGTATTCAGTATCTTTGGCTTGCATGGCAATTCGGTGATGGCATTTATTGTATCGGGAGGAATTGCCGGAGGATGTGCAGTTCCAGGCGTGATGGCCACCAGAACCTTAAAATCGAGACGAGAAAAGCTGGCCACCCTGCTTACGGTGCCCTTCATGAATTGTGGTGCTAAGCTGCCGATCATGGCGCTTTTGGTGGGGACGTTCTTCGGAGAAAACAAGGCTATGATGATGTTTATGATAACATTGATTGCCTGGGGAGGAGCCCTGCTGACTGCCAAATTATTGAGGATGACTATTATCAGAGGTCCGGCTACACCCTTTGTGATGGAGTTGCCTCCCTACCGTCTCCCAACCTTAAAAGGTCTTTTTATTCATACCTGGGAAAGAACCTGGCAATACATCAAAAAAGCAGGAACAGTTATTCTGGGCATCTCCATTCTGCTCTGGGCTATGATGACATTTCCAGGCCTTCCGGAGTCGGAGAAAGTGAGATTTGAAAACATGCGCCAATTTGAGGAGAAATCTGCACTGCCCAGTCACCTCCAAGAACTTAAATCTGCAGAAGACGGGACAACTAGTGTGCTATCTCCGACTGCAAAACTGTTGAAACAGAGACTGGCTAAAATTGACGGACAGGAGGCAGAACAAGCCCTTGGACATTCCGTCGCCGGTTCCATTGGCATTTTCCTTGAACCCATCTCTCGCCATGCCGGTTTTGATTGGAGGACGAATATTGCACTAGTCGGTGGGTTTGCCGCTAAAGAGGTGGTTGTTTCCACATTGGGAACCGCTTACTCACTGGGAGAGGTTGATCCTGAAAACACCGATTCCCTGGGTGAAACTCTGAAAAAATCAGCCGGTTGGAGCCCTTTAGTAGCGTTGAGTCTTATTATCTTCACCATTTTTTACGCACCCTGTTTTGTCACGGTTGTAGCTATTGCCAGGGAATCAGGTTCCTGGAAATGGTCTGCTTTCTCTGTTCTCTTCAATACGATGCTTGCTTTTTCCCTGGCAACCCTTGTTTATCAAATTGGCTCCTTCACCGGATTTTTAGCAGGATAATTATGGAAACACTCATTGTAATTTTTATCGTCATTTTGGCTGCGGCCTATGTCGGCTATACCTTCTACAGGCAGTATAAAGGAAAAGGAGGCTGTTCTTCAGGCTGTTCCTGCACGCCGGAGATCAAACATTACTGCAATGGAATGCCAGACTCACTGAATCCTGATCAATTCAATAATAAGTAACTCTCCATGGGTTCAGAGGTTATAGGAGTACTCCTTTAACCTCTGAACCACTCGTCAAAAAGCCAACTCCCGTCCGATTTCTTCTGTCTTTTTCTGAATCGTTTATCATCTACATTGAAATAACTGTTTTTCCTGAACTGTGCCAAAATTAAATCATTACAATATCTTAGATTTTCATGATCAGCTATGGGTAAAAAGAAGGAAAAAAAGTAGTTTGACTTTAAAGTGAATTAGCTATAGAATAAAATTGCAATTATGCAAAATATATAGAACAGGATTTACTTTAAATGGAAAACTTGAGGAGGAAAAAATGAAACTATTGTTAAGGATTGGAGGTATCTTGAATCTTTTTCTGGCGATTTTTCACTTTATGTTCTGGAAACTGTTCGACTGGCCGAACAGTCTGAGTTGTTTGGCAGAGACACAACAGGCTATCATGCAGGTTTTAAATATACACTTGGGTCTGGTGGTAGCTTTTTTCGGTTATGTGTCCCTGTTTTTTCCCGACGACTTACTCAATTCAAAAATCGGGAAACAGCTGCTTTTACTTATCTCCTTCTTCTATCTGGTACGTGTGATCAACGAGGGTGTCTTCTTTGGCATATCTCATCCGGCTTCGATTGGTACAATTATCGTGCTGGCACTAGTTAGTTTGTTGTATTTTGCTGTGTGGAGATCTGCAGATCTGGTAAAAAACCAGTGACATCAAATCCTTTTTTTGGAGAATTTTATGAAGCGAAAACTCGATTTCGGTGTGACATTTCTGTTGATAGTCCTGGGGATAGGTCACACCGTTTTAGCTCCCCTGTTCTATTCCGAATTTAATATGGATTATCTCTGGTTCACCGGTACCGGCTTGGGATTTGTTTTTCTAGGATGTCTCAATTTGTCGCGGGTGATGACAAACCAAGGCATTATCAATACGATGACTTCCCTCTGCAATCTGCTGGCACTGATTTTTATCTGCTGTTTTATCTGGTTGGAAGGCTCCTTGGCGCCCCAGGGTTTGCTGAGCCTGATCGTCCTATTGATGTTATTACTCTTTTCTTTAACCAGTCTTGCCAGACCTGTGAAATCCACCTCGAAATAACAAATGGAAGCCCCCATTGGGGCTTTCCTTTAGATTTAAAAAAATCGATTAACTTCCCTGGATGATACCCAAACCAAGTGTCTTTGCTTTGATTTTAAAAAGAAGTAGGCTATAATCAAGCTTGTTGGGGTTAAATATACTTTTAGCCTTGGGTTTTCAGCCATCAGAAGAACAAACCACTTATCCCTTAACCTGCACATGACCCAGACATTTTTAGAGACTAATGCCAAGAATCCTGATGTGGCAACAACCGCATCCGGTTTGCAATATTGTGTTTTAAAAAAAGGAAAGGGGAAGTCTCCCCGATCTACTGACACCGTGGTAGTACATTATGAGGGCAGACTGACTGACGGAACTGTTTTTGATTCCAGCTACAAACGAGGGAAACCTGCAAAATTTAAGGTCAATGGTGTTATCAAGGGTTGGAGTGAAGCTTTGATAATGATGAAGAAGGGCAGCCAATGGGAGTTATTTATCCCACCCGAACTGGGCTACGGAGTAAAAGGAGTACCGGGTGTGATCCCGCCAAATGCCGTGCTGGTTTTTAAAGTGGAACTGATCAAACCAAAAGCATCCATTTTTGGATTTTGAATCTGCCATACATTTCCTTGTCAAAGATCATGGTTGACATCCCTGTAGACTGTCAGACTGTATTATGCAGGGAGAGTCTCAAGGCTGGGTTTAAAAAAACCAAGCGGCACTTGACAAAATCATCCGATTCAGATTCTTCGTAATAGCTGCATTCAAGTTTTCTAAACACTTTTTTCAACACCCGGGATATGGAAGAGAAGAACAGGTTTCAGTCTATCAATGCCGTCACCATCTCCATCGCACATCTACTCCATGATATCTATTCCTCTTTTTTAGCTCCTATCCTGCCGCTGTTGATCGAAAAACTGAGTATTTCCTACGCTTCGGCAGGTTTTTTGACAGTAGCCCAACGCTTGCCGTCCCTTTTGAATCCCGTTATCGGCCTGGTCGCGGACAAATTTAGTGTCCGTTATTTTATCATTGTAACACCGTC
Organism: bacterium; assembly: GCA_018829445.1. Taxonomy (GTDB): domain Bacteria; phylum SAR324; class SAR324; order XYD2-FULL-50-16; family XYD2-FULL-50-16; genus JAHJTV01. The sequence goes on from JAHJTV010000103.1 coordinate 61,752, forward strand.
AATCACTGCCATCAGTATGAGTCTACTGGGGGTTGCTCCCAATTATTATGTGCTGGTTGGTTTGCTTTTTATCATGGGAATCAGTGCAACATTGTTTCATGTTCCGGCACCGGTTATGATGAAACGGGTCTCCGGTAATCGCATTGGGATGGGGATGAGCTTTTTCATGTTTGCCGGGGAGTCGGCCCGCACGATAGGCCCGCTTATTATCCTGGGAGCAGTTTCCCTGTGGGGATTGGAGGGAACCTATAAACTGATACCCATCGGACTGGCCTGTTCTCTGATTCTTTTTGTAAGAATCAGAAACATTCGGATTTCAGATGAATTCAATCGGGAAAGCTCGGAGATTAGTATTACATCGACAATGAAAAAGGTAATGCCGACCTTCAAGACGCTGGCAGCTTTTACCTTTTCCAGGGCATTAATGAGGGGGGCACTGACCATATTCTTGCCTGTATATATGAGCAGCAAGGGTGCCAGTATCTGGATGGCGGGAGTCTCCCTGTCGGTTGTCCAACTTTCCGGAGCTGCAGGAACGATTTTTTCCGGTACTATCTCCGATAGAATAGGCAGGAAAACAACCCTGATGGTGACCGCCATATTCTCCCCGGTCTTGATGTGGCTGTTTATGATGGTTGAAGGGGTACTCCTCTTTCCACTGTTGCTCATCATGGGGCTGTTTCTCCTGGCCCCCATGCCGGTTATGCTGGCTACGGTCAATGAATTAAAAAATGAGCACCCGGCATTTGTGAATGGGATCTATATGATGATTAATTTTGTCATCAATTCTGCAGCCATCATGCTGATTGGATTCATGGGGGATAAAATCGGGCTGGAAATAACCTACAAGATTTCGGCCATTGTGGCTTTATCAGCCATTCCCATTATCCTGAGAATGAAACCTGAGCTGTAAAAGAATTTTCCTAACAGATCACTCTTCCTCTCCTGTCAGTCGGTGAGAGAGCTTATTCAGCCGGGATATTCTGCGATTGAAGAAAAGAAGCCAATTGTGTCATCGAATCAAAAATCATATCCGGGTCTGAAGATGATATCTCCTCTCTCGACCCATAACCGTAACTTACTGCAGCTGTTCTGAGACTGTTCTTTTTGCCTCCGATAATATCATGACAGCGATCACCAACCATAAGGGTATCACCAGAGTCCAGTTTTTCCGTGGCCAGGATATGGGCAATCAACTCACCTTTATCTGATCGGCGGCCATCCAGCTCACTGCCGTAGATCCCGTCAAAAAATCGGCTGAGATTGAAATGATCGAGTATCTTTTTGGCAAACACTCCGGGTTTGGAGGTAGCCAGAAAAATTTTAAAACCTGCGATCTTGATCTTTTGCAGGGAGTCTTCGCAGTCAGGGTAGACGGTGTTTTCAAACAGACCCACATCTGCAAATCGCTTGCGATAATGTGTAAGTGCCTGATTAAGCCGGGCATCGTCGCGGCTGTTTAAAATAGTTGCAAAAAAATCCAGCAAAGGAGGCCCGATACACCAGGTAAGCTCATCGGCTGCGGGTACTGGCTCATTGAGCTGTTCCAGAGCATATTGAATGGAACGAGTAATACCCACTTTGGGGTCGGTGAGGGTTCCATCCAGATCAAACAGGATGTTGGCAAATGACGTTATCATAGCAGTTAATTGGATTTTAGGTCGATGGCGGGTGTTCTCCAGTGATTAATTGAGTTGGCGTAATAGTTTAATATATCTATCATTTCAGGATTAGTTTTCAACAGATTGTCTGATTCCAAAACCATATGGCGGATTTTAAGCATCTCCAAGGCCGTTTCCGTATACTTCTCGAAATTATGTTTGGGATAGTAAATCAGGGCTCCGTTGGACTTTAACTCCTCAATTAAGCGATCAATACCGGCTTTAATTTCGAACAGTGAAACCGCTTTTTCATGAAAATCTATCATAACTGCTGAAACCAGGGCAACGGGAAGGACCGGGATCACATTCTCAATGGATTTCATCAAATAAAAACACAATTCCTCGATTCTTACAAACCGCTCCTCTTTGGAAAGTGTTTTAAAATCGAAGTTTCTTTCAACAATATAGTCTTTTACAGAGATCGGATCACCAAAATTCACACAGGCATAACCGAACCGTTTCCACCGTCCCAAAGCCATTTGAAAAAAATTGCGAATGATAAACCCCAGGGTTGTTTTTATGACAAATGCTAAACTTCGTTTTTCTGTTTCCGGTTTTAATCCCCTTAGAAGACTCCTGTCCTCTAAGGTTCTGTCATAATTAATACCGACCGGGATAAAAACAACATTGCGGCTCTCTTTAGAATCGAAAGAGCGGAGCATATAGTCGATCAATCCGAATTTGGGGGGTCTTAAGAATCCGTCTTTGGAAAGACCGCCCTCCAGAAAAACAGCCTGACAAACCCCCTCACGAGTAGCCATGTTGATGTATCGTTCCAGAACAAGACGATACAAAGGATTATCAGATTTCCTGCGAACAAAAAAGGCTCCCATGGCCCGGATCAGGGATTGCAGTGGCCAAATTCGAGCCCATTCTCCCACTGCATAGGAGAGGGTTGTTCGTTCCATTGCCAAAAACGCCACCAGGATGTAGTCCATATTACTCCTGTGATTCATGACAAAAACAACCGTAGAATCCTTTTCAACCGTTGCCAGCTTTTCATTGTCCACCCTGTCCACTCGTACCTTATACATCAAACGGGCAATCTTTTTAGCCAGCCAGTACCCCAAACGGAAATACAGGTACGCATTAAAAGAGGGGACAATTTCCCGGGCATAGGTATTAACTTCGGCTTGAAGAACCTCAAGCGGAACGTTCTTGTCCAAAGATATTTTTTGAATAAGCTCCATCACTTTAGGATCAAAAGCCAAGCGGTCGATTAGAACCTGACGTTTGGTCAATTGGAAGGGGCGAATTCCGAGATCCAGGTGTATGGCTATCTCATCCAGCACCTTGTTGATTCTTCTCCGAAAAAACCAACGGACACTGGGAATAAGCATGCGGCTGAGAATCGACCAGGTTGTAAGCAAAACCAATATTATAAATAGCCAGATGGGGATGGTTATCGACATGGGATCCCTTTTTTCTCTATTCGTTTTAATAGTTTGGTAAACAACTTTAGGACAAAGTCTGGATTAAGCTATGGGAATTGGATGAGAGAGTCAAGTTGATTATAGTCAAAAAATCTCTTGACGAATCGGAAGGTGATGGTTACTGTCATTTTGAGCATATGCTAATAACCGGCATTAATCTCGTACTCCAATTAAGCAAAGAAATACTTTGGAGCAGTCATCAACTCTAGATTGCTCCCTGGTATTTCTGACGCTTAAATCTTTCACCTCAAGTCTTTAGCCCCTGTAATTGACAAACCAATCATTTTTGTGGATTGCGATACCAAAGCTCCTGAATAAGTACTCGCGACCGGAATCAAGGACTATGGTTGGCGGGCTAACGTCCATGTTAGGAATAATCTGACAAACGCCATTTTATCTATCAACCATTGGGATTCCAGATTATAAAGGTTGTGTTATACTATTGAAGGCAATTCAGCAATAATCGGGTGTACATCAAAGATAAATCTGTCCTTTTTAGCTATTTTTCAAGGAGTGAATTATAGAGAATCAAAAGGGGACTATTGGAATAACGGAGAATCCTATGACAAAACAGGAAGATATTAAACCAGAGTTAAGTAAGGCTGAATTAATAGAAAAACTAAATAATGAGATTGCTCCTGTTCCATGGAAAGATCTGCAAATTGTATTCGCAAGGGGGATCACCATCTTCGTTTCTCCTGAGCTAGAACTGGTGGAGGTGGCTTTCCAGATTTCAAATAATAACACCTCCCTGGTGGAGCAATGGATGGCAGAAGAAAAACTGGATCGAGTAATAGACGAACAGGCGAAAGAATGGTTTGAAACCGAAGCCGAACTGCTAACAGCTATTGTTAAACCCTGGGTATTGGTGCAGACTATAAGTAGATGATATAACGTTCTCTTTTTCTTGAAAAATCTCCCACAGCTCCTGGGAAAAGTGATCTTGTGAACAATTGCCGTGGGATGTCGCTTTTCTAAATCCAATTTTGCCGGAGATTTAAGTGTCGGAATCAAAAGGCGCTGAGACCTTTAGAAAGGAAAGGATTTACCTTTTTCTGTTGTTGCTAACTGTTTCAGCCACAGTAGGACTCCAGGTGTGGAGAACCCTCTACAATAATTTTGCAGTTGAAGTCGCCGGTTTAAATGGATTCGAAAACGGAATAGTGCAGTCTATTCGCGAGATTCCGGGGTTCCTTTCATTGCTGGTTGTCTATATTTTGTTGATCATAAAAGAACAACGAATGGCCGCACTTTCTGTCCTTATTCTCGGACTAGGGGTTACCTTAACCGGATTATTGCCGACTTTTTACGGATTGATTTTCACCACTCTCCTCATGTCATTCGGGTTCCACTATTTTGAAACCCTGAACCAATCCCTTACGCTGCAGCATTTCGATATTAAGATTACACCACTGGTTTTTGGTAGGCTGCGTTCCATGACAGCGGCTTCAAACGTTTTTGTAGGATTGTTTGTTTTTTTCCTGGTGGGTCTATTTACCTATAAATCACTCTACCTGGTAGTTGGAATTCTGGTAATGATCATAGCCGGATTCTGCTTCTATAAAAAACCGGTAACCTCGCAAGGGGTGGTACAGAACAAGGGACTTGTTTTAAGGAAACAATACTGGTTATATTACACCCTGACTTTTCTTGCAGGCGCCAGGAGACAGGTTTTTGTGGCTTTTGCTGTTTTTCTGCTGGTGAAGAATTTTGATTATTCAGTTAAAACCATCACCATTCTTTTTCTGATTAACAATGTGGTGAACTATTTTTTGAGCCCAATCATCGGTAAAGCCATTGTTCGCTTTGGGGAACGAAAGGTGCTCTCTCTTGAATATTTCAGCCTGATCTTTGTATTCCTGATATACGCCTTCAGCAACAACGTTATGATTGTAGGACTGATGTATATCCTCGATCACATCTTCTTTAATTTTGGTATCTCCATTAGAACCTATTTTCAAAAGATTGCTGATCCTAAAGATATTGCTCCTTCAATGGCAGTCGGTTTTACCATTAATCATATTGCTGCTGTTCTCATTCCGGCACTGGGAGGATGGCTTTGGCTGGTAGACTATAAGATTCCATTTATTGCCGGTGCAGTTCTCGCCTTCATATCGTTGGTTATTACACAGTTCATTAAAACAATTCAGAACCCCATCTAACTTTCCGGCCATGGCCGTTTTAGCGACCATCCGTTTCACAATCTGAACTATTACCTTGACAGTCAAACTAATCCATCATATAGTTTGATTGTCAAGGTAATTCGTCATTTTGAAACTGTCTCTTATGGTAAAATTATGGTAAACTTGAACATTCTGGAAGGAGCATTGGTATCCCTTGTTTTTGCGGGATATATTCTCTTGTGGGGCCTGAAGAAAAAACAGCAACTGTCTCACACGGGCTATAATCCCGAAGTAATCTACAGTGATCCCCGGCCAAGCCAGCGTTTCTTCGCTCTTTTTTCTCGTATAATGACAGGGCTGGTCGTCCTTCTCATTATAATGCATACTGTGGGATTTGAGAATACTCCGGGCTTTCACAGATTCAAACTTCTTGACCTGTTTTTTCTGGATATGGCAGGATTTCTGATTGGGATACTCGGATTAAGTTTATGTCTGATCGCTCAAAGAATCATGGGTGACTCATGGCGTGTCGGTATCGATTCTGCTAACAGATCAGCTCTTATTACTCATGGTGTGTTCAGATTGATTAGAAATCCCACTTACAGCGGTTTGTTTGCTTTATGTTTGGGAGTCTGGTTAATCTTTCCAACTTTTTCTTTTTTGACCTGGATACTGTTATTTTTTGTTATGATGGAATTTCAAGTCAGACTGGAAGAGGAACATCTTTTGAACCTGTACAAAGATGAATATAAAACCTATCTCTCAACAACCAGGAGATATGTCCCGTTCATCTACTGACGGCTTGGATTAAATTGTGCTTGTTTCAATCATATTTGACCGAAATACAAAAAATACCAAACAATGAACGAAGTCATCATATTGTCACTTGAAGGTTGTAAAGATACCTTGCCGACCATTGAACTTTTGGAAAAAACAGCCGGAGAATTAAACCTTGATATTAATTTATCACATATTAAGATAACCTCATCTGAAGAGGCAATTCGACTCAAATTTCCCGGAAGCCCGACAGTTCGAGTTAATGGTCTGGATATTGAACAAGAGATGAGAAACACCACCAGTTTTGGCCTAAGCTGAAGAAGGTATGGGGCATCGGGAATGCCGGATAAAAATCTGATACGAAAAGCTTTACTTGAATTGTCGACCAATTGATTCGTTTAAAAAATCGTTCCTGTTTTTTCGAGGTGATATGAAAGATAGAATCAGCAGACGTACATTTGTAAAAAAAAGTGTTTTGGCAGGCAGCGCTATCCTGATCGGGAACCGTATGGTACCAGGGTTCATGAATTGCGGGATTCAGCCTCTCCAAGCGGCAGAAAAAGTCGATTTGGCCGTTATCAAGGGTTCCGATTTTTTTCAGAATACGTTCAAGGCGGTCCAACAATTGGGTGGGATGGAATCCTTTGTAACAAGAGGTTCAAAAGTTGGCTTGCTCATCAACTCTCCTTTTAAAAACTATGGAGCTTACGTTAAACCGGAGATAGCTCTTGCTGCCGTAAAGATGTGCTATGAAGCCGGGGCAAAAGAGATTTATATTCTTAAGGAAGGGGCTGACGGATATTGGGAAAGAAGTAAGCTAGCTGCCGAGTACAAGGATGAGATCAAGAGCCTGAAAGCAGGCTGGCAGGTCTTCATTGATCATACGATCCCTAATGCCATAGCTTTGGATAAGCCAAGCATAGCAAAGGCACTTTTGGATTGTGATGTATTTATCAATATCTCCATTCTGAAACATCATGATGGGATCCAATTTACCTGTTCACTCAAGAATATGATGGGGACCTCATCAACCGGCACCAACATGGGTATGCATTTTGGAGGCAAAATCGGGCTAAGCTTTTTCCCCGATGTTGACCGCCTCTCCCAGTGTATTGTTGATTTAAATACTATTCGTAAACCGGATCTTTGTATCGTGGATACAACCGAGTTCATCATTGAGAAAGGACCATACGGACCGGGAAAACTAGCCAAACCCCACCTTATCATCGCAGGAACAGACAGAGTAGCGATTGATTCTTACTGTTCGGGAATTCTGGGATTAGACCCTACTCAATTGCCCATCATCCAGAAAGCTGTTCAACAGGGATTGGGAGACCCGGACTTGAAGCGGATCAATATCAAGGAAATTTCTGTGTAACGCCTTTTTCCCCCCTAATAATCAATAGATAAAAACGAGATGAATCGAAGAGATTTTTTAAGGACACAAGCTAAAGGGATTTTATGGCTGTCTGTGGGGACTTCCAATTTGCTGTTGCCGGAGTGGGGAATCGCAGCCGGAGTTCCGGACATAGCAAAGGTGAAAGGCGCACCTGCTGCAGCCACAAGAGCTGCAGTTGAGCTGTTAGGAGGAATGAGTCAATTTGTGAAGCCGGGAAATCGGGTTGTTATCAAACCCAACATGAGTTTTAACCGTACGCCGGAACAGGCCAGCAATACCCATCCTGAGGTTGTCAGGGAACTGGCTGTAATGTGCAAAGAAGCTAAAGCGGGCAAGATTTTTATACTGGATCATACTCTCGGTCCCCCCAAGGCCTGTCTTGAACGCTCCGGAATTCAAAAGGCCTGTGAATCGGTGGATCCGGATATGGTATTTTCCGCCAATGATGATAATCTCTACCAGGAGAAAACAATTCCGGGTGGAAAAAGTCTTAACAAGACACAAATTATTAAGGAGGTCTTGAAAGCTGATGTTTTGATTGCCGCTCCAGTTGCCAAGTCCCATGGATCAACCGGAGTTAGCCTTTCCATGAAAGGGATGATGGGGTTGGTCTGGGACCGGTGGATAATGCATCGCCGTGACCTTGACGTTGGAATCGTAGACATCTGTTCAGTATTAAAGGCTGATTTGACGGTGATTGATGGTAGTCGCGTGCTATCAACCAATGGACCAAACGGACCGGGAAAGGTCTTAAATGAAAACACTATTATTGCTTCACGTGACATGGTTGCGGCCGATGCCTGCGCAGTCTCATCATTTACATGGTACGGAAGAAAGTTTAAACCGCAACAGGTCGGTCACATTCGAGAAGCCCATCAACGTCGACTTGGACGGATGGATATTGAGAATTTGCAGATAACATCCCTATCAATCTAATGGATTTCAGACGTTGGGTGCAGACTTTCTGCCTGGTTGTTTTTATCGTGCTGCTGGTGACAGTGCTCAGTGGTGTTAAAACCTCCTTTAATGTTGATTTTTTCCTGACACTTGATCCCTCCATTGTACTGATAACGTCTGTTTCAAGCCGTACTTTTCTCTTTGGATATCTTCCGGCTGTTGTGGTCGTTATTTTGGGATTACTGCTGGGGCGTTTTTTCTGCGGATATATCTGCCCCATGGGAACAACACTTGATGTTGCAGATTCACTGTTTGGAGTTTCCCATAAGAAACAGAAGAAATTGTATCAATTGAGGTCTATTAAGTACCTGCTGCTGGTATTTTTGATTGGAGCTTCGCTGTTTGGAGTTTCCTTTGTCTTTTTTGCTTCCCCGCTTTCTTTGATTACCAGGTTTTATGGTCTGTTGATCTATCCCATTGTTACCTTTTTAAGCGAAAGGGGACATCAACTGCTGGCTCCTCTCTTGGAAAAATTGGATTTAAATTCATTGTTATTTCTCCAGATTAAATCTGTTCGCTACTCTACCCAGCTTTTTATTCTGCTTTTTTTTGCAGGATTGTTTGTTTTGCCTCGGTTGACACCGCGATTCTGGTGCAGATACATCTGTCCGGCAGGTGCGGTTATGGCATTGTTTTCAAGAAAACCGTTGCTGAGGCGCACTGTTGATTCCAAATGCAATGACTGTGGCAAATGCGTCCGTTCCTGTTCCATGGGAGCTATCTATGAAAACAATCCCGCTCTTACCCTCCATGAAGAGTGTATCACCTGTCTGAGCTGTCAAAGAATCTGCCCTGAGGCGGCGGTTGCATTTACATACCGTTTGTCAGCAACTCAATCAGTTTCAAATCCTTCCTTACCATCAAGACGACGATTCATTATTTCCGGAATGACTGGGGCCAGTGTTGCCATTGCCGGGTTGACAAGTCTGACGTCTGCCCTGGGTAAAACAGGTGAAGGCCGGGTTTTACCGCCCACGTTGATCAGACCGCCCGCAGCCCTTCCGGAAATGGAATTTCTATCTCGTTGTATCCGTTGCGGAGAGTGTATGGTTGCCTGTCCCACCAATACCTTACAACCCGTATGGTTTAAAGCCGGTTTCATGGGATTGTTCAGCCCGGCCATGATTCTGAGACGAGGGTATTGTGATCCTGATTGTCATCGCTGTGCTCAGGTTTGTCCAACACAGGCAATATTGTCGGTCACCAGGAATGAGCGTGAATGGGCTAAAACCGGTACTGCCGTTATATCACGACAAAATTGTCTGGCCTGGGAATTGGATCAGAAATGTATGGTGTGTGATGAGGTTTGTCCGTTTGGTGCCATTGAACTCACCCAGGAAGATGGGATTTCAGTGCCTGTTCCCAAGGTCAAGGAAGACAAATGCTCCGGTTGTGGATATTGTGAATATCACTGTCCGGTGCAAAACCAATCGGCAATAATAGTCTCACCTCTGAACGCAATCAGACTGGTTTCAGGTTCATTAAAATCGGCGGGCAGACAGCTGGGTCTTAGAATATCAAGGGAACAGAAAGATGTCATTAATTACCCCGGATTAGATTCACCAGATGGAACAGCGCCAGGATTTGAAACCGAAACACCTTCGGAAAGAGATCCTGATCATTCCGGATCACTTCCCCCGGGTTTTTTAGATTAGGTTTTCGGGCGGTTGTTGTCTGTATTTCCAATTTTGCCCTGGATTAGATTAAAAATGAAAGGAAACAAATGAAAGTTGGATTATGTCTAATATTTATGGTGATCCACCTGTTTTCAAGTGGTTCGCTTTTTGCGGAAGAGATAGATTTAAAACAATACATTCCCTCTGTGGAAGATGAAGAGTGGCAATTGGATGGCGAAGCAAGCCAGGCGGAAGGCAATGAGTTGTTTATGTTGATAAATGGCGGTGCAACTCTTTATCTGCAGCTTGGTTTTAAAAGAGCACTTATTGTCACAGTTAAAAACAAACAGGGGCTTCAATTAAACCTTGATATTTACGAGATGAATTCTCCGGAGTTGGCGCAACAGGCCAACAAAGAAAAGATTGGAGAGAACGCACTCCGGATTGAAATAGGAACGGAAGCCTTTCTGGAGGATTACTATATTAACTTCTGGCAAGGTTGTTATCAGATCACTATCTCCGGATATGACTCCAGTGAAGAATCCATTAAAAGCATCACTGCACTTGCAGAGTTGGTGAGTCGCAAGGTCTCGCGATTTGATTCAGGTAGGTAAAAAAAGAATAGAAATATACGGTCGCCTTTAGTTATAATTTGGCGGGGATGTTACCCCGCCAAATCACACTCCTTGTTTTTGGCAAAATTTACTGAAGTTAGCACTTTTTGGAGGTTTATCCCCCAAAGGTCAAATATTATCAGTGAACCCTTTACTGCCAGTCATGCTGACAGATACAAATTCCTGTTTGGGCAGTTCAATATCCAAAGTTTCTTTGATCAGATCCTCAATGGTATCAAGGAAAACAAATGAGAGTTGCTCTTTCACATCATTGGGGATGTCCTTCAGATCTTTATCATTATCCGCCGGTAAAAGCACCTTCTTTATACCTGCCCGATGAGCAGCCAATACCTTTTCCTTGATACCACCTACCGGCAGTATTGACCCCCGAAGGGTTATTTCACCGGTCATCGCCAGCTTCGGATTTATTTTTCGTCCCAGCAGCAAGGAAGCAATAGCTGTAAAGAGCGCAACCCCGGCAGAAGGACCGTCCTTTGGCATTGAACCGGATGGGACATGGATGTGTAAATCCTTCTTATTAAAATTAAAATCAGCAATATTAAACGCCAGTCGAGACCGCACCAGGCTTAAGGATATCTTGGCAGATTCTTTCATGACATCTCCCAACTGCCCGGTCAAAGTTAACTGACCACTGCCGTCCATATATGTCCCTTCAATAAACAGGATTTCTCCGCCAACAGGTGTCCAGGCCAGACCGGTGGCAACTCCCGGAGGATTATCCGTTTGTGCAACATCGTGCCTGGTGATCTGATGACCCAAAATATCGTCAAGCATCTCTTCTTGAACCCTATAGGGCAAATCAATGTTTGCAGACACAATCTTTTCCGATACAACCCGTGCAATCGAGGTTAGCTGCTTTCGCAGCCCCCTCACACCAGCTTCAAGGGTATAACGGTCAATGATCGTTTTCAACACCTCATCTTCGATTACTATCTGACTCTCATCCAGTCCGTGTTCTTCCAGGACAGATGAGATCAAATGATTTTTGCCGATATGATACTTCTCATTGGAGGTGTAGCCCGACAACTCAATGATCTCCATACGGTCCAGTAGTGGCCCTGGAATGGTTTTTGTTGAATTTGCTGTGCCAATGAAAAAAACATCCGATAAATCATAAGGAACTTCAAGGTAGTGATCTGAAAAAGTATTATTCTGTTCCGGATCCAATACTTCTAATAAGGCACTGGCTGGGTCTCCCTGAAATGCCGACATCAGTTTGTCCACTTCATCAAGAACAAATACCGGATTTTTCTCACCTGCTTTTTTCATACCCTGGATAATTCTTCCTGGCAGAGCTCCCACATAGGTCCTTCGATGTCCCCTGATTTCAGCCTCATCTCTTACTCCGCCCAGACTGATTCGTATATACTTTCTGGACAAAGCTTCCGCCACACTTTTCCCAAGACTTGTTTTACCCGTTCCCGGAGGGCCTACCAGGAGCAAAATCGAGCCCTGCTTTTCTTTCTTGAGTTTCATCACAGCCAAATGTTGCAGGATGCGGTCTTTTACTTTTTTCAAGCCATAATGCTGTTCGTCCAGAATCTCCCTGGCTTTATTGATATCGATCTCTTTGTCCTGTTCACTTTTCCAGGGAAGAGCGATGAGAAGATCCAGGTAATTCCGGATCACATGGCTCTCATGGTGAGTGGGTCCCTGGGCTTCATATTTTTCTGCCTCTTCCAAGGCCACCTCTTTTATCTCTTGCGGCATATCTGACGCTTCGATGGTTTCCCGGTATCCCTTCTTCTTTGATCCTCCTCCGCCATTTTCGTTTAATTCTTCCTGAATCGCTTTTAACTGCTCTCTTAGAAATGCTTTCCGGTAATTTTTATTGGATTCCTCGGAGAATTTCTGTGCCATCTCCATTTGCAGTTTTATCGACTCCTTTTGACGCATTAAAACATCAATGAATTGAATACTGCGTTCCTTTAACGAATCTATTTCCAGCAGGGCCTGTTTTTCGCTGACGGGAATATTCAGAAATGGCATCAGATAGCCGATCAATTTGGGAATGGAATCAAGTTTTTTGATGGCATTAACATAGGGTTCCGATCCGCGAAAACTCTTGCTGATCTCAAAGGTAATCTCCTTCATATAGTTCAACATTTTGACGGTATCTCGTTCATTTACATCAAAAATATCGGGTCGTAACACATAGTGGGCCAGATGAACATTCTGTTCATGGTTTATATCGACAATCTCTACTCTTGTTTGCGCTTCTGTCTGATAATGGTATCCCCCTCCCTGTGATCTTCGGGAATGCAGCTTTACTAAAGTACCAATGCTGTAAAAATTACCTCCGTCAATTGATTTATTGGCAGAATCATCTTTTACCACCAAACCGATCGCATAGCCATCATCCTTTTCGCTGCGCTGGTTGATGGCATCTCCAGTGCTCCTGTTCAATTTTAGCTCACTCATTGTCTCAGGAAACAGAATGTTTTGGTTCAAGGGAATTATGCACAACTCATTTTTTGTTTGGGACTGTTCCATTTTAATTTCTCCATTGTAGGTGTTTGTTTTAGCTTATCTCCCATAATCCTGAAACCAATTATTGATCCGGATTGAGAAGATATTCAGGAGATCAATCCATCACTATTTTGTTACCTCCTTTTGCGCTTCCCAGTGTGAAATTCCCATCAAAAAAACTCCTACCCCTAAGAGAGATTTTGCCTGAATAAAAAAGGTCTTGTTCCATTTTCTGCCGTAGATATATGATATGTTACTTTACCAAAAAAAAAATCGAGTCTTAACAATTAGTTCAATTTTAACTAACTTTTGCTGAAAAAATATTTATAGCTTTCGTACCAAAGCAACAAACAGATTAATCTCTGCAGTCTCCAATTTACTGAGTATGATATCTACCAGTTTTTGTTCTGCCAGGGTTGATACCTGGGCAATATTCCTTCCCTTTTCGGTCAGTTCAATAAAAAAAATACGTCCATCATCCGGAGATTGAACTTTTCTCACACAATCTACCTTGATCAGCTTGTTTACGATTTCAGTGATGGACGGTTTAGTCACCTTAAGGATCTCGGCGAACTGGCTGAAGGTTAATCCGACTGTTCGATCAATTATCCGCAAGTAGTGGATCTGACTCAGCTGAAGCTCTGCCATCCCGAGACGTTGTGACAATTCCATATTGCATTCTTTTCCCAAACTGCCCAACTTGACGACAGCGTGATAAACCAGTTCTCTTGTATTCATGAAGAATCGCTCCAATTGAATTCGTTAGTTCAAATCTAACTAAATAATCATGTGTTGTCAATGGAAAATTTAATCACCAAGGAAATACTTCATAAAAAAGAGTTGTTTTAAAGACTTATCGATTCACATCTTTCTTATTTTAATTCAGACTGTCAGGAACAGTTAGTACCTAAATGTATAAAGAAAAGACAGGTTATGGAAAAACAGACATCAATAGATTTTACCGGGAGAGCAGATGGAGAGTACTAAAAAGACAACTCGTTTTCAGGAAGATATTCAATATTTTCTGCAATCGTTAAAGACATGGCGATTCTGGATGACTATTTTTCTGATTGCATCGGGTAGCCTGGGGGCGTCGCTTGCAATTAACGGTATTCTTGTTAGAAATACTTTTTTTGATGGCGGTGTTAACGGGATTTCGCTTGTCATCTTCTATTTAACCGGTTGGCCACCCCTTGGGGTAATTTATCTGTTGTTAAATATTCCGATTTTTTTAATCTGCTGGCGGGAGATGTCGTTGAAATTTGTGATTGTTTCCCTGATCGGAGTTTTCTTTTTGTCGACTGCTTTGTTTGTCACCCGGAATTTCCACCTTAAGGTTGAAGAACCAATGTTGGCAGCCATTCTGGCCGGCATAATGGTGGGAGGCAGTATTGGCATATTTGTCCGATTTGGTGGATCCACCGGTGGGTTGGAGATGATCGCCTTATTGATTAAGAAAAAACTCGGGATTCCCATGGGAAACACTTTTTTGATTGTTAACACTATCCCACTGGTAGGAGCTTTGATTATGTATGATCTTACCATAGCCTTATATACCGGAGTCTATCTTTTTGTTGAATCCTTTGTTCTGGAAAAAGTTCAAACCGGCTTTTCGCAGAGAAAAGCGGTATTTATCATCAGCCAGAAACCGGAATTGATAGCGGAACAGGTAATGAAGAGACTGGATAGAGGAGTAACTTTTCTTCATGCTTCCGGAGGATGGACTCATAAGGAACACAGGATGATCTATACTGTTATCAATATGAGTGAATTGGGAAGGCTGAAGGAATTGATGTTTGTACATGATCCGGACGCATTTATTGCCATCAGCAATACAGCTGAAGTTATAGGAAACAGATTTCTGACTTGGGAAGACGAGGGGTTTTCTCCGGTTTTCAGAGGTAAATCAATCTGATGCTCCCTCATTGCCTATGTACTTTTTCTTTCCAACGGTAGCCTGATGATGAATCTGGCGCCTTTACCCGGATTTGACTCCACACTCATTTCACCCTTGTGGTTTTCAACAATAATGAAATAGGAAACGCTTAAACCCAGGCCTGTTCCCCGGTCGGTTGGTTTGGTGGTGAAGAAGGGTTCAAAGATACGCTTGCTTGTGGCCTTGTTCATTCCCGGACCGTTATCTTCGATTTCAATACGAATCCATCCTGCTGCTTTCTCAAGCAGTAGACGAAGGACGAACTGCGGCTTCCTTTCCATGCCCATCATGTCTTGCATTGCCTCAGCGCCATTCCGCAGAATATTGAGAATCACCTGTTGGATCTTTCCAGGTTCGCAAGGTACCAAAGGAAGGTCTTTTTCAAATTCGCGAATGATCTTGATTCGGCGGAAGTCGAATTTCTTCTTCAGATCATAGTCACTGCCGGCTATATCAATAGTATGGTCAAACAACTCGACCAGATCGCAGCTTGAGAATGTAGAATCGCTTTTTCGGGCGAAACTGAGCATATTGGCAACAATTTCAGCGGCACGAATACCTGCAGAACGAATATTTCCCAGCATATCGATAATATTGCGCTCTTGCATGAAAGAACTGATGACTTCCATGGAGATTCCCAGTCTTTCGGCAGCGCGTTCATTTGCCGGCATGGTTAGGTTACTCAAACGATCGCTGACAACGTTAGCTGTCTGTATCATCCCAGCCAGGGGATTGTTTATCTCATGGGCCATCCCCGCGGCCAAGCCGCCAATCGAAAGCATTTTCTCCGATTGTACCATCATCTCCTGCATTTTTTTATGTTCAGTCATATCCGTTGTCATGAAGAGAAGATATTCGTGCTTTCCGACCTGCAAGGGAACCAGCTGACAATCAATCACAACCTTTTTCCCAAATGCACTTATCCCGTCAACCTCTTTACGTTGGGGTGCCTTTTTTAACAATGTCCTTTCAGCCATCTCCAGCAGACCGGAAATCCTCCAGGCTTCCAGGGTGCGATAATTCTGTTTCAGCACCTGTTCTTCAGTTACCCCGGTGATTTCTGCGATTGCCTTATTGGCTGCGATACATTGACCGGATTCATCATATATGGACATCCCGATGGGAGATTTGGCAATGATTTCTTCATTAAACTGCATCGCTTCGATTATTTTTCTTTCTGCCCGTTTACGTCCAGTGATATCACGAGAGGAGCCATACATTCCAATGATTTCCCCAGACTCGTCTCTGAAAGCCTTCACACTGTTTTCCATCCAGACAGTGTGACCCTGGGCGTGATAATACTCTACTTCAACAGTGACATGTCTTTCCGGATTAATATCCGGCCTGGAATCGCTCTGAAGTTCATCCACAAATAGTGCTATCAGGCGCTGTTGAGATTCCGGCGTAACCATCTCTTCCAAGGTCTGCAGTTTTCGTTCTTCAGGAGTAAAACCCAGTATTTTCTTTATTGACAGACTAACGTAGGTGGTTTTGAAATCCCGATCAAGGGTCCATACAATATCGGCCATATTTTCGGCCAGAAACCTGAATCTTTCCTCACTCTCTCGCAATTGCTCTTTCTCCTCGAAAAGGTTTTGGGTCAGATTTTTCAGTTTGTTCCCGGTATCAACAAGCGACAGGGATAAAGAGTCAATCTCTTTGATGGAAGAGCGCGAAAGAGAAACGTCAAAATTGCCTGAGGCAATACTAGTGGAAGCCTTAACCACTTCATTAATTGGGTCCGTAATACTTTTGGAGAAAAGAAAAGACACAGCAAGAGCAATTAATATAAAAATACCGGAAAGGTACACCACTTTAATTCTGAATTTATTGCCCGGTATCTCTATCTCATCATGGTAATAGGAAACAGTGATATACCAGTCCAGAGGTTGATAATATACGGTGTAGGATCGTTTCAGGAATTGATACTCATCTTGAAAGGCAGGTTTATTCCACATATATTCAAAAGCCACCTGTGGCCTTTTTGAAGATTCGATGAGTTCATCCAGAATGGGTTGTTTTGTTTTTGGGTTCAGCAGGCGACTTCCATCCGTTCCAGCTTGAGTAGGGTGAATCAGGAATTCTTTATGACCGTTAAAAATAAACATATATCCGGTTTGAGCCACTTTGACTTTTGCGAAAGTCTGCTGCAGTTCTGCCAGAATTGCATCAAGTCTTTTCTGGGTTTCTGCCTCGATATCATCAATGTAGACACCAGTTCCTATAACCCAATTCCACTCTTTGAAAAGTTTTACGTAGGAAATCTTTGGCTGTTCATCTGTCAAACCTTCCCGGGTCGGTTTAGGCCAGAGATAATCAACATAGCCCTCACCTTTTTCAAGACTGACATCCACAAAAGCCACAAACAGGTTTTTTCTCATTCCCAGAGCACAATCAAACCTGGGCTCATTCAAAATTTCCCCATCCAATTCAGGTAGTGTGGGATGCATAATCATACGCGGAATAGGTCTCCCCGTATCATTGATCCAGAGATACCCGACATCATCATCATAGCGCATGCGTTTGACCTCTTCCATAGCCCTGTTTTTTGCTTCCCGTTCCGACAATATTCCTTTTTGTTGTAGCAGATAAATTTCATTAATCCGATCAATCGCCAGTGTTGTGATGTTTTTCAATTCGGAATTTCTTCTCTCAAGAACGGATTTTTTGTGAAAGACAAGACTCTTGTACTCATTTTCAACATTGAGAACGATTGTATCCAAAAGATTTCTGGCATTCTCATCCTGGGTTGAAAGAAGGGTTGTCCGAATTTCCCGCTGAATAAGAAATGCAATGGTAATGGTTGTCAGAAATACAGTACCAGCTACGACAAGAAATATTTTCAACCTAAGAGTTTTGAACATTACTCAACGCTCCGTTGTTGAATTTTATGAACCTTCATCCTGGCAAGATTTATTTTTTGTTGATTCATAGGACTTCATTCAATCACAATATTGAATTTACTGCAGGTTTGTATTGGTTTAAAACTCACTCGACAGAGACAAGTGGCTCCCCCGGATCAAGATAAGCACTTTTTAACGGCATTTGCAAGCGCATAAAGATCATAGGGTTTCTGCAGGAAACCTGTAATTCCCATGTCAAGAACAGTCTGGATTCGGTCATCCTGCTTGAAGCCGGAGACCAGTAGCACTTTAACTTTAGGGTCTATTTTTTTTATTTTTTTATAGGCTTCATTTCCTGACATTTTTGGCATGATCAGATCCAGCACTACCAATTTTATTTCTGCTTGTTTTTCCCTGAAAATTTCTACAGCCTGCAGGCCATTTTCAGCGGTGATTATTGTATATCCGCATTCCTCCAGGATCTCTTCTGCCAAACTTCTTACGATCTCCTCATCATCTACAACCAATATTAGTCCTTCTCCCCGCTGAAGTGTTTTTTGTTTTCTGGTAGATTTTTGTTCATCCAATAATTTGATCCACTCGGGCAAATAGACTTCAAAAATGGTTCCACTGTTCAGTTTTGATTGGACCGTGACAAATCCGCCATGCTGGCTGATGATATTGTAAACCATTGACAAACCCAGCCCGGTTCCCTGTCCTTTCTCCTTTGTTGTATAAAATGGAGTGAAGATCTGTGGCAGTTGTTTCTGCCCAATTCCCACTCCGGTATCACTTACACGGATGATCCAGTAGTTACCCTCTTTTGTATCCGGACGCCTGTTTTTAAACATCCTGTCTATCTTAACATTGGAAATGGTGATCTCCAGTTTCCCTCCCCACGGTTCACCCTTTTTACGCATGATTGTCATGGCGTGTGAGGCATTGATAAAAAGGTTAAGAAGTACCTGTTCAATGCGAGTGGGATCAGCCTTAATCAAGGCGGGAGTTTCAAATAATGCGGGTTTAATTTCTATTGATTTATCAAAAGTGTTCTGGGCGATCTTCAAGATGTGTCGTACGGAATAATTCAAATCCACCGTGGTCAGAGAGAGTTCCTGCTTTTGAGACACAGTCATCAGTTGATTGACCATATCGGTGATTCTGAAACTACTTTCATGTATCCTGTTGAGCTGTTTTGACAATATCTCAATGGGTATGTTTTCATTTAATCCAATCTTCCTCAGTAGAATTGAGGTTGGGGCAAACACACCGCTGATAGCATTGTTCAGGTCGTGAGCCAAACCGCCGGCAAGGGTGCCGATTGCTTCCATTTTCTGTGCTTGTATCAGTTGGGACTCAAGAAGTGTTTTTTCCTGTTCCACTTCCTTTTGTCGGGAGATATCAATAAAGCTTTCAAGATAATGGGTTTGACCTTTTAACAATATGGGGACAACCGTTTTAAGTACGGGAACTTCGGAACCGCTAACGGTCAAAAGAACTTGTTCCGAGTTATCAATTGATAGTCTCAGATCTGATATCGGGCAATTGTTCTGCTCTGCCTGGCAGACAAACCGATGGCATCTTCTGCCAATGATTTCTTCTTTCGACGCGCCTATCAACTGGGCTGCTTCAGGATTACAATCAATAATGTTGTGATTCTGGGGATCAATCACCATTATGCCCATTTTTAAGGAGTCCAGTATGGTTCGTTGCCTTTTCTCGCTTTCCCGCATCGCTTCCGAAGACTGAACAGCGCGCAATGTTTCATAACTGAAGGAAGCCAGGATTGAGCCGATCTCCCGGTCCTGCTCGACAAATGGCGGGTGAGCTTTGCTGTGGAGTGTCAGAACACCGATTATTTTTCCGGTTTCATCAGGAAGGGGGAAAGTCAGAACTGAAGTATCGCTGTACCCTTTCCATCCGCTGGATTTTAAGCCGTTTTCTTCGTTAATGTTTTGAATCAGCAGGGGTTTCTCCTCTTCGATGGTACGTTTAAGGATTGAACCTGCACGCAGGGGAAAAGGGATAAAATCGGGGACATGGTCGGGGTCCAAGGTATAAAGTCTGTGTAATCCTTTATCTTCAATCAGAAAAAGGCTGCCACCAGACGCTACCATATGCAAAGCAAATTCTTTGAGCAGGGTGGAACCGAATCCGTTTACATCTTCGCATAGTGAAAGTTTTCGAGCAGACTCAACAATCTTTTGTAGCCGGGTATTAATATCGGCCAGATGTGCATTGGCTTTTTCTAGTTCCCCTGTCCGCTCTTTTACCAACATCTCAAGATTTTCCTGGTAGATCCTGTTTTCCCGGCGCAATCGGGATCTCTCCAGAGCTTTATCAATGGCCATGGTGATAATTGTCATATCCTCCACTGGTTTGAGGATATAGTCCCAGGCTCCTGCATGAAGGGCTTGAATTGAATCTCCTATATTCCCGGTTCCCGAAACTACTATCAACGGTGTATCCGGTGAAATCTCAGTGATTTTTTTTAGCACCTCCAATCCGTCCAATTCGGGCATACGCAGATCTGTGAGAATCAGATCGGGTGTTTCCCGTTGAAACATTTCCAGCCCCACCCGACCATTTTCCGCTCTTAGTACGTGGAATTCCCTGTCTTCAAGGAACTCTCCAATACTGTCACGAATGATTGCTTCATCTTCAATAACAAGAATGGTCGTGATCTCATCGTTCATACCATACTCCGTTGGCATCAAAAACTTTCGTCGACCTGAGACGTTCACTCAAAATCTTTTTGTATTCAGCTTTCTCGTGGAAAGAGTGTTTCCGCATCGAATAATAACAGTGTGTAATCCAACTGTTACAAAAACTGTATAAAATGGAGGAGATTTCTATTTATTTTGTATATAGGGCAGTATCACTGTAAAAATTGAACCCCCTTCAGGATTTTTTTCTGCCTGCAGTGCACCATGGTGTCCTTTTACAATCTCACGGCAAATTGCCAGTCCAAGTCCTGTGCCACCAGCTTCAGATCTTGATTTGCTACTTTGGATAAACTTGTCAAAAATAGTCTCAAACTCGCCCTCAGGGATTCCAATTCCCTCATCTTTAAAACGAATAAGAAGGTTAGATACAGGCGCTTTATCATTGACATCCTTGTCCATTTCCATGGTCAGTTTTTCTGAGGAAATGGAGATTGAAACCCGTTTTCCGGAGGGAGTAAATTTTACGGCATTACTCAGCAGGTTTTGGAATACCTGCTTGATCCTCTGTCTGTCGCAGATTAGTTCAGTTGGTTCCTCAATATTTTGCATTTCAAGGATAATCCCTTTAGCCTCAAAAGCTGGTAGACACTCCTTGATACTGGCCTTTAGTACCTGTTCAATGGAAGCATATTCCATAACAAACTCGAATTTACCGGATTCAAGTTTAGCAATATCCAGCAGATCATTTACCAGGTAAAGCAGGTTTTCACCACTTTCAAGTATAGTCGCAAAAAAATGACTGATCTTCTCCTCAGGTATTTTGCCAAGCTTATCCAACCCGAACTTTGCATAGGCCAAAACATGGTGAAGGGGGGTTCTCAGTTCATGGGAAATATTTGACAGAAATTCAGATTTTGCCCTGTTTGATTCTTCAGCTTTACGTCTGGCATAGTCCAGTTGATTTTCAGTTTCTTTTTCCGCAGTGATGTCCCTGAAAATTGTAAGTTTGTGAATCAGATCTCCCTCCAAATGGATCATTGAGTTTGATACCTTGTAATAGCGATTGTTTGTTGGGTTTTGCATTATATAGTTTCTGTAGCCTTTTTTCTTGATTTGCTCCCATGCACACCATGAACATGGTTCCTGCTTGCCATATATAGCGTTGTAACAATACTTTCCTATGGCATCATGCCCGACTTCTTTTACCGTGGCCGGATTCAGATACACAATACGATAATCACTATCAGAGATATAAGCCATATCCTGCATCGCCTCAATCATGGAGCGAAACTTTTTTTCGTTCAAATATAGCTTTTCCAGCGTTTTTTTTCGCTCAAGTATTTCCAATCTTAACCTATCATTGGCTTCAGAAAGGTCTGTCGTCCTTTCACGAACCCGATTCTCCAGTTGAGACTGTGTTGTTCTCAGCTCAACTTCAACCTGCCTACGCTTGTTGATCTCCTCTTCCAGTAACTTCCTTTGTTGGAAAAGATCTATAAAAACAGCTATTTTTCCTATCAATACTTTGGAATTATAGGGTTTGGTGATATAATCGACTGCTCCCTTGGTGTAACCGGTGTGAATGTTGTGCTCATCTACTAAATCAGCTGATAAAAAGATTATAGGTATATGCTTCGTTTTCTCATTGGTATGGATGGCTTCAGCCAGTTCAAAACCTGTTATGCCGGGCATATTAACATCCAGAATAGCGAGGGCTATTTCCTGATCACAAAGAGCAGACAGTGCCTCTTTGCCATTATTTGCTCTAATCAGTTGAGCTTTTATGGAAGATTGAATAACTGCTTCCAGAACGTCCAGGTTTGTATCATTATCATCAACAATCAGAATCTTTGGTACGGTATGCATAATCTCCCTGTTTTTAGAATGGTAGACTTTTTTTGTGATACTATAACACGTTTTTCTTTAAATCAGCCAGTTATTAATATCTGACTGTTGCATTTGTTTTTTTGTTGTTTGAGACTTGTAAAGGCTCTGTAGGAGATATTGTATAACCCCTGAAACACGTTCTAAACATCAACGGTCGTCAAGAAATCAATAACAGTGTTTTCCACTTTTGCTAAAATAAAAAAGAATCTTAAAGAGTTGGAAATCGGAATTGATCTTTAGAAGGGGCAATCAGATATTATTTTGGGTTTGAAGTCTTCTCACATACTTTTTTGAATTATCTGTTACTTTTTTCATACCCGGTTAATTCGACATAACCGAATCCATCACCCTGATTGGATTTAACTTTAACTGCACCTTCCCAATAAGCAAAACTGAGCTGATGTTCCTGGTTTTTAATATAAGGGACAAGAAGCAGCTTAAGGTTCATATCATGTAGGGCAATGTTCCAGCCTGAAGGATAAACGATTCCTGTTTCTGGACTTTTCCATTTATCTACTGCCGTTATAGAAAATGAGCCCCTGGTTAAAGGAAGGGATTGTCCATTTGAAAAGACAAACATTCCCGAGGAGTAATCACTGATACTGCCATCTTCCGCTCGAATCTGAAACAACATGATTTCTCTATTGTCGTTCAGTTGGATGGAAAACCAATCCCAACCAATGTCGCCTCTTTGCAGGGTACTGGTGCTCCACTCCCTGTCCAACCAGCTATCGCCTTTTACAATGTGGCTTGTATCTCCGATCTTTACCGTGCCTTTTGTGTCTATTCTCGTTTGGGAATAATAGTAAGACGCGTTTCCCTGCCCGGAACCCTTCTGGCTAAGACCGTTGTTTCCCTGGAAGACAATGGCTTTTATCGAAGAGAGTGAAAGATTTAATGATATGTTCTCCTCTTCGGCTAATAGATGAATCAGCCCATTTTCTTCCTTTATCTGCCAGTTTTCCACCCAAATCCGGTAGGGTTCTGATCGGGCACCTGCCAATCCAATTGCTTCACGGCTGAACCGCTCAAATGAATAGAATCGATTGCTCTTGACATCGGTTACAGCGAGATGGGCAAAATAGATCTGATTTGTTCTCCATTGTGATCCTGAATTAGTTTTTTCAGGGCTTAGAGCCCTCCGAAAGATGGTCAGTTGATATCCGAAATGATCTCCCGTTTCGTTTTGCAGATTTCCAGTGTAGTACCACCATTCAGTTTGAAAATCAGGATGAGTACCAAAATCCCGTGGAAAGTGAAAGGGAATAACTTCAATAGCACGTTTAAAGCCATCATCGGCGGGATGATCGGATAGGACTTCGCTAATACTTGCGTAAAACCGGGGTTGTTGATCAGGTGCAAATCCAAACCAGGCTCCGATTCCGATAATAGCGATCAGAATGGTAATGATTAAAAAAATATTAACTCGTTTTTTGGTCATCTAAACAGTTTTGAGTTCTTGTTAAATTTATTGAAATTAAAGAACATAGAAAGCTGATATGTTGTCATTCCGTGCTTGACACGGAATCCATAATTTTTTCCAAATGCTGGATACCGGATCAAGTCCGGCATGACAGGGAAACCTAAACTCTCAAGTTGTCATATATCCCGGGAAAAAATATCCAAGACTGTATTATTCTGTTCGTAGCAGTTCAGAGACCTCTGTGCTTGAGGTTTTTATGGCCGGATAAATCCCCGCCAGAAGAGCTGCACCAATTGAGATTGTGATCGCCTGCCAGTAGACCTGTGGTTGTATTATAAAATCGAGTGTCCAGCCAAATGACCGTTTGTTGATAATAAAAACCAGAATCCATGCCATGGCTGTTCCCAGTGGAATCGCAAAAAATCCGGCTGATAATCCGATCAGGCCGGATTCAAGAAGAATCATTCTCCAGAGTTGCCCAATTGTCATGCCGGTTGCCCTTAATATTCCCAATTCTTTTGATCGTTCAAGCATTAAAGACATAACGGTATTCAAAATTCCGATGAAGGCCACCAGTCCTGCCAATATCTGCAAGGCAATGGTAATGGTGAAAGTGCGATCAAACACTTCAACTGCAGCGTTCCTTAAATCTCGGTTGGATATGATCATAACATCGTGTTTGTGCTGAAGTCTTTTTTGTATTTTATCTATCGAAGCTTTGACATTCGCATCTTTTTTCAGCCTGACAGATACTCCGAGCAATTTCCGATCGTTCCAGTATTGTCGATAGGTTTTATCTGACATCAGGACAATTCCCTGGTCGGAGGTGAAATCCCTGAATACTCCTGCAATTTTAAATTCCCGTAAACCATGATCTGTCATCAACTCAAGACGTTCATCCTCTTCCGGATTAATTTTATGTTTCCAGGCAAACGGCTCGGAAATAAAAATCCATCCCATTTGAAAATAGTGATTTTGCTCCCCTTTATTGCCCCTGGTCCAAAGCCAGGTTCTTTTGGCTATGTCTTTGTCCAAGACGATGATGCTGCTATTGTTGTACTTCCCGGATTCGATTTTCATTGTTGTGATATTATAAATATCTGCTATTGAATCAATAGATAATAGGTCTACTTTTATATCGTTGTCGATTCCCGGGTTGATAACGCTGGTTGGGCGGATATAGATATCCGCTCTGATTGT
The DNA here is from genome assembly GCA_018829445.1 of bacterium. Lineage (GTDB taxonomy): Bacteria > SAR324 > SAR324 > XYD2-FULL-50-16 > XYD2-FULL-50-16 > JAHJTV01. The sequence goes on from JAHJTV010000103.1 coordinate 86,777, forward strand.
ATTTGCTAACCAGTTGATCACGGTTGCCCTGAAACTGCCCACCATGGTACCAACTCCGATTATAACTGAAATCGCTATCATCAAGGAAGCAATGGATACACTGGTGCGACTCAATGATCTGGAAATATTGCGAGAGGCTATCTTTCCGATTATCCCTAAAACCAGCGACAAAAAAGGACTGAACAGCCTCATTAAAACCAATGTCAGAACCGGTACCAGAGTGGCACTCCCAAAAACAATTAGGAGTAAACCGGAGAAACTGATCCACAACTCTCTGGCTGGAAACGAAAGAGTGATAGAACCGGCAATCAGCAGCAGAGATCCCACAAAAACCAGTAATGGTAATCTCGAACGAATCATTTTTTCCAGAGATGATCGGCGCAATGCCTCCACAGGATTTATACTGGCGGCTTCCCAAGCAGGAAACGCGGCAGAAATCAAGGAAGCAAATATACCCAGGACAAATGCTTTGAATAATTTCAAATAGGAGACATAAAACTGATTTACCGTCAGGGTAAAGTAGAGATCTGATATGGTTTGACTGACCATTCTGACAGTACCGGTTCCCAGCACTATTCCCAGCAGAAGACCCGCTGTCGTTCCAAGTAATCCCCAGATAAAAGTTTCACCAAGAATCAGGACAAAAATCTCTTTTTTAGTAACACCGATGGCTCTCAATGTCCCCAATTGCACCCTTCGCTGCACAACAGAAAAGGTAATGGTGTTATAGATTAAAAACATACCGACCAAAAGGGCCAGCAGGCTTAGTGCTTTTAAATTGAGTTCGAATGAATGGGACATTTGTCTAATCGCCTGACTTTTAGTATTAGAAGCCACTACCTGAATATGCTGGGGTAGCTGACTCCTGATCAAAGCAAGACTTTTTGCATCGTCAGGATTGATAATCAGATCGATATAGTGAATGCGGTCTCCCATCCCCAGTATCTCTTGAGCAGTAGAAATGTCAGTGATAAGGACAGACGACAAGGCATTTTGGGTAAAGGTGTTCCCACTCGACAATATCCCGGCGACAATGGTTTTTGCCTGACCATTTTGAGTTAAAAGGGTAATAGTATCACCTGGTTTCAGCTTATTTTCTGTTGCCAGAATCTGACTTATCAGAATTTGATTGGGTTTGGTTAGCAAGGTCTGAATAGCACTTGGATCAGGGAATTCGGTTGAGGATGACAGGTAGTTTCTAAATCGTGGTTCCGCAAACGGGTCTATTCCAAGAATGCGAACCGTTTTTTGATCAAGCTCCCGTATTTTGACATAATCGGATATCACCGGTGCAATTTGACGAAGCCCCATATCTACTCTCAGCTTTTTATACAATAGCTGATCAATTCCCTGCCTGGGACCGATTATCTGGTGGGTGGCTTTACCCGTAATGCTTTCTGTTGAGAGCTGAAATGATCGACTAATACTTTCATTTGCCAGATCAATGGCAACCACAACAGCAACTCCAATTGCAATACCCAGAAACAACAACAGTTTTTGTAGGGGATGACCTTTGGTGTGCCGCACACTTAGTTTTAACAAAGATAGTATAGACATGGTCCAATGTTATGTTAACTGGTCCAGTTTTCCACTGCTGATGGTAAAAACATGATTGGCCAGCTGTTGTATTTCATCACTGTGTGTGGCAATGACTAAGGTTTTTCCTTTTTCGTTGATGAGTTTTAACATCAAATCCAGAACTTTCAACCCGGTGTCATGATCCAGATTTCCGGTTGGTTCATCGGCGAGGATAATGTCCGGATTATGTACCAAAGCCCTGGCAATAGCTGTGCGTTGTTGTTCGCCACCCGATAGACGGTCCGGAGTAGCATCCAACCTATTGCCCAGGCCGACCTGGCTCAAAATTTGCTCTGCAGCGTTTCTGGAAACGTCAGCGTTGTTTCCATCCAGTTCGGACATCAATACCACATTTTCCAAAACCGTCAGGGTTGGAATGAGATTAAAGAATTGAAAAACAAAACCAATTCTGTTTCTCCTGAAAATAGTGCGCTGATAGTCGTTCATGGTGTTGACCATCTGGTTTCCTATACGAATGGAGCCCTTATCCGGTGTATCGATTCCGCTGATAAGATTTAAAAGTGTACTTTTACCCGATCCACTTTTTCCAAGGATGGCAGAGAATCGATTTGCAGGGAAACGAACGGAAATTTCATTCAGAATCGAATGCTTTCTCCCCCCCTCCTGGTACGATTTGCTGATATTAATAAGCTCAATTTCCATGTCAATAAAATCAGAACTCAGGTGATTGTAAGTTGGTTCAAAGCATGTAAAAGGCGATAGATGTTGGCTGGAGTCGCTATCGCTTTTTTGTTGTTCTGAGTATCCCATTTTCTTAAAAAATAAGTAAACTGATTCTTTTATTGATTACCTGCAACAACTGTTGAGGACTGTAACAAGCAGTCTCATCCCTTTTTGATTATGATGATGGCTAAAAGTGAATGCTGATCAAGACCTGTGTTGGTATTCGGCAACAACTGCCAGAATTTGGGAATTGCCCCTTGATCATCTTGGAGATCAGTGGGAAACTGAAATTATTGATTTTGAACTAATCTGTTATTTGACTAACCTTTATCCAGTAAAAAGAATCCACAAAACAAACAGCGTATACCATGGACATTCTCCGTAGATCTCCCACTCCTCCATTAAAGTCCGGAAAACGTGTTTTTATTCGAAAGCCGTCCCCTTGGGATGAAACCGAATTTATAAAGAAAATTGTCGCAAGTAAGAACTTTCATTATCCCTATATTGTCAATAAGTTACATGGTTCTTTTTTTAAACAATATCTGCTCAGATTTGAAGGGAAAAGTGAAGGGCATCTGGTATGCTCTTTGGCAAATGATGAAATTATAGGTGTTATTAATATCAATGACATTGTTAAAGGTGCTTTTTTTAACGGATATCTGGGATATTATGTATTTAAGCAGTATGCCGGACAAGGATTTATGTCGGAAGGATTTAAACTTGTGATGGATCGGGCGTTCACGGATATGAAGCTTCATCGGCTGGAAGCAAATACCCAGCCCACGAACGAGGCTTCAAAAAACTTTTTGAAACGCCATGGCTTTACCCGGGAGGGTTTTTCTCCTCGTTACCTGAAAGTAGCAGGCAGGTGGCGGGACCATGAAAGATGGGCGCTTCTTAAGGATGACTGGCTGGTTCTTCAAACAAATAATGGGTTCTAATAATAAAGCTCTCAGCGATCAGCAATCGGCTGTCCGCTTTAATTTGACTCGCTTCGCTCCATTATCTTGGATATTCAATGCAATTGACTTAAGGTCTTACACCTTCATTGAACTACGAAAAATGCAAAATACAAATGGTAGGGCGGGGTTACATCCCAGAAGCACTTACTTAAGCACATTTTGCCAAGAGCTGGGAATATGGTAGGGCGGGGTTACATCCCCGCCAGAACTAACTCAAAGGCGGCCATGTAAGGCCGCCCTACCGTTATTCCCTGCAATAGATTAAAAGTTCCTGTGTTCTGGTTATGAAGGTCAATTAAATACATATAATTTCTTAAGTTAATGACACTGATTGAATATTTATTATAACGCACCGAAGGTGTTCAGAATAAAGCTGAAGGGCGACTGCAAAAATTTGATGGCTTTTCTAAACTTGCTGCTATTTTAAAAGGCTAAAATAGTTATAAAACCAAAACAAGGGTGAAAAATTTGAGTAATAAGATAATTTCCATTAAAAATTCCAAAAGATCCAAAATCCTGATCAGTGCGTGTCTGATCGGGGAAAAAGTAAAATATAACGGGTTGGATAATGCCCTGATTTCAGAAAAGATAGAACGATGGAGTCAAGAGAATCGGTTGCTCCCGATTTGTCCGGAGATAGAAGGGGGGCTGACGGTTCCCAGAAATCCGGTAGAGATTCAAGCTGGAGAAGGGGTGGATGTTTTGAGCGGAAAAGCGAAAGCTATGGATAGTCAAGGCAGAAATGTGACAAAAGAGTTTATTGACGGCGCCGAGTCAACCCTTGAACTGGCCAGAAAACACAATGTAAAAGTTGCCATACTAAAAGAGAGAAGCCCCTCTTGTGGCAGCAGTATCATCTATAATGGTCAGTTTAATGGTACTTGTATTAAAGGTATGGGAGTTACTGCCAGATTATTGTCGGAAAATAATATAAGAGTTTTCAGCGAAGAAAAACTGGATGAGGTGGAGGAGCTTATAAACACGCAGGAAATGTAGCGAAAGATTGAACGCTCTCATCAATCCGCTTTTTGTGTACATGCCCCAATCTTCTATTATTTCTTAGAATTAACAGAACGCTTTCATGTGATACCGCGGTGTCACTCAAAAAACGCAAGATTCGTGTCAAATCTGCCGCATCTTGTCAATCCAAACTCGCAAAGGTTTTCTATTCCGTTTTATATCAGCAATCTAGAATGTTCCTATATAATCAGCTTTTCCAATTTCCAAACCATTATGCCTTAAGATGGCATATGCTGTTGTCACATGAAAAAAGAAATTGGGAAGTGATTTATGCAACAGAAACGGCAATCCTTTAAAGGACGAGCTTTTTCCGTGTAGTGTGTAAGTGATGGTTTTGTCTTCCGAACCGTCAATATCCTCTTTTTTAAGGGTTTTTAAATACTCAATGGTTTTATCGACACGATCCGTAAGATTCGTTAAACTGGACTCCCCATCCTGAAAAACCGGTGGTTCCACACCGGCTAATCTGGCGGCACATCCCTTGGCAGTATCTGTTGCAATCTGAATCTGTTTCAATAGGGGGAACATATCCGGATAGAGACGAGCATTGACCAATACATTCGAATCGAATTTCCGGTTTTCAGCATACAGAGCTGCTTTTTTCAAGATTGCGGAAAGGGCTTGCAACATCTGAGTAAAGACAGGCACAGAAGCCTGGTACATGGAAATAGTCATATGGTTTCTCCTGGAAAAGGAAGTTTTCGGATTAACGAAAGTGCTCTAAAAAATGATTATCTATCTGCCATTTCTCAATGTTTGAGTTTACTGATTGTCTTAGATCTGTAGCAAGGTAAATTTTGGATGAAGATATTATTGTCATTTATCACCATCTGCACTGACAAAACCCTCAAATCCATCTAATATACTCTCATAGTCTCTCATTTAAGAAAGCAGCCTGATTTTCAATCTTATTATTTAGGACATTCATTGAACAATTTATCAGCAGATTTCGCGAGCCTTGGACCGGATCAAATCATTAATGCCGTTGAAGGAGCAGTGGGGCAGAGGATGTCGGGATTCACCTCACCGCTTCCCAGTTATATTAACCGGGTTTATGAACTGCAAACAATGGCTGAAGAGCGCTTAATTGCCAAGTTTTATCGACCGGGAAGATGGAGCAAAACAGCCATCGAAGAAGAACATGAATTCATGCGGGATTGCGCTTTGGCTGAAATTCCAGTGATTCTGCCAATGGAATTGCGCAATGGTTTGACACTTGAAGAGATCGACGGGATTTTGTTTTCTGTTTTCCCCAAACAGTTAGGGCGCGAATTTGAAATGCTCAAAGATGAAGATTGGCGACAATTTGGAACCTTAATCGCCCGCATCCACAATTCGGGGCAAATCAGCGATGCCCCTAACAGGGTACGCCTACACCCCCTCCAGTCAACCAAAAATGACGTCCGGCAATTGATCGAAGGTGGTTTTCTATCCTCGCAATACAAAAATGATTTCAAAAAAGTATGCGATCAGATCATGGAAATCGCAACTGATCTTTTTAAAGACACTGAATCCATCAGAATTCATGGTGATTGCCACGGCGGCAATGTCCTTTATCGACCGGAAAGCGGCATCAGGCTCATAGATTTCGATGATATGATGATGGGACCGCCCATCCAGGATTTATGGCTGGTATTGCCTGAATATGCCGACAAATGCCAATGGGAAATAGAACAGATGATAGAAGGCTACGAAATGTTCAGATCATTCGACAGAAGAACCGTGCGACTGATTGAGCCATTGCGAGCCATGAGAATTATTTACTTTTTGGCCTGGTGCAGTCGACAGGCAAACGATCTCCATTTTAAAAATAACTTTCCCGGATGGGGAACGGAAAGCTTCTGGTCTATCGAGGTCAACGGTCTCACTAACCAGCTTCATGTTATTATTGAATCGTTAAAAAAAGAGTAGTGCTCCTCCTTTATCATTGGCGTAGTCGGCATGCTCTACCCAGCTCATTACCGAGCTTTTGCCAGGTGACAGTGAACCCAGACGGGAATATTGTCTATATGAAAATGAAGTTGACCGATAAATAACTCACAGAGAGGCACACCCAGAGAATAATAGTAAATATTTAGATAATACTAAAAGATATTCGGGGTCATCTGGGTGATTTGGGTTCCTGTCCAAAATCCCTGCTTCAGGATAGGACCCCGCGATTCAAGGTTTAACAGTGAATATACTTTTTTGACCACACAGGAGAGTATTAATTTGTCGCCAACCGATTACCTGGCCGTCTTTCCGATCCTGAATTTGATCGCCTCCGTAAACCAGATAACAGGGTGTGGTTGAACCGGAATTGAGTTTACTAAAGAAGGATAAGCCTTTAAACATCTGTGGATTAACGGTTTCTGCCGGTTTAATCTCGACGGCCGTTAAATTCTGGCCCTTTTCCAACAGCAAGTCGATTTCATGTCCGGTATTGTTTCTCCAGAAAAAAGCATCGGGCTGCATTCCCCGGTGATGTTTTAGCTTCAGATATTCTGAGATTACATATGATTCAAAAACGTTTCCTCGCAGGTAGTGGTTCGCCAGTTGTTCCGGAGATTGAATATTAAGTAGAGAACAAAGAAGTCCGGTGTCGTAAAAGTACAATTTTGATTGTTTGACCAGGCGTTTACCAAAATTTTTAAAGTGAGGGCGAAGAAGGAAAACGACAAAGCTTGCTTCAAGTATGGAAATCCACGACTGAATCGTTTTGTGGGTGACACCCAAATCATTTGAAAGACTGGAGAAGTTTAACAACTGTCCGACCCGTCCGGCACAAAGTTTTATAAATCTTTGAAAAACACTTAGATCTCCAATATTCTTTATGCTTCGAACATCTCTTTCAATATATGTCTGGATATATGAGGGAAAATAGTCTTTCGGATCGACGTTTCGATCAAATAAAACAGGATAACCGCCGTAAAACAAAGCCTTATCAGGATCCCCACTTAACAGGTCGACCTCCATAATTTCACCCTGTGAAAAGGGATGAAGATGACAAACCGCCACTCGACCAGCCAGTGATTGTGTAATACTCTCCAGCAACAAAAAGTTTTGTGATCCGGTCAGGATGTATTTTCCCATTAATCCGGATTCATCAACGATGCCCTGGAGATAAGAGAAAAGAGATGGAACCTTTTGCGCTTCATCGATGATAACACCGGATTTCGAATGAAGTCGCAAAAATCGTCGCGGATCTTCTTCCGCAGCAATCCTGTCGTCAATATTTTCCAAATTCAAATAGGCAAATTTCGGAAAAAGAGATCGTACCAATGTCGTCTTTCCCGATTGTCGGGGACCGGTCACCGTTATGACCGGAAAACCTTTTGCCAGATCCTTTATTTTCCCACCTAACAGCCTGGGTATCATAAATCTGCTTTTTCTTTGTTGCAACTGTTTAACAACTATCAGGTTGAATCCGCCAGGTTTATGGAGTACCTTGCATCCAATGCTGTTGCCTATCTTACCGCAAATACCACTGTAAACTTGGCTTGAAGCGGTGATTGGCCGGAAACACTGAATAGTTACATTTCGTTTGGCAAAAGATAACCTTACAAATTGGGAATGTCAATATCAATTTGTAAGGTTATTTGAGAACATTGCGTCTTTTACGGCCTGGATTGATTTCAAAAATCTTTAAGGATTTTAAATAATCAAAGTGCCCTAAGATGATTCAACTGGCCAGTAAACGTTCATGAACTGGAAAATTTAATGGAATGTTAATTTGGGTTAGGGAAAGGAATTCCAACAACCGGAACTGGAGACTTATCGATTTGAAGTAAGAACTTCTGAAAGAATCCCCACTTTTGATGAAAATGAGAAGCTTTTGATGGCAAAAGCCCTGCGAACGACGAATGATAAAAAACGGTAATCAGCAAACTGGATGCTTTTAAAACTGGAATGAAAATGAGGGAAGGGTCATTATAGGGGGTCATTTAAAATGAGAAAAGTATACCTTAGGGTATTCTCCCGGTTTTATTGAGATTGATTGGAATTTCGGTTTTGCTTTAAATGAGAAAAAGTGAAGGTTATTAGAAGAAATTTGCATTAGAATTGAGAAAAATAAAACACTTTACTTCTTTTTTAGTCGGGTGCATGTATGAGTCTTCAATACTATGTTCATATACATACAATCATGCGACCTCGTGTCGCCCTTCAACATCAGTTTCACCGGCTGCCACGCCGATGGCTGATTAATGATATTTTTGCCAAGGCCACCTAACTCAAGACCTGCAGAGGCGATACGCAGTCCGGTGTAAACACTTGTTAAGTGGCGTAATTAGTGAGAAGTATGAATTATGATTGACTATTGCTTGCTGTTTCTAATACGCCTTTTGCCCATTGATTAATACTCTTGCCGCTTGCTTCGGCTGCGGAAGCAACTGCTGCATGAACATCTACGGGAATTCTAAGCATCAGATTACCTGAATAGGGCTTATTTGGCTTTTGTTTGAGTTTCTTACACGCCTCAAGATAATTGTCTACAGCTTCTCTAAATGCGTTCTCAAGTTCTATCACAGATTCTCCGTGGAAACCTATGACATCGCGAATGCCGATTACATGACCTACAAAAATCCGATCTTCGGGATCGAACGCGACTTTTGCAAAATATCCTTTATAATTCATTGAATTCATAATGTAACTCCTAATAGCTCGAGAAAAACTCGGGCATCTTTTACTCTATATCTCAGTGCTACTTTATCAGGATGAGGACGGTGAAAATATGACCGAATACCGTCCTTTTCAAAAATGACACTTGAACCAGAGCCTTCAATAACTTGGCAACCTAACGAAACAAACAATGATTCGATCCCAGGAGATGTTCTCAACATCCATTTCTTACTTGGATGAGACAGGATACTTTTGATCCCTTCCGTGATTTTCAGTTTCAGTTTCTGTCGATCCAATCCGAAATGCACTCAGCACACTTTTCGCAGCCGATGATAAGAATTCACTTTTCATGTGTCAAGGTATTGATCATAAATTTTGGAGAAAACAAAGCTCAATGTTGGTAGTAGATTGGGCAAAAGGATTTTAGAAGGTTTTATTATTTTCGTTTGAGCATGTTCCTGGCAGTACTGATTTCGATGTAAGATGCACCTGAATCTGGCCCAAAATGGCCTGCCAGCACTGTAATCAGGTCGTCATTTCCGAATCGTCCCTCTTTTAACAACCTTGACAAAGTTGCTTTTAAAAACTCATGAGAGGTTGAATCCTCCTCGATGAAATGTGGCACTATACCATATGAAAGAGCCAACTGACGAACCAAGCTTTTGGAGTAACATTGAGCATAAATCGGATTCTTACCACGAAAAGCGGCCATGCTACGAATAGTATTACCACTAATAGAATCCGCAACTATCGCTTTGGTTTGGAGCCTTAGAGATGCTTTAATCGCTGCCTTGGCCAGATAGCTGGTCACTTTTTGGCTCGTTTCGTAAGGAGCATCAATAAAGGTTTCATGGCCTTGCCCAATCTCCCAGGCGATTTTAGCCATCATTTGTACCGATTCTAAAGGATACTTTCCAAAAGCAGTTTCACCGGACAACATAATCGCGTCTGTACCATCCAAACAAGCATTTGCCACATCAGAGACTTCCGCACGAGTCGGTCGTGGTGAATCGATCATAGATTGTAGCATTTGAGTTGCAATTATAACTGGTTTTCGATGTTCGATGCATTTTTGTACCAGTTTTTTTTGAAGTAGCGGAATTTGTTCAGTCGGGATTTCAATCGCTAAATCCCCTCTCGCAACCATAATGCCATAGCAATGGTCCAATATCTGATCAAAGTTATCGATTCCTTCACGATTCTCTATTTTGGCGATGATACGTATAGGGCTGTTTTCCTCGTCCAGGATTTTTTGTACTGCTAAAACATCTTCTTTGTTACGTACAAAGGAATGAGCAATAAAGTCGACATTGTGTTGCGCTGCAAACCGAATAAATTCAATGTCCTTTGGAGTCAATGAAGGGAGGTTGATTTTTACTGAAGGTACATTGACGCTTTTTCGCCCCTTAATAACACCATCGTTTTTAACTTCACAGACCAGATGTTCTCCATTATTTACAATTACTTCCAGCTCAACCTCACCATCGTCAATTAACAACATATTTCCCACAGAGACATCCTTTGTAATGTCATCGTAAGAAACACAAATGCATTCTGAGGACATCTTCTTATTCTTCGCACCTTTGACGATTAACTTATCCCCGGTTTTAACCAAAACCTCTCCATCAGACTCAGTGGTCCTGATTTCAGGGCCTTTGGTATCGATTAAAATGGCAATTCTATCCGAAACAGCTCTAATGTTTTTTATAACAACCAGGGCTTCTTCTGGAGTTTGATGGGCAGTATTTAAACGAATTATGTTCATTCCAGCCCAGTAAAGACTCGCTAGAAAATCTGATTCACAATTATTATTGGAAATTGTTGCGATTATTTTTGTTTTTTTTAAGAACTGTACTTTTATCTTGTCGTTCATAGTCGTGATATGGTTTCCGTTTTCTCCTGCGTTACTCTAAAGAATCAAGCAAGACAAGTCTTTATATTAGATATCGAAAGTGTCAAAACTAAATCATACCACTTGAGCTAAAAAAGGAGAATCGTAAATTATGAAAATCCCATGAATGCCGGATCAAGTCCGGCATGCCAGCTATTCAGAACTCATTTCGACTTTTAAAAATGTTCAAACTCAAAACGGTTAAATCTCCCCAAAGGAAAGATTGGGCATGGCAACCGCCGCATCGGTGCAGGCGGAAATAGCATTCATCTTACCGAGCGTAACGGGAAGAAGTGCCTTAATATAGTATTCAGCAGTTGTTAGCAGCCCTTCGTAGAATGCAACATCCTTACTCTTTTCCGCCTTGGCCCGTCTTTCCCCGGGTTCCAGACTACCGGCCAGTTTCTCAATTTTGGGAACCGCAACACTGGCTCTCCAGAGATGCATCCAGGCCATGATCACATCACCGACCACTTCAAGAAACGGATGGGCGAAAGAGAAGGCCGTCAAGACATTTGCCGACATGGCCGTCTTTCCCATTAACATGGCGGTCTGTCCCAATTGATTGACCGCTTCCTCCAGCTTTACCGCCAATTCTTCCAACATAGGAATAGTTCTGGCTTGAGCAATGGTTTTCTGGATTTCACCGATAAAGTCCAAAAAGAGTTTGCCCTCTTTCATTGCCAATTTTCGACCCAGCAAATCAGCTGCCTGTATTCCATTTGTGCCTTCATAAAGCTGGGTGATTTTAGTATCCCTCATCAGCTGCTCCACCGGATACTCTTGAGTGTAACCATAACCCCCAAAACACTGAACGGCCGTTGAAGTTACATCCATGCCGCGGTCCGTACAATAAGCTTTGATGACGGGCGTTAAGAGTTCGATCATTCCCTGGTAAAACTCTTGCTGTTCAGGATCTTTTGTAATCTTAGCCATATCAAAACACTTACTGACATAATAGATAAAACTGCGCATCCCATCCACATTTGCTTTCATATGAATCAGCATCCGGCGAACGTCCGGATGGTTAATAATTTCTACCGATGGAGCATTCTTATCAAACATACTCAACAGGTTTTTCCCCTGGACGCGTTCCCGGGCATACTTCAAAGCATGAAGATAAGCCGCACTACCTTGGGCAAAACCCTGTAATCCTGTGCCCATCCGGGCGCCATTCATCATTTTGAACATAGCACTCATACCTTTATTCTCTCCACCCAGCAGAGTCCCACGACAGGTTCCCTTACCACCCAAGGTAACGCTGCAGGTGGCACTGCCTTTCAAACCCATTTTGTGTTCAATCCCGGTAACAACAATATCATTTCTCTCGCCCAGACTACCATCGTCATTAACCCAGTATTTGGGAACGGCAAACAATGAAATTCCCTTGGTTCCCGCCGGTGCTCCCTCAATTCGAGCAAGAACCGGATGGATAATATTATCTGTCAGATCCTGTTCAGCACCGGTAATAAAAATCTTATTTCCGGTGATAGAATAGGTTCCATCGCCATTTGTTCTTGCGCTGGTGGTCAAAGCCCCGACATCCGATCCAGCTTCCGGCTCGGTCAACAGCATGGAACCTCCCCATTCTCCGGAATACATCTTTTTTAAGTAGAGTTCTTTTTGCTTATCCGTACCGTACTCTTTGACCAGTTCTCCGGCTCCTAAAGCAAGACCGGGATAAATCATGAATGAAATATTGGCACCGGAGAACATCTCACCAACCGCAGTCGAGAGCATTCTGGGCATGCCCTGGCCGCCCACTTCGGGATCTTCGGTCATGGCAACCCACTCTCCTTCTCTCATGAGATCCCAGACTCGATGGTAACATTTGGGGACTTTCACCACTCCATTTTCGCAGGAACACCCCTCTTCATCGCCTTCCTTATTAGTGGGAAGAATCTCTTTGATCGCCAGATTGCGAGCTTCGCCCACGATCATATTGATGGTTTTTTTATTGTTGAACTCTTGAAATTTTTCGCTATTTGTTACCTCGGAAATATCAAGTTGTTCATGAAGAACAAATTCGATATCTCGTCGGTCAGAAATGTATTGCGTCATGTTGTTTTCTCCATTTATTCTGGCAGGTATATAAATGACGAGTTCATATGCCTGCCGCTTGTTTTAAAAAAGCCTTTTTAATAGCTTCTGTGATTTGATAACTGTTTTTCGGTAAAATCGGATCTATTCAGAGATTAAAACCTTTTCCGGCGGCTCTCTAATACTACCAAAGGTTCTTACGTAAACTTAAAAAGCATGTTTGTGGGTGACCCCACACTATGATTCCATCACTTGATGGAATCATAGTGTATAATTCAAAACTTTTCTTTTACAAAAATGAATTAATGCCCTTCCTGCTCAATTTTATCTATAAATATTTAATACAGAAAACTTTTTATCATTTGCGCTAAACAAACATTTTTTTTCTAACCCTTCTCATTCTCCAGGTTTCGGAATCTTTTCCATACATTGTTTAAAAAACCAGCGAAAGAAAACATCCCAGCGATTTATAAGAATTCGGCAGCAATGTCCGGTTAGGTTATTGCAACAATAACGAGAAACGGCTTTCAAAATAATGGACGCCATTACTTTAACTTTAGCTATTATTTGTTTAGAAAAAGTAGGATGGGCTACTTGTTGCCCATCAATAGAAAGCAATGTTGGGCAACAAGTAGCCCAACCTATGAGCAGATGCAAATTTCTAACCGGACAATGCTGAAAAATAATGGCGGATTGTAAATGGTAAGCAACACTTGGCGTCAGATATTTAATCAAAAGATTTAAGTTGTGTTTATAGAGGGTTATGATTTAAAAGAAAGGAATAATATTCAAACTGATTCCAAATCACCCATAAAATAAAAACTCTACAATGAAAAATTCCATCATTTCATTTGCCACTCTTCGTCTTATTGTGACGATTTCGTTTTGTCTGCTGTCTGTAAGCAGTTGTGTAAAAGAAAGTGTACCCATTCCCCAGAACTGGACAGATTGCGGTAATGGAGTTTTTTCGGTTCAGGACCCGGAAACCGGAGTGAACATTGCCCTCATAACCTCAGGCAACCAAGCCGCCCTTGTTGATGCAGGAGTGGACAGCGCAAGCATTTTGCAGGTCAAAGAGTATCTAAAAAGAACAAATCTGAGCCTGTCTCAGCTATTCATCACTCAATATCATAAAAATCATACCAGAAACTTATCCCTGGTTTCCGAGTACCCTCTTGAAACGCATACACCCTTCAACATGAAGCACGGTGCAACGGTAAAAATTGGGGATAAGACAGTAAAAATCATCAGCAGCCCCCGATTTACTTCCGATAACAATTTCAGCCTGTTGATTGATAATCAAATACTGGTTGCCGGAGACCTGTTTATAAATGATCGAAAAATGAAAACCCTTTTTGATATGCATTTGGAATTGATTCGGCAACTCCAACCAATCCAGCTATCCTCGATAATTCCGGGCTATGGTAACGTCATCCAAGGGAAAACACAGGTAGAAGAGTATCTGAAAGCTGTTGAATCACAGGTTAAATACCGTATCTCCACTGCAGACAACTGGGTTAAAATTAACGATGATATTTTTATCAGTACCAATCCTGCGGAACACGACAACAACATGATTGTGGTGATTTCAGGCAAAGAGGCGAGCGTGATTGATGTTGGTTCCGGTGGAGGCGAAACCAACGTCAAAGAGGGTATTTATCAGAAAAGTGGCAACCAGTCTCAGCGTGTCGTAGAATTTATTCAGCAACGCAATCTGGTTCTGAAGAATATCATTATCACTCATTACCACTCCGACCACTCAGAAAACCTGCACCTATTCAAGCCATTAGCCGGGAATATTTTTGATTACAGGAATATCAACAATGGTCAACCCGTTAAAATGGGGGACAAAAACTTCCGACTGTTTTACTCCGAAGGACATACCGCGCCTAATGAACATATCAGTATTGAAATTAATGATGATATTATTGTAACCGGTGATGTTTTATGTGATTTTGCAACTCCTTCACTATTAATAGCTGGTCGAAAATACCTGGAACCATACATCAGCACCTTGGAGACAATTAAAAAACAAAATTATGCGCTGATTATACCCGGACACGGAAGACCTTTCTTTGATAATGCTAAGATCGATGCATACCTGGAAGATTTATACGCAATGAGAAAGAAAAAGTAATTTTGAAAACCTTTTTAGGGCCACCCGATTCTTTAAGGATACCAATGGGATTTCGACAAGAAAAAGACTCTATGGGGATGGTTGAGGTTCCGGATGATGCTTATTATGGGGCGCAGACCCAGAGAGCCATCCAGAACTTTCCAGTTAGTGATTTGAAGCCTCCCTTATCCTTCATCCATTCGCTGGCTTTGATCAAGCACTGTGCAGCGCTTGCCAATGGACAGCTTGGCGTACTCAATAATGAGCAATCTAAAGCTGTTGCCAAAGCCTCACTGGAGGTTATGGAAGGGAAACATGATGATCAGTTTGTGGTGGACCTTTTTCAAACCGGCTCAGGAACATCCACCAACATGAATATGAACGAAGTCATTGCTACTCGAGCCAACGAAATCTTAACCGGAAAAAAGAATACCGGAAGCCCCATTCATCCCAATGATCATGTCAACTCCGGACAGTCCAGTAACGATGTGATCCCTTCGGCGATACATCTGTCAGCTTTAACCCTTATTAAAAGAAAACTGGTCCCTTCCCTGATAAAACTTGAAGAGAGTCTAAATCAAAAGGCTGAAGCATTTAAAGATATCAGGAAAATCGGAAGAACTCACCTGCAGGACGCAGTTCCCATGACTCTGGGGCAGGAGTTTTCCGGGTATGGAAGACAAATAGCTTTAGGAATTGAACGGTTGGAATCGGCTACACCAAGATTGTTGGAGCTGGCTCTTGGCGGCACGGCCGTTGGTACCGGTATCAATGCCCATCCTCAGTTTGCCGAGACAACAATTTCGCTGATTGCTGTGACCAGCACATATAAATTTAAAGAAGCAGAAAATCATTTTGCAGCACAAGCGGCCCAGGACACGGTGGTTGAAACCAGCGGCGTTTTGAAAACCCTTGCTGTCAGCCTTACGAAAATCGCCAACGACATTCGCTGGCTTTCATCAGGTCCCCGTTGTGGTTTGGGTGAAATCTCTATTCCATCTCTTCAGCCCGGTTCTTCCATCATGCCGGGAAAGGTGAACCCCGTCATTCCCGAATCAGTCTTACAGGTAGCAGCTCAAGTGATTGGAAATGATACAACCATCACGATTGGAGGGCAATCGGGAAATTTTGAGCTGAATGTAATGCTGCCCATTATTGCTTACAATTTAATACAATCCATCGAATTGCTCTCATCAGTTTCAGATCTGTTTGCAGAACAGTGTATCAAGGGCATCACAGCCAATCAGGAGAAAGCAGAATCATATATTGAACAATCTCTTGCTCTAGCCACCAGTCTGATCCCCCTGGTGGGGTATGACAAAGCCGCAGAAATTGCAAAAAAAGCTTATACTCAAGGAAAAACAATCCGTGAAATTGCCAAAGAGGAAAAGATTATTTCTGAAAAGGAACAAGATGAACTATAAAAAAACAGTAACTCGTCGAAGATTTATAAAAGTAGGCTCCCAACTCATCATCTTTCCCCTGTTTGGAACTCAAATAAATTCCTGCGGTAAGCTCTTGACACCGCAACTCGTTGAATGGACATCCCTGGTGCAGACAAATGACCATGCAGGGGAGATAATTATTGACGCGGTCGAAGGAGATGCAATGGTAAATAATGTTTCCGTGGTAAAAGGACTGAAGCTTAAAAACGGTGTAACGTTAGAGCTTAAAACCGGAGTTGTTTTTATGTCGTTACCGGACGGATCGGTATTAAAACTATCGAAAAAAGCTACCGTTGAATTCGATGTTGATTCAAGGAAAGGAGGGATTATTATCCTAAAACAAGGCGGCTTACTGGCAGTGGTTCGAAAAAGCACACAAAAACCTTATTTGATCAGAAACGCTTCTGCACTTGTCGGAATTAAAGGGACGGTTTTTTACACCCAGGTTTTGTCGCCCGAGGATAAACAACAATCAAACATTCCGGACGATGCTTCGGACTATTTTTGCATCTGTAATGGCATCATTGACTATCTTGATCAACAGTGGAATCTGCAAAAGACAAGCAAGGGTGTTCATCACATGGCATATTTTTTAAAAACAAACGGGCAAAATATAGATTTTGAATATGCGGGATGGCTGTTAAACCATTCCGATGATGAGATTTATAAGCTGATAGAAACCATGAAAGGGGAAAAGCACCCGACAGATTGGATTCAAGGAGATAGCTACCAAAACGATGCTTGAGGTACTCTCTTATTGTGTGAATGGTAAAACGCCGATTTTTTTTGGAGGAACATGGTCATCAATCATAAACTTTCTGCTGGCGCACAGGAATAAGGCCATAGAAAAGTAAATGCAAAATGGCACTCTTTTTTTAAGCTATGGTATCAGTAGGTTAAACTCCTGTTCTTGACACATATTGGGCGATGGTTCATGATTTAACCCATCGTATAAAAATTTTACCACTATCAAATTTTTAATTAGGACTATGGGAGCCCAAAAAAAAAGTCAATCCGAGATGACATTCATCGAAAAACATCGTCGGAAACAGATTATAGATACCGCTATCGAAATCATTGCCAGAGATGGTTATCATCAAGCCACCCTGGCCAGCGTTGCCAAGGAGGCTGGATTTAGCAAGGGGGTGATCTTCTATTATTTCAAAAATAAGGATGAACTAACCGAACAGATCAATGAGATTCTCCTTGATGAACTGAGAGATCACACCCGGAAATGCATGAAGGAGGAAGCCCCCCAGGCGGACAACCTGAAAGCTTATGTGGAAGCATACCTGGATTTTATCCGAAAGAATCGGGAAAAGTTTGCTATTCTGGTGGAGTTAGGAATCAATCTCAATCAAAAAATGCAGGATCAACTCTTCAGTTCCCTGGTGTATATCGATTGCCGAAAAAGCCTGGCTGTCATCATGGATCGCGATGGCAAGCGTGACAACTTGGAGAAAAAAACTGCCGATGCTCTGGTGGTCGTTGTCCAGGCAATGCTGGACGGTCTTGGTATTCAATACCTGTCTGATCCCAAAAACATCGACCTCGATGCCTGCCAGCAGGTTATCCTCTCAATGATCGCTTCTTATCAACCTTAAAGTCCCGTCAACTCCGCGCCGTAATCCCTCCGGCGCCAGTTCAAGTTCACAAGCCAAAACCTCGATTCTATTTCACCTTTGGAATCTCGCAAAAATACACCATAAATTTCAAATCTCTAAAAGGCTGACTGCCTTTTCCTAAAAAAAACCTTGACAGTTTGAGCGGTGACCAATATTTATACCATTAGTCAAATATATGATCAGAGAATAAATCTCTAATCTGCAATCAGCTCATTCAATTGTGAGCTTGAGCTGTAAGTGCTTTTCAGTTTTATTCAGATAGATCAGATTATTATGAGTAGAGCCAGCGATATTTCGCTGAAGAATTTAAGAAAAGGAGCATGTTTTATGGAATTGGAAACTGTCATTTATGATAAAAGGGATCAGATTGGTTTGATCCGTTTTAATCGTCCTCAAGTTTTAAATGCTCAGAATCGCCAGTTGGTATTCGACTTTTTAAGCGCTCTGAAAGCAGTCGCGGATGATACCGATATCCGGGCTGTTATCATCAAAGGGGAAGGGAGGGCTTTTTGTTCGGGAGACGATCTTTCCGAAGAACACGAGTTGAGTTCGATGGAAGAGGGATTAAAGACTATTGAAACCTTGCAGGAGACCACACGGGTATTGATGCGAATGTCAAAACCCGTAATTGCTGCTGTTCACGGTTATGCACTGGGTGCCGGGTGTGAATGGGCAATGAACTGCGATATTCGCATTGCGGCAGAAGGAACACAATTCGGTTTTCCGGAAACGTCTGTTGGCATGACGGTTACCAATGCAGGTACGAAGATGCTACCACTTCTAATCGGACTGGCCAGGGCTAAGGAGCTGATCTACACAGGGCAGAGAATTGATGCCGCATTAGCCGAGAAGTGGGGGCTGGTCAACCGGGTGGTTCCGTTGGAAAGTCTGGAAGAAACTGCTTTTGCAATGGCAGAAAAAATGGTTAAAAACTCATTCTTGTCTATTGCTCTTTCCAAAAAGGCTCTGAATCAGGGAGTCTACCTTGGTTTTGAGGATGTGCTGGAGCGTGAAGCGCAAGATATCGCCCTGGTTGTACAAACTCTTGAAGCAGCTGCACGATTCAAGACAGCTTTGGCCAAAATCAAAGATAAGGAGTAGACCATGAGCCGGATACATTTTGATTATTTGTGGCAATATGTCGAATACTGGGCGGGAATCGACCCCAGCTTTCCTGCCATGCATTTTTATGATCAGGTTATAAGCTACGGTGAATTTGAAGAGCAGACAGACAACCTGGCAAGATCATTCCTGAATATGGGGATAGGCAAGGGGGATGTTGTTGCCACTATGCTTCCTTCCTCACCGGAATATATCATGTCGTTGATTGCCGCCGATAAAATCGGGGCTGTCATTTGTGCCTTGGACATAAAATATAAAACAGCGGATTTAAAAAAGTTCGTTGCTCATCTAAAGCCCGGATTAGTAATCGCACTCAGCCAACAGGACGATTATGATATTGCCTACACCCTGAAAGAGGTGGAACGGGAACTTGAACTTGATAACACTATCCAATATATACTGGTTGGAGATTCAAAGGGGGGGAGTCCCTTTCAAGATCAGTTAAAACCGAGTTCTTCACTGGATGATTCTTTGACAAGCGCAAAAAAGGATCAACACAAGGATGACGGCATGCTTATCGTCTTCACCGGTGGAACTACCGGCGTGCCAAAAGCTGCTCTGCTTTCAAAAATCAATGTGGCGGGCATGGCCAAGGTGGAAACTGATTATCTCAGAAGATTTATTCTGGATGAGGGTGACAACAGACGAATAAAGACCATTGTATCATTGCCACCAAGCCATGTAGGAGGAACCGTGGAAATGGTGGGAACTGCAATTGTGGGAGGTATGGAAATGTTTGTCCACGATAACTGGAGTCCCAGCCAGGTGCTGAGTACTATTCAGGAAGAAAGGGTAACCTGGGTTGGAGGTGTCCCTACCATGTATGCCATCATGCTTCTGATGCCTGATCTAAACGAATATGACCTGTCATCTTTAAAAATTGCCATTATGTCAGGCGAAAAGGTTGAAACCGAATTGCTGGAGATGATTCGTGACAGGATTTGTCCCTGGATCGTGATCGGTTATGGCAGTACAGAATCCGGATCGGAGGTTACTTTTACCGAACCCGGGGAGGATTTTGCCCGGATTGCCGATGGTTATGTAGGAAAACTGCTACCGGGAGTGGAAATCAAAATCGTTGGTGATGGTGAAGAAGAACTGGCTGCGGAAATAGTTGGTGAAGTGCTAATCCGAGGTGATTTCACAATCAACAGCTACTTCAAGATGCCGGAGGAGGATGAAGTCGGCTTTACCAAAGACGGGTACTGCAAAACCGGTGATTTAGGATATCTGACGGTAGATGGCGGTCTTTATATCAAGGGAAGAAAAAAACATATCATTCGAGTGGGGAGCTACACGGTCATGCCCACAGAGATTGAAGAGGTGGTTACTAAAGACCCGACCGTGGGAATAGCAGCTGCTATTGGGATTCCGGATAAAGTCATGGGAGAGGTACCCTGGGTGATTGTTTGCCCTGCTCCGGATGCGGTGGTGGAGGAAGAGAAAATGATAGATCTGTGCAAAAGAGAGCTGGCAACATTCAAGGTTCCCAGGCGGGTTATCATTTGGAAGGAATTGCCCATTACCCGGATAGGGAAGGTACACCGGGTAGAAGTCCAGAATGAAATTATAAAACTGATAAATGGAGGAAAATTATGAGTGAGGCGATTCGGTACGAAAAGGAAGGTGCAATCGGCAGGATTATGTTGAACAATCCGCAAATGGCTAATCCTTTCAGCCGGGATGTTTTAAATGATCTGATTAATGCTTTTAAGCTGAGCCGGGAGAATAAGGATGGTTGTGTTATTTACGGTGCGGAAGGCAGAAATTTTACATTCGGAGCCGATCTAAAATACGGTTATGAATTGATGAGCAATCCTGAGAAACGATCGGAAGCGGCCGAATATCTCTGGGCCTGGCAGGAATTAACCAGTGTAATGTTGGAACATCCCGGAGTCATTATCGTGGGATACCACGGCTGGATAGTTGGGGGCGGTTTCGAGCATACCCTGGCCTGTGATTTACGTATCGCTGCCGATGATACCCGAATCATGCTTCCCGAACTTGACATGGGTATATTTTTCTCCAACGCTTCAACCCGATTACTCCCGCAGATTATTGGCAGTGGGCGGGCCAAGGAGCTCATGATCATGGGAGGTGAAATCGGGGCGGAAGAAGCCCTGCGCATCGGACTGGTGAACCGGGTTTGCATGTCCAATGAACTTAACGAAGTGCTAAAGGAAGTTGCAGAGAAAATCGTTTCAAAGGATCCTTTGGCATTACAATTAGCCAAGAAGCTTATCAACGAAGCTCAGGAAGGTACTATTGACAGTGCCTTATATAAGGAGGGGCGAGCCATGATTCTGACCGGCCAGTCCGGCGGAGCAGAGCAGAGGATTAAGGCTTTTTTGAAAATGAAATAATCAACCGGAGACTTATTATGGCAGGTAAACTTCAACGTTCTCTTTCCCTGACGGGAGCCATAGCGCTTACGGTCGGGTTTGTGGTGGGGGGCTCCATTTTTGTGTTGATCCCCACCCTTTTGGGTATGACAGGTCCCAGCCTGTGGCTGGCCTATCTCCTTTCCGGTATTCCCGCCGTTTTTGCTGCGATGTATCTGATGCAGCTGGGTGGGGCCATGCCGGTGACTGGAGCCAACTACATTGCAGTGACTCGCTGGATATCCCCTGTGGCAGGATTTTCTACCTCGCTTTCAGTCGGCGTTGCCATGGTTTGTACCAATTGTCTGGTAGCCTGGGGATTTGCAGAATACCTGGTTTCCTATTTTCCCCGGCTTCCTTTGATGGGTTGTGCTGTTGGGGTAATTATGCTTTTTGGTCTGATCAACTGGTTGGGGGTGAAGGCTTTTGAAAAGGTTCAGGTGTTGATGCTGGCAGTCTTCATATTGGCCATGCTTATTTTTGGAATTGGCGGATTGTTCAACATTCAACCCGGATTTCAAACGCCGATGTTTCCAAAGGGAATGGGCAGTTTTTTTACGGTCGTTGCTATCGCCTCCTTCTCCTGGGCCGGTGTTATCGCAATTGTTGAAGTGTCCGGGGAGGTGCGGAACCCAAAACGTAATGTTCCCTTGACTATTATTATTTCCATGGTGATTATTGGTTTTCTATATGTAATCCAGACCTATACTTTTTCCGGAACTCTTTTGTGGCGTGAATCCACAGAAATAGGATCCACTGCGGTTTTAAAAGCAGCCGGAAGTTTTCTGCCCGAGTGGGGTGTCGGTTTCATAGCCCTGGGAGCATTGCTGGCCATGGCAACCACCATTAACTCTATGACCTTGATGGGGGCAAGGGAAACACTGGTCTGGAGCAATGACCTGGTAATACCGGCCTTTTTCCAACGTATCAATCCCAGGTTCCATACACCGGAGATGACCATTCTTTTGATGACGGTTCTGTCGGTTATCGGTGTTCTGTTTGCAGCCAACATTGAAAAATATGCATTAATGGTTATTTTCGCCCTGATGGTGATTCAGATCCTGGGATGCACAGCAGTATTGCGCATGCCCGGGAAAGCACCGGAGATCTATGTAAAAGCCCTGTTTAAGTTCAGTCCTTTCTGGCGATGGTTTACCTGGATAGGCTGCATTGTTTTTTTCATTGGCATCTTTGCTTTCGGAATCCTGGCTGATTATCAGACATTTCTTGTTTTTCTGGGAATCTGGCTGGTATCCATCGCCTACTGGTTTGCTCGTAAAACTTACCTGCAAAAAAATGGGATTTCACTTAATGAAAGACTAAAAGCCATCACTCGGGAAAGACTGGACGAGTTGGAAGGTGCCGACATGAAGAATTAAAGAAACTTTGTCATTTTATGGTCAGCAACCAATGTCACTAACCAAAGGTGACATTCCCATTTGCCCAGAAGTAGGCAATGACAGTTATATCAATGAATTAAATACTCACCTCCAAAAAAGGCTGTCAGTAGTATGAAATTATGAAAAACACAATATCAAGGAGTAAATCACAAACAAGAGTCTATAAATCATAAGGATTACCCATGAAACGAAGAATTGCTGTTTATAGTGTCATTGGTCTTTTGGCGCTGGTTCTGATCGGTATTGGCTATTTTTTATACCTGTCCGATTTTTCGGGCACTGTTACAGCCACTCACCATCAGACGAAAACGGATGGAAACAGATCGACCTTTAGAGATGGAGTTGTCTATCGCTATCCTGGAATGGTACCAATGCTGGAAGTATCCGGTACCCATTACGAAATGGGTCTGCAATATGGAGTTCTGCTGAAATCGGAGATTCTATCGGCCCTGGAGTCCTATGAAAAAATACTAATGTGGCAGGCCGTCAAAATGGGAATCCCCTACAAGGTATTGACTGCCGTAGCCAGACGGAAAGCCGGGGTAATGATCAAACGCCTACCCAAGAGGTTTCTGGAGGAGATGCAAGGTGTAGCGGATGGATCAGGAATATCAATTGATACCATTCAAACCATCTCGATGTTTTATGATGTTGGTGAATCCATGGGCTGCACCAGCATATTAATGAAGGGGAAAGACGGAACGGTGCTGCACGGCCGCAACCAGGATGCAACCTCTTTCGGGGGAGAAGAGATAGGCAAGATGACAGTGTTGGTAAAATATCGCCCCAAGGGATACAACACGGTCACCCAGCTTGATTGGCCCTTGTTTCTTGGAGTGGAAACCGGTTATAATGATAAGGGATTGGCATATTCTGAAGAAACCTTGTCGGTTAACCAGCCTAATCCTGACGGATTTTCCATTGTTTACCTGGCTCGGTTGGCATTGGAGGAATGCGACACCATTGACTGCCTTTATCCTTTATTTGATAAACACCCGGTAATTGGCGCATATGGAACAGTATGGAGCGATCGGGACGAAGGAAGAGGCATTGTGGCAGAATTAACATCCCATGGCTGGTCTGCACGGGAATTAAAGGGTTCCATTCTCTGGAACTTCAACCATATCTATGACGAAACCTTGAAGGTATATCAAACCTCGCGAGTGAATCTGTCAGAATCCAACCGAAGCCGGGAGCGGATCGCCGCGGCTTTTCCTCAAAAAGAGATCTATTCTGTGGATGATACCATAGGGTTTCTGCGCGGTCATCTGGACGAAAAGGGCAGAGATTACAGGTGGTTTGGTTCCAGCAGTCCGATCTGTAATCACTCAGCTCAGCAGATGATGGTCTTTCACCCCCAAAACGACGGTGTTTATCTTGCTTTGGGGCATTACTATGCTGCTCAGCAGAAGGTGTATCATATCCACAACGATTTTAGCAAAATCCCGGAATTGTATAAGGAAGCATTGCCGCTAGGATCGGCAGTGGAGGAGGAAGCAAAAATCCATAACAAATTGATAAGCAGAGGTGAGAAAGTTGCACTCTATCAGGATCTGGCAAGACGCTATCCCAAGGATGCCAATGCACAGTTTCTGGCCGCTGTTCACAGTTTCCGGCAGAAATATCTGGAAGGCTTCAGTGAATTTGCGGAAAAAGCATATGTCATGAATCCTGCCGTGGAGGAATACCGTCTTTATGCCGGTTTGGCCGCCTATTTTAAGAAGCAATTTGACAAAGCCGTCATCCGCCTGGAAGAAATAGACATTTCGGAATTATACCCTTACCAGAAGGTGTATCGTATTACTGTTCTGGAACGAATTTACCGCGATGATGGTTCCGGAAAATCGCAGGAATATCGAAACCACTTGAACCGTCTTTTAAAGGAGCATAATGCGCAGGAGTATTATCAAGACCGCATTGTTCCATTAATAGACATGTTGAGCCAGTAAACCGAAAGCTCATTAAAAACAATTACCAGGAAGAGTGGGCATGGGAAAACACCAGCCCTATTCTTTCCATATCACCTTCAATCCTGGCCGGCACGGCGTACCAGCCACGCGCCCAAGGTTATTGAAACGGCACCGATGACAAGCCCTTTGTTCATGGTTTCCTGATAGAACAGACCAATTAGGATGGATGACCCAATGGGGATAAAATAGGAAAGTGAAGCGATCAGTAGAACAGGCCCGTTTTTAACACTGATTTCATACCAGGAATAGGCAATACCCACCGGTCCCACGGCACCTGCTACAATCCAAAAGATTGTGGCTTCAGACCAGGGAGGCATGCTTTGCCATTCCTGCAGGTATGCGGCAATCAGTGCTGCGATGATGGCACAGACAGAAAAATGAAATGCAGTTCCGCCTTTTTCCTCCGGAATCTCCCACTTGCGTAGCAGAACTACATAAAGTGCCCACAAAAAACCACCTGTCAGAGCCAAAACATGCGGAAATAGATTTGAGGGAGGATGGATGAGATGATCAAATCCCCGGGAAATCACTACACCAAACAGGCCCAAGACCATTCCTGCAATTGCCGATTTGATCCTGGGTTTGTTTCCGAGAAACAGAGTTCCCAGAATCACCACCCACACCGGCCAGAGATAATTAAGCAGGTTGATTTGTCCAATATCGGATACCGGAGCAATACCAAAAGCAGCGGCGAGCATCACTGTGTAAAGCGCCACTCCGAAAAAACCTGTTATTATCACTCGAGAAGGAAGACGATAGATATCCGATAGCGGCAACCGGCGAAGATACTGCAATACAACGGCCGTCAATGCACCCCCGCCAGTCATGAACGTGAGATACACCATGGGTGATCCCATCAGATCGGAACCTTTTCGAAAACACACACCACTCCAGCACCACAGTAAAATCGATCCCACACCGAGAAGAACGGCACGTTTGTTTGTACTTCGCAAGCTGAATGTTTTCGGGGTCACAACAGATTTGCTTCTCATTTTTATACTATCCCATTTTTTTGAAGACTGCCGGATTCTGTTGTTTGATTCAGAGGTCTATACCGGTTATGAACATCATCACTGAACAGGGTTCGGACTGTCACTTACCATCAATAGCCTTAAGGGATAGTTTTGAAATTGATTTAAACCAAAGCTGGTTCCAATTGTCAGTAAAATTAAGGTTTGATTTATTGAGTCTGGCTATATTAAATCATGAAAATCGTGATAGTCACCCCTTATAACTTTGTCACAGCAAGTACAATTTTCATAATAAAATCAGCTCTTTGGTGGATTTTGTTAACACCTCGCATCCGTTATTGGTAACCACTACCGTATCTTCAATTCTAACACCTCCCCAATACGGGATGTAGATACCAGGCTCAATGGTTACGGCCATGTTTTCCTGCAGGATTTCAGTGCATCTTGCATTGAGATACGGTATTTCATGAATATCCAGACCCAAACCATGACCCAATCCTTTTCCGGCAAATTTGAGGTAGTGATATTTATCAATGGCCATATTAACGGCTTGATTAACATCCCGACCAGGAATACCGGCTCTGACGTTTTCCAGACCGATTGACTGTACCTCCTGGATGATCTGATATACTTTTTTCTGCTTTTCATCCGCTTTCCCGATTAATACGGTTCTTGTCATATCTGATCGATAGCCATTATAAAGGGCTCCAAAATCCATGGTAATAAAATCACCGGTTTCAACTTTTTTGTCTGAAGGAATACCGTGAGGCATTGAGGTTTTTTGGCCAGATAAAAGAATAATCGGGAACGCGGCTCCCTGCGAACCGTTGTTATGCAAGAGGTTCTCCAGTTTCCAGGCCAGTTCGATTTCTGAGATTCCCGGTTTTAAAAAACCCAGAATCTCCTGAAAAGAAGCATCAGCAATAGCGGCAGCATTTCTTATATTTTCTATTTCATCAAGGGTTTTAATGCTTCTGAGTTATTCTACGACTCCTTCTGTCGGCACAAGCTTGGTGTCTGTCAACTCCTTTTCAAAACTGTTGATCAGTTTACAAGTTGCATGATCCGGCTCATACCCGATTTTTTTCAACTGATCTGTTCTGGCCAAATCTGCCATTACTTTTTCATGGGATTCTGTTTCCCGGTTGATTTCTATGACTTTGTAACCTTTGCATTCCTGTTCCTGGGAGCCTGGTCTTGTTGAGAAATCGTTCCTCCTCCTTCGATTTCTCAACAGGCCCGGTTAAACTCCTCATCAATTGTCCAGTGCAAGCGGTTTTTCGCAGAAAGCAGCAAGGGTTTCTGCCTTTTTTTTCAATCCTTCAGAATACCGGTTATTCAGTATCTCGATATCCAGGCGCTCCCCGTTCTTCAAATTAATATATAATTTACAGGTCTCTTTTTTAGCAAAGCTATTCTTTTTAAAACCATCCTCGCTTATGGGAGTATTTCCTATGCGTCCTCTGACAAATCTCTCAATCCCAATTGAATCCAGGGCATCCAGGGGAATGGTTTTGCGGCTGAATAAGAGCAGAAGACCGTGATGCTTCTGCACAATTTGTTTGCTCTTATCAAAGATCCAAGCTTCATAATAGCAACCCGATAAAACA
Source organism: bacterium (assembly GCA_018829445.1). GTDB lineage: Bacteria > SAR324 > SAR324 > XYD2-FULL-50-16 > XYD2-FULL-50-16 > JAHJTV01. The sequence continues at coordinate 114,191 of JAHJTV010000103.1, forward strand.
GACAGAATGATAAAAACGATAGGGCCCGTATTGGAACCCGTCGAGCCTGAATCGAAAACCAGGGCAAAACCCAAATAAGCTGCAAGTCCTAAAAAGAAAATACGAAATCCCCTGTGTAATGAGAGTATTAACACATCACCCCCTTTTCTCCTGATAACAAAGGACAGAATGGACATAAGCAAATCTCCTGTTTTCGATTAGGAATTACTGACTTTTGATAATTTCCAACTTTTTATACAACCAGTCACGGGAATTGACAGTGCGGCCGTCCCTGTATTTAATCTGATAGGGTTTTCCAGAGAGTGATGATTCCGAAGCCAGTCTGTTGATGAACATCTCTGCTGTCCACTCTTCCTTGTTCGGGGCAAACCAGCTATCCATCGCTCTCTCCATCTTCATCTTCAGGTGAGTGACGGCTTCGGCTGGTGAATGCTCTGTTCCATTGCGTACAAATACCCCTTCGAGCTTGCCAATCTCTTGCAACAAATAATCAATCCTGGTTTTCTCCACCTTCCAGTTTCCCCAAACAGGAAAAGTGAAAAGAAGTATAATCAGCAATAAAACCGGTTTTTTCATACGTGTTTTATACCTTTTAGGTGAGATCCCTGCCCTCTTTTACATTTTTATCCATGTTCCGCAGACTGGAACTCAATCCCAGGAATAGCAGGGAAGCCAGGACTACCAGCGCTGATGCCAAAGCCACAGCAAAAGGAGCTCCAAATGCTTCCGCCACAGCTGCAACCGGTAGGGTTCCCAACAAGGGAAGAGAAAAGGACATCATCAGAAAACTGGTGATGCGTCCCCGTACCCGATCCGGAATCAAAAGCTGGATGGAGGTATTGTTCAATGTATTAAAAATACTCATAAAAACATTGGCAAGGAATGCCAGCAGCAATCCCAGTAGAAAATAAGGGCTGATGGAAAACAGAAAAAGTGCTGCACCAAAGGCTAAAACACTGATCATCATTCGTTTCAAATGGCCATAAGTATCTTTGATCATGGCAACCCACAGGGCTCCCACAAATCCTCCAATTCCAAATGCAGCGCCTAAAAAGCCAAAGCCTCGCGGGCCAACATCCCAGACTTTCTCGGCAAATACCACCAGAAGGTTCTGAAACGGCATCGCCAGAAACATGGGAACAAGACCGAACATCAGGAGGATAAGGATCAGTCGGTGCTCTTTGATATATGTAAACCCTTCAACAATACTATCTTTTGGTGAAAGTCGTTTCATATCCTGCGACGGTTTGGAGCTGTCAACCTTTGTCATGAACAGCAGGCCAATTCCAAAAAGAGACACACCCAGGGCATATGCGTGCTTAGCCCCAGCAAAATCGATCAGCAACCCGGCTGCAGCTGGGCCCAGCACCCTGGTAAGATTGACCATACCCATGTTGATCGCCATGGCACGTTCCAGGTTTGATTTACCAACAACGTTAACAACGATTGCATTTCGGGCTGGCATGATAAAGGGAAAAGCGCTGCCAATAATGGCAGCTGAACATAGAAGATGCCAGAACTCCAGGAGATCCAATTGTAGGAGAATTAAAATGAGCAGGTCGATTAAAAACACGGCCGCCTGCCCAATTATAATCAGGTTGCGTCGATCTTTTCTGTCAGCCATCATGCCGCCAAACGGGCTGAGAAAGAACATGGGGACCGCAATGGCAAACATTACGACACCAAGGGCAAGTTCGCTGTCCGTCAATTTAAAAGCAAGCCAGGCCCGCATCACATTTTGCGCCTGCATGGCGAAAAAGAATGCGAAGTTACTCGTTAGCAACCACTTAAACTGACTGTTTTTTAGCGGGGACAGGGGCGTGTTAGAATTGGCCAAAGGAGAAAGATTATTCTTCATTCATCCGCCTGATTATTTTAAAGAGAAGTGATCTTATGGTTTTAAAATAATACCGTACGGGTTCCTAAATCCTTCAAAATATATTTTTAAAAAGTTGTTCAACACCCCTGTTTAAATAAAAAATTCTATGGAGCTAAAACTGTCAATCCGACAGCCAAATCTGCTTTTTCACATCAACAGTGGATCATTTCCCTTTGAATACCGGTTTTCTTTTCTCCATAAAGGCAGCAATCGCTTCCAGGGCATCCTCTGAAATCATGGCAGCGGCATTTTTCTGTGCAACATACTGTAGCCCCGGATAAATACCATTATCCCTGGAATAAATCAAAACATCCTTTGCTCCTTGCACTGCCAACGGGGCCAGGCCTGCAATTTCCAAGGCCAGTTTTTCTGCTTCCTGAAAAAGAGCTTCCTTGTCTTCGCAAATCCGGGTTATAAATCCCATTTTCAGGGCTTCCTCAGCCGAAAAATCCCGCCCTGTCAGTGCCAGTTCTCTAAACCAGCCATGTCCTATGATATGTGGTAGGCGCTGAAGTGTTCCCACATCTGCAATCACAGCCAACCTGACTTCCCGGACACTGAAAACGGCATCTTTTGAAGCGATTCGAATATCACAGGCGCTCAACAGATCAACACCACCGCCGATGCAATGGCTGTGAACTGCAGCTATGACGGGCTTTGTGCACTTTTCAATACAACTGGCCGCCTCTTGACCTTTTAAAATTGTTTTTCGCAGATTTTCTCTTGAATCAGCTCCACCACCTGTAACAAGAGAAGCCAAACCTGCCAGATCAATCCCGGAAGAAAAGCATGAGCCTTCTCCCTTAATAACAACTACCCGGATTTCCGGATCATTATCAAAATCTTTGAAGTGATCTACAATGTCATTGAAAAAAGCAAGCCCCATGGCGTTGCGTCTTTCAGGGTTATTGAGGATCAACCAGGCAATATGGTCTTTTTTTTCAACAACAAATGGGTTTTTCTCAGTCATAACATGTCTCACAAGGTCGTTTTATTGATTTAAAATATGGTTTTTAATCAGTGTCAGGTTACTGAATCTTCAAATATCAAACAATGAGATGCAGATAGAGTATCAAACCTTCCGACCGGTTTTTAATTGTTACCATTTTGGTTGATAAAATATCTGCTGTGAACTAATATTACCCGGTTAATATTGTCAAGTTATTTCTGTTGCTTTCTATGATATATTGAAAAAGGTTACATTTATTAATTATTTTAAATTGTTGAATATAAGGATATATTATCACTAATATCGCCATTTAAGGATTAGAACAAACATGGTTAGTGTTATTAACTTACATATAAAAAGCAAAACACATTATGCTTTTTTTTAAATTCAATTAACAAATGGATGAGATCTCAAAAAAAAGAGAGACGAATGCTTTGACTCCTTTTGTCTAAGTTCTTATCATCTATGATAAACATTTACTGTAACCATTTTGATTGATCTCTTCCGCTTTACTGCGGGCATTCTCCTTAATCGCAGAAAGAACGTAACTTCAGAATGGGTAGGCTTCCATTCTGAATGATGTGTTATTTTAATTAAATTGACAATATGTCTGTACTCAACGATCTCCAAAGTCTGCCACCGGACTCGCGAAAATTTCTTGTTTTCACCGGCTTTAATCTTGTTTCCTGGCAGTGTATTGTGGGAACTGTGCTGGTATTATTCAGTCGCGCATTGGGAATGCCCTCTTCATGGGTTGGCACCCTGCTTTCCTTTTTACCTTTATCCATGCTGCTAGTCATTTTCAGCATTCCTGCTGTTGAAACTTATGGCCCAAGAAAGCTGTTGATCGTTACCTGGCTGATGCGAAACATAGTTGCATCATTCATTTTGACCATCCCTTTGGCGATTTATCTCTGGGATATTGAGATTTCCTGGTACATTCTTCTGTTTTCGATACTATGTTTTTCCTTGGTCAGAGCATTTGGTGTAGGGGCTTGGTTCCCTTGGCTTCATGAACTTGTACCAAAGAACAGGATGGGAGCTTTTTTTTCCGTGGAGACCATCCTGGCTCAGGTACTGACTGTTCTTGTAACCTTTGGACTTGCCGTCATTCTGACAATTAACAATGGACTGGAACGGTTTTACTGGATTTACGGAATTGGTATCACAGCCGGATTACTAAGCGTCTGGTTCGCAAGGTATATACCCGGTGGTATCAGCCATTCCTTGAATACCGACCCTTCCGAGAAGTTTCTGGTACTGCGGCATGCTTTGAGGGATAAAAAATATCTGCAGTTTATCATGTTGATTATCCTGAGCATATCGGCAATTGCCTGGATAAATGTCTCATCTATCCTTTATTTAAGGGATGTGCTTGGGTATTCGGATTCCAAAATCATGAATCTGGTGACGGTTGGCGCCATAGGAGTTGCTTTGGCCGTTCAATTCAGTTCAAAAATTCTCGAATCATTCAGGAGCAAGGTAATCCTGTCTTTTCTGATGGCCTTGCAGATGCTGATCAGTATTTGCTGGTGTTTGATATCTCCCGATATTAAGAGTACTCTTTTTTATACACTACCGCTGATTGTCTTTGGGGCGATTATCAATGCGGGTTTCATAATTGTGGCTTCACAGATGATGATGGGTATGGCACCGAACCAGGATCGGGTGGGATACACCTCTCTTTGGATTACCGGAACTTCAATATCCAACGGAATTCCCCCCATTCTCTCCGGATGGTTGATAAGGTTGTTTCAAATGCCGGGATACCGAACCTGTTTTTTGCTGGCAGCAGGTTCCGCAACTATTGTGGCCATCCTCTGGAGTAGATTCAGATGGGATGAGGAGGAAAAGATTTTAAATATTCATCATATCGTAAAACCCCATCAACCATTACGCACGTTACAGCGTATTACCTGGCTGGTGCGTAGCAGGAAAAAAAATAACTCCCACAAGCGGCATTGAATCGATCTGATATTGGTGTTTTTATTTGAACCATGGATCATCATTGGGGAAATTCCCTCCTTCGTCCGTATCCTCAAAAAACCTGCTTGCCTTTCTCTATCCAATCAGGATAAAAATTGAAAAAAAATGATATATACGATTTTTTTTGAAAACACTTGTTTACCATAACCAACCAGTTGCTTTAGAGTTCTCCATAAATAACCTGGTTTAGCTGTCCTTTCCAATGAGGAACGACTCTCATCCGTTTTTCATCAATAACTATTAAACAGGTATTGAGTGAAATATTTCAAGAAAAGATCATTCATTGCTTTTGCCATTCCTTTATGCGCAGTTTTAATCGCTTTGACCATTGGAGCTATTATGCTGGCTTCACTGGGAGCTAATCCTTTCAGCGGTTATGCAACCATGTTCAAGGCTGCCTTTGGCAGTTTGGACGGGATTTCCAATACTTCAGTCAAATCCATTCCATTGCTGCTGGTAGGAGTCGGAATCTGTATTGCTTTTCGCGCTAACGTCGTTAATATCGGAGGAGAAGGGCAGATGGTAATGGGAGCGCTATTCGCCACTTCCTTGGCCCTGGCTCTACCCGGACTGCCTTCCCTTATCTTGATCCCTCTGGTGCTGATGGCTGGTGCAATAGGAGGAGCAATCTGGGGTGGAATATCCGGAGCGTTAAAAGCCTACTTTAATGTCAGTGAAATATTGAGCACCATTATGCTGAATATTGTCGCTGTGCAATTTATGAACTTTTTACTACGGGGACCTTTAATTGACCCCGGTGAACTAGAACGGGGGACAAGAATTCCCCAGACAGCCCGTTTACCTGAAAGCACGGATCTTCCGATTCTATTGGAAGGGTTGCGCATGCACCTGGGATTTGTAGTCGCCCTGTTGGTAGCGATTGCGGCTTATTTTTTATTGTGGCGGACTTCGATTGGTTTCCGTTTAAGATCGGTGGGACATAGTCGTGAGGCAGCCCGTTATGCCGGGATATCAGTACAAAAAAATATTGTAGGTGCCCTGGCTTTGAGTGGTGCCATGGCTGGCATTGCGGGAGCTATTCTGGTTTTCGGCAGTGAATCCCATCGCATGGTTACCGATGGTTCCAGTACAGGATTTACCGGGAGTGCCGGATTCAACGGTATCGTGGTGGCGCTGCTGGCAGGATTGCACCCTTTGTGGTCAATCCCATCGGCCATGTTGTTTGGAGGAATGCTGGTAGGAGCAAACGCACTGCAGAGAGCTGCACAGGTACCATCCGCCTTAATTATTGCACTGAATGGTTTAATTGTTGTTTTTGTGGTCAGCTCCGAGTATTTTAGAAAACGATCCTTACAGGCAGGCAGGGTGGATGCTTTGGAAACCGAAAATGTGTCGGAAGCCAGGGGAGGAGGATCATGATTGATTCCTTTACGTTAATGATTATTGTGGCAACCATCGCTTCCGGTATTCGTCTGGCCACTCCCTTTTTACTGGCATCATTGGGAGAAGCGTTAGGTCAGCGTAGCGGAGTTTTAAACCTGGGCGTTGACGGTGTAATGCTAATCGGGGCTTTTGGAGCGTATTACGCGGTTTTAACGACCAATAATCTTTTCTATGGACTGGTTGTCGGCATCGGACTTGGACTACTCATCGGAGTCTTCTATTCTTTTATCACGATAAATCTTCGGGCTGAACAAGGAGTTAGCGGTATTGGCATCTATCTTTTTGGCCTGGGAATGAGCGACCTGCTGTTTCAAAAACTGGTAGGAACTCCCAGACCCATCTTGCCTTTTATGCCTCTGGATATTCCTTTTCTTTCCCAATTACCGATTTTGGGCGAGATGCTTTTTCAGCACAGTCTCATCGTTTACCTCGCTTTCGGTCTTGTTCCCATTATGTCATATGTGCTGAAGCATACAACTTATGGCTTAAATGTACGAGCCATCGGCGAAAACCCGGAGGCAGCAGACAGCCTTGGAGTCAGTGTATTGGCTGTCAGGTATTCTACTCTTATTATCGGTAACGGACTGGCCGGACTTGCAGGAGCTGCCTTGGCAATAGAAATGGGCATTTTTCAGCAGAACCTGACCAATGCTATGGGTTTTATAGCTATTGCACTTGTTTACTTCGGTGCATGGAGCCCAAAAGGTGTAATGATCGGTTCTCTGGTGTTCGGTCTGGTTCAGGCCATTGTGCTTCAATTCAAGACATTTGGTATCATACCACGCAGTGCATCGGATCTGGCTGCCATGGCACCGGCAATTATCACCATTTTGGCTCTCGTCATTGTGGCAAAACGTTTTCGACAGCCAGCCGCACTGACAAAACCATATGTTCGAGGGGGTTGAAATATTCACCGGCATTCAAATCCCGTGAGCATTTTTGCCACCATTTTAATTCACATCAAAAAGGAGAAAAAAATGAGAAAGCTCAAACTTGTCATGTTAACCCTTATATCCTTTGTTTTTCTATATTCATCATTGATGGCGGCCGATAAGACCCTGCGTGTTGCAATTGTGGCCCCCAGTGCAAGCAATGATCTGGCTTTCACTCAAAGTATCGTTGATGGAATTAAGGCAATTCAAAAGAATAGAAATATAGAACTGGCCATCACAGACGGAACGTTTATCGTGGAAGACGCAGCAGCTGCTATTCGTGACTACGCCAAGCAGGGATATGATCTGGTTTTGGCACACGGATCTCAATATGGTGGTTCACTGAAAGAGATTGCACCTGATTTCCCCAATACTGCCTTTGCCTGGGGAACGTCAGCTGATACTTTTGGACTGTCGAATGTTTCTTCCTACGAAGCCGCCTCAGATGAAGGTGGATACGTCATGGGCGTTATGGCTGCTGCTATGAGTCGCAGGGGCTCTGTTGGTGTTATTGGTCCTATTGAAGTAGGCGATGCTAAACTGTATGTGGATGGATTCATTGCCGGAGCAAAAGCAAGACGATCAAGTATCAGGGCTAATGTTAACTATATCGGTTCTTTCAGTGATGTAGCATTGGCAGCGGAAGCAGCCCGGGCTCATATGGCTGCCGGAGCAGATGTATTAACCGGAACCGCCCAAATGGTTGTTGGAGCTATTGGTGCTGCCAGGGCAAAAAGAGCTGCCTGGTTCGGAACTCAGGCGAACCAGACTGAATTGGCACCCGAAATCGTGGTTGCTTCACAGGTTTATAAATGGGAAGTGATTCTCAGCCAAATCATAGCGGATCTGGACAATGGCATTAAAGGCGGCAAAATGTACGAAATCAATCTAAAAAATGGCGGCTTGGTTATTGAGTTTAACGACGCTTACAATCTGCCGGATGGCGTAAAACAAGCAGGGCTGCAGGCAATTGCCGAAATCAAAAACGGTTCAATTACAAAAACTCACTAAGATTGTTTGGTTGTCACTGTGCAGCCTGTGATACAATAGGAAATATCCTATTATCCCATATTCGTTTGACTGGGCGTTTACCAGGTTTATGTCGCTAGGTGCAGGGAATATGGTAGGTCGGGGTTACCTCCCGCGCTTACTTAGCAAAAGATCATTAGTAGTTTTAAATTAGCAATTGATTATTGACCATTTGAAAAAGAATCATCAGCATAATTTGCAGATTTAAATAAAGAAACAATTAATAATCAATTGATAATAGCTAATTGCTAATTGCCAATGAAACTTATTTTTATTTGCTCTTAAGTAAGCGCTTATGGGGTTACATCCCCACCGGAACCATCTCAAAGGCGGTCATGCAAGGCCGCCCTATCGTTTTGATTAGGGAAATTGAAGAACAGATGTAACCAATTGGGTAAGGAATAACATGACTCAACTACCGGGTGCTGGACACATGCTAGAAATGAAAGGGATTACCAAACGGTTTCCTGGTGTTATCGCCAACGAGAATGTTCATTTTGATGTAGTTGCCGGAGAGATTCACACGCTTCTGGGCGAAAACGGTGCCGGAAAGAGTACGTTGATGAAGATATTGTATGGTTTGTACCAGCCTGACGAAGGTGAGATCCTTCTGGGGGGAAGACCGGTTAACATCACCTCACCTGCCAATGCGATCATCCACGGTATCGGTATGATCCATCAACATTTTATGCTGGTTCCTACCTTAACCGTGGCTGAAAATGTAGCACTGGGATTAAAATCAACACGCGGTTTTCTGACCGATCTGAAAATCGTTTCCAAAAGAATTATAGAACTCTCTGAAACATTCGGCTTACAAGTCAATCCTTTTGAATATGTCTGGCAACTGTCAGTAGGTGAACGACAACGGGTGGAAATCATCAAGGCATTGTATCGGGATGCGTCAATTTTGGTTCTGGACGAACCAACCGCTGTTCTCACGCCCAATGAAGTAGATGATGTTTTTGTTATTTTCCGTAAACTGGCAAATGATGGTCGTGGATTAATTTTTATCTCCCATAAATTGCAGGAAGTACTGGACCTTAGCGATCGAATTACCGTTATGCGTCACGGCCGGGTAACAGGCGAAACGACACCCGCTGAAACCAGCCGGAATAATCTGGCCTTGATGATGGTAGGCAGAGAAGTTAAGCTGGCTCCGGATAAACAACCGGTAAAAACCGGCCGGGTAATGCTGAAAATAGAAGACCTTTATATCCCGGGAGACAGGGGTAGAGACGCTGTTCAGGGAATTAACCTGGAAGTAAGATGCGGAGAAGTGATGGGCATTGCGGGAATTTCAGGCAATGGTCAACGGGAACTGGCAGAAGCCATTGCAGGTTTGCGGACACCAACCTCCGGGAAGATAATTATCGATGAACAGAATACCACAGGCTGCAGACCGGGTCAGGTTAGAAAAGCAGGGCTTTCTTACGTGCCTGAAGAGCGAATGCGGGATGGAGCCATTGGAGAATTCAGAATCAAAGAGAATCTGATATTGCTGAATCACAATTCCAGGAATTTCTGCCACAAGGGATTTCTCAGATTTAAGCAGATTCAACAACATTGTGAAAAACTGGTAAAGGAGTACGCCGTCAAAACCCCTGACATCGAGACAACGACAAAAAGTCTTTCCGGAGGAAACATCCAGAAGTTGATACTGGCTCGGGAATTGTCCAGCAATCCCAAAGTGCTTGTTGCCTCACAACCAACCCGTGGCGTTGACATCGGCGCAGCAGAATACATTCACGAAAGAATTTCTCAACAACGACAAAGCGGAACAGCCTCCCTGGTCATTTCCGAAGACCTGGACGAAGTGATGGCGCTCTCGGACCGAATAGCCGTTATGTTCGACGGTAAAATAATGGGGATCATCAACCGTGAAAATGCCACTCGAGAATCGATCGGCTTGATGATGACCGGGGAGAAGCAAGATTCTGCAGCTTGATTTTTCGTTGGACTCTGAAACTCCAGTTAAAATCCCGTCCACTGATAGGTTTTAGAAAGGGAGTTAATTGCCTCTCTTTCTTGAGAATCCAGGTCTTTGATATCTGCACGGGCGTTGAAAATGTTAGCGAATGAATTCATAAGTTTAAGCGAGAATTCTTCAGCCGCCGGCGTATATCCGAGTTCTGATTTCAGGGAGGTTATCCGGCTTTCCAGCTGATTTGATTCTGAAGGAATATTCCAGATTGACTTCCAAAGATGCCAGTCAATATCAAGTAAGATTGATCCATGCTGTAAAAACCGTTTTCGCCTTCGATATTGTGCACTCCCCACTGCTTTTTTCTTATTAATTGTTATCTCGTAGGCGGAAACCTCTTTAAAACAGATGGAGGTATCAGGGGTTGATTTTTTTGCAGGCTTCATCTCCGGCTGCAGCCCATACGTCTTAAAACAATCAGCCAACGCTTGACTAATAAATCGGTACGTCTCCATAATAGAGGAAGGAAAACACTCAGTATCACAAGCAAATGAATAGGTGAGTTCCTGATGATGGAGCACTGTTTTGCCTCCGGATTTTCGCCTGACTTTATCAATTTTCATCCTGTCGCAGAATGCCGAATTCAGTTCCACGGGGCTGCAGTTTGATCTGCCAAACGATAATGTCGGTCTTTTCCAACCATACAGTCTCAATACGGGATATGACTGAGTAAGAAGATACTCGTCTGCAGCCATATTAAAATCCGCTGAATAACAGCCGTATGGAATCACACGAATTGTGGAAAGCTCTGGAAGAGAATTCATGATAACCTGTAAAAATTAGTATTTCCCCTTATCTAAACGGTATTTGGTATATAGATGAACAAACAAGATAATTCTTCGTTACCTGAAGATGTCTCTCAAAAGAATAAAAAACATCGCAGAACGGACATAAAAACAGATCGTTTTATTCCCAAACCGGACTGGCTCAGGGTGAAATTACCTTCCGGAGACAATTTCAGGAAGATTAAGAGTTTTCATGATCAGCTTGGGATCAAGTCTGTCTGCAAGGAAGCTAACTGCCCAAATCGTGGTGAATGCTGGAATACGGGAACAGCATCATTTATGTTAATGGGCGATACGTGCACCAGGGGCTGTCGATTTTGCGCTGTAAAAACTTCTAAAAATCCACCTGCCCTCGATCCTTCCGAACCCAAAAAACTTGCCGAAACACTTTCAAATCTGAATCTAAACTATGTAGTGCTCACCACAGTTGATCGTGATGATCTGCCTGATCAAGGGGCGAATCATATTACTCGCTGTATAAAAGAGATCAAAACGAGATTACCTGATTTGATTATTGAAGCACTCATACCGGATTTTAGAGGAATTCCGGAATTATTGGATATCGTATCCCATTCCGGAGCTGAAGTCATCTCACATAATATTGAATGTACCCGCACCATGACGCAAAAGGTTCGAGATCCAAGGGCCGGTTATGACCAATCATTGCAGGTTTTACATTATATCAAATCTACTTACCCTGAATTGTATACCAAATCGTCACTTATGTTAGGATTTGGTGAACGTGAAGATGAGATCCTTCAAACAATGCAAGATCTTAGGGATGTTAATACCGATTTTCTCACCCTGGGCCAGTATCTGCAACCCAGTCGTCACAAACTACCAGTAGAGAAATACTACCATCCTGATGTTTTTAAGCAATTGGGGGAAAAAGGGCGGGAACTGGGGTTTGAATATGTTGCCAGCGGTCCGCTGGTCAGAAGCTCTTACAAAGCCGCAGAACATTATCTTGCCAACAAGCTCAGCTAGCGTTTTTATAGTCTGTAATGGTTCAAGTAATTCCGCCATCAACGGACCAGGCTGCCCCGGTTGTAAAGGGTGAGGCGTTGGATGCTAAAAAACAAATGACAGAAGCGACTTCTTCCGGGTATCCAATTCGACCCACCGGATATAGCTTTGATATCTCTTGCAGGTATTTTTCCGGGTTGTCACTTTGTGCCATTTCCCTGTCCAGCATTGGGGTCTTTATATCTCCCGGACAGACGCAGTTAACACGAATATTTTCACTGGCAAGATCCACTGCCAAGGCTTTGGTAAAAATGGTAACCGCTCCTTTAGATGCACAGTAAACGGTTTCCAGGGGATTTCCCTTGAGCCCGGAATCGGAAGAAACATTGACAATTGTTCCCTTACTTTTACGCAGTACCGGAATCGCGTATTTGCAGACAAAAAATGTCCCTTTAAGATTAGTATCAATGATGCGATCAAACTCCGCCTCTTCAACATTTTCGATGGGATTGGTTTTGTAAATACCGGCGGAATTTATAACCACGTCCAGTTTTCCAAATAGCTCTACCACCTTGTTAACTGATGATCGGCAGTCTTCAACCTTTGACAGATCCGCCTGAAAAAACTCCAGGTACTCTTTATCTCGACCTAGAGTATCTAACGCCGCTTTTCCTTTTTCAGCATTTTTCCCAACAATCAGTACTTTGGCGCCTCCTTCCAGCATCAATTGTGCAACCGCTAATCCAATGCCTGAAGAACCTCCCGTAATCAGAACGACTTGATCCGTAAACTTAAGTTCCATTTTTTACCGCTGTTTTCAGTTAAAACCTGTATTGAATTCCTGCGATTAGAGGGCAGGAGTGAAAGCAAATCAGTGGTTAAGTCATATCTCAATCCAACTATGTGATTGGCGTTACAAATAATACTTTTCAATTTAAAAAATAAACGGATAAAAAATATGCACAAATAATTGTGATTTATGCTTTAGCATCAAGAACCGGTTTTGTTTTTCATGGATTATCTGCGGAATGTGATGAATATTATTTCCTATATATCTTTGTATTATCAAATAAAGGTGTGAAAGACTCTATTTTATTAACGATTATTTCTCGGATGATTCATATACAAATTACCGGTTTTGATAAGCGAATTTTTTTACTTAAAAGTCGGATTGTACCGGTCTTTGCAGGTGTCCCCGTTGACATCACAACGCCTGCTCATTATACTTCAACCTGTTTCATCATCTTAAAATTGGCTATTACTCTTATGGCGGTATAAATGGGCGCGACTATCCAATCCCTGGAAAGGGGATTAGTGATTCTTGATATTTTGGCTAAAGCCGGGAAACCCTTATCATTAAATGAGATTTCCGTGCATTTTTCGATTGATCGCTCTTCTGTTTTCAGACTGGTATCAACACTGTTGAAATGCGGTTACGTCATACAGCATTCCGTCACCAAACAATACTCACTCGGTTACAAGGTTCTGGAACTCTCGGGAGCCTTAACCAGCCAGTCCCATATTGATGATCTGATCAAACCGCTCATGCGCCGTATCCTTGAAGCAACTCATCAGAATACCCATCTGGCTGCACTGGATGGAGATCAGGTTGTGTTTCTTGCTGTCGAACAGCCCAAAGACCATTTGGCTCTAAATATTACCGTGGGCTCAAGAGAACCGTCCGTGGTGACCGCCTTGGGAAAATCTTTGCTGGCATTTCAGGATGAGGAAAATCTTGATCGCATCCTGGAACAATATGAATTTATTAAATATACGGAGAGATCAATCCGGTCTGTCAGCCAACTGAAGAAAAACCTGCAGCAAGTTAAAAAAGAGCTGGTGGCTGTTGATGATGAAGAGTACAGAACCGGGATCGTCTGCATCGCTGCTCCCGTTTTTGATCACAATAAAAAAGTGCGGTATTCCATTGGCATCACAGGACTCAGAGATATTGTCAAACCCTACCAGAAAGAATATCAAGAAATAGTAAAACAAGCCGGCATTGAAGCATCCCGGTTGTTCTGATTTCGGGGTCACCTTAAGAAGTTACAGACCAAAATCTGCCAGCAGATCCTCCACATTCCCCTGTTTGGAACTTGAAGGGGGACGTTCCTTTACTGACTTTTCGTCCTCTCCCACACATGTCCGGTGTAATGCAATGATTTCACTGACTACCGAGTCACTCTTATCCTGTTTATTCGGCTGCGACAACTGAGTGTTCTGACGGGGTGCACTAATATTGATTAGATATCTCACACAACCGCTGATTATCTGGTTTAATTCAAATTCTTTTTCAATACATCTTTGACAGATCAGGAACATCAGGTGAGCCATGCTGAATTCACTTTTCACCCACTCCCCTTTTCTTAAAAACCTCTCCAGGGAGAAGGGATCGGGATGAGATTCGGTCAATAATCCCTCAAGGAATTCCTCTTTTGAAAGGTTTTTTGACAGAATGTCAGCCCCGGTTATGGCCGCATAGAGACCTTCCAGATATTCGGACAGCGGAATTATTGCCGGTAAGTCATGGGGTTGCAGTTCCAACGAGCCTGTATATTCTTCAAGTTCAAGCGCTTTTATTGATAGTTTTTGAATAATTTCCATCAACAGACTGCTCATACTGTCAAGCTGCCCCATTGTATCCAATTTTACGAGTTCAAGATAGACATGCTGAGTATTAACCGGGTGATTGGACAGCAGCACCATTAATCTGTCGTTCTCCGATATGTAAAATTCCAGGGTCGATTTCAGAATCTCTTGTACGTTCAGGTTTGAGGAGAGCTGGTTTTGTGAGAACTCATTGAACAACGTATTTAAAAGAACATTTTGCTTCCAGCTTATCTGATATTCCTGAGACTGATGAAGGATAACGATTTTCTGCAGCAGTTTGTACTGATCCTTGATCAGTCTATTCAGTCTGTTGTTCAATACATCAGCAAAAATTATGTACATATCCGTGTTCTGCTTATAAACCTTGTCTTCAAGGCGATTTTCCGGGTTTTCCAGTCCATCCAGCAGATCCGGCAAAGGCGAAATATCAATCCCCAGCAGCAATACTTCGCCTCTTGCCTCAACCGAAACATTATTGGGTTCTCCCAGTATACACTGTTCTCCAAACATTCTAAAGGGTGTATAGATGACATCCACATATTCCTCAACACCAGATGCGTTTGTCAGGAATACCTCCAGTCTTCCCTGAATCAGAATATAAACATGTTGACCAAAGGTACCCTCTTGCACCGGACGTTCGCCATCTGACAATACGATAAACTTGGAGTACTGGAATATCTGGTTGAGATGCTCTTCACCCAGCCCGGAAAAATGTTTGATTTTTTTTAGGACGTGTATGAACGGCTGCTTGAGCTCAGGAGCAGTGTTGATTAAGTAGTTTGTTTGAATATCACTCATTCTGAATCCCTTTAAATTTACGCAATGTTTAGTTCACAGATTTTAAAGATAACTTTATCAACTATTGTGGAAATATCAACGATTGTCTTTAAAATCACTGCCAATTTATTCTTTGGATGATCAGGTAATAAGTCGTCATCGGCTTCCCTTTAGCTGCTTAATCCCAATACTACTGAATACGCTTCCCAGCTCAGATGTTTGAGTAGCAGGAGCGTAATTATTGATAGATCTCCTTCGCCTTCCTACCAAAGGGAATTCTCAATTTTCTCATTTTTTGTCTCAAAGTTCCGGAGTTCATTCCGAGAATCTCAGCTGCGCCGGATCGGCCTTCTATTTTTCCGTTTGTATGCTGCATCACCTGCTTGATGTGTTCACGATCGATGCTTTCAAGAGTCAAAAACGATCTGCCTCGTTCACTCACTAGATCCTGTTCACGATTTCCGTCCATAACAGTGAGGTCATCAAAAACGAATGGCTGGTTTTTGCTGATGATGAGGGTTCTTTCTATCGCATTTTCCAATTCCCGGACATTTCCCGGCCAATCATGTCTAATGAGTTGTTCCAAAGCTTCAGGAGCCAGTGTAGAAAAACCGGGAAGTGCCAATTCCCGTGATTTCTTTTTGATAAAATGCTGCACCAGTAATGGAATATCCATTTTTCTTTCCCTCAAAGGTGGAATGGTGATGGGAAAAATCTTCAACCGGAAGTAAAGATCCTCCCTGAATGTTCCCTGTTTTACCATCTGCATCAGGTTACGATGGGTTGCTGCGATGATACGGCAGTCAATCGAAACGGATTCTTCACCTCCAACCCGCTCAATCTGTTTGTCCTGCAAAACTCTGAGTAATCGGACCTGCGCATCCAAAGGCAACTCTCCGATTTCGTCCAGAAAAATTGTCCCTCCATTCGCCCGTTCGAACCGCCCACGCTTTTGAGCAACGGCACCGGTAAAAGCGCCTTTTTCGTGCCCAAACAATTCACTATCCACTAAATTACTCGATAATGCGCCGCAATTTACCTTGATCAGGGGCCCTTCCCTTCTGGAGGAAGAGTAGTGAATCGCATTTGCGATGACTTCCTTACCGACTCCTGTTTCGCCCAACAATAGCACAGGGCTGTTCATAGGTGCTACCTGATGAACGGATTTCATCACTTTCTTCAAACCGTTATTGGCGCCTATAACTTCCTGTTCGGTCAGCTTGGACAGTTCATTCTGCAGATAGCGTTTATCATCTGCCAGAATATTCTTCAACTGATTTACTTTTCGATAGCGAATACTATTTGTCAAGGCAATGCCAAGTGGTTCATTTAATAAAGCCAATAGATCGGAATGGGTTTGAGTATATTCTATTTTTTGCTCATTGATGATAATAAGGGCTCCCATGCGTTTACCCGATAGAACCATCTCGATGATGATACTAGGTCCCTCTGGCCAGTTGAATCCCTGTGGTAATCCCCTATTTCGAAATTCAGCCTTGCTGTCATTGGCAATCGTTATCCGAGGTTTCCTGAAGTCAACCTCAAGTAGCTTCTCCTCCTTGTCTGTTGCCGGTATTTTTATCGGGAGGGTATCGCTTCCTGAAAGATGTGCGACAGCCAAACTCTCATAGGCTTTTTCATCAGGAAGATAGATCACAAATCCCATAAAATCAGCTGGAATATAATCGCGTATATACAGGAGACAGTCCTTTAAAGCCTTGTCTATCTCCAGATTACCGCATATCCGCATGGTTGCTTCCCTGAAAAACCGATTTTCGTCAATTTTCATATTAATCTTGATTAAGGGTTACATCGATTTAATAAACTGACATATAGTATAGTTTTAACATTGGACTGATAAATAACACAGTTTTACTGACTTATTTATCAGTTTTCTTATAATAGTTAAATCTCTTTTCCGACACTCCTACCAATACAAACAATAAATATCTGAATATATTATGTATTTATTTAAACATTTAGCAATGGTATCAATATTGCTATTGTAGATGAACAATTAAAAACCACTACAGATTTGATTTCCAGTCTTACAAACCCTTCAAAAGAGAACAAAATGATTAAAACAAGAATCACAGAAATTTTAGGCGTAAAATATCCGATTCAATGTGGGACCATGATGCATATTAGCAACGCTGAGTTTGTGGCTGCTTGTGCAAACGCTGGAGTCTTTGCCTGTCTGGCATCAGCCATGTATCCCGACGAGGCGTCACTGATAAATGAACTTAACCGCCTTCGTTCTTTGACAGATAGCCCTTTTGGGGTGAACGTCTCTCTTTTTCCAGGGCATGATGCAAGGAGTGTTGATGTAACCCTGGATATTCTGGCCAGAGAGGGTGTTACGATAATCGAGACTGCGGGTCGAAGCCCAGAATCCCACCTGGATAAAATCCGGCAGAAAGGTGCTATCCATCTCCATAAATGCGCCAGATTAAAAGATGCCGTAAAAATGGATAGACTGGGTGTCGATATCATCTCAGTCGTAGGGACTGAATGTGGTGGTCATCCTGGCATGGAGGATATCGGATCCATTGTTCTTATTCCCGAAGTCGCTGAAAAAATCAAGGCACCACTTTTTGCAGGTGGCGGATTTTGTGACGGAAAAGGACTGATTGCAGCCCTTTCCATGGGAGCAGAAGGTGTATTGATGGGTAGCCGGTTCCTATGCACTGAAGAGTCGAGAATACATAATGACATCAAGCAAAGCATGCTTAAGGCAGAGCTTTCTGATACTGTTACCATTCAACGTTCGATTGGCAGTCCGGTCAGAGTATTGAATAATAAATGGGCCAGGGATATTTTGAAGATGGAAGAGGAGGGCGCCACTTTTGAGGAACTGTTACCCAAAATTTCCGGACAGTTGACCGGTGAAGCCTGGATCAAAGGCGGTGATGGAGCTATCTTTGCCTGTGGCCAAGTTGTTGGCAGAACCAATGAAATTCTGTCCATCGGAGAGCTTGTGGCCGGTATTATATCGGATGCGGAAAAGACCATGAAACGGCTGGAAAACCTGTCAAATTAAGGATTAGCCGACTGCCTCGAAACAAAATACCGGATGGTCGGCTTCAAGTTGATGCACCTTTTTCACAATAAAGGGTAAACTATAAAAATTTTGAGCAATATATCTGCAGGGCCTGGAATTCCCTCAGGCTCCCCCCTCCCAAAACTTCACCGTAAGCTTTTTATTCTGACTTTTCAAGCAATTGCATATTCGGCAAGAAAAGGAAATGATATAGCAAGATATGGAAAGTCACCGCATCTCCGTCCGATTATATTGGATAAAAATTGAGAAATTTATACAGCTTTTTCAATCCACATCTTAACAATTTTTACCATTCTATAACCGAGGAGAAAGACCATGGCGACTTATTCATTAAGACCGGTTGGCTATTTAGAGCAACTCGACAATGGTCAAGAGTTGTTTATCAATGACGACTATAAACCGGCATTACTTCATGTTAATAAATTCAGCCATATCATCATCCTATGGCTGAATAGGGATAGAGAAAATTTCTATCGTAAAATCAAGACGTTAAGCGAGCAGTACTATAACTGTTTTCAGAATTTGGGTTCTCAGAGCCCTGTTGAAGTCAGCGTTGCACGGGTGAAATCCATTGATGAAGCAAATGGATCGATTCGGATTGATGACATCATCATCCCAAATGACGCCACAATTCTGGATCTTAAACCGTATTTTCCCATCGAGGATCGTGTTCAGAATTTTGTTATTCCTGATGATTTATCAAATACCCCCAACTTTTTTCAGAGCATTAAGTCCAAGAAGCTCTTGCAAGCATTGCGGGATCGACAACTGGGCAATGCCAATCAAATCTTGGATAGTCTGGAAATTGATCAAAGTGGAAGCTTCATCAAAAAACAGGGGCACTGTCAGATCAAGCTGTTCGATGCGTCCAGCGAGTTTTTGGAGTCTTTGGGGCTGTTTTCTCATATTCAAATCTTGTGGTGGTTTAATCGTTTTGAGAAGGAATCATACCGCAAAACAACCCAATGCAATCCACCTTATGAGAAAGCTCCCAGAACTGGAGTGTTTGCGACCAGGTCTCCCGTACGCCCTAATCCGATTGCTCTGACGACAGCCAGAATTCTGAAAATCGACAGGAGCAAAAAGATCCTGAGCATATCCTCTATCGATGCTTTCGACAAAACACCCATTATTGATGTTAAGCCCTATATCCCCTTTTTGAACAGGGTGAAGACATTCAGTGTTCCAAACTGGCTGGATCACTGGAGTGAATGGTTTGAGGAGGAGGAAGAGATACAAGGCAACAACATTGCCCTTACAACAACATCTGATTTTGAAAGATTGGGGGGGCTTTTAAGCCCTAGAGAGCCCGCTTTAATCGAAGAACAGGTTTCCACCCAGGATGTTCAAGCGGACGAAGCAAGCAGTGACTTCATTGTTATCAAAGGGGCTCGGGAGAATAATCTGCAAGGTATTTCTCTCAAAATCCCAAAAAACAAATTAACAGTGATAACCGGTTTAAGCGGCAGCGGCAAGTCGTCCCTTGCTTTTGATACGCTTTATGCTGAAAGCCAGAGAAGATTTATGGATAGTATTTCTGCTTCAGGGAGACAGATTTTCAAGCAATTTGAACGACCCGCCGTCGATCAAGTGTTGAATCTGCCGCCCGCCATAGCAGTTGAACAAAAATCGGTTGGTCGCAACAGCCGTTCTTCCGTAGGTACCGCTTCGGATATCAGCGATTATATGCGTCTTCTTTTTGCCAAAGTGGGTGTTGTTCATTGTCCGAAATGCGGCAGGGCGGTTGAGAAGAAATCGGTTCACCAGATTCTCCAACTCTTGACGAATCTTCCCCCCGGAATGAGTTTTGGCATCACCTTAATGGACAGCAATCAGGTCGATCATCTGTACACCGTTCCGGAAGAAATCGGGAACAGCGATTATAAAGAACAGGTCAGAACAAAGGTTGAACAGATCCTGGAAGCGGAAAAGGGGGCATTAAAAGTCATAACCAGCGAAGGGGATGACTATATTCTTCATACCAGGAATCATTGTTACTATTGCGGCGTCTCATTCTTTGATTTGACCCCTTCATTCTTCAGCAACAACAACCCGGAGAGTATGTGTCCGAACTGTGATGGTTTGGGAACTAAAATGAGTGTATCCCCCGAACGAATTGTGTCTAAACCTGAAAAGTCGCTATTGGATAGTGCTTCGGAATGGTGGGGGGACTTAAGGAAGTTCTTGAAAAACCCGACCGGTAATTGGATGAAGGGAGAAGTGATTGCATTGGCGCAGTCGGTGGGGATTGACCTGGAAACGCCCTGGAAGGATTTACCTTCTGAATTTCAGAAAAAGGCCCTTTTTGGTACGGACGGTGAGATCGTCAATCTAACCTTCCGGGGGACACGAGGACGCGATGGCAATATCAATCGACCGGTGGAAGGGGCGGTTAATCATATCAAACGATTGTTCAGTAATTCTCATGAGAAAAACAGCAGTGAATTTTACCTGCAGTTTATTCAAAAAGAGGAATGCCCGGCTTGTCATGGAGAACAGCTCAATCCGGTTGCACGTTTTGTGACGGTTGCCCAAAAAAGATTTCCCGAAGTCAGCGCGATGTCAATCGATTCTCTGCAAAAGTGGATGGATGAAATTCCCGAGAAAATGTCAAACAGTGAATATCAATTGTCCAAAGAGATCATTCAAACCATTGGTAAAAAGGCCAAGGCACTTATCGACGTGGGGTTACATTATCTGTCTCTGAATCGTCAAATGCCGACTCTTTCCGGGGGTGAAGCACAACGGCTGCGGTTGGCAACGCAGTTGGGGTGCGGACTGACGAACTTGCTGTACATCCTAGATGAGCCATCGGTGGGGTTGCATCATAGTGATCATGACAGACTGATAGAGACT
This sequence comes from bacterium, assembly GCA_018829445.1. Taxonomy (GTDB): domain Bacteria; phylum SAR324; class SAR324; order XYD2-FULL-50-16; family XYD2-FULL-50-16; genus JAHJTV01. The sequence goes on from JAHJTV010000103.1 coordinate 135,406, forward strand.
ATGAAGCAACTGCGGGACATGGGAAATACCCTGGTGGTGGTTGAACACAATACCAGCACCATGCTTCAGGCTGACCACTTGATCGATATTGGCCCAGGAGCCGGGATTAAAGGAGGACATATCGTTGCCCAGGGGAAACCAAGTGAGGTTATGGCGGTTGAGAACTCAATGACCGGGAAATATCTGAATGAGGATCTCTTTGTTGGAAAATCCCTGCCCAAAAAACAGAGAAAACCTCAGGGTTATTTAAAACTGACGGGTGCCTGTAAAAACAATCTTAAAAACGTAACTGTCAAAATTCCGTTGGCGATGTTTGTCTGCATCACGGGGAAAAGTGGTTCCGGTAAAAGCAGTCTGATAACAGACACCTTATCACCCCTTTTGGCCCACTATTATAATCATGGAAATCTTTTAAAAGGAGACTATGAAAAAATCGAGGGGGTTGAAAAGCTCAACGGTGTCATCTCAATCACCCAGGAAGCGATAGGTAGGACCCCAAGGTCCAATCCTGCCACCTATACCGGTTTGTTTGATGAAATCAGGAATATCTTTGCTTCAACGGATCAAGCGCAACAACAGGGATATACTTCAAGCAGGTTCAGTTTTAATAGCAAAGAAGGGCGCTGTGAAGCTTGTGAAGGCGAAGGCAGGAAAAGGGTGGAAATGAATTTCATGCCTGATGTTTGGATCACCTGTTCCGAGTGTCATGGTAAACGTTTTAACAATGATACCCTGCAGATTACCTACAAGGATAAAACGATAGCCGATGTTCTGGAAATGGATATCAATGAAGCTACCGCATTTTTTACAAACAACAAAAAAGCTGCACAAATACTGATGACGCTTCAAGATGTCGGGCTGGGCTATATCAAATTAGGTCAGAGTGCATTAACGCTTTCCGGGGGAGAAGCCCAAAGAGTTAAACTGGCAAAGCAACTAAGCAAGTCAAGCAGCGGCAAGACTCTTTACATTCTGGATGAGCCGACAACCGGACTTCATTTCAATGACATCGAGCATTTGCTGAATCTTTTGCATCGTATTACCGAAGCTGGAAATACGGTGATCGTGGTAGAGCATAATGTCGATTTAATAAGAAATGCTGATTGGATTATCGATCTCGGTCCGGAAGGAGGTGAAAAGGGTGGTTATCTTATCGCAGCGGGAACTTCCAAAGAGGTTCTTTCCCGTCAAGAAAACCAAACCGGAGCTTGGCTGAAGAATTAGAATTATAAACGTCATCCCGCTTTTAAATGCGGGATGACGGATATTAGACGACTTTCGGTATGTTAGTTCTCAAATTACCTGAACATAAACCACCCCTGTTTTCTCACATTATTTGAAAGAGAAGTTCCATTTTCTCAGATTATTTGGAGGTTTGGACTTTGCATTTTCCCGGTTTATTTGGCAGTAAGTTTACTGTCATTTAATTCGGTTAAACCCACTCCTCATTTTGCAGTGGAGCTTGTATCTATCGACGGTGAACCGGTAAGGTGTCTCAACAACGTAATGCTTCAATCGCATTGCGCTATTGACGACAGACTTGATTGTTATCTCTTGTTTAACGAATATCGAAAAAGGTCTTAAATACAATTCAAGGGCTTTGGATTGGCTTCAATATCATTATGAGAGAGGTACCGAAATAGCTAGTGTTTGTACGGGTTCTTTTCTGCTGGCTGAAACAGGGCTACTAAATGATAAAACAGCAACGATCCATTGGGGGTTCGCAAACCTGTTTCAGCAAATGTATCCAAATATTGTTCTTAAACCGGAACGATTAATCACTGACGAAGGCGATCTCTATTGTTCAGGAGCGATAAATTCAGGTATCGACCTAGCCGTTTATCTGGTGGAAAAATATTGTGGGCATGAAGTAGCCGTGCAAAGTTCCAAAGCGATGATTCATGATAGGGTCGTAACTCCCAGTCCCCCTATTCTGTATTTCAGTTTCAAAGAAAACATCAGGACAAACAGATTAAAGAGGCTCAACAATGGTTAGAAGAGCACTATTTTGAAGCATGTGATATTGATAAAATCTCACAAAAACTGGGTATGAGCCGCCGTACATTCGAGCGACGATTTAAAAAATCGACTGGAGATTCCCCTCTTATATATTTACAGCGAACAAGGATTGAGGCGGCAAAACGGCTGTTGGAAACAGATGAACAAACATTTGATCAAATATGCTATCGGGTAGGATACGAAAACAGTAATTTTTTCAGGGAACTATTTAAAAAACACACTGGTTTGCTGCCCTCGGAATATCAACAAAAATTTTTGGTTAAACCGACTTTGTTTTTGCGCTAACTTAAGTGGAAAAACACAAACTGTTTTTCCACCAACGGACGTGAGACCACCCAAAAGGGAAAGTTATAATATTTTGCAGAACAATTACGGCGGTTTTTACATTCCCAACAGAACCAACTCAAAGGCGATCATTTAAAATTGCCCCCATAAAGAAGGTAAATCCCCTTTCAACCCTTTAAACAACACTCCCTTTCATAGTCATTATTAATAAAAAGGTTGACATACCACTGGAACTCTGCTAGGGCTAAATTTGATTTACGATATGGTATTGCAGTTTACTATAATAGTAATTAAGTCCATGACAACCCAAAAACAGTACTTCTCCATCTCTCTGGAAAAAGGTTTAAAAATCCTTGCTCTTTTTAACAAGGGACGAACAAGTATCTCACAAACAGAGATTTCCCAGTTGTTGGGACTTAACATGACCTCAACCTATCGTTATATCAATACGTTTGTGGAGCTGGGCTATCTGGAGAAGGATAAACAGACCAAACGTTTGAGACCGGGAATTCAGACCATGTTGCTTTGCACTAATTTGTTACAGGCTGCAGATAATTTGCAGTGGATAAGGAAGGAGGTCGACCGGGTTCATGAGGCTCATAATATCACAATCGATGTAGGGCTGATCAACAACGAAAATACTGTCAGGATTTACCATCGGGAGGCAGCAGAAACCCTTACGTATAATCTTCCTGAAGTTGCGGTGAACTGTCTGCATAACACATCAACCGGAAAGGCTTATCTTTCGACATTGTCCGATGATGATTTAAGAGCCACTGTTGAACGGATACCGCTAATAGCAAAAACAAAGAACACGATCACAAGCAGCAACGTTTTATTTGAAGAGATAAAAAGATCAAAAGCAAAGGGATACACGATGTGTCGAGAGGAGTTTCTTCCTGGGCTGATAACCATCGGGGCTCCCCTGGTGGGGTCTAATTCTGGTCGGTGTTTGGGATCGGTCTCATTCGATTTTTCCATTCTTCAAAACAGTTATGAAGAGGTGGAAGTCAGTTATGCTTCATTAGTAGTGAAGTTAGCTCAAAAATTATCTGAGTTATTAGCGGACTGAGCATAATAAATCAGCAAACAGGAATCATAGCTTTTTTAACCCTGTGACAGCGGGATCAAAGAGATTTCATACTAAGCTCTCACGGCTTATTTGCATGGTAAAATGGAACCAATTGAATCATACAATTTTTACATAGCCAATAAGAATATTCCCACAGCGGATTATGCCAAGGGAATACGGATTTGGGATAAAAATGGCAAAGAGTATATCGATGGTTGTTCTGGTGCGGTAATCTGTAACATCGGCTATGGACAGGAAAAAGTTTTAGAGGCGATTAAAGCCCAAGCTGAAAAAACCTTTTTTGCTTATCGACTTCATTTTGAAAATCAACCGGCTATGGATCTTTCAAAAAAGCTGGTGGAATTAACCGCGTCCCATCTAAACAGGGTGTTCTTTGTGTCGGGTGGATCTGAAGCAGTAGAGTCCGCAATGAAACTCTGTCGTCAATATTTTTATGACCGAGGCGAAGGTAGCAGACATATTTTTATTTGCCGTACTCCTTCCTACCATGGATGTACTTTGGGGACACTGTCATTGACAGCTTATGCTCCACTGGAAGCACCGTTTCGGCCTATGATGAAGGCTTATCCAAAAATACCGGCTCCGAATTGTTATCGGTGCGGTTTAAACCTGACTTATCCGAATTGCGGGATTCAATGTGCAAAGGAACTGGAGAGAACTATTTTGGAGCAGGGGCCTGAAAATGTTGCAGCTTTCGTAGCGGAACCCATAGGAGGGGCCAGTACCGGCGCCGTGGTTCCACCGGATGGCTATTTCGATATCATCCGTGAAACCTGTACTAAATTCGGGGTTTTGTTGATTTTAGATGAAGTGATGACCGGATTCGGTCGTACAGGAAAGTTGTTTGCTTATGAACATTGGGACGTGGAAGCAGATATTATTTGTCTTTCCAAGGGAATGGCATCTGGTTATGTCCCATTGGGAGCTATCATGGCTCGGAAGGAATTGGTGAACGTAATTATGGAGCATGGGGGATTCAAACATGGTTTCACCTATGCGGGAAATCCGATGGCCTGCGCAATTGGTCTCCAAGTATTGGATATTATTGAGGAGCAGGGGCTGGTCGATAATGCTAAGGTCATGGGTGATTTGTTGAAAGCGGAACTGGAAGCACTAGCTATAATTTATCCCATGATAGGACAGGTCAGGGGAAAAGGGTTATTGCTTGCGCTTGAGTTGGTGAAAAACCCCGAGACCAAAGAACCATTCCCGGCCAGCGTGGATGCTGCACAAACATTAACCGACATCGCTTTTAATGAGGGATTGGTGATCTATCCGCGGAAAACCTTAAATGGATTAGAAGGGGATCATGTATTGATATCACCCCCTTTGGTTATCACCGCAGCAGATGTTAAAGAATTGATCAATCGATTGGATAAATCACTTGAAGAAGCAGTTAAACGTTTCGCTTAAAATAGCGACCAAAAGCTATCTTCACCAGCAGGTTATTGAATGGATAAGCAAATAACAGTAGCAGAAGCCGTGGCATTGGTAAAAGATCACTATCATGTAATGATAGGTGGGTTTGGTGTCCCGGGAACACCCATGATTCTGGTGGACGCTTTACTAAAACAAAATACACGTCATCTGACCTTGATTAAAAATGAAGCCAATATTGCAGGGATAGGGGTTTCGAAGCTGGTTGAAAATGGACAGGTTGACAGCCTGGTTACATCTCACCTGGGTTTGAACTCAGTAGTGCTGGGAATGATGAATCGCAAGGAAATTAATGTGGAATTCAATCCACAGGGCATTCTGGCAGAACGCATTCGATGCGGGGGGGCGGGATTGCTGGGATTCATTACCGATATCGGTATCGATACGATCCTGCGAGAAAATAAGCAGGTGATTAAAATAGGTGAAAGGACGGGTATTTTGGAAACATCTTTACGCGCAGATGTGGCTTTGATTCATGCAGCAATCGGTGATCGATTTGGCAACCTTGTCTATGAAAAAAGTGCACGAAATTTTAATCCGGCGATGGCAACCGCAGCAAGAATTGTGATTGCGGAAGTGGAAAAACTGGTAGAGCCCGGAGAACTTCAACCGGATAGCATCCATACTCCGGGAGCATTCGTGGATCACATGGTTGTCATTGACGAATTAACAGCTGAATACGGAATTTTGGAGGACTATGTCATCGGCTGACACTAAAAATATCAAGCAAATAATTGCTGCCAGAGCCGAAAAAGAGGTTATGCCTGGACAGGTTATTAATGTCGGAATTGGGATCCCTACATTGATTTTGAAATACCTGGATCCTGCCAAACAGGTCTTCGTCCATTCCGAAAATGGTATTGTCGGTATGGGATCTCATTGCGGCAGATCTGATGCCGATCGCAATCTGATCGATGCCGGTGGTGGGTACGTAGGTATGGAAGTGGGGGGCTCATTTTGTGACAGTGTACTTTCCTTTACGTTGGTGCGGGGGGGAAGACTGGATCTTGCTTTCCTGGGAGCTTTGGAGGTCTCAAGAACCGGTGATTTGGCCAATTGGATCATTCCCGGAAAATATTCGCCTGGTATCGGGGGGGGCATGGAATTGGCGCAGAAAGCACGCCGACTTGTCATTACAACGTCTCATACCAATCGCAAAGGAGAACCAAAAATACTGGATAAATGCACGCTCCCTTTAACGGCCAAAGGCTGCATAAACCGGATTATAACAGAATTGGCAGTTATAGATATTGAAGAGGGAACACTGGTGTTGAAGGAGCTGGCTGAAGGTGTGTCTATCGATGATGTTGTCAGCAAAACAGCTGCACCTCTGATTGTCAATAAAAGCGAAATTGGGAGATTCTGATGACGGGGTATATTGTAGACAAAAAGGAAGCAAAAGTAATGGAAACCGTCGAATCTTTGCGAGAGGATATTCTAGATTTTACTTGTCGACTGGTCAGCAAGGGCAGCGTCTTGGGGAACGAGCAACCGGCAATGGAGCTGATGGCTGAAGAGCTGAAAAAACTTGACTTCATACCGAATATCCTTCCAATCGACCAGGAGAAGTTGCAGCAGCATCCTGGGTTTGCCAAGGTACCTTGGGACTACGCCCAAAAAAATAACGTGGTGGCGGTAAGGCAGGCTGATAGTAATGGTGGCAAAAGCGCTATCGTAAATGGTCATCTGGATGTGGTTGATCCTGAACCAGTTGCCTTTTGGGATTCTGACCCTTTTGAACCCTTGGTGAAAGACAATAAAATATTCGGTCGTGGCGCGGGTGATATGAAATCCGGTGTTGCTGCCATGACTTATGCAGTACATGCACTGGAAAAAGCAGGGTTTGGGCTTTGTGCACCGGTAACCATTCAGGCAGTGCTTGAAGAAGAATGTTGCGGAAATGGGGCTCTAGCATTGATGGATGCAGGTTATGATGCTGATGCTATTCTGATTCCTGAACCCTTCGGGCCCACCATTCTCACCAGTCAACTGGGAGTACTGTGGTTTAAAGTCAGGATTGAAGGAAAACCGGTTCATGTATTTGAGGCCCAGGCAGGTACCAACGCAATAGAAAAAATGTTTCCGATCATCCAACGGCTTAGGGAGCTGGAAAAAGAGATGAACGCAGCAGCTGTACCGGAAGCATATAAAGGTATTGATCATCCTATCAACCTGAATGTGGGGGTCATAAAAGGGGGTAACTGGCCTTCGACTGTTGCCGCCGAAGCTGAATTTCATGGACGCCTCTCCTACTTTCCAGGAACGGACTACCAGACGGTATGTCGATGGATACAGGAGACGGTCAAAAAAGCTGAAAAAGAAGATCCTTGGTTACAGACAAACCCGCCAACCGTTGAGTTTTATGGCTTTCGTTCGGATGGACATACTATTTCCAGATTATTACCGGCACTGGAGACACTGAATGGATGTCATCAATCCTTAACTGGCCAGGATGCTGAGGAATACATCGCCACCTGTACAACAGACCTGAGGGCGTTTCAGTTTTTTGGTAAAGGACAATGTACCTGTTATGGTCCGGTAGGTGGTGCATTTCACGGTGCCAATGAATGGGTTGATATGGATAGCATCATTCACACCGCAAAAGCTTATGCGCTTTTTCTAGCGCGGTGGTGCAAGCTGAAGGAGTAGACAGAAACCTCCCACCAATATCCGGTAAGTTTTTGAGGTAAGAAAAAAAATCAACAATAAAGGAAGAATCGATGAAGAAAAAATCGTGGAAACCTTGGGTTTTACTGGCTCCGTCTTTAACGGGCGTGTTTTTACTACTGGTAGTCCCTGTCTGTTTCGTCATTGTCTACAGCTTTTGGTTGAGAGCCCCGACAGGCGCAGATATACCCGCCTTTCAGTTTGGTAACTATGCCAAGTTTTTTGAGGATTTCTTTTACACCTCCATTCTGCTGAGAACCTTGAAGGTATGTATTGAAGTTGTGGTTCTCTGCCTGGTGATGGGTTATATACCAGCATATTTCTTTTATCGAACCGAATCCAAGCACAAGCCATTTCTATTAATATTGGTAATGCTTCCTTTCTGGATCAGCTTTATCATCCGTACGCTTAGTTGGATTAATATCCTGGGGGATACAGGGCTCATTAACTATATTTTAACAGAGATAGGTATTCTCAACGAACCACTAAGCTTGCTTTACAATGAAGCATCAGTATTGATGGGGCTATTACAATTCCTTTTACCTTTCATGATTCTCAATATTTATGTCAGCTTGGAAGGAATTGATAAAAGTCTGCTGGAAGCAGCTAGAAGTCTCGGTTGCACAGAATGGCAATCTTTTAAAGAGGTAACATTACCGCTCAGCCTTCCCGGTGTTAGTGCAGGTTGCCTGTTGACTTTTGTCCTGACTGCCGGGACTTACCTGCCACCAATGATTCTGGGAGGGCCAGGCAACGAATTAATCGCCAATATGATATTCAAGCGAGTGATCGGGACGCTGGACTGGCCGTTTGGATCTGCTATCAGTGTCATCCTGCTAGGCATTTTGATCGTGATAATAATGACTTACAACCGCTATCTGGGGATTAATCAGATATTTAAAAGTTTTAATAAGGAGTAATCATGAAACTGATATCAGGGTGGAATCTAATTAAATTGTACACGATTCTGGTATATATCTTTATGTTTACACCGATTGTTGCAGTTGTAATCTTATCTTTCAACCCACAACAGTTTGGCTCTTTTCCCATGGAGGGATTCAGCTTTCGCTGGTACGTCAAACTGGCACAAAATCAAACGATCCTGGGTGCGTTTCAAAACTCCATTGTCCTGGGATCCCTAACTGCTATCTGTGTCACAGCCATCGGAGTTCCGGCAGCATTTGCTTTTGTTCGCTACGATTTTCCGGGGAAAAACACGTTAAACACCCTGCTGTTGACACCGATTATGATTCCCGAAGTTGTTCTGGGTGTTGCGTTGTTACTGTTTATTCGGTGGCTACAACAACCAAAGAGTTTCATGTTGCTACTTATCGGGCATGTAATTCTAACACTTCCGTTTGTACTGCTAGTAGTTCAAGCGCGATTGGTGGGAATCAAAAAGGTGTATGAGGAAGCAGCATTAACTCTGGGAGCAAATTCGTTTCAAACTTTCAGGGAAATCGTGCTTCCACTGCTTACACCGGCTATACTAGCGGGAATGTTATTCGCATTTACCATCTCATTCGATGATGTAACTGCCACATTGTTTTGGGCGACAGCCCGCAATCAAACCGTACCCGTTAAAATTTTCGGGATGCTGCGAAATAGTATCAGCCCTGAAATAAATGCATTGGGAACAGTCATGATCGTTTTGACCGTTTCTACCCCTTTGCTCGCAGGTTTTCTGTCGCGTCGATTCGCTAGAGGATCGGGAGATAAAAATTAATATCCTTTCACTGGCGGGAACGGGTAAGGAAGTACGCTGAAATATTTTTGAAGAAGATCCAAGACAGAAATCGGAATCCAAAATTCGATGTATTGAAAAAACTCAAAGGAGGAAAACCAATGAAAAAAACGTTAGGAAAAGACATTGACAATGCCTACAAACGTTACAAAGAAGGGGAACTCCCTCGCCGCGATTTTGTTAGATACTTGGGAATGACAGGAGCAATCATCGGCTTGGCCGGAGGTCCGTTCAGCTATCTGGCGAAAGAAGCCATGGCAGCACAATCGATTCGATTTGACGGCTGGGGAGGCGTTGTTTCAGAAGCCTTTCAAAAATTTGCATTTAAACCTTTCTCCAAGGCAACCGGCATTGAGGTGATAGAAGGTGAATTTGGAGATGCCGATGCCTATTTAACAAGAGTTAAAGCCTCTTATCCACCTGGAGGAGAGTATAATTTAGCGCACTTAAGTGGTGTGTTTGATTATGCTCGCTATGTTGGTTTGGGCTTTGACTCGGTTCTGGATGAAAGCAAAATTCCGAATTTAAAAAACGTAATGCCGGCGATGATGGAGCCTTATCGTGCCATTACCAAAGGTAAACTGTCGGCTGTTCCTTATGACTTTGGTCAGACGGGAATTGCTTACAATACAAAGCAGATTTCAAAAAACGAAGCTGAAAAACTGGGTGCTGCCCTGCTTTGGCAAAAGGATCTCAAGGGAAAATTGGGAAGCTGGACCGATTGGCGTACTAATATATGGTATGCAGCTTTAAAAACGGGGCAGGATCCAAATAATATTAAATATATGGATCAAATGTGGGATGCCCTGAGAGAACAGCGTGAACTTATGAAAAAGTACTGGGGTTCTGGAGCTGAATTAATGAGTCTACTTGCTAATGAAGAGATTTATGCGACTGTTGCCTGGTCAGGTAGAGTTGCAGCATTGCAGGCACAGGGACATCCCATCGGGTTTCTGGCTCCTTATGGTACTTTTTCCTGGCAGGAGTGTATTTTTGTATTGAAAGGAACTGACATGGATATAGCGCATAAGCTGCTGAATTACATGCTGGCTCCAGAAGCTGCCATTGCTGTTGCTATTGGTCAGAAATATCCATCCAGTCTGGATCCGACCAAAATATCGATGCCAAAAGAAGTGCAGGAACTGCCGGGATTTGATCCAACAGGAAAAATGAAAGGTTATCTCTTTGCCGATCCCAATTACTGGAACAGCAAGCAGGTAGAATGGGCAGAAAAGTGGGACCGTATTCGAGCTGGCGGATAAGTTCTCAGACTGGTGAGGGCGTGCTATGAAAAAAGCGCGCACCTCTTTATTAACTTCAACCAATTAGTAAATCAATGGAAAAGCAAAAAAAGGCTGACAACTCATATCTAGTCCAGTTCAAGGGAATCGTTAAACGATTCGGCGATGTGGTGGCTGTGGAAAAGATTGATCTGGACATCGAAGAAGGATCGCTGGTTACTCTGCTGGGTCCCTCCGGTTGTGGTAAAACTACCTTGTTGCGAATGCTGGCAGGACTGGAAACCCCTTCCGAAGGGGATATCCTGGTTAAGGGAAACCGCATCAATGATACACCAGTCCACAAACGAAACCTGGGGATGATTTTTCAAAATTATGCTCTATTTCCCCATAAAACGATTTTTGATAACGTGGCCTTTGGTTTAAAATACCGCAACGTTTCCAAATCTGAAATCAAGAGCAAAGTTGCCAAAGCTCTGCAAATGGTTAGACTTCCCGGTGTTGAAGACAGAATGCCGACCCAGTTGTCAGGCGGGCAACAGCAAAGAATCGCCATGGCACGGGCTATCGTTATTGAGCCGGATGTGCTGCTTATGGATGAACCGCTGTCAGCTCTTGATGAAAACCTCAGGGAAGACATGCGAAGAGAGGTGGATAACCTGCAGCAGGAACTGGGAGTAACCACTATTTTTGTCACACACGATCAACGCGAAGCGCTTTCCATGTCGGATAAAATTGTAGTGATGAAAAATGGAATTAAACAACAAGAAGGGCCTCCGGAAGAGGTTTATAACAATCCCGTTAATCATTTTGTAGCAGATTTTTTAGGGCACTCCAATTTTGTTAAAGGTGAAATAGTTGGTAATGAAGCTGATTTTACCCATGTTAAGCTGAAGGATAATTCTGTCATTGCTGTTGAGACCAGTGAAAACTGGAAAGTTGGTGATCAGGCTGAGATTGTTTTTCGAGCTCAGAAAATCGTTCTGGAAACCAAATCAGAAGCAACCCCAGCAGGGCATGATAACCTCTTCTCAGGAGTCGTCAAGGATCGTAGCTACATGGGAGGCGAAATCAGTTATTTTATTGAATTAGAAGCGGGTAATACATTACATGCCATCAATATGGTGAAATCCACTCCCTATCAAAAAGGTGACAATGTACAAGTCCGGGTTGCTCCCCGGCATTGTCGATTGCTCTCTCCTGAATCCTAAGTTATTGGAGGAAAAAGTTGACCGTATCAATTGAAATGCGGATCGGAGTGCAATTTAAGAATTGTATCTCGACTATTGATTCACACACTGCAGGAGAATCAACTCGCCTTGTTATAAATGGTATCGGCCCACTTCCCGGATCCACTATGAAGGAAAAACGCGATTACTTCATACAAAACCTGGATCATATACGGAAGCAACTCACACTAGAACCCAGGGGGCACCGCGATATTTTAACTGCTGTGGTGACCAAACCGGTGACGTCTGAAGCTTCCTTCGGTTTAATTTATATGGATCCACGACGATATCCCTTTCTTTGCGGCCATGCTACTATCGGAGCGGTTGTCACCCTGATCGATATCGGCTTTATCTCCCTTGCCGATGGAAAACAGTTTGTTACAGTGGATACGCCATCCGGCCCTATGAAAACCTCTGTTGAAGTGAAAAACGGCAGGGCTGTAAGTGTCACTTTACGAATGGTCCCTTCTTTCACCTATAAAACCGGTGAGCGCGTCAATGTTCCGGGTTATGGAGAATTGGAAGGAGAAACCGTTTGTGTGGGTGGATTCTTTATCATGATCAATGCCTCTCAGATTAACATTGCACTGAAGCCGGAAAACTCCCGCCAGTTAATCGACTTGGGAATGACCTTGATTGAATGCGCCAATCAACAATTGTCTGTCGCTCACCCCGAGCGCCCCGAAGTAGATTCAATCGATGTGGTAGAATTTTATGATGATATCAAAGACGGCTCAAAACACAGCCGCGGCATTGTAATATACGGCGAATCACACATGGATCGTTCTCCCTGCGGAACAGGGACAACCGCAAAAATGACACTTCTGCAACACTTGGGACATCTTAAGATAGGAGAAACCTATATCAACGCAGGACCGTTGGGTACTGAATTTAGAGGCTGCTTGATAGAAGAAACAAAATTAGGAAAACAACCCGTTGTTATCGCAGAGATTACCGGAAACGCACAGATAACCGGCTATCACCAATTTGTGTTAGATGCGAACGATCCCTTCCCTGAAGGATTTCTAATATGAGTGGTTTTTCACAAATCCCCCAACTGATTCTTACCAATGGTAAATTTTACACCCAGGATAATACCATATCTGCAGCAGAGGCGATAGCTATCGCCAACGGTAGGATAATAGGACTTGGAGATAGTAAAACCATCTTAAAGTCAGCAGAGCACCAGACAGAAATAATAAACCTGGGCGGTAGGCGTGTCCTTCCGGGAATGATAGATTCCCATTTTCATTATCATGAATGGGCCTTCATGCGCAGACATCTGAACCTGGCAAAGGTTTCCTCATTCGCAGAATGCCTGACCGTTTTAAAAAACGAAGCGAATAAGAAAAATCCTGGAGAATGGATTATCGGGCAGGGGTTCAACGAGTCGGATTGGCCGGAAAACAAAATGCCGCTGCGCAAGGATTTAGACCGGATTACGACAGCTCATCCTTTGATAATCTGGAGATGTGATCTCCACTTGGCCGTTGCCAATTCAGTTGCTTTAGGAATTGCGAATATCGGACCTGACACCCCAAATCCGCCAGAAGGTATAATCGAAAAAGATGGAACATCCCAACCCACCGGAGTTTTACGAGAGCTGGCTATCAATCTGGTAAAAAAAACTATCCTGGAACTCATGGATAAAGATATCGTCAATGCGATGTATGAGGGGATTCATACATTGAATGGCTTAGGATTAACCGGAGTTCATGATATCCGACTAATGGGAGGTTTGGAAGGAGCATCTGCATTAAAAGCCTGGGAGTCTCTGGAACAATCAACAACTATGAATATTAGAGCTTGGGTAGCACTGCCGGGTGAGTATCTGGATGAGGCCATTACTCTGGGACTGAAATCAGGCTTTGGTAATGATAAACTTCGCATTGGGCATGTTAAATTTTTTGCAGACGGCGGAATGGGTGCCCGCACTGCCTATATGATCGATCCTTACCTGGATGCTGATGTCGGCATGCCCTTGACTCCCATGAGTGAGCTGGAATTCGCATTAAAAAGGGCGGATAATTCCGGTCTGGCGGTTATGATCCATGCCATAGGTGATCGTACTAACCGGGAGTTAGTCGATCTGCTGGAAAGGGTAATGTGTTCATCATCTCAGCAACAGCAGAAACAGACACAGCCCTCAATGCCCCACCGGATAGAACATCTGCAAATGATCCGCACCGAAGATATTCAGCGTCTGGGGGCTATCAAACGGGTAGCAGGATGTGTTCAACCGCATAACCTGGTACTCGATATCAATATGGTGGAACAAAGTGTGGGAAACAAAGGCAGATTTGCTTACTGTTTTCGAGATATGCTCGATGCCGGTATTAATGTGATGTTTAGTTCAGACACCCCCGTATGTGATCCCAGCCCCCTGGTTGGTATTCATGCTGCAGTTACCCGGCAAAGAGCAGATGGCACACCCAAAAATGGTTGGTACCCTGACCAAAAAGTAACAGTGGAAGAAGCAATTTATGCTTATACGATGGCTCCTGCCTTAGCTAGTGGCGCTGGGCATACTCTTGGCAGTCTCTCCATTGGGAAATTTGCTGATATGGTGGTGCTGGACAGAGACATCCTATCCATTGATCCGGCGGATATTATCAATACCTCAGTTGAGCTAACCTTAGTGGATGGCCAGATCGCTTACCGTACTGCCAATCTATAACCGCAACAACATAATGTTATTTTTTTGTACATCTCATTCAATTAGATAAGAATTCAGGTGGGTTCGCTTTTTGGTGAATCCTTGTGGCTACTCTTTGGATGTTGTGTGTGACTTGTCCAGTTTGATTATCAGCATTAATATTTTTTCCAGTGTGACGTTAATGTTTGCAATATCAAAACTTTGAGAATGCTTTACCAGTGATTTTGAAAATACATTCAACTGTTCCAGCCGATGCTTTTGGCTTATTTGCTCCAGTCGGTTTCCAAGCACATGAATTTGATCCATTTTAAAGGCACCTTTTTTGATTGCCATTATCTCAGGCATTACATCTTTTTTTAATGCTAACAATAGATCAGATATTGCCACAATACCGTTAAAAACGGATTCATCGGAATCATCATCGCTTTTCTCCGTAGCATCCCGTGCCACCGTCACCAACTTTTGATGTTTTAAATGGAGTGTGAGTTCATGCAGCAATTCATCGACTCGAATTGGTTTGTTGAGATGGCCTTCTATTCCGGCATCAATGATTTTTTCTTTATCACTTTCTCTGATCGAAGCGGTCAAGGCAATTATGGGGATCTGCTTTGTAACCGGATTTTCCTTAAGCCGTTTGGATGCATTAATACCATTCATCACCGGCATCCTTATATCCATCAGAATTAGGTCGGGTTGATATTCACTGGCCAATAAAATTGCTTCTTCCCCATTTTGAGCTCCGATCACCTCCAGGTTAACTTTTTTAAGCATCTCCTTCAATAAGGTGCGGTTTGATTCAACATCATCAGCAACAAGAATTTTTGCCCGATAAAAACAAATGGATTCCAGGCAAAGAACCTCTTTGCTGGTTGTTGGTTTATTTATAAATGATACAGCAACATCATATAAGGTGATTGTAAATATGCTCCCCTGATTTTTGGCGCTGGTAACAGAAATGCTCCCATTCATTAAACCGAGGAGTTTATTGGTGATAGACAATCCCAGTCCGGTACCCCCATACTCTGAATTGCTCTGACCTGTTTGCTGGACAAAAGATTCGAATATCATTTTCTGCTCATTTGCAGAAATACCAATACCGGTATCTTCGACAGATATGATTAAATCCACCAGATCGCTCCGATCAGCTTTTATAACTGTTTTAACCGATAGTTTTACATGTCCTTGATGTGTAAATTTGACGGCATTTCCCACAAGATTGAGCAACACTTGTCGAAGTCTTGTTTCATCCAGCAACAATGTTTCTTTCAGGTTTTCATCGATCTCAATAATAAAACTCAGATTTTTACCGGAGACCTTAAGTTTAAAAATCTGTTCAATTTCATCGATCAGGTTTTTGATATTTATATCTGAGTGTTGAATCTTAAATTGCCCGGCCTCTATTTTAGAAAGATCAAGAATATCATTGATTAATGTTAGCAGATTCTTACCTGATATTTTGATGGCGGTGAGATAGTCTCTCTGTTTTTGATCGGAGACCATAGTGCTCAACAACTCACTGAATCCGATAACGGCATTTAGTGGCGTTCGAATCTCATGGCTCATATTGGCCAGGAATTCACTTTTAACCTGGTTGGCCTTTTCCGCTTCCAATTTGGCTTCCAACAGGTTTTGCTGTGCTGTTTTACGGTCTGTTATATCAATAATATGACCGATAAAATGAAGCGGATTAAGATTTGAATCCCTTATTAAGGAAGCACTCAGGAGTACCCAAATAATATGTCCCTGTTTGTGAATGTATCTTTTTTCCAGCTGGAAGGTTGAAGCTTTCCCCTTCAAAAGATCTTGTACTTGTTTCAGGTCGAGATATAAGTCTTCCGGATAGGTAAGTTTTTTAAAACTGGTCTTTAAAAGCTCCTTTTCAGTATAACCGACAATTGTTCCAAACGCCTGATTAACCTTGATAAAATCTCCCTCCAGAGTAGCCAGTACAATTCCATGTGCAGCTGCCTCAAAAGCCCCTCTGAATTGTTCTTCGCTGACCAGTAGCTTATTCAGAGTGGTTTTCAATTCATCATTGCTATCTTCAAGTTCGAGATTCTTTTTTTCGAGCAGTTGTTGTGCTCTTCTAATTTCCTCATCGGCTTGAATTATGCGTTGAAAAGAGCGAGCATTTTCTATTGCCAGACCACATACATCCAGAATGGAAAGGGCTAGGTTTAAATATTTTTCTCGATATTCCGGAAAGTCCAATCCCACAACAAACAGGATTCCCAGCGTTTCACTCCTTCTCTGAATCCTGAGTAAAAAACCGGAATCTACCTCTTTCCAGATATCCCTGGCATCAAATCCTTTTATAAGCTCGGCAAGGTTGTCGTCGGTGATTTTTGAGGACTCAGAAGATTTCGGTAGTGGTTCCGGTTTATTGTCAATAAATGAAATATACGAAAGATCTCTGGCTGCAAACAGCATGGAAAAAAGATCGATTACCTGTTGAACAACTTCTTTTTCATTTATAGTTCTCACCAATTCTTTGAGAAGATCAACTGCCATGGCATAATCGGAAACCTTTTTCTGGGTTTCCTGTAAGTCAACAAAAGCGGTTTGCTTCTCACGCTTCAACCGATACTCCTGTACAATTTTGTTCAAAAAAAGGCGGCAATATCCCAAACCGATCGGTACGGTCACGCAGGGCAAATTGACGTATTCTGCGAACTCAGTTGCGTGTCTGCCAATATCCGAATTAATTCCCGTGTCCAATAACACCAGTTGCTGTGCCGCCTCGGAAAAAAAATCTCCGGCGATCTTCTGATCAAATCCCCACCTGAACAGCCAGTATTGCCAACGAAGCAACCACCCCGGGGTCATCAGGTACGCCCCTTCCTTAATATAACTTTCGATAAACCCGGCATCTGCAAATAGATAAAGATCGTGTGGAAGTTTTTGGATGTTGCAGGGCGGCAGATTTTCGGAAGGGACTTCAAGTTGAGAGATGCAGCAACCGCCAATGATGTCTATCTGATCACATTCTTTACCAGGGGAAAGTACCTCAACCAAATCATGCCAGGAAAGCTGTGGATTTCCGCAATTGGAGGGATAAGCAAGCAGGATTATATCGTCGAAAGCTTCCAGTTTAATCGCCGTCTTTAGCTCTTCGAAAACGTTCTCACAACAAACAATGCACAATTTATTATTCACCGCTTTCAATCCAATCAAGAGGGTAATTTCCCCATTTCTGAGTTGCGTCAGAAATGGCATGTAAGACTTCATCCGGAACCTGCCAGGGAATTTCCCCATGGTTGTCAGCCAAGATAAAGCCACCTTGTAAACCTGCTTTCGCGATACACTCTTTTACAATATGCTCTGTTTGCTCCGGTTTCCAGCGACGCATCTCTACACCATTCAGGTTGCCAAGGATTGTTAACTTACCCTGGCAGGCGGATTTTAAGGCTGACAGATCCTCTAAAGCGCTGACACCCACCACTGAGCTGCCGGTTTCTGCAATTTCATCCACGATTGATAAACAACGCCCGGATGCAAGATGAGTCGCCGTAGGCCCATTTATTTGCGCCAGGGTGCGTTTGGCAACTTCAAATCCGGTTTTGAGATACAGATCCTTCGGGATAATGGTGGGTGAAGATACCGGGTCAAAATAGGCAATTGCCGTAGAACCTGTTTCAAACTGAGCATTGGCCCACTCAACGCAGAAAGCTTCATTAATCCTCATCAGTTGTTCGAATAATTCAGGCTCTCCATATAGCAGATCCAGATAATTATCAAAGCCCATTTGCATTACGGGTAGCGAAAATGGGGACATTACGACCCCCAATATGGGAATTTCATCACCAACTTTCGCTTTCAGCATCGAACAGGATTTGAGTACTTTGGCAAGGCACTTTGTATTCTTGATATCAGGAGGTTTCAGGGTTTTAATGTCATCCGGTCCACGAATAAAAGGTGTTCCCGAATTGGGTGGCCCATCTTCCCTGTAGATTACATTGCCTCCCCATGCTTCAACTTCGATCGGACCATAATAAAAGTTATTAATACAATCGATATTATACTTGTTTCTCAGAAGCAGTTGTCCCTTCACCACATATTCAGCCTTGGAAAAATACTCTTTGATTGATAATCCAAGCTCCTTGGCTCCATGCATACTGACCAGCAGAAAAAGCGGAACCCGATCAGGTTCCTTGTGCTGCATGGTTTGTAGTACACGTTCCATCGAATTCATACCTTACCTCCTTTGATGTTCGAGACAAGTCTTATGGCCTCACCGGCATTTATGCCCATCCCGTCCGCATTGACTTCTTTCCAGAGAGTGTCGTCAAAATTGAAAGGGGCACCTCCGACAAATATTTTAACTTTAACCTTTGCCTGTTTAAGGTCTTTACTCACCTGAGCAACCTTCAAAGCCGAAGGCAGCATTAATGCAGATATCAGTAGAATCTCGATCCTATCCTCTTTCACCCTGCCAATCAGTTCCTCTGCACTCCGCCGTCCGTAATCAATCAAATCAAACTGATTGGCTCTCAATGTCGAATACACAATCCGCTTTCCCAACAAATGAAAGTCGTCCAAAACCGCTATCGCCATTCTGGGGGATTGTTTCAATACTGTTTCAGTTGGAGGAATCATTGAGTTGATTAAATCTTCACAGATTTTCCCGCTCATGTAGACCTGGGATAAAGCAGCTTTTCCTTTCACCCAATCATCCCCGATTCGTTCCAATGCCGAAGATATGAGCAATTCTGCAGCTATAGAAGGAAGGGTATCACTACAGGATTCCATAAAAATCTTTTCCGCTTCCAGGCGATCAATCGCTCTGAGTGCTTTCTCAAACCTGAATGAGGCATCCATCTTGTTTATCATCTTATAGATCCTAAAAAGAAAACTACCGTCAATAAACCGATCCGGTTTCAGCATTAAACTGACAAGTCAAAAAATCAAATGCGACTGAGTATTTTTTGTGTTATTTTATCACGCTTATACACGCAAAGAAAGAATAGAAATGTACAGCAATGTCCGGTTAGGTTATTGCAACAATAACGAGAAACGGCTTTCAAAATAATGGAATGTACAAAGACGCCATTACTTTAACTTTTGCTATTATTTGTTTAGAAAAAGTAGGATGGGCTACTCGTTGCCCATCAATAGAAAGCAATGTTGGGCAACAAGTAGCCCAACCTACGAGCAGATGCAAATTTCTAACCGGACAATGCTGAGAAATATAGTAACTATTCAGCACATGGAATATCAATAGCACGTTATTCCCAGGAAGGTGGAGATCTCAGTGAATAAACACTTTATTCCATATTTGCATAAGAATCCGGCCTGCGCGGGAATGACGGTGAGTATCAGGGTTTTGGCTGAATAGTTTCGAAATATAAAGTATTATAAAGGGCAAAAAAGATGTGACTATTAACTTGAAAAATGCTCAGTATAAAATTAGACTAAGGGCATGAACTAAGTCCAATATTAAAAAAGGTTTCAAATATGAAAACAGTCAATGTTCATGAAGCAAAAACCCATTTTTCTAAACTTTTGGCGAGGGTTCATGATGGTGAAGAAATTGTTATTTCCAAAGCCGGAGTTCCTTGGGCAAAGCTGACGCCTTATATAGAAAATAAGAAAAGGACCCCCGGGATAGCGGAAGGGAAGGTAACTGAGGCGTTTTTCGATCCTTTACCTGAGAGTGAACTGGAAAAATGGGAGAGATAAGCCAATGTTATTGGACACCCATGTTTTTTTATGGTGGTTATTTAACGATCCTAAACTTTCTGATAAAGTCCGAGATATTCTACAGGATTTTGATAATTCCATTTTTGTGAGTTCTGTCTCCGTTTGGGAAATAACAACCAAGTATCGTTTAGGAAAGCTTCCCGCCGCATCATCCGTTGCTGAAAATGTTCCTTATTGGATAATAAAAGCCGGATTCAAACCATTGGCAATTACCCCTGAACACGCTCAATTATCAGGCAATTGGGATGTCAATCATCGAGATCCTTTTGATCGAATGCTGGCCGCTCAATCCAAACTTGAAGATTTATACCTAATCAGTTTTGATAAGATTTTTTCTGTTTTCCCCATCAAGACAATCTGTTGAATGCGATGTCAGGTAAAATTTGCTCTTCTTATCAACGGTTAACAGGAGCATATTAAATAGTGCAGTTTTTTTAATTGCAGTGGAAAACTTCCTTGGACTATTGAAGGAAGAATCATCAGACAGATAACTCCTCTTAATCAGGCGACCTCTGTTTCCTACCCCATCAGTTCAAAGAGAAAATCGGGTGTGATTTCTCCGTTCCTGACGCCATCCCTGGTTTCCTTCAGCATTTCGAGGATATGGTCCACAGATTCATCATCCACATCGGCTCTGTAATCCGGACCCAAAGGAATTCTCTTCAGGTTGATGCCGGCAAACCGGCACCATTTGCTAAAAGCTGTGTGGGCGGAATACGGGGCGACTATCTCGGGCTCCGTGATTTCAGGTTTAAAAATCCGTGCCCATTCCCGAGCTGCATTCAGAGCACAATAGATACTTTCTGTTCCCCCACTAGTACCTCGATTTTTTAAAATTTTTCTGCATGATCTTTATTTTTTTCCATTTTTCCTTTTCGATCCTGTTTGAGCTTTTGACCTGTCTTTCAGAATCATAGTGCAATTCTTTTTTGAGTTTCTGGTAATTTTGCAGTCGGCCGGAGTCGATATGACCGTCTTCAATCGCTTCCTGCACTGCACATCCCGGTTCGAAGGTATGGCTGCAATTTGAAAACCTGCAATTTAATGCCAGACGTTCCACATCATCAAAGGCTGCACCAAATCCCTCCTCACTGTCAAACAGTTGAATCTCCCGCACCCCGGGATTGTCTACAATCATGCCGCCATCGGGCAGATAAATCAGCTCCCTGCTGGTAGTGGTATGAGTTCCCTTGCCAACATGTTTGCTGATGGTCCGCACCTTTTGTCTTTCAGCACCAATCAAAGCATTGATTATGGTGGATTTACCAACTCCGGAAGATCCCAACAGGGTTGCGGTGTAACCGGGCAGCAGGTAGTTTTTGATTGAATCCACTCCTCCCGGTTCATGAGCGCTTATGAGATGAACAGGTACTCCTAGGGCAATCGATTCAACCTGCACTCGCTTTTCTTCGGGATTGGGGCACAGATCAGATTTGTTCAGGATAATAACCGGCATTGCCTGACTGTTATAGACCAGAGTCAAATAACGTTCAATTCTCCTGAGATTAAAATCCCTGTCCAGTCCTGAAACGATAAAGACGGTATCAATGTTGGCCGCCATAACCTGTTCGTCCAACACCGGACCGTTCTTTAAATTCGCAGTTCCGGAAGCTGCACGTGAGACAGCATTCTGTCGGTTAAGGAGGGTTTGAATAATTGCATATTCATCTCCCGGCTGCCACTTGTAAATCACCCAATCCCCAACCACGGGAAAATCACTTCTCCCTTTGGCCTTATGACTGAATGATCCGGATACCTTGGCAGCATACTCTCCGTCGGTTCCACAAATCCAAAAACTGTTTTTTTGTACATTGATAATCCTGCCAACTGATTGATTGCCAGGTTGACCGTCTTGAAACTGGTCTTTAAAAAAAGAGTTCCAACCCAAGTCTGTTAGATTCATCTTTATTAACCCCTTGTAAAAACTGTTTATATTTTAATCACAGATCAGCAGCGCTTTGCCTGATGCATATCGAGAGCTGACAGACGTGATTTAATGTAAATTGTGAGTTTATTGATTAGACTGAAAGGAAGGTTAATACTTACAGGGGATTAGACTCGGATGGAGTCGGACGTTTCTATGCAGTAACGTGTAATGCCGGAAAACCAGATAGATTTTAGGTGAAACAATCCCCGTGAGTACTAACCTCTTCGACTTGCTCCAGGGGTGCTTGAATCATAAATTCTCCTTTGGGTGTGTTTGTAAAAAATGTTTAAATCCAAGTTATTTGTATAATAATTTGGATTTAATAACCTGTCAATTATTTCCGTGGGCATAACAGAGCAAATTTGTATTAACGCTCAAAAGAACATTTTTTGACGGGTTGAAGATGAGAATCTGCCACTGTCATGCCGGACTCGATCCCATAAGCGCTTAAACAAACACATTTTGCCAAGAACAGGGAATATGGTAGGGCAGAGTTACATCCCCGCCAGAAGCTACTCAAAAGCGGCCACGTAACGCCTCCTACAATTCATCAATGCTAACACTGATGTGGGAAAAAGTCCGGTTACACCCTCGCCCATTATGAACAGAGAATGGTTTTTTCTAAAAAGGCAAATCTGGTTTCTGAATAGGTTGTATGCCACTAATTATAATGGAGTTTCATGGTCTTTGCTCCCTCTGAAAAGGCAATATTAGAGACCGAACGTTCAGTCAGTTTTAACGAATCAGTGATATCGGTCAATGACATCCCATGAGCAAAAACTAAAATAGAATGAAAGACTGAGCGCTCGATCACACCAAATTGATCGAAAAGATTTGCATAATATTTCAGTGAATTCATCTTTTGAAGTTGCGATTTATTTTAAAAAGACAGAATGGAGTTTGCTTGATTAAATCTCCATTGATTTTATTAACTTAAAAAATAAGAACTCCAGAGCTTCACACTCCTTTTTTCATATGTAACAGATTTTAGAGTTAGGTTGCCGGGTTAAATAAATCCGCAAGGGCTTTACAGAACTGACACATGGATAGTGGATGGGAATCTTGAGAAGATCAAAAACAAACAGGGATGCTATGAAGGTTGCAATGAATTTTCAGAATATTGTAGGGGGAAACGGAGTAGTCATTAGTATGACTGGTATGCTTATTGTTTTTTGTGGGCTGTTTATAATAACTTTATTTATAGCTCTATTGCCCAGGATTCTGACACTTGTAATTGATGATCAATTTGGTTGGAAAAAAAGAGCCCGAAGGTCAGTAACAAACGCGGGGCCAATTATTGAACCGGGAAAAGACGCTGAAACCGAAAACGAAATCGCGGTGGCTATCGGCTTGGTTTTGCATCTGGAAAAAGAGAGATTGAATCAACTTACAACAGATGAAGGAAAGCGCGATTTTTGGGGAACTGCGGGGAAACTAAGTGCAACACCAAAGAGGAGACTATATGCGTAAGTATGATTTAAAAATTAATAACAAACCGTATAGTGTTCTGGTAAAGAAGTTTTCAGCAGACCTGGCGGAGATGGAAGTAAACGGAAAAACCTACTCAATCGATTTTAATGAATCGATTGATCACCCATCTTTGAATAATCGAAATGATAATGCAAAGTCATTGCAATCGAAACCAGCAGTCAAACTTGTCAACAAACCTGCAGTCAAGCCTTCAACGACAAAACCGCAGAGTCCGGTCGCCCAGCCAATTGAGATAGGAGATAAGGCGATATTAGCGCCAATCCCGGGGGCGATAACCGAGATTAAGGTGAATGTAAAAGATTCGATTAAAAAGGGACAAGTGGTGATGAGAATGGAAGCGATGAAAATGGAGAATGAGATTTTTTCCAATAGCGAGGGAATCGTTGAGGCAATTGACGTTTCCGTTGGGGATGCGGTGAGCCAGGGGCAGTGCCTCCTGAGAATCAGCTGAAAAAAGCGGAGTTCTGGAACGACCAGCCAACGCAACCCGATGCGCTAAATATCGATGTTTTCACCGTTTTTTGATTCTTCGATCAAAACTACAGTTGTCTCTGTAGTATTCAATTTAGTCTGCATCTCTAGATAGCCGGTCAGAAGTAAAACCCCGACAATTTCTTTTTTGATTTAGCATTGCGTCAGGCATTACTGTATGTTCTCTACCTTCACTACCGGGTGGTTTGGGAAGGGAAGTTGAGGGAGAATGAACCGGGAATTGCTCAGCGCAACATCTGCTTTTCACCATGAAACTTTATGGTTGTTTTTACTTAACAATAAAAGGAGGAACCGTTGAATTTTGATCTTACAACAGAACAGGAGATGATCCGCAAGGAAGTTAGGCGATTTGCCGAGAAAGAAATCGCGCCCGTTGCGCTGGAGTTGGATGAAAAGGAGGAGTTTTCCAATGAGCTAACCCTTAAGATGGGTGAGATCGGTCTTTTCGGCATGTTTGTATCGGAGGAATATGGCGGCCAGGGACTGGACTATCTCTCCTATATAATCGGTGTTGAAGAAGTTGCCAGGGTAGACGGATCACAGGCAGCAACTGTAGCAGCCGGCAATTCACTGGGTATCGGCCCGATTTATTATTTTGGAACTGAGGAACAGAAAAGAAAATATTTGCCCAAGTTGTGTTCCGGAGAGGGTTTGTGGGGGTTTGGGCTGACAGAGCCAACGGCCGGTTCAGATGCCGGAGGCAGCACAACCACTGCCGTTCAGGATGGTGATGATTGGGTTATAAACGGTTCTAAAATATTTATCACCAATGCCTCATGCGATCTTTCAATGGGCGTGACTGTCCAGGCCATCACCGGCAAAAAAGACAATGGCAGACCCATTTACACCTGCTTTCTCGTTGAAAACGGAACTCCCGGGTATAAGACCGTTCCCATGCATGGTAAAATGATGTGGCGTTCATCCAACACATCTGAACTGTATTTCGACAATGTGAGGGTTAAGAAAGAAAACATACTGGGAAAAACCGGAGACGGGTTTCATCAAATGTTGCAGACCCTGGACGGTGGAAGGCTTTCTATTGGTGCCATGGGTCTGGGTGGTGCACAAGGCGCGTATGAGCTTGCCCTGAAATATGCCAAAAAGCGGGAACAGTTTGGGCAACCGATCTCGAAGTTCCAGGCGATTGCGTTTAAACTGGCCGATTGTGCCATGGAGATCGAATGTGGTCGAAATCTTCTTTACAAAGCATGCTGGTTAAGAAACGAAAAAAGACCGTTTGAAAAAGAAGCTGCCATGGGAAAACTGTACTGCTCGGAATTGATGGGCAGGGTTGCCAATCATGCAGTTCAGATTCACGGAGGTTACGGACTAATGAAGGATCATCATGTGGAACGTTTTTACAGGGATCAGAAACTGCTGGATATCGGAGAAGGTACATCGGAGGTTCAACGAATCGTCATTTCGCGTTATATTGGCTGTTGATAAGGATAGATTCCGATTTTCCGGATTAATGGCGAAAAAGTACAAAAAAATCAGCAAACCGGGAAGATTATTGGAATTTCCAACCGGGTAATACATCAAACATAACAAGGATAAAGTAATGAGTGACGAGATTCTATTGACTGAAGAATCAGGCGGTATTGCAATTATCACTTTGAACCGTCCGGAAAGCATGAATGCATTTAACAGATTGATGCTGGCAGCGCTTAAGGAGCGGGTTGATAATCTATATTTCAGAAAAGATATCCGGGTGGTTATTATTACCGGAGCAGGAGAAAAGGCATTCTGTGCCGGAGCTGACCTAAAAGAGCGGGCTCAGTTGGATGAAACCGATGTTAGAAAATTCATCTTTACCATCCGCAATCTTTTCAGTTCGTTGGAGGCACTAAGCAAACCGGTGATAGCAGCTGTCAATGGTGTTGCCTTGGGGGGAGGAACCGAGTTGGCGTTAGCTGCCGACATCCGCATCGCTTCTGCCAATGCGTCCCTGGGGTTAACCGAAACACGGTTGGCCATTATTCCGGGAGCCGGAGGAACCCAGCGACTGCCCCGATTGATCGGTGTGGGAAAAGCCAAGGAGTTGATTTTTACAGGACGCCGGGTGAGCGCACAGGAAGCCTTGGAGATCGGCCTGGTAAACAAAACCTGCGAACAGGGACAGCTGATGGGGGAATGCAAAAAAATGGCTGGTATGATTCTGGAAGCGGGTCCCATAGCTATTGAACAGGCTAAATATGCAATTAACGCTGGTATAGAAACCGATATTCATACCGGGTTGGGAATAGAATCCAACGCTTACTGGTTGACCATACCAACAGAAGATAGACTGGAAGGGCTGAAAGCCTTCAGGGAAAAAAGAAAACCGGAATATAAAGGGAAATAATATGACAGAGCAAAACAGCAACAATCGTACTTTTTGGTTGGAAGAAGAGAGGAAACTGGACGAGCTGGTTTTAAAAGTCACGGAGACAGGTGGCCAGAAGGCCGTTGATAAACTGGCCAAAGAAGGAAAACGTCCGGTCAGATTGCTGATACAGGAGATGATCGACGAGAACACCCGATTCTTCGAACTTGGACGCATAGCGGGATTCGGCATGGATTATCCGGGAGTCAAGGACGTACCGGGAGGAGGGATTGTCACCGGTATCGGAAAGATTCATGGAAACTGGACGATGATTTTTGCCAATGACAGTCGGGTTAAGGCGGGAACCTACTTCCCCATTACCCTTAAAAAACACATGAGAGCCCAGGCTATTGCCGAACAGTGCGGCTTGAACTGTGTATATATCGCCGATTCAGGCGGAGCTTATCTTCCCATGCAGGCGGATGTGTTTCCGGATGATCAGCAG
The DNA here is from genome assembly GCA_018829445.1 of bacterium. Taxonomy (GTDB): domain Bacteria; phylum SAR324; class SAR324; order XYD2-FULL-50-16; family XYD2-FULL-50-16; genus JAHJTV01. The sequence continues at coordinate 162,194 of JAHJTV010000103.1, forward strand.
TTTGGTTCCATTTTTTATAATATGGCTCGCATGTCGGCTAAAGGATTAAAGCAGATAACCTTCAGTACCGGTGGTAACACGGCTGGTGGAGCGTATATCGTTTTTATGGCCTGCCAGTCGATTATGGTGGATCAAATGTCCTATTCCTTTCTGGCCGGTCCGCCGTTGGTTAAAATGGCGACAGGTGAGGTAACCACTCCCGAAGAACTCGGTGGCGCAAAGGTTCATACCCAGGTGTCGGGCGGAGCGGATCATCTCTGCTTCAATCAATCGGAAGCTGTGGACAGAGTGCGCCAGATCCTTTCCATGGAACCCCCGCAAACAAACCATCTCCACAGGTATGAAGAAGTTCCCCCCAGGGTTCCGGTGGAGACGATATATGACAGTCTACCTTCCACCGTAAACCAGGCTTTCAGCGTAAGACCGGTTATTGAAGCAATCGCGGATGATAGTGTATTTAACGAATATAAGAAAGACTACGCGCCGGGCAGGGCTGATAATATTGTCACCGGAAAGATCCTGTTGAAGGGAATGCCGATCGGTATTGTGGCTTCCAACAATTCGGGAATCGTTTTTTTTGAAGCGGCACGAAAAGCAACCGAATGGATTATTCGCTGTTCCCAGGAAAAAATACCGCTGCTGTTTCTGCAAGGATCTCCGGGTTATATGGTCGGGACGGCATCAGAACACATGGGAATCGGGAAATACGGTTCCAATATGGTACGAGCGGTTGCTTGTGCCCAGGTTCCGAGGATTCAGGTGGCGATCGGCCCGGATAATGGAGCTGCCAACTACGGGATGTGCGGACGGGCTTATCGCCCTCACTTCCTCTTCACTACCATGAGAGCCAGAACTGCTGTAATGGCCGGAAGGAGTGCTGCAGGGGTTCTGCTTTCCATTGAAGAGGGCAAAAGAAAAGCCAAAGGAAAACCCATGTCCGAAGAGGAGAAGAACGAGTTTAGCGATAAGATGCAAGCGAAATACGATGAGGAAGGTCATCCCTTTTATTGTGGGGCAAGGCTGCTGAACGACCGCGTTCTTGCCTTTTCAGAATTGCGTGACTGGCTGGCCATGGCTTTTGAAGTCAGTCAGCTCAAACTCATTGGCGATCCAAACTTCGGCAATTTTAGGTTTTAACTGAAACAGAAGAGTAAAAAATGAAAGATAAAATTGTTATCGCAAACGCCAGTGGTTTCTGGGGAGACGAAGCGGACGCTGTCAGACGCCAGGTGATGGGAGGTCATATCGATTATCTGACGATGGATTATCTGGCGGAAATAACCATGATTATTCTCGGCAGGCAGATGGCAAAAAATCCGGAATATGGGTATGCCAGGGATTTTGTTGCATCTTTGGAAAGTGTGATCAGGGAAATAGCAGATAAAAACATCACCGTTATCACCAATGCCGGCGGTATAAACGCTCAGGCCTGTGCCAATGCCATAGAACAAATCACCAGGGAACAGGGACTGGATCTGCCCGTTGCCGCTGTTTATGGGGATAACTTGATACCCGATCTCCAGCGATTACGGTCTGAAGGATGTGATCTGCCTCATCTGGAAACCGGTCAACCGATGGATGAACTGTTTGAGAAAATAGAATCAGCCAATGCGTATCTTGGGGCAAAACCGATTGTTGAAGCATTGAAGAAGGGAGCAAAAATTATAGTAACGGGTCGAACCTACGACGCGGCCAGTGTGGTCGCCCCTTTTGTTTATGAATTTGGCTGGGACTGGGAAGATTATGACAAACTGGCGTCCGCTCTGCTGGCCGGTCATCTGATCGAATGCGGCACTCAATCGACCGGTGGCAATTATTCCCGCTGGCAGGAGATCGGTTCCTACCTGAACATTGGATATCCATTGGTGGAGGCTTCGGCCGATGGCTCATTTGTATTGATGAAACACGCCGGAACCGGAGGCAAAATTTCAGCACGAACAGCCAAGGAACAGATAGTGTATGAGATCTCAGATCCAAGAGTATATATGTCGCCGGATGTTATCGCCGATTTTACGTCGTTCTCCCTGGAAGAGGATGGTGCCGACAGAGTGCGGTTTTGGGGCGCCAAAGGACAAAAACCGACCGATAAGCTGAAAGTCTCGACCAACTATGCGGCTGGTTTTAAAACCACAGGGATGCTGGTGGTCAGCGGACCGGACGCAGTTGCCAAGGGAAAGATCTTTGCGGAAATCTTCTGGGATCGTGTGGGAGCGGAAGGATTTATTGATCGCAGAACCGATTTTGTAGGGGCCTCCGCCTGTTGGGGAGAATCGGCGGCTCCAGGCATCGAGCCTGCTGAAATCCTGTTGCGATTTGCTGCCAGGGCTGAAGATAAAGAACCTCTGAAACGAATGAGCAAAGAGCTGGCAGGGTTGATTCTGGCTGGTCCTCCGGGAGTCACTGTTTTCGGTGGTCGTCCCGCTTTGGCACCGGCATACGGTTTTTGGCCGGCATTGATCCCAAGGAACATGGTAAAGGCTCATTTGCTGTTTAATGGAGAAGAATCGGTTTTTGACTGTGAAAATGGCCCCAGTGGTTATCCCGAGATCAAGGATTTCCCTGAATTATCAACAACCAATACTTCATCCGAACGGATAAAAGTTCCACTGGGACGTATTGCTCACGCTCGTTCCGGAGATAAGGGAGACCTGGCCAATATTGGTGTAATAGCGCTTAAACCTGAATTATACCCTGAAATTCTCAGGGAGGTGACGGTTGAAAAGATCGGTCGTTTTTTTAATACAAATGTAAAAGGTCCGATCAAACACTATCGTCTTGATAACATTTTTGCGGTGAACTTTGTTCTTCATGGTGCACTTAATGGGGGTGGTACGGTTTCTTTGCTCCTGGATAACCAGGGAAAAACCCTTTCACAAGCCCTGTTAACCATGGAAATCGAGGTTGACCCAACCCTGCTGCCTGAAGAGGACGGAACATACAGCTATTAACTAAAAACACAAGGATGACAATAATGACTAATAAAAATGATATACCTCATATCAATGTTGATTATTTTGAAGACCTGACAAGCGCTCTTCCGGAATCTGAAGAACCGGGAGTTGAAATGGTTGGGGACAAGATAAAAAAGCTGAGGGAGGAGAAAGGACTATCGATAGATGACTTATCTAAGATGACCGGGTTTGATATCGAAATGCTTGAAAGTATTGAGAAAAAGGAATTACAGCCTCAACTGGGAACAATCATCAAATTGTCCAAAGCGTTGGATAGCGCTTTCAGTAGAGTGGTATCCGGAGTTGGAGACAAGCTCTACTCCATTACGCGCAAGCATGAACGAAAACCGATATCCCGCTCCACATCCGGAAAAGATAAAAAGCAGCTCTATATGTACAAAAGCCTGGCTCCCGAAGTAAAAGGACGCCACATGGAAGCCTTGATTGTGCAACTGGAAGAACAAAAGGATGGAGAACCTTCCGTCCATGAGGGGGAAGAGTTTATTTACGTTCTGGATGGGATGGTCAGTCTGAAAATAGGAAATGAAGATCACACCTTGGAACCCGGCGATAGTGTATATTATCTCTCCACCACACCTCACCTGATCTGCGGACAAGGCAAAAAAGCCACCATTCTGGCCGTGATATATGACAATTAGGATTTGACTGCCTCCAACCCCAAAGCGCTCAATCAAGCACATTCTGCCAAGAGCAGGGATTACGGTAGGGCGGGGTTACATCCCCGCCTGTATTATCTCTAAGGCGATGTAAGGCCGCCCTACCGTTAAAAAATAGCACTAGTTCTCTTTTTTCCACTATTCTCCTGCCTGCACACCAATACTCCCCAAAAAGCAAGAAACTTCCTCTTGAAGCAAAATACCCCGAATACCCTATGGCTTGAATATCGGATAATGTCATTATTTTAAATTGTAACACACTCTGAAGCTTTGGGCCCCTTAAAGGCAAGTATTATGGAAGGGCGGAGTTACATCCCATAAGCATTCAAACACGCACATTCTGCCAAGAGCAAGGATTACGGTAGGGCGGCCTTACATGGCCGCCTGTATTTTCTCAGAGACAGCCATGTAAAGCCGCCCTACCGTTCAAGAAACTTGTATATTGTATCAAAAAAGTGCTTAAGTAAGCGCTTATGGGGTTACATCCTCACCAGCATTAGCTCAAAGGCGGCCATGTAAAGCCGCCCTACCGTTTTACATAACTTTAGTAACCAAATTCAATAACAAAGAAAAGAAGCTCCAGGCTGCTGCGATAAATTGTCAGAATTCCTAAAAATTTCCTTGACAGTTTTACCCATTCTAAAGAATATTCATTTAACTTAATCATATTAAGTATACTGACATAAGATAAGTAAAGTGAAGTACTCTACATAAAGAAAAAAAACGGAAGAGCGCATAAGTTCTTGAAAAATATAGGTAAAAATTAGAGATGATCACACGACGAGAAAGAATCAGGCAGGCGGCGATTGACGAAATAAAAGTCATTGCCTGGCAAATAATAAATGAGCAGGGGTCGGCGGATGTTACCCTGAATGAGATAACAAAACGGATGGGAATGACCCCCCCGGCGTTTTACGGATATTTTAAAAATAGGGAAGAACTATTAAAAACTCTGATCATCGACAGTTATCACTCTTATCAGGAAGCTCTGGAAAAGGGTCTGGACAGTGCCGCTGATAAGAGCATTGCTGATCAACTGGTCAGTGTATTCATTGCTTATTGGCATTGGGCTATTGAGAATCCGGTGGCTTTCGGATTATATGCCGGTCGACCGGTATATGGAATCAATCCTCCTGAAGAATCTGTTATCCGGGAAGCTGAGAAAGTTAACCTGTTTTTTATAAACCTTTATCGCATTGCCTGGAAAAAAGGGATGATAAGAATCCAACCCGAACTTATGGAATTCCCTGCGGCATTAAAAAAGACAATATCAGCCTTGATAAAAGAGAGGGACTTGGATGTACCGGAGTGGTTGATTGCTGTTTCATTAAATATCGGTTGTTTGGTACATGGAATCATCTCCATGCAGATATCCGGACGCATGACGCCTATTGTGGGAGACGGATTTCAATTTTACCGGCTGCAGGTCTTAAATATGCTGAAGCAGATTGGCCTGGAACCGGCACAGGTGTAAATCTCAGTATTAAAAGTCAACGATTGTAGCCTGTTATCATCATTATGATGTCAGGATTGTCATAATAAAGGAGATATCAATGTCACAAGGATTGAAACCGGTTACCTCAGCACCTGATGAAAAGGAGGAACTGACAATCCGGTTGTGATAACCTCAGTACCATAGTTTGGGAATTTTCATAAAAACGGTAGGGCGCCTTACATTGGTCACCGGTAAACTGCCACGAGTTAAACCCCTGCAAGATAAAACCAAGGAGCAAATATGAATCAAATAGTTGAAGTGATTTCCACACCTCCAACCAGTGAAGAATTGGAAAGCAGACTCAAAAAAGTTCGTTTAAAAATGGAGCAGGAGGGTCTGGATTATTACATTTCAGCTCACACTGACAATGTTTATTACCTGACCAATTTTGCCTATTTTCCGCTCGAACGACCATTTTTTCTGGTGATCCCAAAAGTTGGCAAATTGGGATTAATTCTTCCCTTATTGGAGATCAGCCACGCTGAGCAGCGAATTTTGCAAGAGGTGGATTATCATACCTACTTTGAATACCCTGCCCCTAAAGGGGTTACGTTTGCTGATGTATTAAAAAAGGTGGTTGCCGGAGATAAACGTGTGGGATTTGAAACCTCCCTGCCGTTTGCCATGAAAGAGGCACTCCCCGGAAAGTTGAAAGCGGTCGACATCATAGATGATGTCAGGTTGGTAAAAAGTGATTATGAAATCGGCAGAATTGCTTACGCCTCCAAAGTCGTGGATGTCGGTCACAAAAAACTGCTGGAATTGGCAAAACCGGGAGTTCCCCAGGTAACTTTGTACAGCGATGCAACCAAGGAGATGATCGCAACGGTTCTGTTTGAAGTTCCCGATGTAAACATGCTCATGTCCAAATTTGTGGCAGCAGTCTGGCCAAAAGCTCTTTCCGCGCAGCCCCATTCCATTCCCGGGCTCTTTGATAACCTGCAAGAGGGCGGACCCAATGTCTCCATCGTTACAACCCAAGCTAACGGCTATTCTGCCGAGGTGGAACGAACCTTTTTCCTGGGGCAGGCTTCGGATGAGGACAAGAAACTTTTCGATCTGTGTATGAAAGCCAGACAGAAAGCTTATGAAATTATTAAACCTGGAATCAGGGCTGATGAGGTGGATGAGATCGTCTTGAATATCATTAAAAAAGCCGGATATGAAAAGAATATTCTCCATCGGACAGGTCATGGTTTTGGTATCACAGGTCATGAACCCCCATGGGTTGCCCTGGGAAGTGAGCATATTCTGGAGAAAAACATGGTGATCAGTATTGAACCCGGAATATACGTGGAAGGTCAGGGCGGTTATCGACACTCGGACACTGTTCTAATTACAGAAAACGGATGCCAGTCCCTAACCCGGACACCGGACAAAATTGAAGATCTGATTCTTGATATAGGATAGCTGGCAGTTACATGATTATATCAAGCCGATCTGGTTCCAATAATGCCACATAAACATATGTTGCCAAGAGTGGGGATTATGGCAGGGCGGGGTTCCATCTCCGCCTGTACTTACTCGATCTGTCAGCGCAGCAAACATTTAGGCTTCTCTCTATACTTAGCGGACATTGTGCTATCCCGGTAATCACACCGGAAGAAAGCAGGATCAGTCACGCTTTTTTGTTAACATTGGTAAAACCATTATAAACAATATCCTATGAAATCTGACTTTAAGGAAGGCGGCGGACATGCGGCTTTTACCCTGACGGTTGTTACTCTGCTTTACATTATTAATTACATGGATCGCATGGTGTTATCCGTCACCCTGCCGATGATAAAGCAGGATCTGGCCTTGACCGATGCACAGTGTGGCTGGCTGGGGACGATTTACTATATTTTGGTGGCGGTACTAACCATACCGATTTCAATTATAATTGACCGCTGGAGTCGAAAAGGAGCAATCTCCGTCATGGCTATTCTCTGGAGCATTGCCACTTTCACTACCGGCATGGGAGGAAAGTTCCTTCATTTGTTTATTGCCAGGGGCGCTGTTGGTGTTGGAGAAGCTGGATTTGCACCCGGTGGAATGGCCTATATTTCAGGTTCATTTAAGGAGGAATCAAGAGCCAGAGTTGTGGGAGTCTTCACCCTGGGTCAACCCCTGGGGTCTTTACTGGGCATCATGCTGGCAGGATATATTGCCCAGGCAGATCTGTTCGGATTGGGATGGAGAGCTCCTTATTACCTGTTTGCCATTCCGGGAGTGATTCTGGGAATCCTGGTGCTGTTTACAAAGGATTACGAAACATCCTCAATCTCCTATTCCAGTGATAGTAATGAATCAATCAGCGTCTGGAAAGGAATAGTGGAAATCCTTAAAACACCGACCTTCCTTTACGCTTCCTTTGGTGTGGGAGCCGTCTCGTTTGTTGGGGGAGCTGTTTTACATTGGTTGCCCACATATTTTGTGCGTTCCAGGAATATCGATGTTGCGACAGCGTCAACACTCATGGGAATAATGATTCTGTTTTCCCTGTTGGGACCACTGCTGGGCGGGACTATTGCCGATCGTTGGAGGATAAAACGAAAGAACTCGAGGCCATTGACCGCTGCCATTTTAGCTATTGTTTATGGCATTCTTTTTTATCTCGGTTTATTCCTGGATTCCTATCAGCTGTTCACGCCGGCATTCATCATATTCATCCTTATCGGAATTACCGGTTTTGCCTGCTCGGCGCCAGCTTATTCTGTCAGCCAGGATCTGGTTCCCAGGTCATTAAGAAGCATCAGCATGGGATTGCTTGTTTTAATCACCTATGGCTCCATGGCTGCTTATGCTCCTGTCATTGTAGGCTGGCTTTCAGATATCCTGGGAGAACCCGGAAAGCCGAACCTGTCTGCCGCCTTTTCACTGGTACCAATAGTCTCATTCCTTGGGGCGTTTTTGTTTTATAAGGCTGCTCGCCATCATGACAAGGACATCAGCAAGCTACAGCAATCAAATTTGACTTAAATCCGGAGTTTCTTTTGATTCCGTTTGGTTCAGCCACAAGAGAATAAACTAATTTTTTATGAGGCGCCTCATGATAAAACTCTCAGTTTTGATAAAATTGCAGATCTCCTACTTTGTCGCCGGATTGGCTTACAACATTGTAAGCTACCTGTTTTTGATTACCTACGGTCAGACATTGGCGACAACACCTCCCTTAAATGGGGTGTTATCCATGCTGTTATATTTCGCTTTGCTAATCCCCGCTATGTTAAAGCACATCAGGTTATATCGAATATTGATGGCGATAGCCATCCTTGTTTATGGTTACGGAGGTATTTTTGTTCATATTCAAAACTACCTGGCCGGTTCGACTCTGTACCACTCAACTCTTGCCTGGTTTTTGGCAATCGCCATTAATGGATTCGGGCTTTGCTTGAATCTATTGGCCGTATCCGGAAAATTTGTCACAGACCAAGAGTAGTTATCCAAAGGCGGCCATGTAAGGCCGCCCTACCGTTCTTTAATTTTGCCAGAGCAAAAATAATGGAGGGGTAGGGTTACATCACATAAGCGCTCACATAAACATATTCTGCCAAGAGCAGGAATAATGGTAGGGCGGGGTTACATCCCATAAGCGCTTACTTAAGCAAATATTACCAAGAGCAAGGATTGCGGTAGGGCGGGGTTACATCCCCGCCAGAACCAACTCAAAGCCGCCCTACCGTTTTGAAAAACTGAATTTTATGCTGAAAATATCCTTATTTAAGCGCTTATGGGGTTACATCCCCGCCGGATTTTAGTAAAAACTGCAGCCCGAGATAACAGATCGGATCTCAACCTTTTGCATCATTTCATGGCACTACAAATAAAATAGATATGATACAACACTTGGTAAACGGGTTATAAAAACGATGCTGAAATTATTGGAACAGTAACAATTTGCGGATGTTGTTCAGCCTGCATTCTCTCCCAGCTTTTTTATTCAGAAAATGAATACTGGGCAACAATCGGGACAGATGTTCAGATATTAGTCAGCATTGTCCGGTTAGAAATTTGCATCTGCTCGTAGGTTGGGCTACTCGTTGCCCAACATTGCTTTCTATTGATGGGCAACGAGTAGCCCATCCTACTTTTTCTAAACAAATAATAGTTAAGTCAAAGTAATGGCGTC
>JAHJTV010000015.1 GCA_018829445.1 bacterium
ACTTTAACTTTAGCTATTATTTGTTTAGAAAAAGTAGGATGGGCTACTCGTTGCCCATCAATAGAAAGCAATGTTGGGCAACAAGTAGCCCAACCTACGAGCTACGAGCAGATGCAAATTTCTAACCGGACAATGCTGATTAAAAATGGGAATGACAGATTGATTCAGACATAAGTAAGATTAATCTTAGATTACAGTCTTATATATCAAAAGTATTAAAAAACAGGGTATTATGAACATATCGATTATTGGATACGGAAAGATGGGGCAACTGATTGAACAATGCGCCAGAGAAAGAGATTTGGGAGTCAAATCGATTATAGATCCGTTTCATCCCCAGGCAACCCACAAAGAGTTCACAGAAGATGCAATGAAAGGTGTCGATACCTGCATCTGTTTCACACAGCCGGATGTTGCTTTCAGTAATATAGAAAACATCTGTAAATACAAAAAGCATGGTGTCATCGGGACCACCGGTTGGACAGGTCAGATGAAGGAGGTTGAAAAAATAGTAAAAAGTAGTGGAACAGGGTTGGTTTATTCCTCCAACTTTTCCATAGGAGTAAACATATTTTTTAAACTAATTGAGCAGGCCAGCAAAGTATTTAACGCGTTTGATGTTTACGACATTCTAGGCTATGAAGCTCATCATAACAGGAAAATGGACTCTCCCTCCGGAACAGCGACAACAATCGCCAATATTATTCTGGAAAACATAGACCGGAAGAAGACCATATTTGAGGACAGGTTAAATCGAAAAATCGAACCCGAAGAGTTGCATTTTGCCTCCATGAGGGGGGGGAGTATTCCCGGGACTCATACGGTTTTATTTGATTCCGAATTTGATACCATTGAACTGAAACATACCGCCAGAAACAGACTTGGTTTTGCAACGGGTGCCGTGATTGCTTCCGAGTGGATAGCAGGAAAAAAAGGGTTGTTTACCGAGTCAGATATGATGAAACAACTGCTGGGATAGTCAGTTGCTCTGCGTAACTTGCTGAATCTTAAAGAATGCGCTATCTTTTTCGGACAACTTTACGGTTTCAGGCCGGAAAAGCCGAATCTCAATGAAACACTATAAAAAGGAGAAGTATGAAAAAGAGTCTGATCCAGCTTATCTTTGTCATCGCCATTCTGGTGATTGCCATTAAATTTGTTCCACCTGTAAATGACTGGGCAAGAGGGAACTTGCCGGAATCGTTGCTGACCTTGATTGGAGAAAAACCCAAAAATATTTTTGAGAGAGGAAACGATGCAATCAGCGATGGCATGAAAAAAACCAAAACTGCCATAGAAGACCTGGTAGAGAAAGTCAAAAATTGATGCATCCTAATACGAAGATCTCGAAGGACTTGATTTGATATTAAGATCTGAGGTCTTCTATCATACTTTTAAATCCCGCCTCCCTTGATTCAATACTCCTGCAGAGACAAAACTGCAGCAGTGCTCTCCTTAAATTGTGGTCTTCGGTCTTTGTTTTAAAATAGACATTACCTTCCAGGTAGTCGGTGAAAAACCTTAATCCCAGCTCCAAGGTCATTATTCTGGTGGCGTCAAACAACATGGCGTAATCCTCATCATTCATCAGATTTTCCGATGTTTCGAGATAGGATTGCAGGATTGTATGCATAATATCCAGATCAAAACAGGCAGATTCCGGCGATTCCGCTTCTTCCCCAGCCGGGTTGCAACTTGATCTGAGGCAATCGGCAATATCATATAAAATAAGACCTGGTTTCACCGTATCGAAATCGATCATACAGACTGCCAGCTCAGTGTCTGCATCAAACAAAATATTGTTGATTTTCGGATCACCATGGATAGGAAGGAGGGTCAGAGTGTGATTCTTCCTGCCATTCTCAAGTTTACACACCAGCTCTCGTCTTTTCTCAATAAATTCAATGCAAGTGAGAACCTGCAAATTCTTCAGGTTTTTTGATGTTTTTTTTATGACGTTATCGAAGTGTTTCAGATAATTGGGTGTAATATGAAACCCCTTCAGAGTATCAGACAGGTTTTGCGGATTTATGTCCTTGATTAGAGTGTGAAACATACCCAGGGCAAATCCGGTTTCCCGGGCTTGATGAGTTGATTCGATCTGCTGAAAGGTTTTGGTGTTCTCAATAAATGTCAATAAACGCCAGAAATTCCCCTGTTTGTCCTCATGAGCATATTCTCCTGTACTAGTTGGAACCATAAAGGGAAACTCAACTCTTCCCCGGAATCGAAACGGTCGGTCTTTCAGTTCCTGCTGGATATGATCGAGGACGATTTTCATATTCCGGGCGACTAAACTCGGTTTTGGAAAGACCTTGTGATTGATCCGCTGAAGGACGTATTTCTGTTGATTTCCCGGAGACGACACGTGATCAATAAGATAAGTATCATTAATATTTCCATCGCTGATCTCAGAAATAGATTCCTCGTCTGTAACAAGATCGAATTGCTCTAAAATCTTTACCAAATGGCTCTGCATGTTACGAGTTATATTGTGAGGGTGTATTCAAAATGTGTTGTGATTACCTGAAACCTGTTTTAATTGCTGTTAAGCCGGGTTTGACTCCATAAACATTTAATCAAGCAAGTATTGCCAAGAGCAAGGATTACGGTAGGGCGGGGTTACATCCCCGCCTGCATATATCCAAAGGCGGCCATGTAAAGCCGCCCTACCGTTTTGTACTCATAGTGAATTTTATGTCCAAAATACTCTTATTTATGCGTTTATAGGTTTTTGACCCAGCTTCCATAATTTGAATGATACATGACAAAAAAAATCTTTTGTTTTATCTTAATATCCAAGGAAATTCACTAATCACTAATCACTAATCACTGAACCCATGAGATCAGCATTAATTATTGGGGCAACCGGGGCAGTTGGACATCATTGTCTAGACATGTTGCTAAAAGATGAGTTTTATGGAAGCGTAACCGCTTTGTCGAGAAGAAATCTTGGTCTTCACCATCCAAAGCTCAAGGAGATCGTTTTAGACTTTGATGATCTAAAATCTGCATCTGAAGTTTTTGGCGTCGATGACGTTTTCTGTTGCCTGGGGACCACAATGAAAAAAGCAGGGTCGAAAGAGGCATTCAGGAAGGTGGATTTTGAATACCCTCTGGAAGCAGCCAGGTTGGCAAGTAAACAAGGGGCAAAGCAATTCTTGATGATAACGGCTCTTGGAGCCAATCCGAATTCGGCAATATTCTATAACCGGATAAAGGGTGAGGTTGAAGCAGCTGTCAGAATGCTTGAATTCGAAGGCAAGTTTTTCTTTCGTCCCTCCCTGCTAATCGGGGAGAGGCCGGAGACCAGAATCGGAGAGGTTCTGGCCAGTCAGTTGTTCAAGTTCCTGGGATTCCTATTTGTCGGACCGTTAAAACAGTATAAGGCAATTGGAACGGAAACAGTTGCACGGGCGATGGTACATATTGCCAAACAAATGCTCATTGGAGAGCATGTCATTGAATCCGCAAAGATTGGAAAGTTGTTCAGTGTGGATAAGGAGAATAATCGTTAGACGGCGGTTGCTTTTATGAAGGATTAATGGGGAAAAGGTCAAACCACTCTTTTGTTTTCTCTATGATGTCAAAAATTTCAGCTTTAATAATCGGTTTGACAAGGTAGTACTCACATCCCTCCTCATAGCTGGCAAAGCGACTTTTAGGACTGCCCAGGGCGGTTAACATTGCGATTTTTGCCTTTACCTTCTCGGCGTATTTACCCCTTTCAAGTAGCCGTATCGATTTTAGCACTTCATTACCATCCATTCCCGGCATCATGATATCAAGGAAAATAAGATGAAAGGGTTCATTCATAGAGTGGGCCGACTCAAATTCCCTGATGGCATCAGCACCGGTTTCAGCAGTGACACAGGTGCCATGTTTGGATAGAATCTTGTCAAGCAAAAGGAGGGTTTCCTTATTATCGTCAACCACCAGGAATTTCATCATCATCTGTTTTCTAATGATTTATTAGGCACTTATCCAGTTTATCCGGGTTAGGGTGTTCGCCACCTGATTTTGTTTTTAAAGGCTTCATTACGCACTTCTTTTATCTCTTCTTCCGCTCTAGTGATTACGGATTGAAACCTTTCGTATTCGGCGATTGCCGAGCGAACCATTGAGTACAGGACTTCATTGTCGAACGGTTTGGTCAGATACTGATATGCTCCGGAGTTCATCCCCTGGACAATATTTTCCGGTTGTGAGTTTGCAGTTTGGACAATGACAGGGATATGTTTAAAATTATCATCTTCTTTTAGCAAGCCCAATAGCTCCAGGCCGCTCATTTCAGGCATCATCCAGTCCAGGATAATGACTTTAATGGTTTTGGTTGTTCTTTCAAGAAGACGTAACGCATCGATTCCATTATCCGCTTTGAGAACTTCAAATCCCTTTTCCTCCAGTTCTTCTGCGATCATCTCAAGGTTTAGCAAATCATCTTCAACGATTAAAATGGTGTTTTGTTTTTTCATTCTTTATGTCTCAGCATAACGGCTTTGGATTTTCGGTTGGTTTGATGAGAATTCGACGCGAATATATCAAATATCCGGATGATTTTCAACTGGTTAATCTTTATTGCGCCGGGAGGCTTTTGTTTTCAACTACCGCTAACTACCAATCACTTCTCCAACCCGGAATAAAGCAGATCGATTAATTCGTTGACCTCAATCGATTGTTTTTTCTCCAGGGTGTTAATTGAAGTTATGACCTTGTAAGGTAACAGACCCTTATTGATTTTTTTCTCAAACTGATCAATCTGAGTCATAAATCGATTGATAAAGACTGCAGCCCCTCCCTGACCGGTTTCGGTCAGGAGAACCAGGAACTTGTTGTCTTTTAATCTTCCGGCAAAATCGCTTTCTCTCAATTCAAAGGCCAATATATCGGCGATTCTTTTTAATAGGAATCGATCCACCAGAAAAGCATGTAATTCACTTTCTGTTTTGGGATTTGCAATGGAAATCAATACTGTGGAGAGACTGGTGCCGTAACGAAAACTTCGTTTTATTTCGGCATGGAGCGTGTCAAGAATCGTATGTTCACTTTTCAGGCTTGTTAAAGAATCATTGTATTGATTCTTTTTATTGGACCGATAGTATTCTTCCGCTTCCTCTAAGATAATCTTAAGCTGATTTCCCCAGGGTTTGATGATAAATTTGAATATGTTTGCTTTATTGATGGCATTCATGATTGAATTCGTATCCGTATAACCGGAGATGAGAATTCTAACGATATCAGGATATTGCTCCTTAATATTGGCCAGCAGCTCCGACCCGCTCTCGCTATTCAACCGTTCATCGCAAAGTGTTATGCAGATCTCTTTTCTCTTGAGCAGATCCATTGCCTGCAAGATGTTTTCAGCAGTGTAGACCTCATATAAATCTTTAAGTTGATGAGATGCCAAATTGAGAATATCGATATCGTCATCTATTACCAGCAAGCCCAATTTTCCTTCACTCACCGTACCACTGCTCTCCATCATTTTTTTATCCTGTTTCCGAATTACATTCCCAAGAATCTATTCTTTAGTGTTTCCGTGATTTTAACCCAATAGTTAAATAAAGAAAAGGGAGGAGATCCAATATTGTAGGGTCAAACTGGGGAAGTCCCGGGCTGTGGCGGAATCAATTCGGGAATTTACAGTTTTGCAGGGATTCCTGCTTGTAGGAGCGCTTCGGGAAGGCGGGGCAAGCTGGAACTTACCCCGGCTGAGTCGGTGCTTTCATAAGTCAACTAATTCCCATTCAAAAATTCATCGGCGGCAGAGGGCAGTTCCCTCAAGGACAGGAAATCTTTGTAATTCTGTTCGTCAACGGTAATCTTGGTGATTTTTCCACCATTGTTTAAATACTTATTAATGGCGTTTTTTATATCACCGTGATTTGGATTGAAAAACGAAGTCCTTTGGTGCCGCTTTTTTTTATAATTTTTCATCGCCTCTCCTTATCAAAGAAATTTGACCTGCAAGTTTGGCGGAAATACTTCTGACCTCAGTTGTATGATTAAATCCGATGCAAATAACTAACTGAGGTCGCTGGTATTATAGCAGAAGAATGGATTGGATCAAGGGATTTGAAGGAGAATATCAGGAAAAGTTGTGACCGGTGAGTGCAACCTACCCAGAAATGATTCAATAAGCAGTTAATTCAGATCTAAAGAGGGATACAGTTTGGAGTAGATCAGGCAAAAATGTTGTGAATGGGTAAAAAAAGTTTTGTGAATCACCATATAAATCAACCCGGGCAGGACTAACTTGAAGCAGGAGGGATAAAACAGTTATTAAGAAGAGCCGTTTTTAATTCATAAACCATTTTGGATTAATTTTCTTGACACTTGTATGATACTTTCTCCCAATGGGTACTTTTACCGTTTTTTCATCATTGTCTTTTAAAACAGCTTCATAATCCTGGCTTCCTTTTTTTGAAATGGAAACGACTTTGATTGGGTTAATAAGATACGATTTATGAATTCTCAATAGATCCTGACCGTCAAATTGCTTTTCCAGTTCCTTGAGGGTGGTCCGAAGTAAAAGTGAGTCTGTCTCTTCGGCTTTGCAGATAATCTTGCAGTAGGGAAAGGTGGAATGGATGTATAAAACACTGCTGAAATATTGTGAAATCTTATTAAATACTTCCGGCTGTCCGTTTTCCACAATTTTGTTTAAAGATCTGATCTCCTCTTCATATTTCAGTCTCAGAAAAACCTTGATTTTTGCAACCAGTTCCTCTTCATCAAAGGGTTTTGTGATGTAGTCATCACCACCGGAATCATACCCGGTTAATCTATCTTCAAGAAGTTCTTTGGCTGACAGGAATAAAACCTTGGTATTGGCCAAACGCGGATTTGACCTGATGATTTTACAGACTTCATACCCATCTATACCCGGCATCATGATATCCAGCAAAACCAGATCCGGAGAGAAATCGTCAATCACGGATAACGCTTTTTCTCCCGATTCGACTGTTTTAACGTCGTAATCATCACTTAAAATTTCAGTAATAATGTTTAGATTGGCAAGGTCATCATCAACCGCTAGAATCTTGTACTGATTTTGCATGTTATCAATTATTAATCGGTGTTCCGGACCTTAATCCTGGCAATGGAGTCATTATTCTCAACCTTTGATAGATGAGTCCACTCCGAAAAGTATTGTAATGTTCGATTTAGGGCTTTTAACTCAATAATCTAAAAACCATAGAAATTCTGAACCGCTGTCATGCCGGATCCCCAGTCAAGCTGAGGACAGGCTTTGATCCGGCATCCATAAGGTTTAATCAAAAATCTGGATTCCGGCTCGGAGGCCGGAATGACAAGAAAATCGACTTTTCGGAGTAGACTCATAGATAAGACTTATTAAACCTAAACTATTTTTTTTTTCTTATCCAGAGAAAAATATGTATATAATATCAATATGTTACGCAAAAACTCATTACTATTTCTAATATTTACCTTTTCCCTTCCGCCGATTGCCAACCGCTAAAAATCCATCATCTATCTCATAAACCTGAGTAACATCAATGCATATTCGAAAATACTGCATATTATGAAGGGAAGCCAAAAACGATAGATTATTTGCACTAACCATACAATTTAGCGAAATGGACCAGGAATTGAAAAACAATAACAGTAACAAAGCTGAGAAGGAACTGATTGTTTCAAACCAATCAAACAAAGAGGTTGTCTATCTGATGCCCTATGACAATGAAGAGGATGAAATTGATCTTTGGCAATTGTTTGTCTCGATACTACAATACAAATACCAGATATTGATATTTGCGTGTGTCGGTCTGCTGGTGGGATTCGCGGTTAGCTGGGGGTTTGGCAAAACATCTTTTACGAACTCTTTGATATTTGAGTATGACCCTCAGATTTTTGCGACAGTCGAAGGAAGTGATAAAACTGGAGAAGATTATATTAAATCGGCCAGCATGCCAATTTACCTATCAAACCAATACTCCCGACCGCAATATATCCCGCATCAAGATTTTTTTCTTCCGGACGAGCTTGAATTTAGTAGAGATCTTTTGAACAGATACTGGGATATTCCTAAAAAAGCTACGGGTTTTGAAATCCAAAAATCATTTGAAGAGAGCAAATATGTTCAATTTAAAAAACTGGATGAAAAAACAATAGAACTGACAGTGACAACAGATGCTGCGGAAAAGACCATCTCCGCTTTAAATGATATTTTTGATTATTTTAGCAAACGAAATAGCGCAAAGCTTGCGAAGGAGAATGCCATTGAATTAAACAGTCTAAAACGACAATTGAATCAATGGTCAACGGCTTTCACCCTGGCTACAAATGAACTGGACAGGGTTTGGCACTTTACGTTGGAGGACTCTAAAAAATACTTAATTATTAATAGCGAATATGATGATTTGGTGATTCAATTCGGCCTTAAGGTTCGAGCGATCAAAAGTCCAAAGCAAGGCAAACAGTCCGAGATCAAAGCCATTATTGACCTCACAAAGGATAAAATATCTTTACAAGAAGAATTAAAAGGGATTCATAGAGATTATATTGCAATAGAAGGAAAGCTGTATGAAAAACTGCTTGAATTCGAAATAAAGTCGAGGTCGTTACAGCATCTTGAACGGCAGCAAGAAACAGGCGAAGTGAGTGCAAATGGTTATGCCGCTCAAATGGAAAGTGATATTACGACCCTTCAAGCAGACATTTCCGAACTCGAAAGTCAAAAGAACAAGATAGGACTGCTTTTGACACAATATACATTAGAACTAAAAAAGGCTCTTTTCTTCAAGAATGAATTAAACGCTGCTCCGACGCAAACGTGGGCAACTATTTTAGAAAAGCAGGAAGCCGAGTCAGCCAGTCTTGAAGAAAACATTTTGCAACGAATTGAAAACATAAGTTTCCCAGCTTTGGATCATTATTTGACAAAAAGATTGAATCCTTTGGATAAGCTCAAGAAGCTGGAAGCAGCCAATTACCTTTATGAGAAGGGCATTATTGAACCTTGGCAGGAGAAGTATCCCCCTTCAATGCAGGATACAAAAATAGGGTATTCACTTGAATTCAAGTCCGATCAACCAGAGGAAACCCTCAAACCATCAGCTGGCAAAATCGAAATAAAACCGGTCTTCTACTCAAAAAAGATTGTCCTCATCGCAATTTTAATATCAACGGTATTGGGTTTTGTTATTGTGCTTTTTAGGATCTTTATAAAGAATACCATAAAAAACGATAATTTCAGCGAAAAGAAAGAGGCTTTATATTCTGCTTTAAAATCAAGGAAAATCTGAAGAAGAATTAGATAAACAAGGAAAAAGGCCGTTTATTCCTCGGATAGTATTGACACGGTGGACGTTTAACAATACCATGTTCAGTAAATGAACATGGTATTGTTAAACCTTAATCTCTGAGTGGCATGTACTATTATCCCGGCGAAAACTGGTACGCTTTAAGGGTGAAAACCAGGTATGAAACGATAGTTGAGAAAGCCCTGGAAACAAAAAAGGTGGAAGCTTTAAATTTCACCTATCAAGAGCTAAGTAAGCGAAAAGATCGCAAAAAGATTCTGACTAAGGCTTTTTTCCCTGGGTATATGTTTATCAAAGCCGAACTAAATCCTCAGATTCATGTCGAGATTCTCAAGAGTATCGGTGTGGTAGAAATTCTGAAAAATAGCGACGGCCCCCTGCCAATCCCTCAGGATCAAATCGACAATGTTTTAAAACTGGAAAAGTATGAAGGCAAAGTATTAACCTTTACCGAGTTTGCCTGCGGAATGCCTGTCAGGATTATTCAAGGTCCCCTGTTGGGCGTTCAAGGGTTTGTTGACGAGATCAATAGAGGTCTGATCAAGATCAGCATCTCTTCCGTTCCCGGATCAGTAGCGATACAAGTCGATCCGTCCCTGATTGAACCGATTCTTGCCGACCGTTCTTTGTCTTCAATGCTCCACTAAGGAAGAATCCTCAAATTCTTCTTGACAGAATATTTGACATTAGCCCAAACAAAGAATATAGTTATGTTCAATTGTTGAACAACGAACCTCTGTGAGTTTAGTAACGCTGATGGCGAAGCTTGCCTAAAAACTGATGTTGCCTGTTTTCCGCTTCCTCTTGTTGCCTGTAATACTAAAAAAATCCAGTAATGTCCGGTTAGGTTTTTGCAGCAATAATGAGAAACGACTTTCAAAATAATGGAATGTACAAAGACGCCATTACTTTAACTTTAGCTATTTCTTGTTTAGAAAAAGTAGGATGGGCTACTTGTTGCCCATCAATAGAAAGCAATGTTGGGTAACAAGTAGCCCAACCTACGAGCAGATGCAAATTTCTAACCGGACAATGCTGAAAAAAATCTGAATATTTAGAGATCGAAGGAAATTCTCCAATTATTAAAACAATGTTGGTTACACCTGTCATTCCGGGCTTTACCCGGAATCCATTGTTATTACGGCACATCTCCCTGGATGCCGGATCAAAGCCTGTCCTCAGCTTTAAACTATTATAAAATTCCCTTTTGAGTGTTTGAATAAATTTGACCTGCCATACGCCCCTGCGTTCCCTTTGTATTTCTGTGCTTCTCTGCTCAATAAAAGTTTTATATCATTTATAAACAAAAATGAAGCCTCAACTGGACGAAAAATACTACTTGTTCAAGGAGCTTGACAAAGCAGGCAACAACTCCCAACGTGCCATGGCCAAGGAAATGGGAATAAGTCTGGGGAAGATAAACTTCATTTTGAAGGCTTTGATTGCCAAAGGCTGGGTTAAGATGGAAAACTTTGCGCAAAGTGAGAATAAAATCAGTTATCGCTATATCCTGACTCCCGAGGGAATTAAAGAGAAGGTAAGGATTACGAAGGCGTTTCTGATCAGAAAGGAGGAGGAATATGAAAAGATCCGGCAGGAAATCGAACAAGCCAGGGAGGAGATGCAGAATTAACTCAATTTGCTTTATATATAGCAACACTCCAAGTATAACGGTAGGGCGGCCCTACGTGGCCGCCTTTGGGTGCTCAAAAAATAAACAAGAACTAAAGACTGGTCAGCTAATACAATAAATGTCCCGAACAATTGGACGAACCAATGAGCTGTCATTGCAGAGATTAATCGAGATATTTTCATCGATTTCCGAGGTGAAGTTGGCAGTCTTGTTTGGATCCAGGGCAGGTGAAAAATTTAATCCACGTAGCGATTATGATATCGCTGTTTTAATGGAGCATTCCGGCAAAGGACTCGACGACCCTTTTTTTACGTTATATGCCGATTTGCCGACCCGTATGAAAATACAGGAATGCGATCTGGATTTGATTAATTTAAGAAAGGCTGATTTACATCTAAAGCAGAGCATAAAGAAGAACTATAAAGTCATCAAAGGATCGGAAGATGAAATTTCAAGACTACTTACAGAAGACCAAAGAGACTGCAACAGTTGAAAAAGAGATTCTGGATCAGTTAAGTGAGATTTTATCGCACGGCAAGGAACTGGACCTGATTCAAGTGCGGGCAGCAAAGAGTGCGCTGCAGGTATTGATCGAAAACGCCATTGGAAAGGGAAAGCGGATACTCAAGTATTATCAGTGCCCAATGGTTTTTCATAAAGGCAAGGAGGTATTCTGGGTTCTGGCCGAAACCGGTGTTATTGATGAGGAGTTTCAGACAACCATCAACCAGGCGATCGGTTTTCGCAACAGCATGTTTCACGATTATATGAATTTTGATGAAGAGACCCTGGTCAAAATTCTCAAGGAAAACCAATATTCACGGATCTATGAATTCCTGATAGCACCGATGGATCTCAATGAAACAATGATTAAACGTATCAATACCTTTTCCTACTAACTTGAGAGTATAAGGTTCTCTGTCAGACTCGATCCCATAAGCGCTTAAATAAGAGTACTTTAGACATTAAATACATGTTTCCTGAACGGTAGGGCAGCTCTACGTGGCCGCCTATGGTTATTATGTGCTCAGGGGAATCACCGATTTTATCTTGAATGACCATTTATCACCATATTGACATACCAAGGGTAATTGCCTGTTTGAGAGAATCCATCCGAGATTTGCATGCAGTATATCTTTATGGTAGTGTTATCACCGATGATTTCAAACAAGACAGCGACCTTGATATTGCCTTCAAGTCTCCATCTTGTTTGAACAACCAAACAAGATGGAGACTTCAGGAAGAATTGGCAGCAAGGTTTAATAGAGATGTAGATCTGTTAGATTTAGAAAATTCATCCCTGGTGATGCAATTTGAAGTGATTTCAAAAGGAACACGGATCTTCTGTGCAGAAGAGAATGAAATAGAAGCGTACGAAACATTGATTTTTAGTCGTTATTTGGACTTCAATCAAATCAGGAAACTCATTATAAAATCAATATTGAGTGAAGGATCGGTCTATGGTGCTTGATAACGTCATTCTGAATAAAACGGCGGTTATCGAGAGGAGCATTCGCCGGGTTTTAGAAGAATACCAGGGACATGAAAAGGAATTTCTGGTGAATTATACGAAGCAGGATTCTGTCATCCTGAATCTGGAGAGGCTTTGTCAGGCAGCAATAGATTTAGCAGCGCATTTAGTGAGAGTACGCAAATTAGGAATTCCCCAGGAGAGCAGGGAACTGTTTCAAATGCTGGAGCAGAAACAGATTATTTCTGCGGATCTAAGCAAAAATCTGCAGGCCATGGTCGGATTTCGAAACCTTGCTGTGCATGACTACCAGTTGATAAACCTGGATATTGTCCAAAGTATTATTAAAAAGAATCTGGACGATTTCAAACAGTTCGCCAAAATCGCCCTCCGCTCGATTTCATAAATTCTGTTCTTCATTTATAAAAATGCATTATTTTAAAGTACAAAATGATGGCATAAAGCTCCGTTTCTCTTGATCTTACTTGACAATTTATTTTATCTTTGTAAAATGAAAACATGAATTTCAATTTACAAAGATATATCAAACGAGATCTTGAAAAAGAGATCCTCGATTCGATTAAATCGTTTCCGATTACCGCTATTCTAGGACCTCGGCAATGCGGTAAATCCACCTTAGCTCGCCATCTGATTTCCGGAAGTACCGATGTGGTTTTTTTGGATTTGGAGAGGCCTTCTGATCTTCGAAAACTGGAAGATCCGGAGTTTTTCTTTCATACCCAAAAAAATAAACTGATCTGTATCGACGAAGTTCAAAAAGGGCCTGAACTCTTCCCAATATTGAGGGTAATGGCAGATGAAGACAGGCGTCCTGGAAAATATCTTCTTTTGGGGTCGGCATCACAGGATCTCATTCGACAAAGCTCGGAAACACTGGCGGGACGTATTCATTATTCGGAACTTACTCCATTTTCCTACAGTGAGCTTGTGGATGATGAAACGGAGACGTATGAAAACCCGGTAGAACTTTGGAGCCGTGGAGGTTATCCCGAATCCATTCTTGCTTCATCAATTGAAATCAGTCTGACCTGGAGGATGGATTTTATCAGAACCTTTCTGGAACGCGACATTCCACAGATGGGTTTTCCGGTTCCAGCGTTGATTATGAGAAGGTTTTGGACCATGATGGCTCATTACCACGGACAAATACTAAATGCTTCAAAGATTGGTCAAGCTTTGAGTGTTACTCATCCCACAATCCGTAGTTACCTGAATATGTTAGAGCAGACATATATGGTTCGCGTTCTGCCGCCATGCACACAAAATGTTAAGAAGAGGCTGGTTAAGTCACCAAAAGTATACATTCGGGATTCCGGTATTCTGCATGCCTTATTGGAAATCAACGGATTTGAAGATCTTTTGGGACATCCGATAGTCGGTTCATCCTGGGAAGGGTTTTGTATGGAACAAATAATCACGAGATTGAAAGATTGGCGAGCGAGCTTTTATAGAACATCGTCGGGTGAGGAAATAGATTTGATCCTGGAGCGAGGCCGAAAACGATTGGTATTTGAGTTTAAAGCATCCATGTCACCACGAGTATCACGAGGGTTTCCTGGTTCATTAGAAGTGTTAAAACCTGATAAGGCTTGGATTGTAGCCCCGGTGATGGAGCCGTACAAGGCACCTTCGGGCGCCTTTGTGACAAACTTACAGGGTGTAATTGAAGATCTGAAGGAATTTCTGACTTAGTATTGATAAAAAATGAGTTTTTGCGGAACAGAGTCAGCAAGTCTAAAATCCAATTTCCCTACTATCCGGTAACTAATAAAACAAAAACCCGTTCACACGATTTAAGCCAACAGCTAACCGCCAATAGCAAATTGCTTTTACACCTTCAATGCTGAAAAAACTTCTACAACAGGATGAGAGCGAGACCCTTGAATTCAAAACCACTTTTGGCAGAGAGGCAATGGAAGTGTTGGCGGCTTTTGCCAACTCAAAAGGCGGAACGTTGGTAGTGGGAGTAAATGATAAGCGGCAGGTTATAGGGGTTTCAGTGTCTCAGGAAAGTCTTCAGCAGTGGATCAACCAAGTTAAGAGTGTTACTTCTCCTTCGATTGTTCCGGAAATTGAGAGAGTAGAGTATCGGAAAAAAGATGTAGTTCTGCTTTCGGTGTCTGCCTATCCGGTTAAGCCGGTTAGCATGAAGGGGAAATATTACCTGAGAAGGCACGGTGCAAACCATTTAATGAACCTGGAAGAGATTACCAACGAGCACTTGAAGTCCATCAACATGAGTTGGGATTTTGCACCTGATCCGGGGCACGGTGTGAGTGACATTTCTTTGGAAAAAGTAAACCGGTTTGTGGATCAGGCTAACAGCTTGAGAGAACATGCAATAGAAGATGCTCCTTTGACTGTGCTTAGGAAGTTTGAACTCTTGCGTGACAGCAACATTACTTTTGGCTGTTTTCTTCTTTTCGGCAGAGAGCCAACATTGTCAACTACTATTGACGCAGGAAGGTTTGATTTAGAGACTATTGTCAAGGATAGCGAAATTATCCGTGATGATTTATTTTCAGAAGTGGAAGCGTGTTTGGCGTTTATTCGCAAGCATAATAACAAACATTTTATCATCACCGGAAAATCACAACGTGAAGAAGCCTGGGAATATCCTCCTGATGCGGTCAGGGAGATCGTGATCAATATGATAGTACATCGCGATTATCGTGCGAGCGCGGATTCTACTATCAAAATCTTTCAGGACAGGATTGAATTTTATAATCCAGGTCCTTTACCGGAAGGTTTGAGTATGGAAGACATTATTTCCGGCAGGAGTGCATCGAATCCCAGGAACAAGCAGATTGCTTCAATTTTTAAGGAAGCAGGAATTATTGAAAAGTATGGTTCCGGTATCAGGCGGGTTCGACAGATAATGGAGACAGCCGGGGCCATGGAACCTGTTTTTGAGGTAGTCGGTAATTTATTTAAGGTTACACTGTTTCCTGTCAATGGCGGAGTAAATGGCGGAGTAAATGGCGGAGTAAATGGCGGAGTAAATGATTTACTTGAGTACATTCGATTAAACCCGGGAAAGAAATCTTCTGATTTGAAAGCGATTTTTGACACTCCCCAACGAACCCTTGAACGTTGGCTCAAACAACTCAAAGAGGAAGACAAAATAGAGTTTCGGGGCGCCCCCAAAACAGGAGGCTATTATAAAAAGTAAAAAGAACCCCACTAGCCAACTGCTAATTGCCAATAGTCAATTGCCTCAAAAATGAACCAGATTTCCATCCTTACGGGCTTAAAGAACCGCAATTTGAAGTTATGCAGGGTGGGCTCAATGTCATAGTATATAATAAAACCGCCCAAGAAACGACAAGAGGCAGAATACTTGAGTTGTTAAAGGAAAATCCGAAATATACCAAAGAAGATTTGATGCGGATTTTAAACAAAGCTGATGGGACAATTAAAGGGCATCTATCCAAATTAAAAGAGGAAGGAGTATTAAATAGAGTCGGAAGCACAAAAGGCGGTCATTGGGAGGTAAATAATGATGAAACCTAATTCTATTAATAGATAGAAGGTCACTACTTCAAACTGTAAACTGATGGTTGACAACCGTCTTTTCCAAGCTCTGTCATACCGGAACTTGATCCGGTATCCAGTAAAACACATAACCGTTCTCAGGCTCTGTCATACCGGACCTTGATCCGGTATCCAGTAAAACATAAAACCGTTTACACAAAATAAGCTAACATCTAATCGCCAATCGCCAATTGCCTACCGCCAAACCATGGATCTCAAAAAAAATAAAAGAGGTTATCAACCATACCAGACGCTGGACGGGAAGTACTGGATTCGCGTGGGATCAACAAATAGGATTGCTACAAAGGAGGAACTGAGCCGATTGTTTCAACAGGCAGGTCTTATTCATTTCGATCTATCTCCGGTTGAGGGAACATCATTAAAGGATTTAGACCGGAGTAAACTGAATGAATACTGGTCAGTCTACTATGATATTGATTTTTTGTCCCTTGAAGAAAACGAGCAGTTAAAAATTCTTCACAATGCAGATATTCTTGGTCAGGCTGAAAACAATAGTTCTGTCACAGTCGGTGGTGTGCTGATTTTTGGCAATCATACACAAAAAAAATTGCCCCAGAGTGCCATCATTACAGCTGTCTTTAAGGGAACCGAGATAACTGATGACTTGTTGGATAAAAAGGAAGTAACTGGAACACTTCCTGAATTGGTTGACAGAACAGCATCCCTGGTTAGGCTTTACATCCCTAAACCGTCGACGATTGAAGGAATGAGGCGAAAAGAAAAGGAGTCCATTCCCTTTTCCGTCATCAGGGAAATATTGGTGAATGCTGTTTGTCATCGTGATTATTCCATCAGTGGTCAGAAAACAGCTGTATATCTTTTTTCAGATAGAATCGAGATTACTTCTCCGGGTAAGCTGGCAAATACATTGACGCTTGAAAAAATAAAAACTGGCAATTCTGCATTAAGAAATCATTTCCTGGTAAAATACATGGATAATATGCGGTATATTGATGGCCTTGGACGCGGAATACCACGTGTGATAAAGGAGATGAAAAATAGGGTTCAATTTGAGGAAATAGGCGTCTTGTTCAAAGTGACACTGTATTTCGAGGAACCGGAGGTGTCAGTAAAACATAAAACCGTTCCCAAGCTCTGTCATACCGGACCTTGATCCGGTATCCAGTAAAACATAAAACCGTTTACACAAAATAAGCTAACAGCTAATCGCCAACTACCGAATTTGTAACGCGCACCCTGACTTTTGCAGACACAAATAGAAAACCAGGAACATATTAAAGTTTGTGATAATCCATTTTTCGGGTATCTGTATTCATAGAGAGAATCTTATGCAGGGAGAATTAACTGCTATTATCGAAAAAGCACCGGAAGGCGGCTACTGGGCAATTTGCCCGGAGGTTCCCGGAGCTAATGGGCAAGGAGAGACAGTTGAAGACGCAAAAGAGAGCTTAAGAAACGCCGTTATTCTTATTTTAGATGATCGTCTTGAAGATGTTAAACGGGGTTTGCCTGAGGATGTGATTCAGGAGACTATAGCTATCTAATGAAAAGAAAAGAGTTAGAGAGGAAACTCCGTATTGCAGGTTGTTATCTTAAAAGAGAAGGTGGATCGCATACGCTTTGGATAAATCCTAAAACAGGAATTATTGAAGCGGTTCCTCGTCATTTGGAGATAAAAGAGCCATTGGCAAAGAAGATACTAAAAAATCTAAATGCAGAATGAATTTTTTCTTCTCCCCTGTTATTATCTTTTTTAGATCTCTTTTTACCTTCATACTCTCTGTAGTGAATTGCTCGAAATCTAATGTTCAGACGTTATGTCTACTATCAATACACTGATTCAAAGTGTCACCGGGATCATTCTTAAGCATGCCAAACCGGAAAGGATATACCTGTATGGTTCCTATGCCGAAAAGGAAAACGAGATTCCATTTGAGTTGTTGATTAGACGTTTTGAGATTGCTCAGAGTCAAAAGTTGTAATGTCTGCATTCGTTTAACCGCTAACCGCAGATTTATCCGGTATCCAGTAAGACATATAACCGTTCCCAAGCTCTGTCATACCGGATCCCCAGTCAAGCTGAGGACAGGCCCGATCCGGTATCCAGTAAAACATATAACCGTTCCCAGGCTCTGTCATACCGGACCCAGATCCGATATCCAGTTGAAATACAATGGACCGAAGGTCAAACAGTTCATTCTCACATGGTGATTAATAAAATGTGAGTAAGTGTGAGAATGTGAGAACGATGTGAGAAAAGCATGAATTTTTCCCAAAAACTAACCCAGCCTGAAAGCCGAAAGCTTGAATTTAAAAGAGAATTACCGGGCAAATCGGATCTGCTGAGCACTTTTGTTGCTTTTGCAAATGGTGCTGGAGGGGAATTAATTATTGGGGTTTCAGATAAAAAAAGAGAGATCATCGGTGTTAAAGATCCATTACTTTTGGAAGAAAAAATATCGAATATGATTCACGATGGCATCCAGCCCTTTGTGTCACCGTTTATATCAGTATTGAATGGACAGTACTGATAGTCAAAGTACTTCCCGGTAGTGACAGACCCTATTTTAAGAAGTCACAGGGTGTGGAAAAAGGAGTGTATATACGGCTTGGTTCCACTAACAGGCGCGCCACTCCTGAAATGATAAGTGAATTAAAACGCCACGGAAGAGGGATAGCGTTTGAAACAGAGATGGACCATTCAAAAGGTATTAATGATCTTGAAGATTCGAGTCTGTCCGTTTTTTTTAAGACCATTGGGCAAGCAGGCTATACAAACGAAGCATTGACTAAATGGCGAGTTTTACAAAAGAACAATGGAGATTACTTCCCCACTGTTGCCGGGTTAGTGCTGTTTGGGAAAAGAGATTTACTGGATTATGATTTTGCAGGTGTAAGGCTTACCCGGTACCAGGGGACAATGTTAAGTAATATTTCGGAATCCAGGGAATATGGCGTTCCTTTAGTTAATAATATTGAACTGATTTGTAGCGACGTTGCTACATTCTTGCAGAAAGAATCTTATCTTGAAGGCGCGCGGAGGCTGGAAAGGACAGTTATTCCGTCGTTTGCCATCAGGGAGGTAGTTGTAAATGCGATTGTCCACCGGGATTATAGCATGCTTGGATCATCGGTTAAAATCAATGTTTTTGATGACCGCATGGAAGTCATTAGTCCAGGAGTATTATTTGGTAATATTGATATTTCCGATATTGGCACCGGGCTTTCTGAATGTAGAAACCGATCTATTGTGAGAGTGTTTCGTCGATTGAATCTGATGGAAGAACTGGGGACAGGGATTGCAAGAATTTTTGAATTGTCCAAGGAAAAACGGCTCAAGAAACCTTTGTTCATGGAACAAGGACAGTTTTTTAAAGCAGTTTTATTCCAAAGATTTGAATCGGAAAGCAATCAAGATAGTATCGTTGATTTGATCAGGAAAAACGGGACTTCCAGTGCCTCCGATTTAGCAGGACAATTAGACCTTCATCACAACACTATTCTAAAAAACCTGAATCAGTTGATGGCGATAGGGAAAATCAGGAAAGTGGGATCAGGCAAGAAGACTCTTTACCAGTTGATATAACAGTGGATTTTATTTCTTCCTGAAATGTCCAACTGTTCACACTGTTTAAGCCAAACGCTAATTGCTAACAGCTTACCGCCAAACCATGGATTTTCTTCCCCCGTGTTGTTCTCTTTTTACTTCATACTCTCTGTAGTGAATTACTTGTAATTTAATGTTCAGACGTTATGTCGACTAATATCAATATACTGATTCAAAGTGTCACCGGGATCATTCTTAAGCACGCTAAACCGGAAAGCATATATCTGCACGGTTCCTATGCCGAAGGCGAAGCCACTCAAGGGAGTGATATTGATATTGCGTATGATGCTCCGGGATTCAAGGAACACTTTTTAATCGCAGACGAGGTCGACAGTCTGGAAACGCTGGTTAAAATTGATGGTTTCTAGTCACTGTGGTTTGATGTTTACATCTGTTACATTGATAGATCTTTCTGAATTTTAAAAAGAAAAATGTTGTATGGCCGCATAACTCGCATACATATCAAAGAGGCCATTTTGCCTTTTCCAGAGCTTTAATGCATTGTTCCTCAGTTCCATACTTATTTAGGAATACTTAACCCTTTTTGAAATTGAACTTTATTTTCAGGCATGACAACCTCCATAGAGTAAATAGGTTCACCTGTCGTAATCATATGTTCTCTACGGAGGGATGTCAATAGTACCTAGGCATATTATGATTTGGTTAATTGGTGCTGGAGTTATGGCCATAGAGTATGCAAAGGTACTAAATACTTTTGCAAAAAGAAACGATTGTTATTGCCGCAACAAAGAATCTCTGTATAAATTTAAGGATATGTTTGGCTTTAGGACCGAACATGAAAGCCTTGCATCGTGATTAAAAAACCAGTTCTTCCAACTGCTGTAATTGTAGCTGTTAATGTCTAATATTTAGCATCTGTCTCAATAAAATTAGTTAAATATGGCATTAAAAAAATTATATTGAAGAAGCCTGGTGGGATTAATTCTAAAGAAATTTCTAAACTAAATGCTATTGCCAAAGCAAATAACACCCAAATCTTTATTGCATATACATATAATAGACGATTTTACTCATCAGTATTATATGTACAAGAAATGATTGAAGAAGATGGCGGAGTAAGTTCATTCAATTTCGAATTTACAGAATGGTCACATATCATTAAAAAGCTGAATAAGCCTCAAAAAGTACTTGCCAACTGGTTTTACGCAAATTCTACACATGTTGTCGACCTGGCATTTTATCTTGGAGGGAAACCAAAAGAATTCTGCTCTTACACGGCTGGATCGACAGAGTGGCATCCAAAGTCTGTGTTTTCAGGTGCTGGAATTACAGTATCCGGTGTGCTCTTCTCATATCAGGCTAATTGGAATGCCCCTGGTAGGTGGGGAGTCGAAATATTAACCAAACAACATCGGTATTATTTCAGACCTATGGAGGAATTGCACATCTAAAAAATCGGAACAGTCACACTGGATTCTTTGGCAATTGATGATGATTTGGATAAAAGATTTAAACCAGGATTGTTTCTGCAAACAGATGCATTTTTGAGAGAAAAAGCTAATAAGCTTTGTAGCATAAAAGATCAATTAGAAATGTTTGATATTTATGTTAGAATGAATTATTAGAGCTCATATTATTTTAATTTTATAAAAGATTTGGAGAAATTCATGCCAAAATGTCTAATCTGTAAAACCGATTATCTGCCTTTTATTTCCTTTGGTGAAATGCCCATCGCAAACGGTTTTTTAACATCAACGCAGTTTGAAAATGAATACTTTTTTAGTCTTCAAGTAGGTCATTGTCCAAACTGCCATATGGTTCAACTTGTGGAAC
This sequence comes from bacterium, assembly GCA_018829445.1. GTDB lineage: Bacteria > SAR324 > SAR324 > XYD2-FULL-50-16 > XYD2-FULL-50-16 > JAHJTV01. The sequence goes on from JAHJTV010000015.1 coordinate 21,330, forward strand.
AGCCTGATCGTGAAATGATGTTCCATGATGATTATGCTTTTTTTTCCTCTACATCAAAAAGACAAGAAATTCACTTTAAAGAGTTTGCAAAATCAGTAGCTGACAAGTATCTGTCTTCAGATGATCCTTTCGTCATAGAGTTGGGCAGCAATGATGGAATAATGTTACAGAATTTTGCCAGTGCAGGAATACGACATCTGGGCATTGAGCCTTCGAAAAATGTAGCGAAAGTCGCAATTGAGAAAGGAGTTAATACTATTTCTGAATTTTTCGATGAGAAACTGGCAGATATTATAATTGAAGAGAATGGAAAGGCTGATGCCATTCTGGCAGCTAATGTGATGTGCCATATTCCATATCTTCACTCTGTTGCAGCTGGCTTTAAGAAGCTTTTAAAACCGGATGGGATCATAATTTATGAGGATCCTTATCTTGGTGATATTGTAGAGAAAACTTCATATGATCAGATCTACGATGAGCATGTCTTCTATTTTTCAGTTGCCTCAGTAAGTAATTTGTTTGAGCAGCATGATCTGGAGGTAGTGGACGTTGCGCATCAGGATGTTCATGGGGGTTCGATGCGGTATATCATTGCTCACAAAGGGGAAAAAGAGATTTCGGAAAGCGTCAATATTCAACGAATCAAAGAAAACGAATTGGGACTTCATTTACCTGATACCTACAAAAATCTGGCAAAAGGTATTGAATCTTCACGAACTCAATTACTAGAACTACTAACTGACATTAGAAAACAAGGTAAAAGAATTGTTGGATATGCCGCAACTTCCAAAAGCACCACAGTGACAAACTATTGTAGTATAGGTCCGGAACTTATAGAATTTATAAGTGATACAACTCCAATTAAACAGGGTAAATATAGTCCTGGTACACATATTCCTGTTAAAAGTCACAAAGTTTTTAAAAGCAACTATCCAGAATATGCCCTGCTATTTGGGTGGAATCATGCGAAAGAGATTATGGAAAACGAAAAAGAATTTATGGAATCAGGGGGGAAATGGGTAGTATATGTTCCTGAGGTTAAGATAATATGATAATACAATGCAGCAATCCAAAAGCTCAGTACCTTGCTCATAAAGATGAGATTGATGCTGCGATACAATCAGTATTAAATGGAGGTTGGTACATACTGGGGAACAATGTAAAGGAATTCGAAAACGAGTTCGCCAATTACATCGGGGTACCCCATGGAATTGGCGTTGGGAATGGAACAGATGCCATACAACTGGCTCTGGCTTCCTGTGGTGTTTCAAGGGGAGATGAAGTAATTACTGTATCTCACACAGCGGTCGCGACGGTCGCAGCGATAGAGCTGACAGGTGCAGATCCGATATTTGTCGATGTCGATCCAGTTTACTTTACTTTAAACCCTGGTCAGCTGGAAAAACATATCACTTCTTCCACAAAAGCAATTATTCCTGTCCATATCTACGGGCATCCTGTTGATATGAGTCCTGTTTTGGAAATTGCCAAGGAACACAATCTGTTTGTCATTGAAGATTGCGCGCAGGCTCATGGAGCCATATACAAGGGGAAACGTGTCGGATCGTTTGGAGACATGTCCTGCTTTAGCTTTTATCCAACGAAAAATCTTGGAGCTCTTGGCGATGGTGGCATGGTGACTACCGATAATTTCGAACTGGCTAGAAAAGCGCGATTGTTGAGGGAATACGGTTGGGCCGAACGGTACATCAGCCATTTTGCCGGTTGGAATACCCGTCTTGATGAAATTCAAGCAGCCATTTTGCGAGTGAAACTGAAATATCTGGACCGAGACAATGCCAAAAGAAGAAAAATAGCAGAATGCTATCACCAGGAGCTGGAAGGCTTGAATCTTAGTCTGCCAAAAACAAGCCCTGAATCCCAACATGTATTTCATCTCTATGTCACCCGTTTGAACAATCGAGATAAGTTGAACGAATATCTTTCCCAGAAAGGTATTAAAACGGCCGTTCATTACCCTAAGCCAGTTCATCTTCAACCGGCATACGCGAAATACTGTAGTAATCAAAACCTTGAAACGACTGCAGGATTGGCGGAAGAAATACTGTCCCTGCCTATTTACCCAGAGTTGGCACTGGATGATGTTTATAGCATCTGTTCAACTATTAACGAATTTTTCGGGATCGATAAGTGATTGACGGAGTAGTCATCAACACACTCAAAACCCATGGTGATCACCGGGGATTTTTCAGGGAGATATTCCGGTTTACAGAAGGATTTAAAGGAATACCTGTCGGACAGCTGAGCCATTCGCTAGTAAACGAGGGGGTTATCAAAGGCTGGCACGGACATGTCTATCAGTCGCAGTGGAACTATGTGGTTACTGGATTGATTTCAATCGCATTGATCGACAATAGAAAGGATTCACCGACGTATAAAAAATCCACGAATTTTCAGGTAGGAGACGGAGACGATCATGAACCTAAGGCATATTTCTTCCCTCCAGGAGTATTTCATGGATATAAATGCTTAAAGGGACCGATGCAGATTATTTACGTTACCTCTGGTGTTTTTGATTTGGAAGATGAAATCAGGGTACCTCTTGATGAATTACATGTTGATCTGGATTGGTAATGCTAATGCTAATGAATGAGCACGTCAAATCATATTATCAGGGCAAGACAATCCTAATAACCGGTGCTTCGGGATACATTGGCTGGAATATAGCAAATCACCTTGTGGAAATCGATTGTCAAATCATTCGTGCATCCAGGGATACTGAAAAGCTGGAATACATCCCTGGTAAAGCTGATTTAATCGGTTATGAAGGGGACTATCAGGATGATATAATGTGGGATGATCTTGTATCCAGGGCTGACGTAATATTCCATTTGGCTGGACAAACCAGTGCCTATGTGGCTGAAAAGGATCCCGAAAATGATTATAAGGCGAACGTTGTCCCCATGAGAAGGCTGTTGGAAGCTGCTCGAAAGCATAAAAATAATCCAGTAGTTGTATATGCCGGGACGTCAACACAGTGTGGAATACCTGAGGTTTCTCCCGTTGGAGAAAAGGTTGTGGACAAGCCGATTACCTTTTATGATTTTCACAAACTTATGGCTGAAGATATTCTTAAATACTACACACAGCAAGGTTGGGCCAGAGGCGTGTCCCTTAGATTGACCAATGTCTTCGGTCCCGGGCCCAAGAGTAGTAATTCCGATAGAGGAATCCTTAACCTTATGATTCGTAAAGCTATGCATGGAGATGATTTGAAAGTATACGGATCAGGGGACTACCTTCGCGACTATGTTTATATCAAAGATGTCGTTTCGGTATTCACACAGGTTCCGTGCAATGCTGATAAAGCAAAAGGGAAGCACTATTTGCTGGGAAGCGGAATTGGAACCAGCATTAAAGGTGCAATCACCAGTGTTGCCAATATTGTAAGCCAAAACACAGGTAATACGGTTTCCGTTGTGCATGTTGATCCCCCGACTGCCCTGTTGCCGATAGAATTTAGGAATTTCGTTGCTGATACTACTTCATTAATGGTGGATCACAGTATTTCTATTCAATACTCACTTGAGAAAGGGATTCAAGAGACAGTCGAGTTTTTAAAAAAAAATTCGATGTAATTGATTTTAAAACATCGAATTGAGTAAAAAAAATTGAAATTGTTAAAAAAGATCCACTTCTACACTATTGCATCACATGAAAAATAAAAAGATCCTGATAACCGGTGGCCTTGGTTTTATTGGCAGTAATCTTGTTGAAAGATGCCTTAAATTGGGAGCTAATGTTACCATCTATGATAATCTCGATACCAATTCTGGTGGGAATCTCTTTAACATTGAATCATTTAAAGATAATATTAATCTCGTTATTGGAGATATATGTAATTTCGAACATCTGATTCAGGTGGTTCTTAATCAAGATATTATTATCAATTGCGCAGCCAGCACATCTCATCCCTATTCTATGAAAGAGCCATGGGCAAATCTGGATGTTAATAGTCGTGGTGTGGTAAATATTCTTGAAGCAATAAGGAGGGTAAACAGGGATGTCAGACTTATTCATCTGGGGACGACAACTCAACTGGGGAAACTTCAATATCAACCAGCAGATGAGTTACATCCTGAGTTTCCAACTGATATGTATTCCGCAAACAAGGTGGTGGCCGAAAAATACATCATGTTGTATTCAAGAGCTTACGATCTCAATGCAACTGTAATCAGACTGCCAAATGTTTATGGCCCACGTGCGGCTATTCACAACCACGAATTTACCTTTAACAACTATTTTGTTGGTCTTGCGCTTCAAAACAAGTCTATAACCGTTTACAAGCCTGGAGGGCAAATGAGGAACGCCCTTTATGTCGAAGATGCCGTTAAAGCAGTATTGATTGCGGCTGAATCCTGTGAGCTTGCCTCTGAAACCTTCTTTGTGGTTAGTGATGACCACTATAGTGTAAAGGAAATTGCAGAACAAACCTGCATAATATTGGGAGGGGACGTTGTTATGATTGATTGGCCGAGCAGTAGAAAAGCCATTGAAATCGGTGATGCTATTATCAGTAATCAGAAGTTTAAAAAAGCGACTGGCTGGTATCCCGCATACTCTTTTGAAAAAGGGTTGATGTTAACAAGAGATTACTACTCAACCTGTCTGGATCACTATCTTAATTGTTAACTCTTATAAAACAAGAAAGTGTTATGAAGAAACTGTTTACAAGGAACGAATTTGAAAATCATCTTGTCGAAAGTGGTAAAAAACTAGCGAATGATGAAGGACTTCAACAAAAAGCTTTAGATGTGCTGATTGATGCAGATAAACACAACTGGATTCATCAAACGAAATGGTTTGGTGAACCGATTCTAAATCTACCGCAGGATCTTTTTGCGGTACAGGAGATCATTTTTCAGACAAGGCCTGATTATATAATAGAAATTGGAGTTGCCTGGGGAGGTTCCCTCCTTTTCTATTCAACGTTGATGGAAGTCTTGGGGGGAGAAAAAATTATTGGGGTCGATATCTATGTCCCCGAGGATTTAAAAGCAAGGATCGTTGCGCATGGCAACCTGTCACAACGGATTGAATTGATTGTTGGCTCCTCACTGGAGCAAAGCACTCTTGAAAAAATAAGATTGACGATCGGTGATTCGCGAAAAGTGATGGTGATACTTGATTCGTTTCATTCTCATGGGCACGTGTTAGCCGAATTAAACAACTATGCAGGTTTTGTCGGCAATGGGTATTATCTTGTTGTCTGTGATACCATAGTCGAGCATTTACCGGAACAGAAACATCGACCGCGTCCGTGGGGCCCCGGAAACAATCCAAAGACTGCCTTGGGCGAATTCCTGAAGACAAACAGCAGGTTTGAGTTGGATGAAAAAATTAATAATAAACTTTTATTTACGTGCAATCCCGGGGGTTATATGCGCGCCATAAGGGATTGATTGTTCCCCTTTGAGAACGGGATTTAGCGTTATTCATTCGTTAGGTATACTATTAATCATTAAATCACTATTGAGATAACCATGAAATTAGTTATTACGGGAGCTATCGGTCACATAGGATCCAGATTAATAAGAGAATTACCCTCCAGGTTTCCGGGAGCCGAAATTGTAATGATCGACAATATGATGACTCAACGGTATCCATCGCTTTTTAACCTATCTGATAATATAAACTATAAGTTTTTTGAAACAGATGTTTTATCTACAGATCTAGTACCAATAATTGAAAATGCGTCTGTTGTCATACATTTAGCTGCCATTACGGATGCTGCAGGAAGTTTTGACAAAAAAGAGTTAGTAGAAAAGAACAATTTTTTTGCAACTGAAAAAGTTGCAAATGCATGTTGTTCGGTAGGAACTCCATTGATTCATCTTTCGTCTACAAGTGTCTACGGTACACAAAATGAGATTGTTGATGAAGACTGTTCTTTGGAAGAGCTCAAGCCACAAAGTCCATATGCAGAAACAAAGCTAAGAGAAGAACAATATCTGGTTGAACTCTCGAAAAATGACAAGTTACGTTTTATAACTTGCCGCTTTGGAACAATATGTGGAGTTTCTCCAGGTATGCGATTCCATACTGCTGTAAACAAGTTTTGTTGGCAGGCTGTGATGGGGCAACCATTAACCGTTTGGGAAACTGCTTTACACCAAAAAAGACCATATTTGACCCTTGATGATGCAGTAAGCGCCGTTTTTCATATTATTGATAAGAATCTTTTTGATAATCGAACATATAATGTTTTAACTGATAATTTAACGGTTGATAGCATCGTAAAATATATTTCTCAAAAGATACCAGACATTAAAATAAATTTTGTAAAATCAAAGATCATGAATCAACTTTCATATAATGTTGCAAATGAGAGATTCAAAGCAACAGGTTTCATATTTAAAGGAAAAGTTGAGAAAAGCATTTTTGAAACAATTGAGCTTTTAAGAAATAGTAATACGATAACAAGATAATAGGAGTTTTCTTAAGATTTCAAAATATCAGTTACCATATTCAAATATTTAATCGAGAATGCTTTTTAAGTTTCTTTACTTTTTCAATCCAAGAGAAAGGTTGTTGCTTTTTGGACAATTAATATTAGTATTTATTGGATCCGGGTTGGAAATAATTGGAATAGGTATTATTATCCCTTTCATCGCTATGTTGAGTAATCCCGGGATAATTCAAGAGCATTGGTTTCTGCAAAAAGTATATATTCTGTTTCATTTTTCATCAGATAAAAACTTCTTAATCGGGGTATGCTTTTTTTTAATGGCTGTTTTTGTATTTAAAAACCTATATCTATTTTTTGTCCAATATACTCAGACTCGATTTTTTGCTAATAAAACTGTAGATTTGGAATCATATCTCTTGGTAGCATATTTATCCCAGCCCTATTCGTTCTTTTTTCAACATAATAAGTCAGAGTTGCTAAATATAGTTATTAAAGGAGTTGGAACATTTATTGATAGATTTACCAAACCAATATTAGTATTGACGGCAGAACTAATTACAATTATTGGTATTTTATCTGTTATGTTAATTATGGATCCGATGCCAATGTTAGCTGTGCTTTCATCGGTTGGGCTCTTAATATTTTTGACAATATCTTTGATTCAAAAGAAACTCGTTAAAGCTGGAAAGGAGATGTATTTTTATCAGCAAAATACGATCAAATGGGCTAATCAAAGTATCGATAGTATTAAGGAAAATAAAGTATTTGGAAAGCTTAATTATTTTATTAATAAATATAAGGAATATGCATACAAAAATTCGAGAAAATCCGTATACGTAAGTTTAGTAAATTTTACACCAAGGTTGCTGATAGAATCATTCATTTTTATTGGAATTTTTGGATTTATTATTTTTGTTTTGTTAAAAGAGATTGATTTAAGATCAATAATACCGATTTTAGCATTTCTTGGAGTAGCTGCTGTCAGGATTTTGCCTTCGACGACAAAGATCATGAATTCAATCATGTCTATTAAGCAATCCAGCTATGTTGTTCAGGAAATATATAATCAGTTAAAGTTTGCTAAAGAATCTATTTCCAACACTGAAGAAAGATCGTTTAATTCTATTGATTTTAAAAATGAAATACAGTTAAAAAATTTAGTATTTACCTATGATGGAGCACACGAAAAAGCTCTCTCAGGTGTAAATCTGACAATAAAAAAGGGGCAATCCGTAGCATTTGTGGGAACATCAGGTGCTGGAAAGAGTACGCTAGCTGATATTTTGTTAGGGCTTTTAACTTGCGAAAAGGGGAGTGTCCTGATTGATAGTAAAGAATTTAATCGCTTGAATATTGATGACTGGAGAAAAAAGATTGGTTATATCCCCCAAGCAATATATTTGCTGGACACAAGTATCAAGGAAAATATCGCTTTTGGTTTCAATCATGATGAAATTGATGATGAAAAAGTCTGGAAAGCTCTAAAAATTGCCCAACTTGATAGTTTTGTAAAAAACCTTCCACAACAATTGGAAACTTTAACAGGTGAAAATGGAATTTCAATATCTGGTGGTCAAAGGCAACGAATTGGGATTGCGAGGGCTCTCTATCACGATCCAGAAATTCTAATATTTGATGAAGCAACTTCGGCCTTAGACAATGAAACCGAGGGAGAGCTTAATAAAGCCATAGAATCTTTGGCAAGAAAAAAGACATTAATCATTATTGCACACAGAATGAGTACCGTTGAAAACTGTGATTTCCTTTATTATATGGAAAACGGAAAAGTTGTGGATTCTGGACCATTTAATGATCTTTTAAAGAGAAACAGCGAGTTCAGAAAGCTAGCGAAGCAAGCTCTCGTAAACGAATCATAGAGTAACAAAGCAATGAATGGAGAAAAAAGTCATAGTGTTACAATTGTTTTGCCGATAAAGGATCGAATCCCTTTTACAATGAGGTGGTTGGACTATGCGCGTTTGTGTATGTTTTCCGGGAAAATCCTTATTGCAGATGGCGGAAAGAAAAATACACTGGCAGAGGAACTGCGAAAGGAAAAATATAAAAATTTAGATATTGAATATTTACGCTACCCATACGATGAAACATTAGGTTGTTATTTTAAGAAAATGTCTGATGTACTGCAGCTGGTTGAAACACCTTACGCATTAATGGCTGATGATGATGATTTTTTTCTGTTTGATGGAATTATTGATTCAGTTGATTTTTTAAATCATAATCCAGATTATGTGACATGCAGAGGCGGCCTTGGAATAGTGACAGTAGCCCAACCTGTCAATTCAGACAATGTTTATGGAAATGCTGTTTTTTCGAATATTCGCCATGATAATTCTATTGAACAGGAATCAGCTCATGAACGACTCCAAAACCAGTGCATGACTTACAGTTTGACCTGTTACGATGTCCACCGTACAGAAGTAATTCAAAATAGTTACAGCGCTTTATATCAGCTAGATTTTAAAGATATATTTCTTTCCGAATTATTGACTAGCTATTTAACAGTTGTCTCTGGCAAGATAAAGAGAATCTCAGGATTGTATTTGCTAAGGCAGTCAAATCCTCCACAATCATCCGCTACTGCAGCAAATCAAAGAGCAGATTATTTTGACCGGTTGTTACTGGATTCATGGTCAACTGATATTAATGGAATGATAGAGAGAATTGCGAATTTGGTATGTGAAATAGACAAAATTGACTTTGAAATGGCAATTGATCTGGTTAGGAGTAGTTACAAGTATAAAATGAAAGCGACTTTAAAAAAATTTTTGCTTCAGGAAGATCGTGTTAATGAAACGTTTTTTAGGAAAGCCGCAAGTTATGTCCAGTCAATGAATGATTCAAGCAGATTAAAAAAAATCATATATGGATTAATGAGAAAGTACCGGTATATAAAAGGTGATGAAAGATCTATTTTAAATTCTTCTAAGTCCCCCTATTTTGCTGAATTCAAGTTAATACAAAATATTATTCGAAGTAGTTAATAAAAAATAAAAGTCATGGGTCTAGGAAAGAATGTCACCTCGAAAAGGTGCAATATTATTGCCGAAATCGGTGTGAATCATAATGGTGATTTGGATTTGGCATATAAAATGATCGACGTTGCCAAATCATGTGGAGCCGATGCGGTAAAATATCAAACATTTTCTGCAGATGCCCTTGTTACATACAATACGCCAAAAGTAGCCTATCAAAATAACACGACATCAACGGAAGAATCTCACTATGAGATGATTCGAAAGCTTGAACTTCCCTGGGAAGATCATCATTCATTATTTCAGTTTTGCAAAAGCATCGGCATCGAATTCATTTCGACTCCCTATGATATCGAAAGTGCTTTGTTTCTGGACGAATTGGGCGTACAGACCTATAAGACCGCTTCTGCAGATATTGTCGACCTACCTTTGCACGAGTTGCTAGCTGGACTGGACAAACCGGTCATTATTGCCACAGGTATGGCAAGTCTGGGTGAAATCGAAACCGTTATAAGTCTGTACCGGGAGAGGAACAATAACAAGGTTACATTGCTGCATTGTGTATCCAATTATCCCTGCTCAGATGCTAGCCTGAACCTTAGAGTCATGGCAACCCTCCAACAGGCTTTCCACGTTCCAGTTGGCTTTTCAGATCACAGCATAGGGAGCGATGCAGCGATGATTGCCATTGCGTTGGGTGCAACAGTTATCGAAAAGCATTTTACACTTGATAAAGACATGACAGGTCCTGACCATAAAGCCTCTGCAGATCCCAAGGAATTTTCTGAATTGGTTCAAAAGATACGGAAAACTGAACTTATGCTCGGAAGCCCCGTAAAACGGATACAGACAGAAGAATGTCAAATGGCAGAAGTATCACGTAAAAGTGTGACACTTTCCAAGAGTATGATGCGAAATGAGATCATTGAACGAAGCCACCTATCGATGAAACGACCCGGTACTGGATTATCAGCATCAGATATCCCAAAACTGCTTGGGAAAAAGGTCAGATCAAATTTTCCTAAAAATCATCAGTTAAAGTGGACTGATTTGAATGATTGAAATTCCAAAACAGTGTTTTATCCTGGGAGCAGGCGGGCAATGTCGCGTTGTTATTTCTATCCTTTCTGAGTATAAAAACAAATATCAGATTGCTGGTATATTAGATACGGGAATTCCTGATCTCAATGAAACAATCCTTGGATTCAACGTAATCGGTGGCCTAAACGAACTCCAGTCGCTTTTTAGACAAGGTTGTCAAGTGGCGTTTATTGCTATTGGAGACAACCGGAAAAGAAGTGAATACTTCAATCTGCTGAATGAAAAGAGTTTCAAACTACCCAATCTGGTATCTTTAAATGCTTCTATTGACTCGACAGTGACAATGGGACAAGCAAATATTGTCTGTTCAATGGCACATATTGGACCTGGAGTTAAAATTGGGGACAATAACCTCATCAACACTGGGGCCATTCTGGATCATGAATCCATACTGCAGGATCACTGCCATCTGGCACCAGGATCTATCCTTTGCGGACGATCTCAGCTTGGAACTAATGTATTTGTGGGGGCGGGTACAACGATCATTAATAAAATTAAAATCTCTTCGGATCAGACTATTGGAGCAGGGGCGGTGGTTGCAAAGGATATTGATAGCCCCGTCGGTGTCTATGCAGGTGTTCCGGCGAGGTTGCTTTCCTAACATGCTGCTTATTTCAACAGGCCTTTTCCAGAATCAAACTGCTATACAGGCGATTCAACACCTATCATCTGAAGGCATTAGAGCTATTGAGCTTTCAGCAGGAAGATATTCAGCAGATTTGATTGATGATCTAAAAAAAGTCAGTCAAGATTTTACCCTATTTGTTCACAATTACTTCCCCCCTGCGGAGGAACCCTTTGTATTCAATCTGGCTTCGTTTGAAGCAAAAACGGTGCAAAAGAGCCTTGATCATGCTAAGACAGCAATCCGACTGTCAGTGGAATTGGGCAATCCCGTCTATAGCTTTCATGCCGGATATTTGCTGGCCCTTCAGCCGACGGATCTGGGCAAACAGCTAAATAGAAAAAAACTGGAAGACAGGGAAGTTTGTCTCACTGTATTTATTGAAAGGGTATGCAGTTTGGCTGAATTTGCCAGGAAAGAGGGTGTCGAACTCCTGATTGAAAATAATGTACTTTCTCAAGCAAACTATGAGGCTTATCAAGCCAATCCTTTTCTTGTAGTCACTGCGGACGAGGCTGAATACGTCATGAAAAATACACCGGATAACGTCAATCTTCTGATGGATGTCGCCCATTTAAAAGTCTCTGCACATTCACTGGGGTTTGATGCGGAGCAAATGCTCCATCGCTGCCACCCGTGGATTAGAGCATACCATTTGAGTGATAATGACGGTATTTCTGACAGCAACGATAACATAACAGTTGATTCCTGGTTCTGGACTTTACTGAAAAGAGACTATTTATTTTGTACACTTGAGATCAGGGACACATCCATTATTAACCTTATTGACCAGTATAATCTGGTTATTTTTAATTTGGGTTGTGTTTAAAATATCAACTTGGATTAATTGGAGATTGGTTTTATGCTTCCTTCGTTAGAGCAGATGATAGTTTCGGCAGATGCAGTTCTAGTTGATGCACTAAAGGTTATTACAAAAAATGCTCAAGGTATCTGCTTTGTGACCGAAGACAAAAAATTGGTCGGAGTTCTAGCAGACGGTGACATCCGACGAAAACTCCTGGCAGGCTTTTCGTTGGATACACCCATTCGAGAATCCATGAAAAAGGAATATGTTTCTCTTCCAGTTAACACACCAAATGAAGAGATCCAAAAACGGTTGTCTAACACGATTCACCATATTCCTTTGGTTGATGAAAACAACCGGATTGTTGACTATTCGTGCAAATATAGATATCGTCGGCTTCCAATCATGGAGCCGCTGCTGATGGGAAACGAATTAGCCTATGTAACGGATTGCATTAATAGCAGTTGGATCTCTTCTCAAGGAAGCTATGTCAAGAAGTTTGAGTCGATGTTTACAGATTTATTCGGCGTTCAGGAAGTATTGGCTACCTGTAACGGAACAACGGCATTACATCTTGCATTGGAGGCGTTTGGAATTGGAAAGGAGGATGAGGTGATTGTCCCCGATTTCACATTTGCGGCTTCGGTCAATTCGATTATTTATACAGGGGCTACTCCGGTTATTGTCGATGTTACCCCTGATACCTGGACTCTAGACCCGGAGGCTGTCATTGATGCCATTACTCCCAGAACAAAAGCTATTATGCCGGTTCACATTTATGGACATCCGTGTGATATGGACGTGCTAGCTGAAATTGCTCACAAACACGATTTGTTGGTCATCACAGATGCAGCGGAAGCGATTGGCAGCATGTACAAAGGAAAGCCTGTGGCAGCTTATGGAGATGCGGTTATATTTAGTTTCTTTGGTAACAAAACCATTACAACCGGTGAAGGTGGGGTTGTGGTCTTTAACGATCCACAAGTGGCTGATAAGGCAAGGATTCTGCGTGACCATGGTATGTCTAAAGAGATAAAATATTGGCATGATTATATCGGTTTTAACTATCGAATGACTAATCTCCAAGCTGCTATTGGTGTGGCACAGATGGAGCGGTTTGAGCAGATAATAGAACAGAAAAGGAGAATCGCAGCAGATTATATTCAGCACTTATCACAGTTTTCGCAATTAACCATGCCTCCGGAAGCTAGTTGGGCGACTAACAGCTATTGGTTGTTTACTACCCTTTATTCAGAATTGGAAGGAATTAGCAGAGATACTTTGATCGAAATGCTGCTTAAAAATGGGATTGAAACTCGCCCAACGTTTTTCCCTATACACAAAATGCCACCTTACACGGGATATTGTCAGAAAAAAGAATTCCCAAATGCAGAGAAGATTTCGAAACAGGGGATCAGTTTTCCTTCGTCGACTAATATTACTTATGACCAGATTGAAGGAATTGCACGGGTTTTAAGTTCGATTTTTTGGGTCAGAAATATGGCGAATGGGAACAAGTTTACTAAACCGATATAATTCGCCGACTAAATTATTGTCTATTTAACGTAGATTGGATGCAGGCTTGAATCGATGAATTCGAAGCAGATAAAATGAAAGCCCTTGTTGTTGGATATGGATCGATAGGAAAACGGCATGTTGAAGTGCTTGAAGAATTATCGATTTTTGAGGAAGTGGTAGTTGTAACCAGACAATGCCTCTCTAACAGAAAAACATTTAAGCAACTTGAGACTGTAAGTCAGATAGAAGAGTATGATTATATTGTTATTGCCTCTGAAACACACCTTCATTATTGCCAACTAGTGTATTTAAACGATCAAATCAGAGGAAAAACAATATTAGTAGAAAAGCCCATTTTCGAAACATTTGAAACTATCGGGGCTCTCAACAATCAAACTTTTGTCGGCTACAATTTACGATTTCATCCGATTATTACAGCAATCAATTATAAGCTTGAAAACAAAAAGGTGCTGGTAGCACATGCAATTTTTGGTCAATATCTCCCAACATTTAGGCCGGGTACCGACTATAGTACATCGTATAGTGCAGATCCTTTGAAGGGCGGAGGGGTGACACTCGATATCAGCCATGAAATTGACTATATGCAATGGATGTTCGGTGGAGTTCTTCAGATGGAAGCTATCAGCGGAAAAATATCAGAGCTGAAAATATTATCAGAAGATATTGCTATGATGATTGGCAAAACCGAAAAAGGAGTTTTGCTTAATATATCTCTGGATTATTTAAGTAAAATACCTATTCGCCAATTGTTGATTCATACCGAAGATGCCTCATATCTGGCAGACTTTATCAATCAGTCGATGATTGTAAATGATAAGGGGAAAAACCAGCAATACTTCTATCCGGAAGCGAGAAACCGGAATTTGACATATCGTCTTATGCATCAATCCATATTGGCTGGAAATACAAACAATGCTTGTACTGTGGATCAGGCATTAATCACACTAAAAGTAGTGGATTCCATAAAAGACAAATCAAAGGTGAAAGCCTAGAGGATGAAAAACGAATCAGTTCTTTGCATTATCTGCGCCCGTGGTGGCTCAAAGGGTATTCCAAATAAAAATATACGTAGTCTAATTGGTAAGCCTCTTTTGGTATATACCATTGAACAGGCATTGGCTGCTGAAATATTTGATCATATTGTCATGAGTACAGACTCTGATCAGATTGCGGAAGTTGCTAAAAAACATGGGGCGGAAGTATTCTTTAAAAGGCCTGTTCAAATGGCAACTGATGAGGTTTCAAAGCTTCCGGCAAGACGTCATGCCTTGCTGGAATCGGAAAAACATTTCAATCAGACATTTTCGGTAGTAATCGATTTGGATGCTACCTCTCCCCTGCGGATACCAGCGGATATCGTCAATGCCTATCAGCAGTTCTTAGAGCAGGGAAATGATAATCTCATCACTGCCATGCCAGCGAGACGATCTCCTTACTTCAACCTGATCGAATTGGCAAAGAACGGAAAAGTCGTTTTATCCAAAGAGCTTGAAATCCCGGTGGAGAGGAGGCAGGACTCTCCACCGTGTTATGATATGAATGCATCAATATATATCTGGAAACGTAACGTTTTATTGAATGAAGACTCTCTTTTTCTGGATAAAACCGGTCTCTATGTCATGCCTGAGGAGCGGTCCATCGATATCGATTCAGAACTCGACTTTCAATTTGTTGAGTGGATTATGCAAAGTAGGAGATAATAAACAATGGATTTGAATCAACAAGTTATAGTGGTCACAGGTGGTTCAGGATTTCTAGGTCAATCATTTATCAAATCGATCGCTACTCACAACGGGATTGCAATAATAGCGGATGTCGATGATTATACCGGGCAGCAGACAAAGGAAAAGCTGAAAACGGAGACAGGTCTCGATCAGATCTATTTTCAACACATTGATATAAACGAGAAGTCATCCATTTGTCAGTTGGTGAGTCAACTGATTAAGCAGTTTGGACGGATTGATGCTTTGGTTAACAATGCTTATTTCCGCAATGAACGCTTTTGGGATCATTTCTTTGATGTGCAACTGGAGGACTTCAACGAAAACCTTACCATGAACCTGGGAGGGTACTTTCTCTGCAGCCAGCAGTTTGCGGAATACTTTAAAAAACAAGGTTATGGTAACATTATCAATGTGTCTTCAATCTATGGAGTGATTCCACCTAAGTTTGAGATATATAAAGGCACTTCAAGGACTACTCCCGTTGTCTATGCTTCATTCAAATCTGCATTACTCCACCTTTCCAAATATATGGCAAAGTATTTAAAAGGACTTAATATCCGAGTTAACTCGATCAGCCCGGGAGGAGTATACAATAACGAATCAGAAACGTTTGTACAAAACTATAAAAAGCAATGTGCTACAAAAGGTATGCTTGATCAGGAAGATCTCCAGGGAGCCTTGTTGTTTTTGCTATCAGATCATTCGAAATTTATCAATGGTCAGAATATCGTTGTTGATGATGGTTTTATTCTTTAACCTGATTTCTCCATGGATACAAAGCATACTATCGGAATATGGTTTAATCCCCAATAGCCATATCAGTTTTTATGAAACAAATTTCAGTAATTGGTGCCGGTCAGATCGGCAGTCGTCATTTGCAGTCAATTGCCAGGATTTCGTCGCCGGTAACAATTCATGTTGTTGATCCAGTAGCTCAATCACTTGGGGTTGCTGCCCAGCGGGTTAAAGAGATTCCGGGAAACAACAATATTGTCTCGATTCATTTTCATAATACTATCAAAGACCTACCTTCAAAGGTCGATTTTTGTATAATTGCAACTGCTGCTGATATTCGATTTTCTGTAATGAAAGAACTGATTGAAGCGACAGCGGTCGAAGGGTTACTGCTGGAAAAGGTTCTATTTCAAACCGAAATGGAATTGGAACAGGCGACTGCCTTGAGTACTGGACATCATGTCAAGTCCTGGGTGAATTGCAACAAAAGATTGTTTCCTATCTATGCCAGATTAAAGGAGTTGATTCCTGGAAACGAAACGATAACTTTCACTGTAAAGGGAGACAACTGGGGCTTGGCATGTAATGCGATCCATTTCATAGATCTAGTTGAATGGCTTACCGGTAAGACGATCACATCTCTTGATACTACAAAACTGGACAGGCAGATACACAAAAGCAAACGAAACGGATTTATTGAGCTGACTGGAACATTGCTAGGTAAAACAGAGAGGGGAGATAAAATGGTATTAGTTTCCACCCAGGATGAGCATCCAGCGTTTTTACTTAAAGTTGAGAGCGGCACGGTCATGCTTGAGGTAATTGAACAAAAAGGGGAGCTGGTGGTCAAGGCTAAAAACGATGAAAGGGAAGTAGAATCAATGAGTTTCTCTCCGGTTTACCAGAGTAACCTGACACATATGGTTGTTGAAAACTATTTCAAAACAGGACAGTGCGAGTTGCCAACACTTGAGGAATCTGCACGGCAGCACCTACTGTTGGTGAAATCACTTAATGGATTTATACATGAAATAACTGGTAAAAAAGTCATCAGGTGCCCAATCACATAAAAGGAACTGTAGAGAAACGAATTGGAATTAACTAAAACCTGGAAAAAACAACAGATAAATCATGAATGACAAAATTTGGTTGATCGGATCAGGTGGTATGGCGGTCGACTACTATAAGGTGTTGTTGGGATTGGGGTATACCTCGGTGGTTATCGGCAGGGGAGAAGACTCTGCCAAGGTTTTTGAATTGAAAACCGGAGGACAGGTCATTCAAGGCGGACTGAAATATTATCTGGCACAACAGCCGGCTATCCCAAAGGCAGCTATTGTCTGTGTTGGTATTGAACAACTGGCGGAAATAACTCTCACATTGTTGGACTACGGTATTAAAAGAATCCTTCTGGAAAAACCGGGCGGTTTAACGATGGAAGAGCTGGAAGAGAATGTTGTAAATTCCGATTCTTTGGACGCCAAAGTATTTCTTGCTTACAATCGTCGATTCTATAGTTCGGTTTTAAAAGGTAAGGAGATCATCGAAGAGGATGGGGGGGTCGTCTCTTTTCACTTCGAGTTTACGGAGCGAAGTCATCAGGTTCATGAATGGAATAAATCAAAAAAAGTGCTGGAGCACTGGTTTTTATGTAATTCCAGCCACGTTGCTGATATGGCGTTTTTTCTGGGTGGATTTCCAAAAGAAATAAACTGCCTCACTTGCGGTAGCCTCGAGTGGCATCCATCAGCAGCGGCTTTTACTGGCTCAGGAAAAGCTGAAACAGGTGCTGCTTTTTCCTATCATGCCAATTGGGCTGCTCCCGGCAGATGGGGGGTTGAAGTGATGACTAATCAGTATAGATTGATCTATCGACCTCTGGAAAAGCTTAGTTTACAGAGAATCGGACTGGATGATCTGATTCAAGTCGATCTGGAAGATGACATCGATCTCAGATATAAACCTGGTTTGTTTAAGCAAGTTAAGAAATTTCTTGAGGGAGATGACGCAAGTTTTTGTACTATAAGTCAGCAGCTAGAAAACTTTCAGTTATACTATCGAATGGCTGGTTATTAAAATAGTAATCAATGTGATGTGAATAAAATATCTCAAGTTTCGGATTTTAGTAATACTACAAAATACTTTATTAATAAGTGTCTTGAACCGATATAATTTCATATTCGAACTGATTTGGTAGCGTAAGTTCGTTAAATCGATAATGTCCCAATGCACCCACTTTCTCAGATTGGAGAAGGTGAGTGCGAATTTTAATGTCAATATTTAGCACCTTTTTGATGACTTTAATATATGTTTTCAATTAGTTATAATTAAACTTGAAATCCGGAACTTGAGTTAAGCAATAATGGATGATAGCGGAGATTCTTTTAACTCCTTTCGCTGGGGAAATGGCAATAAAGCCGGTAATGATGTTTTAAGATGGTTGAAGACGATAGAAGACAATCGAAGTTAAGTAGAAATTATCAGCTTGCGGAGCAAATCGTTTTTGTAGATGGTTTGGCTGGCTGTGGAAAAACATTATTTTCACCAATAATTGCTTCATTAGACAGAGTAGAGTTATTGCACTATTCACTAAATATTGAAAATATCTGTGCGCTAAAATATTTAAATAAAATAAGTGATGACGCGGCAATAAGCATGATACAAATTCAAGCGGATTTAATGATATATGAGATCATGATGAGCCGTAATGTTAATTTTAGGTTCAAAGACCTTTCAAGCATCTGGCGTGATCCGTTTCCCTGGAGGTATCTAAAAAGGCTTTTTCAAAAAGGGGACGCAGTTATACCTGAAAGGGTTAAAATAGAAAGGCCGATTCTTCATTTAACAACCCATAATTTGCTTGGCTTTAGTGAGCCGATATTCGCAGGGTTTGGTGAAAAAGCAAAATTCATCGAGATAGCAAGACATCCTTTGTACATGATAAAGCAGCAAGCTTTGAATTGGAAGGCTTGGGAGCAGTCACCCAGAAATTTTCATATACAAATTAAATTTCAGGAAGATCAAGTTCCCTATACCGCTTCTGGATGGGAGGATCTGTTTTTTAATGCAACCCCGGTTGAGAAAGCAGTTTATGAAATGGAAATGATAATTGCTTGTACGGAAAAGACTAAGAAATTCCTTGCTTCGGAATATCAAGCCCCTGTTTTGACAATACCCTTTGAAAAATTTGTCTTAGATCCAGAACCACATATGAAGGAAATCGAAAGTTTGCTCAATACTGAGAGATCCAAAAAGACATGCAAAATAATGAAGAAGCAGAATGTGCCAAGAAAGATGTATGCGGATGGAATTGGGCTAAAAATCTATGAACGCTGTGGCTGGGAGCCGCCACAATCACAAGATGAAATTAAAGAATTCGAAATTCGATGGAACTATGTCAAAGAAAATGCTTCAAGTGAAGCCTTGGAGAGGTTTTCGAAATTGTGTTTGAGCTATGAAGAAAAATACTTGAATTCTCGGCTGATTGATAAATATAAAAATTAGATAAAGATTACAATGAAATATATCGTCGGCGCTTATGTAACTTCTCCCTGCCTCTATAGTTGGAATGAGAAACTGGAGAAGGAATTCTACGAGGGTATCAAGTCACTAAAACAGGTCAGAGGATTAGAACATCCTTTTTGGGGGAGTCTTCATCCGTTTGATGAAAAATGGTTTTTGAACAATTTGTCTGCTGAATGGGATATTGTTTTGTCTTGCATACCTGGAACCATGAATCGCATGGCGGATGATAAACATTTTGGTTTGGCGTCAAATTCAAAACCGGGCCGTCAAAATGCTTTAAATTTCATGTGTGAAGCCCAGAAAAGTGTGGAGAAAATAAATTCTCATTTGAATAGACAGGCTGTCATTGCCATTCAAATTGTATCGGCACCAAATCGAAACGCAGTGGGTGTTTCAGTTTCAGGAAAGGCGTTTTGTGAGTCGCTGGAGGAATTGTGTGCCTGGGATTGGCAGGGGGCTGCTCTTATAGTTGAACATTGTGACGCTTTTCTTGGGGGGCAAGAGCCGGAGAAAGGTTTTTTAACACTTAAAGAAGAGATTGATGCTCTTCATAAAGTCAGGAAAAAGCATATTAACATGGACTTGGGAATTGTAATCAATTGGGGGCGTTCTGCCATTGAATGTCGAAGTGAAAAGGGTCCAATCAATCATATCAAAGAAGCTAAAAAAGCCAATCTACTGAAAGCGATCATGTTCTCAGGATGTACAGATAAAGAAAGTCCGTATGGTATTTGGAAAGATACTCATATGCCACCACCTCAGGAGTTTAATAATGAATTTTATGCTCAGTTTTCATTGATGACTGCCGAGCAGATTCATAATTGCCTGCAAATTGGAGACATTAATAATTTGGAATATTTTGGAATAAAAGTCATGGCGCTGCCTGAACCGGTGTCGATGGAAAGAAGAATTGGTCTAAATAGAGATACGCTTCATCTTTTGGACAAGGTTATGGAAAAGCTTTAATTAAATCAATTTAAATAGAAATTCGAGAGCGTAGATTAAATTGTCCTTAAAAAATACGGTCAGTGAAATGGAAAAAATAGTTGCAATGATCCCGGCCCGTTTGGGAAGTAAACGTGTCAAAAAAAAGAATTTAAGATTGATTAACGGAACGCCGCTCATAGGTTATATAATAGAGACAATATTATCTTTAGATATTTTTGATGATATTTATCTCAATTCCGAGGCCGAAATATTTGGAAAAATTGCTGAACACTACGGTATCAAATATTACAAAAGGCCAAGCGTGCTTTCATCGGATACCGCAACAAATGATGAATTTGCATTGGATTTTATGAATAATGTATCTGGAGATATCTTGATTCAAATTTTACCAACATCACCTTTAATTTCAGGGAGTGAAATTAAAGATTTTGTTTTAGAAATGCAAACAGGCGAATACGATAGTTTGATTTCAGTTGAGCACAAACAAATTGCATGTGTCCATGAAGACAAGCCGGTAAATTTTGATAAATATATTATCAATCCTCCTTCACAAACAATGACTCCAGTGAAAGCATATGCGACTGTTTTAATGGGATGGAGGTATACGAACTACAAAGAAAACATGAAAAAGCACAATTGTGCTTATCATGGTGGAGACGGAAGGATAGGTTACTTCCAGGTCAAAGGACTATCTACTATTGATATTGATAATGAAGATGATTTTTTACTGGCAGAAAGAATAATTAAAAGCATGGCTATAAAAGAAAACGATAAGATTCAATATTTTGGTGAAACGGAATAAGCCCATTTTTCATTCTAACCTATTTAATGGTTGATAATAGATCATGACGAGTAATCGAGAAAGTCTACTGATTATCGGAGGAACGTCAGGTATTGGTTTATATGCCGCCCAGAAACTCTCTTCCCAATATCGGGTTTTTGTAGCTGGAAGAAGAAAATTGGAAAAAATGGATGGTGTTGAATTAATTCAATTAGATGTTCAGGAGGAGAGTTCGGTTCAATCCTGTTTTTGCTATCTTAGCAAACAATTAAAGGGGTTATCGGCGCTTGTGTATTCAGCCGGGGTGACGGTTCCAAAGGCTCCAATTACTGAATTTAGCAAGTCAGATTGGGAAAGAGTAATGAATATAAATGTTGTTGGAGCTATTCTGAGTTTAAAGTATGCCTTTCCCCTATTAAAACAAGAAAAAGGAAGAGTTGTGCTAATAAATTCAATTGCAGGGAGAACCTATAGCCAGTTATCAGGCTACCTGTATACTATAAGCAAGTCGGCTATGTCCGGGCTTGCACGGCAAATAGCCGCGGAATGGGCTGAATATGGCATACTCGTCAACTCATTGTATCCAAGTATGACAAAAACTCCGATGCTTGAAGAAAACGTAGAAAAAGAAGTTTTGCAAGAAGTTGAAGCGGCTATCCCTATAAAAAGAATAGCATTACAGGAAGAAGTTTCCTCAGCTATTGAATTTTTAATCAGTCCAAAAAATAGCTATATGACGGGTTGTGGATTGGATATCAATGGTGGACAATATTTCAATTGATTCGTTTTTTAATACAAATGATAGAGAAATAGATGAAGTCAGATTCAAATGTTCCAAGAATTCTTCAGATGGATGGCGTTTCCTCCAGTAACTTTGACGAGAGTAATCAGGAAGTAACGCATATTCCCGAGATAATTGAAAATTATGGACGTAACAGTTCTTGGTCCCATACTGTTGTGAATTCGCCCTCGAATAGCGCCACTTTGATTTGTCAGTTACCTGGAGAGGGAAATCGCATGCACCACCATCCAGAATGGGATGAATGGTGGTACATCATTGAAGGTGAATGGGAGTGGATGATTGAGGGGGAAGCTAAGAAAATTAAAAAAGGAGATGTTGTATTTATAGAAAGAAACAGAAAGCACAAAATTAAGGCTGTTGGTGATAGTGTAGCTATCAGACTTGCTGTAAGTCGTTATGATGTGGACCATGTATATGAAAACAAAGATTTCTAAAAAAATTAGTGAGCGGTTAGGGAGCAGAGTTATTTATCTTTCATACCCTCTGTCAAATAAAACACCGCTATATGGCAATGGAGATGGAATTGATATTTCTCGTGAAAGGAATATGGATGAGGGCCACAGCTGCAACACAATGAAATATTCATTTCCTAATCATGCCGGAACGCACATTGATGCCCCGCGTCATTTCAATTCAAAAGGTGCTACACTTGATAAATACCCTGCTGAATTTTGGTTTTTTAGTCAGATTGAAATGATTGATTTGTCTGGTAAGATTGACGATTTACATCTGGTAAAGCCTGAAGAGCTACCAACCCCAAGTAACCGAAATGCGGAATTGATACTATTGAAGACAGGGTATAGTACAAAACGTGGCACTGAATGTTATACTTTGTCACCACCGGGAGTTTCCGCTGAAGTGGCAGATTGGATTCGGGAGTCATATACTAGGGTCCGTTGTTTAGGAATGGATATAATTTCAGTTTCGAGTTACGGGAAAAGAGAAGAAGGGAGACTGTCTCATCATGCCTTTTTAAATCCAGAAAAAGGCGAGCCGATTCTCCTCATTGAAGATATGGATCTAAGTTTCAAAAAAACTCCAAAGTATGTGATGGTTTCGCCATTAATTGTAGAGAATTCTGACGGTTCTCCCTGTATGGTTTTAGGGTTCTATAATGATTTTGAAGAGTTATGAGTAACTTTTTTAATATTTATAAAAATAGGTTATTAAATGGAAATCAATTTTCTACATAAAAAAGTTCTAATAACAGGAGGAACCAAGGGTATTGGAAAAACCCTGGTTGAGGCGTTTTATAGCAGGGGCGCTTGTGTGTATACAACCGGGACAGATAAGGAAATGATTGATCGGTTAAATAAACAAAATGAAGAAAAAGGGGAATCGCAAAAGAAATATTACTATCTGGATTTGACGATTGATGATTCTGTGAAACAGCTTGAAAAATCTATGTCTCAGGAAAGGTTAGATGTCCTTGTGAATAATGCGGGGGTGAACCGGATTGATTCAATTGATGAAATCAAGGATGAAGATTGGGATTGGTTAAATACTGTTAATCTTCGCGGGGCTTATCTGATGACCAAACTGGTCTCTCAGAAAATGAAAAGGCAACGCTACGGGAGAATAGTAAATATCTCCTCTATTTGGGGGGTCGTTGGAAAAGAGAAAAGAGCAGCTTATTCCTCTACCAAGTGGGGGGTTATTGGATTAACAAAAGCCGTCGCTCTTGATCTGGGGGCTTACAATGTGTTGGTTAATTCTGTTTCACCTGGATTTGTTGACACGGAACTTACTAGAAGAATTCTCTCAGAAGAGGAGATTAAGCAGTTGTCATCTGAAGTTCCTTTGAAAAGGCTGGCAGGTGCGGAAGAGATTGCCAAAGTTGTAATGTTTCTGGCAAGCGACCATAATACCTATATCACTTCCCAGAATATCGTTGTTGATGGCGGTTTTACCAGCCGTTAGTACTCTTCCTATAACTAATAATTTCCTAAGAGGTTTAATGGACAATTATTTTAGGGTGAAATCCTCTATTCATGATTATGATGTCATATTCTCGGAATCATTTTGTGAAAACCTAAAAAAGGATATCGAAAAGCCGTGTGCGGTTATTATCGATAAAAATGTTTTTGATATTTATGGGAAAGCACTTGAATCTGTTGTAGAAGATCTGCCTGTTTACTGTCTTGAGGTCAATGAAAACAACAAATCTTTGAAAACAATTGAAGAAATTGTTATTTTCCTTATCGAAAATGGTTTTAAAAAAACGCATCATTTAATTGCTATCGGGGGAGGGATTACACAGGATATCACTTGTTTTATTGCTATGACTCTCTTCCGCGGCGTCAAGTGGTTTTTTTACCCAACAACACTATTATCTCAATGTGATAGTTGTATTGGAAGTAAAAGTTCGATTAATGTACTCCCTTTTAAAAATCAGCTTGGCTCTTTTTATCCTCCAAGTAAAATTGTTATAGATGTTTCATTCACGGAATCTCTTGATAAAAAGGAAATTCTTTCAGGATTGGGAGAAGCGATAAAAGTGCATTATCTGGATGAAGAATTTAGATTTGAGAAGATATTTAAAAATTACTCACTTGCTTTGACAGATAGAAATAAACTGGAAGAAGTTGTTTATGATAGCTTGATCATTAAAAAAAAGGTGATAGAAATTGATGAGTATGACCGAGATTATAGAAATATTATGAATTATGGCCATACATTTGGACATGCGTTGGAATCAGTGACCAGATATCAGTTACCACACGGAATGGCTGTGGCCTTTGGTATGGGAATTGTGAACTATTTGTCCAGGGAGCTTGGCTTTCTCGAAAGCGCGGATTTTGAAAAAATGGAGCTGTTGGTTAAGGAGAATACGAAAGGTATTGAGTTCCGTATCGAAGATCTTGATGAATTATGGGAAGCGTTAAAGAAAGACAAAAAGAATGTGGATGAGGATGTAGTTTTCATTCTGACTAGGGGGTTTGGAAAGATGTTTAAACATAAGCTTCCGTTGGATGAATCCTTAAAGAAGAAAATTACTTTATATTTAGAAGAAATAAAACTGATTGCTGAATAAGATGTATAAGGCTGTTATAATTGGGTTTGGAAAAATTGGGAAGCTGCGGGCGCGCCTAATTGATTCCAATGAAAATATGACTTTGGATTCTATTTGCGATATTAGTCACGTTCCGGATATGGAACGTTATCGGTGCCCTGTTTTTAAGGATTATCGAGAGGTTTTAAAAAGGGCTCCGGATATTGTTTTTGTATGTACCTCAAATGACCTACTGGCGAAAGTAGTTATTGAGGCGTTGGATTGCGGTTGTCATGTGTTTTCAGAGAAACCACCCGGTAGGAATGTCGCGGAAACAAAAGCGATGATAGATGCTGAGAATCGGAATCCAGAGCTGAAACTGAAATTCGGGTTTAACCATCGGTACCATGATTCAGTGATGCAGGCTCACAGGCTTGCCACTGGTGGCCGGTTTGGCAAAATTTTATCTGTTCGGGGCGTTTACGGTAAATCTGGAGGAGTGGGATTTGAAAAGGAGTGGAGAAACCAACGTCGCTTTTCGGGTGGGGGGATATTGTTGGATCAGGGAATCCATATGCTGGATCTGATGATGCTCTTTTGTGGAAATTTTACTGAAATTAAAAGCTTTGTGGATAATCTACACTGGAATATTGACGTTGAAGACAATACGTTTGCTTTAATGAGGAACGAGGAAAATCAGATAGGGATGATCTTGTCTTCAGCGACACAATGGAAACATACATTCAACCTTGAGATCATTCTTGAAGACGGTTATTTGGCGCTAAGAGGAATTTTATCCGGGAGTATGACATATGGAAAAGAATCACTAGTAATAGCCAGAAAGACATATGATCCTAAAAGCATAGGAAATCCGCATGAAGAAACTTACTACTACGATATCGATAATTCCTGGGAGCGTGAAATATCGGAGTTTATTGAGTGCATTACCTTGAACAAGGCGATAAAAATAGGAAATTCTCAAGACGCGTTGAAGGTTATGGAATTGGTCAGGCGAATATATGCTTCGGATAACCATTGGGTTGAAAAACATGATTTGATAAATTAAGCAGATGAAGAATGTAGTTACGATAGATGAAATACGAGAGATGGAATTGGTCTCCTCTGATTCGTTTAAAGAGTATATTAAATTATTGGCGTCGGATCTTCCCTCCTATTTTAAGGAAAATGAAGGGAAGAAACAGGAATGCTGCCCCGCATGCGATTCTCCAAATTATGTGGATCAGTTTAAGAAGCTGGGGTTTCAGTACCGTATCTGTGAAAACTGTGGAACATTATTTGTCAGCCACAAACCAACAGATGAAGCGCTGCAGGACTATTATTCCAACTCTCAATCTTGTCGGTTTTATTACGAAAGCTTTATATCCAAATTCGAGGAA
Organism: bacterium; assembly: GCA_018829445.1. Lineage (GTDB taxonomy): Bacteria > SAR324 > SAR324 > XYD2-FULL-50-16 > XYD2-FULL-50-16 > JAHJTV01. The sequence continues at coordinate 47,727 of JAHJTV010000015.1, forward strand.
GGAAGATCGAAAAAACTGTTTCTAAAACGGTGCGACTGGATTTTGGATTCAGTTATCGAGTGTGATGCTTCAAAAAATAGTTATCTTGATATAAGAACCAAATATCCGATACTATTTCAAAGCATTGCGGAAACAAATTTTTTCAAAAAGGTATCGTCCTATCGTCCTATTTTCGGGGATTTAAAAAAAGCACCCGGTTCCAATGAAGTTGTAGAATCTCTGAAAGACATTGAAAGTAGTTCCATTTCGGTAATTAGTGCGTTCGAGTTTCTAGACAATATCTTTACTCCAGATCTGTTTATTAAAAATATACATAGAATTCTCTCTGACAAAGGTTTGTTTTTTCTTACGACACGATGTATTTCCGGATTTGACATGCAGGTGCTTTGGGAGAACTCCAATTCAATTTTGCCGCCTGAGCACATCAACATTTTTTCTATCGAGGGACTGATTCAGTTTTTTGAAAAAAACAGTTTTGAAATAAAAGAGTTATCTACACCCGGTCAATTGGACCTGGATATCGTAGCGAATGCGATGAAGCAACATCCTGAAATCCAAGTGCCAAAATTTATTGAGTATCTAATAAAAAATAGAGAAGAATCGGCCTATCTGTCTTTTAAAGAGTTCCTGCAGAAAAACCGCCTCAGCTCTCATACCCGCATTGTCGTCCAGAAAATATAGTGAATGCAGAATATGTTGGATAGGATGGCTACCAATCAATAAAAAACAGAATGAAGACAGGTTTTCTCATTACGGCAAGATTAAAATCAAGCCGACTACCGAAAAAGATTTTGCTGGAAGCAGCGGGGAAAGCGTTGCTGTCGCATATGCTGGATCGTTTGAAAAAAGCGGAACGAATCAACAGGATTGTTATCTGTACCTCAATAAACAAGCAGGATGACCCTTTGGAGGAACTGGCAAATGCGGAAGGGATTTCTGTATACCGGGGAAGTGAGGAAGATGTTTTAGCCAGACTGTACGAGGCCGCTTTGAGATATGATCTGGACTTTTTCGCGAATATCACTGCTGATTGCCCCTTGATTGATCCTTTCTTTGTGGATGAGGTTTTAAGGGAATATGAAAAAACACAGGCTGACCTGGTTTTTTTCGATAAACTGCCTCTCGGGCAAGGCCCTTCTTGTATAAAGCGATCTGCCCTGAAGAAAGTGTGTGAAATCAAAATAGAAGAAAAAACCGAAGTTTGGAGAGATTATTTTGTTAAACCAGGTTGTTTCACTATCCATTATCCGGCTGTTGATAAGGCATTCATACATTCCACTCTGAAAACCTCAATTGATTATCCGGAAGATTATGAATTTATAAAAGAAGTGTTTAACTCCCTATATGGCAACAATAGGTTTTTTTCATTAGGGGATATCATCAAACTGGTAAATAACAAACCTGAATTACTGCGCATAAATAGTCATTGTGCGCAGAAAGGAAGACAGCACATCCTTGATACAGCTAAACCTGCTACCTATAGTATTTAGGCATGCCAGTCTATTTTGAAAAAATTTCTATTATTATCGCGGTTACAAAGGTATTGCCTTTGTTAGCAAGGCGAAGGAGATTAAACACTGTTTTGTATTTTGATATCTCGTCTGATTTATTGCTAAAGATACTGTCTAGGATTTTAATAATTGGAAAGATCAAATTAGTTCGACTTGATTTCCGAATGATGGATATTCGGGATGAAAATAGCGAAGTCATACGTTTAAGACTTCCCAGGGAGGATCTATTTGGGATCTTATCTGAGATAAAGGGGAGCAAGAAATATCAGGAGTTACGTCAGGATATCTGGGAGACATCTCGATTTGAGGATTTTTTAAACAAGTCGATTAGCAATGCCGCTATCAATCATAAGTTTTCCGCTGGCAGGATAGCATACCTGATTCATGTTGTAGCATGGCATATGAAACAGAGCAGATATGATGATTGTGTTTTATTTGCACAAAAAAGGATATTCCAGAGCACCTATAGTAAATACGCCAAGTCATTTCAGATAGTATTAAAAACGTACTGCTCTTTCAGTTTCAGGCAGATACTCTGGAATGAACGGGAAAAAAACAGTCGATGGATCACGTTTTTAAAGTATCTGTTGTGCTTGAAACCGTTTTTGGGATTTAGGGAAAAAAGCTATAATTATTCGCCGAAGATGACACTGATTGGCCGAGGTGACAGGGTCTTTACCAATAACGGGTTACACTCGGATGTATTCTTTTGGTTTAACTCTTCTATTCCTGGAGCGGATATCTTGTTCCCTCTGCAAAAACCATTGTCTGAGCTTGAGAAAAGAGATTTCTCTCAAGCTAGACTTGATTGTGTTCAGCTTCATATATCAAGGAAGAAGACGGGACTTCCTCTATATCTAGGGACGTACAGGAACAAATGCTCAACGTTGCCCAGGATAAAAAACAGAACAGGTCATAAAAGCAAAATCGAAAAGCAATTTGTTAACAATCAAATTGATATCTATAACGGGATAAAAAAATACTGGTATCAATATTGCCAGTTGCTGAATATAAAAATTCTCCTAAGCTGGGACAGATTTTCGCCAATGCATATGGCGATTGCGGATGGAATAAAGGAAGCAGGCGGAGTAATGGCGATTTGGCAATTAGCCTATAATGGGGGGGTACCTGCGGTGACTTCAAATATTTCCTCTGATATACTATTCAGCTTCTCAAATCAGGATGACGATATTGAAAAGAAGCAAGGCTCAAAAATACCTTTTAAAGTGGCGATTGGTTATCCGAAAGATTATTTGTTTACACTTCTAAAAGATCAGGCGGATTTATTGAGAAAAAAACTGATCAGTAATGGGGTAAAAAAAATTATTGCCTGTTTTGATGAAAACTCACTGGATGATAGTCGGTGGCATACGGGGCATGATTTACAGAGAGAAAACTATTTTTTTCTGTTGGAAATGGTTTTGTCAAATCCATGGATAGGGGTTATCTTTAAACCAAAAGTGGCAAAAACACTGCAAAGGCGTTTAGGGCCTGTAGCGGAACTATTAAACAAGGCAAAAGCTACCGGTCGATGTCTGGTACTTGAAAATTCAGGTATAGCAACAACTCTCGAACCTCCTGTTTTGGCCGCGCTTGCTTCCGATATAGCTATACAGGGCCATTTGTCTGCTGGAACATCAGCAATGGAAAGCGCGTTGGCTGGAATTCCAACCCTTCTAGTTGACCGTGAAGGGCAGTATAAAAATAAGTTGTATGCACTTGAAGAAGGAAAAGTGGTTTTTAGAAACTGGAGATCTTTAATGGATGCCTTGATGGAGTTTTTGAGAGTACCAGAGAATGTGCCCGGATTTGGGGATTGGTCTCCAATTCTGGATCAGCTTGATCCTTTTAGAGATGGCAGAGCGGCAGAAAGAATGGGGAGTTATCTTGACGATATGTTGCGTGGATTTAAAAAGGGATTACGCAGAGAGGATGTATTGGCAAACGTAGCTGAGAAATATGGAAAAGTATGGGGGTATGATAAGATTTCTGAGATTCGGTAGATTCATTGTATAGGCGAGATTTGTTATTATTAAATATTAAACAGGAGTGACGATATAATGGCTTTTTCCCAGCGGTATATAAAAGAACTTGTTGAAATGCTGGGTCTGTTTCCGCATGACAAGTTTGAAGAAATGGTGGAAGCGATGTTAGAATCATATCATAACAATCGGTCAATTTTTGTCATGGGGAACGGGGGCAGTGCTTCCACGGCATCCCATTGGCCATGCGATCTCAATAAGGGATGCAGCCCGGAAGATGGGAAGAGGTTTAAAATGATTAGCTTGAATGATAGCATTTCAACCCTTATGGCATACGCAAATGACCTTTCCTATGAAAAAGTCTTTGTAGAACAATTGAAAAATTTCTATACCCCTGGAGACCTTGTCATAGGAATTTCAGGAAGCGGGAATTCTAAGAATGTGCTGAACGCAATCGAATACGCGAATAATAACAATGGAAAAACAGTAGGATTATGCGGGTATTCAGGAGGGAAACTTCGGGATATGGTGGATATTCCATTATGGATCAATATAGACGATATGCAGAAAGTTGAAGATATTCACATGATAATCGTTCACATGACAATGCAAAGGATAAATCTTGAGTTAAAAGATAGCCCTGTCTGAAATAGGCAATCACAATTAAAATTTCTTCTCGGGCTGAGATTGAATAATGGAGCTAGCAAATATGAGTAAACCAAAAATATTCATTTCAACGGTTCCTTTCGGTGAATTTGACCAAACACCGATTGAATTATTGGATAACACCGGTTGGGAGTACCAAATTAATCCGTTGGGCAGAAAACTAACGGCTGAAGAGATTGGAGAGTTTACCGAGGAATATGATGGATTGATTGCCGGTACAGAAGATATTGGTTTGGTTCTTAAGAAAGCTAAAAAGCTGAGAGTCGTTGCGAGAGTAGGTATCGGTCTGGATTCTGTCCCACTTGCTGAGTGTAAGAAAGAAAAAATAACAGTATGTTACACGCCTGATGCGGTTACACTCGCAGCCGCTGAATTCACAGCTGGGTTGATGCTTTGTGGGACTCGCTATATCGTGAATGCGGATAAGCAACTTCGAGAAGGGAACTGGCATCGATTGCAAGGGAGAAGACTTGAAAATCTGGTCATTGGATTGGTGGGGTTTGGTAGAATTGGCAGCAGTGTGGTTCGTTTGTTGTCCGGATTCAGGCCAAAAGAAATTGTTATTAATGATTTAAAAGATAAAACTGCGGAAATAAAAAAGCTGCAGGAACAATATGGGCTTTTAATCCGCCAGTCGAGTAAGGAAGAGCTATATAAATATTCTGACATTGTATCTCTTCACGTTCCACTATCAACCAAAACATTGAACCTGATAAATAAGGAAGTGTTCGCCATTCTAAAGCCGGATGCCTTTCTACTGAATGTCGCCAGAGGCGGTATTGTAAATGAATCCGATCTGTTTGATTGGTTGAGTGCGTCGAAAGAACGTTTCGCCGCGATGGATGTTTTTGCACAGGAACCTTATCAGGGAAATCTGATCAGCCTGGATAATATTATCCTGACACAGCACATGGGCTCTTGTTCTATTGATTGTCGTGGCCAAATGGAGTTGCAAGCTACACAGGATGTAATAAACTTCTTTCGGGGTGATCCGCTTCAAAATGAAGTCCCGGAAGAGGAATATGAATATCAGTTAGAATAGAAAAATACTGCTCCAGAGTAAATGACAAAGGGGCAGATAATAAAGTCTTCCAATGGTGTGCTTCGGTTACGGATCTGCCTTAAATCATTTGATCCAATCCTGTTTGGGTATGATTAACCGGGTAATTGAAAGATAAAACCGGTGAGTGGTTTCCAGGGACTAATCTCCTGGTGGCTCTTCCAGAGATATTTGGGAAGCACAATATTGAAATAAAGATAGTAGGAAGTCTGATTAAACCAGAATTATACTTGGTTGTAAAATAAAGAAACTTTGTGCCTGATAGGCTGAGAATCAATTTATGAATGCTGAAAAAGTAATAGTCACGGTTTTTGGTGGTTCCGGTTTTCTTGGGAGCCATGTTGTTGACCAATTGGGTTTGGCGGGTTATGAGGTACGTGTATTTGATAGGCAACATTCTCAATGGGCTCATGAAAATCAGCAGATGATCATTGGCGACATACTTGATAAGGAAGCCGTTAAGAAAGCGGTTGATGGAGCGAGTTTCGTTTATAATTTTGCCGCAGTCGCGGATCTTAATATTGCCATTAATTCGCCTGAAACAACCATGCAAGTAAATATTCTAGGGAACCTGAATATACTTGAAGCATGCAGGAAATATCATGTCAAGAGATTTATATATGCTAGCACTGTATATGTTAACAGCCGTGAGGGAAGCTTCTACAGAATCAGCAAACAGACTTCGGAACAATTGGTTGAAGAGTATCAGCAGCGATTTGATCTGAATTATACTGTTTTGCGATATGGATCCATTTATGGACCTCGATCTGACGAACACAACGGACTATTTAGAATTGTCAAGAACGCGATTAAAACAGGAATCGTTAAATACGAAGGTCATCCGGAGTCTCTCAGGGAATATGTGCATGTTGAAGATGTTGCGCGCGCAAGCATTGCGATACTTGATGAGGAGTTTTGTAACGAGAGCATTGTGTTAACCGGGCAGGAAGCGATGCGCGTGTACGATGTGCTGGAAATGCTTGCTGAAATTATGGATATAAAGAAACCGGTGGAATTTAATGAAAAACCGTACCAGGGCCACTACACACGTACTCCATACGCGTTTAAAAATAAAATTGGACGAAAATATATTCCCTCTTTACATGTGGATTTAGGACAGGGGCTCCTTCAATTGATTGGGGATGTCTATGAAAAGGTTAAGAAGAATGAAATTTGTTAGATTTGAATATGAAGAAAATACTTTTTTTGGTTTGCTGGAAGGCCAACAGATAGAGATTTGGAGTAAAGCCCCTTGGGATTACGGGCAAGCGTCAGGTCAAACAGTTACACTTGATGAGGTAACACTGCTTTCTCCATCTGTTCCTGGCAAGGTGATTGCGACAGCTGTAAATTATCCTGGGGCAACCGGCTTGACTGAAAAGACAAAGGAACCTCTGGTGTTTTTAAAGCCCTCTACATCTGTTATTGGTCCTGAAGAAAGCATCGTTTCTCCATTCCCGGAGATAGAAGCTTGGGGAGAATGTGAATTGGCCTTGGTAATAGGTAAAAAAATTTCCAAGGCTGATATTAGCGAAGCGAAAGGCGCTATTTTTGGATATACAATTGGAAATGATGTTTCATGTGAGAATGTATTTGGATGGGACCACCATCTTGCCCGTTCCAAAGGAGCAGATACTTTCTGTGTATTGGGGCCATGGATAGACACGGATTTTGATCCGAAAGGGAAGTATATATGTGGTTATCATAATGATATTCTGATTCGCGAAGGTTACTGCAACGAAAGAATCTGGCAAGAACCGGAACTGCTTGTCTGGCTTTCCTCCTGGATTACGCTTGAACCAGGTGATGTTATTCTGACAGGTGCTCCAAGTAGGGTTCGGGAAAGGCTGTATTTTTTAGATGGAGATCGTTTTACCGTAAAAATTGATGGTCTGGGAGAACTTTCTAATCCATTTTTTCAAAGCTGAAATAGAAAAGAGAATATGACTAAAGCTAAGAAAAAAATTCTTGTTTTTGATTTCGACAATGTGATTTGCGACAGTACAGATGAATGCATGGTCTCTTCATGGAATGCTTGGCAAAAGTGGAAGTCGAAGCCAGGATTTCGAAGAACAGTTTCTGAATTTAGCGCTGAAGAAGCAGCAAAATTTCGGCATTTAAGACCACGTGTTCGTGGAGCGGGTGAATATTACTTATTGCATCGGTCGTTCAGCGAAAATATTGAGATAAAGGATCAAGGTGACTATAACCGGTTGGAAACCAGCTGGGATAAGCATTTTACGAAATACAAGGTTCTGTTTTTTGAGGCTCGAAATCGACTCAGGAAGGAGAATCTGGATGCCTGGATTGATCTACATCATGTCTTTGACGATGTTATTGATACTATTCGGTATTATAATCACCAAAATCGTTTTTATATTGCGACATTGAAGGATGAAGAATCGGTTCGCTTAATTTTAAATAAACAGGGGCTTTTGATAAATGGGGACAGAATACTGGATCAGGGGAAAATCACTTCGAAACTGCAAGCGCTTGATTATATCCGAGACCAATTGGAGTGCCAAAAAGATGATCTCATCTTCATTGATGATAATGTTACCCACCTTATTGAACCTCAATTATCAGAATACCCGGTTTATTTGGCGACATGGGGATCAACGGTACCTGAGTACCTTAAGATCGCGGACCAGAAAAAAATTCCGCAATTAAACCAATGCGGGTCTTTAATTAATTTATTTTAGAGTTGTGAATTATGTACGATTTTCATTTTGGAGATAAGGAGCAGATCAAGCAGAATCCTGAAGATTTTCTAATTTTTTGTAAACGTTTATTGCCCCGCTGGGTAAATGGTATTCCCGACAGCGAATGCATCTCGATATATCGGACTTTAAAATCTATCAACAGATCCAATCCTGTGGTGTTGGAGACAGGTTGTGGCGCGAGTTCTCTTGCTCTTTTCCTTTATGTCGCTCTGAATGATGGAAAGATGTTTTCCTGGGATACTAACGGAAGCAAAGGTTCGTTTCTTCGATCGGTAATTTCCGAGTCTATTTGTCGGCAGTTGGAAGTGGATCTATATAAACACTGGACTTTTATCGGTTTCGATAGCACCAATGAGTACGCTGGAATTCCGGTGATTAAAGAATTGAAGTATACAGCTGATTTTTGTTATTTTGATTCCTGGCATACACTTGACCATTTAATGAATGAGCTAAAGTGTTTTGAAACCGTTACTGGTGAAGATTTTATAGTCGCGTTAGATGATGCCTATTACACAAAACTAAGCAATAACTTTTCATATATCAATATGATAAGGAAAAAATTGGGTCTGGATGGAGTGGAAGAACCGGCAAGTAATGTTTGTTCTCCATTTTATCAGGAAGTGGGAAGTTATTTAGGGAAAAAATATAATAGTGTTGAGAAAATTGCTGATTCCTACAAGGAAGAATATAAACGGGATATGTTTTTTAATTACTTTGCAGGAGACCGTGCTGCAATGGGATCTGTCGGAATGGAAGATTCAAGCGCTCTGGAGCATCGATATGATTGCTGGAGGATATCAAAATGAAATGTGGTGAATCTGACAACCGTAATGACAATTACGAAAAAAATTATACTGATGAGAAATTCTTCAGATTGCTTATTCCGGAAGCCAGCCCTTTGATCCTTGATATTGGTGCACATTTCGGGGAGTCTGTTGAATTCTTTCGCAACATTTTCCCTGCCGCTGAAATTTACAGTGTTGAGCCGGACCCCACAAGCTATGAAAAGCTCCTGGGTAAGTTCCCTGATAATCCTTTGAAAGCGGTAAACGCGGCAATTGGAGCGAAAACAGGATCCTGTGTGTTTTATCAATATGATAAGTCTCACTTGAATTCCTTGTACGCGATCAATAAAAGCAGTGAAGATTCATTGGGTTACGCTGAGTTTTGTGAAGAAAACAAAACCGAAGTCCCCTGTTTCATTCTAGATGACCTGATCACAAAACTGGGTCTGGAAAATAGAAGGATAGACCTGTTAAAGATTGATGCTCAAGGAGGCGAGGCGGATATCCTGAACGGAGGCTGTAGTACTCTTGAAAAAGTAGAAAATATTACTCTGGAACTCAATTTCTTTGATTTCTACAGCAAGAAGAATTCCTTTTATGAAATAGAACAGTTCTTACCAGATTTTGAGCTTTATTCGATAACCAAAGTGAGCCAAAATCCGAAGAACTTCAGAACCGATTGGGTTGAAGTTTTTTATCGAAGAAAATCTAAATAGAGAGCGTTTTATGAAAATAGTTGTTGGTATACCTGCCCGAATGGGGTCGACCCGCTTTCCAGGAAAACCATTATGCTCGATTATTGACAAGCCCATGATTGAACATTGTTACAAGCGATGTTCATTAAGCAAATATGCCACAAATCTATTTGTCGCTGCCTGTGACAACGAGGTTAGGCAAGTGGTCGAAGGTTTTGGAGGAAATGTCATTTTGACTGATCCAGATATTCAACGTCCCGGACTGCGAGTTGCGACTGCCGCTGAAAGCCTTAACCTGGATGATGATGATATTGTGGTCGTTGTGCAAGGAGACGAGCCTCTAGTTCATCCGGATATGATTGATCTGTCTATCCAACCACTATTGGAAGAAAAGGATATTTTTGTTTCCAATCTCGCTGCGGAATTGTCAGAGCAGGAATGGAAAGATCCAGGTGAAATAAAGGTGGTTTGTGATTTGAATATGAATGCCATGTATATGTCGCGAGCACCGATGCCTTCTATTGATCATGAAGAGAAACGGACAAAATGGTGGAAGCAGGTGTGTATCATGCCTTTTCGATGGCATTTTATGAAAAGGTTTAACCACGAACTGGCCCCAACACCGTTGGAATTGCAGGAATCTATTGAGATGCTCAGAGCCATTCAACATGGCTACAAGGTGAGAATGGTTCCTTCTCCTTATATTTCCAAATCAGTTGATACAGATGAAGATCGCAAAATCGCTGAATCTTTAATGAAAAATGACGAAATATATAAAATCTATGGAAAAAATTAACTCTCTCAAACAGAAACTTAAATCTGGGAAACAGGTCATTGGAACATGGAGCAGTCTTTCTTCACCCAGTGTGATTAATGTATTGGGGGCGACGGATCTTGATTTTGTTGTGATTGATCTGGAGCATGGTGCGAGTTCATATGAGACAACTGAAAATATGGTGAGAGCGGCTGAAGCCTCGGGGATATCTCCTATTGTCAGGGTTGGGACCGATGATTCACAGATGATATTGCGCGCGTTGGAAACAGGCCCGCACTCAGTTATGGTTCCTCATGTTGATTCCAAGGAAAAGGCCGAGAGAATATCAAGGTGCTGCAAATATTTTCCTGAGGGGAATAGAGGATTATCGCCATATACAAGAATTCACAATTATACACACGTGGATATTCACGAAAGTCTTCAAACTGAAAATCAGGAAACAATGGTGGGAATCTTGGTGGAAGGACAGGAAGGTCTCAATAATCTTGAAGAAATTGTTAAAGTTAAAGGCATTGACTTGATATATCTGGGGCTCTTTGACATTTGCCAATCAGTTGGGTTGCCAGGGCAATTAAACCACCCCAAGGTATTGGGAGAGGTTAAACGTTGCTGCAATCTGATCCAGAGCAATGGTATTGCAGCTGGCTCAATGTCAACTAGTATCGATTATATCAATATGTTAGGGGAAATCGGATATACATTTATCGCCTATTTAAACGATGCCGCCGCTATCAAGTTCCATTTTGATGAAATTCTGAACCGGATTAATCTGTAATGTCGCGAACTCTTGATTTATGTTTTAATCATAAATTGAACATTGAAGTAAGCGATCTCTTTAATGCAATTTCAAATCAATTAAGGTCAGAATTTAATAATCTTGTCGCTGATATTTCTTCCCCATTTAAAACCAATCTTGACTGGTGGGTACAAGGGCCTGCCAGTCGCAATACCTTTGCTAGTCCATTCTTCCACAATTTCTGCTCCCTGCATCTGATCAAGAAGTTGATTGATCAGAAACGGTTCATATATGAATGCATCCTGGTAGATTCTTCTTCTCGAAGACATTTAGTGGAGGCGATTCTCCGCGATAATAACGTGAAATGTCACGTAAAGAGTCATCGTGGTGCTCTTAGGGATAGAATCAAGAGACATTTTATTGTACCAGCTCTGGCCGGGAAAAAAATAATTCAGTTATTTATTGCCAGAGGCAGTGGAAGAATCAATGTCGAGGAGTTGAAAGAAAAACAGTTGGTATTGATCGATACTTTCATGATGTCTGACTATACGGAGGATGATAGATGGTACGGAAAGCTTTGGCCGAATTTGCCAGAAAAAATGAAAGATACAACCTATTTTGTTCCCACAATAGTACAGATTCCTGTTAGAAAAATGGCACAGACGTATAGAGAACTCCGTCAAAACGTGCGCAACTTTCTAATAAAAGAGGATTTCCTATCTTTGGGTGACATTTTATACGCAGTCCGTCATCAAAGAAGAGTAAAAAAGATCAGGATTAAATCGGTAACTGTGCTTGGTTATGATATTTCCAGCCTGATTGAAAACGAATTATATCATAATCGAGATTTATTAACGGTCATCGAATCGATTCTAACCTATCGTTTTGTGCATAATATCAGGAAAACCGGGTTGCGAGTCCGGTTAGCGATAGACTGGTTTGAAGGGCATGCTATTGATAAAGCATGGAATTCTGCTTTCAATACAGTCTACCCTGGGGTAAAAACAATAGGCTACAGAGCCTTTGAAAGTTTTCCACTCTATCTATGCTCCTATCCGATTCAAATTGAAAAAGATTCTGGTGTATTGCCTGATGTTATGGCAGTGCAGGGCAAGGGAACAATATCGACTGTTAGAGAATTTCTTCCTGAATTGAATGTTATAGTGATTCCTTCATTCAAGGCTACTTATGTATGGGATTTCAAGAAGAAAAACAGAAAGGAGAATCAGATTTCTGCCTTGGTAACCCTTCCAATTTCTCTTAAGACGTCAGCAAGAATTATCCAACAATTGGTCGAAGCGGATGCGTTTGTCAGGAAGGAAAATAGATCTATTGTATATACAATTAAATGTCATCCCACTCAAAATGTGGAATTGGTCAAATCAAGTCTGGATATATTGCTGTCGAATTCTTTCCTTTTTACAACTGAAAAACTTCTTTCTCCATTAATACATCAGGCGGATTTGCTCATATCGGAAGCATCGAGCTGTTGTTTGGAGGCACTGGCCTGCGGTATTCCTGTAATTATGTTAGAGAATCAGGAGGGGTGGACGTTTGACTCCATTCCTGCCGGTATTCCAAAGGAAATTGTCCGTAAAATTAGAACGATATCGCAATTTGCGCAAGCGATAGATTATTTTATGAATGTCGATGGTGAAACCCTGGAAAAATGGCATAAGCTGGGTCAGAAGATACGCTCAGACTATTTTGAACCTTTGTCGAACGGGGGTTTAGCGAGGTTTTTCGATGTTGAAGAAGAACAGATCGTTTTTAATTACTTTTGATGGAGTGCATTCTCAAAATATCTCAGTTAATATCTCAGAAAGTCTATTAAATCCGTACATTCTGAAATTGTAACGTTTAATTAAGTCTGAGCTTTCGTCTAAAAAACTCATTTTGACAAAACGGGTAGTTGCTAACCAGGGCTAACCTATCGTAAATTTGGGCTATATTAAGATAGCTTGAAAAATGAACTTCGCATTGCGACAAAAGTGGGAATGCACTTCTGTTGATATAAGGTGTTTCTGTTTGGAAGCCCCAACTTTTTTATTATTTTCAGAGCAAATCTTGGCTACTATGCCAATCCACTGCTATGTTTATTAATTTTAGTATTACACTTTTTCTTTTAACCGTATTTGTTGTAATCCTGGAAATCTGTGCCCGGTTTTCAAACGGGAAGTTTGTGGTTAAAGGAAAAAAGGGATACATTTATCTCGGTTTTTTGTTTATTGGTGTAGCTGTAATCAATTTGTTATCGACAGTAATTAATAGCTATATTAACGTCCTGCATCCAAGATACCTGATAATCATTTTATTGACTGCAGTTTTACTGATTTTTCAACAGAAAAGTACAAGTTTATTTCAAAAGGTATTTATTTTTATTTTTCATGCCATTTTTGTTATTAATCTATTGATTATATCAATAGAAGTCGTTCTGTATTGGTTCAATTTTGAAACAGGCTACTCATTTCAGAGTGTTATTAGCGAAAGCGGGTACAATGTGGCTGGAATAGAACGAAGGGTTATTTTCCCGCTTTCTGCTATTCCCGGATTAGAATTTGTAATAAGGCCAATTGGAATGTTTGCAGATATCCACGCAAGTTTATATATCCTTTTTAGCTGCTTATTAACGTATATTATGATTCATAAGATAGAACGAAGAAAACGGTTGATTTATTGGTTTCTATTACTAATTTTATGCTTTTGTTTAAATGGAGGGCAAGCAATTATCGCAACGATATGCAGTATACTTGTCTATGAATGGCTAAAATCAAATAGTTCAGGAAGAATTATAATTGTGTTGCTGATTCTACCCGTTATGGCTTTTCTGATGCTTACTTGGTTTAATACTCAGAATTATCTAAATTCCCAAAATATGTCCTCAGCATATACAGTGATAGACAATACATTAATTACTTTAAAATATTTTCCTTCCCTCAGCTGTTATCTTTGGGGATGCAGTTTATCGCCCAACGAGATTTTCGAGGTTTTGGAAAATGCACCTGGCTTCTCCTCAGAAATTCAGAATTCGGGGATCTCTTTTCTTGGTATTGACAATGGGTTAATTGGATTTTTGCTGTCATTTGGCGCTCTGTATTTGATGCTCTACTTTATTGGGATTGTTGCGTTAATCAGGTTGAAGGTGGACATCAAGTATGAATTTATAGCGATTCTGACTTTTCAATTCATGACTATTGTCCATTATCCCATAGGTTGGGGGAGCGGTGTATTTGCCTTCGTTTTCCTTAACCTGATTTATGTTAGATGGTATTATTCTAACTTACATAAGAAAAACAAATATAAAATTGTACGAGGCAAAACCGATCCTAGATCACTTGTGATGTTCCCTGTTGAAAATCGGATTCAATAAATTTATTGTCCGTATGAAAGAGTGTTCTGGGGCTATTGTAATGCTTTTGGGTTCTTCACATAATCGCTGATATAATATTGGCCCTATCATAGTATGCTTACGCAATATTACCTTTTGCATGGCAATTTTTCCCGCTTGTTCGACATGGATTAAAGTATCAATTAGATGAGATTAGAGAATGAGAACTCTTGAAGAAATATGCCTGCCTGGTTACGATAAAAGTTTGGCGGAATATATAGCATTAAATAGAAAAATCGAAAGTGCCCTTAATGATAAAGAGTTAGTGGTTAATAAAACCATAAGGCTAGCAATTCTTGCTAGCTCCACCATTAGAGGAATAGAGGAAGTACTGCGGGTTCAATGTGCAGAGATTGGAATATATGCAGACATCTATTTAGGTGAATATAATCAATATGCTCAAGAAATATTCAATAGCGGCAGCCAGTTATATCAGTTCAATCCAGATCTAATTATTGTTTTTGCCGATACCAGGGCTATCACGGGGGAATACTTCTTCATGCCTTACAAAGGTTTGGCAGACGACAGAAAGATTTGGATGGCGGAGACCTCTGCATTTTTTAGAAATCTTGTAAATGAACTAACTAAACAAACATCCGCTAAAGTCATCTTGCATAATTTTGAAATCCCTACTTATTCTCCATTGGGGATATTGGAAAGTAAAGATGATTATGGATTTGTTGAATCTATTGAAGATATCAATAGAGGTCTCAGAAATGACTTGAAGAATAATAATCAAGTTTTTTTATTTGACTTCAACACATTTTGCTCGAAGGTAGGAAAGAAAGAAGTATTTGATGATAAGATGTACTATTTGGGAGACATAAAAATAAAGCTTCAATACATACCTTCTCTTTGTCAAGAATATTTAAAATACATTAGACCACTAGCATCATTGATAAAAAAATGTATCGTCCTTGACCTTGATAATACTCTTTGGGGCGGAATTATCGGTGAAAACGGCGTTGACGGTATAAAGCTTGGACCGACACCGGAAGGACGCCCTTTTTGGGAGTTTCAACAACTCTTGCTGTCTCTTTATAACAGAGGTGTTCTCCTTGCTGTTAATAGTAAGAACAATTTTGACGATGCAATAGAGGTAATACGAAACCACAAGTATATGGTTCTTCGAGAAGAATATTTTGCAGCAATTCGAATTAACTGGAATGATAAAGCTTCCAACATTCAATCTATTGCTGAAGAGATTAATATTGGAATTGATAGTTTAGTTTTTTTTGATGATGATTCCGTAAACAGAGAAATGGTTCGTACATTTCATCCAGAAGTAATGGTAGTTGATTTACCTTCTGATCCGGCGCTATATGTGGAAACATTGATAAATTTGAATTGTTTTGAAATGTTGAGCTTGACAAAAGAAGATAAGAAAAAGGGGATGATGTACTTGGCTGAGAAAAAGCGTCGACAATTGGTACATACTGCAACAAATTTGACTGAGTATTTGCGACAACTTGAGACCGTGGTTGTGATTGAAGACGTCAATAAGGGAACAATACCTAGAATTGCCCAAATGACGCAAAAGACCAACCAGTTTAATATGACTACCTTCAGGTACACTGATGAGAAAATAAAGGAATTTGTTGAAGATGATAATTATTTGGTTATTTCCTTATCTTTGACTGATAAATTCGGTGACAGCGGTATTACCGGACTGTCAATCGTGGAAAGGAAGAACAGAGATCATTGGTGGATTGATACATTTCTATTAAGTTGTCGTATTATAGGAAGGAAAGCGGAAGATGCGCTTTTGGCATATATAGTAAAAAAAGCTCAGGTCAGCGGTGCAAGTTTACTCTCCGGTGCATTTATTCCGTCTGAAAAGAATATGCCGGCAAAAGAGTTCTATAATAATTGTGGGATGAAAAAAATGGGCAATAAGGATGAAATGGAAATATGGGAGTTTGATTTAAAAAAAGATTTTCCATTTCCAGACTTCATAAGTATTAGAGAAAGCGGGGATCAAATATCCTCAAACTGACAAATGATTAATATTTGGATGGAAGCGTTTTTCTACAATATCCAAATATTAATTAATATTTTCACCCTTACCTGAATTGAGCAAGGATTTGCATGGTTTCAAATAATGAAAGATTAAAAAAACTAATTTCAAGAGTTCTCGACATTGAGCTAAACAGCATTACGGACACAACTTCGCCAGAGACGGTTGAATCGTGGGATTCATTCAATGGCTTAATGATGGTATCTGAACTGGAAAATGAATTCAGCGTTCGTTTTACTATGGATGAGGTTCATGCCGTAAAGTGTGTTAAAGATATAAAAGAGGCCTTAGGGCTTCAAGGTGTAAAATTTGAAGATGAGTAATGTAAATGTTTACAGCTATGATCAGATAAAAGTGGGTGAAGTTCATTCATTTACTCGTACTATTACCAAAAATGATGTATTGACTTTTTCTTCCCTTACCGGGGATATCAACCCATTACATATCGATGAAGAGTTTGGGAAAAAAAGCAAGTTTGGGAAAAACATCGTGCATGGCATGCTAATATCCAGTTTGTTTTCTAGGTTGGTTGGCGTACATTGTCCAGGGGAAAAGTGCCTATATTTGAGTCAGTCATGTCAATTTAAGCAACCATTGTTTTATGATGAAACGGTTGAAGTGATTGGAACAGTTGTTCAAAAGACGGATGCACTTAGAATGCTAAAAATGAAGATGGAGGTGATAAGAGAGAATGACATCATTGTAACCGGAGAGGCTCAAGTACAACTGATAGATTAATGATGGAGGAGGATGAGTGAAAGAATAGCGCTTGTAATAGGAGGTAATGGCGGAATAGGAAATGCGGTAGTAAAACGTTTGAATAACGATGGGCTACAAGTTTGTACGACTTTTTACAATAACGATCAACAGATAAAAGCACTGCAGAACAGGCTGGGTGAAGATGCTATTGTGAGTTATAAGTGCAATGCTGTTGATCAAATTGAGGTAAAAAATACTGTAGATCAGATTATTCAAAAATTTGAAAAGATTGATGTCGTAGTAATTACAATTGCATCACCTATCAAGAATGCACAGTTGCTTGAAACTTCCTGGGAGGAGTTCAATCGATATTTTGAGGAACAGGTTAAATCTATATTCAATGTAACAAAAGCACTGCGGCAACAGATTCGTTCTAAAATTCCTACGAGGTTTATTTTATTATCAACTGAGTATTGTATTGGAAAACCGCCAAAAGGACTTTCTCATTACGTTACGGCTAAATATGCCGCCATGGGGCTTTCTAAGGTTTTGGCCCTTGAGCTTGCTCAATTTGGTAGTACCGTAAATATGATTTCTCCTGGAATGGTGGAGACATCGTTACTAGACAATTTACCTCCCAAGCTTGTTGAAATGGTTGCATGGGAAAACCCTCTTAAACGTAATGCCACACCCGGCGATGTTGCCAATGCCGTATCATTTTTAGCATCTGAAGGATCAAATTATCTAAATGGAATAAATATAATGGTTAATGGAGGAAATGTAATCTCTTGAAAAGGATATTAAATTTACTGAGAGCTCTCCGTAATAAAGGCGTATTTGAAACAGTAAAGCTCATAAAAAAGTATATTTTGTATAATCTTAAAGAGAAATGGAGATTTGTCTATTTTGAATTAGATTTAAACAAAGAGATTTTCACGCTACCTCCAATAGATGGGTCAATAAGTATTCGAAGATCTGTTAGAGAGGATATTCCACGGATTCAATCGGAACTCTACCCTGTTTTTACGGATAAACAGGAATATGACAAGCGGCATATTGTACAAATGGGAAATAATGGTATTGAGTGTTTCATTGCTGAAAAAGATTATAAGATTGTTCATTATTTCATGGTTTTCGTCAACGCACTTAAATCTCCCTTAATAGATACCCCATTCGATAAAAGAAAAATCCTTCAGGGTGACGCTTATCTGGGAAATGCTTTTACAAATCCGAATTGTAGAGGGACATGGATTGTTCCACATGTGCTTTTGGAAGTAATTGATTTTTTAAAAAAAACAGGAGAGGTTAAAAGGATTTTATTGTTGGTTCACGAGGGTACTC
The DNA here is from genome assembly GCA_018829445.1 of bacterium. Lineage (GTDB taxonomy): Bacteria > SAR324 > SAR324 > XYD2-FULL-50-16 > XYD2-FULL-50-16 > JAHJTV01. Next base: position 66,105 of record JAHJTV010000015.1, read on the forward strand.
CTGGGGCGGTTGTTTTTTTTAAAAGACTGGGATTCAATATTATTGATAATTCAGTTTCCGATAATTGGTTGTTTTTGTTGCTTAAAAAGCTGCGAGTAATTACATAGTCTGGATGATTGATTGTGCAAAGTGAAGATAAAAACCGTAAAAATCCGAAAGTGACAGTCTTGATGCCTGTATACAATGGTGTATTGTATTTGGAAGAGGCTATTGAAAGTATTCTAAACCAGACTTTTTCAGATTTCGAGTTTCTGATTATTGATGATGCAAGCACTGATCATTCTCTGGAAATGATAAGGTCCTATAATGATTCTAGAATAAGACTTGTTCAAAATAAAAAAAATATTGGGCAGACGGCATCTCTTAACAAAGGATTACATCTGGCCAGAGGGGAGTTTATTGCAAGGCTTGACCAAGATGATGTGAGTCTCCTTGAACGTCTAAAAGAACAAGTTGAATATTTGGATAGACACCCTGAGATTACAATCGTTTCAACATGGGAAGAGACAATAACCTCAACTGGAAGAAAAGTACGTGAATGGAAAAGGGAAATTGAAAACTATGGAGATTTTCTGGGATATATACTGCTCGGTCTGTGTCCGGTTTGGCATCCGTCAGTAATGTTTAGAAAAGACAATATATTAAAACTAGGCTGCTTTGATACAACTTACGGCCCGGCAGAAGATTATGAATTATGGGGAAGAATAGCCATAAATAGAATGGGTGCCGCTTTTGTTCCTAAAATACTGGTACAGCAACGTGTTCATGAAGCCAGACAGTCCGTTTTACATAACGACAAACAGGTTGATTCCACAAAACGCTCTCATAGGAATTTTGTAAAAAGATTTGCTAAAAAAGATAAGATAGATGATTTGGCCGCAGTCTTAAGACTCGACGATAACTTGAACGGACTCAAAAACAGAAAAAAAAGTTTTATAAAAATTGCAGGTGATTTGGCAACCATGTTGGAGAGCATTAAAACTGAACAAAATCTCTCTGAGAGAGAAGTGAAAGCATTAAAGAAAAGAATATATCGTCGCGTAGGATATGGTTTTCGTTATGTAAAGTTTATTGCATTTTTGCCAGGCATGATGTTTTTACCGATTTTCTATTGCCTATCTCCACTGCTTATTCCTCAGGTAAAGGGGAGGGTAAGCACACTGTATAAAAACATCCAAAAACTAAAATCTTCTTTTACATGAGTTATCGTCATAGTATTCTTGCGACGCTGTATCCATTTTATCGTTTTAAGAACCAAGTTCAAAAATCATGTGGTCTGATACAAACCCGTCGTTTGCGCATATTGCTTTATCACGATATTCCGCCGGATAATGTAAAACAATTTTCTCAACAACTACATTGGTTGTCTAAGAGGTGGTCTTTTATAAGTCCAAATCTGTTTGCAAAATTTCTCTCTGGGGAAACACAGCTCAAAGAAGACAGTTTGCTTTTAACTTTTGATGACGGATATTCATCCAATCTTGAAGCGAGTGTGAAAGTACTAAAACCGATGGGGATACAAGCACTATTTTTTGTAATACCCCAGTTTATAGAAACCGAAGATAAAGAAAGTTCACACTTGTTTATTCAGAATAATCTCTTTCCTGATATAAAAATCACCAGCATTCGAGACCATTCGAGGAGCATGACCTGGAAAGAACTGGAACAGCTGCTTGAATTAGGGCACTCAATTGGCTCTCATACATTCAGCCATGCCCGCTTATCGGAAATATCCGATGAAGAGGTGTTAAAAAAAGAAATTATTTCAAGTGGTAATAAAATCGAGAGCAATCTGGGAATGAAAGTTGATCACTTTGCATATACTTTCGGTAATTTGGAAAGTATATCTCCAACTGCCTTAAAGATCGCGAAGCAGCGTTATAAATATGTCTATTCGGGATTACGAGGAGACAATTGTGGTGTTTCGTCTTTTGCATTAAGACGTGATAGTGTTTCACCGGCAGACAGTTTAGGTTTGGTTGGCTCTTTTTTGGAAGGCGCTGTGGATTTTCTTTATGAAAAATCTTGTAGAGAATTGGATGCTTGGGTCTAGAAAATATATGTTTACATATGCCCCATTAATCAGAATTAGAGATCTTTGGACGGCTTTTACGAAAAGGCCGCAAATGTTGAAAGAGCTGTCTAAATATTGGTGTAGTTCTTCAAGCGATACGGCAGGTTGGTTGTCTCGTTCTTCATGGTCGTTGCTTTTGATTGCAATCTGGCGTCAGAAAATATTTTCGAATTCCAGGTCTTTGGAAATCTGGGTTCCTGACTATTTTTGTAATAGTTCCCTGTCTTTATTAAGGCTTTTTGATGTAAGTATTACCTTCTATCCAATTGATGAGTCGTTACAACCGGACTATTCAGCTTGTCGAAATATGGTCAAGAATCAGAATGCTCCGGATCTGTTTATTTTTGTTCACTACTTCGGATGTCCATCCCCGGCGGCAGCAGCACGAGATTTTTGCCAACACCATGGAGCATGGTTGGTTGAAGATGCAGCTCATGTTTTAAAACCACTATCAGGGATCGGGAAATATGGTGACTTTGTGCTTTACAGCCCTCATAAATGGTTAGCTGTTCCCGATGGCGCCGTTCTTGTTGTTAGGGCTAAGGGTCCAGGGGAATTAGGAGGTATCGAGAAATCTTTTTTCTTAGATAATCCTGAATTGTGGTTCGAACAGCTTAACACATTTGTTCGAGAGAAATCGAAATCGATAAGGATACAAAATGCCAGCTCATTGTTTTGGCTAGGTAAGCGACTTCTTCAACGTGTTGGTATTGGTGTAAGAATTAGTTCCCCTTATTCTACTGAAGAGCTATCTCAAGATGAGGTTTTTATAAAGCCGAAATTCAGTGATTTGTCCCATCGATTGTTGTCGATAAACGTAAATGATTTTCAACGTATAATTTCGTTGCGTCGTCAGAACCAGCTTCTGTGGGATGAGTGGTCGGCAAAAGATAATAAAGAACTTGGTCCTGGTAAAAGGCCCACAACGGATCAGGTCTGGCCACAATATCTAATACCTTTTCAATTAAAAGACGGTTCACAGGAAAAACTGGAATCTGTTTTCGAATCATTACAACGAAGAAAAATCCCGGTTACCATTTGGCCTGATCTTCCTCCTGAAGTCCAAAACGAAAAAGAAAGAACCGCTTGGAAGCTTCGACACAGCCTCATATATTTGCCAATACATCAAAGCATTTCCCAAAAAATGCTTAGTAACCTGGTTTCAAAAACAAAAACCGAAAAAACAAAACCAATTCATCTAAAGCTCTGTTGGAATGCTGCAACTCGTGATGATTGGCATTCTTGGTTAAAAATTATTGAACAGTCAAATGTGTTGCAATCCTGGGCTTATGGAGAGGCTAAGGTCAAGATTGAGAATTGGAACGTAAAACATGGAGTTTTTTATAACGAATCAAAGCCTGTTGCCATATTTCAGCTTTTAGAAAGACGTGTTAAAGGAGTTATAGGAGTCAAACGGATAAACAGGGGGCCTTTGTTTTTTCCGGATGTCACATTGGATGTTAAAAATGAGGTCTTAAACAAGATTTCCAATTTGTCTTCGTTATGGAGATTGGAAGTGCTTGTTTTGTCTCCGGAACTACCTTTGAATGGGTTATCATTGTGGTGGTTTCATACTATTGGCCTGCGCAGGATTGGCCACAATCAGTGGTCGTCAATATGGATTGATTTGCGTGATGATCTTGAATCGATAAGACAACAATTGAACAGTAAATGGCGCAATATGCTGGTTGCTGCTGAAAAGCAGGAACTGGATATTGAGATTGGATCAATAAATGGATCTTTCAATTGGATGCTGGATCGATATAAAGAAAGTATGCAAGAGAAAAGTTTTTCCGGAATTTCTACGGAAATGCTGTCTTATCTCCATGATATAGGAAATGATGATTGCTCGGTGATTATTATCAGGGCATTATGTAATAATGAGCCGATTGCGGGTGTTGCGGTAGCTACTCATGGTGTTGCTGCAACGTATCTTGTTGGATGGAACGGTGATCGCGGTCGCAGCATGAAGGCAAACCAATTGATGCTTTGGTGCGCAGTGAAACATCTAAAGAAAACAGGGTTTAAATGGTTTGACCTTGGTGGCGTTGATGCTGAAAGTACACCGGGTGTTACATTTTTTAAAAAGGGGATGGGTGGTGTACAATACGAATTAGTGGGAGATGGGTGGAAAGTATAATTCAATAAATGAAGAATCACGATAAATCATAGGATTAAATTTTTTCTCCACTCATAAATCACTTTAGTCACAACAATCAAAGTGGTTCCTTTTGGGGATTGCATTCCCTGTTTTCGGTACCTTTATACTTTGTACTCTGAGTTACTTAGTTTTTGCTTAATTGAATCAAAGAAATAAAATGGAAAAAAAAATATATATCTCCGGATGCGGCGGAATGCTTGGTGAGGCTTTTTATCAACAGTATAAAAAGAAATTTGAGCTTAAGTGCACTGATATAGATGTAAATGACAACTGGTTGACTTATTGCGATTTCAGAGATTTTGAAAGGTACCATTCGGATGTCTGTGGTTTTCAACCGGATTGTTTAATCCATCTTGGTGCGTACACGGATCTTGAGTTTTGTGAGTTGAACTCTGATGACACTTACTTAACAAATACAATATCAGTTGAAAACGCCTGTTATATAGCGAATGAATTAAAAATACCGCTGATTTATATAAGTACTGCAGGTATTTTTGATGGTGGAAAGGAAGAATATGATGATTGGGACAAGCCAAATCCGCTTTGTCACTATGCCAGGTCAAAGTACGAAGGAGAACGATTCGTTGTAGAGAACGTTCAGAATCATTTGGTATTGCGCGCCGGCTGGATGATGGGAGCAGGACCAAAAAAAGATAAAAAGTTTGTGCAGAAAATAATGAAGCAAATAAAAGAGGGGAAAAAGGAGCTTTTTATCGTTGACGATAAGCTTGGGACACCAACCTATACCCACGATTTTGCAAAAAACACAATGCTTCTACTGGAAAAGAAAATGTGGGGCGTTTACAACATGGTTTGTGATGGAGTTACCAGCAGATTAGAAGTTGCCCAAGAAATGATAAAGATACTTGGGATGCAAAATGAAATCAAAATTAATAAAGTATCTTCAGACTATTTTCAAAAGGAGTATTTTGTTAAACGTCCCCCATCTGAAAGGTTGATTTGCAAGAAGCTTGAACTAAGAGGGCTAAATAGAATGAGGAACTGGCGAACGGCTTTAAATGAATATTTAGAAAAATATTATAAAGGATATATTTAGTAATCCGTTCTATTTGTTGATTATTCAGTCTGATCTCCCGCATCTGTTGAAAAATACAAAATACTGTGGGAGCGAGGGAATATGAAATGCTTGAAACTTATGATTCTGTCACGATTCCAAGGTTTATTAAATAATGTTGATGATTAATCAATCAATTAGCTCTGTTGGAAATAAACTGCCGGTTAGAATAGCAATTATCAATTTAACCGGTGGGGGAATGAGTGGCGGATATAAAAAATACTTGATCAATGTTCTCCCTCGTATTGCTTCCAATCAACGTGTTGAAGCCGTGCTCTGTGTTTCTCCAGAATCTTTGCAGGTCAAATCCTGGTTCAAAGATCTATCCAATGTTACATTTGTAAGTTGTGATTCATTTCGGTTAATAAGATTCGAGTTGGATTCAGAAATTAAAAGGCACCTGGATGAGTTTTCACCGAGTGTAATTTTGGTACCGTTGGAACGTTTCTTCCGATATAAAGAGGTTCCCGTTGTAAATTTGATTCAAAACATGGAACCGATGATTGGAACAATGAATGATAATCCCTTAGGTGAAAATATAAGGCTGTGGATTCAATATTATTTGGCAAAAAAAGCGATAAAAAAAGCGAGTAGAATTATATCCCTTTCAAAATTTGTTTCCGACTTTCTTGTAACACGTTGGGGCATAAAGGATGAGAAAATCAAGCTAATCTATCATGGAATAGATGAAAGAAAGAATACTGTTTGTATGCTGCCTCACACATTTTCGAATAATTTCAGTGGTCCGTTCATTTTTACAGCCGGTTCAATTCGACCTGCTAGAGGTCTCAAAGATTTGTTGCTTGCTATCAAGCAGATAGTGTCGCTTAATGAGGATTCAATCAAATTGGTGATTGCGGGTGAACCTGAAGGCCGTATGCTTGAATACCGGCAAAAACTGATTAATTGGATAAAAAGCAATGATTTATCAACAAATGTCATTTGGGCCGGCAAATTAAATGAAAATGAAATGGCTTGGTGTTATAAAGAATGCAGTATGTTTGTAATGACAAGTCGTGTTGAATCTTTTGGAATGATCGGAGGTGAAGCAATGTCGCATGGTTGTATTTGTATTGCCGCAAATAATCCTTGTTTGCCTGAGTTGTTTGAAAATGCGGCAGTCTATTACCCTCCAAAAGACAGCAGAAAACTTGCAGAAGAGATACAAACTGTTCTTTCTTGGAACGACAACCAACGTAATCTAATGTCAAAAAAAGCAATAGAGCGCGCCGAATTATTTTCCTGGGATATGTGTGCCGAAAAGACTGTGATTGCATTGGAGGAAGCGAATAAAAACGACAAATGATTCTTAAAGGTTCTTTTTAATCATAGTGAATTATTAGTTTATCGTGTTAACAGTTTACTAGTGATAGTAGATTATTAAACTGGAGGAAGGAATGAAAATCTTGGTTACAGGTGGAGCGGGATTTATTGGTACCAATTTGTGTATTGAGTTAAGAAAAAGAAATCATGAAGTAATTGCTTGCGATCTTTATAATACTGAAAGAGATAATTATGTCAGATGCGATGTTTCGAAACATGGACAACTCTTAAGAGTGTTTGATGAACTCGGGCCTTTTGATTTCGTTTATCATTTGGCTGCAGAATATGGAAGATGGAACGGTGAGGCATATTATGAAAACCTATGGCAAACGAATGTGATTGGTACTAAACACATTCTTCGTCAACAGGAGAAACGAAAATTTAGGATGATATTCTTCTCATCTGCTGAAGTATACGGAGATTACTCTGGTGAAATGAAAGAATCCGTAATGGAGGACAACAAGATAAGTGATACCTATCAGATGAACGACTATGCCATAACAAAATGGTCTGGAGAGTTAATGTGTTTAAACTCGGCGGAAATGTTCGGGACTGAAACGGTTCGAATAAGACCTGTAAATTGCTATGGTCCCCATGAAGAGTACACTCCTTATCGGGGGTTTATACCTAAATTTATTTATCACGCGCTAAATGATATTCCTTACACGGTTTATAAAGGTCACAAGCGGATAATCGATTATGTTGAAGATACTTGCTGGACTGTTGCAAATATTATCGACAATTTTATTCCGGGAGAGGTTTATAATGTGGGAAGTAAGGCTGCTTGGGAGATGGATATTAAAGAATATTCTGATTTAGTATTGAAAGCTGTTGGGAAGGACGATTCACTGGTTACATATAAAGAGTCTGAACCGTTTACGACCAAGGTGAAGAAAATTGACTTTAGCAAAATAATCAAAGATCTTGGACATGATCCAAAAATTTCGCCGGAAGAAGGAATCAGCCGAACAGCAGAGTGGATGAAAAATTACTATCGAATGAAGTGATAAATTAGAAAAATAAATGAAAAAAAAGAAGATACTTTTCGTTTTCGGAACTCGCCCTGAAGCCATTAAGGTCTGTCCCCTTATCAAGTTATTCGAAGAGAAGCGAGACTTTTTCGAAACAAGAGTTTGTGTGACTGCGCAGCACCGTGAAATGCTTGATCAGGTGCTAAGCCTTTTCGAGGTTAAACCGCATTTTGATCTCAATTTAATGAAGCCCGGACAGGATTTGGGGGAAATTACAGGGAAAATTTTATGCAGGGTTCAAACAGTAATTCGTGAAATCAGACCTGATATCGTTTTTGTTCAAGGAGATACAACAACGGCATTTGCATCGTCACTGGCGTCTTATTATGAAAAGGTATCGGTCGGTCACATTGAGGCGGGATTAAGAACAGGAAATCCATACTCCCCTTGGCCCGAAGAAGTTAATCGATGCCTTATAGGACAAATAGCGCGAATTCACTATGCTCCAACAAAAAAGAGTCAACTCAATTTACTACGAGAAGGCAGGGATGAAAACACCGTTATAATTACCGGGAATACAGTCATTGATGCCCTTTTTTGGGTATTGGAAAGGATTAAAACCAACCGATCTCTTCGAAGCTCCGTAGAAGCAAGGCTAACAGACTCATTTTCCAGTTCATCCATTACTTTGGATTCGATTATCACTAAAAAACGCAATATTATTCTCATCACCGGGCACAGAAGGGAGAACTTTGGAGAAGGTTTTATGAATATCTGCGAAGCTCTAAAACGAATAGCTTTAGAAAACGAAGAAGTGGATCTTGTTTATCCGGTTCATTTAAATCCCAATGTTCAAAAACCGGTTTTCGAGCTTTTAGGGAAGATTAAAAATATTCATCTAATCGATCCTCTTGAATATGAATCTTTCATTTATCTAATGAGTTTATCTACTTTAATTCTGACTGATAGCGGAGGCGTTCAAGAGGAAGCTCCCAGTCTGGGAAAACCGGTATTGGTTATGAGGGATACGACTGAAAGACCGGAAGCGGTTGAGGCGGGAACCGTCAAATTGGTAGGTACCGATCCCGACACTATCTATTCTGAGGCTACAATCCTTCTTCGTGATCCCGATGCGTATAAAACAATGGCACAGGCTCATAACCCTTATGGAGACGGCACGGCTTGTCGTCAAATAGCAGATCATATTTATGGAGAATATTTTGGAAGCATATAACAAACGATTAAACCTGGTTAAAAACTATCTGGATAAGGTATCACTGGAGAAGGATCTTGAGGCCTATTATCATGGTCGTAATATATTGATAACAGGGGGGGCGGGAGCCATCGGGAGTAATTTGACAATTGCGCTATCCATTTTGGTTGGCGAAAAAGGAAAGGTGATTGTCCTTGATAATCTTTCATCCATTAAAACAAACAATCCCTGGAACGTACTACCTTTGTCCAATGTGATGTTTGTTGAAGGAGATGTAAGAAGTGATGTGGATTTAAAACGGGTGTTTAAGGAAGATATTTCTATTATTTTTCATCTGGCTGCTTTTTTTGCAAATCAAAATTCAGTTGATTATCCTGAAGTATCTGCTGATGTTGATGTGATAGGACAGGTGAAATTATTGGAGTACGCTAAGCTGAGCAATATTGATCGATTTGTCTATGCATCAAGTGGTTGTGCGATATATGGATCCTATCCTAAAATGCCGTTAACAGAAGACTTTATTTCAATGCATCTGACGACGCCTTATCAAATCAACAAAATGACCGGTGAAATGTATTGTAATTTCTATAACCATCATTATGACATGAAGACAGTCAATTGCCGCTTCTTTAACTCTTACGGTCCTGGAGAGGTTCCCGGGCAGTATCGTAATGTAATTCCTAATTTTATCTATTGGTCAATGAAAGGGCAATCACTTCCAATAACCGGGACAGGGGAAGAAACAAGGGATTTTACTTATGTTCTTGATTTGGTTCAAGGGCTTCTGAAATCGGGATATTACGAGAAAGCAGTGGGGGAGAATTTCAATCTTGCGGCTGGCAAAGAAATCAGTATAAAGAATATGGCCGAACTGGTCTTAAAAGTTACGAATAATGAAGTTCCTCTTAATTACAGAGAGAGGAGAAAATGGGATACAAAACCGCGACTTCTCGCTTCTATAGAAAAAGCACGGCAGCTGATAGGATATAATCCTATCATCGATTTTAGTGAAGGGTTTGATTCAAATGTCGAATGGTTTAAGGATAATTGGGAATTGATCGAATCATTGGCGGATTTCCCCCCTGGAATGAGCAGCGCCGTTCGCAATAGTTAGAAGTTATTAAATTCGTTTCTTTACAATATGAATCAAGCCATAAAAGATGTCTTGCAGTAAGAGTATACTTATAATAGCAGAACGTTTTTATCCCGAAGAATTTGGGATAAATGACCTCGCTCAAGCTTGGTCTGAAGAGGGGTTCAAAGTGGAAGTCCTATGCCAAACTCCCAGTTATCCGTTTGATAAGGTTTATGAAGGCTATAAAAACTCAGTTTACAGGAAGGATATATGGAAAGGAGTGACTATACACCGAATCTACTCTTTATTGGGTTATAAACGGAGTGTTATTAGAAAAGTTGCAAATTATCTTTTTTTTGCATTCTTTGCATCTTTTTTTGCGGTTTTCATTGGAAGAAGGAGTGATAATATCTTTATTTACCATGTCGGTCCATTAACTCAAGCAATTCCCGGGTTGTTGGTAAAAAAACTTTTTAAGAAAAAGCTGTTTGTATGGACTTTGGATGTGTGGCCTGACTCAGTTTACGCATATGGATTCAAAAAAACAGGTTTATCATCGTTTATTTTGGACAAGTTCGTGTCGACAATCTACCGAAATTGCACTTCGGTATTTGTGTCATGCAAAGGGTTTAAAAAGAAGATTTTAAAATACTCTCCCGAATCAAAAGTAATTTTCTCGCCTCAATGGGTTCCGACTGATATGAATTTTGAAAGTGCAATATCAAATCCTGCTATGAAGGAGGGAATCAATTTTACTTTCGCAGGCAATATCGGCACTGTCCAGAATCTGGAAAATGTAATTAAGGGATTTTCATTAGTAAAAAAGGGAATTCCGGGTAGTAAAAGCGCTTATCTAAATATCATCGGCGATGGCTCGAATTTAGATGCATTAAAGAACCTTGTCGATGAGCAGGGTATCAAAAACGTTTTCTTTTGGGGAAGAAGGCCATTAGCGGAAATGCCGACATGGTTTGAAGGAAGCGATGCTTTGATTATTTCTCTTATTGACCAACCTGTATTTTCTTTAACCGTGCCAGCTAAATTTCAAGCTTATCTGGCTGCAGGAAAACCAATTATCTGCCTTATGAAAGGAGAAGTTGCTGCGTTGGTTCAGGAAAACGATATCGGATTTATAGCCGATCCGAATGATATTGCCGGGATTAAACAAATCTTCGAAAAATTTTCTTCGATTTCCAAAGAAGATCGGGAAAGACTGAAAAGTAACATGTATAGATTGTTAAGTGATGAATACAATCGAGAGATTGTGATACGCCGTAAAACGGAAGAGATCTTCGGATAAACCCAATGCGACAGCATTTGCTTGTTGGACTGAAGGTTTTGCTAAATGCAATCAAGAGAAATTCCTAGGAGCCAAAATTGAAGCCGAAAATTGTTGTTGAGGAGTTAATCGATAATCGCAAGGATCTAATCAAACAGATTGTTGATGCATCAGAAAAAATTACTCTCAAGGAGGATTTGCAGAGCAATAAATCGATCTTTATTAAACCCAATTTGACATTCTCTGAATATAAAAAGGGAGTTACGACTCGAGTTGAATTCGTCGATGCCCTTGTTGAAGCAATACTTAGCATTAATTCAGAAACAAAAATTATTATTGGTGAAGGAGAAGGAGGATACAACAGCTTCTCCATGACCGAGACAATGCGGAAAATGGGTTTCTATGATATCGAGGCAAGGCATAAAAATGTCAAAGTATTAAACTTGTCGGAGCTTCCTTCTTGCGAAGTTGAACTTTTAGCCTTTGGAAAACCTTATCGCTTAAACCTACCGGAGATATTCTTTACTGATATCGATTTTTCAATAACTTGCCCTTTGCCGAAAGTACATTGTATGACCAAGATAACTTTGGCTTATAAAAACCAATGGGGCTGTTTGCCTGATATTATGAGATTAAAAAATCATTATGTGTTTGATGAGATTATTAGTCAAATCTGTGAAAAATTAAAATTCAAGTATGCCTTTCTTGATGGGAAGTACGGTTTGGATGATAATGGGCCAATGGTGGGTGAGCCCGTCAAACCTAATTGGTTTGTCGCGTCGAATTCTCTTGGAGCTTTCGATACTGTTGTTTCAGAAATGATGGGGGTTGATTGGAGAACAGTTGGTCATTTGAAATTAGCACATCAGCTTGGATATATTCCAGGGAAAAATGATGTTGAAATCATTGGAGATAATAAATCCATTGCACGGGAATTCAAACTGAAAAGGAATTTCTGGAACTATCCTGCTTTGGCTGCTTTTCGTTCGAAAAAGCTTACGCACCTATTCTACTTATCACGCTGGTCAAAACTCTTGCATGATATTATGTACACATTCCGTGAAAGACCACTGTAATATAGTCCATATTTGCTAATTTTTATAACAAACATTCTGATGGATCGACAAGCTGTCAACAGCCAGGTCTGTATAACAGGGGCAAATGGTTTCATAGGGAAATCCTTGGATCGATATCTTCGCCAACACGGCATTACCACATTCCATTGGAATCGGAGTAATCCTTTGGATTTGAATGGCTGCAAAATGATTGTACATCTTGCGGCAAGAGTCCATCAGATGAATGATTCAGCAGTAAATCCGGAAAGCGAGTATAGAAGAGGAAATCGTGATCTTACTGTTAACCTGGCAAAACAAGCTTTGGAACAAGAAGTTGAAAAGTTTATTTTTATTAGTTCTGTCAAGGTTATAGGAGAATCACCCGGGAAGTACGATATAAATGTTTCGTGCAATCCTGCAGATCTCTATGGTATCAGCAAGAAAGAAGCAGAAGATGAGTTGTGTGAACTGTTTGCGGGGGTCAATAATTCAAAATGCATCGTTATAAGGCTTCCTATGGTTTATGGACCGGGCAATAAGGGGAATATGTTGTCTTTGTTAAAAGCAGCTTCTAAGCACTGTATCTTACCTCTGGGCTCAGCAAATGCGAAAAGGAGCATGATTAATGTTGATAATGTGTGCGATGCGATTCTAAAAATATTGAATGATAATGGATCAAGCCGATCAAGTTATACAACATATTTTTTAAGCGATAATAGAGATCTATCCTCAAGAGAGCTCTATTCGTTGATTTATAAGAATATGCATAATGGTTCAGGTGTTTTCCCTTTTCCCGAGCCATTTTTCAGATTTCTGGGAGCAGCTGGTAGTATCATGGAAAAGGTTTTTCAGAAGAAATTTCCATTGAACAAAGATGTTGTTTCTCGACTATTTGACGAGTATCGTTTTTCATCTTCTGAGTTTTGTAAAGACTATACGTGGAATCCAGTTATTACACCGGAGGAAGGAATAAAAAAAACAGTTGAATGGTATTCGCAAATCAATTAATCGGGGACGGAGGGGTACAATAAAGTAAATGCTATGATTGGATTAAACACGAAATGTTATATAAATTTAGTGCATTGTCTTTTTGCATTGCCTTTGTAGGTGCTTGGCTGATTGCACGGTATGGAAGCTACGCAGGGCTGATTGATAAACCGAGCAATCGAAGTTCGCATAATACTAATATCCCAAAAGGCGGTGGGGTTGGGATATTAGTGGTTTTTGTATTCCTTTGCTTAATTCTTGATATAATGCTGTTTTTTTGGTTACCTGTTTTTCTCTTATCTTTTATCAGCTTTCTGGGAGATAGATTTGAATTATCTGCCAAGTTCCGTTTAATAATTCAGTTTATTACCGCTGGAATCGTATTATACAGCGCAAATGATATTTCTTGGATAGTTGTGAGTATTGAAGGTGTAGATAGCAATTTTATTAATATTACAGGGTATTTTGTAATATTGGTTTTTATTGTTGGAACAACCAATTTTTATAACTTCATGGATGGCATTAATGGTATTGCCGGAATAACAGGAATAATCGCATTCACTTGCCTTGGATATGTGTCATTGACAAAAGACATGCTTGAAATCACAATTTTGCTGTTTGGTATCTCTTCTGCGTGTTTGGGATTTCTCTTTTGGAATCTGCCAAAAGCAAAAGTTTTCATGGGAGATGTAAGTAGCATTTTGCTTGGATTTGTTTTTGCCATTTGTGTGGTACTATTATCAAATTCTTTAACTGAGTTTATTTGTTATGCCGGATTTATTTTGCCATTTTACGCAGATGAACTTTTAACGATGATTGAACGAATAAAGCATAAATACCCATTATCTCAGGCGCATCGCAGACATCTTTATCAAGTCTTGGTTAACGAAGGAGGATTTGACCATTGGATAGTTTCTCTGGGTTACGGTATTATTCAATTAGCGATTTGTGTACTATTAATGTCGATTGAAGCAAAAGGTCATTGCTTTCTAATTATGATTATCATTGCAATCTTTGGATTGTTTGCTTCAGTAAACTTCTGTATTAAGAAAAAGCTGACTAATCAGCAGATTTAATGAATATAGTTAACGATCTTATCAATCGATTTTATTTAAAGCTTAACAGAAATTCAAAAAGATGGATATTTCGATCCATTGATCTCCTGTCTTTTGCGGCTTCAATATGTTTAGCATTTATTTTGCGGTTCGATTTTTTTGAAGCGCTAAACTGGATGCCTAGGTATTCATATCAGATCTGTTTATTGTTTCCAGTTAAATTCGTGTTTTTCTGGATAGTTGGCATATATCGACCGGTACTTCGCTATACAGGGCTTGAATTTTTAGGGACGGCTTTTGTTGCATCTGTTGGGAGTGTGGGCATATTAGCTTTATCTGGTATTTTACTAGTAATAACTCCACTGCCTCGATCCATTCTCATTTTGGATGCACTACTCACATTAATACTGGTAGTTGGTATTCGTCTGGTTATTCGTTGGCTGGTTTATAAGGCGGTTGTGCAGGCGGAAGGTGAATCTGATCGGGAGAATATTATTGTGTATGGAGCAGGGGAAGCAGGAAGTCAACTAGTGCAATCCTTGTCCGGTGAGAATAGCTACAAGGTTGTAGGTTTTGTGGATGATAATTCGCAATTGCATAATCAAAGCATTCACGGCATAAAAATACATTCACCTAAAAAACTTCCCGATTTGATCAAGAAGCACAATGTGGACAGCATCCTACTAGCTATTATCTCTGCTGGTAAACAACGGAATAGAGAAGTTGTGGAGAGTATTCAACACTTAGGCACAAAAATTAAAACCATTCCAGGTGTCGGAGAAATAATTTCAGGCAAGGTATCCATTAATGCGATTAGAAAAATTGATATAATTGATTTGCTGGGACGAGAGGAAATAGAACCTGATCCGGTGCTTTTGCAGAAAAACATAAAAGGGAAAATCGTACTAGTAACTGGTGCTGGAGGATCAATCGGTTCTGAACTCTGCCGTCAAATCATACAGCAAAATCCTGAGAAGTTAATCCTGTTTGAATTGAATGAATTTGCTCTTTATAACATCGATATCGAGTTAACGGAAGAGTACTCCGGGATTGATATCATTCCTTGTTTGGGATCGGTGCTGAATCAGGAGCATTTTGAAAAGATACTTTCAGAGTATCAGGTTGAGACTATATATCATGCAGCTGCCTATAAACATGTTCCTCTAATTGAATCAAATATAACTGAAGGGATTTTTAATAATGTGAAAGGAACCTTGTCCTGTGTGGACGCGGCAGTTAGGTGCAGCGTGGAAACCTTTGTTCTGATTTCAACAGATAAAGCGGTACGTCCAACCAATGTAATGGGTACCACCAAAAGAATTGCTGAAATGATATTACAGGCTCATTCAAACAGGGATGGTATAAAAACACGGTTTGTGATGGTACGTTTCGGAAATGTGCTGGACAGTGCCGGTTCTGTTGTTCCCCGTTTTCGAAAACAGTTGGCGGAAGGTAAAAACCTTACGATTACCCACAAAGAGATAAAACGATATTTTATGTCGATTCCGGAGGCGTCTCGTCTTGTGATTCAAGCGGGGGCATTGGGAAAGGGGGGGGATGTTTTTATATTAGACATGGGTGAATCTGTTAAAATTTACGATTTAGCTCTGCAAATGATTGAATTGAGTGGAATGAAACTGGGAAAAGATATCGATATAGAGTTTACAGGTCTGCGCCCTGGTGAAAAACTGTATGAGGAACTTTTAATTCATAAAGAAAACAGCACGCCAACCCTCCATCCAAAAATTTTTAGCGCAAAAGAGTATTTTATTCCCTGGGAAGATCTTTCCCAAAAAATTGAAAAATTACTTGAAAAAGCAAAAAGGTCAAATAAAGATGAAGTATTACAAGAACTAAGAATCATCGTGCCGGAGTTCAACCATAACGGGCATTTGAATTGAGATAATTAGGTGTATTTGTTCTCAAACTTGAGAGTTTAGGGCTCTTTGTCATACCGGACTTGATCCGGTATCCAGCGCTTTGAAACAATTATGGATTCAGTGTCAAGCACGGAATGACAACATGTCAGCCTTTAATGGCCTTTAATTTCAATAAATTAAACAAGAACTAAAAACTGTTCAGTTCTCAAATGTAAAGGGTAATAAGTAAGGTAATATAAAGGAAAACCAAAAGGAGATACTATAGAGATATTGAAGGCTATAGCCTAATATTTGGATTGATATGAATAAGGAAAAAAAGCATAGCATTAGAATTCTTTTACTTTTTCTCTTTTGAGATGCAAAATTTTGAGCGTATTGGCAGACAGAAAGTGAAACCAAAGCGCACAATGATACAAGGCCAACAAATCCGGTTGTTGATAATGCGGATAGATAACTGGTATGAATATGAAGTTCTGTTGCAGTCACCATATTGGATGATTTGTACATGTTAATAATTGCTGGGTTGAAATCATTCGCAAATCCCACTCCAAAAATTGGGTGTTCCAGAAAAATGTTTTTTGCCAGCAGCATTAAATCCAATCGAGCCAATATGGTGTATTCACTTTTGTATGTGTTTAATAAATCTGCAAAGCCCCAAAGATTGCCTTTATAAAACCAAAAAAAACCAACCATAAAGCCGAAGATCGAAAACCAGACCAACCACATCAGTACGAAGAGGCTTTTCCCTGATATTTGTTTAATAAAAATAGTGCTTAATCCAATAACAAATATCGACATTCCTCCCAGTAAACCTATTATGGCACCGGCACACTGAGATTTTATGATCGCATAAATGAAAAGCAGGGCGATTGGAGAAACAAGGAAATATCTTTTCTTGTAAAATCCGAGCCCAATGGAGATAAAAAACCCAATAATATAGATTCCTGATGAATGGTCTGGATCATCTAAGATTCCAAAAGGTCTGGGGATAGGGTTAGAGTTTCTAAAATGCCCCATTTGATATGACCAATTGAAATGGACTTGAAGCAGCAGGTATCCGAGTGCCACCAGACAAAAAAAATAAATGAAAAAAAACAGAAGTTTCTTACCTTTTGAATCCAGTAAAATTGCAGAAAAATAGAGTGTGAAAAAACTTATAATAGAGAGTCCCATCTTTTTGTATAGACCCCAATCATGAGGGTGGGAAAGGTATCCAACGGGTAGCAGGAAGGTAATTACGACAATGGATAACAAAATAACTCTCGGATCGGAAAGAATCTTTCTACCAAAATGTTTTAGACAATATCCCAATATTATAAATAGAAACAAAGGGAAAAAGATCTTTGTTGCAGTGTAGGGCTTGTATGTAAATAGGACGATATTGAATTTAATCCAGAATGCTATAATGACTGCTACCGTAAATAATGGTCTGTTACCGATAATATCAGTAATCTTTTTTGCTATAGTTTTCATTTTTTTTATAAGGAAATGGGGCTATTGAAGCAGCTAGCAGGTATACTCATGGTGGACTTGGAGTAACCCCGTAATAAGCGTAAAATGTTTCAGATGCATGGTGGTTTAATCCGTTATGTCTTTTGGACATATTGAAATTAGATGGGGTCTCATGTCAATCGATTTTGACATGAGACCCCATTTTCGCTTTTTTTCCTTTATCCAATCTGGTTTTTTCTTGTATATCTTGGAATCGGGAACAAGTGGAGTCTTTTGACTTGGAATAATGATCACCGCCTTGGTTTATCCAAATAGTATGGAACAAAATAAAGTAAAAGTCTTATTTATAAGCCATGTGGGGCATTTGGGAGGAGCGGAAACAGTTTTTCTGAGATTTTTAGCTAAGGTTAAATCGTTTACTCCCTTTGTCCTTCTTCCAAATGGGGATCTATTGGAAGGACTTGAACAATATGGGATTAGTGTATACCGGTCGAGGTATCTTTCAAAACTGAATAAGGAGCAAAACCGTTTTTGGGTGATACGGTTTTGTTTTCAGTTTATTGCGTCTCTGTTTGAGATTTTTAAAGAAATAATACAACTAAAACCTGACATTGTTCAAAGCAACAATGTATATACAACAGTGTATTGTATCATCCCTTGTTTATTGTCCCGGACTCCTCTTATCTGGCATATGCATGATTTTGTCAGTGGTGGAAAAGAATTGAGGAGATTGATTCAAGTTATTTCTCTGTTTGCAAAAAAAACGATTGCCGTTAGCAATGCTGTTAAAAAAGACCTGACTGAAGCGGGCGTACCCAATGATCGTATTGTAACAATCTATAATTCCATTTCTACTGATGATCTAAAAAAAGAGAGTAGTAGTCTGCACTCCTCAATTCAAGGTTTTAAAACCAAATTTGATATACTGGCTGGGATTGCCGGTACCTTAGAGGAAAGGAAAGGAATCCTGGAGTGTATTCAAGCGTTATCACTAGTTAACAAGGCAGGAAATAAAAGAATCGGATTGATTATCATTGGTGAAGCATCAGATCCCTCACAAAAGAGGTATGAGGCAAATCTGAAAAAAGAGATAGAGAAACACGGTCTAAAAGAACAAGTTCTATTTTTAGGGCGAATCAAGGAGATCAGAACGTTTTTTCAGACTATTGATGTTTTTATTCATTACCCGAAAAACCCTGATCCTTTGCCCACGGTGATTCTTGAAGCGATTGCCTTAAACTGTCCGGTTGTTGTTTCTGATAATGGTGGCAATCCTGAGATCATTCAAAATGGTCGATGGGGCAAACCGGTAAAAGCAAATGATCCTGAGGAACTTGCGGCCACTCTTTTAAATCATACATTCTCACCCTTGGATTCGGAAGAAAGGGGAGAGTTTTTGAGGTTCTTTTCTCATCAGCAAAAGGAGCTTTTGCACTTTAAATTATATAGTGATGTGGTTCTTAAATTATCAAACGAAAAATACTCTTGAAAATTCCTCTGGGTGTCAATAAGAAGATCAAATCATTGAGGGACAAAGGTTTCTTTTATCTGCTCTCTGCAATGCTTTTGGGGCAGGGGATCTCTTTTACTCAAAGAATCCTTCTGGGACGATGGTTGACGCGCGAAGATTTCGGGCGCTATTCACTGATTGTAGAAAGCAATATCTTTTTCACAACTTTGATCACCCTGGCATTGCCTATGGCAATGATTAGGTTTGGATTAAAAGAGAAACGGCTGGACTTCTTTTTTGCTGGAGCAGTTCGGATTTTTTTGTTCTATTCGATTCTCTTGATTACGATCTACTTTGCATTGAGACAGGAGTTTCAGTTCTTCAACGACCAAACGACACAGAATTTAGTTGATCTGGCAGTGCTATGTTCACCGTTTCTGGCCATTTTTAACTATACTGTTGCTTATTTGTCTGCGCAGAAAAGAATTGCGGAAAGAGCCGTCATTACGCTATTACAACGAGTTACTTCTTTTCTCTTTATTGTTGGCGGATGCTGGTTGGCTTTCTTCAGCGGGGCTGTCACAGGGTTTTATTCTTCCTTGGTCGCATTTGGGCTGGTTTTAGGAATCAGATACCGAAAGATGATAATCAGGCGAATTTCAGGTTTCCCTTATGGAAAACTAATCGAGTTTTCATTTTGGAGTAGTTTAAGCATCGTTAGCATCAATCTGTCATTTTTCATTATCCTGAATTTCAGCGAACGAATTCTGGATGATTTGTCTTTGATTTCGCAACTTTCAATTGCATTCACTTTTACCATCATCGCTAAAATATTCTTTGCCTCTGTCAATGACCTCCTGTTTCCCTACTTTATGGAGAAAGAGACACGGTCAGATTTGCTCCAACTAGTGATTAAAGTATTAATTCTGTTTTTAATATTGTCAGCAGTTATCCTATTAATATCATACGGCATTATCCCATTTGTCATCTCTTTTTTGTTGGGCGAAAAGTATCTTGCCGCCATACCAATATTTAAATTAGCAGTTGTAGGAGAAATTTTGGTGGGATTTTCGTTGATGTTTGAGATAATACTGGAGGTTTTTGGAGCGGTTAAGTTTAAGGCAGTAGCAATGGGGCTTAACTTGTTAGTTTTGCTATTGATTTTGAGGCCTCTCATTGTCAATTATGGAGTGTATGGGGCCATATATTCTTTTTTAATATTTGCTTTGTTACGTGCAATATTGAATCTGATAGGTTCATCGTATTGTCTGTTCAGTTTCTCAAAATTTCACTCTTATTGACAGTAATTGCATTTTGACGTCTGTAATGCGGTTGTTAATCAGGTTGACTATTCTTGTTGTCGAAACAAGAATGTTCTTTCTAATCATCAATATCCATTAATAGACTGATTTGCCAAGAAGGTATAATCAGTTAGGCATGCCGGAAACATCAGAATATAAATGGCTTATCAAGGATACAAATGTCACAACGATATATCGTAACTGGAGGAGCTGGATTCATTGGCTCCAATTTTATCCATTACCTCCTGAACAAAGATACCAATGTTCAGATTCTTAACCTGGACAAACTCACTTATGCCGGGAATCTTGATTCTTTAAGATCCGTGGCGAATCATGTTCGGTATTCTTTTAGGCAAGGGGATATTTGCGATGTTGGTTTTATCAAAGATCTATTGGCTAACTTCAAGCCTTCAGCCATTGTCCACTTTGCCGCTGAATCCCATGTCGATCGCTCCATTGATGGTCCGGACGAGTTTATTAATACAAATATATTTGGGACATACAATCTGCTGAAACAATCGCGGGATTACTGGGGTGATCTGTCTGCTCCTGAAAAGCAGGATTTTCGGTTTTTACATGTGTCAACCGATGAGGTGTTTGGTAGCCTGGGAAAAACCGGGTCTTTTACAGAGGAAACGCCTTATGCTCCCAATTCACCCTATTCCGCTTCAAAAGCTTCTTCGGATCATCTGGTGAGAGCTTGGTTCCACACCTATGGCTTTCCCGTACTAACGACTAATTGCTCTAATAATTACGGCCCCTACCAATTCCCGGAAAAACTGATACCGGTTATTATCTTTTCTGCACTAGAGGGCAACCCGATTCCGGTTTATGGTGATGGCAGCAATATCAGGGACTGGTTATATGTAAAGGACCATTGTAAAGCAATACACAGGGTAATTCAAAAGGGTAGACCGGGAGAGACCTACAACATTGGCGGTAACAACGAAAAAACAAACCTTGAGGTGGTCACCACCATCTGTGAACTGCTGGACGAAATCAGACCTAAAGCCGAAGGTTCCTACAAAAGTCAAATTACGTATGTGACTGATCGCCCCGGGCACGACAAGCGATATGCCATTGATTCCGGTAAAATTCAACAAGAACTGGGATGGAAGCCTGAGGAATCCTTTGAGAGTGGAATCCGAAAAACAGTTCAGTGGTATTTGGATAACACCAAATGGGTGAATAATATTCTCAGCGGCGGTTATCGATTAGAACGAGTCGGGCTCAAAAAACGGTAAATCCTGATTCAAATCTTTCAGCAGTGGCAGATCCTGATCCTTTTGGGACAAAACCGGGTTTTCGACCTTCCAGTCGATTGCCAGTTGTGGATCGTTCCACAGAATCCCTTTTTCATCTTCCGGATGGTAATAGTCAGTAACCTTGTAGCAGAATTCAGCGACATCGGATAACACGCTGAATCCATGTGCAAATCCTTTGGGCACCCAAACTTGTTTCTTATTGTCGGATGATATGATTATTGAAATCCACTTTCCGAAAGTTGGAGATCCCTTTCGAATGTCAACGACCACATCCAGTACCTCACCTTGAATTGCCCTGATCAGCTTGCCTTGGGGAAAATTCTTCTGATAATGGAGTCCGCGTAATACGCCTTTGGTTGATTTTGAATGATTATCCTGAACAAATTCATCCGTGATTCCCGCATGCAAAAATTCCCTTCTATTATATGATTCTAGGAAAAAACCTCTGTCGTCTTCGAATACATTGGGTTTAACAATCAATACGCCTGGAATTATTGTCTCTTCAATCTTCATTTCAGTCCTTTGCCAATCTTGATAAATACAGTCCGTATTCCGTTTTTTTATATTCTTTTGCTGCCAGTTGCAGTTGCTTTTTGTCGATCCAGGATTGTTTGTAAGCAATCTCTTCGGGGCATCCGATCTGGAGACCTTGTCTCTCAATAATAGTACGAATAAAATTTGATGCCTGGATCATGGTGGTATGCGTTCCGGTATCCAGCCAGGCTATTCCTCTTCCCAGCGTTTCAACTTTGAGTTTTCCCCTCTTTAAATATTCCTTGTTCAGATCTGTGATTTCAAGTTCTCCCCTGGGTGAAGGTTTGAGACTTTTGGCGATTGCTGGAGCTTCGCTGTCATAATAGTATATCCCGGGTATGGCATAATTTGATTTCGGAACTTTGGGTTTTTCTTCAAGGCTGATTGCTTTACCATTTTCGTCAAATTCGATGACGCCGTAGGCTTGGGGGCTCTTTACGTAGTAGCCAAAGATTAATCCACCGTCTGTTATTTCAGTACCCTTCCTGAGCTTTGCGGGTAAACCGTGACCGTAAAAAATATTATCACCCAGAATCAGACAGGATGGTGATCCGTCCAGGAACTTCTCTGCAATAATCAAAGCCTGCGCCAAACCTTCCGGTTTTGGTTGCTCAGCATAGCAAAGGTTCAAACCCCATTGGCTGCCATCCCCTAATAGCAGTTTGAATAGTGGTAAATCATGGGGGGTTGAGATGATCAATATCTCCCTGATTCCCGCCAACATAAGCGAAGAGAGGGGGTAATAGATCATTGGCTTGTCATAAATTGGCATTAACTGTTTGCTGACAACTTTTGTTATCGGGTAAAGCCTTGTTCCCGACCCACCAGCTAGTATTATTCCTTTCAAGAGACGACCTTTATAAGAAGTGTATTAATGAGATCCCCGTCTTCTAGCAATGCCATTAACTTAAGGTCTTGCACCTTCATTGAACTACAAAAAATGCAGAAAATAAATGGTAGGGCGGGGTTACATCCCCGCCAGAGCGAAACCAAAGGCGGCCATGTAAGGCCGCCCTACCGTTATTCCCTGTAATAAATTAAAAGTTCTCGTAGTCTGGTTATGAGGTTGAATTAAATCTATAATTCCTTAAGTTAATGACATTGCGCCTTCGCGGGAAAACGAGTATTACACAATTACTATTCTGAATAAATACAATTAATGTATTAAAAATATGGATGTTTTCTAAACAAGTCATAAAAGTATTCCAAGTCTTGCTAGAAAAAACAATGAGTCAAACAACTTTTATTGTTTATACGTCAGACAGCAACTATTTTTCCTTGGAGTGCTTGAATACTTTCATTGTTTTAAGCTACTCTGGATCTTTAATCTGTATGGGAAGGAAAGACAAACAGTGACTATCAATCAGCAGTTTTTTTATTAAGGATATTAATGGATTGCCAGAAGATTCTCATTATCGGCTCAGAAGGGCAGTTGGGACAAGAGTTCGTAAATTACCTGGATGAAAAACAGGTCCAATATTTTGCACCCAAAGAGAAGGATTGCAACATCACAGATGTTGAGCAGTTAACGGATCTGTTTACAAAATATCAACCAAAATTTGTGATAAACTGTGCTGCCTATAATGCGGTGGAAGCGGCAGAGGAAAATCATGAGATTGCTTATCTAATTAACAGCCGGGCGGTCGAGACTATAGCCGGATTATGTAATCAATATGGCTGCAAACTTGTGCATTATAGCTCCGACTATGTTTTTGATGGAACCAAACAGGATCTCTATAATGAAGATGATCCGACTTCTCCTCTCAATATATATGGAAAGAGTAAACTGGAAGGCGAAGAGATAGCTTTGTGTAGTAATCCGGAGTTCCTGGTTTTTAGACTCAGTTGGGTAATTGGCAGGGGGCAACAGAATTTTTTGCACAAACTGGGGGAGTGGGCGAAAACCAAGCGGGTATTAACAATAAGTGCGGATGAAGTCTCAATTCCTACCTTTACAGATGATATTGTAAAACTCACCCTGGAGAGTCTGGAAAAAGACCTAAAAGGGTTATATCACATGACCAGCAGTCAGTATGCATCCAGATATGAATTAGCCAGATTTTATATTGACTATTTTAACTTGGATAACATTGTTATTCCCGTACCCATGAGCAATTTTAAAACGAAGGCATTGCGCCCCGTATTTTCTCCAATGTCCAATCTGAAGTTAGAGAGCGCATTAAATATTAAAATTCCTGATTGGAAAGATAGTTTTTGCAGGTTTTTTGGTTAGCCCGACTCACTTCTTTTCTACCTCCGCCTTCTCGATTTTTGCCCAGGAATCTCGCAGGGTTACGGTGCGGTTGAAGACCAGGGTTCCCTCTTTGGAATCCACAGAATCGACATTAAAGTAGCCCAGGCGTTCAAACTGGAACTGGTCTTCCGGTTTGGCTGCTTTTAAGCCCGGTTCTAGGAGGGCTTTTTTGATGGTCTCGATGGAGTCGGGATTTAAGAAGGTTTTAAAATCCTCCTCTTCGGCGTCCGGTCTTGCCTTGGTGAAAAGCCGGTCGTAGAGCCTCACTTCCGCTTCAACTGCATTTACTTCCGAAACCCAGTGAATCACTCCCTTCACCTTCTTTGTGCTGGTTCCGGTTCCGCTTTTGGTGTCCGGATCGTAAGTGCAGCGGAGCTCCACAATCTCCCCTGATTTCCCATCCTTAATCACTTCATTACATTTTATAATATAGGCATACCGCAGTCTTACCTCTTTATCCGGTGCCAGGCGGAAAAACTTCTTGGGCGGATCTACCAAAAAATCGTCTTTTTCGATGTAGATAACCTTGGAAAAAGGCAGCTTCCGGTTTCCCATTTCCGGTTTTTGCGGATGCACAGGTGCTTCCAATTCCTCAACCAGATCTTCCGGATAGTTATCGATAACCACCTTCAGCGGGTTTAAGACAGCCATGGCCCTCGGGGCTTTGCTATCCAAATCCTCCCTTACACAATTCTCCAGCAGACTCATCTCGATATAATTTTCCTTTTTTGTAATTCCAACCCGTTCTGCAAAATCACGTAAGCTTTCCGGAGTATATCCTCTGCGGCGCATCCCCATCAGGGTTGGCATCCTGGGGTCATCCCAACCGCTGACCAGTCCCTTGTCAACCAGTTGGTTCAGTTTACGCTTGCTGGTGACGGTATAGTTCAATGAAAGCCTGGAAAACTCAATCTGCTGGGGATGACAGGGGGTATCCAGTTGGTCCAGAACCCAGTCATACAGTGGACGATGATCCTCAAACTCCAAAGTACAGAGGGAGTGAGTAATCCCTTCCTGAGCGTCGGAAAGACAATGGGTGTAGTCGTACAGAGGGTAGATGTTCCATTTATCCCCTGATCTCAGATGGGGGACTTTTAAGATCCGGTAGATCACCGGGTCTCTCAGGTTGATATTGGGGGATGCCATATCGATTTTTGCCCGGAGTACATGCTCTCCTTCCTTGAACTCCCCGGCCTGCATTTTCTCAAATAGTTCCAGATTTTCCTCAACCGAGCGGTCCCGGTACGGACTGTTCTTTCCCGGTTCCTTGAGGGTTCCCCTGTATTCCCGCATCTTATCGGCAGGCAGGCTGCAGACATACGCCTTGCCTTTTTTAATCAGTTCAATGGCGTATTCATACAAACGGTCAAAATAATCGGACGCATGGGTTAGTCTGTCCTCCCAATCAAAGCCAAGCCAGCGGACAGAAGAGAGAATCGAGTCCATATATTCTTCGCTTTCCTTGCCGGGATTGGTATCATCAAACCGCATGTAACATTTTCCATTGTATTCCTCCGCCATGCCAAAGTTCAGGCAGATCGATTTTGCATGTCCGATATGGAGGTAGCCATTGGGTTCCGGTGGAAAACGAGTGATCACTTTGCCTTCGTTCTTATTATTTCTGATATCCTCTTCAATAATCTGGCGGATAAAATGCTTCGGTTTTTCGGTGTTTGTCATAGTTTCTTTGGGTGATGTTAGTAGTGATAAGTTGTTGCAATAAAAAGAATAGAAGAGTTTTATAACCCTTGTAAAGAGCTAGATAAATCTAGCCATTGAGGGTTGGTTTTCTCAATCAACTCAATTTTCCAATCCCTTTTCCAGTTTTTTAATTGTTTTTCTCTTCTTATTGCTGAGTGTATATCCGAGGTTGATTCATAATAAATTAATTTGTGGACACTATATTTTTTGGTAAATCCGTCTACTATGTTGGTTTTATGTTCAAAAACACGCTTTTGAATATTGCTCGTCACTCCGATATATAGTGTTCCATTCTTTTTACTAGCCATGATATAGACAAAATATCTTTTCATGACAGGCCTATTGTATTATTGACGATTTGGAATTTTAAACAGTTGTTTTTAGATTACGCAGACTGTTTTGCATATTTTAAAAATCTTGGTTTCCCTGCTGTCATTCCGGCCTTGAGCCGGAATCTATGTTAATTACATTCAAATGGTAGTCTGGATCCCGGATCAAGTCCGGGATGACAAGTGTCAAGTCCGGGATGACAAGTGTGACTTGACGTCTGTTTATATTGGAAAAGTCTTCGATTTTTCTATTGTGACACAGCCTGTCTCTGCTGTCATTCCGGCCTTGAGCCGGAATCCATATTAATTACGCTCAAATGGTAGTCTGGATCCCGGATCAAGTCCGGGATGACAAGTGTCAAGTCCGGGATGACAAGTGTGACTTGACGTCTGTTTATATTGGAAAAATCTTCAATTTTTCTATTGTGACACAGCCTGTAGATGCTGTCATTCCGGCCTTGAGCCGGAATCTATGTTAATTACATTCAAATGGTAGTCTAGATCCCGGATCAAGTCCGGGATGACATATGACTCAATTTTATGGATAACTCAAGCATTTTTGAATTGCCATATAATCTGCAAGACCGTTATAAGAACGGTTAAACCGGGTTTGAGACTATATTGATGCTTTAACCCAACACCCGTCTCACCATCTGCAGGCACTTCTCCTTGCCGAAGATATCCACTACCGAGGACAGGTCAGGGCCGTGTTCCATTAGCGTAATGGCGATTCTCATGGGAATCCAGAGGTTTTTTCCCTTGACGCCGGTTTCTTTTTGCACGGCTTTCATGACCTGGCCGAAGTTTTCGGATGAGAGTTCATCAAGTTCCCCAACTTTTTCGATAAAGCATTTATAAACCTGCTGGGATGGTTCCTCCTTTACTTTGGCTAATAAGTCTTCATCTTCAATGGTTGGATTATCGTTAAAAAACAGATCCAACTTACTATTAATATCCGGCAGGGTTGTTATATAGTCCCGGACAACCTGGATAATCCTGGTTAACCGATCCGGTTCGATGTCCAGGGCTTGTTGCGGCAGATAAGGTTGCACCAGCTTAGCCAGTTCTTCGATGGGAATCTGTTTGATATACTGCTGGTTCATCCATTTCAGTTTTTCGATATCAAACACGGCTCCTGCTTTTCCCACCCGATCCAACGAGAACTTCTCCTTTAATTCGTCCAATGAAAAAATCTCCTGGTCATCCGAGGTATTCCAACCTAAAAGTGCGACAAAATTGATTAACGCCTCCGGTAAAAACCCTTTGTTACGATAGTCTTCGGTGGCCACATCTCCCTGTCGTTTACTAAGCTTGCTTCTATCGGCGTTCAGCAATAATGGCAGATGAGCGAATCGGGGAATCTCCCAGCCAAAATAGTGATATAATTGCACATGTTTCGGTGTTGAAGGCAACCACTCTTCTCCCCTGATGACATGGGTAATTTTCATTAAATGATCATCCACAACATTTGCCAGATGATAGGTGGGATATCCGTCCGATTTCATTAGAACCTGGTCGTCAATCTGGCTGGTCTTAAACGCCACGTCACCGCGAACCTCGTCCTTAACCACGATCTCTTCAAGGGAATGGTCGATCTTCATACGGATAACGGAGGGAATTCCCGCTTCCAGTTTCTGCTTGACAACCTCACGCGAGAGATGCCGGCAGCGTCCATCATATCGGGCGTCCTGCTTGTTTGCCATCTGCTCTTCCCGCATTCTGGTCAGATCCTCCTCGGTGCAGAAGCAGTGGTAGGCGTCGTTCTGTTCCAGGAGTTGATTGGCGTATTTTTTATAGATGTCCAACCGTTCGGATTGAATATAGGGTCCATAGTCACCGCCAACATGGGGGCCTTCATCGAAAGCAATTTTTGCCCACTCAAGTGATTCGATCAGGTTCTCGACAGCTCCTTCCACTTTTCTGTTTTGATCCGTGTCTTCAATCCGTAAAATTGTCTTGCCGTTGGTGCCACAGGCAAAAAGATAGTTAAACAAAGCGGTTCTTAGACCGCCTACATGTAAAAATCCTGTTGGACTGGGGGCAAATCGTACTCTGTTTTCAGACATGTCTCTACTCTGCGATTGGATAGGAGTTAAGGGCGTTTTTGGTGAAAGAATCAAATTAAAATGGTAAATATAATCTTCCTGTGGTTTAGATTTTGAATATCTTAACTGAGACTATTGTATTGAGTGTTTGGTCAAAAATAAACAGTAAACCATCGACCCGGAATTCTATTATACTTAAACCCGGATCTCAAGAGGTGATATGCATCAGTATATTGAAACAGTTCGAAACGAAATAGAAACCGCATCAGCCCAGGAATCCTATCTTGCCAGTACTTTATTCCTGAGAATGTATAAGAATTTCGCCTATGAGGACGAAGGAGCCTGGAAGATAACGGACAAGGAGGGATTCGAAAAAATTCAGCACAAAGCCATCAATTGCATCAGCAAACAGTGGGAGTTTGATGTCAAGGAGGAAATTCTTGCATGGCAGGTGGCGATGCTGAGGGATATTGCCAAGGAATCCTATAAGTGGTGGGTGGACTACAAAGATGAAAGATTCAGGAGAGCCGATAATTTCAGTGACGGTGAAGCCTGTATGGCATTGGAATCCACCTGTGAGAAGTTGGGTGTGAATCCTACCGAGGCCTATACGGCTTTGCTGGAAGTGGAGTTTGTTCTGACCCGGCTGTGCACCTCTTGCAATAAATCGGTCATTGAGCTGGATAAATACTGGCAGTTCAAGTATCACAACAAAAGAAAAGCCCCTGAAAACAGCTTTATCTATAAACGGATCGAATTGGAAAGCCGGCAGACGATTTTGTATAAAAGTATCGAGTTGCTGAGTAGTGTTTCCCAACGATGTGCAAAATACGCGAAACAGCTGGCAGGTGCCGATCACTTGTTGTGGATGAATCCACACTACCTGTTGGAATCGGTCATTCACATGCTCCAGGGATTTTTGAATTTTGAGTTTGTTGAAAATAGTGATCTTTCTCTCTCCAAATGGTTGGATAAACTTTTCCCCAAGCGATTGGCTTCAGGACAACCCAATCCAAATTTCCAGAGCAGACTGCATCAAAAGATCATTGCAAATCTTACCCAGGCAACGCAGTGTATGGTTCAGCAAACGGTAAAGAGAAAAGATGTTTTCTCACAGCGTGATGAGATTATGCGTCCCTATTTCCACGAAATCCTGGAAAGTGTAAAAAGAGTTGAACTGGAAAACCTGAGTTCAATGAAAGAGGAAAATCGGAAAGAGAATCATTCTTTTTAATCGTGGATTAGGCTGTGTCATAATTTAAAATATGACAATTTTAAAGAAAAATAGCCGACCCTGTCATTCCGGGCTTGACCCGGAATCTATTGTTATAAAAGAGTATTTTCATCCTGGATCCCGGATCAAGTCCGGGATGACAAGTGTGACTTGACGTCTGTTTATATTGGAAAAATTTTCTATTTTTCTATTGTGATACAGCCCATAAAGTCGGAATCACAGGGTAGGTTTTTCCTGTAATAAATTTAAAAAAATATCTCTTGCGTTATCCACCAATCAGACCTCGATAGACCGCCCTCCCTTCGTTTTAAATCAGATCATCATTAATTCATTGAGTTGAAAGCAGGTTCACAAACAAATCGATTTTCACTTGAAATATCATGTGAAGCAACATAGAGTAGTCTGTTTGTAGGATTTGTCCGAATGCCCTTCTACGATTGTCGAAGGCGGCAAATAACCTATCAGAAACTTAAATAAAAGAAAAATATTTTTGCAGGTTTTTTCTTAAACAGTTCATATCTAATAGCATCCAAATTCGATCCGTTGATTGCTTCAGTCTTTTTCACTGCTGAACCAAATAATCAATAAATGCAGTAGATATGGGATTTAAAGAATTTCTTTTGACTTCTTGTGGGCACATCATTTAGATTCTTTAGAGCTGTTTTTTAGAAAGCTGCAATATTATATTCCGATCGGAATTGGAATTTTTTCTTCCTATCGCTGACAACCAGAAGAAAACAATCACATATGCTTAAGTTCTACGGAATCAGGTTTAATCAAAACGGATCACCCGAACGATTTTCACTTTCATTTGCAATAGGCGAATCCCTGCATGCCGGTTTACATATCTGTGAACAGCTGAATGGTGATCCCCAAAAAACGACAGAAGCGGTTGATAAGGAGATTGGAAAGCTGTTTCAGGGCCCGGAATCAAAGAAAAACAACAAAAAATTTCGATTTTTTGTTGCCAAATGGTTCAGGACAAAAGATATCGTCTTATTCTTACTCAAAAACGCTGCAACAAAGGAATTAAAATTATCGATCGCCAAAATACTGGATTCTCGCGAAGTGATCGAGAATAAATGGAAACAGATTGAACCCCTGGTGTTAGGTTTTCTCAGTCAACTCAGTGTGACCGAAAGAAATCAGCAGCTCAGTGATTCGGAGTCGGATGTCAATATGATTATGCAGATGATCAGTCTTTTTTTCCTGGAACAGGATGAGGAGGTTCCGCCTGCCAATCTGGAATTGCAGTTTATTCGGTATCAATTCCCTAAAATAATCTGGAAGAAGAAAGACGGCTTTAATGCCATCAGCAATCCGTTCTGGTTGCCCAAGAATATGTTTTGCCGTGCCTCTTACCTTCTGGCCAGAATCATATCGAAGATTTATGAACACTCCGTAAGCAATAGAGTAGACATTGTTCCCGTTCATTTAATCGCGGATCAACAGACTGTTCCCAGTCAGATGGATTCCTTCGAAAAAAACAGTCCGACATTTTCTCTTCATTCACTAATGCCCGATGAAGTCCCTGACGAAATCAGGCTGGAAATAGAGGATGATGGGCAGGAGGACGAACAACTCCAGTTGATTCCCGAATCTGTTTCCGAAACCCTGTTGTCGCTGCAGAAGATGATTCAAAAAAGATTTTCCCATGACGGCGTCAAACATCTGTTGGGTATTTTGAGGCAATTTGCGGGTTCAAACTCCGAAGGCTACTGCCTTTTTAGCGTCAGGAAACATCTGGAACTGGTGGCAAAACCTTCAAAACAGGGGGAATTCTCGGAAAAGCAGGTTACCCTTTTTACGGAGGTGTTTCGGCTTTTATCCACTGTTAAGGTCAAGCGATTCTGGAAAAAGGATGAAGATACCAGGGAAACCAGCAATCCCTTTGTGCTTGAGTTATATTCCGAATGCCAGTCTCAGAAACCCTGTTCTTTGCGGAAAAAAATTGTCCTTGACCCGATTTTTCTGCCGGGAATAAACAATCCATTTCATCTGGGGATGCATTTGAGATTGATTCCACCGCGTCTGTTCAGAGAAAGCATTTACAAACATCCCCTGCTTCCCGGGTTAGCCTCCTACCTGACCGGAACCTGGTTGAATGAATTCATCGGCAAACGGGGTGTCGCTTCAAAAACAACACGGGAAGTTATAGAGGGGTGTGCATTCAATATTGTTCCTTCCAACAAGTTACGGATAATTGATAAAGCCAAATCCGAACTGGCCTACATGAAAGAAAAATGTTATATTTCCGAATATAGTTGCGAAAATGATGACAAGGGAAATCCCTGGGATGATCATCTTACAATAACAGCGTCTGAAAATGTCTTAGCCAG
Organism: bacterium; assembly: GCA_018829445.1. Lineage (GTDB taxonomy): Bacteria > SAR324 > SAR324 > XYD2-FULL-50-16 > XYD2-FULL-50-16 > JAHJTV01. The sequence continues at coordinate 98,157 of JAHJTV010000015.1, forward strand.
TATTGCGGAAAAGATGAGAGTTGTTAACTCCAATTGTGTTTCGGAGAAACTAATTGCCTAGTATCGTTTTTATGGGTACTCCGGAATTTGCGGTACCCTCTTTAAAGGCTTTGCTGGAAGCGGGATTTGATGTCCCCCTCCTGGTTTGCCAACCTGATCGGAAAAAAGATCGGGGCCACAAGATTCAATTTCCTCCTACCAAGGATCTCGCCTTAGAGTATAACGTCGAAGTATATCAGCCGGAGAGTATCCGTTCTCCTGAAGCGATCGCTAAATTGTCAGCCTTTACGGTCGATTTTTTTGTGGTGATTGCCTACGGGAAAATATTGCCACCGGATGTTCTCAATATTCCCGGGAAAGCCTGTATCAATACCCATGCATCATTACTTCCCAAGTGGAGGGGCGCGGCTCCGATTCAATTCTCAATATTACATGGTGATAAAGAAACCGGAGTTTGTACCATGTTGATGGATGTTGGGATGGATACCGGTGATATTTTGCTCACCCGGAAAACAAACATTACTGCCGACGAAAAGGTTGATGCCCTCAGCGACCGATTGGCGAGCATGGGGGCTGATTTGATTGTGGAGACGATCAATCGATTTGATGAATTGACCCCGGTTAAGCAGGATCATGAAAGAGCAACCTACGCCAGGTTACTGAAAAAAGAGGACCGTTTTATCGACTGGAGTCAGAATGCGCACCAGGTATATTGTCATTTTAGGGCGATGAGTCCTTCGCCGGGAGTGGTCACCTTTTTTCGGGGGAAACGGCTTCTTCTGAAATCGATGGAGCATAGAGTTCATAGTATCAGTATTTCTTCCAACCCAGGTGAGATAACAGCGATTGAAAATGACCGGTTTTCAGTCGCATGTGGAAATGGTTTTGTCGACATCATTTCCTGTCAACCTGAAAACAAAAAAGAACTGCTCGCCAGAGATTTTATTAATGGCTTTCAGTTAAAAATTGGAGACGTTTTTAAGAGGTAAGACAAACCATTGATCATCTATTCTCAAGAAAAAACGAAAGTTTTATTATTCGCGATCCATCTGAAATCAGAGCGGATCGATTCCACCGATGATTCCCTAAACGAGATGGAATCCCTTGCCAAAACACTCGACTTTGAAATTGTCGGCAGAGACTATCAAACACGAGACAGACTGGACTCCCGCAGTTATCTGGGAACCGGTAAACTCAATACAATCAAACAATTTATTGAAGAAAACGAGATTGATCTTATCCTTTTTGATCGGGAGCTGAGTCCGAACCAGGGAAAGTTCATTGAATCCTATCTGAAATGTATGGTTTGGGATCGAACCCAGTTGATTCTTGAGATTTTTGCCGGTCATGCCCGAACGCCTGAATCCAGGGACCAGGTGGAACTGGCGCAGCTTAAATACATGCTTCCCAGACTGGTAGGATTGTGGGCGCATCTGGATCGGGAAAAAGGTGGAATTAATGCTTCCAAGGGGACCGGAGAAAAGCAGATTGCAATCGACCGCCAGTTAATTGCCAGACGAATCGCTCATCTGGAGAAGTCTCTGAAGAAGGTTGCCCGGGAAAGACAGACCCAGTCAAAAAACAGGGAGAACTGCTTCCAGGTTGGTGTGGTTGGATATACCAACGCAGGTAAAACTTCCCTTATAAACCAACTGACCGGGGCGGGTCTGCTTGCAGAAGACAAACTGTTCGCAACTCTGGAGTCGGCAACTAGAATCCTGCCATCAAAAATAAAACCGGTTGTTTTAATCTCCGATACGGTCGGCTTTATTCGCAGCCTGCCGCATAACCTGATCGCTTCTTTTCGTTCGACCCTGTCCGTCGTAAAAAATGCAGATCTGTTGCTTCATGTGGTGGATGCCTCCAGTCCCAATATTGGGCAGCATATCGAAACGACGGAACTGGTGCTCAAAGAGATTGAAGCCCATACTATTCCCCGACTTCTTGTCTTAAACAAGATTGATCTGGTTTCGGAAAAGATGGACCGGTTGATTTTGGCGAAGTCTTATCCTGGATCCTTAATGGTTTCTGCTGAAGATAATGAAAAAATTGACTTGGTGAGAGAAGGAATAGAGACTCATTTTCAGCTCAATTTCACCAGGGATAATCTTTTGCTACCCTATGAGCGGGCCGATCTCTTGTCAAAATTATATCAGTTGGGGACAGTAGAAGAGGTGGAGTACGCCGAGGATGGTATTCATATTACCCATGCCATTAACCAGACCAACAAAAGGATTCTGACAAATCTCCTGAAAGAGCAGGCGGGGTAAGTTTGCCCTATGGCTTAAGAAGCATGTTCTCTCGGCCTGGAGTCTCAAGTTCACCGCTGTCATGCCGGATCCCCTGTCAAGCTGAGGACAGGCCTGATCCGGCATCCAGAGAAAATCTAATAAATAACAATGGATTCCGGGTCAAGCCCGGAATGACAGGTGTGACTAAACGTCCGTTAAATTTACTTAACGCGATACCAGATTGAGGTTTTTCCGATAAAAAGAATATAGCCTTTTACGTTTAAAACATCCGGATCACCATCCTTAAACCACATTTTGCAGTCATAAGTCTTGCCGCTTCGGGGGTCGTAGATATTTCCGTCTTCCCATTGATCATCATCAAATTCAAATCCCCAGACAAAATTCATTCCTATCAATTTCTGATCTCTTTTTGTTTCGTCGGGGTTTTTGTCGTCAAGAGAATTCAGGTCTTCCAGCCAGCTGAATTTTCCGCAGTATTTATTTTCACATTTGTATATTTCCACCTGGGTTGCAGTTTCTTCTTGGGATTCGACTCTCCAGGTACCCAATACATCATCCGCCTGAACTGCGTAAACAGTTGTGATTCCAAAAAATATAAAACAAACCATACAGATTGCTACCAGGATCTTCTTTGTCATAACCATTTCCTCTTCAAATAATTTTAATTAAGGAACAAACTCTCCTTGTTCCATCTCTCCCTGATTAAACAACACCGATTTTTACCCGGTCCAGCTTGAGCCCGGATAAGACAAAAATCGTTTGTTTTATATCTGATATTTAACTCTTAGGCAAGCGAATCATGGGATTTTTATGTAAATGTTGCGGTAGCTAGTTCTGTGGCTCCGTTGCTTTCAGGTAAATATCCAGACAGTAAACCACTTTTTTACAGAGATTTTCCAGGATTTTCACCAGGTTTTCGATCCCGGTTGTGTTCCCTTGATTGCCCGCTTTCTCAAGTTGCAGACAGATATCAGCCATGGGCAAGGCGCCAAAGGTGATACAATTGGATTTTAAGGTGTGAGCTGTTCTTTCCAGATTCTCCGCATCGTTTGATGCAATCGCCTCGCGCAGAGAAACCATTCTCTCCGGAATTTCCCGCAAAAACAGGTGGATCAAAGGATTCAGATCTCCAATGTTTTCTTGAAGCCGATCCAGCATATTCCAGTCAATGGTTTCGGCATCGCTTGTATAATCTTCATTCCATTCACTTTTATCTTTTTCGCGAATGGAAATCCATCTGTTAAGAATCATATCGAGATCAGAACTGCAAACAGGTCTGGCCAGACAATCATTCATCCCATGTTGCAGGCACTTGGTTCGATTTGAATCCAAAATGTGCGATGTCATCGCAATAACAGGTACACCATGATTGAGGACATTTGATCTTTCATCCCTGATTATCCTGGTAATCTCAAATCCATCGATATCGGGCATTTGAACATCTATCAATACAATATCAATTTCCTCTTGCTCAAGCAGTTCCAAAGCTTTACTGCCACTGTCCAAAATCCGAATATTGTATCCTAATTTTTCAAGGGTGAGCAGCATCACGAGTTGATTAATCTTATCGGTCCCAATTGACAGGATTTTTATGTTCTTTCTTTCCTCCATTCTTAATGGCTTAAGCTTATCGGAGACCCGGATAAGCTTTCTATTTTGAGGCAAACTCCCCTCTTCTGATTTTCTTCGATCAGATTGTTTTGCAAAACTCAGGGTAAACCAGAAAACGGATCCTTTCCCCTCCTGGCTTTCAAAACCGATCTGACCCTCCATGGCTTCGATCAACTGTTTTGAAATTACCAATCCCAAGCCTGTTCCTCCATATTTTCTTGTTAAAGAGGAGTCAACCTGGGAGAAGGATTCGAATAACAGATTCTTGTCTTTTTCCGGGATTCCAATTCCCGTATCCTCAATAGAAAACTGTAAAATTGAAGATTCATCCCTATCTTTTATAAGCTTCACCGTAAGGGTTATTTTCCCCGTATCCGTATATTTTATGGCATTACTGACCAGATTGATTAATACTTGGTGGATTCGGATGCTATCCCCTTTTAATAATTTGGGAATGGATTCTGAAATGGTTGTTTCGATGGACAGCTCCTTCTCTTCCGCCTTTTCCTTTAACTCTGACAGTACGGAATTAACAAGCTTTTTGACTTCAAATGGTCTGTCCTGCAACTCAATCCCGCCTGCATTAAGTTGTGAAAAATCCAGGATATTGTTAATTACCTCCAAAAAAGAGGTGGCGGATTTTTCGATGGTTGTCGCAAACTCTTTTTGCTGATCCGATAAATTGGTGCTTAATAGCAGGTTTGTGATTCCCAGCACGCCATGCATTGGAGTACGGATTTCATGGCTGACATTTGCCAGAAAATCGCTTTTGACTTTATTGGATTTTTTTAATTGATTTTTCGTTTCCAAAAGGAGTTGTTTCATTCTTTCAAGCTGTTCTTCGGTGGAACTCTGGGCAGTGGCTTTGCAGCAGCACAAGGCAAGCTTGTCCATGAGCATGTCTGTAAATAGTTGGTATAACAAATATTTTGTGTCCTCAAGAGTAAATTCTGTTTTCTCAATTATGTCATTTATATCAAGGCAGAAAAGGTAAACGGGTGTGCCTGCAATCTCTGATGTAGTGTATGCCTTTTGCGTGATGAAACTCATGTCGCCAAACATATCACCCAGCCTTCTGAGTTTGAAAATGAGATTCCCATTGGAGTAAGTCGCAATTTCACCCCGGATCAGGAAATAAATTTGTGTTTCTACCTGGGATTCTTCTATTATTTTAGCATCGGAGGGAAAATGTCGTACTTTGAATAGTGGTGTTAAGCGACTTAACAACTCTTCCGGTAAACGGCTTAACAATCTGCTTTTACGGAGGCAGTCAACAATGGATTGATGGTCACAAAACAATTGTTCAACGGGAACTTCACGCATTTACTTTCAATCCTTAAAAATAGTTTACCAGGAAAACTGTATTCAGCACGATGGGGGTGAACTTAAATTTGCTATTAATTGTTAACAATTGACAATTAACCATTATTCTTTCTTTTCAAAGTCGTTTTAATACTGGAGCCAATAATCCTGTTGAGCTCATCACATTCGTTGAAAATTCTTTTTATCTTTTCATAAGCCAGCATGTTGCTCCTCTTAATAATCTCAAGCCATACTCCTGTTTCGTTTAATTCTTTAGAAACGATTTTTAACTTGTGGATAAAATCCTTGGAACTCTCTGCCGAACGTGCTTCGGCGTAATTTGGGGCTGGAGATGTTCCGCTTCGAAGCATTGACCGGCGATATGTCTGCCACCTGAATCCTTGGGTAATTCCGAGCATAGTCTCATTACTTCGACTGCGAATTCAATAAGCCTTTCTTGGATGTCGTCGCCTTTTGCCATATCGAAACGGTTAATTGTCAATTATTAATTATTAACGCTGGATGTTTTCAGATTCTGTGAACGCTTATGATTCATGGGGCTAAATTCAATACCTAACCCAGATCAAATTCATAAGGTACTGAATGAGGACGATTTGAGCGTATAAATGGCAGCAGGGCGGTTTTTTACGAGATAGCCTTCCTCTTCGAAATACCTGGCGAAAAATGATTCAAAACCAACCATAGCAGGTGGGTTTGAATCCAGCAATCCCAATACCTGCCTGCTTTTGATAATAGATTGAAATATCATCTTAAATGATTCAACTAGATCATAAAAAAGATTTCTAAATGAGAATTCTTTCTACGGTTGTTTTTTCACTGTTTATTTCAATTCTGTGAAACCCGGCCCATTCCCCTTCAAGATAACGGCAACATCCACCGCTGTTTATACATAAAAGATCTGCTTCCTCATCAGGTTTAAACATCCAGCTTTTATGAATGTGACCATGAAGGTAAAAATCGATCTCACACCTTAAAAGAAATTGCTGCAGCTCCTTTTTTTTGGGGATCTCATGGAAATATCCTTCATGTTCATCCGGGGGAAGGAATGCAGGATAATGACCAATTGCAACTTTTACTTTGTTTTTATGGTATTTTTTTAGAGTGTTTTCTATCGATTCTAAATTATTGAGGGTTTTTCCACGGGAGGAAAAGAAGTTTCTGGGGGTGGCCATATCGAGCTCAAGCAGAATGGTATTATCATCCAACTCGTAGATATTGGCCTCACTCTGATGAGTTGGATTTCGATTGTATGGCCAGCAGTCGCTGAAAAAGGTTCGAATGGGATCGGTGCCGGCACTCTCTCTAGTGTATCGATCATGATTACCGGCTGTTAACAGAACGTTTCCTTTTTGTATAAGTGGGGCAATTGCATCGCGGGCTTTTCTGAATTCCCTGTCAAGCGATAAGGTCGTCAAATCGCCTGAAATGACCAGGTAATCCCAATCTATCTCGTTCAAACGGCTTAAAAGCCGGTACTTCAAAGTAGCTTCAAAGTGGTGACGACGCCTCAGATTATAATTCAACCAACCCAGGTGCTGCTTTGTGAAAAACCTGCCATTCTCCCGCAGTCCTCTCAGTAAAGTCTGGTCATTTACAAAATGAATATCAGATATATGAACGAGGACAATGGGGTTTGTCATGGTGTTTACAGGCTTAGTTAAAATACAAATATCATGGTTTACCAAATTCTTCAGCCAAAGTAATAATGGAGTGAGTAAATAGTAGTGTAAATTTGTCGTAAGGTTAAAAAACGAATATTGTAACGGCCCAGAGTTTTTAATTTACTACTGTCATGCCGGACTTGATCCGGTATCCAGAGAGATACGATGTAATAATCATGGATTCCAGGTCAAGCCCGGAATGACAAGCGTGATCTAACGTCGATTAAATAGTAAAGATATTTCGCAAATCTCAAAAGATTGAGCTTTGATAGGGAAAAAACTGAACTACATTGATCGTCTTGTATTTTCCAACAGAAAACAAATGATATTTTAAGGGATAATTGAATGGTGACAATGTTTGAAAAGAACCTGGAACAACTGGAGAAGATTGTAGAGTCTTTGGAAGATGGGACGGCTACATTGGATCAATCCTTGAAAGCTTTTGAGAAAGGGATCAAATTAAGCAAGGCCTGTCATGACGAATTGAATAAGGCTGAAAAAAAAATTGAGATTTTAATAAAAGAAAATGGGGAGATCAAGGGAAAGGAACCCTTTGAAGAATAAACTGATTATATTGACTCTGGTTATGACCAGTATGTTTCTGCAAGGTTGCTATGTTATTAAACAGGGAATGGGGCAGTTTAAATTGCAGTTTTCCCAGGTGCCGCTTGAGGAAGCAATTGAAAATGAACCAAACGGGGAATATCGCAAACTCTTGGCAGCAGTTCCTGCAATCAAACAGTTTGCAGTTGAACAGCTTTGCCTGAAGTCAAATAAAAATTATACCAGCTATTATGCCACGCAAGACACGGGTGTATCATTTGTTGTAACTGCGGCCCCTAAAACAAAACTGGAACCGTATACCTGGTGGTTTCCTATTATTGGTTCTGTTCCCTACAAAGGATTCTTTGACGAAGCAGAAGCCCTGGAGTTGGAGCAGGATCTTACTTCCCGAGGCTATGATACATACAGGTTTGCAGCCCCCGCCTATTCAACGTTGGGTTGGTTCAAGGATCCAATTACCACACCCATGCTTAAAAGGGGATATTTTGCGTTGGCATCAACCATTATTCACGAAATGGTTCACACCACCAAATACATTGAAGGGCAAGGTGATTTTAATGAGCAACTGGCTTCATTCATCGAATATAAAGGAGCACGTAGCTATTTTGAACAGAACAACCTTTTAGATGGAAAACAGCTCCAAGACATTGAATCTTCGAGGCAGAATAGGATTCAGCTCTTAAACCTGATTCAAACCTATCTAAAAAATCTGGATGAACTTTATAAGAGTACAGCGGATGAAGCTGTAATTCTGGAGAAAAGGGAAGATGTTTTTGCCCGGTTGTCCGAAGAGATTGTCAGATTGTATCCCCATAACCCGAAAACCAACTGGAGGTTCAATAATGCCAGATTACTGCAATACAAGCGGTATGATGAAGATTCTCAACTATTGAACAATATCTGGGAGCAGAGTGATGGAGATTGGAAAAAGTTCTGGCAACTGGTGGAAAATTATACTGTCCAACAAGGGTGGGAAGGGTGATCAAGGTCTGCTAATCCGGCATGGGACGAATCCGGCAATAATTTGATAAAACCGGTAGAAATATTTGATAAGAACATCTAGGATAGGGATAAACGTCAGCTTATTAACTTGTGAGTCTAAAATTCTCGTTGTCATGCCGGGCTTGACCCGGCATCCATGGATTATAAAATACTGCAATCATTATGGATTCCGGCTCAAGGCCGGAATGACACAATCTCTGTTCAGTATGATTCATAACTTCAGAAAAATAGAAGAGAACTTTTAGCTGTCAAATTGTTAAAAGAACAAGCGAGATTGGGTTTTAAAGATTAAACTGTAGATTAGAGGAGTGTTATGATTGGTGGATTAGGTGTCGGTGAATTGTCAATTATATTGTGCATTGTGGTTGTATTGTTTGGTGCAGGTCGATTGGCTGGAATTGGATCTGGATTGGGGAAGGGAATTAAAAACTTCAAGAAAGAAATTAATCCCGATGATGCCAAAAAAGAGCTTGAGGATAAAGCAAAAGAAGAAGAATCAGATAAAAAAGAGTCTAAATAATTTTCCGCTTGCAATGGCGCAACCATTGTCAAGCGGAAATCGGTTTTACGCTTAGTTCTCAGGAGCCGATAGTCTGATTTTAAATCTTAAGGTACGGTCATCGCGGTTGGTCTCAACTGTTACCGTATCTCCCGGTTTGTATTTTTCCAGGGCAAGATAGAGATCATTCTGATTTCGGATATCATACTCATCGATCTTGACAATGATATCACCCAGGAGGATGTTACCGCTCCGATCCCTGCTAATTCCTCTCAGTCCTGCCTTGTAAGCCGATAGATCGTTTGCCACTTCCAACACAATCACACCGTTAATCCGGTATTGCCTTGCGATTGAATCATCCAGGATACTGATTCCAATGATGGGGCGCATGATACGGCCATGTTCAATCAGTTGAGGGACAACTTTTAAAACCGCATTTATGGGAATTGCAAATCCGACACCGGAGCTGGCACCGCTCGGGCTGTAAATCAAAGTGTTCACACCAATCAAGGTGCCCCTTGAATCAAGCAGTGGACCGCCTGAATTTCCAGGATTTATGGCAGCATCAGTCTGAATAAGCCCCTCAATTCTTCTACCTGAAATCTCTATTTCTCTGCCCAATGCACTGATTACTCCTACCGTAAGTGTTGTATCCAGTCCAAAAGGGTTTCCGATGGCCAGGACTTTCCGCCCGACCTCCAACATGCTGGAATCACCCGGAATTACCGGGAAAAGCTTATTGGCGGGAGCATCGATCTTTAAAACAGCCAGATCTTTACTGGGTGCAATACCGACGATTTCCGCCTTCCAACTGCTGCGATCCCAAAGAGTGATGTCCACCTTACTGGCTGCTTCGATGACGTGGTAATTGGTGACCACCAGACCATCTTTGTTCCAGATGAACCCGGTCCCAGACCCGGCCGGGATCTCATGGATATTCAGAGTAAAAAAATCACGACGGAGTCTGGAATTGGTAACATAAACAACGGACTTGCTTGTTTTGCTGAAGATATCAATATTATTCCTTTCATCCGGTGTCAGGTTTGAGGTACTGCTATCTGACAATGCCGGCAGATTAAACCCTACCAGGGCAATGATCAAAGTTGAGAACAGAACGAAAAAGATTATTATCCTTCTTTTTCCCACAATCATAACTCCTCCTTTATTAATGATATACAATACAAGCCTGGCCATTAATCAGGACTAACTCTTTTTTCGAGATCCCCGTGTCTGATGTCTCCTCTGGGCCGAAAACTCACTTTTTCTCAAGCGAATGCTCTTTGGGGTGACCTCAACCATTTCATCTTCACTGATGTAATTGATAGCGGTTTCCAGAGTCATTGGCTTAAAAGGAGCCAGTGTAACATTTTCGTCTCTTCCTGAAGCACGCATATTGGTCAGCTTTTTCTCTTTGGTTGGATTGACATCCAAATCATTTTCCTTATTATGTTCACCGACGATCATTCCTTCATATACGGGTGTGCCTGGAACTATAAATAATCGACCCCGAGGCTCAAGGTTGAACAAGGCATATGCCACACTGCTGCCTTGTCGGTCGGAGACGAGAGATCCTGTTGATCTGGTGGGGAAATCTCCCCGGTATGCCTCATAACCAGCCAGGTAGGAATTCATGAGACCGGTACCTTTGGTGTCAGTCAGGAATTCATCCCGATAGCCGATCAGAGAGCGAGAGGGTGCGCTGAACTCGATCCTGACACGACCTTTGCCATTATTCACCAGATTAACCATCTTTCCTTTTCGTATTGAGAGCTTTTCGGTGACGATGCCAATATATTCTTCATTGCAGTCAATGTAAAGACGCTCAATGGGTTCCATCTTTTTACCATTCTCATACTTAAAAATCACTTCGGGTCTACCAACACAGAGTTCGAATCCTTCTCGTCTCATTGTTTCTACGATGATCGCCATCTGGAACTCCCCTCTTCCCTTGACGATGAAAGCATCTTTATCCGGAGTGTCTTCCATACGAATGGCCACGTTTCTAAGGGTTTCTTTTACAAGACGTTCACGAATCTTACTTGATTGCACATACTTTCCATCCTGACCGGCAAAGGGAGATTTGTTCATGGAAAATCTCATGGAAACCGTTGGTTCGTCGACAGTAATGCGAGGTAATGCCTTGGGAGAATCGTCCAAACAGATGGTATCTCCAATGCGTACGTTATCTATACCGGATAAAACTATTATTTCGCCCGCCGGAACGGTCTGGGTTTCAGCCAGTTGAACCCCTTCATATATTTGCAGCTTGCTGATTTTCAGGGGGATCTTTTTGCCGGACTCCGGCAAACAGACTAGTTTGTCATTAAAACTGGCAGATCCGTTAAACACTTTCCCGATCGCCAGTCGGCCCAGGTATTCGGAGTAGTCCAAATCGGAAACCAGCATCTGAAAGGGCTCATTAACGGAATGGGTTGGTGCCGGAATTTTTTCAATAATAATATCAAACAGGTCAAATAGGTTTTCTCTCTTTTCTGAGAGTGTTTTCTGAGCAATACCGTCACGACCTATAGCGTATAAGAGGGGGAAATCAAGTTGATCTTCGGATGCATCCAGATCGATAAAGAGGTCATAGATTTCATCCAATACCTCGTCAATTCTGGCATCGTTTCTATCAATCTTGTTAATCACCACAATAACCTTTAATCCGGCTTTTAGAGTTTTCTCCAGAACAAACCGGGTTTGCGGAAGGGGCCCTTCAGAGGCATCCACCAGTAAAAGGGCGCCATCAGCCATGCTGAGGGCACGTTCAACTTCACCGCCAAAATCGGCATGGCCCGGAGTGTCGATAATATTAATTTTCACCCCTTTCCAATTGACCGCACAGTTTTTGGCAGCAATAGTGATGCCCCTTTCCCTTTCCAGATCCATGCGATCCATTATTCTTTCATCAACTGCCTGTCCCTCTCGAAAAAGTCCACTCTGTTTAAACATGGCATCAACCAGGGTTGTTTTTCCGTGGTCGACATGGGCAATTATGGCTATATTACGTAGCGATTCGTTTGTTTTTTTCATGGTTTGTTTATAGATTTTATAATTTTAAGGGAACAGGTTCTGCGAAATGTAACTCAATCTGATTGGATTAATCTCCCTCAGTCAGGTTTCAAGGCTATATTCCAGTGTCGATTGATAATATTGTAACATCTGACAATAGAAAGTTTACAGCAATTTCTACAACAATTAGTGGCAGCTGATTTTTTGAATAACTTTATATATCGGAACAGACTTTTATGATAACTCGTGGGTAAACAACGACAGAGCCCCCTTTTTAATGGGGGCCGGACAAAAGCGAGATATATGCAGTACGTTTTATAAGTTCATATCTGTTTTTAAACTGATGGTAATTGAAACAGTGTGAACTCCTTTTTTTTTGTTCTAATGCTATCTGATAATAATTGATAAGCAAGATACAACTCAAATAAATAAACAGGTGAGTCTACTCCGAAAAGTCGATTTTCTTGTCATTCCCTTCGGCACTGCGACTCTCGTGCCTCACCAAGCCGGAATCCAGATTTTTGATTATACCTTATGGATGCCGGATCAAGTCCGGCATGACAGCGGTTCAGAATTTCTATGGTCTTTAGATTATTGAGTTAAAAGCCCTAAATTGAACATTACAATACTTTTCGGAGTGGACTCAACAGGTTAATGTGAAAAGTTGAATCCGACCTGATCCTTTAAATCTAAATCTCAATTGATTAAGCGTCAAATAGATTGTGAGAAGAAATGGAAATGTTCAGGGAAGTGTTTGGATTTTACGGTGTAAATCAAGTTAAAAACGGAAAGGTTTCTTTCTTATAGTTCTTGCTACTCGACCTTAAAAAAAACAAAGTTAATTATTTCATCAGGATGAACGTTTTCTTCTGGAATTGCTTTATCTCGAATGGAAATATTGGCTTCGTGAACGGTATTGGGGTCATTTGATATTAAGGGGTGCCACCACTCCAGGTTTTTGCTTTCGGAAAGTCTTCGGTAGGCACAGCTTTCCGGAAGCAGATGCATGCGGTTGAAACCTTTAAGCTTTATTTTCAGGCAGTCCTTAACTTGACTGAAGCGGTTCTCGTATGATTTGCAGCGGCAGGTACTGTTGTCCAGTAAAAGACAGGAAACGTAAGTGTAGTAAATGTCTCCCGTCTTTTCCTCCTCGATTTTGTGAAGACAGCATATGGCGCAGCCATCACAAAGGGATTCCCATTCTTCAGAGGTTAATTCGGAAAGATCTTTTGTTTCCCAAAATCGATCATTTTGTGGTGTCATAACAGGTTTTTAAATCGAAAGGAATTGGTGATAATTTCATCTACAACACAAAAAGTAATTTGACCGTGTTCCTTTACCATAGCTGCTGATTTGTTTTCGATCAAATCCTATCGTGATACAGGGTAAATTTGTTCTAGGTTACAAAACATTGACTGGTTTGGTTCTTGGGGCGAATCTGAATGGTTTGCCTTGATCTTATGGAACGCTTTCAGCGTTCCTTAGTATGGGGGTGGTTAAACACCCAGGGTGGCGTTCGCATGCTCACTGACCCTGGGCTATTAATGCTTATCCCCTTTAGGGATTGCCGTGTCGAAATTCTCCGAAGGAAAATACCCCATCGGGGTTAGATACTCACAGCCTGGGGTCAGCGAACTTGTGAGCGTCACCCCGGGGTAGGGGTTGAACCAGAATTATCAGAACTCTGAAGGAGTTCCATAAGTGTAATAGGTATTATGGGGTAAAAATCAGGTTTTTATCGCACCGTCTTTTGTACTATGCTCCTTTGAGCTGTAGAAAAAATTAACCCTGAATCATGATAAGAGAACAATTGTAATTAAGCTGTATTCTCTCTAGTATTTGCTTATGAATATACAATCGGTAATCATGAGCAGAAAATTCATTTGCCAAACCAAAGCTAGGGAGAATCACGCCAGTGGATCTATTCGACTACTCAATCAAAGAACAGTTAAAAAAGGATGCTCCGTTGGCGGACCGTATGCGGCCACAAACACTTGACCAGTTTATTGGTCAATCCCATATTTTATCGCCGGGTAAACTGTTAAGAAGAGCAATTCAGGCGGATCAGCTCTCCAGCTTGATTTTTTTCGGTCCTCCGGGAACCGGGAAAACCACTTTGGCCCGTATCATCGCTAATACGACCAAAGCCGAATTTATCTCCTTAAATGCCGTATTGTCTGGGGTTAAGGATATCAGGTCATCCATCGCCACGGCTGAGAAATTTAGAAAGGAGTATGAACGGAAGACCATTCTCTTTATTGACGAGGTTCATCGTTTTAATAAAGCTCAACAGGATGCCTTGCTGCCGCATGTGGAAAACGGAACAGTAATCCTCATCGGTGCGACAACGGAGAATCCCTATTTTGAGGTAAATAAGGCTCTGGTCAGTCGTTCCCGGATCTTTCAGCTGGAATCGCTGAAAGCGGAAGACCTGGGGCAGATTCTGGATATGGCGCTCAATGATAAAGAGAGGGGGTATGGTGCCAAAAAGATCAACATTGATGAAAACGCCAGGAAACACCTTGCGAATGTCGCCAATGGAGATGCCAGGGCGATACTGAATGCCTTGGAGCTGGCAGTGGAAACATCCGAAGCGAATGAAACCGGCGTAATTCATATTGATCTGAATACGGCGGAAGAATCGATTCAGAAAAAGGCAGTGCTTTATGATAAGGACGGGGATGCCCATTTTGATACTATTTCAGCTTTTATAAAGTCTTTGCGAGGATCTGATCCGGATGCCGCTTTGTATTGGATGGCAAAAATGATTTACGGTGGGGAAGAGCCCCGCTTTCTTTTCAGGCGTATGATTGTTTTTGCCGGGGAAGATGTGGGAATGGCAGATCCCCATGCTTTACAGGTTGTAATGAGTGCCGCCCAGGCTTTTGACTATGTCGGGATGCCCGAGGGAAGATTCCATCTGGCACAGGCCTGCCTCTACCTGTCAACCGCTCCCAAGAGTAATTCGGGATTTGCCTTTTTTGATGCTCTCAAAACCATTCAACAGGAACAGAATGGTGAAATCCCCAATCCTATCAAAGACGGTAACAGGGACAAGGATGGATTTGGTCATGGTAAGGGATATCTTTACCCCCATGCTTATAAAGATCACTGGGTGGCCCAGCAATACCTCCCTGACGATTTGCAGGGACGGGCATTTTACCAACCTTCCAACCAGGGATATGAAGCCAGGGTTAAGGATGACGTAGCCCGCCGCAGGGAGATTCAACTGGCTGCTTTTCTGGATTCGTCGGAACAGTCGGCAGAGTCCCAGGCTGAATACTGGCAGGAGCGAACCTTCAGCAATACGGCTGAGCTTCTTTCCCAACTGCGTGATTACACCTTCTCCCAGGTTGAAATAAAACGACATCAATTGATCCTGGTTTTAAATGCCGGAGATGGGATATTCCTGGGCGAAGCCTTAAGAAAAGCTGAAGAGGGGACTGTGTACGGTCTGGTGAATCGTGACGCTGAAAAGAATCTTCTGGAAAACCGTTATGCCGAACTTGACTACCTGCAAAAACCGGTCATTCTCTCTGTTGGGAAGAATTCAGAAGGATTGATGGATCTGGGTGATTTAATCAAAGAAAAAATCAAATTTGATACTATTCTGGGGAAAAACGCCCTGAACAATATGGCGCAATTACGGCAATTGAGACAGATGATTGCGCCTGGAGGAAACCTGGTTTTGGTTGAGAGTATCCCCTCGCAAGGGCAGCGATTGTCTGGCTATTTGCCTGAAAACAGTATTTCGCGGGCACTTCTCAAAAAACTCCTAAAGGCTGAAAGCAGGATCTATGAAATTGAATCAGATGATAAACGGCAACCAAAGGCAGTGGATTTATCTGAAATGTTGAATCGTGAAGGGTTTAAATCCGCTTTTTCCAAACAAACAGATTTTTTTAATAGAACGATTATTTCAAAAAAAAGAATAACAGACTGGTTTTCACTGGAGTCAACCTCCCGGAAAACTTATGCCCGGTATTTAACGGAGGAATTATCACTTGATGAGATAGAGGAGATCAAGACTCTGCTCTTGAATGTCGTGGCTGGCAGGGTTGTGGAATGGAAATCAAGCTGGTTGTTTGTCAAAGCTGTTCAACAGCCATGACAAACATAACAAGCGGTTCGATTAAAACTGAACCCACCCGGGAATCATGAAAAAACCAGAGTTCCAATCTGTCTTTTCACCCTGTTTTCAAAAGATTCCGACATCAGCTCATCCAGCCACTTGTCCAGATTCTTCCGCGTAACTCGTTTCCATTGTCCGGACTGTGCCTTTAACAAGGCATTTCCCCTGTCAATCTGCACCTCACCAATACCATTAATTTCAATAGTATGGGAAGTTTGAGCAACTTCACCCAGCAGAATTGCAGTTTTTAACGCTTCTCGTACTTCCGATGGTTCCATTAAATCCTCTGCATATAATGTTAAAAGAAAGGTAAAGAGATCCCTTTACCTTTCTATCGGCAAGAAGACTGGAAACTTTAGAAATATTCTTACTAAAAAGCTTGTCATTTCGGGTTGGAATCAGTATCCGCAATGATTACATTGCAGTACAAGAGAAGATCCCGGATCAAGTCCCATAAGCGCTTACTTTAGCAAATATTACCAGGAGCAGGGATTATGGTAGGGCGGGGTTACATCCCCGCCAGAACCAACTCAAAGGCGGCCATGTAAGGCCGCCCTACCGTTTTGAAAAATTGAATTTTATCTCGATAATATTCGTATTTAAGCGCTTATGGGATCGGGCTTGTCCTCAACATGACTGGGGATCCGGGATAACAAAGGGACGATATAACGATCTTTCAATTGTGTCACAGCCTGCAAACCCGGCATGGCACACGATGACTGAAAACTCTGGGAATATTACTGTGGATGTAAGAGTGTGTGCCTAATTGAGAAGAATCCGAAGGGGCTGGTTTGTGATTACTATTTTTCTCTTGAATAGGTGGTTATTAACCCCTTGAATACAGTCTTGGGGGTCATTTCCATGTATTTATTGATCAATTGCCCCGAAATCTCCGTAGCCTTTTCCCATAAGTTCGAAGCCTCTTGGATATCCAGTGCTTTCTCCATCTGAGCACGCCAGATATTGTGATAAAACCTGAGCTTTGCCAGTTTTTCTTCACCCCTGTAAACCAGGTATTGTGAATCATCAACCGATGGTAAGGAGGAAATGTTGGATACAAAAGCCAAAAATGGCAGTTCAGAGTCTTCCCTTTCGTACAGAAGAAGAAAACACTGGTTGGTCTGACTGTCAGGGATAAAATAGTAGGTGGTGCGAGAATTGCTTTCATTCAACTGGTCAGCCGTATTTATTAAGGCATAAGCTTGAATCCGCTGAAGCCATTCATCTTTAATACCAGGGAAGATCATGGGGCCGACATTGGTGGAAGAATTATAAATGCTGCGAATGACCGGTGCGTCCTCATTGGCTAACATATCCTCCAGGTATTCACAAAACTGCGTATAATTGATAACCGAGTCGATGCCGGTAAAATTCAATTGTACATAACGACGTGTCTTTCCGACCAATGAAGCTTCTTGAATCTTTATAATGTCAAATTTTGGTTGATTTAACCGCTGTAGCTCTTTAATTGCCAGGTTAATTGCACTTTTCACGGGATCACCTTTCTGTTGCAGGCGACCTTTCACCCTCAGAAAATGTTCCCTCAACTCTTCTTCAGAGACCTTTTCATACAGGTGTTCAAATAAAAATTCCAAAGCTTCGTACTGGATTCCCCTAGTGGCTCTTTTCCTGGGCATCAACTCCCTGACGTTTTCCCATTCTTCAATCTCAAAGCTTGTACGCTTTTTTGCAATACGAGGAAGCATCTTGAATAACCTTTCCAATTGAATTTTATGTGTCTTAATTTTTTTTACATCTTAATTGAATCAAATCGGAATAGCAATTTCCGTTTCAGATCGTTTCAGATAATTGAATGCAAAAAGTTCAAAACTTGGTTAAAAAAATAAATATTGTAATATGTTATGAAGTCAATCATTCACTCTTCCATTATTGCCCCTTTTTTTGATCCTACTGCCAGCATTCAAAAATATGTTTCTGGGGCTACCCCGAAAAGTTGATTTTTTGTCATTTCGGCCTCCCATACTGTTTCATAATAGAAAAATCGAAGATTTTTCCAATATAAGCAGACGTCAAGTCACACTTGTCATCCCGGATCCCCAGTCAAGCTGATGACAGGCCCGATCTGGGATCTAGTTGAAATATATTGCTTTTTAACCTGGATGCCGGATCGGAGTCCGGCATGACACTGTGCGAACTAACTCAGCTGAGTTGCGCTTTCTGTATTATGACATAGCCTGTCCGAGCCGGAGTCCAGGTTCAAAAATTTTCGATTAAATCCCCCGGATGCCCGATCAAGTCCCTTCAGCGCTTAATTAAGCACTTTTTGATATAAAATACAAGTTTCCTGAACGATAGGGCGGCCCTACGTGGTCGCCTTTGAGTATATACTGGCGGGGATGTAACCCCGCCCTACCGTAATCCTTGGTCTTGGTAATATTTGCTTAAGTGAGCGCTTATGGGATCGAGCCTGCCCTTAGCTTGACTGAGGATCCGGCATGACATCGGTTCCGAATTTCCATTGTTTTTTGATGACTAAGAAATAAGCCCTAAATTGATCTTGATAACACTTTTCGGAGCGGACTCATTTCTATTTCCCCGGAGTACTCAATTTAGAAAGTTAACCATCTGAATGCCGGCAGCTGCGATCAGAAATCATCATCGAAAATGTCTGACTGTCACAAAAATATTCATGAGGCGTTGTCAGGGTTTTCATTCAGCCACTAATTACATGAAATAGTTCAGAAAAGTATAATGGCTGATTAACTCCCGAGATATTTGGGTGTTTTTTTTTATATTTGTGGTTGACAGAGATTTTTTCGAAGTTTAGGTAATATTACATGTTATAAAATATATATAAAAATAGATTTAACAATCGATATTGTTGTAGATTAACAAATTTATCAAAAAAGGACTTTTTGAAAATGCGATTTATATCGGTTTTAGGTCTGTGAATCGAGTTTCGTTTAAAAATTAACACCAATTATCTAAATAACGTTCAGGAGCAGAAATGGAAAAGGTAGAAAAAGCTAAAGTATTTAAGAGACATGGGAGAAGGCGATCAGTTTCATTTAATCCAAGTCATCAATTCATAGAAGAATCCGTACAGGATTATTTGGAAAAAGGCGGAAGGATAACCCGAATTGAGAGAGTAAATGGGAATTATGAGAATTTTGTCGGTATGCCGGATTCTCTATCATCCGCTGATGATTTTCTCTTTGACAGGTAGATCCGGTCTAATTAGAAACTGCCCGGTTGTCTGATGTTTCGGCAAGAAGTTATGGGAAGCGAGTGGTTTCTAAATTATCCAACAGAATTTCCTGAAGGCTACTCCACATCAAGTTTTCCAGATCTCAACAACATTGCTGAAAGACATTCGGTAATCAAGCAGTGTGACTTACCCATATTTTACTCAATCTTCAATTAATCCACAAAAATCAGGGTGATCTCTAAGAGAACGCAGGAGTTGATCTTCCCAACGATCAAGTCTGTTTTTCATCATTCTGTTGAGATGCTGCATGAATAAGTATCCCATGGGTTTATCGTTTTCAAACACCTCCAGAAGACGTTTGCCGTCAATGGTAAATACGTCGCTATCCTCTGCACATTTGGCCATCATTGAAAATGGCTCTCTGGCAATGATGGCTGACCAGCCGAAAGAGTATCCGGGTTTTATTGCTCCCATGGAGATGGTAACTTTCGATGAGATTCTTTTCTGTAAAAGAATTTTCCCCTGTTTCAGCATATAAAACTTCTCAGCCTTGTCCTTTTCATCGAAGACAACCTCATCTTCTTTGTATTTTATCAGTGTTATATGCGGTTCCAGTTGAGATAGCACGCTGTTTGACATTTTGTTGAGGATCACAATATTTTTGAGCTCGGAAGTTAGGTTCATGTGCATTATCCGTTTTCGCGTCCATTAAAGATTTAGTGTCTGCACTGTCAGATCTGCCAGGGAGTAAAAGGGTTGAGGGTAGAATAGCAGAATGATTGAGCAGATTGCTGTTAGGATTAATGGGATTAAACACCAGGCAGGAGCTTCCTTTATGCTCTTGTCAAATCTTGATTCTTCTGCCGGGCTGAAAAACGCCTTATAGACAATGGGGAGGAAATAAGCGGCATTCAAAACCGAGCTTACTAACAACACAATCAACATTCCAATCTGATTGGCTTCAAGTGTTCCCAGAACAAGGAACCATTTGCTGATAAACCCTCCGCCGGGTGGCAAGCCAATCACGCTTAACGACCCAAATAGAAAAGCCAGCATCGTCAAGGGCATGCGTAGTCCAATCCCTTTCATGTCACTGATGTTTTTGATGCCAGTTGTTACAAAAATTGCTCCGGCACAAAAGAATAGTGTTATTTTTCCAAATGCATGCATTGCGATATGCAACATTCCCCCTTTTAACCCCAGTGGGGTAAGGAGAGCCGCTCCTAAAACTATGTAGGAAAGTTGACCGATAGTTGAAAAAGCTAGTCGAGACTTTAGATTATCCTGAGCCAGGGCAATAAGAGATGCTGTAATGATGGTGAAAGCGGCAATATAACATACCGGTGTCCCCAGGTTGTGAAGTTGAAGTGTATCTATTCCGAAAACACCGGTTAGGACGCGAAAAATACAAAATACTCCAACTTTTACGACAGCTACAGCGTGAAGAAGGGCACTGACAGGTGTCGGTGCCACCATCGCTGCCGGCAACCAGGAGTGAAATGGCATAATTCCCGCTTTTGCAAAACCGAAAACCAGGAGTAACAGCAGAATAACAAGGGTTAGTGTCGATTCTAATTCTGCCAGCAGACCCTTACTCGAAAAGTCCAATGATCCGGTTGTCTGGTAAATGATAATCATTGCAGGGAGAACCAGACCAATCGAAGAACCAACGATGTATGCCAGGTATTTTCTACCTGCAGTTTTAGCCTCCCTATCTTGATGATGGGTTACCAAAGGGTAGGTGGCAAACGACAGCATCTCGTAAAACAGGTACATTGTCAGCAGGTTTGCGGAAAATGCAACTCCGATGGTGGCGGATAAGGATACGGCAAAAAAGCAAAAATATCTGGTTTGACTATGTTCCTTTAACCCTCGCATATATCCAATGGAATATGCCGAGGTTAAAATCCAAAGAAAGGAGGAAACAAGCGCAAATAAAAGTCCAAAAGAATCGACCTTAAGGTGAATAGCCAGATCAGGAAGAACTTGAAAAATGTTAAAGCTGATGGTTTTGCCGAGGAGAACAATCGGAAGCATGGAGAGTACGATAGCGAATTTGAGGATCGCAGCGATAAACGTCCAACCTTCTCTTATGTTAGGCTTTTTCCACGATACAATAATCAGCGGTACAACTCCCAACGAGACCAGAATGGCAAGGAGCGGTTTTATTGAAACAATAGCTTCCATATGATTTAGGATAATTTTTTACTCACAGTTTTCCCGAATTGTTAAACACGAATTAACTTAATAACTTGAAAGGTTAGGTTTCTCTGTCATGCCGGACTTGATCCGGCATCCAGCGTTTTGAAATAATAATGGATTCCGTGTCAAGCACGGAATGGCAGTATATCAGCTTTCTTTGGTCTATATTTTAATAAATTGTACAAGATCTCAAAAATTGCCAGTTAGCAATATTATTGTAATAGTCTGTTATCCTTTTAAATAAAAAAAATGGAATCAATTTCGAATTAGGGCATAACCGGTAGAATTATATACGTAACGAATTCATTTGTATAAAGCCCTGATAAAACCAAAAGACCGGCAGTAATTAATGCCGGGATTAGCATCCCGATTGGCGCTTCTCTGATCGTTGCCGATCCGTGTCCTTTAACATTTGAATTGTCCCCAGAGGAGAAAAAACCAATTTCAATGATCCGAAAGAACAGAATGGTGTTAACAAGACTGCTAAAAAGCAAAGCAATTACAAAACCCCATTGATTCGCAACAATACCTCCCTTGATAAGATACCATTTACTAAAAAAACCGCAGGTAGGTGGAACACCGATGATGGAAAATCCCCCTATAATGAATACTGTCATTGAAACTGGCATCTTGGAGATAATTCCTTTAAGATCTTCAAATCTTTCGATCTTTGTCATGTATTTGATATTTCCGACAGCCAGGAATAAGCAGAGTGTCATTAAGGCATCGTTTGCGATGTGCAGGATTGCGCCGGTCATACCATCACTGTTTCCCAACCAGAAACCACCCACCATGTATCCGACTTCAGCTATGATTATAAATGACAGCATTTTGAACAGATTCTTTTGAGCCAAAGCCAATACAGACCCCATAACAATGGCAACAATGGCAATCCAGACAACAACCGCTGTCAAAAGCTGGTTTGAAAATGAAAAAGCGGGAGTAAAGAGCGAAAAAACCAAACGAATCATCACATAGATCATGACTTTTGTTGTTAAGGGAGCAATCAGGCTACTGGCAGCGGAAGGCGAATAAGAATAGGCGTTGGGGAGCCAATTGTGAAGAGGGAATAGTGCCATCTTGATGAAGAGACCGATAAGACAAAGCACAAAGCCAAAAACGATGGTTTTGGAGGTCTGCAATGCTGGTATCAGAGTCGCCAGATCAGCCATGTTAAGCGAGCCGGTGGTTAAGTACAGATACCCGATTCCTAACAGATAGAAGCTGGCGCCAATTGTGCCCATAAACACATAGTTTAATCCTGCCAATGGAGCATGGCTCCTTCCCAGTCCGATCAGGGCATAACCGGTGAGTGCGGTAATCTCTAATAAAACATACAGATTGAAGGCATCCCCTGTGATGGTTATTCCCAATAATCCTGTTACAAACAAGACATACAGGGCGTAAAATGCACCAGATTTTTCCTTGAACTCCTGATCAACCTTCGGTTTTGCTGCGACCAGGTTTAGTAGTGCCACCAGGGTGATTAAAACCAGTACAAAAGCATTCAAATGGTCAACTTTGTACTCGATGCCAATGGGAGGCGGCCAACCACCAAGGCGGTATGATATGATCTGTACCTCAAATATACTTAGAAGCAGTTCGACTGAAATATAAAGAGCTGCTGTCAAAGTAATAACGGCTATGGGATAGCAGAACCGTTGGTTGAGCCATCCGAAAGCGGTGATAATAAATGCCGCTATTAATGGCAAAGTAATCAGCAATGCCGGATATTGTAATATCATTTGGATTGTATAATGGAATGAATTTGATCCTCCTCGAGAGTCCCATACTGCCGGTGGACTTTTATTGCCAAAGCCAGCGCAACACCAAGCGTGGCCACAGAAACCACAATCGCTGTCAGCATCAGAACATGGGGTAAAGGATTAATGTAATCTGCTGGTATAATAGTTGGTTCGGACTCTCCGTGAAGTACATGGCTAATTATTGGAATGGTGGCTCCTTTTTTTGCACCTATAGAGACATAAAAAAGAATGATCGATGTTTGGAAGATGTTCATACCGATAATTTTTTTTATCAGATTTTTCTTGGCAATCATGGCGTATAGCCCAATCATCATTAAGATGGCGAAAGCCCAGAAATTATATTTTGCAATCAGAAGATTCACAAAAGTAGCCATTTATAATCCTTCTTTGTGTTTACCGGAAGAAGAGATGTTATAATATAACCAAATCATCACAGCCATAACAGACAGCCCGACACCGACTTCCACGATTAATATCCCATGGGATCTGGCCCATACCGAATCAGTGGCCAACAGATCAGCTAGAGCACTGTAATCGAGAAAGGATGCTCCCATCAACAAACAGAGCATGCCGGTGCCGGCGTAAAGAAAAACTCCGGCGGAAGAAAGCAATGCCCCTTTCTTTTCACTCAGGCGGCCGATTGTTGAACGGAGATCATGGGAAATGGCAAACAGGATAATTGAGGCACCCAGGATAACCCCCCCCTGAAATCCGCCCCCCGGGCTGTGGTGTCCATGGGCGATAACATACAATGCAAAAATCTGAAGAAACGGAATGACCATGCGGCAAGTGGTTTTTATAATCAGATCGTAGGGTGTCCATTGTGAGTCAATCCTTTCAAAATTTGGATTTGCGAGGGGCAGGTTTCCACCCTCTTCAATGTGCACGATGACTCCGGTGTTGATGTGGCGAAATAATCGACTTCTCGCCTGTTTTCCTTCAAATTTCCTGAGCAGAATAAAACAAGCCAGACCGGCGGCAAAAATAACTGTTGTTTCGAACATGGTATCAAAACTCCGGTAGTCTGCTAAAACTGCAGTTACGACATTGGGAACAGCCGTTTCTTCAACCGCCTGTTTGATATAGTAGGGTGAGACATGCATACTGGCCGGTGACAATGGGTCGCTCCAGGCAGGAAATTCTCCAATGCCGTATATGAATAGTATTCCCGTTAAAGCGACAACTATTAATCCAATCCGTTTCAATCTTTGCTCCTTCTGGTTGTTTG
Organism: bacterium; assembly: GCA_018829445.1. Lineage (GTDB taxonomy): Bacteria > SAR324 > SAR324 > XYD2-FULL-50-16 > XYD2-FULL-50-16 > JAHJTV01. The sequence continues at coordinate 122,578 of JAHJTV010000015.1, forward strand.
GAATACTGCAGCAACGAATAAAACAGTGCTCACCCCTGCTCCGACGGAAGCTTCAGTAAAAGCAACATCAACCGCTCCCATGATCGCCCAAAGTAAACACATTAAAAAGCTATAGGCTCCAAATAGAATGGCAGCACCTAGCAGATCTTTGATCGTTATGGTTGCGATGCCGCAAATGATGACAAAAGTGAGAATGATAATATCAAATTGCCAAATCATAAGAGTTTATTGTTAAAGTTTTACATACCCTCTTCAACCGTTGAGGAGTTGTCTTTTGTCCATGGTTTTAATCCGGCAATAAATCCTGCGTCGATAATAGCATGGGTAGCTGTTGGACTGGTAATAAAGACTGAAATCACGATTATCATGATTTTAATCGCTGTGAAAATCGAATTCGATGAAAGATCATGCAGTGTATAAAGAGCCATTCCCGACATGGTTAGCAGGAGACCGGCGGTATCCAGTTTACCGGCAGGATGTAGCCTTGAATAAAAATCCGGGAATCTGATGATTCCAACGGCTCCACCTGTAAAAAAGGCCAAACCGCTTATTAATAAAGCTATAACAATAAAATCCATACCAACCCCTTTGCTTCGAATGAGTTATTCGTCCTGAAGTCCTTTTCGTTTTTGGAAATACTTGGATGCTGCCAATACGGCGATAAAATTCAGCATTGAATAGGCGATGGCGATATCCACGAACATATCCACACGATTGAAAATAAGTCCTATCAGTACTAATAATGCAGTTGTCTTACTACCGATGGCGTTGACCCCGATAAGCCTGTCCAAAGTTGTCGGGCCGAACACAGCCCGGTATAGTGACAGTATCATGAGCAGGCATATAAAAATGCCGGAATAGAGAAAAATCGAGTCCATTATTTATTAAATATTTTTGCGATTCTCGTTTCCATATCGCCAGGTAAAGATTCAGCTGAGGCTGAATCAATCACATGTACCTCGAAATCCCCAAAATCGGTAGCATATACTGTAATAGTACCTGGCGTCAGTGTGATTGAATTGGCAAAAGTGGTGATGGCAAGGTCTCCTTTTAGGCTGCTTTTGAATTTAATTATTTTTGGATCGATCAGATCCATCATCTTCGGATGGAACACCAGATACATGACATGAATATTGGCCAGAAAAACCTGGAACAATAACCAGGGTATATACATGAAAAATTTTGGTACTTGAATTGGAATCCTGCTGTAATCATAGGACGAAAATATCAAGTCACTGGAAAAGAAAGAAACCAGGAAGCAGGAGATTAACCCCAAACTCAAATGAAACAGATCAAATCGTCCTGAAAGGATCACCCAAATGGGCAGCAGGATAAAAAAAGTCATGAAAAAAGGTAATCCAAATCGAGCAGGCTTGGGTTTGTTTTGATTGTCAGATTTAGATGCAGTATCCAAGAGACCTCCTGAAAAAAATAAGTCCTCATGTTTGCTCGAAACTAACGGGTAATCCCAATTAAAATCAGCATGCAGAGAATCAAAAGAGACAAACAGGCTCCAACTCCGACCGGCGTTTTAAATGTGCTAAAATCTTCAACCTCCTCTGCCCCTTCTTTTGGCGGAGATTCTCCCCCACGGGTTAATGCAATAGCAATTTGACGGGGATTTTGGCTTATCTGTGCCAGCCTGAGTACGATAATCATCACTATGGATTGAGCCCTTGAGCGAGTGGATTCAAGTGGCCCCAGACAAAAAGCGAATAACTTACGCCCCAGTATTCTATAAAACCAATCTGTATCGACGCTGATAGACAATTCACCTCCCAGTTTATCGAGAAATATCCAAAATGCTGCCAATGTCAACAACAGCAGCTGCACCATAACGATGACACGATTTGCTTCATAGGGCTGAAAACTCACGGAATAGGGAAGCAGATCATATAGAATTTTGGGATAAATCCCCGTCAGAATGCAGAGAACGGCCCCTAAACCCATTGCCAGTAGCATGTTAAGTGGGGGTTCTTTTGCGCGGGGAATGCTCTTTTCCCCACTTTCGGATTTCCCGAACCAGGTACCCCAGGGCAGTTTTAGACCCGTATGCAGAAAAGTACCAACAGAAGCCAGGTGCAGCATTAATTCAATGGAGGGTCGGTGCAACCCGCCCGCTGCAGCAACCACCATGGTTTTACTGACAAAGCCGTTAAACAAGGGAACGGCAGAGATGGAGAAAGCGCCAATCATGTATAATCCCATGGTTATTGGCATTTTTTTATATAATTGGCGCCCCTGCAGATCGGTTAGTTTTCGCCGTCCCGTTACTTGAATAACAGCTCCCATGCCCATGAATAAAACAGCTTTATAGAGTATATGACAAAAAGCATGAGCGCTGGCTCCATTAATGGCAAGTTGACTGCCAAGCCCAACCCCACAAACCATGTATCCAACCTGGCTGATGATGTGATAGGCCAACAGCCTTCTTATATCATTTTCCAATACTGCGTAAACAACGCCATACAGTGCCATAATAGCACCCAACCATACCAAGAGCTCAACCCCCGGAAACGAGCGGATTAATACATAAACTGCCGATTTTGTCGTAAAAGCTGTCATAAAAACTGCGCCTGTGATGGTAGCTTCAGGGTAAGCATCGGCTAGCCAGGCGTGGAAAGGAGGAACAGCGGCGTTGATGATAAACCCCAACAGTATCAGTTTTGAAGCCAGTGGTTGAAAATCAAATACAGTGAATTCAATGGAGCCGGTGGCGTTTACATGCATAACAATCCCGGCCAACAGAATACATCCCCCGGTCGTGTGAACCAGGATGTATCTTAATCCGGCATTGAGGGATGATTTTGTTCGCGAATACCAGATCAGAAATACTGATGAAGCGGCCATCAATTCCCAAAATACAAACAATGAAAACAGCTCTCCTGAAAAGACAACACCCAACGTGCTTCCGACATAAAGATAAGCAGCAGTGTGTTGACCTGTCTCTTTGATATGAATGGCGTAAAGAATACTGATAAAAGAGGCAATGACAAAAACGTAACCAAAAACAAGGGCGAGCTTGTCGACTTTTCCAAAAACCAGGTCGTAGTCAAGAAAACCAATGGTCCAATAAGTCCCCGTTGTCATGGTTAGCAGGTTTGTAAAAGCCAGAACGGGAATGAGCAAGGCGACTGCTTGTTTTAATCTTCTGTTTCGTAAAACAGGAAGAAGTAATGCTCCGATGAAATAGATCAAAAACGGGGGAATGGACTCAATCATAGAACCTCTCATCTTTCATCAACCAAAGATGACCGAGCCACTTAGAAACGATAATGATGAAAATACACCCGAAAAACCCAAAAAAAACATCAAAGACAGGAATACTCTGCCACCAAAAATGTGGATTCAGGTTTGGGAAGACAAATCCAAGGACCGACGCAATCAGGATACACACAATTAAAGCTATTCGTAACTTTATAATCATGATTTTTCTCCTAACGGGCTTTCAGGGACCATATTGCCAGATTTACCCCTGATCTCATCACCTTAAGAACAGCGCATAATGACAGAATGCACTGGAAAAACAAGATTATTTCGATTTTCGCTTTGTTTTAAGACCTGAATTGGAAACACTTAATTAATTAAACAACTAGTGATTCCAAAGAGAAAACAGTTCCTCCTCAAAAAGATCCAAAGTCTCAATAATTGGAACCAGCCAAGGCTCAAGGTTATATTCCAACTTACGTTAGAAGTTTGATTTGGAATCTAACTTGAAAAACTGATAAGAAACCACTCCGAATGTTTAAAAACTGGAGTAAAAAGACCGTAAAAGGCTGGGGCCCAAGACTTTTAAATTGTGAATCATTGTAATCATTCTGGGCCAAATTGCAAGGAATTTTTTTTAAAAACTTAAGCCGGTTCGGAGTTGGTATAATAGGCAGGGCACGATTTGATCACTACTGATTAGTGTAGGTCTCGACTTCATCGTCTAAAACAATCAACTCTACTCCTGCATCCCTGAACATTTCTCTGGTTTCCTGTGCAGCATGATATTTCTTTTTTGCCACTACTTTTTTTATTCCTGAACTGATAATGAGCATGGCACAAACCCGACAAGGCTCCATTTTACAGTAAAGGGTTGTTCCTTCCAGCGAGATACCATATCGAGCAGCCTGACAGATGGCGTTTTGCTCGGCATGAATTGTTCTCACGCAATGTTTTCTAATAGTTCCGTCTTCGTCGATAACCTCTTTCAGCAAGTGCCCGATCTCATCACAATGGGGTAAACCGGGGGGGCTTCCCACGTAGCCGGTGCTGACGATCCTCCTATCCCTGACAATAATACAACCGCTCCGTCCCCTGTCGCAGGTGGCTCGTTTGGCTACGGTTTCCATCAGTTCCACAAAATAATCATCCCATGAAATTCTGCTCATAAGTCCTCTTCTTGAAATATTTGGTGTTTTTCCAAGGGGATTCTAGATCCACTTGTCGTAATTTTTTAAAGTCATAAACGTTTCCGTTGAGACAATGGAATCGAGTTTAGCCAGGTCGTTACAAAGAAAATTGATCACAGCGTAAGGTTCAAGAAATACTTCAATAATCAGGTCAAATCTTCCGGTAACGATTGAAGTCGCATTTACAGCAGGAAGGATGGATACAGCTTCAGCTGTTTTCTCAAGGTCTTTGCTGACGGCCACCTTGGCTCCCAGAAAAATGACCTGTTTTTCCGTAATTTGATTGGGATTGACCAGTCCTTTTACTTTCAAATAATTGTTATCGGAAAGCTTTTTAATGCGATTTCTCACCGTCCCTTCTGAAATGGATAATTTAGCCGCAATTTCATTGTTTGAAATCCTGCCATTGTCTTTTAGACAAGAAATTATCGCCACATCCGTTTTATCTATTTTCATAACTCTGTTAGCTGAATTTGCTTCAATTCGCGTTTATTAGGAATTCTTAAGATACTGAGCAATTTTTATCCTCATATGACCGTTCCATCTACTTGTACTATAAAGAGCACTTTCACTCAACCACCAACTTTCGGAATATGGCAATTCTAAATATAGAGATTTGTCAAATCGAACGATATAACCTTCAGGAAACAATTGTTCTACACATGGAAAACTTGATATTTACATTGTGATATCAATTGAGTATATGGAACTCCTTCAGAGTTCTGATAATTGGAGTGTTTTACTTGTCCTGGGGCGGCGCTTATAAGTTCGCTGACCCCAGGCTGTGAATATTTAACCCCGTTGGGGTATATGCATCAAGCTAACTCAGAAACGTTTACAATTAAGGATTGTCAATTAATTATTAAACAAAACAAAACAAAAGGTTACTTTATTGAGAAGGAAGATCGAACAATTAATAATCAATTGATAACAACTAATGATCAATTTTGCAGGTGCCTTTGCAAACGTCCTTTGAAGGGGCAAGTTTACAGGTAATCTCTTTAGCTTGATGCGTATGCCCCGTTGGGGTATTCTTCCCGGACAATTTCTGCCCGGCATTCCCCGAAGGGGATACACATCAATAGCCCAGGGTCAGTGAGCTTGGAAACGCCACCCTGGGTATTTAGTCACCCCCCTGATAAAGGAACGCTGAAGGCGTTCAATAAAAATAAAGTCTCATTCATTTATCATTGGAAAATCAGGAAACACGGCACAAATCCGGCGATTAATACTGAACAATGTGGTTTTTAGAAGAATGTCCCCTAATTTTTGCTCCTGTTATTGAATAATAGAAAAACTGGTTTTCCCAAAATTAGAATTGCTGTCGGAATGAAGGTTCTTGCCGATATAGTATATCCTTTTGAATGGAGGATAATAGCGGATTTTATTTATATGCATAAAAATTACGCATAACATAATATACAATTGACAATTTACGAATAACAGATTACAAAAGCAATAGAAATTCGTTATTCATATTCCTGAAGGATTACACGACTGGATTTATTCCGAAAAACAAGTTTTTTTTCATTGATCTTGAAGAGTATGATTAAAATATTGATTCACTTAACCTTAGTGGGTTAAAATCAGACGAAAGGTTCATTTTTGTGATTGTTTCGAAGTGATGGTATAGGAAAAGGTTTAAAACGGTAAAATACAGCCCGTTAATTGCCGGATTTCAGAAAGGCAAGCGATTCATTTTTATTTAAATCAATTGGCTTTATTTACCTTCGGGCTATTCACGTGAACAGTTACCTGGCTTCCTTTTAAAACCAAAAGGAAAATGATTTCGTTAAATGTAGACTGGCAAAAAAATCCCAATTAAAGGAGTTAATTATGATTGTTGGAGTCTTAAAAGAGATTAAAGCGGAAGAAAATCGTGTTGCCATGACGCCTTCCGGAGTTGAGATTATGAAACTTAATAATCATACTGTTTTGGTGGAAAAAGGGGCGGGAATCGGTAGTGGATTTGAGGATGCAGAGTATTTAAAAGCTGGGGCTACACTAACTGAAACGCCAGAGGAGATTTTCAGCCAGGCTGAAATGGTGATGCATGTGAAAGAACCTTTACCCCAGGAATATGATTTAATCCGCGAAGACCAGATTGTTTTTACTTATCTCCATCTGGCTGCGGCAGAAGAGTTGACCAATGCCCTGATCAAGAGCAAATCCATTTGTATCGCGTATGAAACCATTCAAAGTGGAAATGGGACTCTGCCGTTGTTGACACCCATGAGTGAAGTGGCCGGCAGAATGGCAATTCAGCAGGGAGCCAAATACCTTGAAATGGAGCAGGGGGGAGAAGGAATTCTGCTTGGTGGTGTCCCCGGCGTTGATCCTGGTACGGTTTTGGTTTTAGGGGGCGGGGTTGTTGGAACAAATGCCGCAAAAATGGCTTGCGGGTTGGGAGCAAAAGTCTATCTGCTTGACATGAATCTGGAACGACTTCGTTATCTAAGCGATGTGATGCCATCCAATTGTTTTTTACTGATGTCCAGCCCGGCAACAGTCAGAAAGCTGGTCAAGGAAGCGGATGTGGTTGTGGGAGCTGTTTTAATCCCCGGCGCCAAGGCAACAAGATTGATAACAAGAGATATGTTGAAAACGATGAAGAAGGGATCCGTTATGGTGGATGTTGCCATTGACCAGGGAGGGTGTTTCGAAACCTCAAAGGCCACCACACACTCCAACCCGGTTTATACGGTTGATGGAGTGATCCATTATTGTGTTGCCAATATGCCCGGGGCATTGGCTAAGACCTCGACATTGGCTTTGACCAATGCAACGCTTCCCTACGCTGTGGAAATTGCCAATAAAGGGTGGAAAAAAGCCGCTGTTGAGAATAAGGGAATTCTCAAGGGGGCCAATGTGATCAAAGGAAAAATCTGCTACAAAGGTGTGGCTGATGCGTTTGGTTTGGAATATGTTCCTGCAGAGTCGTTGTTATAGTACCCTATCTATCTCTTTTAGCAGGATAATTACTTGCTCCAAGGATACGCCAAAGGCATCAAAGTATCCCTGGATAAGAATTCAGTTTTTTTTGACTCCCTTACCATTTGGATGTCAGCTCTTTTGATGGCCGCGATCATGGTCATGCCCCGTCTGGGATCGGATTGGGACATGACCTTTTCTTTTAATATCGGGGCGGTCACCGGAATCAGCGAGACTGTATTTCCGAAGAGTGTGTTTGACTACTTTTTTCGGCACTCTGTCCTCAATGCTACTACGGTTGATGAGATTGATATCAATGCTCAAATCTTCACGATATAACTTCTTGCTTGAATCCAGAAATCCCCAAAATCCCTTGGACAATGACTCCCCGATTTGCTCCGAAGTTAAAGAGAGCAGACTTTTAGGTATGTTTCTTTTTTGCATTGTTCCCTCCAGGTTGAACCATTATTTCGTTGTTCCATCCACAAAAGAGATGGTTTAAGTATACCTTGCTTTACGATGAAATTCAATCAATGTAAAATCCCTTGTTGAATATTTCCAGAAAGACTTGTAAATACTCCGGTATTGTTTTAATACAAAAAGGGTTTGTTTGATGGTTTTTCAGTCAATGGCTGTGAGTTCATACAGATTCAGAGATACAAACCTGCTAGCCAGAGTGGATTGGAAGGTACCAGGCAAAGTATAGCAACAGGCAGAACAGGAGGAAGAATAATACCTGACTGCTTCTGTTGATTATAAGCTTTGAACCGATGAATGGTAAAACGATCAGGCCAAGCAGGCTGCCGGCAAAAAAACCAAACAGATGTGCAGTCACATCAGTCTGTGGACTGGTTCCCAACATGGCAAAGATACCAAACCCCGCCAGGAAAGGAACAAAATAGCGTCCCTTAAATTGTCGTTGGTGATAATAATTGCGAATACCAAAAACCCCCATCAAACCAACAGCGCTGAACACTGCTGTTGAAGCTCCGACTGACGGATGACCGGTTTGATAAAACAGGGCATTGAAATAATTTCCCAGGGCAGAAGAAAGCAGTATAAGAAACCAGGAGAATCCCGGACCAACAAAATAGTTGACACCACTAACAAAAACAATGAGTCCGGCGAGATTGCTCAAAAGATGGGCATCGTCCACATGAAGCGTCATGGCTGTAAAGATCCTCCACCAGTCTCCTTCCAGAACACCATCAGCTGTAAATTTTCCCAGTTCGTACCATTTTGTGAAAGTGTCTATTCTGGTGACATTCCAGTGGAAAAATGCCAGGCAGACACCGATCCAAACAGTTAGAAATGAAAAACGAAAGGTATAGTGGTTACTTTTTTCCTGAATGGGTGGCCAGTTTTCATTTTCTTCAAAGAATGCCTGGACTTCTGTCTTTGCCAACCCTTCAAAACGGACAGGAATATAAAACAGCTTTTGCCAATACTCGTTCTGAAGAGTGAAGGGTACGGAACGTGCCAACAACAGAAGCTCTATCTCTTTGCACTCCTTGCGGGTTGATACGCGAATGACGAAAAAATCGGGATTTGTAAAAAAATCTATCATATTGCTCTGTGGTGTTTTATTCCCCAAAAGCCAGGGTAAATTTGTTCTATGGCCAAAAGAGCTGATGGAACTCCTTCAGAGTTCAATAGGATAAAAGCTTGCCTCATATAACATTGGGCTTAACCGAAGATCAGGTTCGCCCCATGAATCCAATCCGGTCAATGGTTTGTAACGCAGACCAAATGCGCCCTGCCCCAAAAGCCCATAAGCCATACTATTAGGACTTGGATGAGGTATAATAACTGACAAATTTATCCAATGATTTTATGGCGGATCGGATATCGGTAAAAACAGGCAATCCATTTTTTTCAAGAATCCCGACAAAATCCTGATAATACTGTCCGGCATTAACCGATATTACCATCGGTTTTGAATAGGTTTTACTCAACCCAACCAGACGGTTTGCAAGACCATCGGCATCATGACAGGTTTGCGGGGTTGTTTTCAGGGAAATGGGATGCGGAACTATGGCTACAAAAACGCAATCCACATTTTCATCGTTGATGACCACCTCCACAAAATCGGCATACATCTTGTCGTCAGCCATGGGAGAAATATCAAGGAAAGGACTCTTGGTATCAACCAGGCCGAATTTATTAATCCGGTTAAGTTTTTCTATTGTATCCGAACCAAGCTGCGCCTGGGTTAGATTTTTTAACTCGTCGGCTCCAACCGTCGATTCAAAGCCGGCATTGACAACACCGGCAACCCGGTTACTGCGAGGGATCTTGTTGTGAAGCAGTGAAAAGGTCTGGACGATGTCATAGTGCTCTTCGATATTCTCAACCAGAATAATACCAGCCTGTCGGCAGGCTGCTTTAAATACTTCATAGCTACCTGACATGGCGGCTGTATGAGAAGCGGCGGCTTTTGCGCCGGCATTTGTTTTTCCTGATTTATAAATGATAATCGGTTTTTCGGTTTTTAATCCCAACTCGAAGAACTGCCTTCCCTCTCCCGGATATAACCCCTCAAGGTATAAGGCAATGACACTGATACTTTCCCTTTTTGAATAGAACTCAATCAGGTCGGTTACCTTAACGTCATACTGATTTCCAAAACTGACAATGGCTTTAAATATCTTGGAGTGCTGAAACCGATCCAGGGCAGTTACTGAAAAAGCACCGCTTTGAGTCAACAATAGTGTATTACTGAACTGTGAATGTCCGATCTCCAAGCGTTCCTGTTCCATAAACAGAGTGTTGACGCCTTTACGATCTTTTTCCGGGGCCCGGAATACTCCCATGCAATTTGGTCCGATTATTCGGGTATCTTTGGGTTTGACCTGATTAATGCGTTGAATAAATTCATCATAATTGATCTCCGGAGAGATTCCGGGAATCAGTATCACCGCTTTGGGAGGTGAAATATTCAGTTCTTTGATAAAGGATTCGATGAATTTTGCGGGGGCTGCATAGACGACTAAATCCATGGGTTTGTTTACATCCTTCAGGCTTGGATAAAAGGGATATGTTTTTCCTTCAAACGTCACTGATCCGCCCTTGGGATTAATTAAATAGAGATCGTCACGTTCCATATCGTGTAAGAGATGGGCAATGTCCCGCCCCAGACTGTAACGATCCAAATCAGATGAAACTCCTAAAACAGCAATTCCCCGGGGATTAAAAAAACCTTCCAGGTTTTTATCATTAACTCTGCTAATGGGCAGAGAGCGGTCTGAAGTGCGGATAAACTCGGCATACCCGTCTATCGCAACAAACTTGTCACTCTCGGTGATTACAAAAGGGTTAATATCAAGGTTTTTAATGATATAGTTAGGCTTGTTTTTTGAAACAAAGGAATAATGCTCAGCCAGTTGGCTGACAGCATGCACAGCCTTTGTAAAGTGATTGAGATATTCCGGGTGACCGATTTCTTCGAATTTGTGTCTGATATTTAATGTTTCAACCATTTTCCGTGCATCTACCTCCTCCAAAGGAGGTAGAAACAGATTGGCTGGATCAAAGTGTTTCGCAAAAAATTCGGCATCGTCTCCGCCCTTGCTCAATGTTAACACGGGACCGAAAGCATCATCTTCCTTTGCTCCGATCAACACTTCATATCCAAGGGCTTGCGTATGGGGCACAAACTCCACCAGCAGAAAACCAGCTATTTTTGGTTTTGATACCCCGTCAAAGTGAGATAATACCTCCTGCTCCATTTGACTGATCACAAATTGGATAAACAGGGGGTCAAGGTATTTGACACGCCTGACACCACCCAGCTTTTTTTTGTGGGAAATATCCCGCGATACGATTTTGATGATTAGACTGTCTTTAAACCGGGCAAGTATTTTCTCATCTATTTGATCAGCAGATTCCACGTAAGCATAACGGGGGGTTTCCAATCCAATATGGTCAAGCAACTGGTACACTTCGAACTCAAAAAGAACATCCCTATTATCCCCATGGGCTTTTTGAAAAACAGCATCGGTTTTCCGGATAACATCATCTACAAGTGACATTTGACTCTCCCTGTATTTTTTTCAATAAATAGACAGTGTTAATAAGATCATTCAGTATTTTTATTAGCACACCCCTAAGAGAACTGAATTGTTTTGTCAATATCATAGACTTGTTAATGTGAATTGTCCCGGTTTATGGGCCAATAACTTACTTCTTCTTAAAAGTCTCATTGACAAAAATTAGTTGATATGTCAAATATTGAAGCATCAATAATAAACCAATCAAACGAGTATACCCCATGCAAAATGATGATAGACTTCTGTTTTTTCTCTCGAAAGCCCAACACAAACTGGAGGCTTTTCTGAAGAAGTCTCTTCTTTCTCAAAATATAAAGATTACAGCAGTTCAATCCGGGATTCTGTTTTTATTAAAACGTCGTTCCCATACCATGACTGAGCTCAGCAAAGAACTATCAATAGATAATTCTGCCATCACAGGTTTGGTAGATCGATTGGAAAAATCCGGTTTTGCCGAGCGAAAGATCAATCCGGATGATCGCAGGACTTTTTTGATTTCGATTACACCCCAGGGATTTGATGAGATAAACAGGGCAAAAGTGATTATACGGAGAGTAAACGAGCAGATAAAGGAGGGATTTTCGGAGGAGGAGATGGACATTTTCAAGAGGGTTTTGGATCGTTTTTTCACCAAGTTTGACGCGGAAACAATTCCTAAAAACTAGTGTGACAGGACACGCAACATTTTTTCTTTCCGCGTTACTGCGGAACATTGTCAATAGAAAAAGCCGATAACCAGCGAACCACAAACAGGTCATAAAAATGAATCAAACGGATTTGAATCTGATTAATTGGTTGTTAACAGAAGGAGTATCAATCGACTCAAAACCGGTTGAGTCACTCAAACAATGGAAGACGATCTTAAATGATCTGGGCGAAAAATGGACAAGACCCTTCCAAAGAGCCGTGGTTGGAGGTTTTCTGGCAGACAGGACGGCATATGCATTTTTGACGGGTTTTAGAGCAGCCTTACAGAGGCTGTTTCCGCTGATGTCCCCAACCTGTATGGCGGCATTCTGCATCAGCGAAGAAGGTGGAAATCACCCGAAGTTCATTAGAACCAATTTGGAGCGGACAGAATCCTCAAACGGAAAACAGAATAACTGGGTTTTAAACGGGAACAAAAAGTTTATTACCGGGGCCACCGAAGCAGACACGATTTTCGTTGCGGCATCTTTGGGGTTTGATGAAAATGGCAGGAATGATATCCGCTTGGTAAAATTAAAGAGCAATCTGGAGGGAGTCGTCATTAATCCCATGGAGACATTGCCGTTCATACCGGAGATCAGCCATGGTTCAGTCGCTTTTGAAAACGTTATGGTAGAAGATCAACAGATATTGGAGGGGGACGGCTATCTTAATTATATCAAACCTTTTCGCTATCTCGAAGATGTTCATGTATCCAGTTCGGTGCTCGGTTTTCTTTACAGAACGGCTTGTCTATTCTCCTGGGAGGCTTCCATAAAGGAGAAGCTAATCTCGCTTATATTATTGGCCCAGGGTTTAGCAGAAGCTTCCCCTGAACAGTTTGAAACCCATATTGCCTTTGCCGGATTTCAAAAACAGATGGATCGTTTGACTGATGGGTTAGACAGCGAACTGGATAAAACGCCCCGGGATTTCAAAGCAGCCTGGATAAGGGACAGACAGATTTTTACCATTGCTGAAAAAGCAAGACATAAGAGGCTGGAGAAAGCGTGGAATAATTTCCAGGCAAGATGAACTGACTGCAACCGCCTTCAATTACCCAAAATAATACAACACCGATACTATAAGAGATAAAAATGATTTTTAAGAATATTGAGGATGCCAAACAAAGGCTTGAATCCAATGGTTATATCTGCTCCAAGACGGTTTCCACGGTAGCTTTTCTAGCCGGTGAAACCCAAAAACCGATTTTAGTGGAAGGACCTGCCGGTGTAGGGAAAACGGAGCTCTCCAAGGCAATTGCCCGCAGTCTGGGCAGAGAACTGATCAGGCTGCAATGTTATGAAGGCCTGGATGAAGCTAGGGCTTTGTATGAGTGGGAATATGCCAAGCAACTGCTGTATACGCAGATGGTTAAAGATAAGATTGATGATGTGATTGCAGGAGCCAATAATCTTAGCGAAGCGGTGGACAAAATTGCTGATCAGGAGGATGCTTTTTTCTCGGAGCGTTTTATCCAGCCAAGACCTCTTCTGCAGGCGATTAGTTCGGAAGAACCGGTGGTGTTGCTGATTGATGAAGTAGATAAATCAGATCCGGAATTTGAGGCATTTCTTTTGGAAATACTCAGTGATTTTCAGGTCACCATACCGGAAATCGGCACGAAAAAAGCAGTAAAAATCCCGTATGTTATTTTAACATCAAATAATTACCGGGATATGAGTGATGCCTTAAAACGACGGTGTATTCACCTTTATATCGATTATCCGGATACGGATCTGGAATTAAAAATTGTAAAATCAAAAATTCCCGGTATTGATGCCCGCCTGGCTCAACAGGTTATCAATTCCATCCATGAGATCAGAAAACTGGATCTGAAGAAAAAACCGTGTACCTCGGAAACCCTGGACTGGGTGCAATCACTCATTTCACTGCAGGTCAATGAACTGTCATCCGAGATTATTATCGATACGTTGAATATGATTTGTAAGTATCGATCCGATGCTGATCTGGTAAGACAAAATATTAATGAGATTTCCCAGAATTCCGGATTAAGATGATCAACGTAATCCTTAAATTTGTTGCCTGCTCCCGGGCTGCCGGCTTGAGAGTATCCTCCGCAGAGGTGTTGGACTGCTGTCAGCAGATCGAACACATTGATATCGTTGATGAGAGTGTGTTCAGAGATGTTCTTAGAGCAAATTTTGCCAAAAGTCGAAGAGAACAGGCAAAATTCGATCACCTTTATCACCTTTTCTTTCATGAACTGCGCAGTGACACCAGTATTCCTCATTCAGACGCGTTAGCATCGGTCATGAATCAGCTTTTGAATGACGTACAGGAAAATCTTGCAGGTGATGAGGCTTTTCCGGCCATTATTGACTTCTTGAGCGGAAATCCGTTGCGTTACCTGGAAGAGATCAGAAAAATAAAAACTCAGGAAATCGATACCAGCCAGGGAATCAACTCAAGTTTTGCTCCGCTCGTCAGGCGATTGGAGATCATGTCTCAGATTAATGCCATCAGCACGGCCATCGAACGTTTTATGGCCAACAATCGATCTACCATCAGCTGGGAAAACAGGAAAGCGATGGACTCCCATTTCAAGGATCGACTGGAAAATGCCCGGAGGATGTTGAGAGAAGATCCTGAAGAACACATGGATGAGTTTGCAAAAGGGACCTCTTATGAGCAGTATATGGGCGAATTGGGTGAAAAATCTTTCTTCTCCCTAACTCGTAAGGAGATTGAGGAGATGAGAGAGGTTATCGAGCAGCTGGTAAGAAAACTCAAGGATACGGTCCAAAGACGGTATGCAAAGCAAAATAGGGGCATTCTTGATATCAAAAAAACATTGAGAACGGCTTCAAAATACCAGGGAATCCCCATGGAGCTGGTTTTTAAGAATAAACCGAAGCGAAAGGGAAAAATCGTAACCCTTTGTGATGTCTCCGGATCGGTGTGGTCAGCCGCTAAATTTATGCTCAATATGCTCTATTCATTACAGGATTGTTTCCTTCAAGTCAGGAGTTTTGTTTTTGTTTCAGAAATGGCGGAAGTAACCGGAACCTTTGAGAAATATGAAATTAACAAGGCCATCGACAAGGCACTAAAGGAGGCGGATATCAACTATGAAGCCTCAACCGATTATGGCAGAACCTTCAGGCAGTTTAAAAAAGAGTACATGGAGATTCTGAACAAAAAAACCACCCTGATCATAATCGGGGATGGAAGAACCAACTATACCAATCCTGAAGAGGAGATTCTTAGTGAGATCAGGGACAAATGTCGTCGAGTCGTCTGGCTTAATCCGGAATCAGGTATATTCTGGTATACGGGTGATAGTCGCATGAAAACTTACGAGAAATACTGCAATCAGGTACGCCACTGTCAGAACCTCAATCAACTGCTTGATTTTATCAAAACCCTTGTATTGTAACATTCTTCCGATATTTGGATGTTTTCCTCATAAGCAAACTGTTATTCGCAAACAGCTAATCGCTAACCCGGATAAACTGGATAAGTATCTTATGAATTATTTTATGCCCAAAAAACGCAGGAAATAATTCATAAGGTGCTAAAAATTTCAGAATGGTGTTTGCTCAAAACAGGTATCGCTGGTATGATCAATTCAGGAGTTGAGTTAAAAATGTAATCGCTGGCAAATTTATTTGTCAGAGGAAAGTCCGGGCATCACAGAGCAGGATGCTGGCTAACGGCCAGAGGAGGTAACTCCATGGAAAGTGCCACAGAAAACTACCGCCGATGGTTTGGCTCTGCCAGACACAGGTAAGGGTGAAAAGGTGGGAGAGGCAACTCTTTAATGTAAGAGCCCACCGCAGAAATGGCGACATTTCTGGCAAGGTAAACCCCATCTGATGCAAGTCCAAATAGGGTAGCGCTATGGGTTGCTCGCTTAGCTACCGGGTAGGATGCAAGAGCATTCAGGTAACTGAATGCCTAGATAAATGATTACACTCTTGGGTTTCCTGAGAGACAGAACCCGGCTTATTGACAACTCAACTCTCCAACCCTTTGTTTCAAATTGACCAAAAAACTGATTCTTTCCAATGAAAAGTCCCGATCTTGAGTTGAAGACAAAGACCGCTGCCGTAATCCTGGCAGGTGGAAAATCATCCAGAATGGGGCAGGATAAATCACTCCTTGAAATTGGAGGAAGGACACTTCTGGAACGGGTTATCAGTTCCGTATCCCCCCTTGCAGGGGAGATAGTCATCATGCTTTCCCAAACTCAAAAGATCCCGGTTATTGTCAGCGATAATAGACCTGCAATTAAATACGGCAGGGATCATCTTCCGGAAAGAGGTCCTTTACAGGGAATCGCCGATGCCATTCCTTATATAAATAAAGAGATGGAATATGTGTTTGTTTTGAGTTGCGATTTACCTCATTTGACTTGGGAATGGTTGTATCAAATGCAACAGGATCTTGTTAAATCCCGGTTTGCACAGATTGTATGCTCTAAAGACGGTAATCATTTAAATCCACTCATCGCCATTTATCGTGCCACTATATTATTGGATGCAACATCCCTGGTAAAGTCAGGGAAAAGCAGTTGCCTGGCATTATTGGACGATAGAAAAGTAATCCATGTCTCACCCCCACAAACTCAGTCTCACATCATCAGTAATATCAATACGCCTCTCGATTATCGTGAAGCTTTGGAAAAATCCGATACCTAAGCACAAAAACAATCCCACTATTTCTGTTGCACCTCTGCCAGAATTATTTCAATCATTCGGAGCCTGAAATAGGAACCTTATGGAATAAGCTGGAATTTTATTATGGTTTTTGCCTCTCAATTTTATCATTGAATATTGCTTAACTAACTGAAATTATGGTTGGATTATATAACTGCCATATCTTTTTTTTAAAAAAATGTTTTTTTTTATGTACTTTTTGCCTTGTAATGCTTTATATAGAAAATATCTCTTGGATCGGTCTAGACCGAAGGACCAGAATGAATGACCCATGGTAAAGTGCACAGACCAGTAATTGGGCATTCTTCTCTATATTGCGTTCGTGTTTTCCTAAATCACGTACAACTGCTGATCGACTCTGCATTAAGAAATATGAAAGGTTTTCGGTGTGAGTTATCAAAGGAGAGTAAAATGATCCAAAGAAATACCAGAAGTGATGCATTCAGTATTCATCATCAGCGAAGAGAACAACTTCGATCTCTAAAAGGGGATTTTAAACCAAGTTTAACAGACATTGAAGAGGAAAAAAGGAGATTCTTTAGCAGGGGAGGGACAGTTACCACTTTGAAAGTAACAAGTGGAACAGAACCCGGTGTCTGGGGAGATTTCGTCAAGTCCAGAATTAAGGCAAGTTAGAATCCTGCAATTTCGTTTAAGACGTTAAGTATCCGGTTATTTCGTTGATTTGATACAATTATAACAGATTTAATATACCGAAAACCTAATATAAAAATTGTTTCTTCCTTTACGAAGGGGCAAACTGGATACTTAATACGTTTTATTGTTCAAGTGACATTCAAGTTTAGGAACCGTCGCAGTGTGCTTTACTTCTCCAGAAGGCGGATTTGCATCTTGAGGTTGAGCCAGCTAAGCAGTATCTCTGATCCCATCCATTGGCTGTTTTATTCGTTAAAAGCGTTCATTTCTCTTTACGGCGAAACATCCTGTCAGGATTCCAGAAAAAACTTGACTATAGACAAAAAAAAGTAACCTATCCCATCTTGAACTATATTGCCATATCACGGCATCAGATATAAATTTCCGCAAGATAATCCTATCAAATCGTAGATCACCGATTAACGTGAGAATAGTAAAAACCAAGAAGGATTGGATAATTTTAACCATTGGATTCTCGGTTTGCGAATAATTGTCAAAGCAAAAATAGTTGCAACCAAAAACCTTATCGAATTTATTCAGATACGCCAAGTATATTTTAGAAATGATGCAACATCAGTTGGTTCAATAAAACCAAATTCCAAATTAGTCTCATTTTTTTAAACTGAAAAATAAATTCGAAATGATGTAATTGGACTCACAATGTTGCACTCCGACAGGTAATTCTCGTCGGGCTTTTAAATGAAAGGATTAACTGGTTGACGTCATGGAGCTATTGCTCTTAGGCTTAGATCAAGTTTTCTCTATAACAATTGGCAGGATCGCTTCTCATGGTTTAGACATGAGTTAAAGTAGAATAAAATACAGCAATGTCCGGTTAGGTTATTGCAACAATAACGAGAAACGGCTTTCAAAACAATGGAATGTACAAAGACGCCATTACTTTAACTTTAGCTATTATTTGTTTAGAAAAAGTAGGATGGGCTACTCGTTGCCCATCAATAGAAAGCAATGTTGGGCAACAAGTAGCCCAACCTACGAGCAGGTG
>JAHJTV010000104.1 GCA_018829445.1 bacterium
AGACGCCATTACTTTAACTTTAGCTATTTCTTGTTTAGAAAAAGTAGGATGGGCTACTTGTTGCCCATCAATAGAAAGCAATGTTGGGCAACAAGTAGCCCAACCTACGAGCAGATGCAAATTTCTAACCGGACAATGCTGCCTTTATATACTTCATGGTTGTTCTATTTATCCGATAACGGCTTGAATCCTTTCAACGGCCCAGTCCACAATATCTTTAGTGATAACCAGGGGAGGGGCAAAGCGGATGATATTATCATGGGTTTCCTTACACAATAACCCCCGTTCTCTCAGTTTTTCGCAATATTGCCGAGCTCCACCGGCTTCCGCTTTAAACTCGACGCCAATCATCAATCCTTTTCCCCGAACGTCTTTAATCAATGGATTCTTAATCTGTTTCAGCAGATCCAGAAAATAATTCCCCATTTTTTCAGCATTTTCTACCATACCTTCCTCAACCAGAACTTTCAAGGCTGCGCGGGCAATGGCACAAGCGAGTGGATTCCCGCCGAATGTGCTCCCGTGTTCTCCAGGTTGCAGCACATCCATTACCTCAGTATTGGAAAGAACAGCCGAGACCGGGTAATATCCACCGGATAGGGCCTTTCCCACCAGGGTCAGGTCCGCTTCAATACCGTCATGTTCTTCAGCCAGAAGTTTTCCTGTTCGCCCCAGTCCGGTCTGAATCTCATCCAGAATCAGCATAATATTGTGCTTTTCGCAGATGGCTTTGCAGGATCTTAGGTATCCGGAAGCGGGGATCTTAACACCGGCTTCCCCCTGAATCGGTTCTACCAGGAATCCGACTGTGTTAGGGGTAATCGCTTTCTCCAAAGCTTCCGCATCTCCGAAGGGGATTATCTTAAATCCGGGTGTAAATGGACCAAACCCTGTCCGTGAGGTAGGATCAGTACTGAAGCCAACAATTGTTATGGTCCTGCCATGAAAGTTATCTTCACAGACGATGATCTCCGCTTGATCAACCGGCACTCCTTTTACCTGATAGCCCCATTTCCGGACTGTTTTAATGACACTTTCCACAGCTTCAGCTCCGCTATTCATGGGGAGCACTTTGTGAGAATTGGTTAATTCACAGATCTCCTGATAAAGCGGAGCCAGTTGATCGTTGCGGAAAGCTCGGGAAGTCAGGGTCAGTTTGTTCGCCTGTTCAATCATCGCTTCCCGGATTTTCGGATGGCAATGCCCCTGGTTGACCGCAGAATATGCTGATAAACAATCCAGATACTTATTGCCGTCAACATCCCAAACCCAGACACCCTCTCCCTTGCTTAACACAACATCCAAGGGTTTGTAATTGTGAGCACCAAAACGGTTTTCCAATTCAATATATTCTGATTGTTTCATAATATCCTCCATTTTTAAGTGAATTGCTGAAAGCAACGGGAATGCGAACAATAATGTGCTGTATTATTTTAATTCTTGTAAACGACCGGCCGATTATACGGGCAGGAATACTTTGTTATCAATTTCATCCCGAGTACAAAATTCCACCGGCTTTGTCGTTGCATATTCATTATCAATGCGAAATAATCGATTTTGACCCGGACATATCTTCAATGGTTTCCGGCTATTCGCGTCATGTTCAATATCTAAGTGGTAGTACCTTTTCTGACTGTACCTGGAGTATAACAGAAAGCTTGCGCGAATAACTAATCAATATTTCTTATTCATAGAATAAACGACATGAATTTAGCCGATTTTGATCTCAATCTTCTGGTTGTGTTTGATGCAATCTATAAAGAGAAAAACCTGACTCGCGCCGGGCAGCGATTGAATCTTTCCCAACCTGCAATCAGCCACGCTCTTAATCGACTCCGTAATGCTTTCGATGACCCATTGTTTGTCAGACACGGTTACCAAATGGAACCAACTCCCCTGACCGAAGAACTCAAGGAAAACATCAAGAAGGTGCTGGAACTGACCGAGCGCACATTAGAGGATCGGGGTTCATTCGATCCTTATCGTTCAACCAGGACCTTCTACATCGGTATGCAGGATTATCCCATGATCGTCGTTTTGCCTCGTCTGATTCAAACCCTCAATGAATCTGCTCCAAATGTAAATATCCGTACTTTTCATATGAGTATTGAAGGACGGAAAACGGCACTTGAAGACGGGAAGCTGGACATGGTCATCGGTATCCGGCAGGACTTTGGCAGTAGTATTTTTCAGCAATACCTGTTCAAAGATAATGAAGTCTGCATTTTCCGGCGGGATCATCCGACCATTAAGGAGGAACTCACGTTGGAGCAATATCTGCAAGCCGAATTTATCGGGTTATCCATATCAGATATTAAGCAGGCCAGGATTGATCGCCGCCTTAAGGAGATGGGATATAAACGAAAGACTCGATTGACAGTGGAAAATGAAGTAACCATTCCGCAACTGGTAAGCCGCTCTGATTACCTGGCCAACATTGCCAGGCTGGTGGCAAATGAATATCTGCCTTGGTTGCCGATCAAGGCACTTCCCTTGCCAATTGAGCTGGAAGAACTCGAATTTTTCCAATACTGGCATGACAGGCATCAAAAGGATCCCGGGCATAACTGGCTGCGACAGACAATCAAAAAGGTCTGCAGCACACAATATCGTTAACTCGATTCCTGTTCAAGAATTCAGACGATGTAGCGATTCAAGTTGGTGAAACCAAAACAGCTGAAACAAGAGAAATCAATTTATCATTGAAAGTTCCGCAATTCCGATGGATTGCTCTCCTGAAGCACTGTACAGCAAGTATGTGTTGTCTTCATCATGAAAAATATAGGGATCTCGTAGCTGGTTTACGGGTTTGGTGGCTTCGCCGCGCAAAGACGGTTCAATCGACCCTCCCGCGCCTTCCCAGGCAAGTTCGGGGCGAAGTATTTCGAC
Organism: bacterium; assembly: GCA_018829445.1. Classification (GTDB taxonomy): domain Bacteria; phylum SAR324; class SAR324; order XYD2-FULL-50-16; family XYD2-FULL-50-16; genus JAHJTV01. Next base: position 2,890 of record JAHJTV010000104.1, read on the forward strand.
AGGTTCTGTCATTTTCCAATGGCTCCAATCATTGGAAAACATATTCACCTTGCTGCATAATATTTTTTCCGGAGCATCACCCACCCTGGTCCAAAAGAGATAAAGTATATCACCTTTCAACCAGAAACTGACGTGTCGCATGTTGACACTGGCCAGCGGTTTCGGACGGACTTCAAATCCCTGGAGTCCATCGGGAGAGCGATATAACAATCCCGTTACAGCAATTCCGTAATATAATCCCCGAAGCTTAAAAACCCTGAAATAGGGTGCTGCTAACAATTTAGGTAGTGCGGTGAAGTTTATACCATCAGTCGATACAGCTACCCGGCTAAACTGGGTCGCATCTTCCAGCAGTCCGTGAAAATACATTCGGATTTCCTGTGCCTTATGATCAACATAAACATCAGGATTGGCAATATAGGGCTGCAATACTCCCCTGCCTTTCTCCCCCTTTTTTATTCGTTCCTCTTCTGCTTGAGATAAATCACGACTCACCCTGAGGAGTGTCCAGAACTCCGTAGACGACAATCGGGTAAAAAGTCCCCGTATAGTATCAAAAGTTGAAACCCTGGGAGCTTCAAGAACAAAGTATGAATTTTCCAGATCGAGAACCCCGGGTTGATAGATTGTCCAGGGACCGGATAGTTCATCTGCATAGGCCATTCGAATATTGCTTCCTCTGTGATGGGAGAAATAGAGATAGTATTTCCCCAATGGATTGGAAACCCACTCCGGAACTCTGATAAGGCAGGGGCCGTTAATATTGATGTACCCGTTTTTCCGGGTCTCCTTCACCAAGACAGGATCAAGTTCGTTATGAATTATCGGATTCTCTGGAAGACGACGGACTTCAAATGTCGGGAATTTTTCCGGAAGGGGAAGAAACTCCGCAGGAGATGAGGTGTACCATGCTCTCCAGCTATAAAATCCGATAATTGGAATGATTAAAGTGACTGTTATGATAACATTTTTCAGCATAACCTACTCCGAAGGCAGTATCTACACACAGCAAAACTGCCATTGGGCTATTTTTTTTGTGGTTTATAATTTCAGGGGCTACTTGAGTTTTTAAGGATTGAAAAAAAATGTCAATTGTTTTTCTTTGATAATCAGCTGCAAAAAATGTCGATTGAAAACGGGTTTATCTTATACGAAACCGCCTATTCCATCTTTATGAGAATGGATGTTTTGCTTGATATTTTTAATGAATTATGAAACCATAGCCCCGACCCAAAAAGATTGAACGTAAAATTACGCTCAATATTGTTTTTTTTAACGATCTTCAAAAATAATTGCCCACTATTCAAAATGACACGTAAACTACTGCAAAAATTGAGCTTATGCAAAAGAGCAACTTTTAAAAAAGTTGGAATTGTATGGGCAACCAGTTTGATTATGTCGGGTTATTATTCACTTAATGCCCAGAACATACTCATTTTCAGCACATCCCACAATAATGAGCAACCGACCGAAGTCTCAGCGGCAGAGGGATTACTGAAGATAGAAATCAGTACTTTTACTCCCATTGTAAAACTCAGCGTTAATGATGAGTCTAAAACTCCTCAGGCTGCCACCAGGGCAACAGTGGATGTCCCTTATTCACTACAGCCCGGTGACAATAGCTTTGCTGTTTATGTGAAAACGGAAGCCATTGAGGAGAGAAAAGAATTCATCCTGACCTTGCTCGAAGAAGATGAATCGCAAAAACCGAAAGAGAAGAAACCCTGGCAGGTTATAGCCATCTTGGCCTTAACATCTACCAGCAATGCTGAAAATGCGGCTTCAGATGAACAGGCCGATTCCAAATACGCCTACACTATCATTCCCAGTTATCAACAGGCACTCTTTGGCAGCCACAAACTCAGGTTGAAGGGAGTCCTGATGAGAGAGAAGTTTTCAAACTCCGACTTTGAGGATCAGGAGCTGGTTTATAACCAAATCGGTCTTGGTTGGTTGAGTGAATCCAGCTCTTCCGACTGGGAAGTGGAGCTCGGCTGGGCAGATGTGGGCACCAAAAATGTGGGGGGAACATCTGATACAGATGTTGAAACCGGCACTTCCATTGGTGGAAAAATTGGCCTGACGGCCCTGGATGATAAAAACATCATCTTCAGTGGCAAATACACATTAAAGGATCAAACCAGCTCGACAACCTCGGATGATTATGATGGTGATGGTGGCCTGCTAGCCTTTGGCGTCAAATGGAAAAAAAAATTCGGACAACTGAGCGGTTATCTTAAAGGTGGAGTTGATTCAAATGATTCAAAGGGGAAATACAAAGACTACACCGCCATGCATCTTGGATTTTCAGCCACATACGGACTCGGGAAAAATGCCTCCGTGGGAGGTTTGCTCAGTTCACGGCAAACAGCTTACGCTGAAAATGATCCTGCCAAAGGGGACACCGAAACATCACTATTGACTACAATTACCTTCAATGGCAGCTATAAGCTGAATGTTTTGGGCGGCATTATCTTCCTGGGAGATATTACACAAAAGCAGAAAACGTCCAACATTGAAGGTTTTGAGTATACCACTTCTTTAGTAACTGTGAGCGTTGTTTATATCTTTTAAAAAGATTGACTCAAAGATGGATGCTAAAATGAAAAAGAATCTAAAAATATTTATATTATGCCTGGGAAGTGTCCTGCTATTCTTTTCGTTGCATGCGGAACCAGTGGGATATCTCGTGGTGCATACAGGAATGATTAAACTCAGAAGCAACCTCATTGACCATATTGTGAAAGCGGGTATGGATGAAGTAGCGGTCAATGCAACCGATGAGATTCAAACCGGAAAGTCCACCCGGGTGAGGGTTTTCCTCAATGAGAAGAATGAAACCATTGAGCTGTTTTCCAATACATTCTTTAAAGTATCTTCCGTAACAGATGAAAAAAGTGAATTGTACATGCCCATCGGCAAGATCCGCTGTCAGGTTAATCCAAGCTTCAGCAAAATTAACAAGGTCAAAAGAGGGTTCAGTGTCCGAACCGTTACGGCTATTGTCAGCGTAAAGGGAAGCGGGATGATGATCCAGGCCAGTGGCCTGGTAACCAATCTTTTGACACTGTCCGGGATCATTGGATTTGCTTCGATTGACCAGCCTGAGTTGGAAGTCAATGTCACCCAAAACCAGGCTTCGAAAACCGTAAAAGGAGCTGCACCAACACCACCGGTTGAGGTCCCTCAAGATGTTGTGGATGAGATCAGTACCCAGGAAACGGATGAGACCTGGGAAGGCGTAGAATTTGGTGATATCCCGTCTGCAGAAGATCTAGAAGAAGAAGAGGACGTGGAGACCTTACCTGAGATTGAAGAACTGGTGCCGGAAGATATCGAATCAGCCAGGGATACGGTCAGTGAGGTTCAGACCACTACTGATACTGATACAGGTACAGGTACTGGAACGGATACTAATGATGAAATCACCATAACAATTGTTGAGGAGTAACTTTATCAAAAGGCGATGCTGGATTTTTAAGAAGACTTAAAGGAGGATACCATGAAACCGAAAAGTCTAATTATATTTTTTGCTCTTTTTATCGGCTTTAGTTTTTTTATATCCTGCCAGTTTGATAATGGTGGGGAGCAAGAGGAGCAGAAATATGCAACCGTAACCTTCAAACTGAACCAATCGCAAACCCAATCTTCCGGGGACAGTCAGACGTCAGTTCCCATGGCGTTTTCAACCGCAGTGACCTCTGTTGTGCATGCTGTTTACCCGAGTGTCGTTGCGGGGGATACGAACTTTGCTGATAAGATCATTGCCAGCGCGCTGGCTGACATCCCCACAAAAACCGTAACACTGACTTTGCCCTACGATACGGAGATGAAGCTGTTCAAAGGTGATTACTCAAGTGTTTATACACTTGAACAGATTATGAATGATGGGCCGTATTGGGATGATGCCGGTCTTTCCGATCCTTTTACTATTACCTCCGGCACCACCGCTTTGTCAGTAACGATTGATATGGAGAGTGTGGTTATTCCAAATCCCTGGAATGGTACTGTGTTGTTTGGTAATACGACAACAGATCATTCACATGGTTTGGCGATTGGGCCGAGTGATACCTTGCATACTGTCGGGCATTCTGATGCATCTTTGGGAGGCCAAACCTTGGCAGATGGTACAGATTTTTATGTAGCCAAATTTGAAAGCGATGGGGATTCTTCCTGGGTAAGAATGATTGGAACTCCAACTGGAAGTAGTCTTTCTGACAACGGAACAGATGTTGCGGTGGATAGTAATGGTAATGTGTATGCAACTGGACATACCTCATCAACAACAACATTTGGGGGAGTTAGCGTAAACGGTTATGGCAAACAACAGTTTCTGGTCAAATACAGCTCAACAGGAAGTGGAAGCAAAGATGCACCACCAGATCGTGTTGTACTTGTAGATGAAGGATCTGCTGTTAATCATGATGAGTATAAAAAGATATTTATTGATGCTTCTAATAAGATTTACATTGTTGATATTGTGAATGGACTCAGAGTCTATGATACAAACCTTTCATTACTTAATTCCAATGTAAGCTTCTTCCCTCCAAAGGATTCAAATGATAAACCTTCTAGCATTGCCGTTAATAATTCAAATGGGAATATTTATATTGGGATGTTTGATTGGTCAGTCGGGTACGCACGATTACTTGCATTTGACTCTTCATTGAACTCACTATCAGCAGATGTAACGGGGGATGTAACCTATAATTATAAAGTCGGAGTTGTTGTTGACAGTTCGGGGAACGTTTTTTTTGTTGGAGAAACCTCAAACAGGTCACTGGATGGGGCAAGCTGTGAAGGTGATGACGCAACAGGAGACAGTGAGGTATATATTAAAAAATTCAACTCTTCCTTGGTTAGACAATGGACAAAATTACTCTGTAGCAATGGATATGACTATGCTATTGCCGTTGCAGTGGATAATAGTGGGAACGCGTTTGTCACAGGAGGGACAGCAGGTGCTTTCACCGGCTATACCAATTTGGGGAGTCTCGATATCTTCGTAGCAAAGTACACATCATCAGGATCTCTTCAATGGGTGAGCCAGACAGGTACAGAACATTATGAAATGGGCGAAGATATCGTAATTGATTCCAAGGGTGATGTCATTGTAACGGGGTCATCTGAAGGGAACTTGGATGGTAAAACAAACAGTGCCACAGGCACTTCAGAGGACATATTTTTGGTCAAGTACAGTGCTTTGACTGGAAAGTTGCAGTCTGGGCCCTGATTAAAGGCCATTTGGAAAAATTAAAGACCCAGATCCTCATTAATCAAAACAACCTTAATCCTACCTTTGGGGAACGATTTCTCGTGTATGGTCCAGGTGTTACAGATTCGTTCCCTACTCTGGCACTCCTCGCAATATCCTGATTTCAGGCAGGGATTCTTCTTGCCCAGTCTGACGGTGTTGGCGGGAGCCGCGAAATTTTTGATTCTCATCAGGGCATCATCCACTTCGGATACCATTTTGTTGCGCCCCACCAGAATCACCACATTCTTCGGTCCAAAGGTCAGTGCAGCCACCCGGTTGCCGATCATGTCCAGATTGACCAGTTTCCCGGTATCGGTAACCGCATTGGTTCCTGTAATAAAAAGATCCACCAGCAACGCCTGACGTCGCCTTTCCAGCATCTCTTCCTGAGACAGGTTTTTTTCGTAAGTATCCAGGATACTGAACTGCGGACTGTTTTTTAAAACTTCGTAAAGCCCTGTATCCTTAAAAGTAACCGACCCTCCCCAGGAGATGCTTTTAGGACTCAAAGCCGGGATAATTCTGTTGAGAACTAAGTTTTTAGCTTCATCCTTGGAATCAACAATAAAAGCTTCGAAATTATTTCCTTCCAACACATTTTGAACCTCTGTGAGTCTCAGGTTCCAATATTGTTTTAAAGTATCGGTCATGATGGTTTCCTGATTAATCTTTTTGTTAATAAATATTGTTTTTGATTGTCATTGTTGCAGGAAGGAGTTGGTCTGTAAACCTAAAGCAAGTTGAAAGCAGTCCATGCATAAACTGCGATACACTGTTTAACACGGTTTTTCAGCTTTTTAGAAAACACTTTAGAATTCAAGAATTATTCTTGATATCAGAGAATAATGCTTGACCTAACCTGACCATTTTAAATAGAAGGAAAAGAGAAAAGCAAATAGTACTTTTTTGAATCACCACCAATCCAGCTGCCGGTACGATTCAGAGTTTGAGTTATAGTCATGACGGGGTGGGGAATATCTCAACCATTGCCGATCATCGGGGGATTCCTGCTGCTGATCCTAAAAACGCCGGTCAGTCCTTCGGCTATGATGACCTCAACCGGCTGACTATGGCCAGGGGAAGTGCTTATGGTAGGATTGAATTTAATTATGACCGCATCGGTAACATGATCCATAAACAATCCCCGGCCCAGGGAGAAACAGACCATGTGGACGACATCCTCATTAACCTGGGCATGATG
>JAHJTV010000105.1 GCA_018829445.1 bacterium
AGACGCCATTACTTTAACTTTAGCTATTATTTGTTTAGAAAAAGTAGGATGGGCTACTCGTTGCCCATCAATAGAAAGCAATGTTGGGCAACAAGTAGCCCAACCTACGAGCAGGTGCAATTTTCTAACCGGACAATGCTGGTTTAAAATGAGTTTTCATTTTTCCGAGTACGTTTACGGCTACGAGCACGTTCACGAGCACGATTAACAGATAATGGCAAAGCCTTTGAACTTAACCTGGCCCAGAGTACCAGGTTTTCTCTAAACAATAAAACACACCTGAATGGGGGATTCTCATGAAACAGAGACAAACAATCGGTCTTCTCTTTATTATCTTCGTATTTTCCTTTGTAAATCCACTCCAGGCTGAAACACCCGAGGAGATCATGCAGAAGGTCTATGATCGCGACAATGGCTCTACCCAGGTTTCCATGATAAAACTCTCAACCTGCCGATATACAATTAATGACAATAAAATGGGATGCGTTGAAACGCCCAGGATTAAAGTGATGGAATCGGTACGGAAAGATTTTGGTAAAAATCTGAAGGATTCCAAAAGTGTGATTATCATTCTTGAGCCTGCCAGCGAACGCGGTATCGGGTTTTTGCAGTTTGATTGGGATGACCCGGATAAAGAAACGGATCAGTGGATGTATTTCTCCGCCTTGGGAAAGGTAAAACGGATTATTTCCGGAAATGAAGATGAACCAAAAACCGGCAGTTTTTTCGGAACCGAGATAACCTACGAGGATCTGGAAGCAAGGCACATCGAAGACTATGCCTATAAACTCCTGGGGGAAGAGACCTATCAAAACCGTCCCTGTTGGGTAGTGGAATCGATTCCTACCCTGAAACGGGCCAAGACAAGTAACTACAGTAAATCAATCAATTGGATCGATCAGGAACGGTATCTCTCTCTCAAAAGCATCCTCTACAATCGGCAGGGTAGAAGAGTGAAACGGATTACCAACAGCTCCATTGAAAAAATAAATGGTATCTGGGTGATGAGAGAAATGCTGGTCAATAACATTGAAACCAAACGATTAACAACATTCAAACTCGAATCCACTGCTTATAACCTTGAAGTGGAGGATCAGTTTTTAACCCAGCGCACTCTCACCGACAGTGTTTTTCGGGAACAGAATCTGGAAATATATAGAGCCGTTTTAAAATAGTTCAGGTGTGCCGGGCTTTTCTCTTCCTGGAGGCAGGAAAACACTATCCTATGGGCACAATCCAGAACGAATAACTGTATTTTTTATTTTTCTTCAGCTTAAATTCGTCATGCAGGGCAGCCAGCCCGGGGTGATCACCCCCTACTCCACGCTGCCCGTAGTCAACGTTGAAGGTTACAGAATCTCCGGGTTTTAGCTCGTAAATATGGCCCGCGCTGTCCAGGTCTTCCTGGCTGTAGGGCCAGGCGCTGGTTTCCAGAAACTTCTCCCCCCCATGGTTAAACAGCAGCCCTTTTCCACTAGTATCTTTTAAAGCCATCCAGCGAACATCGGTGTGATTCCCGTTTTCCTGGGGCCGTACATAGTGATGGAAAAAATCGGCAACCTGACCTTCATATATTCCCACGGCAGATCCGGTTTTACGATCAATATAGTTCTCCTGGGGCCCCCTGCCATACCAGGACATTCTATCAAACCGTCCGGGCATTTTCCCCTGCATTCCAAAACGCACCAGATCTTTTTTTGGAATAAAGGAATGGATTACGGCGATTTTTCTGTTTCCGTGGATGGTGTAGACAGACCTGAGTCCTCCTTTGGAATATTTGAGATCAGAATTGACAATAATCTCAACAACACCCAATTTCGAGTCTTTTATATCAATTGACCTTACAGTGCGCTGCAATCCGGCTTTTTGCCATGATCGGTCGGGAAAAAGGATATGAACAATCTTTTTCAAAAGACCATCAGGCAAACCATCGGAAACAGACCCGTCGTTATCAATCGGAGCTCTGAAGAAATTGGGGGTAAGCGGGGCGGATAGATACTCAACCTCCTCAACCCTATAAGATTCAAGACACCCTGTTTTTTTATCAAAGCTGCAGGAGAATCCTTGTGAGGATATTCTAATCTTCCCCGGTTGATGCTCAGTTTTAAGGGCCGGGTATTCTGAAGCCTCTTCGAATTGCGTCAGGCCTTTCTGCAACAAAAACTGGTCAAAAGCGACTTCGTATCCTTTTTTCGCCCATTTTTCGTCCCTGTTAAGAAGAGATCGAATGGTCAGGAGGATCTCATCCTCCTTAATAAAGCCGGATCTATCGAAGGGAATTTCCATTTCCACGCTGCCTGACGGGTCGATGTCCGGCGGTTTTAACACACCTTCCTGCATCAAAAAACCGTTCCTGGAGATTTCCCATTTCAGATCGAGATAGTCCAGGCTGCGAAAGCTGTTTTTGTTTTTGATCCTGAAGATCCCTTTGTCCAGGTCAACGGCTTCAACACCTATATTCTGGTAGACCTTTTTTACTTCAGTCAGTGCTGGATGTGGTGTGCGATCTGCTGCCACTATCCCGTTGGCGCAAAAAATACCGTTGGTTTTGCTTTCACCAAAATCCCCCCCATACAGCCATTTTTCCGATCCGTCTTTCTCCTTGATACGGATGGTCTGATCCACAAAGTCCCAGATATATCCTCCGATAAACTGGGGATATTTCTCAAACAGATCCATGAATTTTTGGAAATTACCAAGTGAGTTCTCCATGCAGTGAGCATATTCACAAAGCATAAACGGCTTATCCTTGTAAACATGGGCTTTTAATGGTCCCGCCATCCCCAGGAACCGGCTTTCCAGCCAGATCATGAAACCGTTCAGATTCTTTTTCTCACCGACACGTTCAAAATCCATGGGGCTGCCATACATTCTTGAAAAAACATCTGAGATCTCCAGGTTGTAATCCCCCTCATAATGGAAGGGACGAGATCTGTCGATCTTGAGCATGGCTGTTTTCATGGCTTTAAAATTGTCCCCAAACCCGGCTTCATTGCCCAGGGACCACATAAATACGCAGGCTCTGTTTTTGTCGCGATGAACCATGCGAACCCCGCGATCAATAACAGCCTCTTTCCACTCCGGGCGGCTTCCCGGTAAATGTTTGCGAACACCATGGGTTTCTACGTCGGCCTCATCCATCACATAGATTCCATATTGATCACAGAGATCATAAAACCGGGGGTCGTCAGGATAATGGCTGGTACGCACAGAATTGATGTTGTTCCGTTTCAGGATCAGGATATCCTTCAAATAAACCGAATCGGGTACTGCCCACCCATGGTCGGGATCATAGTCATGGCGGTTTACTCCCTTCAGCAACACAGGACAGCCGTTGATCAGTAACCGTCCATCGTCTATCTCAACTTTTTTGAATCCGATTTTGTGCCGTACCTGATCGATAGTTTCATTTTTTTCATTGAGCAGACATAACTCCAGTTCATACAAATTGGGAGTCTCAGCACTCCATTTTCCGGGGTTTTCTACTGTAACTTCTCGGTTTATTTTCAAGGATTCATCCGCTGGAATCTTAACCTTCTCTTCCAGCAACAAATTCCACTGTGAATCTATTCCCCTCAAGTCCTTTATTTTAGCTACCAGTCTCAGATCCGAAGCCAGTGCTACGCTGTAATTCTGACAGTCAACACCCAGCCTGAGAATCCCGTTTTTATAGTCAGCTGCCAGATCCGCCAACGCAAAAAAATCCCATATTGCAACTTTCGGCGCGCAAAACAGAAATACGTCCCGGTAGATCCCGCTGAAGAACCACATGTCCTGATCTTCCAGGTAGGTGCCATCGGAGTAGCGATAGACCTCAACCGCAAGCTGGTTTTTTCCGGCTTTTATATAGGAGTTAAGCCTGAATTCTGCCGGTGTCATGGACGCCTGACTGTACCCCACTTTTTCACCGTTTATCCACAAATAAAAAGCCGATTTAACTGCACCGAAGTGAATATGGATATCCCGCTCCAGCCAGTGTTCGGGACAATCAAATTCCATGCGGTAAGAGCCAACCGGATTATCGTTCTCATCTATCGCCGGAATTCTGTTTTTTCTGGTTTCAATGGCAGGCGGATAAGAGCTGGATATATAGTAGGGCGTGTCATACCCCTGCAACTGCCAGACACCAGGTACTTTGACCTTGTCCCAGGCAGAGTCGTCAAAATCGGATCTATAAAAACCGGTGGGTCTTTCGGAAGGCCTGGGCACCCAGAAAAACTTCCAGTCACCATTCAGGTTGATCCTCCAGTCATCCGGGTTATCAGGAAAATGAAAGAAAAAACTCCTTGCCGGTTCTTTATTAATCCCAAACACTTCCGGGTCTTCCCAATCTCTCTTTTTCGTCATCTTCTAGTTACTCCTTATTCCGTTTAATAAGAGTGACACCAGGTTTTCTATCATCAGTTCAGAATCTTTAATCTCCAGCTCAAGTGCCAACTCTTCCTTGCGTGCAGCAACACGCTGGCAAAGACTGAGCAAAGTCTGATCGATGGTTTTTGCTGTTAGATAAGGGTCCAATCGCGGTTCAATACTTCCGTCTGCAATTCCCTCCCTCAGGAAACCAACCAAGGGATCTTCATCAAAATCCTTATTAAAAATCAGCTTCATTGCTTCCGCCAATTCATCCGGTTTTTGTCGATAATTAAAATAGTGATCAAAGGCACCGGTGAATTTATAATAGTCCGGATAACGGTAAAAAGAGGCTATAATCAACCGGAGATGAAACTCCACCTTTTGGTAGCCGTTGCCTGACGCCTTGGCTATCTGTTCTCGATATTCGGGAAGCAGGACATCTCTGAAAAAATGCCGCTCAATGGCAAAAGCAAGATCCTCCTTTGACGGAAAATAGCGATAAAGCGTCGCCCGACTGATCTGCGCCTCTTTTGCAACCTCTTTCATATTAACCATCGCCAGCCCCCTATCGGCAAACAGCCTCTTGCCGACCTCCAATATCAACTGTAATCGTTTGTCACGATTCTCTTGACGTTCCTGTTCCCGGATATTCTTTGTACTCATTTTTCTCTCATTTAAGACACTTGTTTTATTGTAAGACACGTGTCTCATTCATGGATTATTTTTTTTTGCCTGTCAAGGAGTTTTTCAGCCATGTGTCATTCCGGTCCGGAACCGGAATCTATATTAAATACAGTTCAATAGTTGCATATCCCGGATCAACTCCCATAAGCGCTTCAATAAGGATATTATCGGTACAAAATTCAGTTTTTAAAAACGGTAGGGCGACCTTACATGGCCGCCTTTGAGTTGGTTCTGGCGGGAATGTAACCCCGCCCTACCGTAATTCTTGCTCTTGGTAATATTTGCTTAAATAAGCGCTTATGGGATCAACTCCGGGATGATAGAGGGAAAAAGCGGAAACTTTTCAATTGCGGCATAGCCTGAAAACTCTGCCTCACAAAGGCGATATTAAGGGAAATCCGGGGGAAGTGTTTTGGTTTTAGGCGCCAATCTCAGTGCTTTTTTGCTGACAGGCTTCCCAATCTTCATTTCGAATGAAAAAGTGTAGGAGCGGTTTTCAGCCACAACTTCATCTTGGTCGTCGCTTACCTTGGTTTGGCTGGTTCCTAAGGTCAGGATAAGTTCCTTATACAAAGGAAATGGAAATTTCAAACCGATACTGGTCACTTCGGTCAAAGAGCCGGCGATTTCATGACTTTTATAGCCATATGCCAGATCGACGTTGGGATGATAAGCCATTCGAACCAAATACCCCATGATATCAAAAGCCCGCTCTCTCTCGCTCTTAGCTTCCTTAATCTGGAAATCGAGACTCTCTTCAACATTGGTATAGTTTCCAGCTTCAAGTGCGAATTGTGCCAGGAGGTTTCCTACCCTGTTGGCCAGACTGAATCCGATCAGGTTTATTCCGGGTTCCTGAAATTCAAAATCCTCCATGGCTATGCCAGTGTCGTGGTTTCTATCCCCATTAATTTTTATGGGCTCAAATCTGAATGTTGCGGTGCTTGGGGGTCTGTAAAACACACTGACATCAAACAGAGGGGTGTCACTGCTTACATGCCACAAAACACCATAGTCATAAAAATTATATTCGGCTTTTCCTTCTATCTCTCCATCTTGATAGATTTCATAAATTGAGCTTGCCCAAAATCCTTCATAAGGTGAAAAACTGAAATCATTCAGATCCGTGAAGAGGTATTTGGTTACTTTCTGGTTTTGCCTGACACCAATGGAAAAATTCTGAAATGGTATGGCAAAAAAGTAGCTGAGAGTGTTTTGACTGTGTTCCGCTTTGCTATCTCCTCCCAGACCGTCGTATTCTGTGCCTCCAATGCTTACATAGTGACCGTCCTCATATTTCTCTTTCCTGTAGTCAAGACTGCAGCCAACAGTAAAATATGACGCCGGATAGGCAATATCAACATGAAGTCCGTCTGTTTTTCCCTTGTCATATTTTATATAATCAACAGTGTCGTAGTCATAATGGCTGTAATGGGGATATGCGGTTTGCAGATAGGTGGTATAGCCATTATCGCTATATTGGTTATTAAAGGGAGACAGTCTGTTCCCCCCTTCGTAACTGAACACCGTGAAATTGAACAGCACCCGATCAATCAGTGCGGCACCGGCAGGATTAAGAGTGATCCTCGATTTTGAACCGATAGCGAAATCTGCTACTCCAGTGGCTTTTACAATATGAGGAATCAGCACTGATAAAACAAAAATAAGGAAAAAATGAATCCCTTTTTTACCCATTTTATTTCAAGTAGCAAAGTTAATATTGAATATATCTGTACATCAGCGTAGTAAAACTATAACAAACCAGCCAGTTTTTTTAGTTAAAAACCGAGAAATAGATGAACTGGCTGGACTACATGATTGAATTGCAGCACAACCCCAAGAAAATAGAGTGCCTTCCACGGCTTAAAAATGCAAGCAGGAGCCCAAGATCTAACTCCCCAAAAATAATTTAAAATGCTAACGTGAATTGTATGGGATTCAGAATGAATCTGGATCGTTTAGCTAATAAACCAAACACGAGGTTTACAAATGAATGAAAGGAAAATATTCAGTGGCGGTGAATTTCTGATCAGTGATGTCAAGCAAGGAGATGTGTTTGCTCCGGAAGAGTTCACCAATGAACAGAAAATGGTCTTTAAGGCAGCTTTTGATTTTGTAAAAAAAGAACTGGCCGACAACGCAGAGGAAATCGAGAAAAAAGACGAAACCAAAGTCAGGAACTGGTTCTCCATGGCTGGAGAATTAGGTCTTAATGCAGCTGATATCCCGGAAGAGTATGGCGGAGAAGGAATGGACAAAATCAGCGCCTGCCTGGTTGGCGAAGCAATGGGCGGTGCGAATTCATTTGCCGTATCCCATTCTTGTCAGACGGGTATCGGTAGCTTGCCAATCTATCTATTCGGAACCGAAGAGCAGAAACAGAAATATCTACCAAAACTGGCTACCGGTGAAATGATAGGTGCCTATTGTCTCACCGAATCCGGGGCAGGTTCGGATGCGATGAATGCCGCCACAACCGCGGTATTATCTGAAGATGGCAGTCACTACATCTTAAACGGGGAAAAAATATTCATTACCAATGGTGCCTGGGCGGATGTTCTGACGGTCTTTGCCAAGGTTGATGGTGAGAAGTTTACCGGCTTCATTATCGAGAAAGGGTTTGAAGGGTTTTCCACCGGGCCGGAAGAGAGCAAGCTGGGAATTAAAGGCTCTTCAACAGTAACCGTCATCCTCAAGGACTGCAAAGTTCCCGTGGAAAATGTCCTGTTTACGGTCGGATCAGGACATAAAATCGCCTTTAATGTGCTCAATATTGGAAGGTATAAACTGGGTGCGAACGCCATGGGCGGTGCTAAAAACTCAATAGCCGCGGCTGTGAAGTATGCCAATGAGCGGGTTCAGTTTGGAAAAAAAATAAGCTCTTTCGGCATGATTCGCAATAAGCTAGCGCAAATGACGATCAAGACCTACATGACGGAATCGATCGTGTACCGGCTGGCCGCTGCCATTGATGATAAAATGAGCACTCTTGACGAAGCAGCCAGGAAGAATGGTGAGGAAGTAGCCAAAGCCATTGAGGAATACAGCGTGGAATGCGCCATCACCAAAATATATGGCAGTGAAGCCCTGGACTATGTCGTGGATGAACTGGTTCAAATCTATGGCGGAAACGGTTATATCTCTGAATTTCCTGCTGAACGTGCCTATCGAGACTCCCGTATCAACCGCATATTTGAGGGAACCAACGAAATCAACCGACTGGTAATCACCGGAAATGTCTTAAAAATGGCAATGAAGGGAAAACTGGCACTGCTGGAATCTGTGGGAACTGCCATGAAAGACATTGCATCCTATGATACCAGCGTTTTTAAGCAGGGTTCAATCCTGGCAACCCAAGGGCAGATCCTGAAAAACAGCAAGAACCTCTTTCTGCTGACCGTCAATACCGTGACTCAGAAATTGCTGGAAACCCTGCAGGAAGACCAGGAAGTGATCGAGCTCCTGGCTGACATGGTGATCGAGATTTTTGCCATGGAGTCGGGATTACTCCGCGCTCAAAAATTCATGGAAACCAAAGGCGAGAAAAAAGCAGAACTGCATATTGCCGCAGTCAAAGCTTACTGTGCCGATGCCATCTTAAAAATGGCTGGTTTAAGCAAAAACGTCCTGGCTTTTGCCGAATCCGGTGAAGCCTTGGAAAAGCTCATCACAGATGTGGATAAACTCGCGTATGCCCCCATGGAAAACACCATTGCCCAAAAACGCCTGATTGCAGAAAAGGTGATCAAAGGCAAAAAATACCCCTTCTAAGTCCATTCGAACCTGGTTGATCCTCAGTAAAGGATCAATCAGGTTCTTTTCGACGCATTTACACATACCAAAATTAAAATAACGGCATGTCTCCCGATACCGGTTCCCAAAAGCATTAACCGATTTTTTCGGGAACACAACAATCCAAATAAACACCGTTTATGTTTTAAGCTGTCAGCTTTCAGTGGTTAGCTTAAAGGAATTGATCCTCACAATACATATTTATCTTTATATAATAAATGTGTATTGTGGTTATTGTAAAATCAAGCTACTATTATTTTTTTCAAAGAAAACACTGAATATCGGGAGTAACTATGTATGTTCCGAGGGAGATCGAACCGCTAATAAAAAGAGCTTCGTCTCAATTTCCAGCCATTGCCCTGACAGGTGCAAGGCAATCTGGAAAAACCACACTGGTAAAAAAGATATTCCCGGATTTTACTTACGTTACGTTTGATGATCCCCTGCAGCAGGAGCGGGCTATTGAAGATCCGAACTTGTTTTTAGACTCTTTAGGTGATCATTTGATCTTGGATGAAATTCAGCATGTCCCCGATTTGATGCCCCATCTAAAAATCAGAATTGATCAAAACAGGAATAAAAGAGGTCGGTTTATTCTCACCGGTTCTCAGCAGTTCAATCTTATTCGGAACCTTTCCGAATCATTGGCAGGTCGAATTGTGTTACTGGAGCTTCAACCTTTTTCCACCGGGGAAAAAAGAATCATCCCGACAAAGCGTATCTTGACCACGACTGAAATGTTTATCGATAACTGCATTAGGGGAACATACCCGGAGCTGACTGTATATCCTGATATTGAATCGGAACTATGGTATGGGTCATATCTCCAAACCTATCTGGAACGAGACATTCGTACGATTTATGATATCGGTAGCCTCCGGGATTTTCGAAGATTGATGCAGGTCTTAGCCGGCAGAAACGCGCAGGTTTTGAACATGTCCACCCTGGCAAAATCAGTAGGAATTGCCGTTAGTACAGTAAAAAAATGGATTTCTATCTTGGAGGCCAGCAATATTATTTATCTGCTTCAGCCCTATCATAACAACTTTGGGAAGCGTATTACAAAGGCTCCCAAACTTTATTTTCTCGATTGTGGACTGGTATGTTATTTAACGGGGCTAAAAGATCCTGATCATATCATAAAAGGTCCCATGGCCGGTTCCCTGTTTGAGAGTCTCTGTGTGCAGGAAAGCCTGAAGGTTTTTTTTAACTGCGGCAGACAACCTAAATTGTTTTACCTGAGAACAAACAACGGGCTTGAAGTGGATTTAATCATTGAAACCGAGAACATGACAGTCTATCCGCTGGAAATCAAGCTCACAAAGAGTCCTAAACGATCCATGATTTCTAATATTGCTCGTTTTCGGTCTGTATTTGCCAAGTTAAAGATCAAACAAGGCAGACTGCTTTGCCTGTGCGACGAGCAGATGCCCTTGACCCCTAATGACAGCGTAGAACCATGTGATATTTATCTGGACTGGTTGAGAAAAACAATTGGTGACTGATCTAAAGATCCTGAAGGTAGGTTTTTTTAAAAATATGGGGAGTAAAAAAACAGGGCAAATCTTTACTTTTAACTTTTCTATTCAGCCATGCCTTATTGCATTCAAAGCTCACTGTACAGTCACTTAAATCAGTGCTGTTTTTATTGAGTTTTTGTTCCTGGATTGATCCCAGGCGACATTCCATGTTAATTTAGAATCTTCCTGGATTTTATAGACTTATAATAGTCCTGAAGATCCTCCCTGGGTTCAATGTCAAATTCTTTTCTCAATGATTCCCTGAGTTTCTGATAATGGATAATGGCCCCAATTATCCGGTCAGTGGGAGCTAACGCTCCCGACTGCCCACAGAACCGTGCGTACGGGTCCGTACACGGCTCATCATGTTACCTTAACAATATGATCCAGACTCAACCAGTGTGGATGTTTCTCATCCACCCGTCGCACCGGCATTGGTTTGTATGTCCAACTTTCCAATTCTGAGGAAAGTTTGGACAACTCCTCGTCTAAGCAACTTTCGAAGGTTTCAATGGACTCGTTGTCAATTCCCGGAGCACCTTTGTTCTTCTTAACTGCTTTGAAGCCTTGTGCTAACACGTACTTACAGCAAAGCTGGTCGTACAGGCTTCGTTGGTCAGTTGTCAGTTGTTCATATCTCATGTCACTTTCATTTGTGGTGTTGTTTCAGCGATCTGCACTAACTGTATCGACCTGGCAGGAATACGTCCCGCTTCACAGAAAGCTCCGTTTTGGCTGATCTCACAACATCAGTTGTTTTAAAATATGGTAACTCGGTATCATGTTCCACCCTTCGCCTCCTGCATCCCTGCAACTTACTATTAGTTTTATCCTCAGATACGTCACCGCATCCTCATTGGCTGATAGTTTTACGACTACTATGGCTTCATCTGCAAACCCTCTGCCCATAACTCCACATCTCTGTTTCGCTTAGGAACTCTCGTTGTCGTAGTTACAACGGTTCCGGTACAGACGGCCTCTTCATCGGGTAAGATCATTAACTGTTTTCTCGCCCACCTATCTCCCATACCCATAAGAGTTACGTAAAGGATATTGGGCTTCGATAAATGCGGGTATCTCGCCCTCTCTTATAAGCCTTCCAGAGATTCACACCGAGTTTAGGTGGCGATTTTGGCTAGAGCTTCCTTCAGATCCCTCATTGGCTTTGGTCTATCAGTAACTCCCACTTTTGGGTAACAAACCAAAGTTTCTTCGGTTTGAATTGCGAATACTTGCAGCAAGAAATTGCTTTTGCCTACACATTCCCTCCTTTCTGGGTTATGGTTGGATTTTCACCAACTAGTTAATGACCATGCCGGTCGCACCGGCCCCCCTGATTTCGTTTGCACTTCATCAGAAGAAAGTGCGAGTCCTCATCAAAGGGATCCTTCTCCAGCAGATTTGCGATTATCTTCCGACATTTTTATAGTGAACCTTATAAAGCTCTTAAGACGAGTTGCGAAAGGAATATTAATGCAGGAACCTTAACCGGGTGCTTGATATGATAGCAGTTGACGTTCTCATACGGAAGATTCTCCGTTACTTGAAAAGCATGTAAAGCACCCGTGGCCTTTTTAAAATACTCATTGTCGTGACCATTCCACGATTCACCTTATAAAAGGAGAATAAAATATAACAATATTACCTTTGTCCTTTTTTAAAAAAGCCGAAACTGGAAATAGCGGGGAAATCAGGTTATCTGTTCAATGAAGTGCTTCAGAGGTTTTACCATAACATTTTGAGCGATTGGGTATTCATCTTCAATCGGCGCAATAATCACTACTTGATGTGGGGCAATTTCTTCAATTGAACTCCAAAAGCCTTTTGTTACCTTTGGGCTGGTTGATGATTTTATCTCCACTGCAAAAGTTTGAGAACCTTTTGTAAGAATCAGATCAATTTCAGCACCATTTGATGTCCTGTAATATGATGCCTGCCAACGGGGAAGTTGCACCAGAATATTCTCAATTACAAATCCTTCAAATGATGCTCCATAGACAGGGTTTGCAAAAAGATCCTCCATGGTTTCAATATTCAGCAGAGAATGAAGAATCCCAGTATCTCTAATATACACTTTTGGAGATTTTATGAGTCGCTTTTTGATGTTTCCTGTATAGGAAGGCAAAGCTCGGACAATAAATGTCTGCTCTAACAAATCTATGTGGTTTCGAATCGTATGGGAGCTGACACCCATCGAATCGGCTAGTTTCGATGAGTTAAGTATCTGTCCATGGGAATGTGCCAGCATTCTCCAGAATCTGCCCAATGAATTAGCCGGTATCCGAAAGCCAAGTTGCGGAATATCTCTTTCAAGGAACGTTCTGATATAATCTTCCCTCCATTGGCAACTGGCTTCATCATCCTCTGCCAGGAGACTCCTGGGGTAACCGCCTCTAAGCCAGTGAATTCTTGGATCAACGGAAGGAATTTCAGGTTGAGTAAAAGGCGTGATTTCAATATAAGAAAGCCTTCCTGCCAAAGATTCTGAGCCCTGTTTGATCAAGTCCCTTGATGCGGATCCGAGAATCAGAAACTGCATGTTCTTCTTATTTCGATCAATAACTCCCCTAAGAACGGAAAATATTTCAGGAACTCTTTGGATTTCATCCAGAACAATCAGATAATCCTTAAACTGATTGAAAAAAGCCTCAGGATCGCTAAGTTTATTAAAGTCGGCTGGACGTTCCAAATCCAAATAAACCGAATTTGGAATGTAATCAAGCACCATTTCCGCCAGCGTGGATTTTCCAACTTGTCGTGCACCGAGAAGTGCAACTGCCGGATTGGTCTTTAATCGCTTTATGATGATGTCAGCAATACTTCTTTTGATTATTCCATGCATATTTGAAGTCTATATTCAAATTTACATGGTGTCAATTGTTTTTTGATCTGTCATGTTCCCTGATCGATCTTCCGTCGAATCCAAGCATAAAGCAAAAGATTGATCGATTTTTGTCTTATATCCCGCATTCCGGGCACCAATTTAAAGTAATTTTCAGCAATGTCCGGTTAGGTTATTGCAACAATAACGAGAAACTTTCAAAATAATGGAATGTACAAAGACGCCATTACTTTAACTTTAGCTATTATTTGTTTAGAAAAAAGTAGGATGGGCTACTCGTTGCCCATCAATAGA
>JAHJTV010000106.1 GCA_018829445.1 bacterium
CGGCAAAGCGGTAAATGAGAGCTCGACCTCGACACTGAGGTTTCACCACCTTTTCAAACCATAAATCCAAGGCATAATGTAAATACATATTTGCCAACACCTAAGATATGATACCACCCTGCGGTGTTCCTGTTTGAGGATTGTTAGTTCTCAAATTACCTGAACATAAACCACCCCTGTTTTCTCACATTATTTGAAAGAGAAGTTCCATTTTCTCAGATTATTTGGAGGTTTGGAACCGGTCTCACCAGACAGATTCCGAGGGGCCCTCCCTCATCTCTTGTATAGCATCAAAACTTAAACCCTTTGGATTCTTGCTTTGTTCATGGCACACTGCAGTCCGGTGTAAACATTTGTTGTGCTTTGACTTATGCTACTGATGCAGTTCGGAGTTGATCCGTTCCGAAAGGAATATTTTTAGAAGAGACTGATAAGGCACATCACGTTTGTTTGCAAGTATCTTCAGCTCATCAATCATTGACTCAGGAAGCCGTAAAGAAATAGTTCGAGTAGAAGGTTTTAACTTAGGTAAAATGACGTTCTCTGCATCCGACCAATCGACGTATTCTGAAGAATCATGCTTTTGCCAAAACTTTCGTTCTTCTGCCTCACTTTTGAATTCTGGTATTTTCTTTTTCATTTTTTGTACCTCTCTATTTCATTTTCAGTCATATCTCTTGCAGAAATAATCCTGATTTTTTCACTACGAACCGTAAACACCGCAAACAAAAGTCTATTCATGTCAGTTTTACCAAGTACATAGTATCTATTTTCAAACCCAGAATGTTTTGAATCCCGTTTTACAATTAGGGGCTTGTTGAAAAATAATTGTTCACATTCCCTAGTTGAAACGTCATGTTTATCCCAATTCTTGGTATCATTTCCATGATCCCATTCGAATCCAGTACAATTGGCAAGTATTTTATTTGGTTTAACCATGATTTACGTATATCATCAGCGTATACATTAGATCAATAACTATCTTCATCTATTAAGCACAACGCCAGTTTAACCCGCTTTGCCCAGAGCTTCAGCGGCGGGTAAAGTCGGGTTTAAACTTTTGTTAAGCCGGAATTCTCAGCTATTACCATAGTGACGTTGAAGTTTGTTTAATAACTCAAGTCCCCGTTTTTTATTACCTTTGCTTGCCATAACCTTAAAGCGGTTTTCGGAATCAAATTCAGTTAATGCCCTTATAGTGAACTCTTCATAAAGCTTATTAATACTTGTATTTCTCGATGCAGCCAGTTCTTTAATCCTTTTATGTGTATCATCTGGCAGTCTTACAGTGATTGTTCCCATAATTTCTCCTTAATAAAATCATCAGGTGTTACAATCTGCAATTTCTCAAAAAGCAGTTCCCCGCTTTTTAAGTCCTTAATATTTTTTGTGATAATAAAATTTGCACCACCGGCTACTGTTAATTCAATTATTTGATTATCTGCTTCGTCCTGAAGATTAGGTCTCCATTTGTAATATATCTTGGACCATGAACAGCAGAGCATAAATGCTTGAAGGAACTCTTGTCTTTCTTTTTCAGTTAAGATGCACGATTTAAAAATATCTTGTCTGCCGCAAACGTCCAAAAGCTCATTAAATAATGCATCTCCCATAAGCGGTGTAATTTTATTTTCGAATACTTGTTTAATGATCTCCCTTGAGTAGCTACCATCCTTACTTATTAGTGCTGAAACAATAACATTAGTATCAATTACGGCTTTTAACATTAATCTATCAAATAAGAAGTTTTTGTTTTTATGCTAGCATATATGCTTTCAAATTATAAGAGGGGATTTGGTATTAATGTCTTTTTTGTGGGCTGTCGCGGTAGGAACGCCGATTGCTCGACGTCCCCCGCTCAGATCCGGACATGAAGTTTTCCCTCATCCGGCTCCTCGGTTATGTTCATTTCCGCGCCTCGCTCCTCCGATTGTTAGATTTTTGTCTATATAAAGACTGTAGGGCTGCAACCAAACCTTTTTGAAAGTGCTTTTATTTGCCTTTTATTCAAATCTCTCTTTTTTGAAAGAATTTCTGAAATGACTCCTGGTGAGCCCAACTCTGTTAAATCTTTTTGTTTTAATCCATGCTCTTTCATTAACTCTTTTAGGCAACCTATTGGGTCACCTTCAGGTTCCAGAATATGTTCTCTTTCGTACTCTTCTATTATTGTACCTACAATATCTAGCAAGCCACTTAATGGATGATCTTCTGCTCCTTTTGAAATGTCCATAATATAGTCAGCTAATTCGACTAGTTGATTGAAATCTTCTTCTGATTCTGGAAAGTGAAGAATAGTAGAAATTGTTGGCCACACTTCAGTCACTTTTTTGAATTCTGGTACCATGTATCCTCCTTCCACTCATTTTTATCGTATTCTGAGTGAGTCAATATTGATCTTATAAATAACCGGTTTATCTTGTATCTCAACAAAGCTATAAGTCTGAAATTGTTGCCACCGATGTTGAAAACAACAAAATTTCCAACTTGGTCTGCACTCGGAAATAATGCCTTTACTTCAGCAAAACTGTTAAAATCTGTGTTTTTTGCGATTCTATACCAGTGGTTTAATGGATTTTCGGCATTTGAATGTATCTGATTAAAATCACGAATCTTTTTGTAACTGATTATATGCATTTCGCAATATCTACAAATTTGAAAAGGATATTATTGGTCTTTGTTCTCAGATTGAGAATAAAGACCTATCAAATATAAGTCAATACAAAAATCTCAATATGAGAATATTTGAGAAAGCAAAGTTGGATGACCTCGATTATATTGAGTAAATTTTTTTAAATCGTCACCTGCATCACCCGCCAGACCCAGAGCGAGGAAGGAGCGGCGGGGATGGTCTGGTGTAGGCACTTGTTCGCTGATTTTTATGATATATCGAATTGCAGTCTTTTACCGACAGCTTGTGCGTAGTTTACTAATGTTGATAATCTAATATCTTCCGCGTGATTCTCAATTCTTGATATGGCTGACTTTTTTGTTTGAAGTCTTTTCGCGACTTGCTCTTGAGTAAGGCCTGCCTCAAGTCTTGCCTGTTTTAGGAGTATACCAATCTTAAATTGTTCATACCCCTTATCATAATCTTTCTCAAATTGAGGGCTTTGTTTCTTTCTTTTTTTTATATACCTATCTAAATCGTCCATTATCTCGTACTCCGGTGCAAATAGTCTTTCTTCCGCTTTTCAGCTAGTGAGATTTCACTTGGAGGCGTTTTCTGACTCTTTTTTGAAAGGAATTTGTGAGAACAATAAGATTGTTATGATGCATGAACCCAAGAATTCGAAATGTATCACTGCTAACATCAATTCTAACTTCCCAGATATCATCAGTGTTAATCAGTTTTTTGAAATATTTCTTGGGTACTCGATCCAATTCCCGAATTAGTTTGTGTACCCATGTTATTTTAGTTACTTGCGCGTCTGACAAATTGTCCAAAAACTTTTCAACTGGACAAGCGCCTGTAAGAGTTTTGTAAAATTCAATGGTTTTCATGAATAAAAAGTAAACAAATATGTGAACATTGTCAATCTATTTATAGGAATTGTAGTATTGCAGCGAACGCGAGTTTCAGCCGCCGCCTACACGGATTTTGTGTTAATGTATTTTTTGCCAAGGATGACCAATCAGACGCCTGCAAAAGTGCGATGGCGGTCGGTCTGTAAACTTTTGTTGGGTGATATTGAAAGAAATTTATTTCTTCTCATAGTGCATTAATTCAACTGGTGCTCCATTTACTTCAATAAATGCGACTATTAATCCTTCACTTGGAGAGTTTGGAGCGATTATTATCTTTTGGTTTTTTAAAGCAGTTTCCATGTCTTCAACCTCAAATGCAACATGAGATACTGACTTAACTATCTCTGGGTATGGCGCGTTCTCCCAATACC
>JAHJTV010000107.1 GCA_018829445.1 bacterium
TACTTTAACTTTAGCTATTATTTGTTTAGAAAAAGTAGGATGGGCTACTCGTTGCCCATCAATAGAAAGCAATGTTGGGCAACAAGTAGCCCAACCTACGAGCTACGAGCAGATGCAAATTTCTAACCGGACAATGCTGAGTCCAAATAGTTTTCTTTCTAAAAAGTAGCATAAAAGTAATGAGTCCTTTCAATTTACGTTAGTCAAGAAAAAACCTTGATCGGTTTTCCTACCAAAATCTATTCTAAAGTGTTATAAAATCTCAATAAAAACAGTTAAAAGTCTGCGGTTGAAATACGAAAATCCAACATTGAGAAAATGAATTTAGAAAGCTTTAATCCGTCCATGATAAAAAAAGCTTCCAGAGTATTATAAAAATCTTTTCACGGACAAAAACCGCGATCTTTGAAAAATTCAAACCCGCATCTGTCAGTATGGCACCAACTCAAAGATGAAAACGGGCCAGCTTTCCCAAATGAAGTCTATTTCTTCCATTCGATTAAGTTTATTCAACATTTGAAGAGGATCGATCCTTTCCTTTATTTTCCCGGAACCGATATCAAATTCATGAGACCGGAAATGAAGGTGGAAGATGCTATCAGTAAATTCAATGAAAAAGGGTGTTTGAAAACCTTTTAAACGCAGCGGCCCATGGAAAAGGCGGTTCGGGCTGGACATATAAACGGGGAGAACGTCTGAACTATGATACTGCTGGAAAAATCAATGAGATGCAGTATTATTGTAGCTTTGCTAGTGATAAAGGACAGACCGGGCAATGGTACTCGCTGCTCTCTTGCTCCTCAAAATGTCGCTCTGTTGCCCTTTTTCTGATTGCGTTAAGAATGGGCGTAAGAGTATTTTCAATCGTGTCGAGGTTAACTTCTTCCCCCTTGGGAAGGAGCGAAAGTAAAGTTTCTGCAATTTCCTCAACGCGAGCTTTGGTTTCGTTTTTCTTTTCTGATGAGTTGTTGTTATTCTGGCTTGGCATTGTTGATAACTCCTTAATCGAATTAACAAATAGGCGTTTTTTCGATTTTTGTGAGTTATCAACAATGCCAAGCCTTTTTATCAATATATTGCTACTTATCTATTTAATATTGTTACTTTTTCCTCTGCTTGTTGGAACCCCGCCTGCAAATTTTTGGTGCACCCAATAAAAGGAAATAAATTGCCCTCTGTATTTTCTTTCTGAAATTGAAGAAGAAGTGTTTTTTAATGCCAAATCCATTGTTTTCAAAGTTTTTGCAGCACTTCCATAAAAAAGGCAATGATCGCGAAATCTCCTGCGTTGTCAGAAGGGATCGCAATATCTTCATAATCGGGATTTGCAGGCTTTAATATTATGGTTTCGTGCTTCCATCCGGTTTCAACGTCGGCGATTTTTGTACTCAGGTATTTTTTGATTGTATAACTGGCCCCGGTGTCTTGATCAACGATATCGCTCTTTTGAGCCAGAACTATTCTGCCGTTTCTAGTTCCCCCAACGTTTCTGGTAAAAAGGCAGTAACTTCCGTCCTTAATATCAGGTTCCATCGATCGTCCTTGAATCTTAGCCACAAACATGGATTCATCGAAAACACGTCTGGCTGATAATCCCTGCATGTCAATCCAAGTGTCTGGTTCCAACGTTATTGCGGATTGATCAAAGTAGCCAGCGGCAATCCTGAGAGGAAACAGGGGGAGAACATTTTTATACTTATCTTCTTCAGCAGGGTGGTCGACAAAAACATATTCCTGAATTGATAGAGTCGTTTCGTCATCCAAAAGCAGAAAGCTATAATCTGTTTCAACTATCTCTATATCCTGTTTGGAATAATAATCTTTTAAATCCTGGACCATCTGTGAGATTATTTTTTCATAATCCTCTTGCTGGAGTTTTTCCCGAAGGATGTTGTCTAGACCAATATAATTCAAATCTTTACAATAACGGAAAAAGCGCTTCCGTTCGAATTTTTCGAAGGGGTTCTGCCGCAAGTTGCGTTGAAGGCCCGAAGAATCATCAAGGAAATCCGCACTATTGTAAGGACAGTTTGGCTTTTCATTTTTCCCGTGTTTTGCCAGCAGGCGCTGGTAAAACGTTTTGTACAACTCCAGTATATCGGGTAGAATTGCTTCGCCTCGCTTGTTTTGAGTCTTCAGAAAAGCCAGTAAAAATATGATTTTATAGGAGAAGGTATAGTCCCTTTTATCCAAAAACTCCATAAAATCATCCTTCCGTGTTTCAGGGGTATGTTTTGACAATCCCAAGCTGGAACGAAGAGTCTTCAACTGATCCGGATTGAAAAAATGGAGCGTACTGCGTCCAAATGGATGTGAAAAATCCGCCTTGATTTTTTCCTTCTTAAGCCAGGTTTTGACAGTGCCTGTTGATACAAAGAGCTCTCGCGCCAACTGCTCTTCATTCAAATAGTCACCATACATATTCTCAAAATTGAAAATATCCACCGGTTCAATCCTGTGAATCTCTTCATATAAACCTTCAAGAATCTGGATTTCATTTTGTGGCATCTCCAATTCCGGTTTGATAAGAAAACCGAACGGTTTATATTTATCAATACGAAGCAGCGCATGAAGAGACATGGGATGAAGCTTTGCCCCATAATTATCGACAACATCCATCACATACAATGATTCTTTATCAGGATAGTTTCTTAATCCCCTTCCCAACTGCTGGGTATAGAGAACCTTTGAGAATGTCGGCCTTGCCATAACCAGAATACTTGTCTGAGGAGCATCCCAACCTTCTGTAAGCAAGTCACAAGCACATAAAAACCGAACTTTTTTATCCTTATATTCTTGCTGTGCCCGATCGGCACCAGATCTGTCTTGCCCACTAACAGCCATTGCAGGTATACCACGGTCACAAAGACATGATGACATTCTTCTCGCATGGGCTATATCAACACAGAAAACCACTCCTTGTTTGTCGGATAATTCACCGGAAAAACACTCCATCAGTGTTTTTGCAACCAGATCATCGCGGGATGGAACTTGAAGTGTTTTCTGAAGATCTGACTTTACATAATCTTTTCCGTTAAAACGGACTTCTGTCAGATCTATATTAGATTCTATACGACAACATCGAACAGGCGGTACCAGTCCTTTTTTGATGGCTTCTTCCAGTGACAACGGAGATTCATATTCTCCAAATATTTCTTCAAGCTGTTGCTGGTCAAATCGCTCCGGCGTTGCCGTTACTCCCAAAAGGTGTAAAGGAGTAAAGTATTCCAATATCCGCCTTAAACCGGAAGCCGCCGCGTGATGAGCCTCATCAATAACGATGTAATCGAATCTGTTTTTCCCAATTTTGAAGTAATGGCGATGGAGATACGCGCTCGTTTGAACTACAATATCCACTGTATCGGAGCTTAAAACATCTGTGCCAATAACATTGGCATACTGCGGAACTATATTTCTTAGTTCTTCAATTGTTTGTTGACGCAATTTTCGAGAAGGAACGAGGATAAGAACTTTAAGACCGGGCGTCTTGCGTTTTAATCTTTCAATATCTTTAATGAAAATTACTGTTTTTCCAGTTCCTGTGGGTAAAACAATGAGAAATGTATTCCTCCCGGCTATTCGTCCCGATTCGAGTAGTTTGAGTGCATCTTCCTGATGATCATATAATGTGATGGTTTTAACTGAACGGTCAAACCTCAGGTGGGGTTTGACATGAAATTGAGACGGATCGCCTAAAAAGAGCCTGAGTTCCTGAAGGATACTTTCACGATCCCGCATCCCATTTGATGACCAGCGAAATACCTTAAAACCGTCCATTGACAGTGAGTTTTGTTTGAACAGTTGGGAACGGTATTTTTTTGGACCAATAACGACAGGATGATGAAACGATTCTCCATTGATTTCTATTGCATATTTCTGGTTGTCGGTAAACAGCGCATAGTCGACATACCGGTTTGTACCGGCACCATCAACATATGAGAATTCACGATGAAGCACAACGCGCTTCGATTCACCAAATGCCTCAATGAAATAATCCTCGAATTCAGCTTCCGGTTGTGTTGGGTCAATATCATGTTTCGTCCGGTCCCTGCCAAAACGTGTTACTTTTTCTACATCGTCTTCTCCCTGAAGAAAAAAGAGGATTTCCTCCTTTAGTTCATTGATATCTCCATTTTCTTCATGTAGAAACCTCAGAACTCTTTCATTCTCGTGGAATAGTTTGTTCTGATGGCTGGTATAATCGACATAATAGTAATTATCTAAATTGCAGATGACCGTATCAATGATCAGGCAGGTTTTTGTTTCTCTTTGCTGGAATACATATCCGGTTTTTTCCGAAAATGTGTGACTAAAATTCAACTCGGCTGCCAGTTGCACTATCTCGTCTTTATCGCTCGGAATCAATCTCATATCTTTTCATTTTCATCAAATATCCAAGCCAGACATCGCTTTTTCGGATTTTAGAGACCTGTTTCGAAATATCGAGTATGGTCAGGTTCAGTTCAGTAAAGATCTTTTCCAGATCATCCTGCGGCCATAAGGTAAATATACGCCCATCATCGGCATGTTGTTGCCCCTGACCTTCTTTGAGAGTGAGATAGACGTAACCCTCGCCTGATAACGCCTTGCAGATTTTTGAGAGGATCGGTTTAATCCTGGTACGCTCTACATGCACCAGAGCTCCCACAAGAAGAAGCGCATCAAACCGTAATTGAGAAAAATCAAAAGTGGAAAAATCTCCTTCCAAGACAGGACAGCCCGAATGCTGTCGGGCTATCTCAGCAAGGTTCGGCGCATATTCAAATCCCGTTGGCTGAAACCCTTTCTTTTTCAACCACAACAGATCCCTGCCTGAGCCGCAGCCGATGTCAAGAACAGTCGCGCCTTGTGCTAATCTTTCTGATAAAGGAGTGAGAAACGAGGATGGATCAACAAAAAAGGTCGATTCAAAGTATTCCCTGTAGTGTTCATTGTAATAGTCACTCATGATTCTTTCTGTGCTGGTTCCGTTACCCTATTTTAAATTTTTGGAAAACCTGACCTCACAAAACGAATCTCCCTTTGAGATGACCTTGCCCAAATTCATCTCACCATCAAAACAGCTGGCAATTCCCCTATCTCCTTCCATGGCAACATCGCATAACTTCTCTATCTGCTCATCGGAACAACCAAGCTTTTGCCAGGCTTTTACCAGAGGGCAATAGTGAAAATCTATCGACAGCTTATCATCAGTGCTTTCCAGGACTTTCATTTCGAAGATCTTTTGCGCAATTCTGGAGAACAGATTCTTCTTCAGCGTCTTTAAACTCTTTTTCTTGTCACCGCCAAGGTATTGCAGACCCTGGATACACCCGCAATGAAAAACACCCGGTTTGGCAAAGTCGTAATCGAGTCCTTTTTTTTCCGCTTCGTTTAGCGTCAAGTACAGCCACATGGCTCTGTGTTCCAGCAGTTCCCTGATTTTTCTGTACAGAAAAAAATTGTTTCGGGGAATGTTTCTGATTTTGCTTACCATTGGGTTCTCCGCACGGTTTATGGTTTTTATTGCGATTAGCGATTAGCATTGCATGTGAGAAAAACTGCTTTTGAGCTTAAGAAAAATAATGCTCCCAGCAGCAAACTTCGTTATATTTATATCTAATTTCATGGATCCCGGATCAGAGTCCGGGATGACAAGTCGCCGCAAGCGGCGGAGTATTCATATCTAATTTCATGGATCCCGGATCAGAGTCCGGGATGACAAGTCGCCGCAAGCGGCGGAGTATTCATATCTAATTTCATGGATCCCGGATCAGAGTCCGGGATGACAAGTCGCCGCAAGCGGCGGGATATTAAGCCCAGATTTGGTAATAAAAGGGCGTGTGACGAGTAGTCAGTGCAACAATGATTGTTCAGAAAACTAATTGCTTCGTCTCGACATGTTCTCCTAAATCATCCTATTTTACAATAGAATAGCGACAGAATAACAGGGCAATCCCCCGATATGAACTCGAAAACGTTCAACAAGGATTGGAAAAAAATGAAACTGAGTTTCATCGCTTATTGAACTCCTTCAGAGTTCATCTATGTTTATAAACTCTCTTCCCGGGGTGGCGCTCA
>JAHJTV010000016.1 GCA_018829445.1 bacterium
CTACCGTTATCCTTGCTCTTGGCAAAATGTGTTTATTTAAGCGCTATTTTAATATTGTATTCATGTTCATAAGTCGGGTTGAGATCATTTGATAACAACTTCCGAATCTTAACGGTAGGGCGGCCTTACATGGCCGCCTTTAGGCATGAACAGGCGGGGATGTAACCCCGCCCTACCGTAGTTCCTGCTCCAACGAAATATTATTGAAGAAAAAGTTACCATCTCACAATGGCTTCTCAAGCAGATCCATGACCGGGTTGGAGTAATCCCGGTCCTTTGGGAATACTCCGTTTTGACCCTTTCCGCCATTTTCCGGTCTGGAAATCTCAGCAAACTTTCCAGCGGAGATGGCCGACATCAGACCCATCTCCTTGATCTCATCCAGAAAGACTTCTGTTTCATCCAATACGGTTTGTGCTCTTTTAGTGATAAACCCGTCTTTTTTGAATTCGATTTCATCTCCCAGGTTTTTGGCCACATTGAAAATATAGTTAATATTTCTCAGTGATTGAAACCGGTCCTGCATCAGCGGTGTATGGATCGCCTCCGTTAGAATCCCCGCAAGGTGAATCCCCTGGTTGGTGGTAACCGAAGCCAGGTTGAACATGCTGTCCAGACAGTGTGCATAAAAGATATCCGTACTTTTGTATTTGGTGGGTGGCATGTATTTCAACGGTGCTTTAGGGAACAACTGCCTCGCCAGTTGGGCGTGGGCCAGTTCATAAAGAAAAGCGTTTTCGACCTGGGGATTGATCTCGAAAGCATGCCCCAAGCCTAACAAGTCGTCTGTCAATTGGGCTTTTTTGCCCATGGCCTCGTTGATCAGCTGGGAAGCGGTGACGGTGTGAGCTGCTTCAATGGCATCGGAAGTGGTCAGGTAGTTGTCTTCCCCGGTATTGATGATAATTTTCGCATGGGCGCAGATCAGGCGACTGAAATACTGGTCGATGAAGGTCCGTTTCATGTTGATGTCACGAAACAGGATACCATACATGGAATCGTTTAAAAGAATGTCAAGATCCTCAAAGGCGGCACAGGATGCTATTTCAGCCATGCAGAGACCGGAGGAATAATTGACCAGCCTGACATAACGATTGTTCTCTTCTCCTGCTTTATCCAGAGCTTCCCGCATAATCCTGAAATTGGCCTGGGTGGCATAAGTCCCACCAAATCCTTCGGTTGTAGGGCCATAGGGGACATAATCCAGCAGCGACTGGGCGGTACTCCTGATAACCGCGATAATGTCGGCTCCGCTGAAAACAGCCGATTCCGCCTGGGTTCTGTCCTCATAGATATTGCCCGTGGCAACGATAATGTATCGCCAGGGTTGAGGTGGAACAGGAACCTTCTGCTGCTTTTCCAGTTTTTTCTTCCTGGTTTTCTGCAGTACCTCAAGTGCGGTCTGAGCCAATTCATTCTCTTTTTTTCGGATCACCTCAGGTGCCAGTTTGCTGAACATGCTGGAATTAATCTTTCCCTGTTGGATCAGGTCTGCCGTAACCTGGGGATCTCGTCCCGAACTCAGCATGGCTTTGGCAAAATAGGGAGTGACTCCTCTTTCCAATTCCCCCTGCTCCTGTACCAGTTCGATTACCCGGTTGGGGATGGGAGTATCGTCCTCACAAACCCCGTCTACTCCGAACAAACGCAATACTGCCCGTTCAACCGATACGGAGGAATGTTGATCAATGAAGGTTTGAATCTCGTCGGCGATAACCTGCGCTGTCGCCTTGACACGATCAATCTGTTCGCTATTTAAAGATATGTGGGCCATAGTCAGCCATCCAGTTTTTTTCTCAGTTTTTGTTTAAGTGAGTCGGATAATGGAAAATGTAAGGCGACTCTTATGGATTGTTTACCGCTCTTGAGAGAACCCTTGAGCTTATCGGCGGTTATGGGTTCCACTTCAAAGGGAACTTTTTGTAGAAACTCTTCCAGATTTTCGATCTCTCCCGATTCGGGAATATCTTTCATCCTGAAAAAAGCCACATTAGGGCTATTCAGAACTTCCGGGTAATGGGATGTAAAAAAATACAGTGATTCACTATCGGCATACTCCTCACAAAACGCCTGAGACAACTCTACTCCACTTACCGGATCTGTGGAATGGAACAGCTCATCCACCATATAAAATGAGGGGGAAACATCCTCTCTGCAAAAGAATTGAAGTTCCTCTCCAAATCCGGATAACCCGGTTTGTGTTTTACCGGAAGATTTCAGACGCAATCCCAGCTGGTTCGGAAAACTTAAGGTCAAGGAATCTGCAGGGATTGGTAATCCCACCTTTACGCACATCAGGTGAAAGAAAACTGTTTTTAAAACCGTGGTTTTCCCTGTCATGTTTGCGCCATATAACAGGCTTACACCATTTTTTATTTCCAGCGTCAGCGGATTGTACGATCCCGGGTTGATTTTCCTTAACGAGGGTAACACTCCTTTTTCCAGCTTGAACAGCGGAGTGGGATGGAGTTTGGGAAAACAGAGTTGATGTTGTTCTTTTGTCTCCAATAATATGTAATCAAAAAGCCGCTTGGATCTGCACTGATAATAATCCGAAAAAGCTTCATAGTGTTCTTTCAACTCACTGTTAAGAGTCTCCAGTTTGCACGCCATTAAATTATTCCATTCCTTCTCCCGCTTTGACTTCTCTGTTACAATTCTGATGATTGCGTCATCCGGCACAAAATCCAGCGTCAAGAATTCCTTTCCTTCAGATATCTGCAGATATGAACATGCTTTGACCGATTTAAGCTTTTCGTCATCCTTCCCAATCTCCCGGGAAAACGGATAAACCATTTTCAAACCGGTTTGCTGAAAGATCTCCTTTTCAACCTGTTTTAAAGCTTTTTGCAATTGCTGATTCAGCAAAGTGATCGACTTTTGGACAGCTTCCTCTTCAGTACTGAATATCAGATTCGAGTAATCCCTGGTGGTATACTTTCTTAGAATTTGAGTAAGGGTGCGACAAATCTCTCCAGCAGTGGGTAAGGGGAAACTTATTTCAAGAGCCCTGAGATCGAGTTCTTCGGAGACAAACTGTCCCAATTCAAAAAGGTGGTAGGGTTCCAAAACGCCATCCCTGAAAAAGGGGAGAACTGCCTCCAATGAAGGCAATCTTGCGCCCTGCTGCACCAGGGCGGCAAGGTCGGCCTGATGCACCCTGATCTGGCTGTCCAACTGGATTAAGCGTTGGAAGTGTTCAAGAGCACTCTGTCGTTCCATGGGTTTGAGAATGGTATGTCCGACCATGGGGATTTCCCGCTGAAACAGGGCGAGAAATCCTTCAAAACCCAGCTCCTTGTAAATATCACTGTCGATCAATCCGTTCTCAAATTCCAATTTCATATGGATCATCGCGAAAGAGGTTATGAACAGGAACTTCGACTGAAGGCCTAAACTGTGAGTTCCAGTTTTCCTGCTTCAGGAATATTTTTTTGACCGGAACGGCGTGATATAGAAATAAACGAGGAGAAAAAACTCTCCGCTGTTGAACACCGGTGGTAATGTTTTGGTACAGGGTAAAATTATCGAGAACAACATCAAGTTTTCGCATGGGTGCCAGGAATTGATGTAAAGAATTGCCAAAAGCGCCATTCAGGTAGAGAATACAGCATTCCTTGCGGTTCTTGTGACAGATTTGTTTCAGCTCCTTGTCCATAAATGGAATATTAATCCCGTGATAGAGCAGTGAGCCGTCAGCAGCTAACAGAATCGACTTGCTTTCGTTTTCCTTGTATTGGTTTATGCCGACACGCTGCTCAACTGAACAGAGCTGAAGTGACAAAGCCAGAATCAAATCTGCGGTCTTTTGCTGTTGTTCCCGGCGCTCGGTGATCAGCAGGGAAAACAAGATATAATCACTGACATCCGGATGGCCGATAAACTGTCTATCAATGGAACCATCAATCAGGCAGATACTGTTTTTGAGCACAATTGCCAGCTTTTGCTTCAGCTTGATGAGTCCCGTTTTATCATTGGGGCCTTCAATAATAAGAAAAAAATCCAGCAACGCCTTGCCGAGAACATAAGTCTTCAAAAAACCGGGGCCACAGAAACTGCAACAGGTGATATAATTTCCAGCCTTTCCCGCCAGATGTTCTCCTGCTGTGATAAAATAACTGCCCTTTTGAACCTGGATGGTCGGTTTTTCTTTTCGCTCATAGTTATCAATACTCTCCCCATTGATGCCAATCGAGGTGATACAGATATCAGTTTCATCCGATTTTGAATGATTCAGCTGCCGATAAACAAAGTTTAAAACCGTGGTTTTCCCGGCATTTTTATCAGAGCCTATGAACGAATAGGTTATCATCTTAGCCGCGTTTTCTTCTTACAAGACCTTCCGGTTCCAGATACAATTTTTCACCGCTCAACAGTTTGGCGACCCCATCCAGAGGTTTATAGTTAACGTTGTCACAGACATGGCAGCGTCCGCAATCAGAAAAAACATTGTCGGGCTGCGTGTAGGTGGTGATGACGCCTTCATAATTCCTTAAAGCCAATCGCCTGTCCGATTGAGAAAGCAGGTAATTGGGCATCAGGGGGATCTTCCCTCCGCCACCGGGAGCATCCACCACAAAAGTTGGAACCGCCATGCCGGTCGTGTGCCCTCTCAGGTTCTCCATAATCTCCATCCCTTTTGTTATGGAGGTGCGAAAGTGGGAGATCCCCTTGGAAAGATCGCACTGGTAGATATAATAAGGTTTAACGCGGATAGCCAACAGTTTCTGCATCAGCGCTTTCATAATGTAAGGACAATCATTAACATCCCGCAGTAAGACGCTTTGGTTCCCCAGCTGAATCCCGGCATTTGCCATCTTTTCGCAAGCCTCTTTCGCTTCAAAGGTGATCTCCCGCGGATGATTAAAATGGGTATTCACATAGATGGGGTGATACTTTTTCAGCATATTCACCAACTGAGAGGTTATTCTCTGAGGCAGCACCACCGGCATGCGACTGCCTATGCGAATGATCTCCACATGCGGGATTTTTCGCAACTCTTTCAACACATATTCTATTCTGTTGTCAGCCAAAACAAAGGGATCACCTCCGGAGAGAAGAACATCCCTGATAACCGGATTATTTCTGATATACTCCAGCCCCATGTCTACGGTTTTTTGCGTAAAGTGGGCATCCTCAACTCCAACAACCCGGCGCCGGGTACAATGGCGGCAATACATGGAGCAGAAATGAGTAATTAGAAACAACACCCGATCCGGGTAACGATGGGTCAACCCTGGTACCGGGGAATCAACATCTTCATGCAAGGGATCATCCACATCCTCCAGGGTATCTTCCAATTCCAATATCCTGGGTACCGCTTGCAGACGGATCACACAACGCTTATATTTTTTGTCCATCAGAGAGGCGTAGTATGGCGTAATGGCCATACGGAATTTCCGCAAGCATTTTCCCAGGTTCTCCTCATCCTTTTTTCCCAGGTGAATCACCTTTTTCAGGGTTGGGATATCACGAATAACGTTTTTAAACTGCCATTTCCAATCATTCCAATCTTTGGCAGAAACATCCTTAAAAAGGGAGGTGTCCTTATAATTTACTTTGAGGAATTTTTTCATGGGCTTTTATCAGCAATACAGTTTTTCAAAAAGTTTCATAATGGCAGGGGATTCCCTTAACACGCTGTAAGTGATCTCATCATGACCTTTGGTATAACCGTTACCGATGATCATGTTCACATCCTTTCCGATCCCTTCAGCTCCCAAAGCCGCCTTGGTAAAAGAGGTGGCCATGCTGAAGAAATAGATGGTGCCCTCATCACGACACATCAGGATTGATCCCAGCTCTGTGTTGGGAATACTGACATTGTTGATGATGATATCAGCCAATTTGCCGTTTGTCAGCTTGGAGATTACGTCAAAACAGGCCAGGGCATCCGTCGCGTCCAACTTGATCACTTCGTCACAAAGATTGAGTTCCCTGAGCTGGTTGCAACTGGCATCCGATGTCCCGGTTCCTATCACTTTCCCGGTGACACCGGCTCGTTTTTTAGCTTCATAGGAGCAGAGAATTCCCGATTTCCCGGTTGCGCCTACAATAACAACCGTATCTCCCGATTTTACCAATCGAGCCGTCTGAGCCGGAGCGCCTGCAACATCCAGGGCTGCCATTGCCAGTGTTTCTGAGAGATCTTTGGGAAGTTTGGCGTAAATTCCGCTTTCAAATAGAACCGCCTGTCCTTTTACTCTGACCTGATCAATATTTTTCTTAACTTCCAGAATTTCATCCAATCTCAGCGGAGTCAAAGATAGAGAAACCAGGGTCACGATTTTATCACCTACTTTCAGATCCCGTGTTTCCAGCAATTTATCACCTATTGCCTCTACAACTCCGATTAAAACCCCTCCTGAACCTGTCACCGGGTTATGCATCTTCCCGCGCTTACCCACAATTTCAAGGATTCTCTCCCCAACCTTCTGCTCATCACCCTCTACTGACTTCTTAATCTGGGTAAAACTGGCAGAATCTACATTCAAGGCCTCAACCCTGATCAGAATCTCGTTATCCCAGATACTGCTAAAATCGTTGTTAACACGCTCGGACGGCTGAGGCAAAACCCCGATTGGTTCAATTACCCTGTGACTTCCATATGGATTTCCATTTTTGATAATGTTTACCATGATTATCTCCTGTAGTTTTATTATTGTTTTTATTCCTATCTCAGTTTTAGTAACGACCTCACCTCATCCGCAGTTGCAATGGTACATCCGGCGTCAGTGGCTATCCTGGCTGCTCTTTCAACCAGTTGGGCATTACTCTCTGCCAGAACACCTTTGCCAAAATAGATATTATCTTCAAATCCTACCCGGATGAATCCCTGGTAGGTGATCGCTCCGTAGATTGCACTCAGATTAGCCTTGCCGCCTATGCCCATTACTGTCCAATAGCTCCCCTTGGGTACCCGCCTTGCAAATATTCCCAGTGTTTCCGCATCATAACGGATACAGCCGGGGACATTGAGGACAAATCCATAATGAAAGGGCGGTTCAATCAGACCCTCTCTGATCAGGTTAATTGACGTATCAACATGGGAGAGGTCAAAACACTCCAAGGTAGGCTGGATTTTTTTCTTTTTCATAATCTGTCCCGCTTCCCTGATCATGGGAAGAGTATTAATGATATAGTCATCCCCGAAATTTGCTGTTCCGCAATCCAGGGAAGCCATCTCCGGTTCCAACTGCAACGGTTGTAAGCGTTCCTCCAAAGTCATTCCCACTGCGCCACCAGTAGTGACCTCGATTACCATGTTACACTTTTTCCGTATCAACCCGATGGTTTCCTCAAAAACCTTAACATCCTGGGTTGGCTGCCCCTCTGCATCCCGAACATGTAGGTGTACAATGGCAGCACCTGCCTGGTTGGCTTCATAAGCCGCATCAGCGATTTCTTGTGGTGTTAACGGCAGGTTCGGATTGTCCTCCCTGGTGGTTTCAGCACCTGAAACCGCACAGGTGATTACAGTTTTATACATGACACTTCCCCCCCGGATTATTTTTGGAATGAGTTTGGAACAATTATAGTGGATAATACCCTGTTTTTGAAACAATTAATACTTTCCAGAATTCTTCACCAGTCGGTTTATTGATTTGGTATTGCTTCAGGATAAAATATAGTCTAGAGTCAGAAAAAAGTAAAATTAATTATATTTATATTTAAGTAAATTTTCTAATGCAAGTTTATGTTGGATTACAAACTACTGGAAGCTTTGGCTGTCGTGGTTCAGGAGGGAGGTTTTGATAAGGCAGCGCGAAGTTTGAATCTGACCCAGTCCGCTGTTTCCCAAAGGATCAAACAACTTGAAGAGCAAACCGGACAAATAGTCATCGCCCGTACCACTCCTCCCAAAGCAACCCCGGCAGGGCAGCAGATGATTAAACACTATCTTCAGGTTAAACGACTGGAGGATGATCTGTTTGATGCTGTCATTCCCAGCGATAGTAAGGAATATGCCACCCTGGCAATCGGTACCAATCGGGATTGTTTGACAACCTGGCTGCAAACGGCAGTGCAGGGTTTTCTTAGAAAAAAAAGAGTTGTATTGGAATTTCGAGCCGCGGATCAGGAGCAGACGCATCAGCTGATGAAAGATGGTGAAGTCATCGGTTGTATCAGCGTCAAAAAACAACCCATGCAGGGCTGTCTTATTGAACCCCTGGGGCAAATGAAATACTGGATGGTCGCCAACCCGGAGTTTGCAAAGAGATGGTTCAAGAAGGGCATTACGGAAGACACAGTACATAAAGCACCCCTTATTCTTTTTGATCGCAGGGATGAAATGCACACCAAGTTCTTTGACCAGATTATAAAAGATCTGCCCTTGAATCTCCCGGTGCATTTTGTCCCTTCAACCAAAACCTACACCGATTTTATTATCTCAGGTTTAGCATACGGACTTCTGCCGGAACAGGAATGCGGACCATTCTTAAGCTCGGGAGAATTAACAAACCTGGCCCCTGACACCCCGGTAAATATAGATCTATACTGGCACTGCTGGAATCTCAGATCACAATTGCTGGAGGATTTTACCAGAGAACTGGTGTTAAACGCCAGGAGCTTGCTGTTGCAGGGACATCCATAGATATGTTAATAAAATAACTTGAGAGTTTAGGATTCTCTGTCATGCCGGATCACCAGTCAAGCTGATGACAGGCCCGATCCCATAAGCGCTTGCTTAAGCTCTTTTTTGATACAAAATACAAATTTACTGAACGGTAGGGCGGCCCTACTGCCCGCCTTTGAGTTGGTTCTGACGGGGATGTAACCCCATCCTACCGTAATTCTTGCACTTGTCAGGATGTGCTTATTTAAGTACTTATGAGACTTCTTCCAGCGCTTTGAAACAATTATTGCTTCCGTGTTAACGGACTCTGTCATAATAGGGAAAAGCCTTTCTGGCTCAGCATAATTAAGAACGGGCAAGTATGGAAAAAAAGGAGAAAACAAAAACAGTGCTGCTTGATTCGTCCTCTGCCATCTTGCTGGAGAAGACGGATTTGCTGAAACTTTTTTTGGGGACTTATGAGGTGATCTTAACCCGAGCGGTTTTTGATGAATTAACCAATAACAGTTATCCCAGTGCTCGCTTATTCCTGCGGAATTATTCAAATTCTCATTTTAGGGTTATGACTTTACCCGAATCAGCAGGAAATTATAAAACCGATGAATTAGCGTCTCTGAACTGGGGAGAAAGGGAGACCATTCTTCAGTTCCTGTCAGGGACCGGAGATTTTATCATGCTTGATGACGGGAAAGCGGCAAAATACTGCACTAAGCATAAGCTCCCTTTTATCAACACTTTGCTGTTTCCTATCATCCTGCACATATGTGGGATATTACCGATTGCGGAAAGGCAGGCAAAAATCGAAGAGATAGTGGCGATTGGCCGATATTCGGACAAAATTGAAGAGATGGCTTTGGGATTCGGCAGCAAAGAGCTGGAACCGTTCTTCCCGTAAAAATGGCAAAAAAAAAGCCCTGCAGGAACTGCAGGGCTTTTTCATTTTCCACTGGCGAAATCTCTTAGATCTTTCCGAAAAGCATGAAAGCGATCAAAAGAGCATAAATAACCAATGATTCGATAAGAGCCAAACTGATGATCATCGGAGTAAAGATCTTGTCAGCTGAACCTGGATTTCTTCCAATTCCTTCCAGAGCAGCAGCAGCAGCTCTACTTTGACCTAAAGCACCACCAAAAGCTGCGATACCGATAGCAAAACCGGCACCAAGAGCCAAACCAAGAGCTCTGTATGCATCTGTCAACTCGCCAGATGCTGTTTCAGCGAAAACTGCCATAGGAGCGATCAAACCGATCAAAACCAAACTTATTCTTGCAATGAGTTTTTTCATTTTAAACACCTTTTATAATAGAGTTATATTCGTATCAATTAATGGTCATGCGAAACTGCCATTTGCATATAAACCAAGGTCAAGAGCAGAAAGACAAAAGTCTGCATCCCTGCAACAAACAACCCCAGTCCTAAGAAAGGCAACGGAACAATCAATGGGATCAGACCAAAGAAGACAGCGCCAACTTTGTGATCTCCCGTGATGTTTCCAAAAAGACGTAAAGCCAGTGAAATAGGCCTTACAATGTGGCTAATCAATTCAATTGGGAGCATGAGCCAGGCCAAATACCAGGCCGGTCCCAAGAACTGCTTAACATAGCCAAAACCGTGTTCTTTAATTCCGAGCACGTTATAAGCTATAAAAGCAGTTAGCCCTAAAACAATGGTTGTGCTAAATTTATCGGTCGGAGGATTAAAGCCGGGAATCAGTCCAATGGCGTTATTAAAGAAAATAAACAGCGCAAAGGTTCCTGTCAGAAAAAAAACTGACTTGGCTTTATCACCGAGACTATTTCTGGTGAAATTATATAATCCGCCGATCGTAACCTCAAAAAACGTGGCGACATCCAACTTTCCGGTTGGTTCTGCCATTTGGTTTCTTCTGAACTTTCTCCCGCCGAAATAGGCCAGGATCATTAACAGTACGGAAGTAGCCATAATATCGGTACCCATGTGAGAATCAATACCATACGTATCCATCACATGTGTTACAGGTGATAGAAGTGATCCCCAGGTAAACGGATTTGCATCGGCCATAAATACCTAATCGAAATAGGTTATCAATTGGTTTAAAAAACGACTCAACTTTTTAACTCGTCTTGTGGCTCAGATTGTTTTCTGACAAACGCCGTGGCGATGCTTGAAAACAGAACCGACGAAAGACCGAGCATCACTCCCACCACATCCACCTGCAGTTTAATCACTGCGATGAACAGGATCAGGATTGAAACTCCTAATTTAGCCAAATAAGCAATTACCAGGATTGGATTGAGTGACTTTTCCAAGATCAGATTCCCTACCAATCGCTGGGAAACAAAAAAGTTGATCGCTACAACAATGCATCCTACCAATGTTCCCTTGGCAAAGTCAACCCCTCCAAACCAGTAGCTTCCCAACACCAGGAGTGCAAATATAACCAGCAGGGAAGTGTTTAGAACAACTAATCTTTTCCGATCAGTCGGATCCTTTATCTTCATCTTCTTTCATCTCTTTAAGATACTGTTTGGACATTCGGAATAGCGACCGGAAACCGGCGACCAAGCCGAAAAATATCCATAGAATAAACATCCAGGGTTCGGTTCCCAGCTTCGAATCCAGAAAGTAACCGATACCTCCGCCCACAGCAACAGAAACTGCCAGCTCTATACCGACGACGCTATATTTCATATAACGCATCATTCCGCTTTTTTTATCCGCCATGATGCCTGGAATTATTAGAATATTTTATGATTACGGGAATTGAGAAACTATTAAAACAGGGTGTCTTTTTTTTTCCAAATCCTTATGAAAATTTCCTGATAATACTGTCACACATCAATATTCAAAAACATACAGGGCTCAATTCCACTCATTCCCCCCCCAATGTAAAACATTTTGTTTGATCTTGACCGGGAGTGATTCAGGTAAAACAGCAATGTCATTAACTTAAGGAATTATATATTCAATTCAACCTCATAACCAGACTACGAAAAATTTTAATTTATTGCAGGGATTAACGGTAGGGCGGCCTTACATGGCTGCCTTTGGTTTCACGC
The DNA here is from genome assembly GCA_018829445.1 of bacterium. GTDB lineage: Bacteria > SAR324 > SAR324 > XYD2-FULL-50-16 > XYD2-FULL-50-16 > JAHJTV01. Next base: position 11,618 of record JAHJTV010000016.1, read on the forward strand.
CGGCGGGGATGTAACCCCGCCCTACCATTTATATTCTGCATTCTTGGTAGTTCAATGCAGGTGAAAGACATTAAGTTAAGGAATTATATATTCAATTCAACCTCATAACCAGACTACGAAAAATTTTAATTTATTGCAGGGATTAACGGTAGGGCGGCCTTACATGGCCGCCTTTGGTTTCACGCCGGCGGGAATGTAACCCCGCCCTACC
>JAHJTV010000017.1 GCA_018829445.1 bacterium
ATATTTTTCTATAAATTCGTGAAGGCACATGCCTTCTTGAAATTGAACCTTGTTTTGAGCCATGACGACCTCCTTTGGAATATATTCATAAAGTGAACATACGTACTCCGCAAGAGGCTGTCAATAGTAAATAATCAGATATTAGAATTTAAAAATAGAAATGAATATAGAAACTGGCTTAATAAAAATCATAAACAAGAAAATGGAATATGGATAGTATTTATAAAAGGCAATAAATTATTTTCAGCCAATGATGCATTAGAAGAGTCAATTTGTTTTGGCTGGATTGATGGATTAATGAAATCTATTGATCAAAAAACTTACAAAAAATATTTCTCAAAAAGAAAAGATACAAAGAAATGGTCAGGAAAAAATATAGCAATATATGAAAAATCACTTAAAACCGGATTAGTGGCAAATGCGGGAGTTGATGCATATAAGACTGAAAAGAATGATGATATAATTGCCATAGATATTAATGTAAAAATAGAAATTTTAAAAAAGGAATTAAAACAACATAAAGACATATTATGTTTATTTGAATCTAAAGCTCCTTCAAGACAAAAACAATTTGCTGTGTTTTATTGTGATGCAAAAACAGAAGAGACTCGAAAAAAACGAATCGATAAAATAATTAAAGCATTAGTAAATAATTATAAAGGAATGTTATATTAATTTTGGCATAACATCGGTTTGCACAGCGACGGCCAAGAGCCGCCGGTCGTTACGGTGCTATCGCTGAGAATTCAGACATTCCAATTCAGATAATATTATAACGAAAGCTTAAAATGGAAAACATATTCTTTATAATTGCAGGATTCATCTCCGCTGTGTTCGGAATCAAGAGACCAAAGTTTGGATTAGTGATTGGTGTGATTCTAGTTTGCATTTTTTACTACCTCACACAGGCATTTGAAATAAGAAGTCTGCTAACTTCATTGGCTATTGGGATTCCAGTTTGTGCGCTTGGTTCATTTTTAACTTCCTGGCTATTTTCTGGATTCAGAGGTGGTGATCATAACACAGGTCCAAGTTACAGTGGGGGGTTTGGTGGTGGTAGAGGTGGTGCTCCTCCAAGTGGAATCATACGATCAGACGAAGAAATAGAAAGTCATAAAAAGAAATAATGCAATTATATATAGGCACATAACAACAGCATAAACACTGACTGCCACGCCCTCGGTGAGTTATTTTTCCGAAGCTCCGTGGAAATGTTCATCGTTAATCAACCATCATCTAAGCAGCTGGTGATGTAGGCGTTAACCCCAAAAAGTGAAGAACCGGATTTAATTTGACTTTATGCTTTCTTGTGATTATATTGTAATTACATTAATCATAGACGGAGGCAAAGATGACATCTTTAATAAGAATTGGAAATTCACAAGGGGTGAGAATTCCAAAAGCTATTATCGAACAAGCTCAATTAGAAGATAAAGAACTAGAATTTAAAATCACTGATGATGGTTTGCTGATCAAACCTGTGAAAAATCCTAGAGAAGGGTGGAAAGCGCAGTTTGACAAAACCATTCAACCCGATGAATCAAACCAAACAGAGCAAGGTTGGCTGGATGCTCCATTGGTAGATACTGAGGATTGGGAATGGTAAAAAAAGAGGTTCAGAGATTTGATATCTGGTTGGTTCAATTAGACCCGACTCAGGGTTCTGAGATAAAAAAGACAAGACCTTGCGTTGTAATATCTCCAAATGAGATGTCAGCTTTAAAGACAGCCATTGTAGCTCCAATGACCTCAAAAGGATTTGCTTACCCAACCAGGATTCAAAATATATTTCAAGGTAAAAAAGGTTTGATCCTGCTTGACCAGATGAGAACAGTAGATAAGTCAAGGCTAGTCCAAAAACTTGGTGTTATTTCAAAAAGTGCTCAAATCAAAACTATTAGTTGCTTACAAGAGTTGTTTGCATATTGATGGGTTAACAAGTGCATTCAGTGGACGGCAATCGCGCTCGATGCACAAAATATTTACAAAGTTCCTGGTAAGATCATAAGTAATCAGCCGTCGTCAAAGCCGCGGCTCAAACAGGCGTTAAGGGCCTTAAAAATGACAAAGGGTTCAATTTGGTGTTTGACCAAAACTTCTTTAATAAGGTACAGTATATCTGTACATAATAAAGGAGGAATTATGGCTATTCACACCACATATACAAACGCCAGAGCAAATCTTGCGAAGCTTTTTGATGAAGTTACATATAACCAGGAAACAGTAATAATCAATCGCAGAGGTAAAGAGGATGTCGCTTTAATTTCAGCGACAGAGCTCGAAAGCCTATTTGAGACGGCACATTTACTTAGATCCCCTAAAAACGCGGAACGGTTATTAAAGGCGTTGAACCGAGCATTATCAGACTCAGAATCCGCAACGAAAACTGAGGATTTAAAAAAAGAGGTTGGGATTGGCAAAAGGTAAAATACTGAGAGAAGCTGTATTCCAACCTGAATTTCGAGAGGATCTAAAATACTGGGTAAAAAAAGATCGGAAAATTGCCATAAAAGCCTTTGAAATTATTGAGGCTATTATGAGGGATCCGTTCAAAGGCATTGGAAAACCGGAACCACTAAAATATTTAGCTCCTAATACTTGGTCCAGAAGACTTACACAGGAACACCGGATTGTATATTTAGTGAGAGATAGTAAAATTGATTTTCTGCAAGCACGCTATCACTACTAAGTTACCTTTTCAGTTTTTATCAAGGCTTAAATCGGGTAGCCGCCAGCTTTTCTCCGGCAGCCCTCACACCACCCGGCGTGCGGTTCCGAACCGGGCGGTTCATAAAACCTATCGAACCGTAGTTGGATAATGAATGTTAACCCACAACTCTTTTACCGAATAATTTACGAACTCAATGGGATTTTTCCCTGTTCCATGTTCAGCCCTTCACCATGTCCCAACTGTTACGATGGACGTTTGGCAACTATGGCGTCTGCTGACTTCTGATCGCTCACCATTTTGGTTTCCCAATATGGCGCAGCCTGTTTGATGGTGTTCTCTGGGGCAATGCCCCCGTCCATCAATTCTACTGCCTGTTGATCAGATCTCCCCGGATAAGGCTACAGACTTTCACCACACAACCGCATCGTTTACTCTGTCCGTATTAGTTCACCGGGTTTCGTTAGGTTTGGCTAACTCACCCCCGGACTGGTTCGCCGCTGCAAGTTTCGCGGTTCATATACGATATTTCTGTTCGTCAGCTCATGATTTTGCTCCAGGCTTCCCTTCAGACATCTCCTCAAGAATTTGCCCTTGCCTTTCGCTAGTAGTTAACGCTAATGTACTGAAAAATACCATTAACGGTGATCATCCTACAGAGGACTTTCACCTCATCAGTTATACCCATGCAGGGCGTACCAAATGCATACACCCGACCATCCCCGCCGTTCGTTCCTCTGAGGCTGGCGGGTAATGCTAACGTTATATTTTTACTTCAGAGAATCAATTAGTATTTTCAGTTGAATTAGAATAGGGAAAAAGCAACATGATTAGTTTTATAAAACAAAATCCTCTTTTTAACTATTTTATGATAACCTTTTTGTTTTCTTGGAGTGGTATTTGCGCATTTGCGTTTCAGACTGGTATACCGGCATCCAGTAAACAGTTTGAAGAAACATGGCAAATTGCTTTTCTTCCATATCTATTTGGACCCGCTACAATTGGCCTTCTTTTTATCGGTCTCACTTCAGGTAAAGAAGGATTTCATGACTTGAAATCGAGATTTTTAAAATGGAAAATTAATATTGGCTGGTACACCTTCGCAATTCTAACGTTGCCGCTCTTAGTGTCAGCATTACTATTTGTATTTTCACAATTTTCATCGGAGTTTATCCCGGATATCATTACAACTCACGATAAATCAAGTTTGATTTTACAAGGAATTGCAATAGGTTTTTTTGGGGGTGGTTTGCTTGAGGAAACAGGCTGGACAGGTTTTGCCACACCGAAACTTAAAGCCAGGTATGGAATTATCAAAACAGGACTTATTATAGGATTCTTATGGGGATTATGGCACTTCCTGCCTGTTTTGTGGGGTTGCGGTGATGAAGCTGGAAAAATTAATTGGTCTCTCTTTCTACCAGGGTTGTTCTTTTACTTTTCAGGAGCGCCTGCTTATAGGGTGCTTTTGGTATGGGTTCATGAACATACCAAGAGTTTAGTTCCGGTTGTGCTTATGCACACAAGTTTGTCCGCGTCTCTTTTCTTTATCTTTAATTTTCCTCAAAAAGGGTTTCCTGCTTTTCTATATTATTTGGTTTTATCGATAGCTTTATGGATTATTGTTGGGATAGTATCTAGAACAAAGAGCTGGAAAATGGCGAATTAATACTCAAGTTTCGCACCCTTCAAAGGCGTCTATGGTGCATAGTTGGCTGGTTATAATACCAGCATAAGAATTAAAATTGTCTTCTAGGCAAAATAGATCAAAGATCTTCGCTAGACTGGTTTTGAACAGCCCCATGAAGAAATCAAATAGTCGCCTGGAGTAAGATGTAACGGCCATTTTATCGGCCAGTAGCTCAAAAAAACCTCCCAATGTTTGATAATTTTCTATCTCATTGAGGTAATTGAGCAGGCTGGATCGGAAGAAGCTGATGGTCGTTGATGTAATCTGGCTTTGAAAATCGTTAGCCTGGTCCTTACCAAGGTCCAATAACTGCTTGCATTCCTTGAAGCAGAGTTCAATTGGCCAGCGCTTAATGTATTTCTTGATAATGGTTGCACTATGGAGACTTGAATCTGTTGTGAGGAAAGCGGACCATTTGGGTTGTTTGGTTATGTTTCTGATTTAAATAACGTTCAATTTCGCCTTTGAATCGTTTCTGTTTTAAGGTATTCATAGGTTTGGCTCCTTTGTAGATATTGATTTAATTGGATACTAAATCTTCTATCACACATTGGGGCCAATTACTACGATGTTTATGCTTCTAAATCCTTATTTTACGGACTTCCTCACATCATTTGGAGGTGCGAAACTTGAATAAACACTTTGAGGGGCGACCCCTTCCATTATGAGTCCATCTGCAATTCATGATAAGCTTTTATAAAACCGGATGCTGACCAGGCTTGGAAAGCCTTGCCCATTGGTCGACCGGTTACTCCATGATACCATTCATTAAATTCCCATTCCTGATGAATGCCTTTTTGATTGATCTCTGCCAAGCGAAACAGCTCCTGGTGGGCGATATCTCGCAATCCCAAGCGACTCAAAAAGCAAACCCACTCACCTCCAATAAAGGGCCAGATACCTCCGTTGTGGTAATGGTGCGGCAGGTTAAGAAGGTTAACCGTATAGTAAGCCCTCCAGCTGGGATCACCAGCGTTTACCGGAGGATAAAGATTGACTGTCGGCCACGGATCATTCACTCCCACTCCCCACATATAGCGGAATGCCAGCTGGGAACGATCCAGATCCAAAACATTAAACAGGCAGGCCAGGATGTTTCCGAGGACATCGCAACGCCAATCAAAAGAAAATGGTGTGATTTCAGCCAGGAGATAAGAGGTATCTCCCAGCGAAAACTGTTGGTCGGCAAAGGTTCGTGTCTGCAAATCGGATGTTTGGGTTGGCCAGAATTTCTCCAGGATCGCCTCCTTAATACCTTGAGCCCAGCGTAAGCATTCGATCGCCTTGTCGAATTGTCCGGTCAGCTCAGCCATCCGGGCAAAAGAGAAATTGGCGTAATACCAGAGAACTTCGTCGACCAGGATGTTATAACTCCTACCGAAAAGATCAGTCCAGTCCCCGGCTTCCGGGATTTCCAAAAGCATGTCATTATTGCTGTCCAGTGCCCGCAGTCTGTTGATAACTATTTCCAGAATATTATACCATTCCCTGAGAAAATCGTAGTTCCTGCTTTCCTTAACAAAATAGTAACAGGCAATGATAAGCCATAGCCCGCCATCGACGGAGGATATCCCTCCGATACCGGAGTAATCCGGGCGTTGATCGTCGATTAAAACATTGCTGGGTACCAACCCATAAGGTGAGACATGTTTGAGCAGAGTACGCAGCGTGTTTTCCTGACATTCGCGAATGTCACTATCCTGCAGAGACACTGTTCCAATCAGGCTGATGGCCCCATCTCTGGCCCAAACACTTTTATAATTCTGATCACTGTTTTGAAAAAAATTCTCCTCGATAGAACAGGCAGAAAAACCCAATGGCGTGATGTTTTTTCTAATGGCTTCAATGGCTTTCTCACGGGCCAATTCGATAAAAGCCAGTTGGTCTGCCCCTAGGCCTTTAATCTTCTCCGTTTTCAAGACATGTCTTAAGCTGGGATCGTAGTGGGCGTGACGTATCTCATCCGGGGTTGGATCAAGAATATTCCGGATAACACCATACTCGATCAATCCTTCCAATACACCATCTGCAAATGGCTTCTCTGCAACATAGGTTTGGTAATGGATTGTAGCCCGAAACAATTCCGGTTGCGCATTGTTCACAATGATGCCTTTGACTCGTTTCAACGAAAACATGGAGATGTCATTTCCGGTATCGCCTGCAACCACAACCTGATCTGGAGAAATACCCAGATTGGTAAGCAGCCAGTTCAGTGAATTCCCTTTATTTGCATATTTTGGTAATATATCCAGATCTCGCGAGCTGGAATAGATGACATTAACATCCAGTCCGGCATCTTTAAGTCGAGCTTTAATGGCATCTATTTCTTCGACAGAAGCATTGTGGTAGTGCCAACTTGATTTAAAATGATGCTGATATTCTTTGGGTTGTTTTTCGATATTAGGGATCTTGGGCATCATCTTCTCAACCGACTTAAGATCCCAACCCACAGTTAAGGTATCGGAAAATTCCTTTATGACAGCTTTCGCCATGACATCGTAAATCAGACTCCCTACGCCGCAAATCAGGTAATCCGGAGTAGGTAAATCGCTGTTTTCCATCAATTCCAGGGTTTGATTAAGCAGTCGACCTGAATTAAAGCATAATAAAGGACGTTGTGAGGAATCCAAGCTATTCCAGGTTTTGCGAAATGCCGTCGTCGCATCGGGTTTACCAACCAGTGTCCCATCCAGATCCGTAGAGAAAAGAAGGACTGTATTGTGTTTTTGCTTTTTCATAAAAAAGCCTCTGTGAGTCTTAAACTTAATTTGACAGGAACTCCACTGATTCTACGGCATTCAACAGTTGTTGGGCAATCCCGGTCCAGGTAAATCTGGCGCGAGCGAACTGAGCTCCCGACTGACTAAGCCTTCTTCTTAAAGCTGGATATCTCAAAGACTTAGACAAAGTGATACCGAGATCATACTTGTCAAGAGGATCGGCAAAAAGGGAATGAATCCCATATTCCAGTAGTCTGTATAATCCGCCGTGAATAGTAGTCACCGTTGGCGTTCCGCAAGCCATAGCTTCTACCGCTGTCATCCCGAATGGTTCATAACGACTGGGCATTACAAAAACATCAGCCGCCCGATAATAATCAGCCAGATCATCATCCTCTATATAACCGCCAAATGCGATTCTATCCTGCAGATTGTATTGCTCCCGCTTTTCCAGCAGCTCGTCAAATATACGCTGTTCTTGCGGATTTCTCTCATCGTGACCAACGGCCAGGACCAGTTTAGCATCAGGATCTTTATCCGCCAGAATTTTAAAGCCGTCAATCAGTAGATCAAGTCCTTTATTTTTCGCCAGACGGGAAATTGTTAGAATTGTTGTACTATGGAAACCCAAACGTTGTCGCGTAATTTCCCTGGTGGCTCCGCCGACCGGAAAAAAGCGATTGTCGTCGTAACCGGGCGGAATAACTTTTATCTTATCCTCAGGTATTTCATAGTCGAGCTCAAGTTTATCCTTTTGAATATGGGTCGTTGCAATCACAAGTTCACAGGAATTGTACACAATCCGCTCATTATAAATTCTCGCATTAAAATTGTACTGTTCCTCAAACGTTTCTGAGCTATCCGGAAAATCAGCCAGCATCTGCTCCCTTTTCCAACTGCCTATGGAATGTGGTGTATGAATGTGAGGAACGTCCAACTCTTTTGCCAACAGATTACCAGCTATACCGGCATCCCAGTAGTGAGAATTTATAAAATCATAGCTCAGTTGGTTTTTTTTAATATAGCGCCTGGCATTTTCAAACCATTCCGCAATATTGAGATACAAGTATTCCTTGGCAATAAATTGATCGTTACCACAGGGAACTCTAAGCAATCTGACATTGGGACTGATTTCCTCAATCTCGACCTGATCTTCAAATTGACGTGTCCAAACATCAACCTCATATCCAAATAAACCAAGTTTCTGCGCCAGCTCCAGGACAAATACAACCTGTCCACCAGTATCCGGAGCTCCTAGTGGAGGTTCGGCAGCTACATAGCCATGAGTGGATATTAAAGCGATTCTTTTTTTCATTGTATGTCCTATGGTGTTATTTAATGGTGATCAGTGTTGTAATTCAAACTTCAGCAACCGCGTTATTATAACACCTTCAGTCCTGTTGTCAACATTTGGAACTACTAATAGAAACTATGCGATTATATTGCCTAAAAACGGTTGAAATTCCCTCGATGATCTTTTGAAATTCTTGCCAATGGTCTAGAAAATAGGTTGATCAAACGAATGGTTCCTTCCTTGGAAAGTCTTTCCGATTGGTTTCGGCGGAAAGTCAATTGGTCAGAAACCCGGGCTTTCAACAGTTACAAATTGAGGAATCAGAAATTTACCAATTGGAGGATGACCTTCAAGTTGGGCAAAAGATTGCAATCGAAATCAAAGGCAGTTCCCTGATATGTAAAACACTTGAAAGGTATGCGAGCATTAAAAGAGGAAGGCCTTTTTCAAAGATACATCGTTGTTTCTCTTGATCCGAATGAAAAACCAAAGATAATATAGAGGTAATTCCCTGAAGGCCTTTTTGGGAATATCTTTGGAAAGGCAAATTGTTTTATGATGATAAGAAAAGGGAATTCTTGTCACTAGGATAAGAGACAGTGAAGGTGTAGCATACACTGGTATTGAGTCTCAGATTTTCACTCAATTTACATGTGTATTTGATATACAATTAGGCAAAAAGTAACTGAAGACGGGACTATGAGAACAATATCATGGGGATCAAATCCTGATTGAGTTGAGATTGAATATGCCATGGTTAATTGTGGGCAATTGAAAAACGAGTAGAGAAAAGAAAAATGAAGCGTAAATCATTGAAATAATAGTGCCCCACCAAGATTCAAATCTGGCGCTGAGGATTAGGGAGACTGAGGCCAGATCACGAAGGATGAATACCCCCTTGTGATCTGGTTGTATTTTAAAAGTGAGGTTTGAAGACCATGTTAAATTGCAACCGGATCATTTTCGAATAATCGCATATAATCGTCCATGGTTTCGGCACGCCGAATGCGAATGAGTTGATTTCCATTCACCAGGTATTCTGCCGGTCGCATTTTCAGATTGTAATTGGAACTCATGATATAGCAGTAGGCCCCTACATCATAGACCACCAAACCGGCTGTTTCATGGGGTGTTGGCAATTCACGGTCTTTACCCAGGAAATCCGCTGATTCGCAGATTGGTCCCACGATATCGAATACCTTCTTTTCCCCTGTTACCGGTTCTATAAAACCTATATGATGATAGGCGTCATATAGACACGGACGAATTAATTCAGCCATACTACCGTCGATCACAATAAAGTTTTTGCTCCCGTTTGTTTTAACCCCGGTAACCCGGGTAATAAGGATGGAAGCATCACCGATCATTGATCTGCCGGGTTCAACAATTAAGGTCAGATCCGGAATAAGATAATCCCGAATGGAATCGATCAGCTCCGATGGTGTTGGGATAGGCTGGTTCTTCTCATAATCGATGCCCAAACCTCCCCCCAGATTCAGATACTTGAGATTGAATCCCTTCTCCCTGATTTCCTTGAAAAAGTGGATCATTATCTTCATGGCATCCTGAAACACTCTTACTTTTTTGATGGTTGATCCCAAGTGACAATGGAGCCCGACCAGGTTCAGCCCGGAGCTGTTCTCAATTTCTTTCAGGTACCAATCCAATCGTTCATTCATTATCCCAAATTTTGAATTCTTAAAACCGGTGGCCACATAGGGATGAACTTCCGAATCAACATCAGGATTGATACGCAGGGTTACATTTGCTGTTTTTCGGGTTTCCGCTGCTGCTTTTTTGATATGCTGCAGATCGAACTCACTATCGATATTCACCATAACTCCATGCAAAACAGCCATGGAAAGCTCTGCTGTGGTTTTGCCATTGCCGTTATAGGTAACCAGTTTTGGATCAAATCCGGCGGCCATGGCAATTTTCAGTTCATTGCCACTGACGAGTGTGGCGCTGGCTCCCGCTTCTCTCAAATGACGGGCAATGGTAAGATTGGAGTTGGCTTTCAGGGCGTATGAAATGATAGATGGTATTCCATCCAGCGCTTCTTTGTACGCTTTGTAGTTTTCAAGTATTCGGTTGAGACTATAAAGATAAATCGGACTATTGGGGATTCTGTCCTGAATATGTTTGACTTTTATATCCTCACAATAAAGATACCCATCATTCGTATAAAAACTCATCTATTCCTTATCAAAAATTAATTTAAGAAAGTTATGTTTTTATTTTATTGTATTGTCGCCTATCTTGTCCATATGACAGTAACATTTTGATATTATATTGAATAGAATATTTTCCCTCATATTCTTTCTGCCAAGGTCCACCCATGACAGCCGACACAGGGCTGCTTCAGGTAACATCTGAAGTCCACCATCAATTTATGCTTTTACTCATTTTTTTATGATGATCCGCCAAAGGCCAGTATTAATTCAGGGACACGTATCTCCAAATTTATGCTGCGAGAGTACTGTTGATGATGGATTTGAGACGCGCTCATCACTTGACGTAATAATTGATTTTGTAATACTCGTTGTTCCATCTTTTTGTAATAACCTGCAATTGTAAAAAAGGAAAAAATTCATATTGGTAATTTCAAAGGCGATTTGCAGAATTAAGATCGCCAAGCTTAATAAAAATCTTTGTTCAGCATGCAAATCAGATTTTTTCTACTTTGTATCTTTCTGTTTTACACCACCGATTTTACGTTATTTGGTGCGGAAAACCGGAAAGATGCAATAAGTCAAATTAAAGAGATCAAACAGGAAAATCTCGCACCCGGAATTATCATAGAACCGCCGGTAGACTCAACAAATGAAAACGGAAGAAGAGTCTTAATTCCTGTAAATCTCAGAATTGAACCGATAGCCGAAATTATTCTAATCTGTGAAAGTTCAAATCCGCTAGAGGGTGTTGTGGAGAATAACAGGTTGTTGTTTAACTCCGCTAACTGGAATCAGACTCAGTATTTATCGGTAAAGGGTATCGATGATAACAGTGTCGATGGAGATCAAACTTTTGCTGTTAAAATTGAGGTTACCAGCAGTAAAGATATGGGATATGCCAGGTTGCCCATTCAACAGATACAAATTGTAAACAAGGATAATGATAAAGCAGGATTTATTGTAAAAACTGTAAAATCCATAACGAAAGAGGCAGGAGATAAAGCCGCATATACAATACGGTTAACCTCCAAACCGGTTGCAGATGTAATCATTCCCATATTTTCAAACAATAAACGAGAAGGGATTCCCGGCGTTGATAAGCTTCGCATTACTTCTGAAAACTGGGATAAAGAGCAACTGGTATCCGTATCAGGCAAAGATGATAACATAAAAGATGGGTCTGTAACCTATAAAATCGTTCATGGTGCGGCGTTCAGTGATGATCTTGAATACCGGGGGAAAAAACCGGATGATGTCTCCTTGATAAACCATGACAATGATTCCGCAGGAATTGATTTTACCGTATCAAACAACATCACCAGCGAAAAAGGGGAGGAATCACATATTAATATCAATCTCAATTCAGAACCGGTGGGAGAAGTATTAATTACCGCTACCGTTTCTGATTTGTCTGAGGCTAATGTAACGCCCACTCAGCTGGTTGTTAACAGTAGAGATTGGAACGTCCGGCAAAAATTCCGAATTATTCCTCGTGACGATCTGATTGACGATGATGACCAAGCATACACCATTACCCTATCAACCCGTAAATCAGCTGATAAAGTTTATTCTTCATTATCAGACCAGGAGATACGTATGCTAAACAGGGATAATGATGAAGCGAATCTGGTTATCGTTAAATACGAAGATAATACAACTGAAAGTGGTAAATCTGGAAAAATCGGAATTAAATTGAATTCACAGCCCCGTTCCACGGTTTGGCTTCGACTACAAAGCAGTAATCCACAAGAGGGCAGACTTCTGTTAAATGAATTAGTCTTTTCAGAGAATGACTGGTACCAGGAAAAGATGGTGACTGTTGTGGGAGTAGATGACAAACAGGCTGACGGGAGTCAGGTTTACTCCATTATTATTACACCATCTGCGGGTTCAGATGCAAAATTTGCCAGTCTTCAGCCAACTCATATCCGAATGACAAATACTGATAATGAGGAGGTCGGGGTTACAATTAAGAAAAGCCGGGAATCAACCAGTGAAGATGGTGAAACAGTTTTCTTATCTTTTGCTCTTAATGTCCAGCCTGATTTTCCGGTCACAATAAAGCTCTTCAGTAGCGATATCAATGAAGCTATGGTTCAACCTGCCCAGCTGATATTCCATCCTTCAAACTGGAATATTCCTCAAATCGCAGTGGTGACCGGGCAAGCCGATGGAATGGTTGACGGAGATAAACCCTACTTTATTTCGACTTCAATCGATAGTGAAGACAAAAAGATCACCTCCAATCCTCCCAAAATAAAACTGATCAATATCGACACTAATAGCTACAGCATCCTTGTTAATTCGCAGGCAGATAAAACTGATGAAGCCGGCGGAGTGGTCAGTTTAGCAGTTAGACTCAATGCACAACCTACCGGGCAGCTGCAAATAGAGATTGAATCATCCGATTTAACTGAAGGTATTCCTATACCGTCCCAAATATTGTTCAACAGAAATAATTGGAATATCCTGCAGCACGTAGATATAAAAGGGATAGATGATGACATTAAGGATGGCGATATTCCTTACCAGATAAGGCTTGTTGTAAAAAATCAGGAAGAATCGGGATTTGAAAGTTTGATGCCGGTTATCATTCCGATAATCAATACTGACAACGATAATGAGGGAGTAACAATCAGGCCCATCAATCAATTCACCTCAGAGGATGGAGAAACCGGCAAGTTTGCCATTAAACTGAATTCAGAACCCACCTCATCTGTCATCTTCATTTTTACCTGCAGTGATGTTACAGAATGTGAAATGATCGATTATCACGCCGCTTTTTTTCCGAATAACTGGAACAAGGAGCAGATTATCAGCATAAAAGGTGTTGAGGATTACACTGTTGATGGGGATCAGGAGTTTTATGTCTCCAGCCTGGGTGCCATAAGCAAGGATACAAACTATAACAAATATCCCTTTCGTCAGATAAAATTCATAAATCGTGATAAGAATCGGGCAGGATTCTCGCTGGGAGAATTAAAAAACAGGGCCTCAGAAGATGGCGATTCAGCATCTTTTTCATTACGTCTCACCTCGACACCGCAATCAGAAGTAAGACTAAGAATGGAGAGCAGTGATGAAAGTGAAGGTGAAATATTTCCTCCATATCTGGTTTTTACCCGGGAAAATTGGAATGAAGACCATCCTGTAACTGTCATTGGAAAGAAGGATGACATTAAGGATGGTGACCAGGATTTTGACATCATCTTCCCTCCTGCCGAAAGCGAGGATAGTAATTATTCCGGGTTGTTTCCCGAACCTCTGCGGATCACCAATCGCGACAGCATGAGACTAGCCCTGGGATTAACACTGACCCAGCTCAAAATCCAGGGGGAATTAAAAAACAGTATTGATGATAGTACGGTAATTGGACTGACCGCTGGATACGTAATGACGAGAAATATTGATTTTGATCTGGTGTATCTACAATCCAACAATACCGGCTCAAGGACAGTTAACAAGTATAATCTCAGTAATCCCATGGAATACACACTCAATTACTCTGCTCTCTCCCTGGGAGGTAAATATTCTTTTTTAAAATCGCTGTTCAGCCTTTATTCAAAGGCTGGCTTGGATATATCTTTCTGGGAGCTGCAATCCACTAATAAACTGACCCGGGCAGAAGAATCCAATTCCGGAACATCCCTGGGAGCATATGTCGGTATCGGTAGTGACATCACCTTCTTTGGCCTTATTCTAGCGGGGATTGATGGCAGTTACCATTATATGACACGGGGATTGGGAAACATCCAGTTTACCTTATCCCTGAAATATCCCATATAAAATGAACTTTCTGTAGACCTATAATGATTGTTGTATTATCGGGCTTGTTTTTTAAATTAATAACCAGAAAGAGGGCACTTTCAGGCCTGCTTTTTGTTGTCATGTTTTTACTCTGTAACACAAACATAAAAGCCACTGAATTCCACCCAGTCAGATCAACTCGATTGGCGAATGACCTGACAACGGATAATAATCCGGTTGAATCTGATCAATTATTGTCCGTAACACGCCCCACTCTTTCCAAATCCTTCGTTATAAAAAACGCAACACGGAAGTTAAAAGATAATCATCTGATCATACAACCCCTTGCAGGCACTACTTCGGAAACGGGTGGAAAAACAACCTTTACGATACGACTGGAAATGGCCATTACCTATAACCTTGCATTATCAGTCAATCTCAGTAATCCCGGGGAAGGAAACGCTTATCCGAGACAAATCCTATTCACGCCTCAAAACTGGTTTCAGGAAAAAATAATTGTCGTAACCGGAAAAGATGATTCGGTTGCAGATGGTGATCAGGAGTATGAACTCTTGATGAAAGCAGAATCTTCCCAGAATCAGCACTTTGATGAGATTGTTATCCCAAAGGTGATTATCACCAATCAGGATGATGACATTCCCCAATATATCATAGGAAATTACAGTCGGTTCACAACCGAGGATGGCGGTAAAACATCCATCCCTGTTAAACTGGGATCACAACCGCTGGCACCTTTGGAGCTAACTCTAATCTCCAGTTCCCCTGCAGAAGGAGCTGTCGAATCCGAGGTTTTGAGATTCACTCCCCAAAACTGGGATAAACAACAGAATATCATCGTGAGTGGAAAAAATGATTTTATCTCCGATGAAGACAAAGCATACCAGATCCTTGTCAGCAATATTGAAACCGATGATCCAATCTACCAATTCCTTTCTTTTCCGCGGATCGATCTGGTGAATAAACAATCTGAAGCAGAAAACAGCCACATATTACCCAATCTTTTTCCGGATGCATATAAATCTCTCAATACCATCAGTGCTTGCAATATTGAACTGCCAGATGGTATTTCAGCAAGTGCCATCGCTGTCAAAGAATTGCCTTCAAGCTTTATTGAACCCGGAGTTTTGGTTGATCAACCAAAAAATTATACCGATGAATCAGGAAAACCGGTTGATTTTTTCATCCAATTGAATGCCAAACCAACGGTTGATGTAGTGGTATCTCTTAAAAGCAGTAATTCAACGGAGGGAACGGTTTCACCTTCGCAGCTGATCTTCACCGCTTTAAACTGGGATAAAAAGCAACGTGCCACTGTTAAGGGAGAAGATGACCAGGTAACGGATGGTGATATTTCATTTGATATCATCCTGAGGGTTTCGAGTGATGGCGACTTCAGATTTTCCAAGCTACCGGATGAAAACCTGAAATTTGTTAACCGTGATAATGACAGTGCTGCCATCATCATGCATCAATTGCAGGAAACCACTTCCGAGAATAAGACGACTGCAGGTTTTATGGTTGAACTATCTTCACGACCTTCAGCCAGGGTTGAGATTCCTATTTTCAGCAGTAATGTAGGCGAAGGTGTTCCAGGAGTGGAGAAACTGCTGTTTTTGCCCGAGGAATGGAATACCCCAAAACAGGTTCTTGTGATAGGACAGGATGACAATGTTGCTGATAACAACCGGACTTATCAAATAACTGCGGGCCCTGCCATCAGTGAAGATAAAAGATATTCCGGAATAAAATCATTACTACAATTCACAAACATTGATAATGATACCCCGGGATTGATCACTTCAAAAATATCCGAAGCTACTGCCGAAAATGGCAGGAGTATCAGTCTTCCCATTCGCCTTAAAAGCGAACCGGTGCAGGATGTTTTTGTCAATATCAGCAGTTCAGCCCCAACTGAAGGGATTCCTGTTCCAACCAGAATTAGATTCAACTCAAAAAACTGGAGAGAATCTCAGGTTATTAAAATCGTCGGACAAAATGACGAAATCAATGATGGGGATATCACCTATTACATTCATGTTGGCACTGCTAATTCCAGGGATCAAAAATATCAATCCCTGCCGGATATAAAACTGACGGTGGAAAATGAAGATGATGATGTGGCAGGTATCAAAATTGGAAAACATGAGAATACGACATCGGAATCCGGCGGTACAATCTCTCTTCCCGTATGTTTAAGCTCTGAACCGCTGGATGAAGTTATCTTACGAGTCAAAAGCTCAAACCTGAAGGAGGGGATTGTACAACCCGATTCCATTATATTTACACCACAAAACTGGAAAACAGAGCAGAAAATTGATGTGACAGGAATTGATGACGATGAAGCTGATGGTGATAAAAACTTCTTTGTGGAATTTGGAGTGTCAAACAGCAAGGACCCCAGATATCAGCTCTTAGATCCCGTTTTGGTCAATATGAACAACCATGATAATGATACGGCGGGATTCAATATAAAGAAGCCCAAAGGAAAAACATCTGAAAATGGAGATCAGATCTCTTTTTCTATATCACTTAAGTCAAAACCGCTTCACCATGTTTCCATCAAACTGTATAGCAGTGATACCTCCGAGGGGGTTGTAACTCCCCCGGAACTGGTGTTTACTCCCAATGACTGGAGCCAGGAACAATATATTCAAATCAAGGGTATTAACGATAAATTGGTTGATGGCGAGCAGAACTATACTATTGTTACCATGCCTGCAGTAAGTGACGACCCGGTTTATGATGGCTTAAACCCGGAGGATGTTTTGACCGCAAACCTTGACAACAACCTGACTACATTCTTCGTAAGCCAGATCAGAGGGAATACCAGTGAAAATGGACAATCAATTGGCTTTTTTATACGTCTGAATTCATCTCCCCGGGGAACAATTAAAATCGATCTGGTAAGCAGTAACCCTGATGAAGCTATTGCCCAGCCTGATTCGATCTCTTTCGATCCCTCCAATTGGGATCAAAACAAAAAAATCACGATAACAGGACTTAATGATGATTTCCAGGATGGGGATCAGCCGTACAAAATTACCATAACCTCAAGGAGTCAATCCGATCCGGCATATAACGATATTCCGCCAGTGGAAGTGGATCTGATCAATAAAGACGATGATACCGCCGGTATCATCACCCGGGTCTTGAATAAGATGTCTGCTGAAAGCGGTCAAACAGCAGAGTTTTCCATAAGACTTTCCTCCCGGCCGACATCTTCGGTGGTGCTGTTGTTCAATAGTACAAATTCTTCAGAGGGTGAATTGATAACTGAACATGCAGCATTCCATGACTCAAACTGGAACAGGGAACAGATTATTAGAGTGAGGGGAATCAATGATAACAAGGTGGATGGCAATCAGGACTATGCTATTATCAGTAGTGGTGCCGTCAGCAGTGATCTCAATTATAATAAAATCCCTTTTGATGATGTAAAACTGGTCAACAAAGACATCGACGAAGCTAATTTCGTCATAAGTGAAAGCAGTGGTGCCACCACTGAAATGGGTGGTACTGCCCAGTTTACGGTTCGATTGAATTCAATTCCGCAGAATGATGTAACCATTTCGATCAGTAGCGATAATCCCAGTGAAGGAGAAGTGGATAAGGGATATCTTAAGTTTACTCCGGATAATTGGAATACGGACCAGATCATTACAGTCACCGGTGTCGATGATTTTATCAAAGATGAAGACAAAACCTACCACGTCGTGTTCTCATCTTCAATCAGCAGTGACGGAAATTATCACGGTCTATCGCCCGGTTGGGTGACACTAAAAAACCTGGATAATAAGCGCCTTATTATTGGGATATTAGTCTCAGGGGTATATCCCCTTGATAATTTTGGTCAGGATTTTAAGCCTTCCTATGAGCTTTGTGTTAATGGAAGTTATGTATTTACGAAAAAAATAACCCTCAAAATCTCATATTCCACAACAACATTAACCGGAACTCCCGAGAAGGAGTTGTATGGTGATATGCATAAAGTGGATCAATCGTTGGAATTAAACACTCTTATGTCTAGCGTTAAGTATTTTTTGATTAAGAATCCCATTATACTCTCCCTCCAGATAGGAGCCGGTTTAACTAACTGGTCCTATGCCTCAACAACTTTAACGGACGGCACCAGAAAGAAAGACGAAGGAAGCGATTTAACTCTGAGCCTTGGCATCGGTATCGATTATGCGGTGTATGAAAATCTTTTTTTCGAAAGCCTTCTGGGACTTCAGCAGCTTACCGGCGGTCTTGGCGACAGAAGGATGCTAACCTTTGGCTTGGGGCTCACCTATCCTTTTTAGAGTCTGTTATGGGGAGAAGCATCAAACAATGAGCTCAATCTTCCGGTATTCTAAAATGCCACCGCCATACTCATTAGTGCTGGAACGAAACTGGGACCATAGCATGAATCTTCTTCAATCCCCTGACAGTTGAACGCTCTGCATTAATCAGATGTTGTTTGAGGTTCCACCCTCTCTTCTTCCGAATCGTCCGGTTCACTTTCATCTTTCTTTTTGGTTGGTATGGGAGTGATGTTTTCGTTTTCCACGTAGAGAACTATTTCATCTGCCCTCAGAGTTCCAGCAACCTGGTTTGCCGGGTTTATGATGCACAGTTTTTCATCCGCAGTTACAAATTCACTGTCTATTATTAACGAAAACAACTGGACTCCTCTCAAGGGAATCAGATCTTCATTCCCTTCGATTTTTTTTCTTAGAACCCCGGAAATTCTTCTCTCACGCATGGAAGGCAGGATGCTTTCGGAACCAATCACACATTTGTCAAGCCATCCCTTTAAATCAGAGAGGTTCATGCCGGGTTGCCCCCTGACGCCAATTATCATGTTTGGCTTGATCCATTCCTTTTTTATTTCAATTTTAAAACTATATTCATCAGAATCATAACTGAATGGAAATACAGAATATTTTTCCTGTATTCCCCGCTCGGTTACTCTAATTATATAGTCATGAACGGTCGTAAAGATTCTTAATAAATTATTATGATCGTATGGTTCCAGAATTGGTGGAATATAACTTCTATCCAAAGAAGCCAGATTTCCGACAACCAGGGCCATTGCCTGATAAAGAATAAACGGATGTTGCCGGGGAGATCTTAAAACCGTTTCCAAATAGGGTAATGCCATCACAACACAGCGAATGGTGTCTTTCGTTTCCAGTATCATTGGTAATCCGGTTATTGAAGAGGCGGCTTGAATTTTTTCCGATAAAAAATTTGCCTTTTCACGAAGCTGTTGAACCACTTGTTTGCCAATCTCTATTATTCTGGAAACTGAAGAAATGCTTAATCCCGGTGGGATATAATCCGTGACTGTGAAGTTTGCGTCCTTAAAAGATACTTTGGCCAAAGGAAATCCTGTATATTTTGCAGAAAGCTCATCAGCAACTATCAGTATAGCTGCCGGTATCAACCGTGGAATCAAAATGGAATTATCACCGGTGTTATAATCCACAATCAAGTCACCCTTAATACTATTGTATCGATTAAGCTCGCCCTTGTTGACAGATTGATCTGTTCTTTGTACCGGAACAGCCAACTGAATCGTTAGATCCTTTTTCCTGATCTCCTCCTGGTAATCATTCAGATCAATTTCCAGTCTGGATTGTTCATTAGATACAAAATTAATCTCAAGGCCGTCCGGTAGTACTGCCTGAAGTTTATTAACCTGAAAAACACCACTAACCAGTAATCCTTTGTCAATTTCCATTTCCTGAATACCCCAGTAATAAGGAATTATGTTCTGTATATGGTAACTGAGCAGTCCTTCCTGACGGAAAAAGGACTGCTGAAAGTGGTGAGGCCCGATAAGCATTCCTTCATGCCATTGAATCAACGAAGGAATCGACTTTAGATCTTTTGTATTCATAACCAACCTTTTTATTCAGTATTTGAAAGACAATCCAATAAACTGGAGAGTGAATATGCAGATCCCTGAAAATAGAGAGAAAAGAATCTCACACAGGGTCTTTTCAGTTCATGATTCTGCCACATTGTTGAATAAACATCATTCTTCCCTTTTCCGCAGACAAAGCCGTTTTCTGCAATAAGGTAGAAATTCTGAACCACTTGTTCCTGCCGACTGCTATAAACAGAAAATTCCATATTGTTAAGCTGATATACTGAGAAACGACAATTCTTAATTAAAATTATCATTTCCCATTCACATTTTACAGTCAAGTAGTTCAGATTCAATGCAGGCTTAAGGATATGAAAGACAAAGATCCACGGCCAATTGGAGTTTTTTTTATTCTGAAAATATTATTTTTCATATAAATTTTTCCATATTGATCTCAAACTGTTTACTACCGACAACCGCTTGGAATCTGTTTGCCTCATGTAAGGAGAAAGCTCATAGAGAAATACTCTACTGTGATACCTGCAACCACCTGAATACTTAAGGAATACAGGTTGATTTTCCAAAAGGTTACATTCTTCCCGGTAACTGTCTTATCTGTTTTTTCCCATTACATGAATTTTCCTTGATTGATCTGTGGATTTTAAATCGCTCAAAGAAAAATCGATATGACGAAAAAACAATTTCCTGGCACTTATAAAAAAACTAAAGGACTGAGTTGGCAAGCTAAGAATGCACCATTTTGGTGGATATGGTGTATAAGTCTATTGCTATTATCTTAGTTGGATTGACTATTTTTTCCAATGGTTTCATGATATTAGAAGTTTTTTCATTCCTAGGAATGTTTTTACTTGATAAACATTCCTAGGAATGTAATCATTGTATCACATCAGCTGATTTTAAATTTCATCCGGATCAAACATGGAACGAATTTTTATTTTAATAGGAATCATTAATCAACTGGCAACAACGAGACTGAATCGAGTGTTAAAGGAGCTTGATTTATCCATGGCCCAGTTTAATCTTTTAACGCATTTTTCGAATAATCCTGAAAGAGGTTGGGCTGTCACCCGTCTGGCAGAAGTCATGGAGGTGAATCAACCTGCAATGACCAAAACAACCCAACGGCTTTTGAAGAAAGGTTTTTTGAGAATTGTGCAGGAACATGCGGATAAACGGGTTAAAGCCTTTTACGTCACTGAAACAGGACTTAAGTCCCTACATCAGGCTTGGGAGAAACTAGCACCCGATGTGATCAAAATCGTTTCTGAATGGCAATCGAAAGACCTTGATCATCTTAGGGGATTGCTGGAGCGTTTGAAGAACCAGCTCGATGAATCCAGAGATTAGTGGTACCGGAAGTAACTGGAGAAGAAAATGAATCGAAGAGGATTTATTACCATTATGGCAGCCGGAAGCTGCACTGCCCTGTTCCCTGCAGCTTTCTACGGTTGTGTAGCATCTGCGGATTCTCAGAATCTCAAGCCATTGGATCCCAATGAAACGGATATACGGTTAAAATTGATCTCATATGCCATGCTGGCACCAAATTCCCATAATATCCAACCCTGGCTAATAAAATTGACAGGAGAGAATGAGTTTGATTTATATGTCGATCAAACCAGGCTGCTTCCAGAAACTGACCCTCCGGGTCGCCAAATTCATATCAGCCAGGGGACATTTCTGGAAAGCCTGAAAATTGCAGCCTCGGGATTCGGGTATCGTGTTGAGATCGTCTATTTCCCACTGGGAATCTATTCAGATTATAAAATCGAAGAAAAGCCGATTGCATCTGTCCGTTTGAGTATAGATTCTTCGATTCAACAGGATTTTTTGTTTCCCTGGCTTCAAGCTCGTCAATCAAACAAACGGGTTTACGAAGACAGACCAATCCCTTTAAAGGTGCTGGATAAATTACGTACTCTTTCAGGAGAAAAGGGTCTTTCTACTATCTATTCAGATTCCCAGAATATCATGAAATCACTTGGCTCCATATTGGGGAAGGCGATGGAAATTGAGACAGCCGCTTCTAAGCGTCACAGAGAAACTGTCGATATCTTTCGGTTCAGTGAAGAGGAAGCATTGGCAAAACGCGATGGATTTACACTGGCGAATAACGGATTAACTGGTTTTACACGCTTTCTGGTGGAATCCTTTTTCCTGGGAACAAAGGAGAAAGCTTACGCCACCGATTCCTCCTTCGCAACTGAGGGAGTAAAGATGACCTATAAGCAGGCAAAGTCAGCTGCTGCCTATGGATGGATTATTTCGGAAAACAATTCAAGACTGGATCAGGTGAAATCGGGTGAATTGTATGCCAGAGTCAACCTGCTAACGGCACAATTAGGTATCGGGCAACACCCCATGAGCCAGGTATTGGAGGAATATGAAGATATGAGAAACCTGCAAAAGGAGTTTTTAACCCTGTTGGACATTCCCTCTGGCAGCACGGTGCAAATGCTTTTCAGATTGGGATACGCCAGTCCTGTACCTCATACAAAACGCCGGTTCGTGCAAAATATTATCATTTAATCAAATAAACAGGCAATTGGAGGAGGTTTTATCCTTTTGAATTTGACGGTTCTTGATAGGTTTCGTCAGGTTCCCAAAGTTAGAGAGTTTATACCCATCTGCAAAATTAATGTCAAAAACCGAGATGTCATTAATTCAAACAGGTTGACTCTCCATTTATATCAGGTTTAGTTTGGCAGTTGGTGACTTTTCCAATGGCTGGGGGTTTGTCCGTAAAATGAAATCCCATCCCAGCCTGGGCCTGGCGACCACCTTAAAATCATCAAAGGTTTGCTCCCTTTTAGTTTCACCCAGTATTGAACCCGGAACATCTGTTCCAGCAATACCAAGTTCCAGAGCACAGTCGAATTCAGCACCTGCATATAACTTTACCAGGTCTACCAGGCTTTTATAGGCATCCCCGTCGGGTAAAAAATCCCGATAGGTTTCCCATGGAACCGATTTTACCAAAATGGTGAACCTGGTCTGCTGTAGCCATGCTCTTTGACCTATGACAAAGGTGTACCCCAGTGCATTGTTTTTTCCTTCTTTCCCGATCACAGTTCCATGCCTTTCCGGGATTTTGCTCCACCCTCCCGAAAAAGGTTTAACCTTGATTTTTGTTTTAAAGTAATAAGAAAGCAGATTTTCCAGCCCTGCGAAGGACCTGGAACCGGATAAAAACAAACAGCTGAATCCCATAATCGCTCTGTCCGGAACAGACATGCGTTGAGACATAGCCTTTGTCCCTAATCCCAGGGTAGAGAGGACGTGCCTTGCATATTTCTCGTTTTCAACGGTTGTTCCATCCATTGCAGGTCTGCAATATTCCAAAGCCCTGAAAAGCAATGAAATGATCCGATGTTGAAAATTATTGAGGAATTGACTGATACCTCGATCCTTGCGGTTGTATCTTTCCAGAATGAATTGTGAATAGGGAATTGGCAGAGGTCCAAAAGGGCCACCAATATTTAAAAAATTGGTCTTGATTTGAACCGGGTTCTCCTTGTTAAGACCCTTCTTGACTTGTTGAACATCAGAGGCTGGAAACCCAAGATCAAAACTTCCCTGAAATCGAATCAATTCAGCGCCCGGATCAGCCCCCTTTCCCACAGAAGCAATCCCGGGACTTGATTCTTCAAGCAATCTGATCAGCTGACAAAACTGGAAATTGATATCTCCATTGATCCTGGTGCGGTCTAGAGGGTGACTTTCTTCCCTTGAATGGGACTCCATCGTTTCCATATTCCCTCTTGGTTGGTTCGTTTCAAGACTGTTTCAGCAAAAGAATTTACCGATACATACAATGAGAAAAACTTGCGAAGCACAGAAACAAAAAGATAAGCCGAGCTTCCTGCATAGTATGCCGGATCCACTGTCAGTGTAACTTCCAGACCTTTGCAGAATCCCCGCCATCCTTCAAAACCAGTGTGACTGAGCACCTTTCTGACGTCCATAAACCGAATTCCCATGATCTGCTGCTCGGTGGTGGCACTATCGGAAAAGTTATAGGTTCTTAGTACCGATCTTAGTGCCTCTAATGATTCTTTGTTTCCGGAAAGTGATAGATAATTCAGTGAAAGATTGGAGATCAGGCGCCAGAGAGTTGGCCCCCTTAAAGGTGGAGTGATGGGTGATGTCGGTTTTTTCAAACAGGTGGCCTGTTGAACAACACCTTTCTCTTCCGGTTCCAGTAATGCCCCTGCCGGGATTTTTTCCGCCAGATCCCGATTGGTACATAAGGTTTTGACAAAAACTCTTTCACTTTTCGGAGTGGAATGATTAAATCCAAAATCTCTAAAAGATAGAAAAACTTCCGTTCCATTTATATTCTTGGCCCAGCTTTCTTTTCGATGCAAATGCCAATAGGAATTGTTTAATTGTTTGGTCTGGTTATGACCGAAAGCATAAAACGGTTCCACAACACGCTCAGTCTCATCTTCTTCATTTGATTTGGTGACTTCCAATACCGAGTGAACTTCAGTGGTACTTTCATTCTCTGGGTCAGGAACCAGGTGATATTCCAGTTTCTTTCGATTGAGCTCGATGCTCCCGGTGTTTTTTTCAAAAAGATTTATAACAGGAGTGCAATTGGGAACAAAAGTATTTTCAGAAATATCAAGTTTGGGACTATTGTCTAAAATGAACAATAGATCAAAATTATTAGTGGTGTTATTACCCTTTAAGTTATTGACGTCGATAAAATGATACTTTTCCGGAAAAATAAAGTACTCTTGAATCAAACCAAAAGCAGGATGACTGTTCTCCCCAACTGGAATGACGCTTTCATCTTCATGAAACCCTACCGGGGTGATGGATCCCTGTGGCAGAAATATCGGATCTTCCTGCCCTTCAGCGATAATGGCGACATCTACCAGATTGCAGAAAAGGGTTTCATACAACTGGCTGATAATCATGGGATCACCGTTCAGATAAAACCTTATATTTGACAGGTAAAAACCGGTGGACTGAAATGCGCGAATTGCCTGTAGCTTAATGCGTATGACACTTCCTACATTTGCCACTTTGTCCAGAAAAGGGAAGCGATCCACTGATTCCAGTCCAGCATAATCCACTGAAACCGGGAGCAGATTGACATCATATCCAGTTTGAAAATGACTGGTTCGCCCTGAAGTGGTTTCGGCAAACATCTTACTGCCTCTCGGCAACAAAGCATCGACTCCCAAGGGGTTGTCACCTGAAACCAGGTCAAATCTCACTATTGTCATGGATGGAATCGGTTTGACCAGATTGGGGTATAAAATGCTCAGCAGAGCAGTGGATATTTCCGGAAACTCGCTCTCAATAATCTGTTGAATATTCCCCGTTAAAAAAGCAAAAGACTCAATCAATCGCTCCACCTGGGGGTCACCCGAATCCTGGGCTCCCAGATTTAAATGCCCGGCAACTTTTGGAAATTTTAACGAAAACTCGTGAGCAATTTTTCTTAAGTAACTCTTCTCTCTTTTAAAAAAATCCAGGTTCATTTTATCAATAGTTTTTTTGTTTTTTTATAAACTTATCCGTGATCAACAGCTAATCAATTGCCATGATGAATGTTACCGGCTCGGTAATCCGATCAATAATTAATCCTGCTTCTATGATTAGGGATAAGGAAAACTGATCA
This sequence comes from bacterium, assembly GCA_018829445.1. Lineage (GTDB taxonomy): Bacteria > SAR324 > SAR324 > XYD2-FULL-50-16 > XYD2-FULL-50-16 > JAHJTV01. Next base: position 25,825 of record JAHJTV010000017.1, read on the forward strand.
TTCCTGCTGGTCATTTTTTTTATTTCCACCTCAACATCAGCCAATCTGGGTTCAAATGACTCGACAATAGATTTTATCATACTACTGAGTCGAGTCCGGTTGTCACTACTGTCGGGGAAAAAATTGGAAAAATCATGGATTCCGTAATTTAATGTAGATCTCTCCTCCTTCTCCATCTGCTCTTGGGAAAAGGAGCAGGTCGTGTTTAACAACCAGGTTAGTTCTCGTTGGATTGACTGCTTCACTTCTTCATGTGTCAGTGTTTTGATTGATCGGGATATATCCGTTACATACGGTTCCGGGTCAATCAAACGATCAAAGAGTGATCCTCTTAAAAATGACATAAAAAGGTTAGGGCTATAAGATCCGCATGATTTTAAATAACGACTTTCACCTCGAAGGTTCGTGGAGGCTATTTTTTCAAAGTGAATTCAGAAGTTTCAGTCAATAGTTTGTATGCCTGGCTTCTTTTTTTGTACGCCTCAGTAAAGTCGGTGTCGAGGTGTATAGCTCTATCATAGTCGTCTATGGCTTTTCGATAATTGTTCAAATAAAAAAAAGCATTTCCCCGGTTGAAAAATGTATCCGGATGATTGGGATCAATGGACAGGGCCATATCAAAGTCCTCTACAGATTTTTGATACTGCTTAATGCCCAGGTACGCTATTCCGCGGTGATAAAAAGCGTAGACTCCCGGCTTTTTTGCGTATGACGGATTAAGCTCCAGGGCTTTGTTAAAATCTTGAATCGCTTTTTGATTAAGCTTCTGAATGCTGTGAACAGCACCACGATTATAATAGGCGTCACTAAAGTTGGGATTCAATTGAATTGCCGTATTGTATTCTTCAATGGCATTCGCATATCTTTTCAACTCGGTTTGAACAATTCCACGATGGAAATAGGCCAATATATATTTTTCGTCCAGTTTTACTACTTCATTAAAGTCAAGCATTGCTTCTTTATACCGTTCTTGCTGCTGAAAGGATTTACCACGGTGAAATAAAGCCAGAAGGTGATGCGGATTAACCTGGATTGCCTGATTATAGAGTTCTATGGCGTTTTTATACTCAAGCAAGGCCGTGTAAGTCCTACCACATTCAAAATAGGAATCATCAAAATTTGCATTTAAACGATTGGCTTTTTTAAATTCTTCTATTGCTTCTCTATACTCACCGCGAGCAAAGTATGACAGACCACGATGATAATATGCCAACGTATATCCTGGTTCCAGAGATATGGCTGTATCAAAATCCATTATTGCTCTTTTATGTTGTGATGAGGCAGCCAAGGACATTCCGCGGTGCAAATAAGCACGAACATAGCTTTGATCGATTTTTAAAGTTCTTTCAAAATCTGCAATTGCTTCAATATAATTCTTCTGCTTGAATAGAGCTAAACCACGATTGAAATATGCTGACAAAAACTGTGGCTCTAGTTGGGTCACTTTGGAAAAATCAAGAACCGCTTTTTCAAACTCACCTGTGCCTAAGTAGGTTAACCCTCTTTTAAAATAGGCTTGCAGAAAGGTGTTATTAAGTTCTATCGCTCTGCTGTAATCTTCAATGGCTTCCTTTTCCTTTTTTAGTAAAAGGTACGCTGACGCTCTGTTGTAATGCGCTTTGATGTTTTTCTGATCCAGTTTGACTGCCTGATTAAAATCTTCCAGGGCTTCATTGCCCTGGTTCATTTGAATCTTCAAAAACCCGCGCTGAATAAATCCAAGGGGATCAAAGATATTCAGCGCTATCGCCTTATTATAATCGGCAAGAGCTTCCTGATATCGTTTTTGCACGAGATAAAAATTTCCCCGCGCCAGATATAGCTGGCTATTATCTGGTTCCAGGGTGATGGCTTTGCCATAATTTTCAAGGGCTTTTTCCGGTAGATTTTGTTTTTGATTCAGGAAAGCTCGCCCTGCAAAGGCACCACCGAACTTGGGATTTAAGCGAATCACCTGTTGATAATCTGATTCTGCTTCCGAATATTTTCCCATGTCCCTGTATGCAGCGGCCCTGTTATTGTAAATATTAAAATCATCGGCTGTAATTTCCAGTGCCTTATTGTATTCCAAAACAGCTTCGTTATAACGTTGTCCCTGATAAAGAGAAATCCCCTTATTATAGTATGCAGCCGCCATTTTAGGATCTAATTTGATGGCGGTGCTGTAATTTTCAATGGCAAGTTCACGATTTTTCAGAAAAGCATGAGTAAGACCGCGTTTAAGATAAGTAATCGCGCGGTTAGGGTATAGATCTACTGATTTATTATAATCTTCCAATGCTTTTTCATAGTTTTTAAGAGCCAGATGTGAACCGGCCCTGTAAAAGTATGCCAAAACACCTTGTTGTCGCACATAAGAAGGATTTAGTATAATGCCGGTGTCATAATCCTTGATTGCTGATTTATAATCTCCCATCTGGTATTTGACATGTCCCCGGTAATAATAGGTTTCGGCGTCATTCGGATCCAGAGAAAGAACATTGTCATATTCCCTCAACGCCTCACTGTACTTCTCTATAGCCTGGTATGATCGTCCCAGATTGTAATAGGCATAAGTAAATGGTTTTTTTTCAATGGATTGTTTTAAGTGTGAAATGGCATTTTGGTAATCCTCCAGGTTCAGAAAAACCAATCCCAGGTTATAATCAACAAACGCATATTCAGGATCAAGATTGCGAACCTGCTTAAAATCCTCTAACGCACTCTGGTATTCGCCCAGGTTAAGAAAGGACAAACCACGATTATTGTAATGCTCCGGGTTTTCAGGTGCCAGCATTATTGCCTGATTATAATCAGACACAGCCTTTCTATACAAACCATCAAGATAGCTGATGATTCCCCTATTGTTATAACCAGCCGGATCGGATGGAAGCATTAGTATGGCTTGAGTGTGATCCTCTTCTGCTCCTGAATAGTCTTTCAGCAGTCTTTTTGCGATACCACGATCATTAAAAACCCTGGCCTCGTTTAAATCATGGCTAAGAGCTGAGTTATAGTCTTCAATGGCTTCAGCGAATTGATTTAGAGAACGCCTGGCGTTTGCCCGATAATAATACGCCAAGCCGTAACCGGGTTTTAGTTCCAGAGCGTTGTCAAAATCGCTCAAAGCCAGTTGATATTGCTTTAACTGATAATAGACAATTCCCCGATCGATGAGTGCTTTCGGATCGTTGGGTTGCAGCAATAACACCGTATTCAGATCAGCCAACGCTTTTTGATACTGCTTTAGAGCACGAAAAGAAATCCCCCTGAAGTAGTATGCATCCGCTTTATCAGCATTGATCAGGATAAACTGGTTAAAGGATTCAACAGCCAGTTGGTATTGCTGCATGGCATGATGAGACTTGCCAATTCCCAGGTGTGATGGAAGATGGTATTTATTCTCTGCCAATGCTTTTTTAAACCATTCAATTGCCTGCTTTGGTTGTTGAAGTTGCAGATATACTTCTGCCAGATTGCTTTTATAATTCTCCTCATTATTGTCCTTATTAATGGCAGCTTTAAAATCGTCTATTGCGTCTTTGTACTGCTTCAACGCAATATTGACCAATCCCCTCGCATTCAGACCTTCAGCACTGTCAGCATTCAGCTTTAGTGCCGTATTACAAGCCTGTACGGCATTTTGCAGGTCACCTTTAAGATAGAGAACTTCACACTTGACTCTAAAGAGTCTGCTATTAACACTTCCCAGTGTTTCTGCCTGTGAAAGATCCAAAAATGCATCCTCAAATCGATTAAGATGACCAAGAGTTAACGCTCTTTCAATATATGCTTCTGATTGTTGCCTATTAAGTGTTATCGCAGTTTCAAAATCCTCTATTGCATTTTGAAACTGCGTAAGCTCTGCCTGACATTTCCCACGATTTACATAGAAAGTCGGATTTTGTGGAGACTGTTCTATCTTTTCAGATTGTTCTTCAATGCAGTTTTTCATCTGCTGATTTTTACCAATTATTTTAGGCTGAAAGTCAGTCTGATTAGTCTCCTTTTGTTTGTTACCAACAGCGGTTGATTTATCGTCATTGAACAATTTAACCGCCAGGAACAAAACGGCAGCCAATCCAAAGATAAAAAGTGGAATCAATATTTTCCAGACGGATAATCTGATGGTTTTAAGATTCAAATGCTTTTTCAGGATTTTCATCGGTAATGTAAACTTGATGGGTAGTTTCAAATGCTTGAAGTAGAACCGTCTCTGCTATTTGTTTACAGAAGAATTCTCCCATTGACTCAGCATATTCTGTTTCTCAAAACTCACGAATCTCATTTTCCAGACGGATATGTTGGCATCGCAAATACAATTTTTTCCTCAAATGGTTTCTTTGGCTTAAAAAATAATCGCTCGACTTTGCCTGGAAGATCATGATTGGGATCTCTTTTTTACAGCCTTTAGAAGCTATTTCGTTGATTCCGTTTATAATAAAGTCTTCAAGAATTGTAATGGAATTTCCGGGCTGTTTCTTTTCAAAACTTGCAAAGGCTGCAATAATCCTTTCCCATTTGTTGACCAGTGGAAGATCCACATACCCCCTGTTTTTATTGTTATATCCCAGCAGGCTGACGACAGGAATGGCGTAATCGTTAGTCAAAAAACGAATACGGTCACGTTGCCTGTCGAAATAGTATTTTAGTTCTTCCGCATCATTAACATTGTATGCAGCGAATACCGGGGATTTTTGACCATTCCACCAGGCAAAACCGCCATCTTTAACCATATATAAGTTATCCTCCAGCAGTATTTGATCTATCTCCAGCAAGATTCTATTTCCTTGAACTGCGACAACACGGAACATGGCCCGATTGGTTCTGTGAAGCTCCAGTCGGTCGAAAATCTCCAAGAGTGATGAAATATACTGGGAAGATTCTTTGAAGTTGAGGATCTCCGATCTTAGAGCTTCTTTTTTAAACGAGGGATTTTCGATCTTTGGTATGGATTCAGTCTTTTGAGCCCTGCCGATTGTATCTTTCATGTTGGTTTCCAGACTTTGACGGGCTACCTGTTCAAAAATAGGTTGCAATTCAATGGGAAAGTCGTTCAGTTTTTCGGTTACAAAAAGTTTATAGGGTTCATACAGCTTGACTGCCTGAGCCAAAAGCTGTGTATTCCAGACAACACGTGTATTCACAGGAAGTTCCCTGATCATCTGAGAGCTGGCATTTTCGATATCAGCAAACTTCATGGCAAAAAAGTCTTCCAGTGCTTTTTTTAAAGTAGCCATTTTGGGGGAGAATTTCAGCTGAACTTTTCCGTTTTCCTGCAGCAACACTGCACCGGTCAACCTTGTTTCATGCGACATGAGGCTGTATTGCAGCTCCTTATGTTCCAATTCTCCCCGGCGTTTTATTTCCGCATACACGGACTGACCTAGAAATCCTGAATTCTGGATCGATTCCAGTATTTGATCAAACTTGTTACCAAGTTCAAAAGTCGGACTAATCATCCAAACAAATTCCGGTACAGCCATCTCTTTCTCGATCATTTTCAGAGTACCCAGAAGATTTTGAAAACGGACGACAATATTTTGCTCATCCTGGCTGTCAGTTTCACGGTGTATGGTTCTCAGGTTATCTTTCAAACGAATCAGTTTAAGGTTGATAGGATTTCTTTTATAGGCGCGATCAAAAAACTCCCGGGTTAAATCCCATATTCTGGCATTGACATTTGCACTCAGAATTTCCGTTCCCACCGGGTTTCCTCGGAGTTTTGCGAGAGCTTCTTCGGAGAAATTCCCTTTCAGGTCTATCCCATACAGGTAGGCAACCACCTGTAAAAATTCCCTTGAGTTTGCCGAACCGGTAACCAGTTGGTTGTTATAAATTGCAATATTTTTCTCAAGTTCTTCCAAAGCTTTTATAAAAGATAGTAGTTTTTTAAACTCTGCTGTCTTTTCCAATCGAAACCTGTTATCGCCATCGACCTCTTCATCATCCTTGAATTTTCTCTCATTAAATCCCATTGCCCTGACTTTATTGTTCAGCTCGATATACATCATTCGCATGATGATTTTTTTATATGCTATGGTCATGCAGGAGACCAATTGGGACTGGAGTGTTGAGGTCCAGGAAGATGGCATAAAAAAGGAAGTCAGGGCGGAGGGATCTATTTCGGACATGCCATTCAACAGACTCAACCCTTTTTTTTCAAACAGGGAACGATCAATGGTTTTTTTGTATTCAAGATCAACCAGACTTGTGCTGATGAGGTTAAGTACAGGCAGCATTACCTGCTTTTCATTCCTCAGATTGAAGTATGAATTTATTAATCCACCTCCACCCAACAAAAGAGTCACCACAAATGCAATCTGCACCAAACGAAGATTTCTATGTTTGGATAGCATGGTCTGATCGACAATTTTTGCCAGCCCATCTTCGAGAAATATTTTCTTATCAAACAGATCTCTGAGAAAAAGAGGTTTGATTTCACCACTTTTCTCTGCTTCATCACTACCGGTTAAATAGATCCCCCGAAAGAAAAATGGCCGATGAAAGGATGATTCCTTAAAGATATTATTCAAAACAATCTTGGTAGGTTCCAACAAAGTTTTGAATTTTTCAGGAAGTAAAAAGAGGTTACTGCCATCTTTTATGCTGGGCTTTACTGCAAAAATCTCCATCTGGGTCTGAAACAAGCCCTCATGAATTTTTTTGAAGGCAGTATCCACACTGTCCACGTTAAAAGCGGTTTCCAGTGAATTGGGATTGCTCCATCCAACAATATTTCGATGAAGGTTTACGGGAAGTTCATGACAATAAGCACCGAACCCGGGGATACTGTCACATCTGGTAATGAGAACATAGATGGGAAAGTGAATCCCCAACTCTTTTTGTAAATTGCATAGTTTGTTATAGATGATTGTTGTTTTCTGATTCACTTTTTCCCTACCATCAGCTTCATTGTCTTCATCCCAGGTCAGATCCTCACAGGGAATGGTTAACACGACACTATCAATCGGACGATTAGGGCGAAACCGTTTAATAAATTTTATAATATTATTCCAGCCTGTCTCATTGGAGCTCTTACCGTCCTGTTTTAAAACGAATTCACCTTTCGGTTCAATAACAATTCCTTTGTCAAAAAACCACCACTGAACGCCTTGTTCCTCTTCCAAACGATTATTTTTTAAACGTCCGATTGGAGTTCCCAAACCGACATTCTTTAAAAGAGTTGATTTCCCTGAACCCGTTGCACCAATCATTAGAAACCAGGGAAGCTGATATCGGTAATTTCGGCCTGGTATCCTTTGTTTTAAGAAATTAGAGGCTTCCTTAAAAGAGCTGCGAATTTTTAAAAAGGAATCAAAACGCCTATCTCTTATTAATTTCTCTTCTGCTGAAAGTGAAGCTACTGCTTTCTTATTTGCTCTTCTTAAGAGGAAAAAAACGAGTCCCAGAAGAATTAGAATGACCGTCAAAGTTGAAATAATTAACCAAAATATGAGGTTCGAAGACATGTTTTATTTTTTACCTGATTACGGTATTTAACATTAAATCATCCTCCCAATATCTGGGATACAATTTTGCTGATATCATTTGTCATTTGAATCCAAATAATGTGGGAAACACCTATAAGTGATATCAATAACAGGAATACGAATCCATACCACTTTTTTAACCCGGGTATCATCATCTTTGATTCTTGTATTAAGGTATTCAGGTATGCTTGAGGGAATAGTCTCTTATCTTCAGGATTTAAATCAGGCGGGTTTTTGTAAATAAAGGAGTAAATCTGTTCTTTGTAATTATCAATAACTCCGTCATCGTTTACGCCAAGATATTTTCCCCGGAATCCAAGTGATAAAGCCAGGAGGAACATGGTGGCAAGCTCTGCATAAACCAAATCTCTCTCTTTCAAGAGAGAATCCAGTTTATTAAAAAAGATATCTCCGCCGGCATTAGAGCCGAAGAATTTTGTTTCTAACAGAAACTTGCTCCATGCCTCCTGACCTGCCCAATTCATGGTCAAAAACACTTCGTCTGCAATGGCTGTCATAACAAATAGGGCTTCGGAATAAAGCTTATTTCCCATCTCATTCCCTAACCTGTTTGCCGTCAATTGCTGATTTTCAAACAGGGTTACCAGTTCCCGATACAACGTGTTCGAGGAAACCGTAATCTTTTCCTCAATTTGCTCAGCTCTCTGCTTAATCTGCTCATTGGAATAGACATAATTCCCTGATTGAGCGCATTCCTTAAGCCTTTCCAGGGTTATGTGGAATTCCCTAAAAAACTCCAAAAGTAATCTATCTTGCCTGTCAGAATCAGTCATATTGAGATTTTTAGATAGTGTTTGGCCTAAAGATCCCTTTTATCCCTGGTCAAAAAGGGTCTTCCTATAAACAAAGATTATCAGCCTGCACTATCTGCAATGCAGAACACACATCCAATTCGCAAGCTTTTTTATAATCAATGCACATTTGGTCTTTCTTGCCAATTTTCATATAAACATCACCTCGATAGACATAACCTTTTGGATTTGCTGTATCCAAGCGAATTGACTGGTTGAAATCACGTAACGCTTTGTCATATTGCTTGAGTTCGAAGTATATCAGGCCCCGATTTCCAAATGCCCTGCTATATTGTGGATCTATTTGTATCGCTTTATTAAAGCATGATAACAGTTCCTCATGAGAAGCCTCCCCACCTCTTTTTAAAGCTAACCCATTCTCGACCCAATCTTTAGCAGTTAATTGTTTACTTTTATCTTCAAGAGAATCTAACAGAGATTGAACACTTTCCCTGTATTTCCCATTGGGAAATTCATCAAGATAACCCTTGTAGTCTTTTGTTGTATTGGTAGCGACTATGGTATCAAACCAGGCTTTTTCCCGCAGTTTTTTGACTTGGGGAAGATATTCACCAAAAGGAAATACTTTAATATAACTGTCATAATCTTCGACCCGGTTTGAGATCCTGGCTTTTTCAAACATCCGTTTTTCTTTCAGCGCTTTTACTTCAACGGCATAAGATCCAGCAGGGTATTGTTTTAGATAGTCATCATAAAAATCAACGACATTAGCCTTTTGAGCTTGATTGTATACCAGAGACTCCCGTTGCATATTGGCCTCTTTGAGATAATGGCCCTGGGGAAAATTGCTGAGATACTCATCATAGGCTTGCACCGTGTTCAACTTTTCCGCTTTTTCATATTGAAGTTTTTCTTTGGAAGCCATTATCTGGGTTAAATAACTTCCTTTCGGATATTCTTTCAGATAATTATTATACTCATCGAGGGTATTTTCGTTTTTGGCTGTATTGAACATAGCCCTCTCACGGAGCTTTTGTACAAGCGGCTCAAATTTACCCTGTGGGAACTGATTTAGATAGTCATCAAAAGCCTCTACCGAATTCTGACGTCTGGCATGTTCGAACCAGGCTTTTTCTTTTAACTGATTAACCCTCACTGTATACTTCCCTTCTGGATATTCGATAAGGTAATCATTATATCCCTGGATAGTATTTTGACGTTTAATCTGTTCAAAAAAGACCTGTTCCCTGATCCTTTTGACACCATCAATATAAATCTCATTATTGCCGTCATCCAAAAACTCGTTACAAGCTTCAATGGTGTTTTCCTTCTTGACCTGTTGGAACCAGGCTTGCTCTTTTAACTCCTTTACTTTGTGAATAAATTTCCCGGTCGGATATTCCTCCAGATATCGATCATAGGCGCCAATGGTATTGGTAAGAATAAACGTTCTCCTGGTTTTCCGATAGGTTGCTTCATCTGCAAACTCGCTGTCACCATAATCGGCAAGAAACTGTTTATAAGCCTCAAGAGAATCCTGCTGTTTTACAGTATCAAAAGCTTTTTTATTCCTAAGTGTTAAAGCTTCCTCTGTAAACTCACTATCGCTGTATTTATCAAGAAATTCGGAATAAGCCTGGAATGTGTTCCTTTGCTTGGCCTTTAAAAATGCACTCTCCGCACAACCCACTAACCCGACTGTTACAAGAATTAATAAGCCTATTGTCCCTTGTTTTTTTACCCCGGTTAAGATTCTTTTAAATGCTGTTTTCATGGTTTTATTTTTTGTTGCTGAATTAAGGGAACGTTATGTCCGGTTGCCTAATCCGTTTTGGGTTGACTGATATTGGGTAATTCTGCCGTGGGTGCTACCTCTTTGAATTCGGGAGATGCTGCCTTCGGCTTGGTTTCTGTCACCAGTTCCGGATTTTTGGTGTCAACCTTGACTGCTGTGCCTGCTTGAACACTCTCATTCTTATTGGATGAAGAGCCAACTGTTTCAATTTGTTTTTGGGCTTCCGGATTAGATCTTTCGATATTAAGGCCGGTTAATAAGCCAAGGAAAAAAATCAACATAAAAAGAATAAATGTACTACTTAACAGAATGACAATCGACTTTTTTTCAAAACTATATTCCGCTGTCATAAGATAAATTATACCTCAAATATAGACTCCGGTTTAAATGGCGGTTATTGCAATAGGTGATCTCTTTACTGCACTTCATAAGAAAAAGATCCTTGCTCATCCAGGGATACCTTTACTTTTTCAAAAGCGAGTCCTTCGGCCATTCTTGTTAGAATTTTGGTTGATAGCTCCGGTAAAAGATGGTTAGTCAGGATATTATCTATATTCCTGGCTCCGCTATCAACTTCCGTGCAACGTGAGGCTACCGTATCGATTAAAATCGGATTAAATTCAAGCAGTGCACTATTGTATTCCCAAAACCTTTTTTTTATTTTTTCCAGCTTCAATGTTACAATCTGTTCGATCTGTTCTTTACCGAGATGATAATAGGGAATAACTACCAATCGTCCCAACAGTGCGGGCTTAAAATGCTGAAGCAATTGAGGTCGTACCTGTTCGACCAGAATATCGGGATCGGGAGGATCTGCCCGGTTTAAACAAAGTTCAGCGATTACATCAGACCCGATATTGGACGTTAAGAGAATCACTGTATTTTTAAAATCGATGCGCGTGCCCTCCCCATCTTCAATAGTTCCTTTGTCAAACACCTGATAAAAAAGCTCCATCACATCCGGGTGTGCTTTTTCCACTTCATCGAGTAAAACGACACTGAAAGGTTGACGTCTAACTGCCTCAGTTAAAATACCACCTGTTCCGAATCCAACATATCCTGGAGGAGCTCCTTTCAGTGAAGAAACTGTGTGGGCTTCCTGATATTCCGACATATTGACTGTAATGACGTTTTCCTCACCTCCATAAAGCAGCTCTGAGAGAGTCAATGCTGTTTCTGTTTTGCCTACACCACTGGGCCCAACCAACAGAAACACTCCAATCGGTTTTCCAGGATCGTCTAAACGCGCCCTTGAGGTTCTAATGCGACGACTGATTGCAGCCAAAGCATGACTCTGCCCGATTAACCGTTTCTCCATCATCTCCTTCAAATTCAGAATCGATTTAATCTCATCAGTCATCATTTTTCCAACTGGAATTCCGGTCCAGCCGGAAACTATGGAAGCTACAATATCAGAATCGACCTCAATATGAGCCATTGGAGCATTATCCTGTACCAACTTTAGTGCTTCTCTTGCATGTTTAAGAGATAGATTAATCTCAGTATTCTCCACATCACATCCTCTTTTTTCCACCAATTCCGCATTCATCTCCTTAATCTTATTCAGTAGCTTTTTCTCCTCCTCCCAACGGACTTCCAGTAATTGTAATTTCTTTTGATTCCGTTCTTTTTCTTCAAACAGGGTTTGAAATTTAATACCATTTTCTCCAGTAACGGCATTTTCACCTTTCATGATTGCTATTTCCCGTTCCAATATCTTTAGTCTTCGTATAACATCTTCAATTACTGCCGGGGTTGAGTCCTGCCCCACTGCAACTCTGGCGCAAGCTGTATCCAGAAGACTGACGGCTTTGTCCGGAAGTCGCCTTCCGGAGATATAGCGATGAGATAGTTTAACTGCATCAACCACCGCCTCATCAATAATTCGAACCTTATGATAGTTTTCCAGAGACCTGGCCACACTTCGCAGCATCTCAATCGCCTGACCAGGTTCAGGCTCCTCCACTTTGATCACCTGAAATCGACGAACCAGGGCATGGTCCTTCTCGAAATACTTTTTATACTCACTCCAGGTTGTCGCTGCAATAGTACGAAGTTCGCCCCTGGCTAAGGCGGGTTTTAAAAGATTAGCCGCATCATTCTGACCTGCCTGCCCGCCAGCTCCAATTAATGTATGGGCTTCGTCTACAAAAAGGATGATCGGTGAGGGAGAAGATTTTACCTCATTGATAACATCCTTCAGCCTCTGTTCAAATTCTCCCTTAACCCCGGCACCTGCCTGCATTAACCCCAGATCCAAAACATGGATGGAAACATCTCTGAGTGTTTGGGGAACGTCTCCACTCAGTATTCTCAAAGCAAATCCCTCCACTATTGCCGTTTTCCCTACTCCCGCATCTCCTGTTAAAATGGGGTTGTTTTGGCGCCTTCTCATGAGAATATCAATGATCTGCCGGATTTCCCTATCTCTGCCTTCCACCGGATCTATCTCCCCTGCCTTCGCCTTTTTACTCAAATTAACAGTAAACCGGTCTAAAACCCTCGTATTGCCGTTTTCTGTATTAGTTTGAAAACCTTTGCCATCGTCCATCTGGAAATGGTTATGAGACGTCACAACTCCACTTTCTTGAGACTGGTCCAGGATTTGCCTAAGATTATCCCCCAGGTTTTTAAACGGAATCTGGAGCAGTGAGGGAATGGATTCCAATACCACTCCCCTCAATGTTTGATTGGATAATAGACCCATTATAACAGCACCGGAGCGAATGGTATTCTCGCCGAAATTCATTGAAGCAATCATCCAAGCCTCCTCCAGCAAAATGACAATCTGGGGTGACATGGCAGGAGTCCTGGCATTTCCTCTTTTTAAGTGATCAATGGTTTGCGAACATTGTCGCATTGGTTTTTCCGGATCGATGTTGTAATGATTTAAAATGACCCGAACATCCGTTTCCTTGTTCTCCAATAACTTTAAGATAAAATGCTCCAGTTCAACATTAAAGTTGGTATTGGAGACACAAATCTCGGCTGCTTTCTGAACCGCCTGGTGACACACCGGATTCAACTTTTTTATTAATGCTTCTAATTCGGTATTCATTTTTAGCAGGTTGAAAACAACAGAGTAATACACCCCGGATCTGAGCTGTGAGAACTACACATTCAGGCTGTAAGTATTTTTTAATAAAAACAAAATTTTACATTTATTTATGCATGCTGTTGACAAAACAGCTGACCTAACTTTCCGGGATCTATGATAAAAACAGAAAGTTTAGAGCCACGACTAATAAACAGCTCCTTAATCTATACAAAGCACTGTCTTTTTCGACATTACGAATTAACGCAAATAAACTTGCAGCTCTAAACCCCATTAAGTTAAATCGAATCTCTAACTGATATTACCCGTCTCCAGATTCATGGCGACGGGTAATTCTCCTGTACCCTGCCCCGTATCATCCACAGGTGTATAAGAATATTTGACCATCCCGTAGTCCAATGCCAGCTCTTCCAAAGGAATCACTTGGTTCGGACTATCACTGAGCTTATGATCAGCAATCACCACCTTGTCCAGTTCGACATACATATACTTAACATCCGAATTGTATGAGCTGATGGTCATTTTATTGATTTGAGCGCCTTTCCAGCATTTCTTCAACAATTCAGTAGTTGTAGAATCTATCTGTTTTAACACCGTAATCTTTCCGTGCTTTGCTTTTCCGGCAGATGCTGTATTACCTGCAGATCGAGCCAACTGTGTCGGTTGGTTAAAGGAGTGACTCCAACCCAACAATTCCACCGAACCCTCTTCACCTGCATAGGTACTTGGCCCTTCCATACCGTCGATTTTAACAAATGTCCTTACGGCTTTGTTCTCAATGTCGGCTTTGGAAACTGTCATCGGCGTTTCGTTTGCCATTTTTTCTCCTTGAAAAATATTAAAGGTATTCGATCAGCAATAATGACTCCCCTGCACTATTCTCCCAAAACAATCGAATTAAATTACTATCAATCGTTTCCAAAGGGATTGGCAGGCAATTCAGTACTGCTTACAAAATTGGTATGTAAAATAATAATATTGCCCTATGTATTTAATTACCCCGTAGGAGCGGGCAGTTCTGCCACGAGTCTGATGGATGTGGTTAATTCCTCCAATTGAAAATGAGGTCTTAAAAAAACAATTGCTTTAAAAACACCAATTTTGCCCTCAACCTCACTCACATCTACTCTTCCTTCTCTTAAGGGGTATTCCGCTTTTAGTTCCGGCCCCGCATCATCGGCTAACAAAATATAGTTCGCCAGCCAGTTGTTGAGATAATCCGAGATCTGTTCTTTAGTTGCGAAGGAACCGACCTTGTCTCGCATGATTACTTTGAGATAGTGAGCAAACCTGGAGGATGCCAGAATATAGGGTAACATCGAAGATATCTGTGCATTCTCGTTTGCCTCATCCAGATTGTAGATTTTAGGCTTATTGGTGGTCTGTCCGCCAAAAAAAGCAGCCTGATCCGTGTTTTTACAATGGACCAGACTGATAAAACCCAGATCATTCAGTTCTTTTTCCCTACGATCAGTAATAGGGGTTTCGGTTGGACATTTCAGTTCTATATCACCATTTTCAGTCAAAAAATTATGTGTCGGCAGGTTCTCAACCAATCCTCCACCTTCAACTCCCCTGATAGCAGCACACCACTTGTATTTTGAAAAGGCCGACGTAATTCGGGCTCCAAGAGCATACGCTGCATTACCCCATAAATACTTGCTATGATCGCTGCCGTTCACATCTTCCACAAAGTTAAGATGCTCAACCGGTTCCGAGTCCGGGCCATAAGGTTGTCTTAACAGAATATGAGGAAGCACCAGCGAAACAAAACGGGAGTCTTCTGATTCCCTGAATGTTCGCCATTTTGCCAGTTCGGCACTCTCAAAAATCTTTGAGAGATCGTGGGGATTGTTTAATTCCGTGAAGGAATCCATATCAAACAGTTTTGAATCCGCAGCAGCAATAAATGGAGAGTGGGCTGCCGCAGCCACGTGTGATATTCTCTCTAATAGTGACATGTCCCTTGGATGACGACCAAATGAGTAATCTCCGATTAACACACTGTACGGTGTTCCTCCGAAGGTCCCGTATTCCGACTCATATATTTTCTTGAACAGGGCACTCTGATCAAACTCCATGGCCTTTTCCAGGTCATTTATCAGCTCATTCTTTGAGATATTTAAGACTCTCAATTTTAAGGTAGAACCTGTTTCAGTATTTTTAACCATGTATTCCAGGCCTTTCCAGGTTGCTTCTATTTTTTGAAACAGTTCGGCATGGAGAATCTCATTCAGCTGGGCGCCGATCAGATTATCTATCTGTCTGATCCGTTCCCTGATGGTTGCATTCAACCCTCGATCAACCACCATCCCTTCATCCAATACCTGACGGGCAAATTCACCCAGCAGATCTTTGGCATAGGTTTGCTGCAGTTCGTCCTTTGCCATTTTCCCCTCTTGTACAATCTTGTCGATCAAACCCAATTCTCCTGATCCCAAAGACTGTTTTCCCGCCGCAGCAGGTTTAACTTCTTTATTTGAAGTGGCCATTACTTTCCTTTAGATAAAGGTTTAAAAATTAAAACTGGTCTGGTAATTATTTTTTCTTTTTAGGTTTATCATCAGGTGTGCTTTCTTTCCCTTCATCATCTGCCACATCTTCATCATCAGAAAGAGTTACGGTTTCTTCTGGTGCTTTTGCGGCAGTAGCTGCTTTGATCTCTTCAAGTTCCGGAGTATTGTTAACAATTTCTGACAACATCTCATCCAACTTATCATTTCCATCCAGCTTACCCAAAAGATCAACCAGATGGCTTCTTGCTTCAAAAAGTTTGTTTAAAGCGGGTACCTGTTTAACAACATTGAGAGGTTTAAAATCATCAATCTTGCTGAACTTTAGCTCCATGTTGAGTTTTGTATCGTTATTCGTCAGTTTGTTGTCAACGGACAGTGTTATTCTGGGTTCTATGGATTTTATGACACTGTCAAAATTATCCGAATCAATGTCGATAAACTTGCGATCCTTAAGCTTGGGCTGTTGTTTTTCAGACTGTCCGCCTAGATCGCTCATGACACCGACAACCAACGGTAATTCTTTCATTTGGACATCATCACCTATTTCAACATCATAGGTAATTTGCACCCGTGGTGGGCGGACTTTGGAAAGTTTATGTTGTGTGCTGTTCGACATAATGCCTCCTTAAACATATTTTAAGTATTTGACTATTCCTGAATACCAAGCAGAGAATACACCTGTTGCAAGTTCTGTCCGTCTTTTAACAACTCTGTCAAAAGCTCGCTTAAACTCATCGACCCCCAACTTACAGCTCTTTTAACCAAATAGGGCACCGGGCTATGAGGATCTATATCGGTTAGGTATTCAGCGATTTCAGCAAGCAGAAAAAACGCTTCCTCCCTGCTCTTGATTTGATGCCCTGAATCAAATTGAAGTGTTTTAGACACAGAACGGACAGTTCTATTACTCCCCGGACTTTGCCGATCATTATCCATATGCGACTGATTTGTTTGTTTGCCTATCAGTAAGTTTATCTGTGTTTTGATCTCCGCCAGGGCCTTTTTGAAGCGTTCCAAACTGGGTGAGGTATCACCGCATTTTTCATCCAAAAAAGAACTCAGTTCGCCCGCAATCTTCAAGGCTTTATCAGTCGTTGAAGATAGTTGCACAAAAAATTCCAGGGGAGTCAATGAAGCACTTTTCTTAAATACCGCTTTGGTATAAATTCTTTCGTCATCCAGCTTTTTTCTCGCACTAGCAGACTGTTTGGCCAGGGTTTCAAGATGAACCGTTTTTTCCCATTCCAGAAAGGTAAAACTATGACAGTCCTCGTCATCAGGTTTGGTAATAGGGATAGTCTTGAGTTTTTCTGCAAGAACAGTATTGATCCATAAAAAGGGAGAAATCCTAAATTCAATATCATCCTCCTCAATTACAGGATGGAGGTTTTCCCAGTAAGTAGTACAAAGTTTATAAATCAAAGTTATACCCTCAACAACACCGGAAAATCCCCCTATATAAATCAATGACTCCAATAGCCAGGCAGCCAACTGTAAATCCTTCGACCTGTTTGCAATTGCATCAACGGTTAAATCGAAGACACCGTTCCAACTGGCTGTTTTTAGGTCGGTTTCCCATACTCCCTGTGGCAGGTTTGGATCATCCTCTTTTCTGAACTCCTCTATCTGATCATATTCACCTTTATATCTCAGATGCTCACCAACCGGATTCCCATCAGAGATCGGCTTCACAAGATCATCGATGTTTAAAAATGAGGTGGTTGATTCTAACTCCATGGCAAACAACAAAAAGATTGAAAGCTGTTTATTAAACTTAAATTATCACCGGTTGCGTATACTTTATGATTATAAACGTTATATTTCCGTGTGATTTCTGGTTAAACAAAACAACTCTGGTCTGCAACTTATAGAATGGATTCTCTGATATAGCTGCCATCCCCTAATCTCCCAAGAGTCTCCAGTGGCCGCAGAGATAATATACCAGGAGGTGTGTTCGTAAACTCTCCTAACCCATGTGGCTCATGAACGGCAATTAAAACCCACCCGGGATTTTATTAAATATAGTTGACGTAATTATTAATCATAAAATGCCTTTAATATATTTTTTACAAAGTACATATTATATATATATTTGTGACTTTTTAAAATCTAAAAGCAAGTTTCGAAAAATATCACCTATTACTCATAACATGTCAATTGATATTATTATAAAATTTACCATATCTCTTTGTTGACGCATGTTTCAACTTAATTCAATACATAACATGTGTCATATTTCTAGTATTTCACCATAAAATACAATTTTGATTCAATTTTATTAGCTACTTTTTACGATAAATACAGTAAAAGGAAGCTAATAGCAAATAACTATAATGTATTAGATGAATACTGAATGCATTTTCTGATTTTTTCCTGAATTGAACATTTTAGCCAAAAAAATTCAAAAAACGGTCACTGATATCCGAATACAACCCGGGTTACTTCATTTCTTAAGCCAGGTATACATGAGAACTACGAGCATAATGATGTCTTTTAATTATTCTTTTTCCTTGATTGGATTTTGATTAACCACCGGTTTGTCAGAATATCATCTGAAAAGTTCTCGATACCAATTCAATTCTCTTTATGTACTGTAATTATCTATAATTTTTGTATTTTTATAATTCCTGATTCGACCATCCCAATTTCAGACGAACATGAGAAGCGTTGACGATCAATAACCGAAAAACATGTTCTAACACTTGATAAAAGCCCGTTGTTTATCAACTTACGACATTTTACATCTTTGAATTTTTCCACAGATTGAATTGAAATTGAAAATTTACATGAATTAACATTTTTTGATATAATATCAATTTTCTATCATATAAGAACCAATAGAATAATAAATTATATGTAATTCTTATATACTTTAAGTCTATTGAAAAGATAACTTTTTACATTGCTAAATAGGATTAAATATATATAATAGTAAATATTTTATAGGATAAAATAGAGAATATGTCTAATAGTATATTTGCGATGAACAATAATTAGATAATTTAATTATAAAACGTATCAAATCACACATCGACATTAAACAGACGTGAGAAACAAGAGAAAATGCACCGTTGCCTGTCCTTTACATTCTGGATTATAAGCTGATATCGGAAGATCCGCCGGAACAGCCAAGAAAGAAAAATGGTTTTTGGATTCCTAAATTATGAAATCGCAGCAATCAGCATCAAGTAAACAGCCCTTAATCCAAATCAGAGAGGTTGATTCAAACTCCATACTTTCAACTATGTGGGAGCAAGTCCTTGCCATCGATCAGAAAAAAAACTACTCCTCTCATTCAAGATCTTTAAGGCAATTGGTGATATCATTCACAGAACAGGTGAAAGCCGGGGAGATACAAAAAAAGGAGACTATCAGCTTGATGATCAGAAACCGGATGGCTTCAATTCAGTTGCGATTATCAAAACAACTTGACGAGATCTTACACCATCCGGATTTTCAGAAACTTGAATCAAAATGGCGTGGACTTCTTTTTCTGATCAACAGCTCCAAGTCGTCTGAACGCATCAAAATCAGGATTCTTAATATCTCCAAACAGGATCTGTTAAAGGACTTTGAAAGATCGGTACAATTTGATCGAAGTATTCTGTTCAGGCACATTTACGAAAGTGAATATGGTACTTTTGGAGGTAATCCTTTCTCATTTCTAATCGGGGATTACCAATTCTCCCGAAAACCAAAGGATATTCACCTTTTGCAGTTGATATCCAAAGTTGCTTCTGCTGCCCATTCACCGTTTATTTCGGGTGTGCACCCCGGTTTACTTGACATGGGAAGTTTTTCAGAACTGAGCGCTCCCGAAAATCTGGCCAGAATCTTTGAAAACCGGGAAATGACCAAGTGGCAATCGTTTAGAAAATCGGAAGATTCACGTTATGTTGTGCTGGTGTTGCCACAAATACTATTGAGACTTCCTTATGGCAAATCAAAGACAAAACTGGATTCCGGTACGATTCAATATGAAGAAATGGTGGAAAAATCGGATGCTGAAAACTACCTTTGGGGTAACGCTGCTTATGCGTTGGGGCAGAGAATCTGCAATGCTTTCGAAGAATACGGATGGATGGCCAGATTTTTAGGAGTCGATGGATCGGGGGCAGGGAAAGTTAACGGACTTCCAATTCCTTTTTTTGACGCGGTCCCTTTAACTAAGATGTCAACCAGCGTTTACATTTTGAGTTCCGTGGAAAAACAGTTGTCTCACCAGGGTCTGGTTTGTCTCTGCCATTGCAAAATGACCTCCTATTCCGCTTTTTTCAGTGCTCAAACTGTACATCAGCAGAAGACATATATGAGAAAAAGTAGCAATGCCAATGAAAGATTATCCGCCATGTTACCCCATATGTTGACCGCATCGCGTTTTGCACACTATCTGAAATCGATTATGAGGGACAAAGTCGGAAGATTGACGAATAAAGGTGAAATCGAAAAATATCTTAACAACTGGCTCAGCCAATATGTTTTAACCCAGACTAACGTTTCAACCGAGCTAAAATCGCAGCATCCGCTTCAAAAAAGCAGTGTAAAGGTTTTTGATGATTCAGAACGACCGGGGCAGTTTAAAATACTGGCTCATATCAAACCACACTATCAACTTGAAGCACTGAATGCTTCCATACGACTAGTATCTTCTCTTCCAACCATACCCAACTAAAGGCAAACAATGATCAATAAAAATATACCCAAGTCTTCAATGTAAAAAAAGTCCGTTAACTTTTTTTAAGTTTTTGAGGCACTTCCCAATAACCCCCTGAAATTGCCTCAAGTATTGAATCCAACCAGATCAAACGGGAGAAACAGATGGCTTATCATTACACATTACGACTGTCCGGAATACAAGGCGAAAGTGAGATGGAAAAACATGAGAACGAAATCGATGTTGATGAAGTGATTCAAGACTATGAAGCCCCCAGTGAACTTGACAAAATCAGCCTGCTTGATAAATCGGAAATCAAACCGTCTATCGATTGCAGAGGAATTACCGTTTTTCAAAAATATGACAAAAGCACTCCAAACCTGTTGACCTTTCTCACAGGTGGAAAATTAATCGATAAAGGAGCAATCCATTGCTATGGTGCAGATAACCAAATCTTTCTCACAATCGACTTGAAACAGCTGATTGTGAGAAAGGTGAAAACCCGATTCGATCAGGAAAAAGCTGGTGTTGAAATCAATTTTTCCTATACGGAAATAAATCACAGCTATACGCCCCAAGGAGCTAAAGAGGCCATTTTCAAGTATAAAAAGGAGATCCCCTTTACCTGAGCACCTTCCGTGGATTCGTCGCAAAGCCATCTTTTCTTATTTGCTGAAAAAATTTGACACTGTCTTTTTAACTTTGAAAGGATGGCAGAATGTTTCAGTTGAGCCAACCTTGTACTCCGGGAAGAGAAAAAAGGGAGGAGGATTGAAAGCCAGCGGGGCCAAATGCTATTTGACCCCATTTTTACTGCCTGAGGTGGATCAATATTTTCCAAATGAATCATCATCAAGGGTGATCATTGTGGGAGAAGGTCTGCCTCTTTGCTGGCGCATGTTATTTACCGCCGCAGGAATCTTTTTCTTTTCCACGTCCAGATTCAACCGCGGGCTTTGAGATGACTCTGATTTACTCACCTTAAATTGTTTCATCAATTGCTGCATCATGGTTGCATGAGCGGATAACTCTTCTGAGGCCGATGCCGTCTCTTCCGAGATGGAAGAATTTTGCTGAACAACTGTATTAACCTGCGTTAATCCTTTATTAATTTCATCTATCCCCAGGGTTTGCTCCTTGGAAGAAGCTGCTATTTCAACAACAGCACTGGCGGCTTTCTTAACACTTTCGTTGACTTCATTTAGGATCTCCGCAGTCTTCCCGGCATTATCAACCCCTTTTTCCACTTCCTTCATGGATTTTTCAATCAGCGCTGTTGTGTTTTTCGCAGCTTCGGCGCTACGGGCAGCAAGATTTCTTACTTCTTCCGCAACAACAGCAAATCCCTTGCCATATTTACCAGCCCTGGCTGCTTCCACCGCTGCGTTAAGAGCCAACAGATTGGTTTGAAAAGCAATTTCATCAATTGCCTTAATAATCTTCGAGACATCACTACTGGTTTCATTAACGGTTTTCATTGATGAAACCATGGTACCCATCTGGTTATTACCTCGCTGGACAATCTCCTGTGTTTCTTTGGAGATTTTCTGAGCCTGGTTGGCATTCTCGTTACTTGCTTTGGCTTGAGACTCAATATCATTCATGGAAGATGAGACCTCTTCTAGACTTGCTGCCTGCTCTGAGGTTCCGGATGCCAAACTCTGAGCGGAACTTGCCAGTTCATTGGCACTGGTGTTGACCTGAACGCTGTTTTCCACAACCTGTGAGATGGTGTCGCTTAACATCTCAATCGATCGGTTTGTGGCACTCTTTAATTTTTGGAGATCACCCTTCTGCTCCCCGGTTACACGTTTGGTAAGATCACCCTCAGCAACAGAGGTCATCACCAGATTCATATTGGATATAATGGATTGCAAAGAGGTCATTAATGTATTGATGGCGTTACCGATCTGACCTGTTTCATCCACCTGCTTGACTTCAACACGCTTTGAGAAATCGCCTTCAGACGCGATTTGCACCAGCAGGTCTGAAGTCCTTCGTAATGGAAGTGCAATTGAACGGCTGATCCACCAGATAGCCCCCAGTCCCAGAATAATAATGATTACGCCTATGATAATCTGTCTTATCATATGGGCATTGGACGCTTTCATGATCTCACTTTCAGGAACCTCAATAACAACAGCCCAGTTTGTGCCTGTCTGCCCGATGGTTATGGGAACCATTACACTGAGACGACCGCCTTCCAGGAGGATCTCTTCTTTTCCGTTTGTAATGTCATTCAGGGTCTGTGCAAGTCGCTTCTCATCTTTGATAAATGCGCTCAAGTGTTTTCCCACCATATCCGGTTTTCCGGAAATCCCGGCAATAATCCCTTTGTAGCTCAAAAGAGTTAGTTTTCCGGTGTGGTTAAAAATATCAACTTCATCTGCAATGTGTTGCAGAAAATCCAGGGCAATATCAACCCCGGCAATTCCATAGAATTTATTCTGATGGACGATTGGAGCAACCAGTGAAGTTATGAGGGTATCTTTACCCTGGACTGCATAAATATAAGGGTCAATAATGGCTTCCTTTTTAGATTCCTTGGGAATCAAGTAATAGTCTCCTGCCCGATTTCCAAGCTGGTCCTTGGTCGTATCTTCATAACCGGCCAGTGCCTCAACTACAATATTGTTATTGGCACCACGATTCCAATAAGGAATAAATCTCCCGGTGCTATCATGACCCGTCGTGTTTGCAAACTGGCTATCTTTTCCATCAAAAGTGTCAGGTTCCCACCCCGTGTAGGTTCCTAAAAAAGAGGGGTTATTCTCAACCAGCGTGGCAAGTATCCGGTTAACAGTTTCTCTTGACAAGAGTTCCTCGTTTTTATTGGCTGGAATAATTGCCAGACTTTGAGCAACTGTTCTTCCTGCATCCAGGGCTATATCAATTTCAGCACCGATTCTGGCAGCTTCCATTTTTGCGTGTCCGACCATCTCTGCTTTGGCGGTTTCAAACCCCTGATTCCTGAGAGTGATAGTAGCGTATATAATTAAAATACCGAAGCCGATGATTAGTGCCAGACTGGTACTCAACATGATTTTGATATGAATGGATCGAATTTTGTTCATGTTAATTCCGTGTATTAGGGATTCTTGAGAGTTGAAAAATAAGAATGTTATTGGTTCATTTGACGGTTAACGTTTCAAGGTGGATTAATCTCTGTAACACAGACATCCTGATAACATTCAACAAATCTGCTGATGAATGCAATGTCTTTCGGTCTTTTATTTAATATCATGGTATCACTCTTTCTGACATAAAATGATTAACAATGGCGGACTGTTCGCGCAAAAAACTCTTTCGTCTGGTGTCCAAGCAAATCGACGATACTCGATTATTGAGTAATGGTACGGGATTCCTCTCTTAAAATAAAATTTTATTCACGTTCAGCAGGACAATCAGGTTGCATGAATACAGTTGGTTTACTACAATTCTTTATTCTCGACATTCTCTCATTCATCCTGAAACATGATTGGAAAGATCACCACCTTTTCGCCTATAGGAGATTTTACGTGAAAAACAACATTTTGGTAAGATTCTTTATCTTGATAACCCTATCCATTTTATTCACTCCATCATTGCTTGCCACTTCAAAAATACCGGTGTTTGTTAGCATTCTTCCCCAGAAATACTTTGTGAAAAAAATTGGAGGGACTTTTGTTGATGCGAATGTCATGGTCTCCCCCGGGGCAAGTCCACACACTTTTGAGCCAAAACCCAGTCAGATGGTTGCGTTAACAAAATCAAAACTCTATTTCGCAATCGGTGTTGAGTTTGAAAGAATCTGGCTGGAGAAATTTGCTGCAACCAATCCGGAAATGGTGATTGTTCACATGGATCAGGGAATTGAGAAAATTCCCATGTCAACCTTTCAACATGGCGATGAAGCAGACACACACAGTGAAGGGGGTGATCACCAAGATCAAGAGAATCATGAACATGGAGCACTGGACCCTCATATCTGGCTTTCTCCCTCCCTGGTGAAACAACAGGCAAAGATTATCCTGGAGGTTCTCCAGGATACTGATCCTTTGCATCAAAAAGAATACCAGGTTAACTATCAAAGGTTAATAGATGAGATTGCAGATCTTGATGGTGACCTCAAAAACACCTTTCAGGGAAAGGAAGGACTACAATTTATTGTGTTTCACCCCTCCTGGGGATACTTTGCCAGGGACTACCATCTCAAACAGATTCCCATCGAAATTGAAGGGAAGAATCCCAAACCGGCACAGTTGAAAGAGCTGATCAAACACGCCCGGGAAT
The DNA here is from genome assembly GCA_018829445.1 of bacterium. GTDB lineage: Bacteria > SAR324 > SAR324 > XYD2-FULL-50-16 > XYD2-FULL-50-16 > JAHJTV01. The sequence continues at coordinate 50,362 of JAHJTV010000017.1, forward strand.
ACGATATCAGGGTGATTTTTGTGCAACCCCAGTTTTCACAGCGCAGTGCCGGGTTAATTGCAAAAGAGATAAAAGGAGAGGTTATAAAGGTCGATCCCCTGGTTGAGGATTGGGGAACCAATATGAAAAATGTTGCAGCAAGTTTTAAGAAAGCACTGAAGTAACAATGTTGATTCAGAGCTTGTTGTTGGTAATCAACCTGGAGCTGTCTCACAAAAACGCCAGGTTGAAGTTTATAAAGCAAGGCTTAGTTTTCGGTTATCGGTTTTGGCCTTTGTTTCTGTTTTTCCAGATCAAACCAATCAGTATCATAAGCCCTGTGATGGACATCCAGGCAAAAAGATCTCCAACTCTGGAATAGACTGTTACAACTCCTTTGAGGGGAACATCGGAGTACATGATTTTCTTATCAGTTTCAAAATCGTCCAGAGCGTTCAATAGTCGTCCCTGGTAATCAAAAGCAGCCGATAACCCTTCTTTGGTTGATCGCACCAGCGAAAATCCATTTTCAATTGCCCTGACAGATGCCATGTAGGTATGGACAGGGTTGATCTCCTGCCAGTCGTCCGCCGGCACAAGCATCATATCAACATCGTTTTTCCCCGCCTGCCTAATCAGATCCGGAAAATCCATATCATAACAGATGGCTGTTCCAATTCTGCCGAAAGGGGTATCAATGTGGATCAGTTCGCCGTCACCCTTCTCTATTGTCTCGCCGGGAACCGGTCTGGCTTTGGTATATTCAAACTCCTTTTTTCCATGGGGATTGAACATCAGCACTTTATTCTGCAACCGTTTCACCGGATAATTACCGGGTCTGGTATACAGGCTCATCATCAGGTAAATCCCCAATTCACTTGCGAGTTTCGATCCTTTTTTGACAAGGGATTTTTCATCCTCCTCAAAAACCGGCGCTGCTGCTTCGTTCCAAAAAACGATATCGGCGTCACCCAAAACGGCTTGTTTTGTGAGATGCAACAGCTCACCCTGGACACTCAAAGTTGACATTCTCAGTTCTTTTAGCTCATTGGAATCGGAGGTTTCCGTTTTCAATACCCATTCAAATGGGCTTACAATGGAAGCAATTCTGACTGTTCCGGACACGGGATGAAAAACAGATAATCTTAAGCCTCCGAAAAACAAAACTGCCAAAAATATACATATGTATGTCAAAGTTCCCCGTTTAATCATCGGCCAGTTAAAGTTGGATTCCCAGATCCAGTTTATGATTGCAGCGAACCAGGTCAGCAGAAACACCGGCCCCCAAATCCCGGTAATAGCAAGGCTCTGAAGAAAAGCAAGGGAACCTTCCATCTGGGTATAGATAACAGATCCCCAGGTAGCGTATGGATTGGTAAGCGAATTTACGTACTCGGAGATTATCCAGGAACAGGGGAATATCAACGTTGATAAAAACCCATTAAGCCTGCCCCAGAATAATCGGTCAATGACATAGGGAATAAAAGATAATACCCCGATTAGTCCGGCTATGATAATGTACAAAGGGCCAGGAACAGGTATCATCCCTCTCCAGGTGACTATAGTAACGATAACATTCACCAGCAGGGCGATGATAACACCATGGAGAACAGGCTGTAGCCTAAGAAATCGAATCAGAAAAATCGGAGCCAGCCAGGTTGCAATAAAAACCGTATGAAGACCGTTGGCGAAAAAAAGAAACAGTGTTGCGATTATCAACCACAGATATGGCAAATGGATCATCCAATTGTGTTGGGTTATTTTTTTGCCCATTATTATCCTCTATTAGATTCCGAACTCTTTTTTGGTTTCCGTGAATTTTTCCACGGCAAATTCAAGATCCTCTCTGGAATGGCCTGCAGAGATCTGAGTCCTGATGCGAGCAGCTCCTTTCGGCACCACCGGGTAGAAAAACCCGGTGACATAGACACCTTTTTCCAGCAATCTGGCAGCCATTTTCTGAGCCAGTTCCGCATCCCCGATCATGATGGGAATAATGGCATGGGTGTTGGGATTAATATTAAAGCCGTTGGCAATCATTTTCTCCTTGAAAAATCGGCAATTTGATTGGAGCTTTTCCACCAGTGCAACAGATTGCGAAAGGATTTCAAATGCTTTTATCGAAGCGCTGGCCACACTGGGAGCGAGACTGTTGGAAAACAGATAGGGTCGGGAACGTTGCCTTAACAGGTCGATTATCTCCTTTTTTGCGCTGGTAAACCCACCTGTCGCCCCCCCCAGTGCTTTTCCCATGGTCCCGGTTATAATATCAATCCTGGACATAACATTACAGTGTTCATGAGTTCCTTTCCCTCTTTTTCCCAAGACACCGGTTGAATGGGAATCATCAACCATGACCATGGCATCATAGGCATCCGCCAAATCACAAATTTCCTTCAGGGGAGCGTTCATGCCATCCATGGAAAAAACACCATCGGTGGCAATCATACGAAACCGGCTATCGGCTGCTTTCTTCAATTGATCTTCCAGATCCTGCATATCGCAGTTTTTATAACGAAATCGTTTGGCTTTACACAGCCTGACACCGTCAATAATACTGGCGTGGTTCAACTCATCACTGATAATGGCATCTTCAGTAGTGAGCAATGCTTCAAACAGCCCTCCATTGGCGTCAAAGCAAGATCCGTAAAGGAGAGTATCCTCCATCTCCAGGAATTCGGATATTTTGTCCTCCAACTGTTTATGAACGGTCTGTGTACCACAGATGAACCGAACCGAAGACATTCCAAAACCCCATTTCTCCAAGCCCTCCTTAGCTGCCATCACGATTTCAGGATGATTGGATAGCCCCAGATAGTTGTTTGCACACATGTTTAATACTGTCTGCCCGGTTGAAACATTGATATTAGCCTGCTGCGGACTGGTTATAATCCGTTCTTTTTTATACAACCCGTTGTCACTGATATCCTTTAGTGTGTTTTCCAGATGAGATTTGATAGAATAAGCCATGACACCTCTTTTTGTAATAGATTTCTGAAGTAAAAAGTTATTGTCAACTTTTGGTCTTAAGAATCAGCCGGATCTATTCTTCATACCAATCCAGAATAACCTTGCCCGATTTTCCGGATCGCATTACCTGGAAGGCTTCTTCGTAGTCTTTATAATTGAAACGATGGGTTATTAAAGGTGTGATGTCCAACCCGGTCTGCAACATACTGGTTGCCTTATACCAGGTTTCATACATCTCCCTGCCATAAATCCCCTTGATATTCAGACCATTAAAAACCACTAAGTTCCAATCGATTAGAGTATTTACGGGCAAAATCCCTAACAGGGCTATTTTACCGCCGTGACACATCACCTGTAACATATCGTTAAAGGCCCGGGCGTTACCTGACATCTCCAAACCGACATCAAATCCCTCCTTCATTTTGAGATCCACAATCACATCTTCCAACTTCTCTTTTGTTACATCAACGGCTCGTGTGGCACCAACTTTTTTTGCAAGTTCCAGTCGATAGGGATTAACATCCGTTACTACCACGTAACGCGCCCCAGCATGTTTAGCGATGATGACAGCCATTATTCCAATGGGACCGGCTCCAGTGATCAACACATCCTCTCCCAGGAGATCGAATGATAAGGCTGAGTGAGTCGCATTTCCCAATGGGTCAAAACAAGCCAAAACATCTTTTGGGATACTTGGATCACAATACCAGACATTGGTAACGGGAAGGCTCAGGTATTCCGCAAAGGCACCCTCCCTGTTAACACCAACACCAACTGTCTTCATGCAGAGATGTCTGCGCCCTGCCAGGCAATTCCGGCAATGACCGCATACGACATGCCCTTCGCCACTGACCAGGTTTCCTACTTTGAAATCATGGACGTTGCTGCCCACCTTCTCGATTTTCCCCACAAATTCGTGGCCAACGTGCATGGGAACCGGGATGGTTTTCTGTGCCCATTCATCCCAGTTATAAATATGAATGTCAGTCCCGCAAATCGCTGTTTTATGGATTTTGATCAGCACCTCGTTGATACCTATTTCGGGAATGGGCACCTCATCCAGCCATAATCCAGGCTTAGCGAATTTTTTTACCAAAGCGTTCATGGTTGCCATGTTTTCTCCTTTTGAGCTTTTACTGATGTGGCAGATAGAAACTGATGGTGGCACCTTCCGGATCTTCTTCTGCCCATATTTCCCCGCTATGATCCTCAATGATTCGCTTGCAGATTGACAGACCCAGTCCGGTTCCTCCAGCACCTGTCTTGGTTTTACTGCTTTGCACAAAGGGCTTGAATATTGATTCCAGTTCATTTTCAGGAATGGGTATCCCCTTATTTTTTACAGTAACAATAAACATCTCTTTTCCGATTTTAAAGAGAACTTCAATCGTGGTATTAGGATGGGAAAATCTCAGGGCGTTGTCAAAAAGATTGGATATCACCTGTTTAATTTTAACCACATCAAATCGGATATAAGCCGGTGCGGTTTTTTGAATATTCAACTGAATCTCTTTCTCCTCAAAAAGGGCTGCAAATTCTTTTTGCATATCACTGAAAACGGTGCAGATATCCCAGGTGTCCATCATATAATCGGCCCTTTTTGATTGTAATCGTGAGAGGTCCAGGAGATCGTTCAAAAGATACATCAATCGCTGACCACTTGTTCGGATGTTCCTGAAATATTGTTGAATTCTGTCTTTTGGTTTGGAATGAATTTTCTCAATACCAAATTTCGAGTAGCTCAGAATCGCGTGCATTGGTGTTCTTAGTTCGTGGCTGATATTGGCTAAAAATTCTGTTTTTAAGCGATTGGCCTCCTCAGCTTTCTCTTTGGCTTCTTTCAGTTCCCTGGTTCGTTCTTCAATAATACCTTCCAAATCGGACTTATGTTTCTGCAACGCCTTTTCCATCTCTTTTCTCTTGGAGATATCACGGGCAACAATCTGGATGTAGGTTTCTTCACCCAGATCAAAAGGCACTGCAATCACATCCACATCAAAAACATTTCCATCAATGTCCCTAAAACTCTCTTCCATAATGGATGACGGGGAATGGTAGTCCACCCTGGATGAGACCCAATTCTCCACAATTCTCTCAGACTTTTTTTCGATAAAATCAAGTATATTCCTTCCAATAAGCCGTTGTGCATTGTCAGCTTTCAGCATTTGGGCACCTCGCTCATTGATAAAGGTGATAATATGATCTTTATGAATTATAATTAAATCAGGAGAGTTTTCAACTAATAAGCGGTATTTCTTTTCGCTGGACAGCAGGGCTCGTTGCATCTCTTTCAATTTTGTTATATCGGCGACTGCGACCAGTGCTCCATTGAATTCCCCATTTTCAAAAAGAGGTTTCCCCGATATGAAAAGGCTTATGGTTTCTCCGCCTTTGGTCAAAAAATCGATTTCATATGATCCGGATTTCCCCTGACGTCTCTCTTCAATCTTTAGCAGCAGGGAGGCCATCAACTCCTCATTACAAAAGGATAGTACCGGTTTCCCAAGTACCTCTTCTTCGCTGTAACCTGATAGTCTCAAAATCTGAGGATTTACATATCTTAAGTTCAGGTCTTTATCAATAACAAAAATGCCTTCATTCATCTGGTTGACCAGCATGCGATACTGCTCTTCCGATTTTCTCCAGGCAGTTTCCGTCTCTTTTATAATTGAGATATCAGTCAAGACAGCAACACTACCAACCCGATCCCCATTGATAATAAGAGGACTTCCGGATACCAGTACCGGAATGATAGCACCGGTTTTGTGCTTGATTTTGATCTCAAAAGTAGTTATCTGGTCCACAACAACCTGTGATCGTTCATCCATGGTTTTGATGATATATTCCAGACTCTCTTCCACCAGAATGCTGGCGAAATTAATTCTTTTAATCTCTGCTTCGGAATAGCCAGTTATTTTCGAGACCATGGGATTGATATACACTACGTTAAAACTGGAGTCGGTGATAACAACCCCTTCATTCATCTGATTAATCAGCGTCTTATGAAACTCTTCGGTTTCTACCAGGAACTCAGCACTTAATTCCTGTTGTTTGTTCATTTTCTTTATTTGGCTATTTCCACCTGTCTTGGAGTCTTTTCTTATAAGAAGATCAGGAGTGGATCTGCTTTTTAAAACCAGATTCATAAAACTCAAAGCAGCACAGGTAATAATGATGATTTCTTTGATTTCAACATCGAAAGCAATACTGGAAACCATAATTGCTGATAAAGCACCTTGAATTATAATGAAAATAAGTTTCATAGTAGTCAGTATTTGCCTGGTCTTTTATGGCTTAACGCCGAAGTATTGTTTGATCTGCTGATTATTTCCGGTGTACTGCATTTGAAAAGATAATCTTTGGTTGATTCTGTTTTATACTCGCAATATATCATTTGCACATTTAAAAAAACATTTTGCTTTCGCCAGTTATGGTGTAAAACAATTTCATAATCGAATTAGCCATAATGTCTTAATACTCCATTTTCTTGGAGACAATCTTGACGGTAATCAGAAAGAAAATGGACAGCAAGGCATATTATATTTTTTCCAACGTAATGCAGAAGCAAACTTTAATATTCACTTAATTCTTTGGCTACCTGTGGAAATCGTAATAACAATCGTCCCGATATTTGCCGTTATTCTTGTCGGACTTCTGGCCAGGCAGAAGGGGATTATGCCCCAAGCCTTTCTGCAATCGGCAAACAGATTAACCTACTACGCCGCTATCCCGGCAATGATGTTGAGAGCGATTGCCCGGAGTGATTTCAATAAACAGTTTGATGTCAATTTACTATTGGGTACCATTATTCCCCTGGTTGTTGTCTATATTGTGGCATGGATTGTCACTATCATAGTTAAAATTGATCGAAGGTCAAGAGGAACCTTGATTGAAAGTACCATGCACGGCAATATAGGTTATATCGGGTTTGCGGTTGTCTTCTACTTCCTGGGTTCTGATGCACTGGCCCAGGCAGGCATACTGGGCGGTTTTATGATGTTAGTACACAATGTGCTGGCTGTTATTGTACTGCAGTACTACTCCGGAAAGCCCAGTACTCCCGGAGGAATCGGCCAGACAATAAAAAAGGTTTTGGGTAATCCCATTATTCTGACTGCGATGTTTGGAATTCTGCTGTCAGTATTAAAAATTCCTTTGCCTGTTATCATTGACAGAACCCTTGGGATTATCGGAAATCTTGCACTTCCGCTGGCTTTGCTGGTCATTGGTGCCTCTCTATCCCTCCAAATGCAGACCAGACATCTCCTGGTTATGATTATGGCGTCATGCTCCAAATTAATACTCCTTCCTGCCGTGGGGTACTGGTTATATCTCTTTTTCGACCTTCCCCGGGATGTTTATCTTCCCGGCTTAATTTTGTTAGCATCGCCCGTGGCTACGGTTGTATATATTCTGGCCAGTGAAATGAGGGGAGATCCAAAACTGGCTGTCAATGTCATCTCAATATCTACCGCTCTGTCAGCAATAACAATCAGTTTATGGCTGGGAATAACAACCTGAACACAATCATTCATGTCTCTTTGATCGAGTTGACCGCTCCAGCCAAGACGCCTTCCTGCCAAAAATATCATCCACTATTTAAAAAAAATAATTCCTCTTAAAATCAGTTATCTCCGCCTCAAGCCTTGTAAACCACCTCAAAAGAGTGTAAAAAACATTCCTAGACTGGTGTTCTTAACATACTTGGAATTCTTTAAACATAGAAGTAAAGATTCAGAAATAATATCAACAGGTATCAAAGGATCGGTTTCAATTCATTCTACACCTCTTCTTATTTCTATCCGACCAGAAACATTAGAAGATCAAAATTGTTTACCTTGCTGTGGCTCATGCAATAAAAAATGAGAACAAATCAACCCTTATATAATAGCCGCGTTACTAAAACATACCTTGAATATCTTCAGGAGTATTATCCTCATCTGGACACAGACCAGATCCTGCAAGAATCAGGAATGGAATGCTATGAAGTTGAAGATCCCGCACACTGGTTTAGCCAAGAACAGGTTGATGCGTTTCACGATGTCCTGGTAGAAAAAACAAAAAACCCCAATATATCAAGGGAAGCCGGACAATATGGAGCATCTTCAAAAGGATTGGGTCCGATTAAACAATATGCCCTTGGTTTAATTAATCCCTCCGCCATGTTCATGTTTGCGGAGAAAATGTCGGTTTTATTGAGCAGGGGGGCTGTTGTCAGGTCGAAAAAGCTGGGTAGAAACAGAGTTGAGGTTATTTCTATACCTACACCGGAAACCAAAGAAAAACCTTATCAGTGCGAAAACCGCATTGGATACTTTGAATCCATGGTTCGTCTATTTGTGAATAGTGATGTCTCAATTGAGCATCCTACTTGTATCCACAAGGGGGATGCGGAATGTCGATATGTCGTCAAATGGAAAGATACTTTAGCCTATTATATCAAGAAAATACGCAATTGCGGCTTACTAGTCGGGTTACCACTCCTGGCTCTATCCTTTTTTTTGCTGACAACTACATCCTGGGGAATTGTCTCGGTCTGTTACTTGATCATTCTGTTAGCTGCAACTTCCTATTCACTCTACCTTGAAAATAAGAAGTTAACCTCAATTATACGCAAGCAGGGAGTATCCGCCCGAAATCATCTATATGAAATCAATAAACGATATCTGAATGCACTTCTGATTCAAAAAATCGGCGAGTTGACCTCGACCATAATAAGTATCGACTTTTTAACCGACAATCTGGCTTTTTTATTGGATAAGCATATTGAATATGAATCTGGGTTCATCGCTTTGATCAATGAACAAAAAACCTTGATAAAGTTCAAAAGCGGATTTGGTTTGACAAACCAACAGTTCTACGGTCTTAAAACAGTAGTTTGGGATTTGAAAGAGCTTGCTGGTGACAATCTCATTACGGATCTGTTTCAAAACCAAAAAACCCGTATATTCTCTGAAAATCACGAAGCAGAGAACTCCCAATGGCTGTCCTCTCTCCGGCAAATCAAGGGAGAATCTGCCCGATCAGTGATTGTCGTTCCCATTGTTTACGAAACTGAAACCCTTGGCATACTCTCAGTGTGCAGCAACAAGGAAAACAGGGTTATAACCAAGAGTGACATAAACCTGCTGAGTGGTATCGCCTCGCAATTGGCAAACGGTATCGTCAATTTAAGAGCGTACAAGGAGTTACGGCAAAGCGAAGAAAAATACCGTACCCTGGTGGAGACAACGGATACCGGCTTTTCCATTCTTGACAGGAAAGGACGGGTTATCGATGCCAATGACGAGTATGTGAGACTCAGTGGTCACAAATCTTTTGCAGAGATTAAAGGGCGCTCTGTTCAAGAATGGACAGCAACGCATCATCTGGAAAAAAGCCGCAAAGAGTTAGAGAACCTTTTTAAAAAAGGATTTGTAAAAAACTTTGAAATCGAATATAAAAATCCTGCAGGTGGAGTAATCCCCGTCGAAATTAATGCTTCTGTGATCAATATCGATGGAGTACCCTGCTCGCTCGCTCTGCTGAGAGATATCACTGAGCAAAGAAAGGCTCGGGAGATGCTGATTCAATCGGAAAAAATGACCACTGTCGGAGGTCTGGCGACCGGTATGGCCCACGAAATTAACAATCCCCTTGCCGGTATTCTGCAAACGGTGCAGGTTCTGCGAAACCGTTTGACTACTAACCTTCCAAAATATGAGAAACTGGCTCAACAAAGCGGCACCACCATAGAAGCAGTTCGATCCTATCACCAAAAGCTCAATACATTTTCAAAGATTGAAGATATTATCGCTGCCGGGCGTCGTGCAGCGAATATTGTTAACAACATGTTGACCTTCAGTCATAAAAGTGAAGCCTATTTTGTGCATCACGATGTTTCTGAGCTCCTTGATAAAACGGTAGAAATTGCCAAAAGTGATTATGATCTACAGGCCGATTATGATTTCAAGGACGTCGAAATCATACGGGAATATGAGGAGTCGGTTCCCAAAGTGCCCTGCTCTTCCGGTAAAATACAACAGGTGTTTCTTAATCTCCTCAAAAACGGTGTACAGGAGATGAAATCCAATAATCCCAAAACCCGGAAACCACAGTTTATATTGAAAGTGCTTGCCCAAGACGATAACATCAGGGTGGAAATCAGTGATAATGGACCAGGGATGACTGAAGAGGTCAGGAAACGGATTTTCGAACCTTTTTACACCACAAAAACAGTGGGCACCGGCATCGGGTTAGGATTATCGATCTCCTATTTTATCATAAAGGAGAATCACGGTGGTGATATGATTGTCGAATCTTCACCGGGAAAGGGAACAAAATTCATTATTTTGCTCCCCCTAAGCGTATCGACTGTCCATTCCTGAGGTTTGCTCTGTTGACTGGCTGAAAACCCGGTGAAGCAAATCTTTGGTATGAAAGCTATGAGACGAAAACGTAATGATACTAGTGAGTCACAGATTTAGTAAGACTGAAAAATGAAGGCTGGTTTAAGGACTTTAAAAAAAGTATTGATAAAACAAGGTGATTGATGTTTCAATGTCCTCAGGTCAATTGTTTGGCAAAAAAAATCGACTGATTTTGAGTATACAACCATCATTTCAAAGTAAAAACGAAATAGAGTCTTAGAAGAGTGGAAAAATGAATCTTGGCAAACACATGAGTTTTCTTATTGTAGATGATCAGGCAACCATGAGAAGCCTGATAAAAAGTTGTCTCCGGCAATTGGAATACAATAAATTTCATGAAGCTGAAAATGTGAGTATGGCAATTGATGTTTTGTCTAAGAATAAAATTGATTTTGTTATTCTTGACTGGAACATGCCCAAGACTCCCGGGATAGAACTTCTTAAAGCCATCCGGGCCAGTAGTCGATGGAAGGATATACCTGTTCTCATGGCAACATCCGAAGCAGAACAGGATAAGATTATGGAAGCCATCAAAGCCAAAGTCAGTGGTTATATCCTTAAACCGGTAAAAACATCAGTATTGGCGGAAAAAATAAACCAGGCCCTCGGGATTTGATTGCTGACTGTTATAAAATTATACGGGCATCCAAAGCCAGGCATCCTTCCGCTTCGTGAAAGAGGCGTAATGGATTAATATCCAGCTCCTTAATCTCCGGAAAATCGGTTAAAAGCTGACTGAGATGCAGGGTTGCATTAACCAGCGCTTCAATATCAAATCGTTTCTGACCACGAGCCCCCATTAATATCTGGGAACCGCTTAGCTCCTCGATCATGGCATAGGCTTCGCTTTTTGAGATGGGAGCAATTCTCATGCTGGCCCGCTCAAAAATCTCGACAAAAATCCCTCCCAGCCCGACAAGCACGGCTGCTCCAAATTGTTTATCCTGCCTGCCGCCCAGGATCATCTCTCGACCACCTACAGCCATCGGTTGAACCATAACACCACCAAAATCTGCCTCCGGGTATGCTTTTTTAATGCGTGTAACCATATCTTTAAACGCATCTTCTACTGATTCACTATCTCTAAGATTCAGCTGAACTCCGCCAACATCGGATTTGTGGGATATCTGTTCTGATATCACCTTCATCGCAACGGGAAAACCAAGCTTTTCAGCTGCCTGTTTCGCCTCTGCCGCAGAATTGGCTGTTAAACCCTTTGTAGTGGGTATGCCGTAGCTTTCCAACACCTCCATTGCTTCATTCAGAAGAAGGTCTCTGTTTTCACTCTTAGCATTACCAATCAGCTGATTTACTCTTTTTTTATCCACGACAAAGGTCGGGGAGATCTCTTGAGAATCCACTTCTGCGATTTTCTGGGTATGCTCAAAATCCAGCTTCAACGCCCGGAACAATTCGACAATCTGAGTGAAGATGGGAAAATCAAAATCTGCTCTTAATTTATTGATTTCATAAGAATTTGCGGAGACATAAGCTGCCACCGGTTTATTGTATTTCTTGCATAAGGATTCCAGATGCCCCAAAAGCTTTTTGGTGTGCTCATGTTCTGTCTGAGCAACTGAGGTATGCAAAAATACAACGCCATCAACATTGTCCTGTTCCAGCGTATCATTTACTATTTTATGGTAGACGTCCAGGTCAAACAGATCGCCCAAATCCAACGGATTTGTCAGTTTAATCACAGATGCTCTGAAGTGCTTTTCGATTTCCCGGATAAACTCTTCAGGAAAATCAGCCAGCTGAAAACCAGCTAATTCACATGCATCGGCTGCCACTATGGCATGTCCACCTGATCTTGAAATAATTGCCAACCGTTTGTTCTTTAGTGGTGGTAATCTCAATGTTTTCATATAATCAGACAGTGTCGTTACATCATGGATACGAGTAATCCCGCATTGTCGAAAAGCGGTGTCCACCACTCTGTCGTCACTGGATAAAGAAGCTGTGTGGGAAGCCGCTATATTCTGTCCCAATTGGCCAATATTCGATTTGAATACAAGAATCGGTTTTGGGGATCGATTGGCGATATCCATCAATCTTCGGCCATCACGAATGCTTTCCAGATAGATAAAGATAATCCGAGTACCTTTGTCTCCAATTAAATACTCTAAAAGATCCTCGGCATCGATATTCAGCATGTTTCCAACGGAAACAAACTTATTCAAACCAATTCCCTCGGCTGCCATGTGATTCATGATGCTCAATCCCACACCACCACTTTGTGAGATAATAGATACATCTCCCTTTCGAATAAAAGGAGTCAGTCGGGGAAAAGGAACACAAAACCCGTTCTCCATATTAATGACGCCAATACAGTTTGGACCGACAAATCGAATATTATACCGTGAAGCAATCTCAACCACCTGATCTTCAATTTCTCGCCCCTCCTCACTGAACTCCCGGAAACCGGCTGTCTCTATTATCGCGGTTTTCACTCCCTTTTGTCCGCATTCCTCCATGACTCCAGGGACAAATCTCGCCGGCACAAGAATCACTGCCAGATCAATATGGTCCGGAATATCAATCACTGATTTATAGATACGCCGGGTGGCAATTGCACCCCCGTTTGGTCCCACAGCATAAACAATACCATCAAAACCGAAGTCAACCAGATTTAACATGATATTACGTCCCAGGTTGGTCAATTTGGATGAGACACCAACCACCGCAACACTGCGAGGATAGAATACACTCTGCATAAAAATCTCCTTATTGAAATAATGTTAAAAGATTATAGGTGTCCAAAACGACTTATGCAACAGGGTTGGTTAAAGCAGCAGGATAAATGCAGGAGGAAGCCAAAATAAAGAATGTAAAATGAGTGATGCTTCAAATCGATATTATTCAAAACATCATGGGTTGGTTTTGGTATCTAAAAAGTATTTTCTGCAAAAACACCTTTTAGATACTTATCCGGTTTATCTGGGTTAGGATAGATCCCATCATTAATCATTCTTCCATCATTCGGACTATTGAAGGTTGATTATTACCCAAATGTTCTATTACATACTGCAATTTTGCTTTTTCTTTGAGAAGGTTGATCAAATCATCAATCTTCTCCGGGGCAACTTGGTATGCCTTAAAATAGGCATTTCGATATCCATCGGGGACATCATCATAAGAGGTCAGCAAACTTCCAATACGACCACCCAGGCTTCGAACGATATCTGCAATCTCTTTGACCGTCCCAGCCTTATCTTCAATTTGTACGGCTATCTGTACGCCTTCCGCTTCGATACCTGTCAAGGAGATCAACAATTTAAAAATATCACCCTGGGTAATAATTCCAACAAGGTTTCCCGAATCATTGACAACCGGGACGCCTGAGATCTTATGCTTCAGCAGGATTTTCGCAACCTCGTCAACGGTTGTTTCCGGAGTAACTGTTATTGGATTTTCAGTCATGATTTCACTCAACTCAATCCGGGTATTTAAATAGATTATCTCATGGGATTCAAGACCTGCAGTTTCAGAAATCGATGCACGTTTAAGATCCCTGTCCGTCACGATTCCCACAAGTTCACCTTCCGACAGGACAGGCAAAGAGCGGATTCTGTTTTTATTCAAGAGTTGGTTGGCCAGTTTAATCGTATCACTTACTTCAACTGTAATAACAGGTTGACTCATCCAATTTTTTACCAGCATGCAGACCCTTTATAATATGGATATTAAAAACCAGTGTCAGAATTGATTTATTAAGTAGATTAAAAGTATCATTATCATTTTGCACCTGTCAATCAAATGCAATTTAAGTCATAGTAATCGAATGAAAATCACTTTGTTCAAAAAAAACCGACAACAGTTGGAATCATCGTATTTTTCATGCGATTGCCCTACTATTCTCCAAATTTCAACTTGACCCTGAAATGGCAATTTCTTATTATCAACGTTTCCTGCTTTCATCTTTGCGCAAATCCAAACGGATCATTTCAAAAGTCAGTTTTATCGATTCTTTAAAAAACCTCTTATGAGCCCAATCAAAGTAGTTATCCTTGCCGGTGGATTTGGGACCCGGATCAGCGAAGAAACGGTTGTTAAGCCAAAACCAATGGTGGAAATCGGTGATAAACCGATTCTGTGGCATATCATGAAGATCTATTCCCACTACGATCTCAATGATTTTGTGATTTGTCTGGGATATAAGGCCTACTTCATCAAGGAATACTTTGCCAATTATTTCCTGCATCAGAACGATGTCACCATAGATGTTAAGAATAACAATATCCAGTTTCATCAGAACATGGTTGAACCCTGGAAAATAACATTGGTGGATACTGGCGAGAATACGATGACCGGAGGCAGGGTTAAACGAATTCAAAAATATGTGGATAACCAGACCTTCATGCTGACTTATGGAGATGGTGTCGGCGATGTTGATATCAAAAAGTTGCTTGAATTCCACAAAAGCCATGGTAAACTGGCTACTGTCACAGCAGCAATGCCTTCGGGCAGGTTTGGAGCATTAAACCTTGACCATGATAATATTGTAACTTCTTTTCACGAAAAACCACGTGGCGACAAAGCCTGGATAAACGGAGGATTCTTCGTGCTTGAACCCGAGGTGTTCAACTATATTGAAGGAGATTCAACCATACTTGAGAGAAGCCCGATGGAAGCTTTGGCTCGGGACAACCAACTGGTGGCTTTCAGGCATTCCGGTTTTTGGAAACCCATGGATACCTTAAGGGATAAAAACGAGCTTGAGTCACTCTGGAAATCTTCCCAAGCACCCTGGAAAGTGTGGTCAAACTGAACATGAAGATTCTGATAACAGGAGGAACAGGTTTTATCGGCAGTCATCTGGTTAATAGTTTGGTGGAAAGAGAACTTGAACTGGTGATCCTGAAACGATCAACTTCAGATTCCTGGCGAATTGAAGAAAGTCTTGACCACGTCACCTGTTATAATGTTGATGAGATTTCCCTGCAGGATATTGTAAAACGGGAAAAAGCGGATTTTGTGCTTCATTTGGCAACAAACCAGCGACGGCAAGGCGATACGATTGCTCAAATCATCGATTCCAATGTTACCTTTCCCTCGGTTCTGGTGGAAGAGGCAGTGCAGAATGGTCTTCAGGGATTTATCAATACGGATACATCCGCTTCCGGCGATCATTCTCTGTATGCCTCCACCAAAAAAGCATTCCTCTCCGTTTTGAATCACTTTCATACCAAAAACGGTCTGCCGGTGATCAACCTCCAACTTGAATACGTTTATGGCCCCAAAGACAATGATTCCAAGTTTGTTCCTTACCTGATAAAAAGTATTCTTTGTGAAGAATCGATTGATGCTTCACCCGGAACGCAAAAACGGGATTTTATTTATGTACAAGATGCGGCAGATGCTTATATAAAAGCTATGGAACTGGTGAAGCAGATGGATAATCAATTTTTTTCCTTAGCCATTGGAAGCGGAGAATCCATTTCCTTGAAAGAATTTGCAGAAACGGTTGCCAGGCTTTCGTCCAAGAGAACTCGGATAAACTGGGGTGCGTTGGATTTTCGCAAGGGTGATATTTTTGAATCAAAAGCAGATATTACCGCTGCCAAAGAAATTTTGGGCTGGAATCCGAACCACAATCTGAAACAGGGCCTAGAAAAAACAATTAACTGGTTTAGAGAGTGTATTTAAATGAAAAGCTGTTTCAATGATATCTACAGAGGGAAAAGAGTTCTAATTACAGGCCATACAGGTTTTAAAGGTTCATGGCTCGCAATTTGGTTACAAATACTGGGAGCAGAAGTTGCAGGGGTTGCCTTGGAGCCGGTTCATGATAAGTGCAATTTTAATGTCACCAAACTTGGTTCAAGAATCGACAATCACTTTCTTGATATTACGGATTACCAGTCTTTGCAGAGAGCTATTGCAGACTTCAAACCTGATATCATCTTTCACCTGGCCGCTCAAGCCCTGGTGGGTACTTCCTATGATGAACCGAAACGAACCTTTGATACCAATATTGGTGGCACTTTGAATGTATTGGAATCTATCCGAAACAGCCGGGAAGTCAAGGCAGGAGTCCTGATTACCAGTGATAAATGTTACAGGAATGTGGAACAGATCTGGGGATATCGCGAAGAGGATAGACTGGGTGGCGATGATCCCTACAGTGCAAGTAAAGCCGGTGCTGAACTGATTATTCGCAGTTACACCAAGTCTTTTTTCAGTCAAGAAAGCAGTCCGTTAATTGCGTCCACCAGGGCGGGAAACGTTATCGGGGGGGGCGACTGGTCGGAAAACAGGCTTGTCCCCGATTGTATCAGGCACTTGAATAACAATGAACCGATCATTATCAGAAACCCCTCTTCAACCAGACCCTGGCAACTGGTTTTGGAGCCCCTGAGTGGCTATCTGTTATTGGGGCAGAAACTGTTGGAAAAAAGCGGTGGTTTTACTGAGGGCTGGAATTTTGGTCCCTCCATGGAGGAGTGCCACACGGTTCTGGAAGTTGCCGAATTGATAGTTAAATTGTGGGGCGCCGGAGAAACAAAAGTTACCGGCAATCAACAGGCTTTTTATGAGTCAACCCTGTTGCAACTGGATTGCACCAAAGCACGTGTCAAACTAGGTTGGCATCAAACTCTCAATACCAAAGAAAGTCTGGAGTTTACTGTAAATTGGTACAAACACTTAAAGAATCATCCCGACGCGGATATGTTCGATTTTTGTGCCGAACAGCTTGAAAACTATCAATTGCTGGCTCACCAACGACGGAGTGGTTGGACTCAATAATCATGAGAATTTCCCTTTTCAAATAATAATAAGCAGATATTAACAATGAAAATCAGTCAATGCAGAGTTTGCAAAGAAGAAAAACTGGAAACGGTGCTGGAATACGGGGATGTTGCACTTGCAGATAGTTTCATGAATAGTGAACAAGATTTCAAGAATGAGCAGAAATATCCCCTCAGACTCTGTTTCTGTCGGAACTGCAGTCACCTTCAAATTGATGAGATTATTGATCCTGAGATTCTTTTCAGAAATTACGTCTATGAAACCGGGGTTTCGAGTTCCATCATCCAATTTGCGAAAGAATTGTACGACGAGGTTCTGAGTTTTTACCGGACTATTCCATCATCCGGAAAGCCGAAGGTATTTGAAATTGCCAGTAATGACGGGACCGTCTTGTCCGTTTTTAAGGAAAACGACTCCGAGGTATTCGGTGTCGATCCGGCTGAGAACATTGTAAAAATTGCCAACAACAAAGGAATTGATTCCATTGCAGAATTTTTCTGTTTTGAAACTGCCGAGAAGGTTGTAGACCTCAAAGGGAAATTTGATGTCTGTCTGGCCCGTAATGTAATAGCACACGTTAAGGAGCTGCACAGCGTTGCCAAGGGGATTCAAACCGTGCTGAATGAAAACGGTTTTGCGGTTATCGAAGTGCCCCATCTCAAAACCATGTTTGAAGAGCTGCAATATGACCAGGTTTTTCATGAACATATCGGTTTCCACTCGCTGGATAGTATTCGGCGGTTATTTGCCTTCTACGATATGGAAGTTGTCCATGTTAAAGAACTCTGGATTCATGGCGGATCAATCAGAATTTTTCTGCAACACAAAAACGGGCCGCGAAAAACAACACAACAAGTCCAAGATCTCCTGAAGGCAGAAGAAGATCTGGGACTCTTTGACAAAACCTCATGGGATGGATTTGCAAAAAGGGTGCTTGATCACAGGGTGGCCTTAAAAGAGGAGTTAAAGAGACTTAAGGCCGAGAACCTTAATGTTGCCGTCTATGGAGCTTCCGGAAAAGGCCAGTCCCTGCTGCAGTTTTGTGAACTTGATGGTTCTGTCATCGATTATGTGGTGGATAAAAGCTCCATGAAACAGGGGAAATTCACCCCGGGAACTCACCTGCAGGTGCATTCTCCTTCCCATATTTATGAAGATCTTCCGGATGTTATTCTCATTTGCGCCTGGAATTTTGCGGATGAAATTGTCAAACAGGAAGCAAGGTTTGCAGAATTGGGCGGAAAATTTTTGCACCCACTGCCCATGCCTCACTATCTCAAAGCTTAAACCCGGATAAGTAATCTAAATGAAACCTGATTTAACGATTATCATTTGTTCCTACAATGAAATTGGCAGAATTGAACAAACCTATGTTGATCTCCTGCAAACTTTGGAGCTTCGGCAGGAAAAGCCGGAGATATTTTTCATCGATAACGGTTCCACTGATGGTACTCGTGAGTGGTTAAGCAAAATTGAGCATCCTGACGTACAGGTGATTTTTAATGAGCATAACCTGGGAAAAGGAGGTTCTTTAAAGAAAGGGATTGGACTTTCAACCGGCAACTATGTTGTTGTTCATGATTCCGATTTTGAATATCGGGCGGCGGATGTCTGGAAGTGTTATGATCAAGCTGAAAGTCAAAAGGCCTCGCTGGTTCTTGGCGGCAGATTTGCCAACGGCAGAACAGACAGCTATCACCTGGTAAACTATCTTGGAGTACGTTTTCTGACCCTTCTGATCAATATCCTGTATGGATGCTGGATCAAGGATTCAGCATCCGCTATCAAGTTGTTTAAAGGAGATATCCTCAGGAGTATTAACCTGGAGAGTGATGGTTTTGAACTCGATTTCGAGCTGGTTGCACGGGTGGCCAGGATTGGAGGAAAAGTATTGGAGGTTCCCGCCGCCTTTTATCCACGGACATCAGAGGAAGGCAAAAAGGTGAGAGCTTTCAGTGATGGATTTGCCTCTCTCAAGGTTATCCTCAAGAATCGCTTTCTGCCACAATC
Source organism: bacterium (assembly GCA_018829445.1). Taxonomy (GTDB): domain Bacteria; phylum SAR324; class SAR324; order XYD2-FULL-50-16; family XYD2-FULL-50-16; genus JAHJTV01. The sequence goes on from JAHJTV010000017.1 coordinate 69,483, forward strand.
GATGCTCCTGAAATGAGCAAAATCCAATGAGATCAAACCTCAATAGAACTTCTATCTTATTAATAGCCCTGCTCCTTTTTTCCGTTATCTTCCTGTTAGCAGGCCTGGGCAGCAATATGTTGATTGACTGGGATGAGAATATTTATGCCGAGGCAAGTCGGCAGATGATGGTGCGGGGAGACTATCTGAATATTGTCATTAATAATGAGAAGTTTGCGGAAAAACCGCCTTTTTTCTTTTGGGAACAAGTTCTTAGCTTTAAGCTGTTCGGAATTAATGAGTTTGCCGCCAGACTACCATCGGCTGTTGCCGGAATCTTGATGGTCTTGCTCTGTTTTTTTATCGGCGCCAAGATTCGATCTCCCCGGGTTGGACTAATTTGGGGAATTGTATTCCTGACTTGTCTTATTCCTTCAAGTCTTGCAAGAGCCTCTGCTATCGATCATACCTTTAACCTCTTTATTACATCGGCTGCTTTTTTCCTCTACCTGTTTGACCGGAAATATCAGGTTTATCTGGATCAAAAAGAAAAAAACAGATCAGGGTTCTCATCTTTCAACCATTTGGCTTATCTTACAGCAGGAAGCATCTGTCTGGGACTTGCATTTCTCACTAAAAGTCCATTGGGCAGTGTAATAGCATTGGTGGCTTTCGGAGGTTTTAAATTATTTAATCGGAAACCTGCAGTCAGGATGGGTCATTTTCTCTTTTGTGCGGTTCTGTCATTATCCGTTGCCTTGTCATGGTATGTAGCCAATTGGGTTGTGTCTGGCGGTGATTTTATCGCTGAGTTTATACAGTTTCAGCTTAATGTATTTTCCAAGCCCTTACAGGGGCATCAGGGGCCGTTTTATTATCATTTTGTGATTGCCTTCTTTGGTTTGATTCCCTGGACGGCTTTTCTGTTCTCCTTTAAAATGGACAAGGTTTTCGCTGTTAATTCCCACTTTAAGCCACTGTTCTCCCTCTGTCTTGCCTGGATAACGTTTGTCCTGGTTATTACAGCTTTTGTATCCACAAAACTCCCTCACTATTCAGCTTCGGTTTATATTCCCTTTTCCCTGCTGATTGCCATGTCACTACATCAAAAAATGGAGTCACGGGAGAAGCTTCCCAAATGGGTCATTGTATTGTACGGTATACTGGGATGTGGATTGGCTGTTTTGACTATGGTCGTACCTAAGCTTGCAGACGAGTTTTTACGGCGCAAACAGATCGTGTTCAGCTTTTCCTGGCCAAATGGGTTGTACGTGGCCGGAGCGATAATGATAATCGTCTGCCTGGTTGGAGTCCTTCTATTTTGGAAAAACAAACTAAAAGCCGGCATTGTTGCAACAGCTCTCTTAATGCTGGTTTTTACACAAAGCTTATGGCAATTCTTGATGCCGCCGTTTTTAAGCTATAATCAACAGCCCCTGTTGGAAATGGTGGATGAATCTTACCAACGGGGAGGGAAGGTCGTGCTTTACAGGTTCATCTCCTTTGCAGCCCTTTTCTATGGCAAAAGACCGATTGATATGCTCCATACCGACAAGTTTAATGCCGATCCGGCCATGCTGAACAAACGATATTCTCACGACCTGTTTGTGGTGTCGGACATAAGTTACAAAAAACGCCTGTTAAATGATTATCCGCTGGTGGAACACATCAGGGATAAAGGAACCTTCTCCTATTTTATAATAAAAAAGGAATGAAGAAAAAACCCCTGAAAATAACCTGGCGATCCTGGTGCTTATACAAGCTTGCCAAAAGAGACTATTCTGCAAATGAACTTACCCAGGCGATTCTTCAGAGGGCGAAGGAATCAGAGCAAGTTGTAGACCCGGCGCCGATTATTGATAAGCTGGTTGCTGAAGGAGTAATTGACGACGAACGATACATCCAGAGCCAGATCCGTCTTCATACCGATAGTTATAGTATAAAAGGCCCCCGTGTTCTCAAAGATAAACTCCGCCAGAAAGGTGGTATAACCCAAGATCAGATTGATCAACACCTTGATGTAAACGATTCCCGTTGGGCCGATCTGGCCAAGGAGAGTCGATCCAAATTCTTGTTGGAAAAGGGTATAAACCTGGAAAACGGGAATAAGGTTCCAATTAAGCTGTATAGTAAACTAAAGCAACAACTGTTTCGAAAGGGATTTACGCGTTCTCAAATTGATGCTGCAATGGAGGGAATGGTTCCTGATTATCATGAAGAGTCCAATTTTAGTTCGCTGGAAGTGGAACGGATGGTTCAAAAACAGATCATCTCAGGTAAAGGACCTTATGCAATTAAACAGGACTTAAAACAAAAAGGAATTGAAGAGACGATTATTCACGAGTTTCTGGACTTTGAAGACGAACAGTGGATTCTCACTGCAAAATCTACTCTGGAGAAAAAATTCCGGGGAGAAAAACCCAGCTCTTCCGCAAAAAAACGGAAACAAATCGAGTTTCTTCTCAGAAAAGGATTTAGTATGGAGCAGGCTAAAGCCGCGGTCGAAGATAAATAACAGACCCTTGTCGTAACCTTTACTCCATGTAGAATGAGTATAATAAAAAAATACTGCCAGTAAAATCATTTATAAGAACGGAAAAGAGGATTAAATCCTGCATGTCAATTACCGGGAACTCAAAGAGGCTATTGGTATTAACCCAGTTTGGAGGAAAAAATGTCCGAAATATCAAATCTCTATACCTCTAATCAGACTATCTATCGTACGAACTCAAAAAGCAGTTCTTCGAGGGGAAAGAATGGTGATATCAAACACATAGTTTTTCAGGATGGAGAACCGGTGATGACTGAAATCATCAAGGTAAGTACCGATCCTGATGACACCCAGAAAAAAGATCATAATCAGTCGCCCAGAAGAATCAAAGATAGAGCTTCGGGGAACAAGGAAAAAAGAAGTAGCGAAGAGGTTCTGCAAAGAAAAAAAAGAAAGCTTTCGGAAAGACTTAAAATGGCAGTTCAGAAATCGCAGACATTGTGGAGCGAAAAAGAGGGGATTTGGCTATCCTACCAGGGAAGCACCGGTTTTCTGGTAAAATTGTTTGACGATGCAGATCGATGTACCAGCAGTACCTTGATGACTCAAAACCAGATTATTGAGAGTACTATCCCCGGTCTCCTGGATGCCGGCTGGAAAATAATATAGATGCTTGGGTCAGGTTTTAAGCCTGACTCCCAAATCCGGATTACTCCAGAAAAAAGTCGTATTCTTCGGAGAGCTTTTTTTTGCAGATTTGAGGAACATCGCTGACCGGTTTTAATTCATCATCTTCCTCATATTGAAGAATGAGCATATCATTCTCTCGATATATACCGATAGGATCTTCATCGCCCCAGATGAATTTATCACCTAAAATCAAACCATCAGAGACATCATTGTATTCCCCGTTCAAGAGTTCACAGGTAACAAATTTGTCTTCCTCATCAATGAAAAAATAGATTTCTTCAATATCGCCTTCATCTTCCCATTTGACGTACCATATTCCGGTATATACTGATTCTGAATCCGGGAGCTTTTCGCATTTATCGGGAATCAGACTTTGATAGGCATTGCAGATATTTTCTCTTTCCTCTTCATCGGAACGGAATATGGCGATTAGTATTGCTTGTTGAAGTCCTCTTAATCCCGGTGAGGTGGACTCCCCCAATGAACTGATATCAGGGCCTTTAAGGGAAATTGTGATTGGAACTTGGTTGCTCAGTACAGAGATTGAATATAGACAATCATTTTTGCCGACTCCCCCATCCGGTATCTGCTTAACCTCACCCACAAATTCAGTGACAAGGGTTGTCGCTAAATCAAATACTGTTGAATATTCAAAAGAAGAAGTGTTTTCCACCAGCAAGTAACATGAACTAGCAGTAATCTTCTGAGTAAGCAAAACCATAAGCAGAAAACAAAAGCTCAGGATTAAACAGCGTTTCATAGCGACACAGGAATTATGGTCAGATCTCCTAAAATCCTTCGAAATTTATTTTCTTCATTCCGGAGCGTGACGGTTCAATAAGCAAAGTTTTTTCAGGTGTTTTTTTGTAAGTATCATCCTTGGATACCATGGAAACTTCACCTTGTCTAATCCTGAATTCATTCATCAATCTCTGCAGGTTGGATGCCTGTCGTGCAAGTTCTTCAGAAGCTGATGCGGTTTCTTCGGAAATCGATGAGTTATTCTGAATAACGGTATTGACCTGAGTTAAAGCCTTATTAATTTCGTCGATTCCACTGCTTTGCTCCTTGGAGGATTCAGAGATTTCTTCAATAATATCATTTACTTTGATGATACTCGTGTTGATTTCCTGCAATGCTTCCGCTGCTTTATCAGCTTTTTCCACACCGTTTTCCACTTCATTAACGGAATTACTAAGCAGATCAGTAGTATTCTTGGCCGCTTTTGCACTTCGGGCAGCCAGGTTCCTGACCTCTTCGGCGACTACTGCAAACCCTTTCCCATACTTGCCCGCACGTGCCGCTTCAACAGCTGCATTTAGTGCCAGCAGGTTAGTCTGAAACGCAATCTCATCGATATCTTTAATGATTTTGGAGACATTGGTACTGGTATCCTTGATCTCTTTGATGGATTCCAGCAGTGTTTTCATGTGACTGTTTCCGTTTTCCACAGCTACCTGAGTTTGGCTAATCAACTGCCTGGCCTGGATTGCGTTTTCATCATTTGTTTTGGTTTTGGCATCAATCTCATTCATTGAGGAAGCGATTTCCTCCAGGCTTGCGGCCTGTTCAGTTGTCCCGGCAGCCAGGGATTGGGCGGAATCTGTCAGCTCTTTTGATCCAACATTGACCTGGGTACTATTGGAAATTACCTGGACAATGGTATCGCTCAGCATTTCTATGGATTGATTGATGCTTTCTTTAAGATTATTAAAATCTCCTTCCAGTCCTGCTGTTACTACTTTTGAAAGATCTCCCTCTTTTACAGCTCCCATCACCAGGCTGATATCCGAAATGGCGAGTTGAAGATCTCCTGCCATTTTTGACATAGCCTTGGCCAAATCCCCGATTTCATCCTTTTGATCAATATCAATCGAAGCATTAAGATTACCCAGGGCGATTTCACTGGCAAAATCCACTCCTTTTTTAATATTCTTAGCCAAGGAGAAAGCAAACAGGAAGAAAATGATTAATGATGCCACAATAGAGATTAATGAAAGACCAATGATCAGGTTCCTGAGAGTAATAATGGGTTTCATGAATTCGGCATCAGAGACAGTTAATCCCACACCCCAATCAGTGCTTTCTATTCTTGCATATCCGGCAGATTTTTCAACTCCTTGAAATGTATAACTAGCAATACCTGTTTTTTGTGCATTCATTTTACCAATGAGAGTCTTTAATCCCTCGACATCATTTAGATTGGTTTTCATTACATGTTTTGGATCCGGATGAGCCAATGTTAATCCATTTTTATCAATGATGAATGGATATCCACTTTCACCAAATTTTTCGGCAATAACAATATCATTGATAAAACCGACATCCAGAATATGAATCAGTACTCCAATAATGCTGTTGGTAGATGAGTATATGGGGGCAGCTAATGAAATAAAGGGTTTACCGGTAACTTTATTTAGGGCGGCCTCGCCAATGTTTGCTTTACCGCCTAAAGCCACTTTGAAGTATCCACGGTCCGCAATGGAAACACCTCCGTATTTTGCGGCACTGGCTGCAACCACAATTCCCTCTTTGGATACTGCTGCAATCACCTGAGTTTTTTCACCCAGACCTTTTGTCGCAGCAAATTTTTCAAAATAGCTGTTCAGGTTTTTTATATTCTCTGCGGCAGCCTCTTTACCATCCGAATCCAATATTGTCATAGTTGCAACCACTTCCGGAGATATGGAAGTGCTTATGGTTAGTTTTTTCTCTTCCTGCAGAGTAGAATCAACCAATTCCGCAATGGAGCGCGATTTGGACAGCAGTTGCTGATTGGTCGATGTTCGAAGGCTGGCGCCGGTTTGCACACTAACCACAAAGCCAATAATTAAAAGCGGGATTAAAAGAAGCGACCCACCAATTGTAATCAATTTGGGGGCAAGTTTTACATTTTTAAACATCAAAAATCTCCATTAATTGCGATAATGAGTCTTTTGGCAGAACTCGTGATATTGTGACCATTTGTATTTCTTACTCAATTTTAAAGTACCAATTGCTATATTACGATGAACTCTTCCTGAAGTAAAGAAATAACATTAATAACCTAAACTGATAATAAGAGATCTATCGAGTCTGGAACAGGAAACATCGGTTTATGGCTCATTTAGTAACTCCCTTACCGGATCTGATTTTCTCTAATCTGTTTCCATTCAAAACATTTTTGGTGATGCATCAGAATTTTTGTTAAAAAATTGGGTCATCTTTGATGATCAGAAAAACAGAGATGAATGTTATCATTGACATTTATGTAATCATGTGAAAATAAGCATCTGTCGTACATGCCGAATTAGAATATTATTTCCTGATCGATCAAATCAATGGGTTATTAACAATCTGCTATTTAAAAAATGACTGTGACTAGCCAATAAAACTATCATGAATAGCTACAGCAGCAGTTCAAAGGAACGGCTTAAAGAGTGTCACCGTGATTTACAGCTGATCTTTTCGACGGTTTTGCAGAGTTGGGATCACACCATATTGACCGGGCATCGTGACAGGGAGGAACAGAACAAAAAATTCGTGTCAGGTCTTTCCCAGATTCAATGGCCCAATAGCAAACACAATTCTTTGCCAAGTATCGCTGTTGACGTATCTCCTTATCCTATACCGAAAAACTGGGGGGCAGGTAACCGGGATGAGTATGAGAAGTTTCGCTACTTTGCCTTTTATGTCCTGGGAGTGGCAGATATTCTTCTCCAACTGGGGCATATAGATCACGCACTCAGATGGGGCGGGGATTGGAATATGAATCTTGATGTATCGGATCAAACCTTTAACGACTTAGTTCATTTTGAATTAACGGAGGAACAATAATGGACCCGATTTCAATTGGAATGACCTTAATGAAATTTGCACCAAGCATTGCCGGTTGGATTTTTAAAAAAGATGTCTCAGACAAGGTATCAAAAGTGGTTGAGGTTGCCCAGACCATCTCCGGTGAAAAAGATGAGGACAAAATCCTGGCAAAACTGGAAAAGGACAAGGATCTGGCCGCCAGTTTTCAACACGCCGTTGCTTCAATGGAACTGGAAATACTGAGAGAGGAAAACAAACGGATCGATGCCGTCAATCAAACCATGAGGGCCGAATCAAAAAGTGAGAAGTGGCCTCAATACAGTTGGAGACCCTTTAACGGTTTTTTGTTTGGAATTACCTTGTTCTCAAATTATATCATTTTCCCGCTTTTCGGAAAACCCACCCAGTCAATCCCTGAAATCGTATTTGTAATGTGGGGAGCTGTTCTGGGGGTAACGGCTTGGCATAGGGGAGTTCAGAAAAGGGAGGAGTCCTCCGGCGGGATTAAAACCAATCTGGGAAATGTTATCAGCAGGACTTTAAAGTAGTGTGTAAATCAAATTTTCATGTCAATATTAGCAGGAAAAACTGGAAGAACACCTTAGAATTAATCGCAAGGTGATTTTTAGTTTTTGTGTGGGTATCAGTTTTTTTAATAGAAATTTAAAAGGAGCATCAGATGGCTAACCTAAAAGGGAAGAAAGTTGTTGTTACCGGTGGTGCCATGGGAATTGGCCTTGCCGTCTGTAAAAGACTGGTTCGTGAAGAATGTGATGTGACCATCTGGGATTTGAATCAAGAGGCAATAGAAACCGCCTTAAAAGAGCTTTCGGGAGAAGGAGGCAAAGTATTTGGTTATACTTGTGATGTTTCGGACAAAGAAAGTGTAAAGGAACTTGCTGATCAGGCTCGGCAAGATATGGGTCAGGTCGATATTCTGATCAACAACGCCGGATTCGTCCGACATGGAATGTTCTGGGAACAACCTGTGGAAAACGCTATAAGACAGATGGAGGTTAATGTTAACGCCCTGTTTTACAGTATTCATGAGTTTCTACCCGAGATGATGGAGCGGGATTCAGGGCATATTGTAAACGTTTCCTCCGGGGTGGCTTTTTCAAGCGCTCCCGGATTGGCGGCCTACACAACATCTAAATGGGCGGTATGGGGGATGACAGATGTGTTGCGACTGGAAGTGCTGAATGCTGGCAAAAAGGGAGTTAAGTTCACTTCGGTACACCCGGGGAATATCCTTTCCGGTATGTTTGAAGGGTTTGCCTTAAATGCTTTTGGTACTTTGTTTGCGCCACCTGTCAAGGATCATGATGTGATCGCCAAAGGCATTGTTGAATCCGGGTTGAAGAAAGATCGACACCTGGTGGTTCGTCCCCGTCGTCTTTATTTTTCGATGATGATTCGAGGATTGGTACCCGATGTTTTTATGGGGAAACTGGCATTGATGGCCGGACTCGGCAACTGTGTTTCCAAATACAAAGGTCGGAAGGGGTTAGCTCACAGTGATGCTGCAGCCGAATGACGGGATCTTCAGAAAGACTTATATTTAACAATTCAAACCTGAGCCTCTTTTGTAGTCTTGGCAATGGGCAATCGAATAACAAACTTAGCTCCCTTACCGGGATTTGATTCGACTGCCATGGTACCGCCGTGGTTCTCGGTAACAATAAAATAAGATACGCTTAATCCCAATCCGGTTCCCACCCCAACCGGTTTGGTCGTAAAAAAGGGTTCAAATGCCCGTTTTCGTGTGATTTCGTTCATACCGGGGCCGTTGTCCTCTATCTCCAGTCGTATCATGTTCGTTGTCTGTTCATGCTTCAACCTTAGATTAATCCGAGGTATCTTTTTCTTTCCATTCTTACCTCCACTTTCCTCCCGGTCACTCTCTTCCTGCATTGCCTCAGCACCATTACGCAGAATGTTTAAAATTACCTGCTGGATTTTGCTGGACTCACAGGGAATTTCGGGCAGGTTTTTTTCGTATTCACGGACAATTTCAATCTTCCGAAAATCGAATTTGCTTTTTAAATCATAGTCGCTTCCTGCCATGTCCACGGTCTGTTCAAGCAAGTCGGTTATTTTATGGGATGAGGTTGTGGAGTCGCTCTTACGGGCAAAACTGAGCATATTGGTCACGATTTCGGCAACACGAGTACCTGAGATGCGAATATTGTCCAGCATTTTTATAATACCGCGGTTTTCCATAAAGGAACGGATAGCCTCGATGGAAGTCCCCAATTCCTTGGCAGCCTGAACATTAGCCGGTGTATCCAGTTTTGTCAGACGATCACTCATCACATTGGCTGTCTGCATCATTCCTGCCAGGGGATTGTTGATTTCATGAGCCATTCCTGCCGCCAAACCACCTACGGACAACATTTTCTCGCTTTGTACCATCATCTCTTCCATACGCTTACGATCGGTCGCATCCCGGGCAATTCCAAAAAAACCGATGGCGCTGCCTGTTGAGTCGCGCAACAAAGATATTGAGATTTCAATGGATCGTGTTACTCCATCTTTACGTATAATATCATAGGACAGCAACTGCAGTGATTTACCGGTTTTATGCACACTGCTGTATATTTGGAAGACTCTGTTGGCGGTTTCTTTGGTCATATAGGCTCTATAGTTCATCCCAATCAATTCCGATTTGGAGTATCCTAATGTTTCAATAATTGACTTGTTGACCATGGTGAAATTGCCTGCCAAATCGATTTCGAAGTATCCCTCTTCCATGTTTTCCAGGACTCTACGGTAGTGCTCTTCACGCCTGAGAAGGGTTTTTTCTATCTGGCTTCGTTCAGTGAGATCGAGTCCTGTACATAAGATATATTCTATATCCCCGTCTTTTCCTGTCAAAACTGAGTTAAACCAGTGGATCAATCGTTCCTGTCCGTTTTTAGTGATCCAGCAGTTTTCATTTTCATTGGGGATTGATTTTGTTTTGACATTAAGGACGGCCTCTTTAACCCGTTCTCTTTCTTCAGGCGGCACCAGAATTTCCCAGAATTTTGCCTGCTGAACCTCTTCTAGTGTGTAGCCGCTACATTTCTCTGCTGCCTTGTTAAAACCGGTTACATACCCATCCAGATCTATCACCACGACAATGGATTCGATCCAGCGAAGTATAGCTGCCATGAAGTCCCGCTCCTTTTTGACGGCCTCTTCTGCCAGATTTCGGTCCTTTATTTCCAGTTTTAAGCGCCTGTTTAACCTAAATAAAACCAGTGCAACCAGGCTGATAATTCCTAAAACCACAGCCACAAAACCAATGGTCCAATACAACTCGGCCAGATTTGGTCTGGTGTCCGGCTGATAAATGAATCCATCCAGGGAGTAGTCATCATCGATCATCTGAAAGCGCCTGAACGTTTCTGCGATATGCTGCCAGCGTCCCGGATTCATATGGCCGATATCCACCAGATCCGGCAGAATCAACTGTCGCATTTTATCCGCTTCAAAACGGAGGTGATCTTTTGTTTTTTGGGAATTATATTTATCCAGAATCAAATCAATGATTTCTTCAGTATGGCTCATGGCGTAAGCCCAGCCTCTCAGACTGGCTTCTCTAAAGCTCTTAACCCGATCCGGGTGTTCCCTTAGCTCTGCTTCAGAGGTAAACAGGCAATCACCGAAAAAATCGATTCCATAGGTTCGAGGTTGGATTACACTATAAGGGGTCCCTTGCTGCTCATAGTAATAGGGTTCATTGGTGACATAAGCACTCAGCGCGTCAATGGACTGATCAAAATAGTGCTCACGGAAACTCGGCGTTTCCATCATCTGAATCCGGTTCAACGGTACCCCTTCATTCAGAAACATGGCATGAAGTTCAATATCTCTGGATTCCATGGTCATTTTGACCCGCTTCCCTGCCAGTGACTGTGGGCTCGCTAATTCCGTTTCTTTGCGTGAAACGATTACCAGCGGAGAATGTTGAAATATGGCGGCCAAAACGACCAATGGCTTTTTCTTCAACCGATGAAGCAGTATCTCAGAATTTGACACGCCGTATTGAGCCCGTTTGGACATGACCTCTATTATCGTATCTCGTTGCAAGCCACCTTCTCTGATTTGCACATTGAGCCCTGCTTCTTTGTAGAAACCTTTCTCTATGGCAGCATAGTACCCGGCAAACTGGAACTGGTGAAGCCACCTTAACTGTAAGATTACATTTTCGTTCCTATTGGAAGACGGAACTTGTGAATATCCTTCGAAACCTATGCTTATCAAGATTACAAGAAAGAGAAAAAACCGGTTTGATATCTTTAATCTATCTGTAGCTTTTGCCATATTTTAATCCAAGGGGGTAAACCCAAACAGAAACAGAAGAGCTTTTTTTCGAAAAGGTTACTCCATCCGGTAGCCCGTTGAAAAGAGAAACCTGTTTTGCTGGATTTGAAAATCATTCAAAACGCCACAAACACGGGCTTTATAATATGGCAGTATTGATAAGGCTTAGAAGATAATAAGGGGAAACGGGTTTTAACTACTTCATCAAGAACAGGGGCAGACGGGCAATTTACTGTTCTGAATCCCATATCATCTATGTTTTCGCAGTATTAATATGGGGACAGGCAACGGAGCAAAAGGCCTGCGGGGTTGGCAGACCTGCAAGAGTTGATGGCAGGTTTGTTTTTTGTAACCGGATTGCCAAGTAATCGCCTTTCTGATTTATAAAGAAGGTTTTATAGACAGGTCGGTTGAAGGTTTATCATATTTTAACCGAATCCCAACCCGTATGTTTTAAATAAGCTCTCATAGAAAGCAGATCAGGATTAATCTGTCGACAACTATCAATCTCAGGTGGAATCTTATCAATGATGTCGCTTCCAGCCAACTCTTCGAAAGCTTTTCTCATTAGATAAAATTCTCTGGATACCAACCAAATGATCCACCTTGGAACAGCCTTATAAACAAAGCGTTCTCCCCTCATTCGACCCAGGATACCTGCAAGTTCGTCACCTGATACAAAATCACCAATTAATTTTATCTCTTTGCCGATATACTCCTTTGGATGTTTGAATGATATCCGGGCAAATTGACCGATATCTTTAGCTGCTATGTAAGGAACCTTTGCATTTCCATCAATGAAGCCTCTAATTTTCCCTTTCTTGATCGGCAGAAATTTCATGCCGACATTATCCATGAACTGCGCCGGTTTTAAATAGGTTGTCGGGACACCGCTTTTTCGCGCATATTCCTCGATCTCTATTTTTATGTCGACATGGGGAAGACCGGTTTTTTCATTAGTTAAATGGGCAGCTGTACTGAGAACCAGGTGTTTAATACCTGTTATTCTGCAAGCATCGATGATATTCCTGCCCTGCTTGAATTCAGCAACGGTATCACATTTGGTATAACTTTGATTCCAGGGTTGTGTTACTCCAAAAACAGAATGGGCATCCTTGAATGCTCTGATCAATGACTCCAGGTCTTCCAGATCCCCCTCCCGCATGGTGATACCTTTTAATGTTAGCCTTTTTGCTGCCGGTTGTTCGATGTTTCTGGACAATCCTATCAGTTGCCAATCTTTTAAATTTTCCATCGCATCAAATACTGCTCCTCCTTGGGTCCCTGTTGAACCGCATACTATAAGTATTTTCATGGATTGGTTATTTCCTTTGTTTTTTATGATTTAGACACTTTTCAATTGATCCGTTCAAAGAATGGCAATTTTGCATATCCCTGAGACGTTATTCAATTTACAGATCCGGGAAATTTATTTCGTATTGAGCAACAATAGTAAGATGCCTGTTGGTTCTTTATGGATAATCAGATAACTTGTTAAAAAATCTATTATATAGCTTCCCCAAAGTCAAAATGAAAGACCTGAATCCAGAAATACCATGGAGTTTATTATGAACTTTGATCGCCAATTTAAAAATGTGATTCGTATTGGACTTTTTAATATTTGTTTACTGGGATTATTTGCCTCACATATTCAAGCTAACTGTGGTGGAATGTTTCCTCCTGATATCACCAAAGAGATCGTGGTGGATTCAATCCATTCTCTTGCGATTTCCGGAAATGCGAACGTCTTCATTAAACAGGAGGAGACAGCTTCACTGAGTATCAAGGCACCCAAAGAAGTATTGGAAGATCTCGATATCAAGGTAAAGTCTGCCATATTAAGCATTAAACCGGATAACTGTGACAGGGAGTATACCGTATACGTTACCATGAAGGAGGTTGAGTCTCTCAAATTTTCTGGAAGCGTAACGGCTGAAAGCACCTCAGAAATTCAAACAGGAGATCTCCAAATGGACATCAGTGGCTCTGCAAATATTTAAGTTAGCAGCTTCCTCTGTCAATGTCTGACTCAGGTAGCGCAGACTTAAAGACGCTGGATTAGTAATCCCTTCTTTTAGCCTGTCAAACGCCTCCAAGCTAAAAGAGGAACAACAATGATAGGGTCAGATGGTTAACTGCGGTTTGGGAATTGTGCGTCGGGTCATCTCAGATTCATGGTAATCCTGTTCAAATTCAACTGTCTTTCGAAAACCACCTTGATCCTCTCTCTCACCAACCTCAAATTGCTTCATCATGTATTGCAGTTGTTGAGCCAAGGCAGATAATTGTTCCGAGGATGAGGCCGCTTCTTCCGATATGGAAGCATTTTGTTGAATAACAGAATTGATCTGGTTCAAGCCACTGTTCACCTCTTCAATGCCTTTGGTTTGTTCAATGGATGAAGCAGCGATCTCTGACACCAGATCGTTTACCTTGGTTGCGTTGGTACTAATCTCCTGGAGTATCTGAGCCGTATTTTCGGAGTTTTTTACTCCCTCTTCAACCCGACCCACCGAGGTTTCAATCAGTTGAGTAGTACTACGGGCTGCCTCGGCACTTCTGCTGGCCAGATTTCTCACCTCTTCAGCCACTACAGCGAAGCCCTTTCCATATTTACCGGCTCTAGCTGCTTCAACAGCAGCATTCAGAGCTAACAGATTGGTTTGAAATGCGATCTCATCGATTACTTTGATGATTTTATTAACATTGGTACTGGTTTCGTTAATCTCATTCATCGATACCAATAACAGATCCATTTGCCTGTTCCCGTTTTCCACAATCTCCATCATTTTCTGGCTCAGCTGTTTGGCGGAAGTCGCGTTTTCGCTGTTGATTTTGGTTTGTGATCCGACTTCACTCATGGAGGAGGAAATCTCTTCTACGGATGCAGCCTGCTGAGTTGTCCCGGCTGCCAGACTCTGAGAAGATCGGGACAACTCTTCGGACCCAGAGTTGACCTGGGCTGATGCTTCCATTACATCTATAATAATCTGTTTCAGCATATCGATTGATTTATTGGCGCTGATTTTTAAATCATCCAGGTCCCCCTTGGCGTCCGTTGTAATTTTCTGAGTCAGATCCCCGTTGGACATGGCAGTTAAAACCGTATTGAGATCCTGGATAGAAAACTGGATTGACGTTATTAGATCATTAAACGCCTGCTTTGACTCTGCGATTTCATCCGATCCCTCAACACTGGCACGAATGGAAAAATCAGCTTTATTTTCAATGTTTTTTAAAGAGTTAACCAGGTCAAAAATTCTCTTGGTGACGGTTGAATTTACAAAAAAGTAGGCTCCAAGACTAATAATAATAATCAGAATCAAACCAATCACAATATTCTGAATAACCATAGATTGAACTCCGTTCTTGACTTTTACCTCTTCTATCGCAATTAATCGATCGATATCATCAATATAAACACCGGTACCGATAATCCAGTCCCATTGTGTAAACGCCATTACATACGACATTTTAGGCTGTGGTTTGTCAAATCCGGGCTTTGGCCACATGTAAGGGACATAACCTTCGCCGTTGGCTTTTGCTACTTTCACCATCTCATTGAATAGGTATACTCCGTTGGGATCTTTATTCTCTCGCAGTGATGTTCCGTCCAATTCGGGACTGTTGGGATGCATAACCATTTTTGGATAGAAGTCATTAATCCAGAAATAGCCGCTGTCACCATATTTGAGATTTTTGACCATCTCCATAGCTTTCTGTTTCGATTCCTCGCTGTTTTCATCCGTTTGAAATTTGCGAATGGAGTTCACTGCGATCTCTGTCCGGGTTTTGAGGCGTTCTTTGACGTCATCTATAAGTTTGATGCGATAATCCACAATCCTGGTTTCTCCTTCCGAAATGATACTGGATGTGGAGACTGTTGTAAAAATAATCATTACCAGCACCAAAGGAATGATCGCAATTCCAACAATTTTCATTTTTAATGAGATTCTCATGATTGCTCCTTGTATGTTGTTGTAATGTCAAATGAGTCTATCAAAAATCATGGCATCTTACTATAACACTATTTAGAGAGAACAAAGAAGGATGTGAAGAATCCCTTAAGCCTAACACATTTTTCTGACCGGCTGCTTCATTAGTGCTCCGAACAACAGTCATTCGAACATTTTTGATTACATTTTAATTCATATATGACGATTTGTCTATTATTATTGATGTTTCCAAAAAACACGTTTTAAGGTGGTTTCAAACCTTTTGTTATTTGGCGGTAACGTGGGCACGATTTTATGTGCACGCGAACAAGTTTCAGCTTCCCTTTAGCCTTTCCTTTTATCTCCGATACCTTTATGTTAGTTCGAAGAATGAGGGCTAAAGGTGGGATTCATAATGCCCTTCTGACAAATCAATATGAGCTTGCATAATTAATTGGCTACGCTTACCTTTTACGATTGTTAATTAAATCCAGGTAAAAATATGGCGCTGTGGATAACAGTTTTGATTCTTCTTCTAGGAGCTATGTTTGCTTTCAATCATACAAATCTGATTGAAAAACCAGAAAACGTCTCAGCTGCCCTTGTTTTAGGCTTTTTGCTTTTAGCAGCATTCTGTGTAGGTCAGATTCTTGAAAAAATCAAGCTTCCCAGGATATCTGGATATATTATTGCCGGTTTGGCTTTTGGACCTTATTGTATGAATTTTGTTTCAAAAGCGACAATTGTTGATCTTTCCTTTATCAATAGCCTTGCACTAGCTTTTATTGCTTTTTGTGCCGGAGGAGAATTAAAATCTTCTCATTTATCACACCATATAAAGTCCATAGTGAACTTAGTAATAAGTCAAACCATTATTGTGTTTATGGGAGTTGCCATTGTTACGTTTTTTCTTGTTGAGTTCATCCCTGCTTTTGCCGATATTGGACATTCAAAACGTTTGGTAATATCCCTGATTTTCGGGATAATCTCTGTTGCACGATCCCCATCTTCAACAATTGCCATTATCAGTGAAGCAAAGGCAAAAGGGAAATATACCGATATTGTTCTTTGTGTCACTATTGTCAAAGATGTGGTTGTTATTGTTCTTTTTGGTGTCATTGTATCCGTTAGTAAGGCCATTATTTCCAATACTGCTTCAATTGACTGGATGTTTTTCCTTATGCTTTTATTTGAGATAATTATCGCCATTATACTTGGAGTGTTCTTAGGCAAAGGGATTGTTTTTCTGATAGAAAAAGTCAAAGTTGAATTTCCCATTGTAATTATTGGTATCGGGTTTTTGGTTATCAAATTTAGTCATCTATTCTCTTCTTATCTGCATGAAACATTCAATGTTGCTATTAGTCTCGAGCCGCTGTTAATATGTATAGCTGCTGGATTTTGCGTTCAGAATTATTCCAATTTCGGTAGAAGCTTTCTACAAAAAATGGATAGAGTGTCTATGCCTGTTTTTATTATCTTTTTTGCCATTTCAGGAGCATCCATCAACATTGATATCTTAAGGACTTCATGGATAATTGGCCTTGTCATTGTTGGCGTTCGGCTGGCAATGCTGTTTATAGCATCTTTAACTGCCGGGGTCATATCAAAAGATGAGTCATTAATCTATAAAAACTATTGGTTGGGATTTATCACCCAGGCAGGGGTCAGCCTGGGTTTACTGACCGAAATAGTGCGGCGATTTCCCTCCATTGGAACGCCAATTCAAAGTCTCCTAATTGCCGCAATTACTATCAATCAGCTGATTGGTCCCATTGCTTTTAAATGGGCGTTGATCAAAGTCGGAGATGCAAAGAAAAAACAAACCTAGTTATCCAAGACTATTTTGCAGTGCAATCACCATGGTTTTCAAAAAAAGGAATTTATGGAAAAAAAACTGCCTCGTGATAAAAACAATGATTATACCCATGAAATGGCCAAAAGAAGGAGACAGTTTGCAGAGGAGGCTGCCGGGGTAAAGCTGGAACACGTCGGCAAGTATTCTTTTGACCCGGAAATACTGCCCGGCAACATCGAAAACTTCTCCGGAGTTGCGCAAGTACCCATCGGTTTGGCAGGCCCTCTGCTTGTAAACGGAGAATATGCTCAGGGTGAATTTTTTGTTCCTTTAGCTACAACAGAAGGCACCCTGGTGGGGAGTTATAATCGGGGAATGAAGTTGACCCGTTTGGCAGGTGGTGTAACCACAACTGTGGTTGACGATGCCATGCAACGAGCGCCGGTTTTTGTTTTTGAAAACGCCCGCTATGCCAGAGATTTTGGAAAATGGGTGAGCGAAAATTTTGATGTGATAAAGATAAAAGCGGAGGAAACCACTGGCACGGGAAAACTGAGGGATATAGAACAGTATTCTGCAGGAAAAATGCGATGGCTTCGGTTCAATTTTACCACCGGCGATGCCGCCGGACAAAACATGGTTGGAAAAGCGACAAATGCAGCCTGTCAGTGGATACTTACCCAAGTAAAAGGATTACAGCACTTTACCTTGGCAGCCAATCTGGATACCGATAAGAAACACTCCCAATTAAACACACTAAGAAGCAGGGGGAAACGCGTCATTGCAGAAATCACCCTCCAGGACGCATTGATACGCGATATCATGCATACAACCGGTGAAGCACTGCATTACCAGAGACAACTGTCCAATGTTGGCGCCATGATGTCGGGAAGTGTGAACAACGGCTCGCATTCACCCAATGGGATCACGGCCATGTTTATCGCTTGTGGTCAGGACGTTGCCAATGTTGCTGAATCCTCTGCAGGAATTGTCTACGGTGAGTTGATGAAAAACGGGAATTATTACCTGTCGATCACCATCCCTTCGTTGATTGTTGCCACTTATGGAGGCGGCACCGGGTTGGCGACACAAAAAGAGTGCCTTGAACTCATGGGATGTTATGGGAAAAACAGGGTCAACAAACTGGCTGAAATCATCGCGGCAGTTGTCCTCTGCGGCGAACTCTCGCTGAGCAGTGCTGTTGTCGCCAATGAATGGGTATCAAGTCACGATACCCTGGGGCGTAATCGCCCCTGACATAAGGCGGGGGTGTTGTTGAAATGTTGGATTATTATCGGTTATCAGCAGGATCTATTCCGCAATTTTCAGGGCGTTCAGTTCTTCAGTCTTGATTAAAATATTGTCTTCTTCAATCCGGTGTGCCATTTTTTTTAACCCCATAGTGGGATCTCCATCCAGAACACCCGTTTCCAGTTCATAACGCCATAAGTGTTTTCCGCATGTCAGGTAGGGACCATCAATAAACCCTTCGGCCATCAGCGCTTCTGCGTGAAGGCAAAGGCCGCTGAGAACCGAGAGGATTTCTTTTTGCTTAACAATAACCAGTTCTTTCCTGTTTATGGTTACTCTTGTTAACTCGGAATCTAGTTGGGAGAGATTCCCGATACAGATTAAACCATCGTCACGAAAACCAATCGCCTGATGAGTGCTATCACAAAACGGTTTTTTCTTAGATTCTCCGCAACGACATAAGGAATAATTTTCATCCGAAGTCCGATCTTCCTTTTTTCCATTGACCAATGTTATTCCCCCTTGAACACGGCAAGGGCCATTTTTTTCAATGAAAATGGTCGATCCGGAATTCATATCCGATTCCTTTTCGCCAATATAATCATCATTTGAGTAATAATTGTTCTGCTTACTTCCGTCTCGGGATTTAAAACCAATCTCTATGTGCGTTCCATCACAGAAGGGTTGATATTTTGTACGGCCGCAACGGCACAGCATCCGTTTTGCTTTTCGAGACAAAGGTCTTCCATTTGAATTGACCACTCTGTCGACGTTTTCGACAGCATATGGACCATCATCCAGACAATTAATGATCGGTTTTTTGTCCTTTTCTTTTGGTTCCATGCAATCATAAAGGCGAAGTGACTGTTTTTGTTCAGAATCTCCGAGATGAATACCGAAGGAAGATATTTTAAGAACACCCCAAAAAGGGATTCCCACATGATTATTTTTTCGGGACAGTGAGGGATCAATCCCCGGTTATTTTCTGTTTCAACTCTTTTAGGAGTTCGGTCTCTGTTTTTTTATTTTTAAAGACACGTTTGACAAATGGCTCTGCATTATTCCAGTTGATATACTCTCTGACGTCGTGGGTCTTCCAAAACTCTTTTTCCTCTTTTTCACTTTTAAAATCCGGTATTTTTTTTGTCATTGGACCTTCAAAACTTGAGAGTTTAGGTTTCTTTGTCATTCCGTCCTCCGATTCGGTATCCAGTGAGATAGTTCCATTAATAACAATAGGATCAGGCTCAAGTCCAAAATGGCAGGCGGGACTTGACGTTGGATACTTTTCAGAAATATTCTACCGATTTAATAATGCTCGGATTTGAAAACAAAATCAATACTTGTAAAGCTATTAAAGCGCAGAACAAAATTGCTGTGCTTCACCTATCTTTGGGATTGACAGATAGGCACCAACTGTTATGTGCTGACAAGCAAATAAGGGATTCTGCTCTCTTTCCTGAGTTTGAACGAATGGACAAGGAATAGATCAAAACAAAATAGAAATCTGAAGACACATTATCGTCATTGGTTGATTTATCGATTGCTATGAAGGACAAGAATAGATACCTCTATAAGGTATTGGCGACAGACATTGAAAAGAAAATCTTGAACGGGACTTACGTCATAGGCGAAAAACTGCCTTCTATTCGGGAACTGCATACCAATCTCAATTTAAGTATCAGCACCATCTGCAAGGCTTTTGTTGAATTGGAAAGAACAGGGTTGATCGAAGTTAGACCAAAATCCGGATACTATATCAAACCGATCCCCTTCCTGGATCAAAAGATCCCTTCAATAGGAGCAGGTTCACATTCACCCCAAAAAATTGAATCGTCATTTATTTCCAATGAAGTGCAATTGGCGATGAGGAATCCCAATTATTTACCCTTGGGAACAGCCGCGCTTTCCATCGATCTAATGCCGGTCAAAGAAATCATCCGGCTTATCAAAAATGTATCCTATCGTGGTATTAAATCAATATTTTCCTACTCTTTACCTCAGGGTGAACCGGAACTTCGTCGGCAACTGGCTCTGCGGACAGTCGGATTTCTGGAGGGAGTTCTTCCCGACAATTATATTGTTACCAACGGTTGCACCGAAGCTTTGGTTTTGGCTTTAAAAGCTGTGGTGAAGCCTGAGGATACCGTTGCTATCGAGTCTCCAACATTCTATGGCATATTGACGGTTTTGGAAGAAATGGGTGTTTATGTCGTAGAAATTCCAACCGATCCCGTCGAGGGCGTCAATATTGAAGCCCTGGAAAATTCGATCGCGACGAACAATATTAAAGCCTGCCTGTTCATGTCCAATTTTCAAAACCCTCTGGGCTCGCTAATACCGGATGAAAAAAAAGAAAAACTGGTTCGGCTCTTAAATCACCACGAAATTCCACTGATTGAAGATGATGTTTATTCATCCCTCTATCATGGTAAAGAGCGCCCAAAACCTCTTAAATTCTGGGATAGAAAGGAGTTGGTGCTGACCTGCACTTCATTCTCCAAAACCCTGGCACCCGGCTTGAGAGTTGGCTGGATAATAGCGGGTAATAGGTTTAAAAACAGATTGATTGAATTAAAAAGAGAAACATCAATTGCGACTTCCTGTCTGGATCAATATGTCATGACGGAAATTCTCAAGAGTGGAGCCTATGATAAGCATTTAAGACACTTGCGAAACAGCACCCGCAAACAGCTGTATAACGTCGCTCATGCTATTCATGAGTACTTCCCCAAAAACATTAGATTGGCTGTACCCAAAGGAGGTTTTTTACTATGGGTGCAGTTGCCGGAAGGTGTAGACAGCATTGAGCTCTATTACAAGGCGCTTGAAAAACAGATCTCCATACTTCCGGGAACAATTTGCGCTTTGTCGAACCAATACAAAGAGTATATTCGAATCTCCTGTGGGCACCCATTTACGGAAGATATCCGTAAAGGTATCGCTATGGTCGGAGATTTGATTAGAGAATTAAGCCCTTAGAATCCACAAGATCTCTTTCCCGAAAATCAACGGTGTCAATCCAAAAAATTGTAAGCTTTTTCCATCTGTAATGTTGTTTTTTGAACACAACTGTATCTGAAATTGTTTATTCAGTGTGGTATCCTGTAACCTGGTTTTCCCAACTATTTCGTAAGACAATCCAAAACCATTTACAGGTTAAGATGGAAAAATTTATATATTTTGATAACGCCGCAACAACATGGCCCAAGCCGGAATCAGTGTATCGATTTATGGATGAGTTTTATCGGAATACCGGGGTGAACCCGGGAAGAAGCGGCTTCGATATGGCAATCGAAGCCGGGAACTTGATTGAAAGTCTGAGAAAAAGATTGACCCGGTTTTTTGGTGGCGATGAAGACGCACCCGAGCGTCTTAGTTTTGGGTATAATGCTACTGATGCAATGAACACGGTACTACAAGGGCTGATAGGTTCAGGCGATCACATAATCAGTACCAATCTGGAACACAATGCCGTTATTCGTCCTATCAACCACCTTGTTCGTGACCATGGGGCTGAGGCAACTTTTATTCCTTTCAATCAGCAGGGATTTATTGAACCGGACACAATCCGATCAGCAATAAAACCAACGACTAAAGTTGTTGTGGTAAATCATTGTTCAAACGTTATCGGGACAATCCAGCCCATAGCCCAAATCGGAAAGATATGCAAAGAGCATGGTGTTACCTTTGTTCTTGATTCATCGCAAACAGCAGGGGTCATTCCCATTAACATGAAAGAAATGAACGTGGATGTTCTGGTGTTTACAGGACACAAAGCATTGATGGGATCAACCGGAATCGGGGGACTGTACGTTCGGAAACATGTGGATATCAAATCAACCCGAAGCGGAGGAACAGGTGTAAACTCAATAGATCCGTTTCAACCGGAACAATACCCATGGAAACTTGAAATAGGGACACCAAACCTTGTTGGTATGGCCGCACTTTGGGCTGGTCAGGATTGGATTGAAAGCAAAGGGCTTCAATGCATTTTCCAGCATGAAAAAAATTTGGTACAAAGAATGATCAACGGATTTAAAAAGATCAAAGGTGTTACCGTCTATTGTGCCGACTCACTGGAAAATCATCTGTCTACAGTATTAATCAATGTTGAAGGGATTGATGCCTCAAATGTAGGAATTAAACTGGACATTGATCACGATATCGCAGTCAGAACCGGGTTACATTGTGCTCCACTGGTACATAAGCAGCTAGGGACCGTAAAACTTCATGGCGGAATTCGATTCTCCATAGGCGCTTTTAATACGGAAGAAGAGGTCGACACCGCAATTAATGCGATTGCCGAAATTGCAGCGGATCAACAAATAAAACCGGGCGCGCGAGCTTAAATAAAAGTCAATTAAATCTGCTTATTGAAGAAATTTGACGATAAAAACGATTTAACTCTCAGCAGATTTCTTTGGAATGTAATTTGACTGAATTTTTACATTTCTTATTCTACACGGTTTTAACCCTTGGTAATTTTTACAGAAATGGCGTTGAGGACGGCATTTCCCGAAATCGGGTCAAAAGCCTTGTCGTCAGTAAGGTCGTTGAAACTAACTCCGGCGTGTTCCCGGGCAACGGACAATTTTATGCCGTTGCGGTGATGTCCCCAACCGTGCGGTAGACAGACAACACCGGGAATTATCTCATCCGTTACTTTCAAAGCCACTTTTACACTTCCTGTCCCGGAGGAAACGGTTACCCTGTCTCCATCTTTTAAATCATGTTCTTCCAGGTCAACAGGATGTATATACAGTTGACAACGGTCTTTTCCTTTCACCAATCTTTTTACATTATGTAGCCAGGAATTAGCATCAAAAAGATGCCGTCTTCCAATCAGCAGGAATCTGTGCGGATCTGTTGGAGTCTTCATCAACTCTTGTTCAACTCTGTCCAGATCTTTAATAAGGAGTGCAGGTGCACATTGAATCTTTTTATCATTGGTAGCAAGCCTTTCGGGAAGTGAGGGTTTTAATGGTCCAAAATCGATACCATTCTTTTCCTTCTTTAAGGATTCCAGAGAGAGTTTCAGTGCGTGACCGGCGTGTGCGCCATAGGGCCCTGTTTGTAGGGAGAAATCCAACATTTGCTCTGGTGTCATCTCCGGTTTTGATTTAACACCCAGTTTATCTGCAAGTCGTTTGCCCAGTTCGGTATATATTTCCCAATCATGTCTGGAACCTTCCGGTTTTTCAAAGAGCGGTTGATTGTATCTGGCGGTATTTCTTACAGACAGGGCATTAAAAGCAATATCATAGTGGTCATGCTCAAGTGCGGTTGTCGGGGGAAGGATAATGTCCGCAAAACGAGTGGTTTCGTTAATATAAGGATCAAGTGACACCATAAAATCCAAGGATGAAAAGGCTTTTTCCAATTGCGTTCCATTGCTTGCGGTGAGAACCGGATTAGCCGCAGCAGTGAACATCGCTTTTATCTGACCCTCTCCAGCCGTCAACATCTCTTCAGCCATGGCAACCGATGGAAGTTCCCCACCGAATTCCGGAAGATCGCCGACTCTTGATTGCCACTGGTCATAATGTCCCGGTCTGGAAGCGGGACCGGCGATGGTATCGAATGCAGGCGAGGAAAACAGGGCTCCACCTTCCTTATCCAGACTGCCGATTACAATATTGATCAGTTGAATGATCCATTGACACAGCGTCCCATAGCTTTGCACGGATACTCCCATGCGTCCGTAACAGACAGCTTTTCTGGAGGAAAAAAGCTCTGCCCCCAACCTACGGATGGTGTTGACATCTATACCGCATACTGTTTCAGCGATTTCGGGTGTGAATCGCCTGATTTGTTCTTTAACCTGATCCAGACCGACGGTGATATTATCCAAATGGTGTACCTTTCCCTGGGTTTTTCCAAATAAGATGTTCAATAACGCTAGCAAAAAAACTGCATCGGAACCGGGACGGATAAAAATGTGTTCGGAGGCGGACTTTGCCGTCTCCGTTCTTCGGGGATCAATAACCACCAGTTTTCCTCCCCTTGCTTTTAAGGCTTTAATCCGTTTTTTGATATTGGGAACTGTCATCATACTGCCGTTGGAAACAACCGGATTGCCGCCAATGATCAAAAAATAATCCGTTCGATCAATGTCGGGAATGGGAACCATCATCTGATGACCGTACATCCAGTATCCCACCAGATGATGGGGTAGTTGATCCAGGGAGGTTGCCGAAAACCGGTTTCTCGTCTTCAGTAATCCTAAAAAATGACCGGCATGAGTCATCATTCCGTAGTTATGAACGCAAGGATTTCCAAGGTAGATGCCAATGCTGTTTGGCCCATGATTTTCCCGGATCATGACAAACTGCTCAACAACAGTATCAAAAGCTTCATCCCACGAGATGGTTTTCCAATCCGACCCGACCCGTTTGACTGGAGTTTTTAAACGATCCGGATCATTTTGAACCTCTTTCAAGGCCAAGGCTTTTGGACAAAAATAACCGTGGCTTAACGGATCTTCCTTGTTCCCCTTAATGGAAAGGATCTTTTTATCTTTAACTGTGATTTCCAGACCACAGGTTGCTTCACAAAGATGACAGGCACGATAATGATAGTGAATGTCTGTGGATGTTGTCATTATTGGTCCTTGAAGATGGGTTGCATTTAGCTGTAATTATTGACCCGGCGGTACAAAGTGGTAGACGTATCCATTATTCGAACCACGATGGACAATTATAGATCAAGAGCATTTTTGCTTTTTAGCTTTTTCCCCTTTTTACCTGACTATTACAATTCTTAACACTGCTTTTTTTGGAGCAAGGTATCGCTCAAAATCTTCTGGTCCAAGGCAGTAATGTCCGGTTAGGTTTTTGCAACAATAATGAGAAACGGCTTTCAAAATAATGGAATGTACAAAGACGCCATTACTTTAACTTTAGCTATTTCTTGTTTAGAAAAAGTAGGATGGGCTACTTGTTGCCCATCAATAG
>JAHJTV010000018.1 GCA_018829445.1 bacterium
GAGAGGTTCAATTCCCTCTTACATTAAAATCACCAAAGGGTCGGTTCACGACGTTAATATTTTAGACGACCTGGTGCTGGAACCCGGTTCATTTTATGTAATGGACCGCGGATATGTCGACTTCAAACGACTATACAGAATTGCTGACAATCTCTGTTATTTCGTTACCAGGGCAAAGAAAAACATGGTTTTTCATCGGCTTAATTCTGCCGAGATGGATCGTTCGACCGGTCTAAGGTCTGATCAGACCATTATGATCGATGGAACAAATACGAAAGAAAAATACCCCGACAAGCTCAGGAGAGTCCGTTTCTATGATAAAGAGACAAAAAAATATTTCGTATTCATTACGAACAACTTTGAAATCCCGGCACTGATAGTCGCTGAGCTATACAAAAACCGATGGAAGATAGAACTGTTCTTTAAATGGATCAAACAACATCTGAAAATAAAGAAATTTTTCGGTACTTCGTTTAACGCGGTAAAAACCCAAATATGGATTGCCATCAGCGTCTTTGTCCTGGTAGCGATCATTAAAAGGAAATACCGTTTGGAAATGAGCTTATATTCAATCTTGCAGGTATTAAGCGTCTCCTTATTTGAAAAGATTTACCTCTATGAGCTATTGACCGGCCAAGGAAAAGAAAATCGCCTGGAGATGGAAGAACCTGACCAGATAAGTTTTTTCGATTTTATCGAAGGTAACGATCTATAGTGGCATCTTTCTGATAATCTCCCAAAATGGAGTATAGATCTCCCGTTTTTGATATTAGCCATACTACGTAAATTCAATATGTTACGAATGGCACTTACAGAAATTGAATGCTGTGTTTCTTTATCTTTCTGTATTTATTAAACTATTAAACCGGATAGTAGTGGATAATTGTATAAACTCCCTAGGCAATACAAGAACCAGCATATCATAGAAAAGTATTTTTCGATCAGTGGATTATTGTGCCTCTAAATCTTTTAACTGCAGAGATCCCAATAAAAAACGCAGGGGGTGAGACAAGGAATCACCTCGTCGTGAGAACACCCTAAACTCCGCACATTTCCTTCTTTTTCAGCATAAAGATGTGGTCTATGGACAGCAAAGACTGAGGAACATTTAAAGAAATAATCTTCAGGCACCACATTTAGATCTTTTATTAAGGAAATCGCTACTTGACACCCGCCAGATGAGCACCTACCATTGTAAGATTAACCAATTTTTCAAAAATTTTCGGAGATTTATTGAATGATAAATAATGCTGCAGATCCGGTTTGGGAGAAATTGATCCGGGGCGATTTAAATGTCACTGTTTCACAAATTTCAGCTCAAATGTTGCTTAATCGCTGCCGGAGGAACCTGGATAAAGACCCCTCGCCAACAAACATTAATAAATTAAAATCTGAGGTTCATACCTTTTTTTGTAAATTTGAAAGCATCCTGCAGGATGAAATAAAACAACTATTTGGATAAGGGCAAATCATGTTATTAACAGTTGATGAAGTAAAAGCTGAAATTCAGAACGGTAAAAACCTGTTGCTTGCCGGTGATGAAAGCCTGTTGTCAGCTCTACCGGAAGGGAACTGGATAGGTGGCACGATTCCCTATTTTATGGCTGAAAACGGAGGCACCATTACGAAAGAAAAAATATTCACGACTATCTTACCGGATATATTTTCGTTATCAGCCATCAAGTTTTACGATGAAAACAATATTTCCAAAGTTGCAGAAGATGCGCCTGAAAATGGTTGCTCCTTCATCATAATTCCGGCTAATAGTGGCGTGCATCTGAATTATGCACAGGAAGCACCAAATTATACGGACATGTTTTTAAAGCCAATCATTGGTTGGATTTCAGGAACTCATTTGGATGATACCAATGCCATCCCCAAAGTATTTAATGGGAAACAGGCTAAAATGAGTGTTGATCAAGCTGTTGTATTGCATACAGAACTTCCTCCGGGGAATATTGCACAAATCGGAATTGTGAACCTTTTTAAAGAAGGGGATGGAGATATTATTACATTTGATGAAATCGGTTTTAGCATTAAAGATTGTTATATCAACGGCAAGAAGGAAAATTTTGCGGAATACCTCATCCAGAAAGAAGTATCAACGGCAAATCCCCTGGTCGCTGATTATTTTGGAGCTAAAGTTAATGTGAGCTTTAAAGCAATCAATGAAAAAGAGAAAACCGTAGACTTTTACGCCCCTGTCTTCAACGATATTCAATATAAAACCGCCAGCCCGGTTAATGATTATGTAACTGAATTTGAAAAGGCACTTGCGGGCTTAAAAACAGATGTCACATTTTCCTGTAATTGTATTCTCAATTTTCTTTTTTCAGAATTGGAAGGGAAGAAAACGGGAAAAATAGTCGGCCCGATCACTTTTGGTGAGATTGCCTTTCAACTGCTGAATCAGACAATGGTTTACCTGGTAATTCATAAACAGTAGTATAACAAGATATCCAGCGATTCCCGAGCAAAAGCCTGCACACTCGGGATCTCCCCTTACCGCATGTGTGCCTGTCAAAGAAAGTGATGATTTGAAACAAAACCGAACCAGGTTGAACTGCTCTTCATCAAATAGTGTTTGCCACCTGGCTTTCTGACCATTCTGTCTTTTTTATTAACCATTTTTAAAAACAAGGGGTTCCAGGAAAATGCCTCAGATCACCGAATGTGAGTCAGGTAAGTTTGCAGTTCGGTTAAAAAGGATAAGTATTGAATATGGTTTTTCAGCTATTTTATATCTGATCAATATGGATAAAAAAGATAAGCAAGATTGCCATTCTCGATATTGTCAGCAGCCGGAACCTCAAAAACCTGGAAATTGCATTATCTCTTCTAAAAAGAATACACGCAATATTAGTGTGGTCTTAAAGAACATTGGCATGGTGATGGAGGCTGGTGTAAACTGCGATCTCTCCAAGGATATTTCCGTTGAAACGAAGAGATCTGGCCCTCTTGAAGGGCAGCGTCAACAATGCAAAGGAGGAGAGTCTGGTTATCAAGCAGAAAAATGAAGATTGATCTTAGGAGTTGTATTATTGCTTGAGGGTTTCTAAATGCAATAATACAAACTGGCCTATAAAATAATGCTCTACAAAAAAGAATCCCGGTAAATCCCAATGACATCTTCCATAGTCAGTTGCTTCCGGTCTCTTTCAAATAAGGCTCCCATGGTTTCAAAGGCGTTCTGCGCAAATCGGGGAAGATCTTCTTCCTTGATCCCATAATCGGACATTTTGAGATTTGCCACACCGCATTTTTCCTGAAGTTCTACCAATGCTTTTATAAACAGTTCAGTTTCATCCTCTTTGGAAAAACCTTCAGTTGTCTTTCCCATTGCCTGGGCCATTTGCCTATATCTTTCAGGCACAACCGGAGAAAAAATAGTAAAATATGCTTTTGAGAGCATGATGAGTCCGGCGCCATGAGGTAACTTGGGGTAAAAGGCGCTCATCGCATGCTCCAGGGAGTGCTCGGATGTACAGGTTGAGGTCGACTCCACGAAGCCGGATAGGGTATTAGCCAGGGCCACGTTTGTTCTTGCTTCAAGGTTAGAGCCGTCTTTAACAGCGATGGGCAGATATTTTGCCAGCAACTCAATACTCTTAATTGCATAACTGTCACTTATCGGGGTGGCAATATCCGCAATATAGCCCTCGGCTGCATGGAAAAAGGCATCAAATCCCTGGTAAGCGGTCAGCATTTTAGGGACTGTCAGCATCAACTCAGGGTCAACAATGGATAATATGGGAAAGGTTTGCGGAATCATTCCGAATCCGATTTTTTCATTCCTCTCTTCATGAGTTATAACTGTCCAGGGATCAGCCTCAGTTCCCGTACCTGCGGTCGTCGTAATAGCTACAATCGGCAGCACTCCGTTGACAGCCTTTTTCCCTTTTCCTGTTCCCCCTGAGATATAATCCCAGTAGTCTCCATCATTTCTGACCATCAGGGCAATGCTTTTGGCTGAATCTATACTGCTGCCTCCCCCCAGCCCGATCACAAAATCACAATTTTCAGTTTTTGCCAGTTGTGCACCTTCCATCACGTGTTTTTTGATTGGATTTGGCAGGATTTTATCAAATATCACTGATTCGGTGTTGTTTGCCTTTAACAAATCGACAACCTTTTCCAAGTAGCCGTTCTTTTTCATCGAATTACCACTCGAAATCACAATCAATGCTTTTTTCCCGGGAAGCTTTTCTCTTGCCAGGGCTTTTAGTTTTCCAGGTCCAAAAAGTATCTTTGTTGGAATATGATAATTGAATTTCATTTCATCTCCTTTTCATTGTTTTTTAGACAGATAATTCAATGCTTGGCAGGGCATGTCATTATCAGAGGTTCAGGACTGACATGCTAAGAAGCTACTCTGTTTTACAATTTACACCGGCGTTGTTAGATAGGTCTACTTTTTTCCCATCGGAATCAGATCCGTTTAATCCTATCCGGAAGGAATCGGGTTGAGCTCTATGGAAAAAGCCCAAAGACTGTTATACTCATTGGCCCCGCATTAAGAAATCCTTAACGAAAAATACCTGTTCAACAGATTCCTGTTATCATCACTTGCCTTCAGGTATTTGTCTCTTTTGTCAGGATGTCTTTAAAACGGGAAAAACTGTTTGCGCCTGATTACTCAGTTCTCTTTTTAAAATCAGAATACTGATCGCAGCCGACAAAATATCAGCCAAGGGAAACGCTGTCCAAACACCATACAATCCTGACCCGAAAAGACGGGGGAATATAAGAACAAAGGGGATCAACAAAATGATCTGGCGTAATAACGTAAAAAACATGGCGGGCCTGGCTTTTCCAAATGATTCAAAGGCTGATCCACTGATAATCGCAGCACCTATGATCGGTGATGAGATAAGAATGATTCGAATTGCCGGAATGGCAACCTGATTCATGGCCTCACGTTCTCCGACTTTGGTAAAAACCATGACGATAAGACCGGGAAAAAGCTCTCCAAACAGCAAGCAGATTAAGCCGATCACTGCAGTTACAAATATGGCAAGCTTAATGGTCTCCTGAATTCTTTTGAAATTTCCGGCACCATAATTATAGGCAACAATTGGCTGCATTCCTTGAATCGTTCCCAGAATCGGCATAAACAGAAACATCATGACACGGTTAACAATACCAAATGCAGCAACGGCAAGTGTTCCCCCAAAAGCGATCAATGAGTGATTGATGACAATGAACATTAAACTGCCGCCAACTGATCTGAAAAAAGCAGGTGTTCCAACCGCCACAATCTCCTTGATAATTGTGAAATCCGGTCGTAAATGGAATGCCCGAATCTGAAGCGAGCTGTTTCCCTTGATCAGATAAAACAAAATCAGGCAAAACGTAAAAGCTTGGGAGATTACGGTTGCTATTGCTGCTCCCCTCATTCCCATATCAAAACCGAAAATAAGAATCGGATCCAGTACAATATTGGTGACGGTTCCACAAAGCATTGTGACCATTGCTACTTTCGCATTACCTTCGGAGCGAATCAAATCAGCGACGGCAGCACTGAATGTGATAAATAAAACACCCATAAGAATTACTTCCGTGTACTCTTTAGCGTAAGGTAGAATGGCTTCATTTGTACCAAAAGAAAGAAGAATCTCGTCGATAAAGTTTATCCCAAAGATCATAACGAACATACTGATAAATAAAATCAGCACATAAACGTTTCCTGCAACATGATTGGCGCGCTCACTGTTTTTAGCTCCAAGGCTTCGAGAGATTGCAGAAGCTCCACCCAGACCAACAATCTGGGCAAGAGACATAATAAACATTTGTATTGGAAAAGCAATGGTTAAGCCTGCCACGCCCAGTGACCCTACACTTTTTCCGATAAACATCGTATCCACAATGTTGTACATTCCATGTACCATCATTCCGATTATGGCTGGCAATGACATATTGAATAACAGTCGTCTGATTGGCTGATTTTCAAGATTTAAAGTTTGTATTTTCATTCCGTTGAATTATTATTTTATTTTTGCGAGTTTCGGTAATTCTGAACGTTATCGACAATTTTATTGATAACGCTTTTTAGTTCCACAATCATTTTGTCGCTCAGCCCTTTGGTTAGAATTTGCTCCCATTCATTGGCTCTCAATTCAAACGTTTTATAAAAGCTGAATGCCTTTTCTGTTGGATAAAGCTGATAGGCACGTCCATCTTCCGGATCAGGCTGTCTGCGGATTAAACCCGCCTGGATGAGATGGTCAACAGCCCTGGCAGCTGTTCCTTTATCAACAAACATCTCTTCTGCCAGCGTTTTCTGATTAATTCCCTTTTTAAAGATCAGGTGTAAAAGAAAAAAAATCTGGCCTCCACCTATTTCATCATCTTCAAATGCCTTTTGAAAAAACATTTGACCTTGCCGATGAAGTATGGAAAACAGTTTGCCAATATTTTCGTTTTTTTCCATTTTATGTCGCCTTGTTTTAATTTAAAAAGATACTAAGACTCAATCTAAGTTTATTTAGTTGCAGACGCAACTAAATAAACTTAGATTTCTTTCTCAGATCAACCTTGTATTTCTTTTTTCTCGAAAAACCATTTTTAAGCTGTGACGCCGGACACTAGATTCGTATATGGCAAGGAGGGAAAATGAGGATGGGAAAAAAGGGGGTGTTTATCTTCAGATATGATTTGCGCGAGTATACATTTGATTAAGTTGTAAGCCTGCGGGGGTTGTTTACAACCAAAGATCTTCGATAAAACAATTTGGACACAGCATAAAACCCGGGAACTTTTGGACGTTATAAGCAAAGGGCGTCTGATATCAATAGAGGCGATTTTTGTACCCGCTGGTAATGGCTGGAATCTGAAATGATAGATTTTATCAGTTTCCAGTTCCGGGACTAATCAAACCAACTTAGGATCTCAAGTTCGTTTTTATAGGGTTCCTCTATGGCGTTGTCAAGTTTCGCGTTGATCAATTCCAAATAGTACTGCATTTTGTGATTTTCAAGGTTGTCTTCATTCGGTACCTGTGTAAAGAATTTTGCAGCTCTCAGCATGCTGGATATTCCGCTGGTTACAGAATAGTAAGATCCTTGCAGCAAAATTATCTCTGTCCCCAAATGCCAGAAGATATCGGTATTTTTTATTTCAATTGGATCAAAAGGAGGAACAACCGGAACCAAGTCAAGGGTTGTAACGACTCGAATGAGGTGCAAATGCTTGAATGCTGCCGCACCTGCAACATTCGTTACTTTGGGTTGGCCAAACGTAATAACCGAGTCGACGGAGTAATGGGCTGAGTCCAAATACATTGCTAGAATAACTGCAATTGCACCTCCCAGACTGTGCCCGGTTATCGTAATGGTGAGATTCTGGTTTAAATGGGGTATGATATCATCGTAAATAGCCTTTGCCGCTTCCGAAAAACCTTGATGTAAAGGAATATTCACAGTTTTGTTCTGTTGCAATTTAAATTCAAGGTCCACCAAAACATTTTCAAGATTAGCAGTTCCTCGAACTGAGATTGACTGTTTTTTTTGATCAAGATCCCTGCTCAAAAAATAACTCACCTGTGTTTCGGGTATCGTATGATATCGAATCAATTTACCGCCATGTTTGAGAATAAATGAATCTACTTCGACTGCATTGCTGTATACAATATTGGCGAGTTCGGCATACTTCTTTATGTAGGTAAAATCAACTGTGTTTGCCTGTAATATAGCCGGATAACACAACAAACCTAAAAACAGGTATATCATTATTCGTTTCATGGCAATAAACTCCTAAGCTCGTTTGTTCCAGAAACGGGATGAAAACTATAATACAGCATTATCGAATTCCTATTGCTCAATATAAAAGATGAGCGATAATGAACAAGAATCTCGGTTTTGAAAATTTAAGGATAACCCCCTTTACTCCAGGAAAGCTATGAGATTAGTTGAGTTAAGCAATAAAATCTGTTTGCTTGAAACGATTAAAGACGTAAGCCTATCTCTCTTCTCTAAATCACCAATTCATTTGAATTCTTTAAATCTTTACTGTAAGAACATGGTTAATTAACCAACACATTCATTTTTTCCAAATTGATCACTGAGCCCCAGGCTTCACATTCTCATCCCAGAAGCCCGACAATAACTTCCGAAAAACTCAAATATGATCATATTAAAGAATTTTTTCTTCGCTCAAAGGCTTTAAACCGAAAAACATATAGAAAACTCTACTGAATAACTTGTTAGGCCGTGATAAAAATACAAATATAGGAGTCAAAGCTAATGCATCAACAAGCTAATGACCCAAATGATCTTGAAAAATATTTTGTAGAGCGTGCAAATGCAGGCGATGTCGAAGGCCTAGTTGCTCTCTATGAACGGAATGCAGTGCTTGTTGACAGTAATGGTGAAATTGCGAAGGGACTGAACCAAATTCGAGAATTCTTTGTTAAATTTCTGGCCAGTCGTCCACAGTTTGAACCAAGCAACCAGGCAGCAGCCATATGTAGTGAAGATATTGCGTTGACTTCATCAAATCTAAGCAATGGTGATGTAACCGCGGAAATTGCTAGACGTCAACCAGATGGTAGTTGGCTTTGGGTAGTAGATCAGTTTTCACTTGGAGCTAAGAGGTAGAATTTCAGCCTAACAAAAAACTAGAGCTGACGGCATAGCGCCCTCGATGGATTCAAGTATATCCTTCTTGGCAAGTACATCATAGGCATAAAGTCTGGCACGGCCGCAGCTCAGTTAAGTGTTGGGTGACCAAAAAATTAGCAGAAACATGACAATACTCTATGCTGTTTTCGCATATATTATTCTTTGCTTCGGTACCTTGTGCCATGAATGGGCTCATTCCTTATTTGCAGTGATTTTTGGAGTTAAATCGAATGTTTTCGATATACATTACAGTTATATGCCATTATTTATAGGAATCAATGAGAATGTCGATTACAATCTAGTCGCAATGCTTCCCCATTGGCAGGGGATTTTGATAGCTTTTGCTGGGCTTTTGGTGAACTTCTTATTTGCGAGTGGGGCTCTGATTCTTATTATTGGATTTCCGCATAGTAAACTATTGAAATACCGTTGGAGCTTCTTCTTTTTTTATACGCTGGCGTTTTGGAATACCATTGAATGGTTCAATTACATGGTTATTCGCAACATCTTTCCATCAGGGGACATTGCCCACATGCTTCGTTTCGATTTTTCTCATACGATACTCCTGGTTACGGGCATATTAACTTCGATAGGTTTTCTCTATTTAATATTCTCCTCTGCCAGATTACGTTTTAATGAAAAATTTGAGCTTTCTAGTCATGGGCAGAATGTCCTTTTATACAATTTGATAATCATCTTCGTCATCGGTCAGTCTTTGACGACGCTGTTTTTATTTTAGTCGAGAGAGAAAAGGCTATTGGCATGGAAAGATGAAAAAGATACTGGTATTAAGCATCACCCAACAAATGGCTAAAGTTGACGGCAATCGCCCTTGCATGGTTCGAATTCACCGGTTTTTGCAACATTTCTGTTAATTCTGGCTCGGTGCAGCCGCAACTTAGCCAGGCGTTAGCTTTAAAATAAATCTTCGATATTGCACTCTTTATCGAGTAAGACTATACTGGTATTACTTAACAAAGGAGGCAAAATGAAAGTTACTACCAAAGGACAAGTTACAATTCCTCAAAATGTAAGGGAGACATTGGGTATAACTCCGCAAACTGATATCCAGTTCGTAGAGGATAATGGCAAGTTTTATATCATTAAATCAGATGCACCTGAGACCAAAGGCAAAATAAACAAATTCAGAGGCATTGCGACTGCGAAAATGACAACCGATGAAATTTTATCATTAACCAGAAATGCATAATGAATGGAATATTTGTAGATTCCTGTGTGCTTTTGGACTTGTTTACAAACGATCCAAATTGGGCAGATTGGTCGGAAAAAATCCTTGAGCAATATAGTAAAACCAATACGTTGTACATCAATTCTATTGTTTATACTGAGGTTTCTATAAGCTTCACAAAAATTGAAGATTTCGAAATTGCATTATCCGACTTGGGCATCAGAGTATTAGAAATCCCAAGGGAAGCTTTGTTTTTAGCCGGTAAAGTGTTTTTAAAATACCGTAAAAATAAAGGTACAAAACACTCACCTTTACCAGATTTTTTCATTGGAGCTCATGCACTTGTTTCAAAGTTTGAACTGATAACAAGAGACTTAGGGAGATATACAACCTATTTTCCCAAACTTAAACTGATTCACCCCAAACATTAACAATCCCCTATCATGTCTTGCATATTACGACTGAGCGCAAATCAACGTATGAACTCGCCGTTCGAAGGAAGCCTGATGGTCTCCCCATCAGCCGAGCAGAATTACGCGTCGAATTGCCAGAAGACATCTCACTGGATACCTCTCGCTGGAAACAGCTTAAGGAAACGCTGGTGGTGAAAAAAGAAGAGGAAGATGAATCTCAAGACCAGAGAAAGACAATTTACGGAAAGCAAGGATTGGCGTGACAAAACCAAACGTAAGGGCTAACAAATCGCTAAAGACCGGCCGCCATCTCGCCGTTGCAAGATGCAAGTTGGTTGGTACTGGCAAGCAATATCAAATAGCAAAACCCGTGCAGGCAGCGGCTTAGCTTAGTGTTATGTGAAAAAACGAGGTCACTAAAATGATTTCTAAAATCAATATCAACAATGTTGTTTGCTTTAAAATGCAGCCGTATTGGAAACAGACAAGAAAGTTAATCTTATATACGGTTTGAATGGAACAGGAAAAACAACAATATCTGATTACTTAGTAACGATTCACTTCAATTGTTATCCTCGCGAAGGCTTGGAAAAGAATCCTCTTTTTTCCCAAACTGAATTGCTACGATCTCATCACAAAGTTTTTTGGAGAGATCACCCATTTGGCCGTCAGCAATAACAAAGTCTTCGTCCCTTATAATTAAGAACCGGAATTCAGCTGAAGAGTTAATTCGCTCTCACTTTATTTTTGTCTAAAACACTCTTGACCTCCCTTACTAATTTGTCAAATCCAATGGGTTTTTTTAAACGGGCATTAATGCCAACAGATGTGAATTCCTCATCAGAGACCTGCTGTACAAGCCCAGAAATCAGTATGATGGGGACACCTGCTTTTATTTTCTGAATCTGAGTGCATAACTCTACACCAGTCATTTTTGGCATGGAATAGTCCGTTATTACGAGATCGATCTGTTCCGCATTTTTTTTAAACTCTTCTAATGCCTGCGCTCCACTCGATGTTTGATTAACCCTATAGCCTTGCATTTCCAGCATTTCGGCATATGAATTCAGGATCATTTCCTCATCATCCACAATCAGGATATATTCTGATCCCCTGGGAAGTATTATTTCTTGTTTTTCCGAAATCTCAGTACTATCACCTGCAGATACAGGTAGAAAAACGTCGAATCTGGTACCAATCCTTGGCGAAGAACTCACCTGTACTGTTCCACCGTGCTGCGTTACAATTCCATGAACAACCGACAATCCCAATCCGGTTCCTTTTCCGGATTTTTTGGTTGTGAAAAATGGCTCGAAAATACGATCCATGGTTTTTTTATCTATGCCATTACCAGTATCACGCACAGATAAAAGGATGTAATCACCTGGTTCAAGATTCCCAGTCTCATTTGATTTTGTATCTATTTTGAAATTGGAAACATTAACTTCCAATTCTCCCCCTTCATGCTCCATGGCATGTGAAGCGTTGGTGCATAAATTAACTAAAACCTGTTGAATCTGGGTAAGATCACCATAAATGTTTTTTAGATCCGGGTCCACAGAATGGCTGATAGTGATGGTCGTCGGAATGGCTGATCGCAGGAATTTCATCGATTCCTTGATAATGGGTATCAGATTGATATGCTTCGGATCATATCCTCCACTTCGACTGAAAGTCAGGATCTGGTTGATCAGATTTTCGGCTCTGTCTGCAGCTTTTCGAATGGTTTTTTGATATTGAATTACCTTTGAATTTTCAGGCGAATTGGACAACTGCTTTATGGAAAGATCGGAAAAGCTGAAAAATACACTCAAAAGGTTATTAAAATCGTGGGCAATACCACTGGCCAATATGCCAACGGCATCCAGTTTTTGTGCTTGGAACAGCTGGCTCTCAAGTGCCTTCTTTTCTTCGGCTGTTTTTTTCTGTTCGGTAATATCTTGAATGACACCGATTACCTTTTTTTTGATATCATCTTCCCAAACCAATTCTGCCATGGAACGTACAATTGTATTTCGTCCTTTATCCTTGAGAATTTCGAATTCAATACTGTAATTTTTATTATATTGGATTAAGTCGGATAGTGCTTGGTTGCGTTGTTGAGTATCGACTATGTGCGAATCAAGAACCTCTTGAGATATATTAGGTGAGTCTCTTTTTATTCCGAAAATTTTAAATGCCTGTTCAGATCCCCAGAACACACCATCTGCGATGTTGTACTCCCAACTGCCGATCTTTGCCACTGACTGAGCCTTGTTCAACCGCATTTCACTTTCTCTCAAGATCTTCTCTGTTTGCTCTCGATCACTAATTTCTTTTAACAGTTCTTTTTCTGTAATTTCAAAATGTTTAGCCTTGTTAGTAGTCATTGACAATTTGTCAGTCATTGTCATGGCAAAGATTCGATAGAGCGTATTATGCAAGGCATCCGTACCAATATCAGTATAATTCCCAATCTCTCTTCCTTTTATACTGAAAGCTTTAACAGGAATTTTGACGATAACTGAAGCTGATACGGGTTTGTCGCTTATAATACTCATTTCTCCAAAAATGTCGCCTTGTCGGCGTAAATTGATAATGGGATATCCGCCTGCGTATACTTCAACTTCTCCTCTAATGATGAAAAAAACCCTGTCGTTTGCCTGTCCTTCTTTTAAAATCTAAGTACCTGCGGGATATTCTGAAAACTCTGATAATGGTACCAACTGCCTGATGAGTGACTCCGGCAAGTGGGAGAATAGACGGGAGTTTTTTAAATAATCGATAATTTCATGGTTTTCCTTTGTAATATAATCACTTGATTCTTTGAACTTTTGATCTGCTTGCCTTTGTTCTTGATTCTTTTCGCACCCCTGTTCCAAAGAATCCTGCTTCCTGCAATCCAAGAGTTGATGCCGCAATTCAACCAACTCCTCGATCAATTGCTCTTTTGTTTTATCGTCATCTCTCATCTTATTCTCGCGAATTCCAGATATTATTTCACGTATGTGGTTCGTTATAACAGCATTTTACCTTTTTCCGGATCTCAATAGATTCAATTGTGGCTACTCCAACAAGAATTTAATCATAACTGTACTATTGTGAACCAAAAAACACTATCAAACAGATCAAACTTTTTTATAAGGAACCTGTTATTTTTTAGAATAACAACGATATAAGAAAACCAAGGGCACATGACTGATTTAAAAATTGTTCTGAGAAATGTACACCAATGAAAGAGCAAACAAAAGCCAGAACAGAAATATAAAATGCTCCACTAATCTAGGATAAGCTGTGCTATTTCAGGTTCTATTTCAATTTGAGCACCAT
Organism: bacterium; assembly: GCA_018829445.1. Taxonomy (GTDB): domain Bacteria; phylum SAR324; class SAR324; order XYD2-FULL-50-16; family XYD2-FULL-50-16; genus JAHJTV01. The sequence continues at coordinate 13,530 of JAHJTV010000018.1, forward strand.
TTTGTCTGATTCAACTCTTTTCCGCTTCGCTGACACGAAATAATTCCACAAGAAACTTGAAAATTTATATTTTATAATGTCCAGTTCTGTAATATACTAAAAGTTCTAAATTTAGGTTTGTTGTTTCTCATCTGATTCAAGTTCAAATTTAACGGAGTGGATCATGGCCCCAAAATACATCATGAAAAACAGAATGATTAGTAAGCTGAGGATTTTCTTTATTGTTGTCTTTTGCTTATTTTATAGCACGTTATTTGCGAGAGATTTACAGGTTAGTCTGGCTTTCTTACCAAAGATACTTGAATCACCCAACGAAGGAGTGTTTGTAGACCTCGTGAAAGCGATTGACAATGAGTATACAGAAGGTAATTTTGATATTAAAGTTTATCCGATGGCACGGTCAATCACCAATGTCGTAAATGGGGCTGCTGATTTTCATATACCTATGATTAGAAATTCAATTGTCCCGGAAGAACAATTACCATTCCGGTTTACAACAGAAAACCTGGGAAAAGTTGTTTTAGTGATATATTCAAATAGGGACGCCCCAATAACAGCGCAAATGATTAATGCTGTTAAAGATAAAGTACCATTTCCATATAAAATAGAAACAGGTAGGGGACTTGAGACTTATTTTGACTTCCCGATCACACCAATCAGCAATCTGGACAGCTCTCTTCGGAAAGTTTCCATAATGCGTACTGGTGCATTAATTTGGGCCCAGGAAGAAACAGATTACTTATTAAAAACACTCAATATCAAGGCGATTCATAGAGAATTTTACAATGAGTATGACGACGTTGCTGTGATACCAAAAGGGCCAAAAGGAGATGAAATTGATGCGATTTTGACAAAAGCCATTAAGAAACTTAGAGCATCTGGTCGATTAGCAGAATTACATCAGAAAATTCATGTTCCATATGTAGACTGGCAACCCTATTCGCAATAGAAAAAAGGCCGAAACTATTCACCATATTTAAAAATTTGTGATGTTTATGCAAGAAAACCTGATTTATGGTTGGTATACGGATTTGCTCCCTGCCGACAATAATCTGGTAATTAATCTGTCTGCCGGTGAGTATTTTCCAAAATAGTTCCGAGGTTTCCTCTCTTCCAGCTTTTGCAGTAATCAGGCGTGTCTATTAGGGTTGATGGGAAACCAGATTAAGGGATGGCAAATAAAAGATAATCCGAAGGACTGGAGCCGGTATAAAAAAGAAGTGGATGCCGAATAATGCCTCTTTGGATTTTCAGCATCCGAAACAAATTCAAAAAGCCAAAAGGCTATAAAATTTAAATAATCTCTATTCCTCAAACTTAAAAGAAACCTTGTCAGATTCAACTTGACCGGGGCGAAACCCGACTGATAAAAAAGATATACATGAGGCATATTGTATTGACAGTGAGTTCCTGGTCATTTCTATTTGAGTGGTGTAACCAAAATGAACCTGACACATTAAATTTCAATATTTCAACAGCCCCTATTATCCCCCATTACTTATTAAATCTTTGATTCTGTCATTTCAGATTTTTTTCACTTGCTGTACGGTTGTTTTAAGGTGACCTGGAGGGCGTAACCAAGAGCAATAAATTTTTGATTCGCAGTTTTTGTTTGATATATTGCGAATTGATGCCGTAGAGCTAAATTCGTCAGAATCAATTCTTTTTTGATCTATGGATTGTTCGGATGAACCCTATTTAAAGTCGAGAGCAACCGAATGCAATATCGATAGATTTTTCATGTGCCCCATTTGGTATTTTTGGAAAAGAACGCAAGTATTTATAGCAAGGCGATTGGAATGGACAACAAAAACCTAAATATTTATCTGAAAATACTGGCTATTTTTTCTTTTTTTGTTATTTTTTACACTGGGATTTACCCTCTTTTTAACAATAGTGATAATCAGAGTAATAAAGATTCAATTGAATTGAAGAAGGGGTGGGAATATCGCTGGGGCGATTCGTCATTTTCTGAAAATGGTCGTCCGGAATGGATAACCGAGAACGAAAAAAGTCCGGAGTGGAAAACTTTGGACGAATTCCCGTCCCAACCACCTGACAGGAACGGCTCGAAAAATCTTTGGCTTCGAATAAAATTGCCTGATTCGGATGTTGCAACCCCAGTTATCGTCACAAAGTTTATGATTCTTTGTGCCGAGCTATTTATTGATGGGGAAAAAATATTCAGCTCCGGGGAAATAGACGATCAGGGAAATGGCAGATTCAGCGGACTAACCTGGCAGGCGATTAAAATCCCTCAGGATTTTCAAAATAAAATGTTGTATTTCAGGTTTTTCTCCAATTACTACTACATCGGATTTAACAAAAAAGTGTACCTGAGTTCCTATTCGGCTTTTTTGTTGAATGTTATAAGAGACGAATTTGACAAGATTGTATTCGCGTTTCTGTTTTTTTCCGTCGGTGTTTTGTTTGTTTATTTATACGTTAGGCTTTCCGCATCCAAGGCTGTTTTATATTTTGCCTTCACCTCCTTTTGCCTGTCCATTTACATTCTCTACTATACCTACAGCAAAGATCTATTCTTTAGTTTTCCGTTTTTAAACACCAATCTCTGGGTGTTATCCATCTTCTATTTACCCGTAACAATTATCGGGACATATCTACACTTTTTTGGTGACGGATGGAAGTCGATTATAAAACTGCTGTTTCGTATAAACCTGCTATTCGCACTGGTTTATACGACTCTGTGTGCCATTAATGCCGTATTTTATTATGCCAATGTGCCTTTAGATCTGTTCCCGGCGTTGATGTATATGCGACTCTTATTGCTGATCTTTTCCATGGCAGATTATCTCATCCTGGTTATTGATTCGGCAATCCAATCAAAAAAGGGGGATAAATACGCAAGAATCTATCTGGCAGGGATGGGAATCTTTCTGATTTTTTCAATTAGTTACTATGTTTCCGCTCTGATTGTTGTCATGCCTAATATGCAATATCTTATTCACTGGGGCATGTTGGGGTATACCTCTGCGATACTGATTATCCTGGTGGATTTCTCAGCTCAAGAGAAAAAAAACAATATGGAAAGGAAAAATGAGCTGGCTGTGACAAAAAAAATCCAAGACATTATCATCAGGGATTCAATTATTGTATTAGATATCGATCATCAAATTGAAACAATAAATTCTAAAACAGAGCAAATAACAGGGTATAAAGCCGGTGAATTGATCAATCATCATTTTTCCAAAATTGTAGCAGATTCCGTTAATGCAACCGAAGAAATCAATCAAATGTCAAGCGGTGAATATGGCAGTTTTGCTTGTCGCCTGAATTATCAAAGGAAGGATAAGAAAGAGATCCCCATGGATGTTTTGATTTCGAAAATTGCTAATGTTTCTGAAGATCAAGTAAGAATATTAATGTGCGCTCATGAAGTTGAAGAACATCATCGATTGCAACATTCCTTTAATATAACAAAAAGAGAATCAGAAGTTATCCGGGGTATTATCTCCGGCAATACAAACAAGGATATTGCAGATGCCCTTGGTATAAAAGAACGCACAATAAAAACCCACATAACAAATATTTACAATAAATTAGGTGTATCAAACAAAATCCAGATGTTAAAAGCCCTGGGTAAACATGATCTTGCTTCCAGTAATCTGGATAATGTGGGGATAGCAGAAGAATCAAAAGAACAACTATTACAGGCGGCAATCCAGGCTCAGGAAAGATTTGCACAAGCGGAAGCAATAAAATTCATCACCCGTTTATTAAAAATAACCGATAAAAATGATCTGCACACCCTCTTTGGCATCCTGAATTTACGGGAAGAGGTCTATCGATTCCAAGGTCGGCGAATCGCTCAAAAAAAAGATATCGATGATATCATCCAGCTTGCCGAACGCTTAAATGATGAAATCAAACTATCCAAAGCGATTCTCAAGCAAGGTCAGTATCAAGAGTTAACCGGGGGGTACCAAGACGCGATACAATCAGCAGAAAAATCAATCTCCCTGGCCAGAAAAAAAGAACAGACCGAGTTAGAACTTGAGGGAATTTTGCTTTGTGGTAAATCTCTCTGGAGACTGGGGGAATACAAAGAATCCCAGAAGACAATTAATAAAGGAATCAAAATGATAAATATGCTGAATCATTTACCCCGAAAACTGAAAGTGATTCAAGCTTATCTGTTTTTAAATCTTGGAATAGTCTATGACTTCCAAGGGAATCATTCAAAAGCAAAGGAATTTATAGAACAAGCTCTGGTAATTTTCCAGACTGCCAATCATTGGGTGGGAGAGGGAGACACTCTCAACAACCTTGGGATTATTGCTTATCATCGTGAAAACTACAAAATGGCTGAAGGTTTTTATAAAGATACGCTTAAAATATATGAGAGAGTGAATGCGTTGTCAGAACAACCTACTCCGCTGGCAAACCTGAGTGAAGTGTACTGGATGCAACATGATTACTTTAAGTCTTATCAACATAGTCATAAATCTCTGGAACTATCTGAAAAACTGCAGTTCAGAGCGGGTGAGTTTAACTCTCGTTATTGTTTGAGTATGTTAGCTGATCTGATCGAAAACCATACTTTGGCACACGATTATCTGGCTGATTGTCTGAATTTAAGTAAACAGATCGGGGACAAAGGCATGGAAAGTATGGCTTTGGCTAAGAAAGCTTGCATAAGGGATCTTATTATACAGGAGCCAGAAAATTTGACCCTATGTAAACAGGCATTAAGACAGGCACGAGATATCTCGGCTTTAAGAGAAGAAGCTCTGGCGCTTTCTTGTCTGGGTTCTTTGTATTTGAATAGAAAAAAGTATCGACAGGCAGTTGATGCCTTCTCTAAGTCATTTAAATTAAGATTAAAACTTGATCAAAAGAAACTGGCAATTGAGATCAAAACTGAAATCTGCAGGCTATATTTACTAACCAATGAGGAGAAAAAAGCACATGTTTTGGCTATAGAAATAACGGACTTTCTCGCAAATGAAAACTTATATGGTACTGAAAAACCCATTAGAATATTTCATGTTTGTTGCCAGGCAACACAAAATTATAATGCTACTCTTGCCAGAAAAATTCTAAACCAGGGATTGGATTACCTGCAATATACCACCAATATGATTTCGGACGAAGTCTTCAAAAAGCAGTATTTACAGGTAACTTATATAAACGAGCTACTCAAAATGAGAGATGAAATAAATTAAACATTGTCAGTCAATGACTATTGCTTGTCTCCCCCTGCACCTTTTTTGACAGAGGTCTGTAGTACCAATAAGCCACTATCTAATACCTTTGTACGACCTTTTTTTGCTTCCATTCAGATCTTTCTTCAATAAAAAAGCACACCTAATACTTCTGTACGATATATTTTTTTTCCACCTATCTGAAACTTACACCATACATCCAAAGTACTTTCGTAATTTCTTCCAACTTCGTTTGAAGAAAAGAGAAATGCTGTTTGGATTTTTTAAAAACAGGAGGTGCCTTTGAGAAATAAGCTAATAGTATTCATGGTGTGCTGTATATTATCATTAACAATATTTGGATGCGCAGAAGATGCTTCATCCTCAAACGGGGATTCGAATAGCATCGTCGATGCAACCAGTGATACTGGTGGTGATACGACAAATTTAACGAGTTGCGTTCTAGGAACATCTCAATTAGGTGGTTGCAACTTATAGTGTGCATAACTTGTTTTGATTTTTCGCTTTGTCTTTTAAGGAATCAATAGCGATTACATTTAGTCAGGATTGCACAAGGAAAATTGACATTGAATTCAAACAACAAGCTCTTGATATTTTACTGGAGATGAAAAAATGAAAAAAGATCTCATGTTATTACCGATAAAATCTCTAATTGTCGGCATGTTTTTCGCGATTGGTATCATTGCTACTTCTGCCATCGGCATAACCATCACCACCACATTTACTGATGGTGATACTTTAACCGCTGCTTCATTAAATGAGCTTAGGACAGCATTGGTCAACCTTCCCAACTGGATAAAAGGTGATACCGCAACGGATGCTGTTTACACAGACGGTAATGTCGGTATTGGCACCACAAGCCCGCGAGTGGCATTGGATATTAATGGCGCAATGGCTTTTACCAGTGAAACACTGACAGGTAGTACTCCGGATGTATCCGTTTCCAACTTTTATCATGTAAGTGCAAGTGCGGATGAAACAATAACAGAATTTGCCAATGGAACTGAAGGACAAAAAATCACAGTTATGATAACTGGCACATGCGGCGGAATCGCCGGTTTCACCATTAAACATAATGCGACAAAAATTTATCTTGGTGGATCAACAGATTTTACAGCAACGAGTCGTTGTTCTTCAGCTGATATCACAATACTGGAATTTATTTTTAATGGTTCGGTCTGGTACGAGACAAATCGAACAGAACACCTTGGTGGCTGCTAATACAATAATCCGGGGAGGAAAAGGAAATGAGCTTCAGTAGGATTACCGGCACACTGGTAAACTTCACATCTTTCCAGGTTAAAAAGTAAACCCATGTTAAGAGTAGAATAGTTAAAACTCCTAAAAAACAGAATGAGACAATCCTCCTGTTTTTTAGGAGCAGGTTATTCGTTTTTGTGATCTGTTTTTTCTTCCTTCAAAATACTGTCCAACGATTCTGTTGTCTTCATCTGTCCGCTTTTTAGCTGCTTTTTGATTTCCGTAACAAAAAAATCTGTACGAAAGCACTCCTTAAATCTCTCTCTTTCAACGTACAATCCATCTGCAAAGTCAAAGTTCTGACAGGCTTGTACAGCTCTTTTAGCATTGGACAAGGCATGCTGGGGATTCCGTAGAAAAGGCTTCAAATACTTCTTTATGGCGGGAATCATTTCATGTTGAGGATAAATATCATTGATCAGTCCAAGCGATAGCGCCTCTTCTGCACTATATAACGTTCCTTTCAGAATGATTTCCAAAGCTTTTGCTTTTCCCACAATTTTTGGAAGTCGCTGCGTGCCACCACCGCCCGGAATTATTCCCACTCTAACTTCGGGAAGACCAATTCTGGCAGATTCCACAGCCAAACGAAAATCACATGCCAGGGAAAACTCAAACCCGCCGCCGTAGCAGAGACCGTCAATTGCAGCAACAAGGAGCAGCGGACTGGTTTCCATCCGGTTAAATAATTTCTGAATTCTATCGGAAAAGGCAAAAGCGTCATCCGGGCTACAACCAATCATCTCAACAGCATCAGCTCCGCCGATAAAAAAAGCATCCCCTGCCCCATGGAAAACAATGGCTCTTGCAGGCGTATTCTCCACCAGGGAAAGAATAGACTCAACCTCTTCCATTAGCTTGGAATTGATAGCATTCCTGTCGCCGGGCCGATTAATGGTTACCCAGACAATATCATCCTGAATATCCAGTTTGGTTAACAAAAAACTTCTCGTCATCAATGACTCATCCTTTTTTTTTGGAAACTCCATAGATTACCATTCGGGAAAAAACGGGATTATTTAAAAATCTTTGATTGTGTAAAATTCACTTCCATTATAAATTCCCTCCATTGTTTTGCAGGAATTTTTTATCAACTTTTCCAACCGTTGTCATGGGCAGGGTGTCGATAAACTCTACTGATCGTGGTGCTTTGTAGTGAGCCATTTTGGAACGGGCCAGATCGATAAATTCCTTTTCAGACATTTGAACATCGGCTTTAAGAATAACAAAGGCCATCGGTTTTTCTCCCAACCTGTCATCATGCATACCTACTACGGCGACGTCCTTGATGCGATCATCACTTTCCATAATTATCTTTTCAACTTCTGCAGGATAGACATTTGATCCGCCGACGATAATCAAATCATGTTTGCGACCCATCAGGTAAAAGTTGCCTTTTTCATCAATAAAACCCTGATCACCTGTGTGCAGCCACCCTCCCCGCATTGCTTCCTTGGTTGCTTCAGGATTATTCCAGTATTCCTTCATGAGGTAGGGGCTTTTCACGCAGAGTTCACCGGTTTGTCTGATCGGTAGTGTATTGTCTTCTTCGTCCACTATTTTTATATCAACATTTGGTAGTGGTGTTCCAACTGATTCATACTCTCTCTCTTCCGAGGATTGAGGATTTTCTACCGTGACTCCGGGAGAGTTCTCCGTTAATCCATAGTACTGATATATTTTTATCCCAAATCGTTCTTCAAAAGCTTTTCTGACAGCAGTGTAAAAAATTCCTGCTGCACTGAATCCGAGTTTCACCGAAGAGAAATGGCTGCGGGATGCCTTGGATTCAGGAAGATTGTTGATGGAATAGAAGAAAGCCGGAACGCCCCAAATGTGATCCGCCTGATACTTTTTGACAGCCGCAACGTACTTCTCGGCATCAAAATTTTCCTGAAGGATTAGTGTTCCACCGTTGAGAAAGGCAAAATAGGGACCTCCCGCCATACCCCCAATGTGAAACATAGGGTTTGCACTTACCACTACCGTGTTTTCATCATACTGCAACCTTTTGCTTGCTACTGTACTGTCTCCGATAATGCCGCTATGGGATAACACAACCCCTTTAGGCAGGCCGGTTGTTCCCCCTGTATACATGATGGCACCGATTTCGTTTTTAATTGAATCAGCCGTATACTCACTTGGTTTTCCTTCGATGAGATCAGAAAAGTTTATGGCATTGTCCATTTTCTTTTTTCCATAAACGATGATTTTTTTCAACCCTTCACATTCATCCCTGATCTCTTCTACCAAAGAAAGGATTGATTCATCACAAATCAATACCTCTGCTCCTGAATTTTTTATGATATGTTTTGTTTCTTTCTCTTTGAGTCTGAAATTAAGAGCAACATAAATGGCACCAACTCTATAAATCCCATAGCTGCATAAAATCAATTCCGGTTTGCTTTTCAGCATCAAGGCAACCCGGGTTCCTGCGATTACACCGATACTTTCAAGACCATTTGCTATACGATTAATGTCCTGGTTCAGTTCTTGATAAGTCCATTGCTCTCCGGTATCATCAAATATTAATGCCTTTTTTGAATCTCCAAATTTTTGAGCGAATTCCGCAACACTTTCAGCTATGTTCATTTTAATTCTCCATTACATTTTGTATTTTAGCCAACCACTTACCACCTCACAATTCCCGCATTCCATTGGTATCCAAAACCCATTGCTATCATCGCTATAATATCCCCTTCCTTTATCAATCCTTGATCTTCTGCCACTTTCAGCGATATTATTCCGTCCAGTTGCCCAGTATGACCATAATCGGATAGATACAGACTTTTTTCTTCCGGAATATTGAGATTCTGCAGTAGCTGTCGATGGGCAGATACTTTCATGTGTAAAGGACACGCAAAATCAATGTCTTTGACGGTTAGTCCACTTTTAATGCAGGCAGATTTTGTTACTTTGACCAGGTTATCCAGAGTCACTTTTCCCAGATCTTCACGAAAGCTCTTGGGATCATTCAGTTTGAAATATTGCAGGTTCTTGTCCAGAATATTTTTTGAGTTTAGTGGGATTTTGCTTCCTCCTCCGGGAACCACAACCGATTCGGCAAATTTTCCATTTGCCATGTTCTCATTTTCCAAAACGACATGTTTGTCATGTCCTTTTTTAATTATGGCTGCAGCCCCTGCACACGACAGATTATATAAAAAAGAAACCGAAGTATCCTCATAATTTACCTTATCGATGTTGCGGTATCCTGCCACTACCATCACCGTGTTAATTTTTTCTTCAGTGTTCATGTACTTCTTCGCCTGATCCATAACGACAACAAAAGATCCGCACTTGCATTCCATATCGTAGCCCCAGGCATTAACGGCTCCTATTTCTCCAATAACCTTCGGGGCGATGGAAAAAACCTGGTAATCGGAATAGTTCTCTCCGAAGTATATGATCAGGTCAATCTCTTCCGGATCAATCCCGGTTTTTTTGAGACAATCTTTGGCAGCCCAAACTGCCATGTCTGACGGTTGATCTTTCTCAGCGGGGACATAAACTTGATTAATCCCAAATTTATTCAGTATTACATCCTCCGGAATGTTTGACATTTGTGATATGTCTTTATAAGTACGAACTGTGTCAGGGAAGTATAGGCTGATCCCTACAATACCACAGGTGTTGCCTTTCGAATACATAGTGCTCCATTTAAAAAGTCTTGAACCCTCTGTTCTGACGAATGAAAATTATGGTTCTGTTAAGATACGCCGCTCATCTGGTGCGGCAGCCATAAAACGAGTTCCGGAAAAAGATAGAAGAGAAAGATAACGGCCAGAAATACAAACACAAAAGGAATAACTCCAAAAACGATCTCTTTGAGGTCCGCATCTTCAGACATTCCTTGGAGAACGAATAGGATCATCCCTACGGGCGGTGTAATGAGTCCAATCTCAATCATCATTACAAAAAAAACACCAAACCAGGTGGGATCGAATCCCAATGAAGTGACAAGAGGAACGGACACAGACCAGGTCATAAGCATCATCGATACGGAATCAATGAACATACCCAGAATAATGTAGATGACTACCAAAGCTGCTATAACCATCCCCGGTGACAATGAAGTGCCGATTATGGAAGCTACAAGAGTTTTTGGCAGTGCAATATAATCAAATGTGTACCCCATGATAGATGCCGAAACAACAATGATAATCAGGAAGGAGGTTGTCTGCGCTGTCTCCAGTAACGCATCAAACAAGAGTCTGACAGTCATTTTTTTCTTATTTACACACAGCAAAGCCGCTATCAAGGCGCCCAGTGCTCCTGACTCGGTGGGGGTTGCAACACCAAGGTAGAGTGAACCCAACACACCTGCAATGAGAACTAAAAACGGTAGAACGCCAGTCAGTGCTTTTATTTTCTCGGCCCAGGTATATTGCTGACCCCGTGGTGCGGCATTTGGTTGAACGATGGACCAGATTAACACAACAATCATAAAGGCGGATATCAACACGACACCGGGAACAACTCCTGCCATAAACAATTCACCAATCGGTATCCCCACAAGGGAGCCATAGATAATCATGGCAATACTGGGTGGAATGAGAATACCCAGGGTTCCTCCGGCAGCAACCACACCATATGCCAACCTTGGACTGTACCTATTTTTAATCATTTCCGGTCCTGCCGTCATTCCCATGGTAGCAGCAGTAGCCAGGCTGGACCCGGACACTGCTGCAAAAATCCCACAAGCCCCTACGGTGGCGTGAGCAATTCCACCGGGAAAACGCCCCATCCACATTAGGAGTACTTTAAACAGATCTGAAGAAACACCGCTTCGAAGCAGAAAAGCTCCCATCAGGATAAACATGGGGATTGCAGTAAAAGCAAATGAGTTTACGCTGGTCCAGGATCGTTCGGCGATAACCTGAAGTTGCGAAAATGGAAGGAAAAAAATCAACCCAAATGTGCCGGCAAGACCCAGTGCAAATGCGATTCGAACCCCGATTGCCATTAAAAACAATACATAAACCGCTATTACTCCTCCCCGTGCAATAATTGATAATCCTTCGCCCCACATGAAGAAAAACCCACCCAAGAGTGGAATTATCATCGTGAATAATGCAATTTTGGTTTCAGACCATAACCAAGCCACTATAAGAACAATTGCAAGTATTAACACCGTCCCCTGTTCCAGGGAGGTTTCAAAAAACGGCATTGGCTTAACGCCTATTACGAATAATCCCACTGTCATCAAACCTAACAGTACCAGTCCCGACACCTCACGCCACCGATTTGGGATCGAGTTTATTTTGAGAATTTCACTAAGCAGAGCCAGCGAAAAGACTCCAAGACCAACGGCAATCGAAGCCTCCGGTATCCAAAGAGGGGTTGCCAACAGACCCCATGCCTTGGCTCCCCCCTCAAACTCTGAGTGTACAAATATGATCATCTGCCACGTAGCCAAGACAGAGAATACAAATCCCAGCCATGCCGTTATCTGTTTCAGCTGACGTTGGCGATGCTCTGACAGATAATTCAGCAATATTTCCACCCGAATGTGACTATCACATAAATGGGCGTATCCAGCGGACAAAAAGGCAATACCAACCAGGATGTAAAGGGAATATTCTGTTACCCAGGATGTTGGTTCATTGAAGAGATAGCGAGACAGCACTTCATAACTGATCATCAGAACCATCGCCAGGATGGCAAAACAGCTTACAATCCCCATTGAGTTTGATGCCAGATCCAGGACTCTGGTGATTGAATAATCAGTTCCTGACAGCACCGGACTTCCAGTATCAGAATCCTGGTGTCGTATGGCCATTTCCTGCGTGTTATCTAGAATTGTCTGCATGGTTTTTTCACACTCGGATTAATTGTTTTTGATGAAGGTTAATAGCCCAGGTTTTTATCGAGAAATCCCTCGGCTCTCTCCACATATGAACGCCCCCCAAGTCCCGCCTTTTCCGCCCGTTCAAAGAATGAACTATAAACCGGTCTTATATACTCGGGTTTGAAGAGGATCTTTGCTTCCGAATCAGGCACCATGTAAAAATCTACCCCTTTGCTGGCCCATTTTTGTGGAAGATCTTTCATTTTATTCAGGTAATCGGCAAATGAAGCTTGTTCAAGTTTTCTGCCTGCATCAGCCATTTTGTCCTGCAATTCTTTTGGCAGCTTCTGCCACTCATCCTGGTTTATTACAATGGGGAAAGGCAATATTGTCGAGATAGGCCACATGGCGACATTGCTGGCAACAGAATAAAAGGCCTGACCATACGCCCAGGCAGAAGAGGTAAACACCCCGTCTATTATCCCACGTTGCAATGCAGGCAATACCTCAGAAGCCGCCATGGGGGTGGGCTTTGATCCAATGGCGGAAACCAGTGTAGCTGTTTCGATGTTGTGAACACGGATTTTTTTCCCGTCAAAGTCGCTGACTTTTTTGATAGGTTTGATGGAGATAAGACTCTGGGGTGCAAAAAGCCCCCAAACCAGAACATGACAATTATATTTTTCAGCCAAAATTCGATTCATATCTTCACGCCAAAACCCATAAAAAACCTTCTCGAACTCCTCGAGATTGTTCATCAAGCCGGGAAGTTGTGCCAGACCGAATTCAGGATTGGTGGCAGAGTAATAACCTGCCAGGATAGTTGACATCTGCACACGGTTGTCCCTTACGGATTGAGCCAGCAGGGTTCCTTTAATCAAGGAATCATTTAGTACAATCTCTACTCTCCCATTTGTTGCTTCAGCAACTTTTTTTGCATAGGTCTCGGTTACTTCAACATACAAAGTCCCTTTAACGGGTAAGTATGCTAATGTCAGTTTATGGTCTGCTGCAAAAACCCCAGACTCTAAACCTGCAAATAAAAAAACCAGGAGCGAAGCGCACAATACGAATTTGATTAATCTCATATGACCTCTCTTTTTTAATGTGAATATACCGGGCTTTTGAAACATGTTGCAGAATTCTTACAAAACAATGTTTATAAATCCGGAGGTAATGTCACTCGAAAGGTATCCCTGGATTGATCTGCACGGGACACCAAAACCGACATTTGAATGGTGCCACGTCAATCAGCAAAGGACGTGCCAGCAAAAAAGAAGATGCACAAGCACCTAAATATATAGAGGATTACAAGCTGTATGCTGGGAAGTTTAGCGGTTGGAGAAATGGAGATGGGGTAGAATGACCACGTTATTCATTCATTTATTGATCAACAAACTGTTATTATAGAAATAACGTGTAGGGGGTCATATTACCCCCTAAAGGGAATCTTCAAGTTTATGATGTTTGATTTTTTGGAAAAGAGTTTTCCTGTTGATTCCCAGAATAGAAGCTGTTTTGGCTTTCTGCCAGCGATTCCGGGTTAATACATTGAGGATATGTTTTTTTTCGAACTCTTTCATGGCAGTTTGAAGCAGGTTGCTTTTTTCCGTTGGTTCTTCAAGGTGTTCTTCAGTAGGATTGTTATGCTTCTGAAGTGGAGTGCCCATAAAATCAAGTTTTTCCAACATGAAATAACGCTGTAGGGTGTTTTGCAGTTCTCTTACATTTCCCGGCCAATGATACCCATGCAAAGCTTCAATAACTTTTCCCGGGATCTGGGAATTTGGCAGGTTTTTTCCGTATATTTTCTGAAAATGATCAATCAACAGGGATAAATCCTCTATTCTTTCCCTTAAGGGAGGGATACGGATGGGAATGACATGAATTCGGAAAAAGAAGTCTTCACGCATCAATCCCTTGCGAACCTGTTCCTGCAAATTCCTATGTGTGGCAGCGATAATGCGCACATCCGGGTTTTTTATAATTGTATCACCCACAGGTGTAAATCCTTGCCCTTCAAGAACACGCAGTAATTTAACTTGCATATTGGGGCTGATTTCACCCAATTCATCTAAAAAAAGAGTCCCACCATCAGCCAGTTCCAGATAACCACGTTTATCCATGGACGCCCCTGTAAATGCTCCTTTTTTGTATCCGAACAGCTCACTTTCAAGCAAATTTTCCGGGATAGCGCCACAGTTTAATGAGACAAAGGCATTGTTTTTTCGATCACTCATATCGTGAATGGCCCTGGAGACAAGCTCCTTCCCTGTCCCTGATTCACCATAAACAATGACATTAGCGTCCGATGCGGAAGCTTTCAGAATGAGATCATAAATCACCTGCATGGCAACACTTTTACCAATGATATTTCCAAATTTGTACCGGTCTTTTATATTTGAGCGTAATCGCCGATTTTCTTTTTGAAGGTATTCTTCTCTTTCACGTAAAGCTTCAGCTTCTCGTTTACTTTTGGTAATATCGGTTAAAATCCCTTCGATGAGTACAAATTTACCGTTTTCATCATAAATCGGACGGGCATGAATCGAAGTCCATATTTTGCTACCGTCTTTTCTGTATACTTCAACCTCAAATCCGGATACTGCTTTTCTATTTTCTCTCATCAGGGCATTCAACATTTCACGATATCTGGGCTGAACATAGAGTTGTTTGCCGATATCTTTGATACTATTGATCAGTTCTCCGGGAGAATCATAACCGTAGATCCCTGCCAGGGCTGGATTTGCACTGATAAACCGTCCTTCCGGGGTAGCTTGGAATATGCCTTCAAGTGCGTTTTCGAAAATACTGCGATATTTTTCTTCCGCTTTTTTACGTTCTTGAATCTCCCGGTTTAACTGCGAATTGAATGTTTTAAGTTTATCAGCCTGGTTTTCCAAGTCGGAATAGAGGCGGGCGTTTTCGATGGAGATGGCGATGGTACCGGCCAGCAGTTTTAATACTTCAATTCTTTCCGTGGTAAAAGCCCCGTTTATCAAAGTGTTTTCAAGATAAAAGATACCCAGGAGTGCAGATTTATGTAATATCGGACCGCAGACAATGGATTTGGAATTATGGGAGCGGATATAGACATCTGCAGCAAACATCCCGTCCCTGGAAGCATTATCAAGTACAACGTATTCATGAGTTCTGGCAACATACTGGACAATTTCCGGTGAAACATTTCCTCCCTCCTGAAGCGATACAGACTGCAAAACCTGTATCTCATTATTTTCAAGGTCTCCTTCTGCTTCGATCAGCAACTCATCACCCGATTTTAGCAACAGGCACCCTCGTTGTGCCCCCGCATTTTCAATCAAAATCCTGGTCAGCTTTGTCAACAGCTTATCCAGTTTGATCTCCCCGGATATTGTTTGAGAGGCTTTCATGATGGTAGACAGATCCAAGAGATCAAGGTGAGTCCCCTCTTTGGTGGTTGACAGCTTGTGATTACCGTACAAAAGATGAAAATACTTTTTATCCAGGA
This sequence comes from bacterium, assembly GCA_018829445.1. Lineage (GTDB taxonomy): Bacteria > SAR324 > SAR324 > XYD2-FULL-50-16 > XYD2-FULL-50-16 > JAHJTV01. The sequence goes on from JAHJTV010000018.1 coordinate 29,257, forward strand.
ACTTCAGTTTCCCTTTTGCACCCCAGAGTTGATAAGCAGATTGCGATTTTTTTAAGTATATTTCAGCAGTAGCTTCATCCTCTTTAAGAAGCCAGAATTGAGCAGCCAGCTCATTGGCCAGAGCCTCATCCTGAAGGAACTTCGTATTCCTGGCTCTTTCAATAGATTGATCGTAAAGTTCAGATGCACTGGAATCATTTCCGGTAAGCCGGGCTATTTCCGCTTTAACCAGGAGATATTTATGAAGAAAATTGTCTTCACAATTATCTGACCATATCTTCATCTGCAGCTGGTTTTCTTTTACCTGGTCCATTATATTTAATTTGTCATTTCGGGACATTTCAGGATAAAGGGCTATCAGAATGAGCGAATAGTAGAAGTTATGATTCGCACAGATGACACTTCCCACAACATAATCCAGGATTTTGGATGCTCTTAGGATATGACGCAGAGCCTGTTTCGGTTCACCATAGAGATACAGCAACTGGGCCAGATAGATTTGAGAATGGCAAAGTACCATGGAACTGTCGTTGAATTCAAGTTCACGTAGTAATTGCCGCTCCAGCCAGGTGGCCAAATCCATCGATTCGTTGTCGTATTTGGGAAAATCGACTAAATTCTGTATGGTCCAACGAACAGCAGTGACACTACCACTTGAAATTTGACTTTTCGTTTTCAAAACAAAAAGTTCGTATTCGGTGCTTAACTCCAGGATAGTCTTGAGATTGGTTCCCTGGTAAAAATGATTAAACAGAAGATTACTGACGCAGTACCCGGCGAACTGGAACTCACCGGATTGTATTCCTGATTGGTAGCCTTCAATATTCAGATCGTTTGTCGTCCTGATATGCTTCCGCCAGAGCTGGATAAAATTGGCAAAGGAGTTGTAACAGCGGCTTTTTTGTCCTAAATTATTATACTTTTCACTCAATCTCATCGCCAAACGACCAAACTCGTCGCCGGATTGATATTCGCCCCGGGTTATCAGCAGTCTGCCATAACAGGCAAATCCATAAGCAGATTCCGGCGTATTGCCGTATTGAAGTGATATATCAACTAAGATAACCGTTAAGTAACTAAAGATGCTTAGATCAAGAAAAAAGGCCAACGGTAGCATGTCTGACAGCAGTTTTACTGCAATTTTTATATCCGCATTATTGAGCTCCGGGCCGTCAATCAAAGAACTCACAAGTCGACCTGATATTTTTTTATTTATTTCATCAATCAGCTGATCCAGCATCAGCTGTATTCCTGCCTGACCTTGATCCGGAGTACTGATTCCCAACAATCCCAAGGCTTTTTGTCCTACTTCATAGGCTTTTTTATAGCTAGCCAACATGGTAAATTGAACAATTAAAATCCTGTAAACCTCGGCTTGCTCTACGACTGATCGGGCGTGATTGAGTATCAGGTCAACCAGTCTTTCTGAAACCTCAAAATGACCATTTAGGTATTCAGCTTCTGCTCTATGCATATACAAGCCGAGAGTCAGGGGGTAGCTTTCCGTCCAGCTTTTATCATCCAGCAAGTCTGTTCCCATGGTCAGGTATCGTAGTGCTGGCTCGTAGGCAGAGGATGCTTTGGCTTTTTTCCCGGCCATTAGGTTCAGCTCAGCCAACACTATTTTTTCGCTTTCTTCTGTGATCAAATCATAGGCGTAGTTCAGATGATGAACGGTGCTGAAACTGGTTTCTACCAATTCATCTTGAGCAACATTACTTAAAATCAATCGACCAATTCTTAAATGCACCTCTTTTTTTTGGAGACCCTGCATTAAAGAATATGCGGCCTGTTGCACTCTATCGTGACAAAATTTAAAGACAGGATTTGTGAAATCGAATTCCTGTTGTTTGCCGGAAACTTTTTTCTCCGAATCAGCAACAGAGAATCCGAAAAACGACACTCGAACAATCAAGCCCTCGCTAAGCGCCGGGTACAAACTATCAAAGGTTTTTGCACTGGTTTCCTCATTTACGATAGCCAGGGTTTTCAGATCGAATTGATTGCCAATGCAAGCCGCAAGTTTAAGAGAAAACTGAGTTTCTTCCGTCAGTTTCATTATCTTGCTGACGAGAAGATCGGCGACATTGTCTGTCATCTCGCTGTTTTTGATCTGCTGGATTTCCCACAACCAACATCCCTTGTGGGTATCGAATACGATAAGCTTATGCTCACATAAAGACAGCAAAAACTGCTTAAGAAAGAATGGATTCCCGGCAGTTTTCGAGAGAATCAGCTCAGCCAGGGGGCGAACCGATTCGCGATCACTGCTTAAGGTATGTTCAAGCAGTTCAGCAGTTTCTTCAGTTCCCAGGGGACCCAGTATAATTTCGTCAATATGTTCATCGTGGGCACGCAACTTATCAAGGATAGTTAATAACGGATGATGGGAGTCAATCTCCTTGTCGCGGTAAGCCCCGATCAATAAAAGGTACTGAGTGGTTTGTTCGGAAACAATGAAATTAATAAGTTTTAAAGTTGCAGTATCTATCCAGTGCAAGTCATCAAGAAAAATCACCAATGAGTGCTCTACAGTACAGAACACCCGGATGAAATCGAGGAAAATCGTCATAAACCTGTTCTGTGATTCTACAGGCCCAAGTTCTTGTACTTCAGGCTGGGGGCCTATGACAAGTTCCACTTCCGGAATAACATCAATGATAATCTTTGCATGAGGTCCCAATGCTTTGCTAAGCTTTTCCTTCCAGTGATCCAGCTTTTTTTCACTTTCTGTCAAAAGTTGCCTGACCAAATCCTGGAAAGCATGCACCATTGCACTATAAGGCACATCCCGATAAAACTGGTCGAACTTTCCGGATATATAATACCCTCCCCTTTGCACAATAGATTTATTAATTTGCTGTACAAAGGAGGTCTTACCAATGCCAGCATAACCTGCCACCATCATTATTTTGGTTTTCCCTGCAGCAACCTCTTCATAAACTGACAAAAGTTTTTCCGTTTCCTGTTCTCGTCCGTATAGTCTCTGGGTAATCTGAAATTTATCTGACACGTCATGCCGACCCACGGGAAAGTTTTCAATTCTCCCAAACGTCCTGAGCTGTTTTAAACATTTTTTTAGATCGTTTTTTAACCCCAAAGCGCTTTGATACCTGTCTTCGGGGATCTTTGCCATTAGTCTCATGGTTAAGGCAGATACAGCCCTCGGGATGTCCGGATTGATTTTATGGGGAGCAATGGGAACCTTGGCCATGTGGCAATGTAGCAATTCGGACGGATCAGAATTCTGAAAAGGAAGAACACCTGTTAAGGCTTCATAAAAAGTCACACCCAGGGAGTAAAAATCACTTCTGTAATCAATGGAGCGGTTCATACGCCCTGATTGCTCCGGGGAAATATATGAGAGATTTCCTTCGATAACACTTGAACTTATTAAATCCGGATTCTCAAGCGGAAAAATCGAAGCAATACCCAAACCGGTAAGTTTCGCTTCAGCCGTTGTCAAATCAACAAATATGTGACCTGGATTGAGATCTTTATGGATGATGTTCTTTTTATGCAAAGTACTTAACTTTTGAGCTAGTGAAACACCGATGGCCAGGAAGGTCTCAAAATCAAGATTCAGTAGAACATTACTTAACGGGGATGCATTTGGCATATCCTCAAGAATCAAAGCCATACCTTTGTCATATTCTTCCAGAGAAATGGATTTTATCACTCCGTTCAGGCCGGGGTCCTTCGTTATTTCATACTCATGTCTTAAATATGCAAATTCAGAAACACTGGGGCACTCTGAAGAAGGAACTTTGATGAGCACAGGAATACCATCCTGTTGACGTATGCCTTCATAAAAAATGTACTTTGGTGTTTGGTTGATTATTTTTTTAATCTCATAACCACAAATAGTAGGCATCATCGACTCACGGATAGTTCATTATTAATGCACAGCAGGTGCTGCCAAATTCGAGGCACAGGGCGATATTGCCAACAGCATACACAATATCAATCCTGAGATACTCCTTCCGAGCACCTTCTGGTTAATTCTTGCTTATACCTCACATTTTCAGAGGCTTGAACGAATACCAAGTGTCATTCTGTAATATCCGCTCACTACTTTATAAAAAAACCGGTAGAATTAAAAATAGTTTTTTTGACGTCAATGTTAGCATCTCACATATTTTCAATTTTAAATCCATAAAAGAGATCCGATGCCCTTGTAAGCTTTTTAATTCAGGCACTTGAAGCCAATGCAGTATCTCATTTTCAAAAAGGGGCTTTCAGGTTGAAGGGAAAGTGCGCTTTTAGACAGGGAGCTATCGTTCGTTTGGATTAATTATCAATACCGGCATCTACATGCTACTGCGACAGAAAAAACGAGTCTGGAACAGGCAACCAGTCGCAAATACTGACAAAATCATTTTCCTTTGTTGCAAGGAGAATTCTGATTCTCTTAATCTACCCCTGGTTGAAAAAATGGTCGTGGGATTTTAATCATTTGTATTTTCAAAACTGCCTATTATGGAAACATGACAATGAAGTGATTGTTTTCTATTACAAGTGTGTTACTATAGAATCAATAGAATGACAAACACCATCAAAAGAACAAGATGGTTTGTTAAAGCTGTTGTTTTTTGACCCGGGACTAAAATGGACCGAATCGCGCCTTTTTTATCAAAGTTATTCAAGACTTCGGTTTTACTCTTCACACTGGTGGGCCTTTTTACAGATTTAGTCCAAGCTAAAGATACAATCTTCTGGCCCTATTTCGACTACCCGCCACTGTTTATTGTTGAGAATGGTGGAGTTTCAGGATACGGTATTGACGTTTTGAATCTGATAAAAGAGGAATTGACCGAATATGACCATAAACTGATTTCAGCAGCTCCAAAACGAATATTCGAGAATATGAAATTTGGTAAGAACTACTGTGCAGTAGGGCCGTCTAAAACTGAAGAACGCGAAGAATACCTATACTATTCACTGCCTTTCAGGGCTGTTTTTCCAGACATGGTGATCATGAGAAAACAGAACGCAGTTAACATGGGTTTGACAAAGGAAGCATCCCTCAAAGACTTGCTGTTGAATAAGAATCTTGTCATGGGACATATCAACGCTACCAGTTCCGATTCCTTCGCTGATGGGATCATCAAAAAATACGGGGGTAGTACTCGAAAGGAAACATTGTCAGGATCAGACTCAATACAGAATCTTGTTCAAATGCTTCACTCGAAAAGAATCGATTGGTTTATCTGGGATCCGGCATCAATTCTTTTTTATGAAAAACGCCTGGAAACATCTAAGGAATTAACCGCTCTATCCGTGATAGAGCAAAACATCCCTGTAGCATTAGGTTATATCACCTGTCCCAAAAATGACTGGGGGCAGATAATAATAAAAAGAGTTAACCGGGTTTTGATACAGGAGATTCCAACGGAACAATATTTCAATTTTTTTACGCCTTGGGTACACGATAATCAAATGGAATCCTTTCGTTCCATTTTTAAAAAATACCTCATAGATACTAAAGAGAGTCCACAATAAATTCAAAGCCCAAAATCGGATGAAATCGAAGCGATCCCTTTCCACCCTTTTGACCATCAGCCTGACTGCGTCGGTTATTATTGTCGCCACCGTAATTATAATCTTTAATTACTACCGCAATGTCAGCAATAGCCGGATTGGACTGGAGCAAAGAGCGGATGAGTATATTAAAGTATTGGCCGGCAGTCTTGAGATTCCCCTGTGGCACTTTGAAAAACAGACCGTTGTTAACATGGGAACCGCGTTTTCATTGAACGATCTTGTTGTTTCTCTGTCAGTTAAGGATGCCAACCATGAAGAGTTCCTGGTTATTAAAAAGGAGCATAGGGGAGAGTATATAGAGCGTTCAGCTGATATTCAGTATCATGGTGAATATGCCGGAACCGTAACTATCGCCTTGTCCGTTGAGCACTACAGTGAAGTTAACCGGAGACTACTCACTTCGAATATCATCATCGTTTTGTCTGTGATTGTTTTTCTGATCGTTACTACAAAACTGATTCTCCGTTATTTTCTGTCAAAACCACTTGAAGGTCTGAATTCCCTGGCTGAAGCATATGCATCAGCTGACTATGATTATGGATTAAAAGACGAAACCTATAAAGAGTTTCAGCAAGTAACCGCAACGATGCAATTGCTGGGGGAAAAAATCACAAACCAGGTCAAAACCATTCAAGCCACTGAAGCCAAATACCGCAGCATTTTTGAAAATGCCATTGAAGGGATCTACCGGGTTTCCGCTGATCAAAAAGAAATCAATGTAAATCCTGCCATGGCAGAAACACTGGGTTATAACTCTGCACAGCATCTGCTTGCCTCAATGGATAAGATTATCAATGAAGCGTTTTCATCTCCCCGGGAATTTCAAGATCTTTTGGAACAAATTCGCAATGAAAAAACCATTTTAAATCTGGAGAAAAAGCTTAAAAAGCCCAATGGAGATGATGTCTGGATCTCCCTGAACGGTCGTTCCATCTATAATCCGGATGGTACACTGGCACATTACGAAGGCTCCTTGATCAATATAACCATGCGCAAGAAGGCAGAAGATGAATCGTTCGCATTAAGGCAGTATCTAAACAGTGTTATTGACTCCATGCCTTCAATACTGGTCGGTATCGATGCAAATGCAAAAATCACCTTTTGGAATAAACAAGCAGAAGCACAAACCGGCATCCCGAGTAACAATGCCAGGGGAAGAATCATCACAGAGCTTTTCCCCAACCTTTCCAGACAACTGGGAGCTTATACCATGGCCATTAAGGATAATAATCCCAAGTCGTTTGAGAAGATTCCGCAACCTCACAACGGGGAAATTGAATACCTGGATATGTTGATCTATCCCTTAATCCTTGAAAACCGGCAAGAAGCCGTTGTCCGTGTTGATGACGTTACCCAGCGTGTGAAAATGGAACAGGTTATGATTCAAACAGAGAAGCTGATCTCTGTTGGAGGACTGGCAGCCGGGATGGCTCATGAAATCAATAATCCCCTGGGCGGGATTATGTTGGGAATTCAGAATATCCAACGACGCCTTGCTCCCGATATTGAGGCCAATATGAAAGTTGCCCATCAATGCAATTTTCAAATGCCCGATCTTCAAGCCTACCTGGATCAGAGAAAGATCACCAACATTCTGGATGGTATGAGAACCTCAATCATCAGGGCATCGGATATCATATCCAATATGCTTCATTTCAGCCGGAAGAGTGAATCAAAGATGATGTCCAATAATCTTAATGAAATCTGTGATCGGGCTATTCTCCTGGCCGATAACGACTACGATTTAACCAAGAAATACGATTTCAGGGATATCAGGGTCAACCGGGAATACGATTCTAATCTCAAACAGGTTATCTGCAATGAAACTGAAATTGAGCAAGTAATTCTGAATCTATTGCGCAACTCTACTCAGGCAATGGCAGAAATGGAGGGACATTGTGAGAAAACCATTACCATAAGAACAACCAATCAAAAAAGTGCGGTTCAACTGGAGATTGTCGATTCCGGTCCGGGAATGGAAGAAAGTGTCAGACAGAGAATCTTCGAACCGTTTTTCACCACCAAGCCGGCAGGAAGCGGCACTGGTTTGGGATTGTCGGTCTCTTACATGATAATTGCCAATAATCACCAGGGAACATTTAAGGTGGAATCTGAACCGGGAAAGGGCAGCCACTTTATCATTCAACTGCCCTTAATCAGATACGAAGATTAACTAATCACTCCATTCCACCATTTCATCCAGGCAAGCACCCGGGTTCACCATGGGAAACACATTTTCCCCGGAGTCTATTATGCACTCAACCAGGACAGGTCGATTATTTATAGAAAAAGCACGGTTAAGTACAAATTCCAGCTCGTTTTCCTTAACCAGTCTCAACGACATCGCCCCGTAGCTCTCAGCCAGCTTTAAAAAATCCGGATTAGAGTCATGTAAAATCGAGTGGGCATACCGCTTTTCGAAATAGAAATTCTGCCATTGCTTCACCATGCCCAGGCTACTATTATTAAATACAAAGATCTTTAGGGGAAGTTGCTGGCTGACGGCGGTTGATAGCTCCGTTGATGTCATACGAAACCCACCATCGCCACACAGGCAGATAACGGTGGAATCGGGAGATCCCATCTGGGCACCAATGGCTGCCGGTAACCCAAATCCCATGGTTCCCAAACCGCCGGAGGTTACGAATGATCGCGGCCTGGTATATTTAAAAAACTGGGCAGCCCACATCTGATGTTGGCCCACATCGGTAACCATGATTGAATTCTCGGGCGTGATGGCGGAAATCCGTTCAATAATAGCCTGTGGTTTCAGAACACCACTTGCCTTTGCATAGGACAAGGGGTGATTCTTTTTCCATTCCCCTATCTCTTTTAACCAGGCTGTTTCTTCCTGCGGTTTGGATACCAGTTCATTCAAGCGATATAACACCGGTTTCAGCTGATCGACAATGGCAACATCCGTTTTGACATTTTGCCCGATGACCTTTTCATCGATATCAACATGGATTTTGATGGAATGCGGGGAAAATCCGTCAATCCTGCTGGTTACCCGATCATCAAAGCGAGCCCCCAGGGCGATCAATACATCGCAGTTCTGAACAGCCATATTGGCAGTCCAGGTTCCATGCATACCCAACATTCCCAACGACAGTTCATGATCCTCTGCAAACGCTCCCAACCCCATTAAGGTCGTTGTCACCGGAATGCGGTTTTTTATTGCAAACTGTCTCAGTGCTTCCGATGCTTCCCCGGATATTACGCCGCCTCCTGCATAAATAAGCGGCTTTTTTGCATGATTAATGTATTCAGCGGCTTTATACAGACTCTGCGCGGTTTGGAATCGCATGGAAGATAGCGCATCCTGGAATGTAATCTCTTTCTTTTGATAAACAGTAAAATCCATAAATATATCTTTGGGCAGATCGATCAGAACCGGTCCCGGTCGGCCTTCCACTGCAATCTTAAAAGCCTGTCGTACGGCACCTTCCAACAGGTTAACGGTCTGTACCTGGAAATTCCATTTGGTGATGGATTTTGTGATATCAATAATATTGCTCTCCTGAAAAGCCATCTTTCCCAACAGGGGCCTTTCAACCTGGCCTGTAAAGACGATAATGGGAACGGAATCCATGAAAGCATTGGCTATTCCTGTGACCGTATTAGTTGCTCCCGGTCCGGATGTGGTTAAGACAACCCCGGGTTTTCCGGTCACTCTGGCATAACCATCTGCAGCATGAGCTGCCCCCTGTTCATGGCTAACCAGCACATGCTTTAACTGCGGGTATTCCAGTAAACGATCATACAGGCTTAAAACCTTACCGCCGGGATAGCCGAATAGTGTATCAACGTCACAGTCGATCAGGGTTTTAAATAATATATCTGCTCCTAAAACCTGCCCTGCTTGGGAGACGGGTTCCTGCTTATCATTGAATGATTCCTTTTTGCCGAAATACCTTCTCAATACTGCTGTTTTCATAACCGCCTTTGGTTAAAAGTCCAAATGGAAATCCTCACCTTCAAGGGGCTGATTCTGATTCAAATAAGAAGATATTTTTGGAATCGCCCCGGGAGTTCATCTAGTCACCAATAATAATCACGACGATCATTATCAGTTCAATGGCAATGATAATGGCGATGATTATACGAATGACAGAAGAGATGATCCTGGATTCAATTCCTGCGGAAACCGTGGAAGATCCTGAAATCAAGACAGTGAGGCTGGGGTTGAAATTCGGAAACAAAATGAGCTGACACTTCTGGCGTAATTGTCCCGTGTGCTTGGGAGCTTCATTTGCCGGTAATCTAAGGTCAGGTTTAAACATTTTGATCCACAATTCAAAAAAAGTCTGTATGCCGGGGAGCGTCCCCGATTTTGATTGTGGAAAAAGTCGAATTCGGAATCGTTCCCTGGTATGGTTTAGCCGATAATAATCAGGCTAATAATGATAATAATACCAATAATGATTCCGTTGACGCGAACGATACTACTGAAGGGATTTTTGGAGAGAGTTCTCTTCGAGGATGAATGACAAACCCGTCCGGATGGCTTTTTAAAACCTGTGCTTTCTGATAGCGCTGTGATCCGGTTTCCAGTTTTCATGATTTCTGTTGGATTTGTTTCCTCAAATAATTTTTGCGATCAACTGATTAAAATTATGAATCAAAAAAGAGTTTTGTCAAGGGAGTTTTTTAGGACCGCAGCACCTCCCCCAATATTATTGCTGAATCTTTTTAGCAACAGGGAAATTATACCTGTGGGATGGTTATGGCAAAACAGGTTCCTTTGTCCACCTGGGTTTTGATCTTGATCTTTCCCTTGAGTTTTGCAACCTCATCAGCCACCGCATCCATACCAACGCCTCTGCCTGAGAGATCGGTAACCTCCTCATTGGTCGAGAATCCGGCTTTAAATATCAGTTTAATCAATTCCCCTTCAGACATTGAAGCGGCCTCCTGGTCGTTGATCATCCCTTTTTCCAAAGCTTTTGTTTTAATTGTTGCTGCTTCTATTCCGGTACCATCGTCTGATATGGACACGCTCAGGTTGGATTCATCAGCCTCAACCTTGATTTCGAGATTGCCCTCGCTCGGTTTCCCCAATCCCAGTCTGACATCGGGATATTCAATGCCGTGATCGATACTGTTGCGGATGAGATGGATCAGTGAGGAAAAAAAGGATCGGTAGGGTTTATGGATAATCTCGGTTTCTTCCCCGATCAATGTTATTTTAACCTGTTTTCCCAACTGGGCGGCAAGTGTCTGAGCATCTGAGGCGAATTTCTTCAGGTTATTTCTAAGAGGTTGTTTCCGAATATTGCGTAAAGAGTGTTTAACAGACGGATCTTTTGTTAACTCCTCCCCCAGAGTCTTTTCCAGTTCTTCCAGTTTTGATTCGGCAACCATAAAGTAATTCCGATTATGAGCTTCAATCATTTGTCGGGGGATGATTTGATCCAAACTGGTCAGGGTTTCGTTCAGAATCTCTCTCAAACGGTTTGTTTCCAGTTTTGTTGTATTTACTGTTTCTTCAGACAAAGGCTTCTCACCACTGCGAACGCAATCCAGAAGGTTTTCAATTTCATGCGCCTTGGCAGCTACCTCGCTGAAAAAGTAGCTCGCCATTCCCCCTTTGATGGTGTGGAAATGCCTGAACAATTCATTGGCATTAATTTCGATCAATGCCTTATCCAATGTTGTATCAACCTGAGACAGGCAATGGTTGATTTCGTCAAGGAATCCAACGAATCCGTTGCGATCAACCGCTATTTTTAAAATCATCTGGTTTCTGATTTCATCTTTTTCCAGTTGTTGTTCCAGTTCTCTCTGCATGGTAATGTCAGTCATGACAATCATGACCCTGCCGCTCAAGGTTTCACTTGGGTTTATCCAGTGGTAGTCAACTCTAAAAACCCGGTTGTCTCTCTTGATCTCCTTTGGCAGGATGTCCTCAACCAGATCAAGGTTTTCCGAATCTTCAAAAATCAGGTTCAACAACTTTCGCAGATCTTCAGCTTTTTCCGGGAAAAGCAATAACACCACATCTTCATTTTCTATGGAGTGGCTGAAAAAATCTTGGGTGGCTTTTGAAGTGTATTTCTGGATTTTGTAATCCTTGGAGAATGAAAAGAATCCCTGCCCCGTGTTATCAAGCAAATCTTTTATGGCTGCAGTTCTTTCCTTTACTATTTGCTCCAGGTGGATGGAGAGTACCTCAACCATCTTAAAAGCCTTGGAAAACCTTGAAGACAATACATAAGACTGGGAAAAGATCATGATAAACAAACCGACGCCAACCAGATCAGCGGTATGTATAATCTCCCGGTTGTATAGAACATCATTTACAAAGGTCAAGATGAGAACCAGACATCCGGCCAATACAACCCGGGCTCCCTCACGTTTTGATATTATGGCTCTGACAATGACGTAACAGATGAAGAGGCAGGTCAGCCCCATCACCATCTGATAAATTGACAGGTAAGCAGTGAAAATTGTTGCAGGTACAAGGATTGTAAATACCACAAATCCCATTGAGATCAGAATGATCAGATTGAGTATTTTTTTGGAAAACTCAAGGGGATAAAGTGAACGAATAAATGCAATATAATAGGATAATCCAAAATACAGCGTAAAATAATCCAGCTTAACCAAAAGCTCCCAGGATGCGTTGGGAAACAGCACCGAGAAGATGGTCGAGCCATGGAGACTGATGCGAAATGAGATAATCAGGCAGAAAATTCCAAAAAATAGGGGGGAGTATTCTTTTCGTCGCAAGGCATACAATGCAAAATGATAAAGAGCCATGATAAAAATGGCTCCAAGTAAAAATAGGTCAAAAGCTGTTCGAAGCTGACTGATTGATATTACTTTTTCCTGCAACCCCAGGTAGAGGGTTTGCCAGATTCCCCCGTTATTGTGATGGAAATTTGAAATCTGAAGAACGATTTCCATCTCACCGGTGATATTTTCCAGTACCGGGGTTTTGGGCAAATATTGAGGCAGAGAGGTGTTCCTTGTTTTGCCGACCTCTCCATTTGATGAGACCAGTCGCCCATCTACCCACAGTTTATAGGCCGTATGCATCAAAGGAATATCCAGGGCAAAACTGCCTTGTGGCAGAAGACCGGTAATCCTAAGTCGGAAAGTGGCATACCCCTGGCCATTCAGGGTCTCATCATTTGTTTGATAACCGTCCCAATATCCGGGAGCATTGATGTACCCGGTTTTATCCGGGTTATGTCCACTCAAAAAATCCTCCGGAGACAGCAATTGTTTCCAGAAAAACTCCCACTGACCGTTTAATCCAACAAGTCCGTCTGATTGAAAATCCCAGTCTGATAATTTTAAAATGCCCTCTTTTGCCAGCGGTGCCGTCTTAGCTGATCCAGCCTGAAAAATGTTAATTGATATCAATACAATCAGAATTGAGAAAGAGATCTTTATTCGATTCATATTATCCTTTGGCACTATGTCTAAGGTTTGATATTGACGGTTGTGAATTCGTTTCCCGGCACTAATTGGTAATAATCGTAAGTTGACTGTGCTTTAATTTAAGAGAATGGATATTTTATGTCAAATTGGTGGTTTAGGGCGACCATAGACGGCTGCCAATTGGTGGAAAATCATGATGATATTATATTATTTATTCTTCTTACAGTTTCTCACACTATTCAGCGCCCATATAAGGGTGCACTCCCGTTTTACATACCCGAAGTACTTTTAACACCAATCCATACTTTCAATCCAATTGCATCATTTGAAATAAAAATGACCCGGTGGTGTATTACTATACAAGAAGTTGTGATTTTGAATAGATCCATCCTTATACAATAGTCACTTTATTGGGTTAATAACCAGTCAGTTATTTTACAAAAAATCAAACCTCACTATTTACGGGTGCACCAAAAAGTTTCGGATAATAAAAATTGATGGACAAAGCGTTGTCCATCCAACGTTGTCCACGCATCAAACGGGTAGGGTGGGCAACGCTTTGCCCACGCTGTATAGATAAAAAACTTATTTTGCACCTAACCCGAAACATCTTGGTGCATCATTATTTACAACTAATTTGACCTTAAGATGTCAAATGATTATAATGGCATAATTCAATCGACCAAAGTTCGAAAGTAGTCAAGTGATACCGATAAAATATCTTAGGGTCTTTGTGCATGAATAAACCGTCTAAATCAGATGCAGAATTGGTAGTATCTATTCTTGCCGCAAACAAGGATGATTTCGCAGTTTTAATGGAGCGATATCAGCAAAGGATTTTTTCCTATCTTTATCGATTTTTGTATCAGAATAAAGAAGCGGCGCTGGATGTAACCCAGAATGTTTTCTCAAAAGTGTATGAGAATCTAGGCAGCTTTGATACAAAATTCCCAATGCAATCTTGGATTTACAGGATTGCGCATAACGAAGCCGCCAATTATTTGCGTACCATCTCCAGGAGGAAAGAGTCACACATGGATGATGATCAGTGGAGCTCAATACCCGGATCAGATTTATCCAATGGTTATGAACAGGAGGAAAACAGGAAACTGGTACTTAGGGCACTGGAGAAGATTGATCCCAAATATCGGGAGATACTTGTCTTGAGCTATTTTGAAGAAAAGTCATACAAAGAGATTGCCGAAATCTTGGATACATCAACAAATACAGTTGGAACTCTAATAAGACGAGCTAAAAAGCAAATGGAGAAAACTTTAAATTCTATGGTAGGCAGGGCAGACTGGTTTACTCAAATTATTTTCAGATCTTTTCTAATAGTTTTCCCGACTCATTTCCAAAGCAAATTAAGGAGTTAAGTCATGGATAAACTTGATAAGCTACTACGAGCAGCCAAACCTTCTGTTCCTGATTTGCCTGAAGGATTCAGCCGATCTGTGATGAATCAAATAGAACAGGAAAAACTGGTTATTCGAGCAGTTCCGGCAGCGGCTCATTCCAGGCTGTTTTTTATTATTGGTTTTTTTGCACTGGTGGCTTCGCTGCTGCTCTTTAACTACAATTCCTATGAATTGAGAATGAATGGCAGTCTTGAGCTGCTTTTCTTCGGGTTAAAGTTTTTTGGTGATTTTATCAGCCTTCTCCCTTGGGATTTGATTGTTCCTTCACTGGCTTTATCAACTCTTTCTGCCTGGATGCTCTGGAAATCCGGCTTTCTTAAAATTGGTATAACCGGTCTCACTATTGTCAGTTTTCTGTTTACCGGTATTGGGGGAACAGCAATAGCTGCCACCGGTTTTAACGAACAGATTGAAGCAGGAATTATTGAGCGGGAAGGACAGATGCCCTGGTTAACGCTCTTTCACAATACTCGTGCCAGGGAGTTCATTCATCACCCAAACTTCAAAATGGGAAAAGTTGAAACCGTCATCAATGGGAAAGCCCTGATTGTAACGCCTCATGGTGATAAAATAAGTATTCAGATACCTTCCTCATCGCAAGTCAAAGTTGGTCAGGTATTAAGATTATCTGGAGAGGGATCTGCTACTGAATTTATTGCTCAGAACGTACACATCTGCAATCCAAACAGGGTAAACCGATATTTTAATCACATGGCTCATCATGAAAAGATGATGAAGTCATGCTGCATGGGGAAAGGAAAAAAGTAGAAGACAAAAATATGATTTATATCGAGGTGGATAAACTTATGGGAATCTTCTTAAACGAGAGCCTTTTTATTAACAAAGGTGCCAAATGAAAATCAAATCAAGATCTTGGGCTGGCAGGTTTATTATTAATCCCGCCTTAATAGTATTAGTGTCTGGTCTTCTTCAGGCTTCAATTGCTTTTGGAGAAGAAACTGTCTTTATCGGTCAGTTTTCAAAATCGGATCTCAAGGATTGGGAAATTAAAGAGTTTAAAGACAAGAATACCTATTCAATTGTATCGGTGGAGGGGAAGACGGTTCTCAAGACTGAAAGCAATGGGACTGCCTCTGCTTTTTATAAAACAGTGGAAATCGATTTAAAACGCACGCCCTATTTAAACTGGAGCTGGAAAGTGGAGAATATTTTCCCCGATCTCGATGAACAGACTAAGGATGGAGATGATTTCCCCGCAAGAGTATATGTAGTGGTAAGTTCTGGTTTTGCATTCTGGAAAACAAAAGCGATTAATTATGTTTGGTCATCAAATAATCCGGTTGGGGATTACTGGCCAAATCCGTTTACAAACAATGTGATTATGGTTCCATTGCAATCAGGAGTCGATAAGATTAATACCTGGACTAAAGAAAAACGAAATGTTCGCGAAGATCTGATTGAATTTTTGGGAATCGAGGCGTTAACCCTGGATGGGGTTGCAGTCATGACAGATACAGACAATTCCAATGGAAAGGCAGTTGCATATTACGGGGATGTCTATTTCACCAGTGAGTAGTTTTTTAATGTAGTTTGGGTAGAATTGTGTTTGTAATACTACCTGAAAAGGGGATACCAGGGGATTATTGATAGGCAGGTTTTTGTTTGGTTTATCCTTTTTCAATAGGTATAATGGTTTCTGTGCAAATGAAAAGTGCCTGTATCTGCAGAGAGTAGTGGTTTGCAGAACCAGAGTATGTTCAAAAAGCAGAATACTTTCAACAATTAACGGTCAGTTTTCAGGAGACATTATGGTGATCGAATCGAACATCTACGGGATTAAAAAAAAGGTCAATTATACCTATGAAGAAGCCATTGAAAAAATCACAAATGCCTTAAAAGAGGAGGGCTTTGGAGTTTTGACTGAAATTGACGTACAGAAAACTCTTAAAAAAAAGCTTGATGTAGACTTTACAAAATATGTCATATTGGGAGCCTGCAATCCAAATCTGGCTCACATGGCATTAACGGATGAAATTGATATTGGCTTGCTTCTGCCCTGCAATATTGTGGTTTACGAAAACCCTGGAGATAAGCAGGTTATTGTAGCAGCAGTTGATCCTGCAGCGATGATAAGGATAACCGGGCGTAGCGATCTGGACGAATTTGCCACCTCAGTTAAAGAAAAGCTGACCCGGGCATTAGAAGCCATTTAGGGATGAGTCTTCCAGAATTTAACTTTATAACACTAACCGAAGAGGTACTTTTGAACCTGAAAAAACTGGTATTGCTGATTGTGGCAGGATTAGCCTTATTGCCCATAACTCCAGGGCTTATAAACGCGAAAAATGAGCCGGCTGTTGAACAGTATGAGATCACCGTTTATCATCATGATTCTTGAGGCTGTTGCAAAGGATGGGGGGCCCATCTTGAACAGAATGGTTTTATCGTCAACATGATCTCAATAAAGAACAGCAACCAGATAAAAAAGAAGTTTCAAATTCCCCCAAACCTGGAGTCCTGTCATACGGCAAAAGCCGGTGACTATGTTATTGAAGGCCACATTCCTGCTGAGGATATCAAACGGTTATTGAGAGAAAAACCTGATATCAGAGGATTAGTAGTTCCCGGGATGCCGGGGGGATCACCCGGAATGGAAAGCTCTCCTTACCAACCGTACAAGGTTTTAAGTCTGGGAAAAGATGGAAAAACTGGGGTTTTTTCAAGTCACCAAAATCAGTCATTTGACGAACAAACTCCCGCGGGCACCAGCGGAGAGTATGTTTCACCCGGGGATTTAATGCCCTTTTTACTATAAATCCACTGAATTATTGCGTAACGATTGGAAGTCCCAGACGGTACCACTTCAGAATTCCTCCCGTCATGTTATAAACCCGCATAAAATTCATCTGCCGCATCATTTCCAATGCTTTCAAACTGCGGTTGCCACTGCGGCAATAAAGCAGATATGTCTTTTGTTTATCCAGTTTCATAAGATTTATTGGGAAAGTCTTAGAACGAATATCCAACAGAATCGAATTTTTGATACGAGCCTGGGAGAACTCTGCAGGAGTCCTGACATCCAGAATAATAAAATCAGGATTACTCTTATTGTTCTCAATGAGTGCGAAAAATTCCAGTGGCGGGATGCTTTGGAAAAGAGGAGCAACAGTGACCTGCGCTGGAGAGCAATAAGCCCACATGAGGATCAAAAAAAAACCAAAACCAATTTTCCCGATTTTACTATTCATGATTTTCTCAAAAATGCAGTTTTTATTGGAATCACTATCGAACTTTTCTTTCGATACAGGAGAACAGTTTAATGCATTTTTGTCTACCGTTCCCTTTGAGAGTGTGCACCACAAAGTTTTCTCAGGCTCTCTTCGCCTGAAAGGATAAGCTAGTGCAAACACAATCATCAAAACGTAGTGTCTTGTTAATCTTGTATTTTTAAAAGTCCATTTTCTGCTATCGGACCCAGGTGATTATTTTTAATATTGATTGATCCCTTTGCAACTCTCGCTTCCGTCAATCCTACTGAGACAGAAAAGCCCGAAGCCTCAATCCGCAAAATATATTGTTCTTTTTGCTGCATGATCAGTTTTAATTCCCGCTACAGAGTTATCCATAAAACGTCTACACCATTGTTGAAGCATCATAACTTTGAAATTATAAAGCAACAGATAGCTTTGTGATTTAAGCTTCATTTGACAGTTTTTAAGCCAGATGTAATAATCACTCGTATAATAATACGTTTACATATAGTTTTTATACGAATTATAAAGCAAACCAGCGTATTATACTGATTATTCCCACTCTCGACACTCGAAGTTCAAGTCCCGCTATCATACCGGTCAGATGAGAGTAAATTGTGCAGGGAGGGCTTGTCAGTTGATTTAAATCTGCATTATTGCCTAAGCAGCTGTTCAGTATTAACTCCTCTGTACACTGCAATTCCTGTCAAAATTGGAGAATCATAAAACTCGGTGGGTGTTTTTCCGGATTTGATCTGTTTGTTTTCTTCTCTTTGGGGACTTCTACGATAGTGGTAACGATAATCGAATCGTCTGTGGCAATGAAGCCTTGTTTGGACAAGAAGGATTCGAATTTATCAAACATGAGTCCGCTCCGAAAAGTCATTTTTTCTTGTCATTCCGGCCTTCGAGCCGGAATCCAGGATAATGTGCATTTAGGTAAAACCGCTTGGATCCCGGATCAAGTCCGGGATGACAGCCTTTGAAAATTTTATTGCAAAAATCAGATATTCAATGTTTAGTTACCATTTTGAATATTTGAATACTTTTCGGAGTGGACTCAAACATGCAGTCAATCAAACCCAGATTTGATAACCGATCTTCATATTTCCAGCTTGTTGTGTAATCGGGAGCCGATTCATTGTTTGAACAATAAAATCTGCTTTAAACAGACTCCGACAACTGACGAGCGATCAAAGGTAAAATGGAAGGCCAGTTAATAGTACAGAAAATTCTCAAACGAATAGTCGGATGAATCAGATTGGTTGAGGGCACAAACACTTCAATTTAGTTAGTGCTCGAATTATTAAATTCAAGCTGCTGATAAACAAATTGATACAGCAACCTTATTCGCGCCTGAAGAGTTTTAGTCCCACCGTATGGCCGTGAGCGTGATGCGATTCAAATAAGGCAACAATGTTAAGAAAGTTAATATTGGAAGATCATATTGAACACTCAAGGAGTTAGAGATGCTAAAACTATCTAATGTGACCAAACGTTTTGGCGCACTTATCGCCGTTAATGACCTCTCCCTGGAAGTTGAAAAAGGGAAAATCTACGGTATCGCCGGTCCTAACGGTGCAGGTAAGTCGACAATCTATAATCTTATTTCCGGTTTTTACAACTATGAAGGTAAGATTGAATTTAATGGGAAATCTATTTCCAATTTACATCCTTACCAGATTGTCAAGCGTGGTATTTCAAGAACCTTTCAGATTCCCCAGACATTCCCCAGTTTATCTGTAGAAGACAGCATCGATATCGGCAATCGATTCGGAAACACCCGGCGTTACAGACGGAAAAAAGTTGATGAGATCATCAATTTTGTTGGTTTGCACAATGAGCGCAAACACAAAACCGGAACACTAGATCTACTGGGAAAGAAAAAACTGATGATCGGAGCAGCGCTGGCAACCGGCCCAAAACTGTTCATGCTCGACGAACCGATGGCAGGGTCCAATGCCCACGAAATCAAAGATCTGATGAAGCTGATTCAAAAAATAAACATCGAATTGGGGATCACCATTATCATTATTGAACACTTCATGAAAGTTCTGACAGAGCTGACTGAGACGTTGCTTATAATAGAAACGGGAAGTGAAATATGTTGCGGCAACCCCAGCGAAGTAACAAGTAATCCTGAGGTTATCGAATGTTACTTAGGGACCGATCATGATTAGAGTAAACCGGTTGAATGCTTATTATGGGCAATTCCATGTTCTGAACGACGTTTCCATATCGGTAGAAAAGAACCAGGTTGTGGTGGTATTGGGTCCCAATGGCCATGGCAAGAGCACCCTTCTCAAGTCAATTTGTGGCCTGGTCGAAAAAACAGTCGGTGAAATCTATTTTAATGACTCTGATATTACACAATTGTCTTCCGAAAAACGCGTCAATAATGGAATCACTTATGTTGCAGAAACTCGGGAGCTGTTTCCTCAAATGACCGTACTGGAAAACCTGAAATTAGGTGCTTATGCCAAGAGGGCTCGCCCCTACGAAAAGGAAAACCTGGCAAAAGTATTCGATCTATTTCCTAGACTTGCAGCGCGGAAAAAGCAACTGGCTTCGACCATGAGCGGCGGTGAGGCCAAAATGCTTGCTATTGCACGGGGACTGATGTCCAACGCTAAATTTCTGGCAATCGACGAACCCTCACTTGGTTTGCAGCCCAGTTTGCGCACAGAAGTTTTTAAGACTATCAAAACCATCAATGAACAGGGGATTTCGATCCTGCTTGTCGAACAAAATATACCTCAAATCGCTCAACTGGCCAGCAAGATTTATGTTTTGGAAGAGGGAAAAATCTCTTTTGAAGGCAGTGCAGACGATGCGATCGGTGATGAGCATCTAAAGGAGATTTTTCTGGGGATGTAACCTGGGCACAGTTGGGAAAAACCGAGTTTTAACCTGCTGGTGTACCCTAAAAATAACAAACAAAAAACGTTTATGTTTACTGAAGATACAATTTTATTACTCTATGAGATATCCGATGTACTGGTAGCAGGGCTTTCCAAAGGTTCTGTTTATGCTTTGATGGCTGTGGGCATGACGCTGGTGTATGGCGTATCCAAGGCATTCAACTTTGCCTATGGAGACTTTTTCAATATGGGTGGCTATTTTGCCTGGATACTGATTGTTGGGCTGGGATTGGAATTCGGCGGATATATTGCCGTCTTCATCATCGTTTTACCCCTTCTATTCGGCGTTGGTTACGGGCTGGAAAAGTTTTTGGTCGCTCCTTTGAGAAAAAGGGCAGATTGGGAGAATCGGATCATGATGCTCACGCTTGGCCTGGCGCTATTCCTGACAAATCTCTATATGGTGGTTTTCGGAGTCAAACTGAAGTCCCTCCCTCCAATCCTGGATGGCATTCTGGAAGCTGGGCAATTTGTTTTTTCCTACCAGGACATTATGATTTTTGGATTATCACTTGGAGGGATTCTGCTTTTTGGATGGATGTTAAACAACACTCGAACCGGGATGGCTGTGCGGGCAGTTGCACAAAACCCCGCCGGAGCCAAAATAGTTGGCATCAATATCGGTCGGATTTTTGCTGCAACATTTGCTATCTCGACGGTCATGGTAGGGTTCGGCGGTATTCTGTTAAGTCAAAAACTATTCATTAATCCCAGCTCAGGAGGTGCCATAATGGTAAAAGCCTGGGTTGTGACAGCTTTTGGCGGTATGGGATCAATTCGTGGCGGACTATATGGAGCTTTTATTATCGGTATCGTGGAGGCTTTCGTAGGTTGGAAGTTCGGTATGAGCTATGGAATTATTGCTTTATTTATTCTTTTACTGGGTACTCTGGTGATACGACCTCAAGGTTTAATGGGAAAAGGTGAGTGAAATATGAGTTTAAAACAGATGATCGTTTTTATTGGGGTGTCATACGGGATAATGGCACTGCTGCCTATTCTGGTCGGTGATATTCCATTCATAATGAATATCCTGGTCATGTGCCTTATCTGGGCTGTTGTGGCTTCATGCTGGGATGTGATGATGGGCTTCGCCGGAATCTTTTCGTTTGGTCAGGTGGCTTTTTTCGTCATTGGTGCCTATTGTTCTGCTATTCTATCGGTTAGTCACGGCATCACTCCCACTGTTGCAATTGTTTTAGGAGGAGTTTTTACGGCCGGTATGGGCGTTCTGGTTGGGCTCCCCTGCCTCAGACTGGCAGGTCCGTACATTGCACTGGTTACCTTTGGAGTCCACATGGCTCTGCAACCACTGCTTAGAGGGGAAATCGGGATTGCTATTGGATCAGGCGGAGCTTTAGGGCTTTTGACCATACCACCGATCAGTCTGTTTGGGTATGATTTCACCACAAACAATATTGTCCCAACCTTTTATCTGATCCTGTTGATATCGCTGGCTTGCATCCTTGCTATCATGTTCATGATCAAATCTTACTGGGGAAATGCCTTTCTTGCCCTTAAAGACTCGGAAGAATTTGCGATGAGCCTGGGCATCAGCGCCTTTAAATATAAACTAATGGTGTTCGCCATTACTTCCTTTCTCACCGGAATCATCGGAGGGGTTTACGGCCATTTTTATGGCGTTCTTTCTGTTCGCATGCTGGATCTGGATCTCTTCAGTATTTTAATGGTGATGATACTCGCAGGAGGTTTGGGGCACTTTCCCGGAGCGGTTTTAGGCTCATTTCTGGTTGTTGCAGGGAGTGAGTTGATGGCACCGCTGGGTGCCTATCGAGCAGTCACAATGGGAGCCTTGGTTGTCATTCTGGTGTTGGCCCTGCCGGACGGTGTGATGGGGATACTCTTTAAATGGTTGAACAAAGGCAATACTGATAATCAGGTTGTAAATCACTCAAACGGGTCTGTTCATTAGGTGCGATAAATCTCAAAGTAAGGTCGTTTTTGATTTACTTGATTTTCTATTGAGTGCCGGATTGAAAATAGAATCTGGCATTCGAAATCCATTTGCATCTTCAGGGAATTCCTGGGAGATGCATATTTTTTAAACAGCATGGAGAGTAACATGAAAAAGTTTAAGTTATTGGGTCTGTTTTTTGCGATCTGTTTTTTTATGGTTGATGGCGTCACCGCTGCTGACACCATCCCCATCGGTGTACCAATACCGATGACCGGTTGGGCAGCAGGTTCTGGTGCCGATTACTTTAACGGAATCAAAATGTCGGTTGATGAGATCAATCAGTCCGGTGGGCTGCTTGGAAAACAGATTGAGATTATTCGCTTTGATTCAAAAGGATTTGAGCCCGAAATTGTATTACAGGCTGCAGATTATCTATGTGGTCAGAAAAAAGTGGCTTCCATTCATGCCGGTTGGGCTGGATGGGGTCAGGATGTTCGCGCCTATGGAAAATATGACGCGCCGTTTTTCGCTGATGATGGCTCTCAGGCAGCAGTAGATGTTTTCCGGGAAGACCCGGAGAAATACTACAATATATACCAATTAACACCAACTGGTCCGGGCCAGGCAAACAGTATGTTCAAAGCCTTAACAAATTTACCTTATGAATGGCCAAATAAAAAAGTTGTCATTATCAACACCGACGACTCCTGGGGATTGGAAATCAAAGACACTCTGGTCAAGAATTTTGAAAAAATCGGCTGGAAAGTGGCCAAGCAGGAAACAGTACCATACGGAACGAGTGAATGGGGTGTTATCTTGTCTCAGATTCGGAGAATCAAACCTGCCCTCATCCACTTTGAAATCGCCAGTGGTCAGGAAAATATCACATTTGTACAACAGTTTCTAAAAAGACCAACCAATTCAATCGTAAGTCTGGGTTGGGGAATCACACCCCGCGAAGTGATTAATGTATTGGGAACAAAAGCCGATGGTTTGATTGGTGAGATGCCTGCCGGTCTGCCTGGCCCAAAAGCTCCAAATGCTGCTGGACAGGCCTGGTTGGAAAAATGGAATAGTCTTTTCAAATATCAGGTTCCCGCCGGAGCCTGGATTACCTATACTGCTGTGAAAGCTTGGGCAAATGCCGTGACACAGGTTGGCGACGCTTATGATTTCAAAGCCGTGAACAAATACTTGAAAGAAAATGGGTATGAAGGGACCCAAGGCAAGATAATGTGGGATAAGGACAATGTGCTTCGAGCCCAGAAGGGTTCTCCTGTCGTTCATTATCAAGTACAGGGTGGTGAATTGCAGGCTATCTTCACAGATCCGCCTTTGACGCCTTATCCAAATACCAGTTTTATAAAACCACGTTGGATCAAGTAAGGTTTAAGATATTATGACAATTGGTCTCACCTTTGATTGCGGTACCCTGTTAAGCAGGAGTCCCCAATCAAACTGGGGACAGACTTTTGCCTGAGACCCGGATAAAAGCATTGAGCTGAATTCCGGGTCAACAGGCAGTGTCATTCTTTCTTAGTTGAAGTGCACAGCCAGCAATGCAAATGTTTATCATCTCGAACCTAATTTGCGAATCAGGTTATACTGATCTTCAAATTAAGTTCGGGATTCATTATTTATCAAAGAGAGACAGTGGTAAACTTAAAAACGAAAGTGATCATCAAGACTCACTTTGACCTTTGTACAGGATGTCTGATTTGTCAATTGGAATGCTCGGCCTGGCTTTTTAATGGATTTAATCCGCACCGATCAGCGTTGAACATCAAACATACCAACGAAAACCTATATCACTTTCCAATTGTTTGTAATCACTGCGAAAACACGTATTGCGCTAAAGTTTGCCCAGCCAAGGCAATTTCGAGGAATGAAGCAACAGGTGCTATTGTGGTCGACCAAGAGAAATGTGTGGGTTGTAAAAAGGAATATTGCACCGTCTATTGCCCAATTAATGTTATCCATATTGAGCCGGTTTCCAGGAAAGCTTATAAATGTGACTTGTGTCAGGGGGCGCCCCGTTGCGTAGAAAGCTGTCCGACCGGAGCCCTGGAGCTGGTGACCCGAATCAGCTTTTCCCAAGGAGAAAACGAATGAACGATGGATATATGGGACAATTTCTCTACGTTGATTTGGAATCCCAAACCACACAGAAATTGAATGTTCCCGGATGGTTAAAGCAAAACTATGTCGGTGGTAAAGGATTCGGGGCAAAACTGTTAAATGATTTGACACCTCAAGGCGTTGATCCCTTAGGCCCGGATAATTTGCTGATGTTCCTGACCGGCCCCTTATGTTCAACAACAGCCCCAGCTATGCGTACTTGTGTTGTCTGCAAATCTCCTGCGACCAATACTTTTTTGGACTCATATGTAGGTGGTCGATTTGGAGCTGAAATAAAATATGCTGGGTACGACGGGATTATTATCAGGGGAATTTCACAGGAACCGGTCTATTTGTGGATTGAGGATGAGCGTGTTGCGTTCCGATCAGCAAAAAAGATATGGGGATCGGACTCTCTTACAGCGAATGAACTGATCAAACAGGAGCTGAATAGCGAGGAGCCGACTATCGCCACTATTGGACAGGCGGGCGAGAACAAGGTTTTGTTTTCCATGATTAATTGTGAGTACAACCGTCAGGCAGGTAGAGGCGGAGCCGGAGCTATCATGGGATCGAAAAAGCTGAAAGGGGTCGCCATCAGGGGCACGAATTCAGTCAACGTTAACCAACCGAAGCGTTTTCTGGCAGCAGTCAAACAGGCTACTGCGGAAATAAGTGCTGCTGGCGATTGCCAGGCTTTGACAGTTGCAGGAACAAGCTATTCTGTTCCCTGGTCATCTGAAGTGGGACTGTTACCTTACAAAAATCATTCCAGCCAACACGATCCGAATGTCCGCAAAATTGATGACACTGCTCAGGATAAACATCTGTTCCTTGGCAAGTCCGCCTGCCTTGGTTGCCCCATCCGCTGTTCCCAGATGGGAGCCGTAAGAACAGGAAAATATGCACCCTTTGTTACGGATATCGTTGAATACGAATCGGTTGCCATGCTGGGTTCTAATCTGGCGATCAGTAATATCCGTGATATAGCCTATCTAACAAAACTCTGTGATACCTTCGGCATGGATTCAATCAGCACCGGCGGCGTTATAGCCTTCGCCTTTGAGGCCATGGAAAAAGGACTTATTAAGGCGCCGGAAGAAGTGGCATTAGAATTTGGCAGTACGAAAGGCGCGGAATACCTGATCAGATCGATTGCTCTGCAGGAAAATGAATTGGGAAAACTCCTGGGACAAGGCGTTAAAAAAGCATCTGAGCAACTCGGTCATAACACATCTGATTACGCAGTACATGTAAAAGGGTTGGAAATTCCAGGCTGGGGTGTCCGTGGGGCACCCGGAATGGGACTGGCGTATGCAACCGCTGACCGTGGTGCGTGTCATCAAAGAGGATTTGTTATCGGGTATGAGCATGGTGGAGCCCTTTATCAGGGGAAACCTGTTAGCCCTCATGGGATTGAACAAAAAGCAGAAATTGTTGCTGGGGAACAGGATTATCTGGCCGGGCTTGATACTTTAATCAAATGCGATTTCGGGTCTTTCGGAATATCGGCACAAACCTATATTGATCTCCTTAATTCGGCTACCGGGCAAAAATGGCCAGTCGGATTTATCGATGATCTGGGTGGACGGATTTGGAATCTGGTCCGACTTTTTAACATCCGCGAAGGTTTGGACAGAAAAAGCGATACCCTTCCAAAACGTTTAACACATCAGGTTCTTGAAGACGGTCCTCAAAAAGGACATCGAATTAAGCCGGAAGACTTGGAGCGTATGCTGAACGAGTACTATAAAATTCGAAATTGGAATACTGAAGGGCAACCGACAACAAAATGTATAGGACTATACGGTTTAAATGAAGATCACGAATTCAAGCTCAAAGAACAACAGATTTCTCTTGAGCAAGAAGATACAGAGACATAGATACTTTCAGCTCGGATGCAAATAAAAGCTAAACTTGCAGCTTTAAACGAAGTATCACAGTGTCATTTCGTGCTTGCAGGCTGTGTCACAATAGAAAAATCGAAGGTTTTTCCAATATAAACAGACGTCAAGTCACACTTGTCATCCCGGATCCCCAGTCAGGCCGAGGATAGGCCCGATCAGAGATCCAGGTGAAATATATTGTTTGTTACCCTGGATGTCAGATCGGAGTCCGGCATGACACAGTGCGAACTAACTCAGCTAAGGTGCGTTTTCTGTATTATGACACAGTCTGTTGACCCGGAGTCCGGTTTTATATTTCTCCTGGATACCGGATCAAGTCTGATAAGCGCTTACATAAACACATTTTGCCAAGAGCAGGGAATATGGTAGGGCGGGGTTACATCCCCGCCAGAACCTACTCAAAGGCGGCCATGTAAGGCCGCCCTACCGTTTTGAAATACTGAATTTTGTATCGAAAATCTCCTTATTTAAGCGCTTATGGGATCAAGTCCAGCATGACAGGGTGCCGCAAGCAGCGGAGTATTAAACCCAAGTTTTCGCAATAAATGAAGCAAGTTTTTGAAGGATTTCCAAAATCTGTGCATTTATTAGAGCCAGCTATATTGTCTAGAAAACAACTGTAAGTAACAATAAACTATTAACATTTCAAATGAAGAGGATTTCAGATGGGCTCAGAAAATTATGATTATGTGGTTATTGGTGGCGGTTCAGCCGGTTGTGCAATTGCAAACCGATTAAGTGAATCAAAAGGTAACAGGGTTTTAGTCTTAGAAGCCGGCCGACCGGACTACAAATGGGACATCTTCATTCATATGCCGGCAGGACTGACCTACCCCATCGGTAATCGTTTCTATGACTGGATGTATGAAAGTGAACCCGAACCACATATGGGAAACAGAAAAATCTATCATGCCAGGGGAAAAGTGCTTGGCGGATCCAGTAGTATCAATGGTATGATCTATATTCGTGGTAATGCCATGGATTATGAAAAATGGGCAACAGAAGAGGGTATGGAAACCTGGGATTACGCCCACTGCCTTCCATACTTCAACAAAGCTGAAACCCGGCTGGATGTGCAAAACGAATATCATGGTACAAAAGGTCCCCTGCATTTGGAAAAAGGCCCCTGCAAAAACCCATTGTTTCAGGCTTTTCTAAATGCCACTCAGCAGGCTGGTTATCCGGCAACAGATGACGTCAACGGCTTTCAGCAGGAGGGGTTTGGTACCTTTGACCGCAACATCAAGAACGGGCGACGTTATAGTGCCGCCAGAGCATATCTGCACCCGGTTTTGGGACGATCCAACCTGACATTAAAATGCCGAGCGCAGATCACCAAAATTTTATTTGAAGGCAAAAAAGCTGTTGGTGTTGAATATGTAAAAGGTAGAAAAACACATCAGGCAAAAGCAGGTGAGGTCATCTGTTGTGCAGGTGCCATCAATTCTCCGCAACTGTTACAACTGTCAGGTGTGGGAGATGCAAATCATCTGAATAATCTTGGGATCAAGGTTGTTCATGATCTGCCCGGTGTTGGAGAAAACTTGCAGGATCATCTGGAGGTTTATGTTCAATATGCCTGCAAAAAGCCCGTTTCCGAATACCCGGCACTAAAATGGTACAACAAACCTCTGGTCGGATACAAATGGTTGTTCCATCGCTCTGGAGCGGCTGCCACAAACCATTTTGAGGCGGGTGGTTTTATTCGTTCCAGCGATCGGGATAAGTACCCGAATGTTCAATATCACTTTCTCCCCGTGGCCATTAGATATGACGGGACAACAAATGATATCGGACACGGTTATCAGGTTCATGTAGGACCGAATACATCAGATGCCAGGGGAACAATTAAGATTAAATCATCTGATCCTTTTCAAAAACCTGAGATCAAATTCAACTACCTTGCCACTGAAAACGACCGACTGGAATGGCTGGAACTGATTCGAATTACCAGGGATATCATGAACCAGCCGGCTTTTGATGAGTTTAATGGAGGTGAAGTTTCACCAGGCCGGGGCGTGAAAACCGACGAAGAAATACTGGAGTGGGTGGGAAAAGATGCTGAAACAGCATTGCACCCTTCCTGTACCTGCAAAATGGGTAAAGATGCTAAAGCTGTCGTCGACCCCCTCAGTTTGGAAGTATACGGAACTGAAAACCTGCGTGTTATCGATGCTTCCGTTATGCCCTATATATCCAATGGAAATATTTATGCACCAACCATGATGATTGCAGAAAAAGCAGCAGATATGATCCTGGGAAATACACCACTGTCCCCTTCGGATGCTCCTTTTTATAAACATGGCTCCTAAGAAATGCACCCTTGGTGACGTTTGAAACGGTTTCTTCTCCTTGATTGGCGATTGTTGGGTTCAGGCGGCATTATTACGGTATTTTCAAGTTCAATGGAAAATGGCTGTTCATCTTGATAATGCTCTCGAGCTTCAGAGATCAATAATTTGAGCAAAATCAGCGTAAATTCACCAATCTCTTTTTTTATTGGCATTTGATGTTGGGTTGCCATGAATACCCATGTGATGGAGCTTTTAGGCTGTGCATTTAGGCATGCCTCAATGTCTCGCAGTCCATTACGATAGGTTAATTGGGAAAATGATATACACAGAAACTGATCCCAACAGCTGAATTTGTGAGTGTTATGATCTCTTTTATATTTTTTTACCAAGCCATACCGGCGTTTTGGTGCATGACTCACAATCTGAGTAAAGACCGTACTTCCTGAAGACATCGTTTTTCGAGTCCAAATAAAAAAACGATCACATTCTAAGGAAAATTCAAGTCCGTACGCGGCAAAACTCCGGTTTAAGTCAATAAAAATAAGCCATTATAACTGGTGGCTTTCTAAACGATTGGACAGTAGTGAGATTTCAATTCAAAAAATCATCATGATGTTAACTGGTTACCGATCTGAATCACGAGGGAGCCTAATGTAAGATTGTTCACCCCTGCACAAAATCTTTAGGAGGCACTCCATAGTAGCGTTTAAACTCACGACTGAACTGGCTTACGCTCTCGTATCCGACCCTTCTTGCTGCCTCATTAACCCTTAGACCATTTTCTGTAATAAATGATCGCGCCTTATCTAAGCGTACCTTTTTTATATACTGGATAGGAGAGGATGATGTGACATCCTTAAAGATATGATGAAAAGAAGACACACTCATATTAACAATTTTGGCAAGGCTATCTACGTTAATTGATTGATCGTAATTTCCATGGATTTCTTTGAGCGCCATCTCGACCTTAGAGAGGTTGGTATTACGCATGGTCAGGGCATATAATGGTGCTGCTTTTTCACCTTTTAGAATCTGAAAAATCAGCTCTCTTAAAACTCCATCGCCCAAAATATCAGTTTCGACAGGGTTTTGTAACAGCTTCACCAACCTAAAGATAATATCCATAAGTTCAGGGCTTAATTCAGAGGTATAGAGTCCACTATCTTTTTCATTGACGTTAAATTTATTGAAGTCGATTGAATCGCCCATTAGATGAATGATGTTAAGTAACATCGGAATATCTAAGTTAACAGTGAGCCCGAGCAGCGGTTTCCCTTCCTCAATAAAGGGCTCACACTCCAAGGGAAGCGGCACGGCAACCACGAGGTAATTTCTCTGGTTGTACTCATAGACGCTATTCTCAGCATATATTTTTTTCTTACCTTGTAGGATAAATATAATCCCCTGACTATATAAATAAGGAGCCCTGCCTTGGGGGTTGCTATCCTTAAACACACCCACCTGAGAAAGTGGGGTCTGGTTATACCCCTCCTTAGTTGCCAGTTTTTCCACTAATTGAATGATATGCTGCATCCTCATACTCCAAATTGAATTTTGGCCAGTGTAGCAAAAAATATTTCAATTGTATGCCTAAAGTTTCAAGAAAAGCAGAAATAGGCATGTAAAATGGAGAATTATGTATTCAAAAATAGTCTTAAATCTACTTATTATTAAACCGAACAATTGAAGAAACCAACAACTAACAGGAGCCCAGATGTCAAATCAAATCAAAACTCTTCATATCCAATCTGTGCTTAAAAGGCACAGATTGGATATGACCGGCAAGGTGGTTGCCATCACAGGTATAACCAGCGGTACTGGCTTTATTACAGCAAGAGAAATTGAGGAAAAAGGCGCTCAAGTTATCCTGCTGAACCGCAAAAGTGAGCACTTAAATGCAGCGTTTAACGATCTAAAAACAGCGGCTCCTGAAGGCAAGTTTGAAGCAATCACTTGTGATCTCCAGAGCTTTATTAACGTGAATGCTGCTATTGAAAACAACTGTCGGTGAGTTTAGTCTCTAATTCTGTGTTAAGCCCCAAAGTATACCAAGGGGCTTATCCATCTTCATCACAAAGATTTTTCAGCCCATAACTCCTCTTTGATCATGTAACCAGGGAGGTAGTTGAAATTTTTAAATTTTTAAAGGAGGAAAGGCTTATTGAAAAAAAAGGAACATTAATTCAGATGATTACTTCAACCGGTTGTCCCAGTTTTTCTGGAACAATTAGTATTCAATTCATTTCAAACTCATAACAAGGAAATAGCATGGACACTCGAATTCTAGGTCGACAGGGGTTAGAAGTCTCAGCAATCGGACTTGGCTGCATGGGCATGTCGGACTTTTACGGTCACAAGCGTCCTGAAGACGTTGATGCCACATTTCTCGCAGCCATTGAACAAGGTGTCACATTTTGGGATACTGCCGAAATGTACGGTCCATATACCAACGAGCAACTGCTGGGCGACCGCATAAAAGCGCTGGGCATTGATCGAAAAGCGCTCACGCTGGCCACAAAATTTGGTGTGATGAGAAACAATGATGGCGATTGGCTAGGGTTTGATAGTTCGCCAGAACAAATCCGGAAATCCTGCGAAGGCAGTTTAAAACGTTTACAGACTGATACTATCGACTTGTACTACCAGCACCGTGTCGACCCCGACGTGCCCATCGAAGACGTTGTCGGCACCCTTACCGAGTTAGTGCAAGAAGGAAAGATCCGTTACATAGGATTATCTGAAGCCGGCGAAGACATCATTCGTAGAGCCCACAGCGTTCATCCCATCACGGCATTGCAAAGCGAATACTCATTGTGGTCTCGAGATCTGGACGAACACATAATTCCCACTCTGAATGAACTGGGCATTGGTTTGGTCGCTTATAGTCCACTCGGCAGAGGGTTCTTAACCGGATCTATTCAGTCCCGAAGTGATTTAGCCAAAGACGATTGGCGTTTGACCAACCCTCGTTTCTCCGAAGAAAATTTTGCCAGTAATTTGGTATTAGTCACCGCGGTCAAAGCCATGGCTGAACAAAAACAGTGCACACCCGCACAAATTGCGTTGGCTTGGATTTCCAGCAAAGGTTTTGTGCCGATTCCGGGAACAAGAAAACCGACTCGATTAAGGGAAAACGCCGAATCACAACTCCTTCAACTGACACCAGAAGATAATGATTGGTTAGAACAGAAGATCCCAACAGATCAAGTGAAAGGTGAACGCTACGCTTAATGTTCAATTTATTTTCGCTCGTCTTATTTGGCTTTTTAGATGAGTGAAAATAAACATAATACTACCTGCGTAAACGCTACAGTAGGGCAACACACCAATTTCAGAAGTTCCACCATGAGTTTCATGGACAATCCGGGTATTTAGGATTTTTTATTTGCGGACAAGGATTCGCAAAAGGAATCACCGATGGGCTCTTAAGTTTTGCTCCAAGTCAGATAACAGAAAAGCAGACCTTTAATTTTGACATTTTCCTGTTTTTCCAAAAAGAGCTTGACCATCAGGCACTATTCTCAGAATCCATTACAAATTCTACATGAGGAAACTGCCAAAAAACTCAAGAAATTGGGAGTTGAGGTACTGGCAGTCAAGTGTGACATGCTCTCCATTGATGATATTGGAAATCTGGTTGATGTTACGGTTAAAACATTTGGTACAATTGATGTTCTGTTTAACAATGCGGGAATCACCTGGGGAGCCCCCACCTTGGATTTTCCATTGGATAAATGGCAAAAGGTCTTTGATATAAACGTGAAAGGGCTTTGGGCCCTTACACAGAAAACAGCCAACATTATGAAAGAAAACAGTGGAGGAAAAATCATCAATATTTCTTCAGTAATAGCCAACAGGGGGACACCTGAATTCAGTCATCCGGCTGTTGCCTATAATTCATCCAAAGCGGCCGTTGAAACGTTGACAAAAAACCTGGCGATTAAACTGGCTGATCACAATATTACTGTCAATGCAATTTCCCCGGGATTTTTCAGGACCGATATGATGGAGTGGGTATTTGATGAAAAGAATAAGGGCGCATTGGATTTTACCTTGGCTACCATCCCTGCAAAAAGAATAGCTGGTGAGGATGATATAAAAGGACTGGCGGTTTTTCTGGCTTCAAAAGGATCAGACTATCTAACAGGGGCGATTATTCCTTTGGACGGAGGAATGTCTGCCCAGTAAAGAGCAGGCGTTGGACAAGTGATATTAACTGGAGATTGTTTTTACAGCCGGGATTCGTCTGAGGATTCCGGTATTTATCTGGCAGTTGAATGTGATTTGGATTGGATAATATAAAACTGTCTTTTCAGAACCTGAAAATCTAATAAGGGAGGTGTTTATGGCTTTGGGAAAATATGCAGTGGATTATGAACAGCGGGTAGACTATCCCCATCTTCGTAAAGAGCGGCTCGATAAGGCGAAAGAGCAGTTGAACAAGTCCGGTGCCGGAGCAATTATTACCTGGGACGAGGCCAATATCCGCTACCTGACGTCCTACTATGTGACGACACCCATGCGCCCGGCAGAGACACAGTTTGCCTTTCTGCCCCGCAATGGAGAGCCGATTCTCTTCGGCGGCGGAACGCCTTCGGAAGCAGAGCGTCGCATGCCCTGGATGAAGGGGCGGGTTCGTCCGGGATTTCCACCTTTTAAAGTGATCTCAGATAACGAAGATCATATTGCTGTTCTGATCACGGTGGACACGATCGCTAAGGCATTGGCCGAGCACGGTCTGGAAAAAGAACCCCTCGCCATTGAAGGAACGGTCTGCGGCGTGATTTTGGAGCGGGCATTCAAAAAGGCCGGAATCGAGGTTATACATGAGAAGCCGATTTTAGATGCGGCCCGTGTCATCAAGACACAGGATGAAATTGAGTTGATGCGCATAACCTGTCAGAACTCAGAATCAGCCTTTGCAGCCATCGTTGACGCCATCAAACCGGGGGTCCGGGAATGCGATCTGGTGGGGATAGGCATCAAGGCTTTGTACCAGGAAGGAGCCGATCACACCGAAGATCTGGTTTGCTGTCCCCGGTACAACACCAACCCTTACGGTTGGTCATTCACGGATAAGCCCCTGCGTCCCGGGGACCTGGTCTATATTGATGTAGACGGAAATTCCTACCAGGGTTACAAGTCCTGTGTATATCGAACCTTTTGTGTCGGCAAGGCAACTCAGGAGCAGAAGGATCTGTACCAGGAGTGTTATGAGATGCTCTATGGTGCGATCAGCGTGATCAAAGAAGGGGCAACAAACCATGATGTTGCATCAAAATGGCCGGATTCACCAGCGTATTGGGGATATAGTGACTGGGCCGAGGTGATGCCCTATGCGGTAGGTCATGGTCTGGGTCTGACCCTGCATGATCCTCCCGGTATCAGTGCCTATATGATGGCCATGGGCATACCGCCAACGGAACTGAAAGAAGGGATGGTGATAGCACTGGAGACGTATGCCGGGCATAAGGGCGGCAAGCATGGTGTTCGTCTGGAGGAGGAGTTCCCTGATGGCTTATTTGTGGTAAGTGAGGGAACTCGGACACGGATCTGGTCAAGGTTCCCATCGAAGTCCCAACCTCCGATATCAAACATGTGGACCTACCGCGGTTTCTGCTGGAGGCGGATCATTTTGTCAACCTGCCGATTTTCAAGTCTCATGCCAGCATGGTGTTCAGTTGTGCCTTGAAAAACATCAAGGGGGTGGTACAGGATATTGTTCATTATGTCATGCACACCACCGATCTGGCGGCTGCTATGATGGATCTGGGTTCGGTGATCCAGCCCGATTTCACCATTGTTGACATGATCAAACCGATGGAGGGATATGGCCCCCATTCCGGAACCGCAGCAGATGTTGGCTGCATTGTTGCCGGAAAAGACATGGTGGCTATCGATGCAACCGCCTGCCGCATAGTCGGACTCTCACTTGAAGACGTCCCCTATTTTGATGCGGCCCTGGAAAAAGGTCTGGGCGTTTTTGATGAGAAATTGATCGAGATCCGCGGCAACAGCATCAAAGAGGTGGCAAAGAAGCTGTTTCTTCCATACCTGGATGGATTTGATGCTTTTCCGGAGTACACTTTTCATGTGGATAGGGGTTGCAGCTCCTGCCAGGGTCTGGCCGCCTTTACCATGTCCAAGCTGAAATCCCTGAATGAATATACCAAAAACGCCGGGATGCATATCGCCATCGGCAAGGTCAGAGGCATCCCTGAAAATATCAAGGAAGGCAACGAACTACTTCTGTTTGGTGACTGTACAAAGTCTCTGAAAAAGCGACTTGAAAAAGAGGGCAGGACAGCATTGTACTGCGAGGGGTGTCCACCTGCAGAGCCGTTTCCGGCCTGGATGATGATTCAGCGAATGACGGCTGAAGAGATCGTCCTCTCCGAAGGCGAAGCACTGAGAAGCAGAATGGAGGAAGAGGACAAGCTTTTCGGGCAGTGGGTGGCGGAGCAACAGAAGAGCTGATTCACCTTTCAGAGTCGTCCGGCCCCATGGGCTAGAGACGGCACCGGCACCTGATCATTACATAAGGTTTAACAAGGGAGGAAAAGGCGTCACCGAGACCGAAGGTTTTAATCCCGAGATCATCTCGAGGCCTCTTTTCTTCCTCGATCCCGTGAAAAAACAATATTTCGAATTGATACTTAAAAAAGTCCAATGCTTCTCCCAATCTGTATTTAATGCAATATATTTATAAAAACCAATAAAGAACTTGACTCTCATAACCCAAATTCTTATCATCTTTTATTCGTATCCCCCTGATCCAGATAAACTGGCAACATCAACCCTATTCCCTTGATCAAGTGACCATTTTAATCGCTTTTTTGTTTTTTGTTATTTATCAACTCCTGATTCCCTTTCCTGCACATTCTGAAAACCTTTTAAGCCCTCACTTATTGGAGCCGGAGGCCTACTCTGAAACATATAGCATCGTTGTTACGGATAAGTCCGTAGGCTATATCAAGGTTGAACTTGCCATCTCCAACCTTGGTTTAGGTGATCAAAATGCCATGTGTCGGATAGATCATTTGGGACCTGATTTCCAATGGTCGGCTGATGA
This sequence comes from bacterium, assembly GCA_018829445.1. Taxonomy (GTDB): domain Bacteria; phylum SAR324; class SAR324; order XYD2-FULL-50-16; family XYD2-FULL-50-16; genus JAHJTV01. The sequence goes on from JAHJTV010000018.1 coordinate 65,050, forward strand.
ATTGTATGGACGGGAAGATTGGCAGTTTGATCCTAAAGGCACATTGGTGGTTGGAAGTTGCAGCTTGGATGTTGCTACGGGAGCTCCAATAGTCAAAGTAGACCTGAATGACCGTTCTTTTCGGATCATGTTTGCCAATCCCTTGAAGGAGGTAATTCCGAAAAACCATTTGATAGTAACCGGCGATCGTTTTTTTAATCAGCATATCCTGCTGGCCTGGTCGTCTGTGATTCTTGTTACTTCAAAAGTCGGAGAAGAGGAGTTCCATAGCACCGGGCATGGTATGATTCATCGGTTCTGGACAACAGCCTGGCCTCCGGAATTGGCAGAGTATTGGATAAGAGCCTATCACCTTGGATCTGGGGGAAGCTTTTCCCTGTTTGCCTGGAAACCGCTTGAGAAAAATGGGATGAATGGATTTGTTCTTTTTCCGGATGGGGCCATTCCTGCTGTAATTGAGGAGTGCAACCTGTTAAACGAACACCCGGAGGAGTATAATATTAGAGTAGTAGCCGGTAAAAGCAGTTTTGAGATAAAAACCGATCACCGGTTAAGCCGTCATGCACCGATTGAACAGCTTGGCGCCTTTAAATTCTTAATAACCCCGTGGCTGGGGAATCCTGTCACACAAACTTTTTCAGCCACAATGAGTTCAGCCGGGTCAACTGTTCAGGAGCAGGTTTTTTTTGAATTGACGACGCTTGATTGATAATCCGTTGCGATTCGAGTACCTCCCTTTCAGCTTGGAAAAGAAAATGGGATGACTCAGACAAGTAGTGACGTTCAGCAATTTAAGTTCTGGTGGGAAAGTACCCCCGCTCTACCATAATCCTTGCTTTTGGTAATATTTGCTTAGATAATCGCTTATGGGACTTGATCCGGCATCCAGGGGATTTAATCGAAAATCTAAAAAATCGGATTCCGGCTCGTAGGCCGGAATGACAAGAAAATCAACTTTTCGGAGTGAACTCTATATATGGAAATGAGCATTTTTAGGAGAAAAAATGAGCGAGAAAAAACACCTGTATGTTTTATGGACCAATGATAATATTTTGACCGCCGAGAAAATGGTGTTTATGTATACTATCAATTCTTTAAAACACGGCTGGTGGGAAGACGTTACCCTGATTATCTGGGGGGCAACGACAAAGCTGGTCGCAGAAAATGAGGAGATTCAGGCGTTGGTGAGAACAGCAGCGGAAGCGGGTGTGCATGTAACTGCCTGTAAAGCTTGCGCTGATCAGCTAAATACTACGAAAATCCTTGAAGGTTTGAATATAGAAGTAATCTATTGGGGTGATCCCCTTACAAAAATCCTTAAAAATGAAGAAACCCTGCTGACTATTTGATAAGATTCACCTGCAGATAAAACAGGCTGTTTCATTCCATCAAACTATCACATGAATGTATTGGGAATCTCATGTCAGTAAAACTTCACCAAAAAAAATAAGAGAATATTTATGCATGCTTACATTGTATATGCCCATCCCGCTGAAGAGTCTTTCTGCCGTTATGTGCTGGAGACCTTTAAGTCCGGTTTGTTTGAATCCGGACACACCTATGAAGTGGGAGATCTTTATCAGATGGACTTTAAGTCCGAAATGGATAACGAACAATACCAACGGGAAGTGTGCATGGTTCCCGATGCCCCGGTTCCAGAAGATGTAAAAGCGGAACAGGATAAAATTGATCGGGCGGATGTATTGGTTTTTATCTATCCTGTCTGGTGGAGTGACTGTCCGGCCAAGATGAAAGGATGGTTTGACAGGGTATTGACTCACGGCTATGCCTATTTTTATGATAGCTGGGAGACACGTCACACAAAAATCCAGATCGACAAAGCGATTGTCATCTGCTCAGCAGGTCATCCTGTAGAACACCTGGAGGAAACAGGAATCGCCCAGAGTATGCGGACGATCATGCTGAATGACCGCTTGCTGGGCGTAGGAGTCAGACAAGCCTATATGGAAATTCTGGGAGGCATGATGCCAAACGATGACAGTATGAGAGACCGGAATCTCCAGGTTGTATATAAACTGGCCGTCAACCTTTAATTTAGAAATAACCTGGATTTTAATGTATTTCCGATTGGAGCCGCCATTGAGGGAATTCGAAAATGAATTTGAGTATAATTGAGAAGCCCCCATCAGACAGCCGTTAAAACTCCAGCCTTGCTTTCTGGTTTTGTTGTTTCCAATAACGGCGGTACAAAAAATTGTAGGGAGAATTATTCTTATTTTTGTTCTGGATCTCCTGCAACCATTTTTTCGTCAAGGTCCTTGAGGTTTCAAAGGCTTCGCTGGTGAAGTTGAAGCTCTCTTTAGGCCCGGTTCTATAGGCATACTTGATAAATGTTGCTTCCTGCCTGTCTCTTTCTTCCCGATAGGGTTCAAACAGGGAAAAATCATGCAAGACAGATCGATGAATTCGCTCATGATTCCACCAAAAGGATTTGGAATTAAAGTGCCCTTTCGGTAGTGGCCCCAAATCAGGCAATACCTGATCATTAAACCAAATCGGCTTAAACAGACTGGTACAGGGGGCGGCAGTTCCCGTAGCCCAATAGATGTGTTTATCTTCCTTCAGGTGTGCAACCAGGGAGCCATTGGTGTTGGAATCCCGGGTAATGCCATTTCCGGCGTGTGCACAGATTGAATCCTGCAATAGATGCGCCGAGGGGCTGTAGGGCTCCTTAGTATGGTGACGAAGAATCTTGAAAACCGAGGCGATATCAGGTTCATTCAGGTGTTCTGAAATCAGGGAAAAGCTGCAGCTTTTTCGCTGACTGGAGGCCGAGAAGGTTGTATACAGCCAGTCGGAAAAACAGTTTGCAAAATGAAATTCTTTTCCCGATTTTAGCCATCCTTTTTCTCTGGCAATATTATAAGTATCCGCATGACATTCATCGAATTCAGATCCAATGGTAAGCGCATTGCTGATGGAGTACTTATCCTTGACTTTCAGGGCAGCCCACAAATCCCCCGCTGTTTCCAGCACCCAGGCTTGTGTTGGATCAGCGATGATAAAGCTGCTGTGGTAAATCATTTTTTTGTTATTATACCCGCAGATTCCACCCTGTCCATAGTCGGATAACAGACCGACGATTACATCCAACGCCTGCTCGGCCGTATGAGATCGTTCCAGGGCCAGACGCAGCATATCCATTCCAGTCAGCCCACTGGATGTATTATATGGCATTTTGGTAAAAACGGCTTCATTACCGATGGTAACCCCTTTCTCGTTTGCACCCATTTCTGCGCCCCACATCCAGAAGGGTCGACATAGTATTGTTCCGACAGTTTCTTTTACCTGGGGAATTGAAATGTAGGTGCAATGAACCTTATCTTTTATGGAGTATTCTTGACCGGGACAATATTCCAGTACCTGAGCTTCATTTGGTTCACGATCACTATTTTTTGCGAAGAAAACAGACTGACTTTTTTTATCGGGCACAATCGAAACAAATGTATCACACATCTTATCCTCGGGATATTAGAGAAACCGTTTAGTGTAATTACCGTTTTACCTTGCCGGGAAGAGAGGATACGTAACGCTTTCCCACAATTCCGGGTGTAATGAATCGACCAGCTCTTTATAAAGCTGTAAACAATGTCCAGATCATTTTATCTGCTTTACAGTAACTGTCAACCTCTTACCGCTGGATGAGAGTATTATCATCAGATATGCCCCTATTTACCGTCTTTGGGGAGGAGTGGAAAATAGCAAAAAAGTGATTTTATTGGAACTGTTTTGGATCCATTTGAATATCGCTCAGCCCATAAACTGCTCTTACATTGAATCCTATCAATCTGATCACCTCTTCCCGTGATAGCCACAGTCATGTTCAAACTAAGGATGCCATGACCTGATCGTAAAAATACAAATAGTACTTGTATAAGCGGTTGGTTTTCAATAAGATTAAGTTATCTGAAGTTCTTAAAAAGTATACTTTAATAATTGTATTAAAACAGGGAGAACGGGATGAAAAAAAAGAGCTTAATTGGATTTTTATCTATAATGTTTTTTGCTTTTGGTGTATATGCAGACGATGCTGTAACTCCACGTGAATTGTTTACCAAAGTCGGGGAAGCGGTCATGTTTATTATCGAGAATGGGGATGAAGGGGTAAAAGCCATGAGTGAAAAAGCAGCAGATAATCCTTTTATCTGGAAAGATACCTATGTTTTTGTTTTCAAATGTGAGGACAAACTCCTGGCCGCTCATCCAAATACCAATCTGATCGGCAATAAAGGTGTCTGGAATCTGAAAGATCCCAATGGAAAGCTGATCATGCAGACTTTGTGTGAGGTAGCTTCGGCAAATGAGAATGGCGGCTGGTTTGACTATTACTGGCCAAAAGAACAATCAAAGACGGCTAAAACAACAGCAAAAGGTCTTGGGGATAAAGAAACCCTGGCCAGAAAAATCTCATTCTGCATTCAAGTTCCGGGAACACCTTATCAAGTTGCTGCCGGGATTTATGATGATACCCTGTCCGTTGAAGAGCTCAACGCAAAAATAGCAGAGTGGTAACAGGTTTTATGCATGCTCGAACAGACAATTCAGATTTTAAAAGCTATCGAAGGGCATTTGCCGAAAGTGATAAAAGGATATCGGTGTTTATTTCTCTGTGACGAAAAGATAAAGTTATATTAATCAATGGATCAATACAAGAGGAGCTATGAAAAGCAGACAAAAACTGTCAATACAAGAGGAGCTATGAAAAGCAGACAAAAACTGTCAATTTCTGTCAAAATTATCGCGCTGACACTTTCTCTTTTATTGGTATCTATTCTTGTTCCTGCCATCCTGGTTTACGTTAATACTCAAAAAGCTGTTCTGGACGCCACCCAAAAGGAACTGGAACAGACCTCCCTGTTAACACAAAAAGCCTTGATATCCTGGATCGGATTTCTGAAGATGGATATCCAAACCATGGGATCCCTAAACACAGTCCTATCGTCAACCAAGACCTCTTTTATCGGAAAAGCTTCCAGAAAAGGGGCCGAAAAACAGCTTTTAAAGAAGATAGAAGAATTCAAGTTTTATGAGAGTTTATCCATCGCAGACAAGGACGGTACGGTTGTTGTTACGACAAATTCAAAGCTGCTGGATACCAACATCTCGAAACAGGCTTTTTACTCTCCCACTTTACAGGGTAAAACGTCAGTTAGTACTCTCAGTCTCAATGATGTCAGTGGAGCAGTTAATTTTATCATTTCCAGTCCCATTGATGAAAATGATACTCCCGTAGGACTGGTTTTTGGTCAGATCGATCTGGGATATTTTGAGGCTGATTTTATCAAGCCAATCAAGATTGGCAACTCCGGCTTTATTAGCCTGATCGATCAAACAGGTCGATACATCTCTTTTCCCGATCAATCCAAGCTATTAAAAGAAAATGCCGCCAATGATGGTTTCATAAAACGCATTTTGGAAAGCTCTGAAGGGGTTTTATCCTATCAAACTGAAGGACAGGGAAAAATCTCCACTTTCAAACAGGTTCCTGAAACCGGATGGAGGGTCGTTGTTACAGCTGTTTCATCGGAATTACTGGCTCCCCTCAATCGTTTGACAATGATTAACAGCATTGTTGCATTGGTGATGATTGTTCTGGCAGTTCTTGTCAGCATCTGGGCAGCGAGAAAAATCAAGAATCCGTTGGTCAAAGCGGTTGCCATGATTAACGCCATGAGTAAGGGTGACTTCGACAAACGAATCGATGTTCAAACAAGGGATGAAACTGAAGATCTGGCAAATAGCATGAACGAACTGGCCAACGATTTAAAAACTGCCGTTACCGCCATTAATGGGGTCATGGGTATGGTGGCTAGGGGTGATCTATCCAAAACTATTGATGAGAATCTTCAAGGGGATCTGCAAACCCTGCAGTTAAGTATCAATGAGTCGATTAATCTCCTCAGCGAAACCATCTTCCACGTGGTGACTACCAGTAGCCAGGTTAAAACCGGGACGGATGAAATCCTTTCGGCAGCTGAGAACCTGGCCAATGGAAATTCTCAGCAAGCAGCCAGCCTTGAACAGATAACCTCGACCATGAACGAAATCGAGGGACAAACTGCAAAGAACGACGAGAATGCCATCAAGGCCAGAGATTTGGCAAACAGGGCTTTGGAAACTGTGAGAGATGGGAACTCCAGAATGAACCATATGCAGAAATCAATGGAAAAAATCAATGAGACCAGTGCTAATGTCTCAAAGGTTATCAAGGTGATTGACGAAATAGCATTTCAAACCAACCTGCTGGCATTGAACGCTGCAGTGGAAGCCGCCCGTGCCGGTAAATATGGTAAGGGATTTGCGGTTGTGGCAGAAGAGGTAAGAAACCTGGCAGGTAGAAGTGCCAAAGCGGCCAAGAATACCTCTGAGTTGATCGAAACCTCTATCAAGGAAGTGGAAAACGGCGTTAAGAGTTCCGATCAGACAGCGGAAGTATTAGCTGAAATTACCAATGGTGTTGAAAAAATAACCGACTTGGTTGCGGAAATTGCTGTGGCTTCAACGGAGCAGAAGATGGGAATTTCGGAAGTCAACAAAGGATTGGCACTTGTTAATAATGTTGTTCAGCAGAACTCTTCTATTGCTGAAGAAACCTCTTCTTCCTCCCAGGAGCTGTCGGCTTCTGCTCATCGCCTGGAGGATTTGGTTCGGAATTTCACCCTGAAGCAGACTTCGGCGTCATCGTCTCAACCCGAGAAAGTCAAAGCCGCACAAGGTTACAGGCCGAAAGCTCCAGAAGCGTTGGAATCCAAACCAAAAGTTCCCCGGTTAACACAAAAAACAAATTCAAATTCAAAGTCAACCCATCAGATTGTTTTGGATGATGATGATTTTGGTAAATACTGATATCATAAGACTTATTGTGATATCAGTATTTGCTGACCTCTCTTATTCCTCAGAATCAGAGGTTCCTTTTCATTCACTTCAACCCCCTGTATCATCAAGTAGTTTCCCTTTTGATTTGACTATCCCCCTCCCGTGATCTATAAAAGAGCTGTTTATAAGAGCATTGATATTTTTAGATAAGACTGCACAAACAGAGGTAAATGCGTAACAACGGACGAAGGATATCCATTCCCAGATTTATCATCAGTCGGCACAAACTTGACCTGGAGGAATCAAGGAAAAGGCAGATTTTCTCTTTTTTTCTACTCCTGGCTATTCCAACCTACCTGATTTTTGGAATCGTACATCTGGCTTTGGGTAATTTGGGAAACGGCGGTCAGAACATCGCCATGGTTTGTGGATTGATTCTGGCTGTTTTTATTCTAAGAAGGCTTAAAAAGGGGTTAATCATTTACAGGATCTCAAGCGGACTATTTGCTCTGCTGATCTTGTACTGGTTTCACCAGGGAAGTATGGACGGATTCGCATCCCTCTGGATACTCTGCTTCCCTCTCATTGCTTTTTCTTTCCTTGGAAGAGATGAGGGCATCATCTGGATTGTCATCGTTTTTTCTGCCTGTTTGGCCCTGCTCCTGTTTCCCGATTTGTTACTTGCCAAGAAAATATACGAACTTCATTTTAAAATCCGATTTCTCAGTGTGTTTGTACTGATCACAATCTTTTCTTTTTTCTATGAATCTATCAGGATTCGATTTTGGCAAGAGTTAAATGGAGAACACTCTCAGCTGCAAAAAGAGATGGATGTCAGGAAGAATACTGAAAAAGCCCTACAGAGAGCTCATGTTAATCTGGAAGCACGCATTGAAGCCAGGACGCTGGAGCTTTTAAAAACGGTTGAGGAACTGAGACAGGAGATTTCTGACAGGAAGAAGATTGAAGAAAAACTCCGTTCCAGCGAAGAAAGATTCAGGCACTTGGCTGATTTGTTGCCACAATCGGTCTATGAGCTTGATATGGAAGGTAACATCACCTATTCCAACTTACAGGGATTTAAACTGACAGGTTATGGCAAAGAAGACCTGGAAGCCGGTTTTAACGCCTCCAACCTGTTTGTTGCGGAAGACGGAAATAAAATATCCGACAATGTTTTTCGAATCCTGAACAATGAAGAGCCACTCGGTAACGAATATACGCTTCTAACCAAATCGGGAGAAAAGGTTCCGGTTCTCATCTACTCCCGTAAAATAATCGAGAATGGTGTTCCTGTTGGATTGAGAGGGATATTGATCGATATCTCCAAAAGAAAAGTATTTGAACAGGAACTGCTGCATGCCAAGGAAGCGGCAGAAAGAGCAAATGTTGCCAAGAGTAATTTCCTGGCCAATATGAGTCACGAGTTAAGAACACCAATGAATGGTGTGTTGGGGTTAACAGAGCTTTTGCTGCTAACAAAACTGGATGAACAACAGCAAAAATATTTAACAACCATCTCCCATTCGGGGAATGCCCTGTTAAAAATCTTGAATGATGTACTGGATCTTTCCCGCATCGAAGCAAATAAATATGATATCGATTTAGTGAACTTTGATTTGCGAAAAGCGATCGAAAACATTATCCATCTTGTTTCAGGATCCATTGCCATTAAAGGTCTGAAATTTGATTATCACATCCAGGATTCTATTCCCGAATATGTTGTTGGAGACCCAATTCGACTAGGTCAGGTGCTTTCCAATATCCTCTCCAATGCACAGAAATTTACTGAAAAGGGCCATATAAAACTGAATGTAACTCTTTTTGGAGAAACTGAGGATAAAGTATCTCTGAAGTTCGAGGTGACTGACACGGGGATCGGAATTTCACAAGAAAATATGCCGTTGATATTTCAATCATTTTCACAGGTTGATAGCACTACCACCAGAAAGCAGGGTGGCGCAGGGCTGGGATTAACCATCGTCAAGAAAATCATTGAGCTGATGCAGGGAGAGATTCATATTGAAAGTGAAGAGGGAGCCGGAACAAAATGCTGGTTTGTTTTAGAATTAGGGAAAAACAATCATAAGAATTTGGCTCCCGTCAAAGAGAAAGCTCAGCCTGATAGAGCTCTAAGCCTGGATGATTTTAAAATCTTAGTGGTGGATGACGACAGAATAAGCAGACTGGTCGTGCAGGAGATGCTGGGAAAACTGGGTTATAAAGTGGATCTTGCCACCAGTGGTAATGAAGCTTTAAAAACTCTCGAAACCGAGTCCTATTCCCTGATTCTGATGGATTGCTTAATGCCCGGTCTGGACGGACTTGAAACAACGCGCATAATACGTGAGAAAGGAATTAAAGGGCATGCGACCGCTCATTTACCGGTCATTGCTTTAACAGCAAAGGCGATGGATGGTGACAAGAAAAACTGTCTGGATGCGGGTATGGATGGCTACATCACTAAACCGATATCCTTCTCCCATCTAATCGATATTCTTGAAAAGCATCTTGGCTGATCAATTTCCAGGATAAAGATGCGCCTGACAAGTTGAGTTGATGATCAATCCATCGCCAGTAAGTGTTTTGCCAATCGTTTTCCCAACCCGATAATTGTCAAAACCGTCGGTCGATCCAAAGATTCGGGAAACACACTGGCGTCACAGACATATAGCCCTTTGATACTAGTCTGCAGGTTTTTATCCAACAATTCCCCGACTCTTACTGTTCCACTTGGATGAGTGCCTCTTTGAGGAGTCATGAAAATAGTCTCTTTTTTAGCACCTGCTTCCAACAAAATCTTGTGACAGATGTTTTCTGCATGTTTTAAGCTTTCTTCATCTCCCTTGGTTAAAGGTTTGCTGATACTGCCATCGGGAAAAACTCCACCGGCAACATCATCCTTAAGTTTGATCATAATTCCCAGCATCTTATGCCATTGAAGCCAGCGAATAGCAGGGCCAATCCCCTTTCTGATGGCTACCAGCGGATAAAGAAGCCAGGGATCCGTTAGGGTTGATAACATGTATCCGGCATCATCATTCTCCCAGGACCAGGTCATGGGAGGTTCCATTCCTGTACCGCTGTATTTGGTGAAACCATATACCATCACCGTGGTATCCATTGTCATACCGACTCCGGCATCCTTGAATCCCGATCGCTGCAATATCCGAGGTGATCCTAGTCCGCCTGCGGACAGAATGACCGTATCTGCTTCCGCCGTAAATTTCTTGCCTTGGAGATGTCCTTCAACACCTGTAACGGTACCGTTTTGTATCAACACTTTGGAGATGTTTGCCCGGGTTCTCAAGTTAACCTGGCTGGCAACCGCATCATCCACCCATTCAGCCGCATTCCATTTAGCTCCGCAGGCACATCCCAGCATACAGGAAGCACCGCACTTAAACTGGTGTTCTCCCTTTTTTGTTCTGGCGGGAGTCATAAATTTCGGCTGGGCATACCAGTCATATCCCAGTTTTCCGGCAGATTCTGCAATTCGGGTTGAGGCCTTACCCCTGAATTTCTCGGCCAGAGGTTGAATATTCAACTGCTGAACGGTTTCTGCCACCTCTTTATCAAGATCAAGTCCGTATTTATCTTTAAGCCAGGACGGCGGTGGGGCAGCACAGCCGGCAAACATGCTGGTTGCTCCTCCCAGCATGTTCGGAGCTATTATGTTTAATCCCTCTTTCGTAAACAACAGGCTCATCTTTTCCGAATAGAGCATCGCTCCCGGGTACGTCCCATAATACCACTTATTACGGTGATCTCTTCCCCTTTCAAACAAAAGAATCTTTTTCCCCGAGTCCGCCAGATACTTGGCAACGGTTGCCCCTCCCGGTCCCGAACCGACAATAATAACATCCGCAGAGAGATTTATTTTATTAGCCATCTGTAATTTTTAGATAAACTATTGAATAATTGTTCCCTTCAAATTTTCCACACCATAGAAATTAGATGATATGCTGTCAATGGAAAAGGTTAAGAATGGACAAAATCTGAAAGTAACTTGAAAAAAAGACTGTTATTTTTTATTGAAACCAGTAATCAAGCTATTTTACAGGGTTTTTTGAAGAATGGTCTTGAAAAACTTGAAGCAGGTCGGGATAATTTATCTCAACGAGTCAAAAAAAGTTTTTGTGCTTGTTCAATGGATTGCTTTTTTTTAAAACTTGATTGGAGAATCAAAATGGGTAAAACAATATTTAATATACTGACTCTTTTCATCTTTGCTTTCATTCCCGGAACGATTTTCTCTCAGGATATTCCTACTCCGGATGAAGCCTTAAGAGTTGTTGATTTTTATAATAACGGAAAAGGAACTGGCGTTATTCTGATGGAATCGAAAATCTGCAGGGATGTGCACAGAGAAGGAAGCTCAAAATATGAGTGCAAGAACGAAATCATTGAATTCGGCGAATTGAAAGCTGATGGTTCTGCCCCTGATATTTTTCACAAAATAAGGATGGGTGATTCTGCCTATATCTGGATGGCATACCTGGTTCCCGTTGGAGCTAAAGAAAAGATCTTCTTAAGATATAATCTGGAGGGAGAAACAAAGAGAACGTCAGGCAAATTGGACGTTAAAGGCTCAATTCGATACCGGACCTGGATTAGTTTTGCACCTCCTTCAAAAGGTACCTGGGAGATCGAAATTTTCCATGATAGCGCTTCGGGTCCGATCAAACAAGGAACGTTTGATCTGATTGTAGAATAGCTGATCCCTGTTTTTCGGCCTTTAGGTTGTTATATCCGGTACTGCTTATTGGGAATAGTAATTGATGATGTGGGGCTCAATGACGCCCTGCTCAATATCGTAAAAATCCAGAGTTTTCTTCACATAACCGCTTTTGTAGAGCTTGATGAATTCCGAATTAAAACGGAACAGCAGTTTTTTATCAATGGTTTTTTTATTGAAGCCGATAAAATAATCCAGTTTTTTCTGAGTCCCGGCATAGAGGACATTAATCAACCCTAGTTTTTTCTTGATGGCATTGCCGACATCCTTGTTGGAGTAAACAGCGGTTATGGTGCGGTTGGATGAATTCAAATCCTTTAGGAGTTCTACTTCATCCGGTCGCAAGTCAATCTCAATCGGTTTTATGGTTTGATCCCTGGACATCTTATCATGGATTTCATTCAGCAGCCTGGAGGTGTTGGACGGCCCGTAAACTCCAACGCGGAACCCTGCGATATCCCTGTTCTCTTTAAACTGTACAATGTTCCCGGCAGCCATAAAAAAACCATATTCAGTTTTGAGAATTTGCGGAGAAAAGAGAAGCCAATCGGCGCGTTGTCTGTTCCAGCCGACTACAAACAGGCCATCGGCTTTACCTTCCTGCACCTCTTTCTGAGCCAGAGTCCAATCCATCAGTTTAAAGGAACAGGTAATATCGATCCGCTTACAGACCTCCCTGATAATATCAGCGACAGGGCCCGACACCCTTTGGTTCACCTGATAGCTGAAAGGGTAAAAATCGCGGGTGTTAAATCTAAGCTCTGTTGCTGTTAAATCAGAAGCCCAGCTAAGCAGAACCATAAAAAGGACCCATTTTCGAATCATTGAGTTTTCTCGTGGAATGGTTGTTAGACCGGTTGTCTGTATTCCTGACAAGCCCGAAGAAAACGATCTCACGATATCTGATTTTCTTCTCCAGGCAGCTATACCCCAATATCTTCAATAAATAGAACCTAGTCCATTAAAGCACTAAAATCAACAGTAATCCTGATATTAACAGGATAATTTGTTTCGCTGGATCTGTGCTGATATCGTTTTAGGGCACCTTGATAAATTAAGTTCTGCGCATGTTTGCAAAAACTGAATACATGCACTCACAATAGTAGCGCAAAAGACTCCATAAACTGGTCCATGAGTTGAGAACTGTTTCCTATTCAGTATCAGTTTTATCGATTTTTTCCTTGGTCCGTAGTCTTTGGATGCACTGATCCTAGCAACATGCCTTTATTCGGTGTAATTGAATATAGCGACACATATTGTAGACAAGATTCATTATACCAATATGAAATTTGGCCCGTTGTTTCCCTATTGTGCGTAAGCTTCAATAATAACAAATATGACGAATAAAACAACAGCATTCTTTTATTATTACAGCACCTTAAATTTTTCAAGGTGCCCTTAATTGAATGAATAAGAAACAAACAGATTAGTTATGCAAGAGAAGAGAGAGATTAAGGGGAGGGACCGAAATTGACTCTTTTCGCTTAAACTTATGTTTTTAATCGTGTTTTTGCGGTAGTTGGGAGTGGGTTATTTCCGAGATAAATTCGATAATATCGTATTACTTCAATTCCCGGAATTCCTTAATGAACCAACCGAAGGTTCCGGTACTCGCTGCTATAATCCCTATAACCAGGTAGATGACATTCATGGGAATTATTTCCGCGATAATACCTGTCAGAGCAATGGAGAGGGCAGTAAGACCAAAAACACAGACCGACATCAGGCTGAAAACCCTTCCCTGCATTTCCGAAGGCACTATGGTGAGGATAATATTGGGTCGGGCGACTATAATCATGGGGATGGCCATGGCATGAATGGTGATGGTGATAAACATCTCGCTGAAACTTGTCACCCAGAACAGGGGTACAAAGGTAATTCCATCCAGAATGACACCCCACTGGATGAGCTGACTTTTTCTAAGAGCTCCTCCAAATCTCCTCAGCAAGATAGTTCCCAAAACCATGCCCACGGCATATGCCACCTGAACAAAAGCGTAACTGCTGGCATCCTCTTTTAGAATCTCACGTACAAAAATCGGGGCGCCAATAATGGCAGGTCCCATAAGCACAAAATTGTCAACCGCCGTGAACAGTAACAACGCCCCGATACGCCGATCTTTTTTCACATAACCTAATCCCTCAATCATATCCTTCCAGCTTGCCTTGAATTCCAGCGGAAGGTTCTTCAGGCGCATGGAAGCACCGGTTTTATTGGTTTTGATTTTATAGATGAAGTAAAAAGAGGCTAGAAATGTCAGCGCATCCAGACTGATCAGGTGTACCTCGCCGACGATTGCCAGGAGGATACCGGCCACGGCGGGGCCGATAAACATAGCATATTGCCAGGAAGTTTGAATCATCGAGTTGGCAGCTAACTGTTCCTCCGGCTTGATCAGCTGCCCAACCAAGGCATCCCTGGCAGGATTAAAAAGTGAATTAAACGACGCCAGGATAAAGGTAATAATCCCCAGCATCAAGCCGTTTAAACCATCCAGCCAGTACAATAAAGGAATGAAAAGAATAATCACAGCCCTGATTGCATCTGAGAACAGCATTAATCGCCTGCGATCAAACCTATCCACCAGGGCGCCACTGAAAAGACCGAACATCAATGTCGGCAGATAGGCGGACATGGCCACCATTCCGGTAATGGCATTGGATCCGGTCAGTTCAAGCAACAACCAGAGTAGGCCAATCTCAAAGATGGAATCTCCGGACTGGGAGATAATTTGTCCCACCCAGAGATTAAATATGTTGCGGTTAACAAAGACGCGCTGAAACCAGCCTGTTTTATGGACCTTATCCGTTGTTTCCATCTTTTAAAAGGACGGTTAACTGTTAGCAATGTGAAGTTTGCATCTACAGCTTACTGCTCACAGTTAACGACTTGTAATCAAATCCTTTTTTTTATTGATACCCGTCGTCAATATCGATTCAAAAAATCGATGGTCGTGCAAGCTGGTGTTAACCGCTAATCTGCGAGAAAGCAAAACCTACTCGAACGATCACTATCCTTTTTTCAAAAATCCACTATTATGCTTCATCCACATCAAATTTATATCCCTCTTGTTTGACTGTTAATACGGGATATGGAGAGTATCGCACCACTTTTTCCGCAACGCTTCCCATCAATATGTGCTTGATGCCGGTATGCCCGTGGGTTCCCATGATAATAATATCCATGGTATTCTCCTTGGCATAGTGAATAATCTCCGTAAAGGGATCTCCCTTGACATTGACAAGTTTGGCTTCAACCTCAGGATCTGCTACTGATTCCCAGAAAGCACGTAATTGGTCTTCAGCTCGTTTACTCGATTCAACGACCAGCTTTTGATGAAGTTCCGGTGAAAAATAACCGTAATCGTTTAAGACCGCCAGGGGTTCTGTGGCGGTTACCAGAAGTAAGGTCAGGTGTGCTTTAAATTGTTTTGCAAAATTTACAGCGTATTTGGCTGCATCTACAGACGATTCGGAGCAGTCTGTCGGAACCAGGATGTTCTTAACCGTAATCATAATGCCCCCTTGGAAAAGGATTGGAAGGAAAAAACTCAACTTTTCCCTTCAATGTCAAACCGCAAAAATTATAATGAGTTACAAGATCAGATTTTCTTTTTGTTCGTGTTTATTATACATAAGCCCAAAAAAAATGACAATGGAGCAATCCTTTTCAGGTTACTGTCCGGGTTAAACAGACTCCTTGACCTCTTTTCAAGTTCATATTATACTATTTCCGGTTTCTTAATAATTGATAACATAGGTTTTTTTTGCAATCCATATTAATTCTCATTCCTCAATAAATATTAAAGCTTTTGGGAGTTTGTTATCATGGCGATTAATAATTTTAAGGAAAATGTTGTCGGAATACTGGGAAAAGCCGGGATTTCCGTCGGAGGGAAGAATTCGTGGGATTTGAAGATCAAAAATGAAAAATTCTACGAACGTATTTTAATGGAAGGATCATTAGGAGCCGGAGAATCCTATATGGATGGTTGGTGGGATTCGGACAAGCTGGACCAGTTTTTTGAACGCATTTTTCGATACGGTATAGAAAAGTATGCCAGGGAGAATTGGAGGATCATCTGGCATCATGTAAAATCGCGACTATTCAATATGCAGAGTAGAAGTCGTGTCTATAAGGTGGGAGAAGAGCATTACGATGTTGGAAATGATCTCTACAAAGCCATGCTGGATAGACGTATGCTCTATACCTGCGGTTATTGGAAAAACGCTAAAACTTTGGATGAAGCCCAGGAAGCCAAGTTGGAACTGGTTTGTCAGAAGATCGGTCTTGAACCCGGAATGACCGTTCTTGAATTTGGTTGCGGCTTTGCATCCTTTGCCAAGTATGCTGCAGAAAAATATGGCGCAAAAGTCACCGGGTTGACCGTGTCCAAGGAGCAAGTTAAACTGGGACAGGAACTTTGTAAAGGACTACCTGTCGATATCCGCCTGGAGGATTACCGAAATATAAAAGGAAAATTCGACAGGGTAATATCAATAGGAGTTCTCGAACATGTAGGGTATAAGAATTACCATACCTATATGAAGCAGGTTGACAGGACTTTGAAGGATGACGGAATTGCCTTTATCCATACCATTGGCGGAAACCAGAGCAAAACAGCTACCAATGCCTGGTCGGATAAATATATTTTCCCGAACGGGATGATCCCTTCAATTGCTCAAATTGGCAAGGCAATGGAGGGACTTTTTATTATGGAAGACTGGCACAATTTCGGGGAGGACTACGATAAAACGCTGATGGCATGGTACGAAAATTTTGAAAAAGCCTGGCCTAGATTGAAGAAGAATTACAGTAACCGCTTTTATCGCATGTGGCGCTTCTATTTACTGAGCTCCGCCGCGGGATTCCGCTGTCGCGATCTCCAACTATGGCAGATTGTAATGACTAAAGCGAAGACTCGCAGAACACAACCAATCTGCCGAATCTCGTGAAGTCATCTATTGGGCAGTATTAAAGTGTACAAAAAATATATTATCAACTTTTTGTCATGCTAGAATCGGAAGCTATTATTGTCGGAGCTGGACCAGCCGGATCAACCTGCGCCTGGAAATTAAGGCAGATGGGAATAGAGGTTATTCTCTTGGACAAGCAGATGTTTCCGAGGTTAAAGCCGTGCGCAGGCTGGATCACGCCCAAAGTCCTGAAGGATTTAAATATCACGGCGCAGACCTATTGCCACAGTTTAACCTATTTTGACAGGTTGTATTTCCACTTTAAAGGTTTCAAAATCCCTGTTCCCACAAAACAATTTGCTATTCGTCGTTATGAACTGGATAACTGGTTAGTGCAACGTTCCGGGGTAAGCCTTTATCAACACCAGGTGAACACCATTGAACGACAAAACGGAGCCTATGTGCTGGATGGCAAGTTTAAATGCCGTTATCTTGTGGGAGCTGGAGGGACTGGCTGTCGCGTTTATCATGAACTCTTCAAAACCGCCAATCCAAGAGCAAAGGAGCGGATGATCACCACCTTGGAGGAGGAATTTCAATATCCGATTTATGACCACCGCTGTTATCTCTGGTACTTCGACAATGGACTTCCCGGCTATTCCTGGTATGTCCCCAAAAACGGCGGTTTTGTGAATATGGGTGTTGGCGGAAAAATAATGGGTTTGAAGAGAAGGAAAGAAACCATCCGCTTCCACTGGAATCTGCTTACTAAAAAACTGGAAAACCTGGGATTGATTAAGAACCACTCATACAATCCAAAGGGACACAATTACTACCTGCGCAGTAATGTTACTACATTCAGGGTCGATAACAGCTTTCTGATAGGTGATGCCGCCGGTCTGGCAACCTTTGACATGGGAGAGGGCATCGGTCCTGCAGTTCAAAGTGGGATACTGGCAGCCGAATCAATTGTACACAATGTTCCCTATTCTCTCAAATCTATTGGGAAATACAGCTTTGTCAATTTACTCTTTCCCGGACGCAATTATTTGAAGAACTAATTGATAAAAAGAGAAAAGCTTGCTAATGCTTTCTAAACGACTGACTGCTCATTCGGATTATCCGTAACAATAATTCTCAGGGAGATCACTCATGACCAAACTACTATGGACACCCAGCGAAGAACAGATCAGCAGGTCGAACATGATGCGGTTTATGAAGCTGGTAAATGAAAGGCACAACCTGAATTTTAAGGATTACCCGGGACTTTACCAGTGGTCAGTTGACAATATTGCCGATTTTTGGAGATTGATGTGGGAATTTGCAGAGGTAAAACACTCCAAGTCTTATGACAGGGTTGTTGACGATTTGGATAAAATGCCCGGTGCAAAATGGTTTCCGGGTGCAAAACTGAATTTTGCCGAGAACCTGTTGCGTTATAGAGATGATCAACCGGCTTTGATATTCAAGAGTGAAAGCCAACCGACAACGAGGTTGACCTATGGGGAATTAAATAACGAAGTGGCAAGGGTAGCAAAAGCGTTAAAGGATTCCGGGGTAAACATCGGTGACAGGGTTGTCGGGTTTATGCCTAATATGCCACAAACCATCATTGCCATGCTGGCAGCAGTCAGCATCGGAGCAACCTGGTCTTCCTGTTCACCCGATTTTGGTATTAAGGGCGTTTTAGACCGATTTGGACAGATCAGGCCCAAAGTTTTATTCACCGCAAACGGATACTTTTTCAAGGGAAAAGAGATTGATTCACTGGAACGGATTTCCGATATTCTGAAAGATCTTCCCTCCATCAAAAGAGTGGTAGTAGTACCCTACACTCGCCAATCGGCTGACATTTCCAATATTCCCAATGCGGTTCATTACAAAGAGTTTGCGGGTGACAAAACCGATCTGGAAGTAGAATTTGAACAACTTCCCTTTGAACACCCCCTGTATATCATGTATTCGTCAGGTACAACCGGTCTGCCCAAATGTATGGTTCAGAGTTCGGGTGGTATCTTGATACATCAGATGAAAGAATTGATGCTCCACACGGATCTGAAGAGAGACGATACCATTTTCTACTTTACGACCTGCGGCTGGATGATGTGGAACTGGTTGACCTGTTCTTTATCGGTGGGAGCGACTCTTGTGCTGTTTGATGGCAATCCTTTTCACCCTCATCCAGGGGCATTGTGGGAAATGGCTCAAGATGAAAAGATCACCGTTTTTGGTACCAGCGCCGGGTATATCAGTGCTTTAATGAGTTCAGGCATCAGCCCCAAGGATGAATATGATCTGTCACCATTGAGAGCCGTGTTATCCACGGGATCTCCCCTGTCGGTTGAGGGATTTGAGTTTGTTTATAATAGTATTAAATCGGAACTGCAGCTGGCTTCTATTTCCGGTGGGACTGATCTAAACGGCTGTTTTGCCCTGGGAAATCCTATTGGGCCAGTTTACACCGGGGAACTTCAATGCAGAGGCCTGGCCATGAAAGTTGAAGCATATAATGACCAGGGTGAGCCGGTTATCAACCAGCAAGGGGAACTGGTATGTTCGGCTCCATTCCCATCGATGCCAATCTATTTCTGGGATGATATTGACGGGAAAAAATATCATAATGCCTATTTTTCCATATATCCCAATGTATGGCGGCATGGAGATTTTATTGAGATTAATGACAGGGGAGGAGTTACTATTTTCGGCAGATCAGACGCAACCCTCAATCCAGGCGGTGTTAGAATCGGAACCGCTGAAATATACCGTCAAGTTGAACAATTCAAGGAGATCGCCGACAGCGTTATTGTCGGACAGAACTGGAAGAATGATGTGAGGGTGATATTATTTGTGCAACTGGTGGAAGGAGCGGAGTTGACTGATGATCTGGTCAATCGGATCAAGCAGACGATAAAAACCAACGCCTCTCCCAGGCATGTCCCGGCCAAGATACTGGCGGTTCCCGATATACCCTACACCCTGAACATGAAAAAAGTGGAATTGGCAGTCAAGAAAGCAATTGAAGGAAAACCAATTTTAAACAAAGACGCCTTGAAGAATCCGGAATCTCTGGATTATTATGAATCTCTGAAAGAGGTTCGCGTTGATTAGAGGCTTTTTGTTTATAGTCTGAGTAACGGTGGCAGGGGGCTAGCTGAAATCACCCTGCCACTTGTTTTAGACCAATTATATTAAGGGATATCAGTCTTGAGGTGTGATCGGCTCTTTAATGGGACTGACGATGATGAACCTGTTGTTTTGAGCGTCCGCCTGAACCACAAGAGATGAAAAATAACCGACATGGCGACTCGGTGTAAAGGTTATATTGGGGCACATGCCGCCTACATCCAGGTTTGTGACCTTCTCAAGGCCGCTGATAAAAGTCTCTGGAGTCAGGTTTGGTCCTGCAAGCTTTAAACCTTCAACCATGGCGGCAAAATAGGTCCAAGATCCGAAAAACAAGGGAGCAGGGTAAGGTGATTGAGAAACTTTTTCGAACACACCATATTTCTTTAGTATTTCTCTTGTTCTTTCAGGAGTATCCTCCCAGGGAACATAAGGTGTTACAGCCATATACCCATCGGCCAGTTTCCCGAGAATTGGAAAGATCTGGCGATATGCGGTTGTATTCGGACCGATAACGTTAACATTCCATCCCATCTGGGTTTTCGCCTTCATGATGGCACCTGTTTGAGGCAGGTAGGTCCAGGCGATGATCCAATCAACATTTGCATCCTTCATGATTCGCATTTGGGCTGAAAGATCGATGGTTCCGATTTTATAAGGCGCCTCCGCGGCAATGACGGCTCCCAAATGTTTGGCTGCGGCTTTTACTCCGTCGAGACCATCGATGCCATAATCATCATCCTGGTAAATAACCCCGACCCGTGCTTTTGCATCTTTTTCCCTGAGGATGAATTCCATTGCCCGCGATCCCATATTGTACTGAGTGGCAAAAGGGACAAATACCCACTTGTTGCCCGGATTATAAAATCTTCTGTTGGCGCCATGGGGCATTAAAACCGATTCGTTTTCTTCACTCAGGGGAATGATGGCACTTGAACCGGCACTTCCCAGATTAAAACCGATGGCAAATACCTCGTCCTTATAAATCACCTTTCTGGCTGCAGCCAGGGTGGTATTGGGCATGATACCGTTGTCCTCAATAATTAAATTGATTTTCCTGCCATGAACCCCACCCTGATCATTAACATAATTTATATATGTTTGTGCTCCCAAGGCTAATGCAGGACCTGCATATTTACCGGGACCTGAAAAATCCACCAGGCAGGCAATTTTGATTTCATCGTCCGTTACTCCCCGTACTTCTCCTGCGGACAAGTTGCTGATAAATAAACAGGTTAGGATTGCAGAAAACAGGCACATAAAAATAGTTTTTCCCTTCATGGCACTCCTCCATTTTTTGGATTGAATTTGGGTGTAGGGATTTGCATCATGTCCGTCACCGGAATTCAATCCATATTTGCACAAAATTGGAAATCTTTTAAGATTTCCTGATGGTGAAGATGTAAAACAGAAAAGCCAAAACATTCCGGCCAATGGTTATAAACCTGTTACCAAATCACAAGCGCAAGCAGAACCAAAAACACTATTAATACTTAAATGGCCAGGTTTTCCAATAGACCTTAATCCGCTGGTAAATCCCATACAATCCTCTCGGTTCAAAAAGTAAGGTTGCGATGATCACCAGCCCAAAAATACCCAGCTTGAAATCCACGATAAAGCCGCTCAAAGCCGGATATGACCCCTTCAATACATCTATAAAATAAGTAATAATATGCGGAATTCCTGTAATCAGAATAGCTCCAAGAACTGACCCTAAAACTGTACCCAACCCTCCTACAATTATCATGGCAATTGCCGAAATGGTCAATGAAATATCAAAACTGCCCGGGACAATCCAGCGATTAAAGTGTGCTGCCAGACACCCTGCCAAGCCTGCATAGAAAGCACTTAACGCAAAAGCCATCACCTTATATTTGGTAGTAGATATCCCCATGGCTTCAGCCGCAACATCCCTGTCCCTGATGGCAAGAAAACTCCTTCCAATCTTACTGCGAACAAGATTGTTGGTCACCACAACAGCACCGAAAGCCAGGGAAACATATAAATAAAAATATTGTAGTTGTGATTTGATTGTCCAATTAAAAATGGAAATCTGTTTTATTGCCATTCCTAGGTCACCCTGAGTAAAATCCCAATGCTGTAAAATATATTCTATCACAAATCCAAACGCCAAAGTGCCCAAGGCCAGATACAAACCTTTTAAACGCAACGAGGGAATTCCGATAATCAACCCAAGGGACGCAGCGATCAATCCGGATAGAGGCAGAGACACCAGGAAAGGGAGTCCCAGTTTGCCGGTGATAATTCCGGACGAATACGCTCCAATTGCTACAAAAGCGCCATGGGCAAGCGACAATTGACCCGTATAACCAATCAGAAGATTTAATCCCAAGGCACCAATAATGGCGATGCTCATTTCATTGAGTATGCTCAGCTGATATCTGGTAAGAAACAGCGGAACAACGATCAGCATCAGAACCAGTATCATCAGCCAAGTCTTCTGCCCCTGGTTTTGCAGGAGAGCCATGTCTTCCCTGTAACTCACTTTAAAATTTCTGCCCATCCGGGATCTCCTTTTTTAAACTCGCTCCACCTCTTTTTTGCCAAAAATACCGTGGGGTCGAATCATCAACACCAGAATCATGATCACAAACGCTGTCACATCCTTGACATCTCCAAAGTGAAAACCGCCGATCTCCAGTCCGGTTAAAAAACTGGCAGCCAGACTCTCAATCAATCCGACAATAATTCCACCAATGATAGCGCCCCCGATGCTTTGCATTCCACCCAGAATGGCAGCCGACATCGCTTTGATGCCAACATGACTCATACCGGCATGAACAAAACTCTGCTCAGCCAGAAATATTCCGGCGACACTGGCAACAAAAGCGCCCAATATCCAGGCGAACATCCGCATTTTTTTTACATTGATCCCCATTAACCCTGCCGTGTCGGAGTCCTCAGCAGTTCCCATCAACGCAATTCCCAGCATGGATCTTTTAAAAAACAGGATAAAAAATCCGAAGAGAAAGACTGATACGATTATGGTAGCAACCGAAGCTTGGGAGAATACCATTCCTCCCGCCACCAGGGTTTTCCCAATAAAGGGAGATTGGATGGCATACGTATCATGCCCCCAGATTAAACCGCTGAGGGCAACCAGGATACTGGCCAACCCGATTGTTACGAGAATGGTTGAATGGATGGGTTGGCCTACCAATTTTCTGAACAGGAGAAGGTCAATGAGAGCTCCCGTTACACTGCCGATACCAATCGCAGCCAAAAACGCCAGAATATAAGGAATGCCGAGTTTAGTTGCAAAATAATAGCAAACAAAAGCTCCGATCATGCAGAGTTCGCCCTGCGCGAAATTGAGAATTCCCGTGGATTTAAAAATTAAAACAAAACCAAGGGCTACCAATGCGTATATGGACCCCATGGACAATCCACTAAACAGAATATCAATCGCTCTTTCCATTTTTTCCTTTTTTTCAGCCTCAGGTTTGCCGGTACATCTCTTCAATCTCTTTTTGAAACTGTTTTTCAATCACCTTACGTTTTACCTTCTGAGTAGCGGTCAGTTCTTCATCATCCTGATCCAACTCCTTCTTGAGAATAATAAACTTTTTTATCTGCTCCACCCTGGCAAGATTCTTATTCACTTTTTCCAACTCTTTTTGTATCAATTCATACACATCCTTGTTTCCGGCAAGACTGCGGTAATTTGTATATGGGATTTTATTACTCTGCGCCCACTTTCCAACATTCTCATATTCAAGCTGAATCAAAGCCGTAAGAAACTTACGCCCGTCTCCGAAAACGATTGCTTCTTTGATGAAAGGGCAGCATTTGAGATCGTTTTCCAGTTCGGAAGGGGAAATATTCTTACCTCCCGAAGTTATGATGATATCTTTTTTACGATCAACAACATACAGATGTCCATTTTCATCGAATCGCCCGACATCACCAGTGTGCAGCCAGCCATTTTTCATGACTTCCGCGGTTGCCTCGGGATCTCTATAATAGCCGGAAAACACACTGTTCGCGTCCAAAAGTATTTCTCCATCCGCCGCCAGTCTTAATTGAACTGATGAGATGGGTTGTCCGACAGATCCGGGCTTTACTTCATGATGTGGTCCGGTTCCTCCGCCGCAACTCTCGGTTTGCGACCACATCTCAATCGCAAACACTCCAAGAGAATGATAGAACTTCAGGATATCCGGTGCAATGGGAGCCCCTCCGCTCATCAGCAACCGGCAGTGCAATAATCCCAATTTGTCTTTGAGAGGTCTGAAGACGGAAAAATACGCTATTCCGTACAGGGCCAGCCAGTACAGGGGAATCCGTTTTCGGGCCATGCGATATTCGGCAACCTTTACACCAACAGGAAAGAAGAGGCTACACATAAACCGCTTTAACCAGGTGGAGTCCTGTAGTTTAATCAGCACGGTTGAGTGCATTTTTTCCAGTATTCTGGGAACGGCGGCAAAAAAGGAAGGAGAAATTTCTTGTATATTCTGCTGAACCGTTTCAATGGATTCTGCAAAATTAATGGTATAGCCGCAAACCAGAGGGATACTGACCGAGATGCTTCTTTCCAGGATATGACACAGTGGTAGGTAGGACACAACTGAATCCCTGTCGGTAAAGCGAAAAATCCCATTGATACCATGAATGTTTTTGATATGATTCCGATGTGGTATCATGCATCCTTTGGGTGGTCCGGTCGTTCCCGATGTATAGACCAGGAAAGCAATGTCGTCCGGTTTGGTTTGATTCACCAACTCTAAAAACCGATGGGGATCAGACTGGTCAACGGCACAACCCCGATCTTCAACCGAATCATAGCTGATCACAAAAGGATCTGTATAATGACGCAATCCCTTCATGTTAATCACAATGATGCCTTTAAGTCCGGGGAGATCCTCCTTGATGGCCAGAATTTTGTCCGCCTGCTCCTGGTCACCCGCAAATACAAAGCCGGATTGAGAGTGAGCGATAATATATTTAACCTGGTCACTGGAATTGGTGGGATAGATCCCAACGGATATCCCACGCAGGCTTTGAACGGCCAGGTCGGCAAATATCCACTCCGGGCAGTTTTCTGCCAGAATGGAAATATGATCTCCTGCTTTAAGACCTAATTCCATTAACCCCAACGACAGATATCTGACTTTTTCCTGGTATTTATTCCAGGAAATCTCCTGCCAGATTCCCTTATACTTTTCCCGCATGGCTACCCTATCCCGGTATTTGTGGGATTTTTCCATCAGGAGTTTTGGGTAAGTGGTATTGGGTTTATCCATGGTTTATGGCAATTGTTGTTTTTTTACCCTTCAATTAATTGATAATCTCATGCTGACTGGGGCTCTCCCAGATATGCCTTGATAACCTCGGGATTTTGGGAAATCTCTTCGGGCGATCCTTCGGCTATTTTATGTCCAAAGTTCAAAACGGTGACCGTATTTGACAGATCCATAACAACTCCCATCTCATGTTCTACCAGAATGATGGTGACGTGCATCTCTTCATTTATGTCCAACAGATAGCGTGCCATGTCTTCGGTTTCTTCGGCATTCATGCCACTGACGGGCTCATCTATCAACAAAAGTTTTGGTTTCATGGCCAAGGCCCGGCCCAGCTCAACTCTCTTCTGCAAGCCGTAGGAAAGGCTGGCAACCGGAAGCTTTCTCATATCCTGCAGATCCAGGAATTCGATGATCTCTTCAACCTCATCCCTGCAGCGAATCTCGTTGGCTGAACAATTGCCCAGATAGATGGCAGCTCCCAGCAATCCATACTTCATTCTGTGTCCCTGAGCCGACATCAGATTGTCCAACACGGTCATGCCTTTGAACAGTTCAATATTCTGAAAGGCACGGGCAATCCCCATCCGGGCAATCTTATGGGGCTTCAATCCAAGAAGTTCCCGATTTTCGAAAAGAATACTTCCTTTCTGAGCCTGGTATATGCCATTGATGCAGTTAAAGAGGGTTGTTTTTCCTGCGCCGTTAGGTCCGATAACGGAATAAATCTCTCCCTTACGAACCGAAAAAGAAACGTCCTTTAATGCCTCTATTCCACCAAAGCAGATGGAAAGTTCAGAAACCTCTAATAGCAGATTCAACTTTCCCCCTATGAAAGCCAGCGTTTTCGTCGTTTATAATGTTTGATGTTCCGATAGTTCTTTCGTTGCCCGGTTTCGGATAGACCCAGGTAAAATTCCCTGATGTCATCATCCTGTTGCAGCTCTTTGCCGGAACCCTCCATGACAATCCTTCCATTTTCCATAATATAACCGTAGTGGGAAATAGAGAGAGCCATATTGGCATTCTGCTCCACCAACAGAATGGTGATTCCCTCCTCTTTATTGATTCGGCTGATGATATCGAAAATCTCCCTGACTACCAAAGGAGCCAGGCCCAGAGAAGGTTCATCCAGCATGATGACTTTTGGGCTTGCGACCAATGCCCTTGCAATTGCCAGCATTTGCTGTTCGCCTCCACTCATGTATCCGGCTAGTTGATTGGTTCTCTGGGAAAGAATGGGGAAAAAATCGAATATCATCGCGCGGTTTTTTTTAAACTGCTTTCGATCACTCAAACTGTAGGAACCGATTTTAAGATTATCGTCTACCGTCAATTCGGCAAAGATACGTCTTCCCTCAGGCACCTGCATGATACCGGCTGACACAATTTCGTGGGGACCCCGATGGTTGAGATTTTCCCCTTCAAATTCGATGTCTCCATTCTCGACTTTGAGATTGATAGTGTTGCGGATTCCTGAAATGGTATTGATGGTGGTTGTTTTGCCAGCCCCGTTGGCTCCCAGCAGAGTAACGATCTGCCCCGGATTGATCTGAATGGATATCCCTTTCAGGGCTAAAATAATATCATTGTAGGTGGTTTCAAGATTGGTAATTTTCAGCATGAATCTCCATCCTGTTAGCCGCTTCTCTTGCCATATGCTTTGGAGAGGTATTAACTGATATTTTCGATCTTGCGCTTTCCTGTTTTGCGATTAATCTATAAAAGAATGAATAAAAATGATACCAAAATTAATAAGTATCACTTGTTTCAACTTTATGAGAATGGTGGATTGGACAAACCAGACAAACGCCAAGGCACTGTCGGAAAAACCTTGCCAATGTTTCATTATCGTAAAAAAGCGTAGAATGCAACTTGCAAATAAAATGCCAGGGAGTGGCACTAAAAGAGATGATAAAACAGTTACTTAGACGTGTTATTGTTAGAGGAATAAACCAACAGTCAGAATGTTGACCATTATAGTCAGCATTCTGACTGCTCGATGAATCAGGCAGGGTTTCTTTTGTCTCTATTTGTCAAAAATAATGGTCAGTTCGTATTCCCCCCCCTCCATTTTGGCTTTGATCTTGCCCTCTTTTTCGAAGACTTTCATCATGGCTGTATTGCGGGCTAACACATTGGCTGTAAATCCCTGCAGTCCCCTCTCTTTCGCCAGCCTTGTCAACAAGCGGTACATATAAGTGGCAATACCGGCGCCTTTATACTCTTCATCAACAACAAACGCTATGTCACCAAATGGTTTGTCTTTATGCTTGACGTAGCGTGCCTCGGCAATAATCTGACCTTTTCCGGCAGGGCCTATCAACCCTACGATAGAAAGTACATGACTATAATCCACGTTGACATAAGTCTGCATTTTGGAGTGAGGCATACTTTTAATACGGGTAAAATACCGGTAATAAACAGATTCATCGGAAAAACGATAGAATAGCCGTCGCATCTGTTCCTCATCTGAGGGTCTGATAGCCCTGAAACGCACTTCCAGATTGTTTTTAAAGGTATGGGATTCACGGATTTCTGACTGATAGAGGTGGGAGGATTCAGCCAGAAAGATCTGATCCTGGTACAGAACCTTCTTCTCCTTAGCGATCTCCACCAGTTTTTTTCTGTCATCGGGATGAGCAACTTCGATAAGTGCCTGGGCACGCTCTCTAATGCTTCGCCCGAAGAGGTTTGCCACGCCAAATTCGGTAACCACTATATCAACTGCTTCTTTAATGGAAAATTGTTCATCATGGTTTTCAACAGAATATAAAATATTGCTCTCACCCTTCGTATTGCGGCTGGGCAGTGCGAAGATTGTCATTCCGCCCCTGGAGATTCTGGCGGCAGTGGCCAGATTGGCAACTTCGCCAGGGGTGGCTCCTGTATTGGCTTTGCCTGAAAACAACACAATTCGTCCGGTCATATCCACCTTTCGGCAGGGGATTAACGCCAGAAATTTTGGATTTTGACCAATGGTGAGCGGGTTAAAGGTAACCTCCGTACTCTGAAATTCAACCATGGGATTATTGTCCAGCCATTTCATCAATTCCGGCGTCCCTAATGCATAAGATGCCAGAGATTTACCCCGGAAGACTTTTTTATTCCGGTTGTTAACTGCACCGCTTTTACAAAGCTCCATCAGGGCATCAGTGAAAAAGGGAGTTTGAATTCCAAGATCTCTTTTTGACATCAAGTGTTTGCTCAAGGCTTCGAAAATAGGACCGATGGAGTAAGCCAGACAACTACCGTCTTCAACAATGGAGGCGATATTGGCAGCTATCTGGTCAAATACTTCCGCCGGTTTAATGCGATCGAAGTAGATTGGTGGTTCTTCGGACTGCACCACATAATCAAAATCGGAAATCGGTATAAATGTATCACCGAAGGTATGGGGGATCTGGTCGTTGATTTCACCGACAACCAGATCCGCTCGTTTTATGGCCTGCCGAGCTGCATCCATCGATATTCCCAGACAGCAGTATCCGGCAGCATTGGGTGGCGTGATCTGAATAAAGGCCGCGTCAATGGAGATCTGACCGGAACCGATCAAGTGAGGGATTTGGGAGAAAAAGCCGGGTATCAGATCCACCCTGCCGGAAGAGATAGCTTCATCCGCGATCCAGCCCTTAAAGAATGTTTTTAACCTGTATTTTTGTGAGCTGATCTCCCGGGTTGAAATGGCTTCTCCAAAGCTAAAAATCTGAATCAGTTCAAGATCGGAGATGTTATAACGATCCGAACAGATTAGGTGTTTCAGCAGTGTTCTGGGCTCAGCCACGCCCGTGCTCAAATAGACGGTCATCCCGGGTTTTAGCATATCGAGGGCTTTCTCCGGTTGAACCAGCTTGTCTCCCCAGGGATTATTGGTTAAGTCGCTTTCTGTTTTTTCCTTCATTTTTCTCCAGAATCGAAAGTTCTTTGCCATCTGATTTTTAAGTGAAAAGACTGGGTGATCGGGTTGCGATTAAAGGAACGCGGATGATCTCAATCTATTGAGTGATTATTCACTTTTTCGCTTAAGACTGGCAAGGAGAAATAGGATTTTGCCTAAGTTCGGATCTGGGAAAGCACAGCACCAATGAGTAATAGTATAATTCCAACCAGATTGGTAACACTTGGGATCACCATTTTTTCTTCAAAAAGTCCGAATCGGCTGATAATCACTGATCCCACGATCTGGGCAAAAATAATCATGGGCACCGCAAAAATCACTCCGAGACGAACAACACCCTGCATAACCGAAAAAACCACCAGAACTCCAACCAGGCAGCCAAAGACATAAAGATAGTTTACATCTCGTATAGAACTGCCGGCTGATCGACCTGTAATAAACAGGATAACCAATGCCAGCAGAAAACCCAGACCGTGAACCAGGGTTGTGGTCTCCCAAAAACCCAGTTTTTCACCGGTGCGCGTTATGAAAACGTTATGAAAGCTTATTAGCAGTCCGGCAACCAGTGCAAACGACAAACCCTGAAGCATGAAACCCCTTTGTGAAGACCCTGTAAAAATGAATGTAATATTCATTAAAAATGTCTTACCCAGATAAACTGGATAAGAACCTTAAAAGTCAGATTCTGTATACTATTCAAACAACCCCACCGATAGGTCGTTCAGCTTTTCAAAATCAATAATTCTTATTTTTCCTCTGTTCCTGGCAATGATCTGTTTTGACTCAAGGAGGCAAAGAACCCGGTTCAGATGCCGGTAACTGGTACAAAGCAGATTAGCCATCTCTTCCAGACTGCTGACTCTTATCTCTTCCAATTGTTTATCGTCAGTAATTTTGCTCAGCGACCACAGGTAACTTGCGATTCGATTCTCCAAAGGATAGACCAGATTCATGGCCGAGGCATTGGAATAGGTATAGAGCTTCTGACTCAGCTGGGTGATGACAAACCTGAGAAACTTGGGGCAATCATAGGTATGGTTTCGAATGATCTCCATGGGAACCGATATCAATATGGATGCTTCTTGTGTTTCAACTATGGCGTTGGGAGGATAATGGGACAGGTATTCCAGATCTCCCACAATGCTTAACGGTCGATAAAAACGGATTAATATTTTCTTGCCGTTTTCCTGAAGGGTGTAGATTTTTAGCTTACCCTCCACCAGGAGAAAAAATGTCTCCAACGGCTCCCCCAAACCACAGAGTTTGGTTCCTTTTGACAGCTCTTCCAGCTTAAAATGAGCCATCAGTTCCGGACTGAATACCTGATCCAGAGAAAATAACTTAATAAAATCTGTTAATTGTTTTGATTTATCTATCATTCGAATATCCTGTTTATGAGTTTAGTGTATTGGAAATACAAAACAGGAAATAGGACATTTGTCATGTTTGATCAAATAAGATATAGCATCTTGCATATTATTGTTTGTGCTTTTTGGGCAGGAAATAATATTCAGGTATTTATCCATTAAGATAGAAACGATTCTTAGCAACAGTGTCTATTTGTCTACGGAGTACTGTTTGTCATTAATGCTGGTAGTCAAAGCCATGACAATTCGATAGGATTATTCTTACTTACTTGGATTGATGTTATAAAAGCCAACCCCTAAATGCTAATCACTGACTACTGACACAATGATCGAAATAAAAAAAACCATCTGTCCCCTGGATTGCCCGGACAGTTGCGCCATTGTAGCCACTCTAAAAGAGGGGCGTATTATTAAACTTGATGGAGATCCGGATCATGAAATCACCCGGGGATTTCTCTGTCGAAAAATGAGGCGTTATCATGAGCGGGTGCAATCCGAAGATCGCATATTGAATCCCATGAAAAGGTCAGGAACAAAAGGGTCGGGAAAATTTGATGCCATCAGTTGGGAGGAAGCCTGGCAGATTCTAGTCGGAAAACTCAAGGAGATAAAAGAGCAATATGGCGGTGAAGCTCTGCTGCCTTATTCTTACGCTGGAAACATGGGCATCATCAGTCGATCGGCCGGAAATCCGTTTTTTCACCGATACGGTGCCTCCCGATTGGATCATACCATCTGTTCATCGGCGGCAAGTGCAGGCTGGCAGGCGCATCTGGGAAACCGTCCGGGAACAGACCCTCTCAAGGCGGCTGATGCTGAAGTGATCATTGCCTGGGGGATTAATGTAAAAGTAACCAATATCCATTTCTGGCCGATAATCCAGGAAAGTCGACGCAGAGGCGGCAGGCTGGTTGTTATCGATCCCTATCGCAATGTGACCGCCAAAGCAGCTGACTATTATTTTCCGGTTAAACCGGCGGGAGATACAGCGTTAGCCCTGGGAATCATAAAAACTATCATTGGCCGGGGGAAAGCGGATCAGGATTTTATCAGGGAACACACCACCGGATTTGACGCTCTGAAAACCCATGTGGACTCCGTAAGCTGGGAAAACATCGAAGAGATCTCGGGTATTCCTGAAGCTGATATTGGCAGGTTGGCAGATCTTCTGATTGCTCATCCCAAAACCTTTTTCAGGATCGGAATCGGGC
This sequence comes from bacterium, assembly GCA_018829445.1. GTDB lineage: Bacteria > SAR324 > SAR324 > XYD2-FULL-50-16 > XYD2-FULL-50-16 > JAHJTV01. Next base: position 96,407 of record JAHJTV010000018.1, read on the forward strand.
TAACACGTAATACCAGCGGTGCCATGTCAATTCGCACCATCTGTAGTCTGGCAGCAATCCTGGGGTTGCCCGACGGACGCCCGGGACGGGGACTATTGCTTTCCAGCGGTGCATTTAGTGGCAATGACGAAACAATTAACCATACCTCCCTGGCAGAACGGAAAACGCGTCTGGTCAATATGGTTCAACTGGGTCATGCTTTGACGGCGCTAAAACCAGCAATACACGGTCTGTTTGTTTTCAACAGCAACCCGCTTTCAGTTGCCCCTGATGCGTCCATGGTTAAGCAAGGGCTCAAGCGAGAAGATCTGTTTACAATTGTCCATGAACAGGTGATGACGCCCACCGCAAAATATGCGGATCTAGTTCTACCCGCCACCACATCATTCGAAAATAAGGATCTTTACAAAGCCTATGGAAATTTCGACTTGGGTATGACGGAACCGGTAATAAAGCCAAGGGGTGAGGCGATAGATAATTTCACCCTCTTTCAAACCCTGGCTGATAAAATGGGATATGACGATACCCCCTTCAAGCAAACCCTGGAGGATCGAATTCTGGCTTATCTTTCCGATTTAAAGGGTTTGCCCGATGATTTTGATTTTGCCTCCTTCCAGTCAGGGTGCCATGTAAAATCGATTCGTGCGAATTCCCGGAATTGGCTTGAGAGTGCACCGAAGATCGCGTTTGTCTCCGGTTTTTTACCACCTGATCAACCTGGAGTTCCCTGTTTGTTGTCAACAGGGGAATTTGACAATCCGGATTTAAAAAGCAGATATCCCCTGAAGCTGATTGTCCCACCAAAAGGGGAACTGCTTAACAGCACATTTGGAGATCGATATATCAATGAGTGCGGTTTTCTGCTAATCCATCCTGAAGATGCAGAACAGAGGGGAATAAGAACCGACAGACTGGTAAAGATTATTAGCCAGCGGGGACTGACTATTCGCAAGGCCAAAGTCACCTTGGATGCACAGAAGGGTGTTGTTATCGCTGAAGGGATCTACTGGGAAAATCCCGAAAAAGGATATGATGGCATTAATACCCTGACCTCTCAAAAAACAACCGATCTTGGAGGAGGAGGCACTTTCCACGAGTCGCTGGTGGAGGTGTCTCCAGGTTAATACTGATGGCCTTTCTCAATTTAGGCTGTCATAGAGAAAAACCCATTCTTCCAGGATTTGACAAGATAAAAGGCAGATCAAAATCTCAGAAAATTGATCTGCCTACCATAGTAGCTTTATCTAAAATACGCTTTTTTTGCCGGTATTAGCTTTTTATGGAACTCAGCACATTGCCAATAAATTCTTCAACATTCCAATCCGAGGAATTATGAGTTGCACCAATCCGTACAACAATCAGATTTTTTGAGGGAATAATCGCTACAATCTGACCGTTGAAGCCACTCAGATAGAACATATCATTGGGCAAAGATGGGAAATCCCGGTTATTGATGTTTCCTTTTTCCCCCGCGTTGAGCCAAATCTGAGCCCCATATTCCCCTTTTGGAGCAAGGGGAGTCGGAGTTGTGGAGTAGGAAACCCAGCCCTCGGGCAGGATTCTTTCACCATTCCAGACACCGTCATTCAATAGAAAAAGTCCATAACGAGCCCAGTCTCTTGGGGTTGCAAACATATAGCTTGAACCCACAAATGATCCGGACGCGTCCGGCTCAATAATCGCTGAATACATTTGCAGTTTATCAAACAGTTGGGTCCTGGCAAAATCGTTGAACGAAACCAGCGAACCACCGGCGGCGTCCTTGATAATTCTCGCAATAATATTGGTCGTTCCGCTGGAGTAGTACCATTCTCCGTCCGGTTTGGCCCTTAATGGTTTATCTGCAGCGTAATCCGCCATGCTTTTGCTGTCATAAAGCATATAGGTTGCATCTTTTAATGGGGCATATTCCTCTTCAAAGTCCAAACCACTGGACATTCGAAGCAAATGGTCCAGTGTGATTTTCGAGCGGGGGTCTGTATTTTTCTTCCATATCTTAACGGGGGCTGGCTGATGGATATCCAGCTTCCCTTTCTCGACCATAACGCCGGTTAACCCGTTGGTAATGGTTTTGGACATGGACCAGCCTAACATCGGTGTTTTTGGCGAGAACTGTTCCGTATACTTTTCAGCAACCAGTTTTCCTTTGTAGACAATCACTACAGCCTGGGTGTTTCGCATTGAGGTTTCACCGGGTTCTTGAAACGCTTCCTCCACCGCCTGTGATAGCTTATCTTTGTTGATATCAGCAGGAATATTATCAAAATCAACCCTTTCACCAAATGGCCATTCTTTCTGCTGATCCGGTTTTGGCTGTGGACGTGCACCTTTGGCTTGAGTCAGCAGTTCTTCCCGGGTAACATCAACAGCCAGAGTGCATCCAAACCCTTCTCGATAGACAGCAAAAGCAGGCCTCCAGAAACCAAATCCTGCTGATGTTACGATTTTTTGATCATAATCCACCGTATTTGAAATTGTGGTAAAAAGGATATTGGTCGGTTTTACATCATTTTCAAAAACAACTTTTGGATCTCTATCAGCCAGAAATACCTGAGAACAGACATATTTAGCCGAATATCCACTGCCGATGGGCATTGCGGCATCCAGAAAATAGACTGCCACAGCCAGTGCGACAAGAAATAGAATTAAAATACCATACAATGCCTTCTTCATTATCTCTCTCCTTGAGGGTTTTTGTGAAAACGCAGTTGCCTACTAATAGCGCTTCAATCTTATTGTTTCAAGATGTGATAGTAAGAACTTGATTTTTGTGTGTCAAGGTAATATTCCCAGTCGCAGCAATTCTAATTTTTGGAAAAGTGGGGTCAAGTCTTTCATTTTGACATTTGGAAAAGTGGGGTCAAGTCTTTCATTTTAAGAAAAGTGGGGTCAAGTCTTTCATTTTGACATTTTAAGGAAAGACTCGATTCCTTTTTTTAAGATTATTGGCTAATGGCATTGATAATACCGTCTTGTACTATCCGGTAAATTTTTAGGTGTGATTTGACATGTTAAGATAATTATAAAGATAGGTATCAGGCATCCCCATTTCCGCTGTGAGCCGTCGAAGACTGAGGTTTTCCTTATCATTTTCTCAAACAGATTTAAAGTAAGTTCCAAGATTCGCATCATCACAATACTATCAACGGAGCTGGATTCAACTGCAGGTAATTCGTCAAGGGTTTGTTTGAGTATCCGCTCAGTAGTAGAAGGATAAACATTCAGATCCCGAGCAATTGCGCTGGAGTTTTATCCATACTCCCTGTGAGCTTGGCAGATCAACTGACTGCCATACCCGGGCTGCCCGAGCTTAAAAAATACTCTTTCTGGATTTGATCGACACTGTTTCTGGGGGACAGAATCAAATCCTTTTCCTTAAAAGGACTATGTTCACCTGACTATTTTTGTGATTTTTGCTGGTAATGCACGGCACCATGGAAATCCGGAAATCGGATCAAAATATTTCAAACCTGTCACTTCATTAACATTTGCCTGCTCCCAACCATGTGTCATTTGCAGACAATCTATGCGAACATTATCCGACAAACAAGCTTCAACTGAGACTTCACCGTCGCGGGTGGCCAGCGTGACAATGTCTCCATCCTTGATACCAAGCGAATCGGCTGCATCAGGGTGAATATTCACTTTGGGTTTTGGTTCTTTCTCCAGGTAGACTTTTGCTACCCGGAATTGGCTGTGCTGATAGACAGCTACACGATCACCCGTACTTAGCCAGAATGGATAGGCGGCGTCAGTAGTAAAGGGAAGCTCAAATGAATCGGCGGTTAGTGATCCCATGTCTGCAACATCTTCAACAGCCTGAGAAAAATAATGAACCTTTTTTGAGTTATCCGGTTCTTCATTATTGAGTGATTCGGCTGGATAGGAAACCAATCCGGTGGGGCTATTTTTCAGGCATTCATAGCTGATACCGGTGTTGGAAAGTTTGTATTTGAGGGCTTCTTCATTATTTTGCCATGGGAAAAACGAATGTAAATCGAGTTGGTGTGCCAATTCAAAAATCAATTTCCAAGCCGGCCATCCGGTACCACTTCTTTTTACTGGGCGTACCAGGCCAAGATAGGATTTTCCGAAACGTCCGTAATCATGTATCTCCAGATTGTCCAGAAAATCGGCGGCTGGAAGAACCAGATCAGCCTGTTGCGCTGTGGTGGTCATAAAAAGATCACTGACTGCCATGAAATCAAGCCGTTCAAACATTTTTTTCTGTATTGAAGCTGCGGGAAAGGTAAGAGCCGGGTTGGAGCCCACAACAACGAGGGTACGAACAGGATAGGGATCATCTTGCAGGACTGCTTTGGGCAGATACATGGCCTGCCCTTCACCTCCTTGCCTGACAAACAACGGTGCTTCCCTTATGCCGATGGGTTCCGGCATTTCAGGGTAATTGTCTTGATCCGGCAGAGGAGCCATTGGAAATGCCATTCCCGTCGGGAACTTGTTGGGGTCTACCAGGGATTGAAGGCAGGCAATTGCTCTGATAGTTTGGATCCCGTTAGGCTGTAATTCAAGACCCAATCCCGCCTGATTGAAGCAAGGGCGGTTTTCAAAGATCAGGGCGGCGGCATTAAAAAACTCACTTTGGCTAATCCCGGTTTTCTCAAGCAATGAGGCATAAGAAATGTTTTGAAGATAGTTTTTTAATTCAGCCCAACCGATTTCGTGGTCGGGATCAGCAGAAATATTGTAGGATTCAATAGCCGACTTAATAAAAGCCAGCGCCAGCAATCCGTCAGATCCCGGTGTAATGCGGAGATGTAAATGAGCTGCTTTTGCTGTTTTGGTTGCAGCAGGATCGATTACTATCAGTTTCAAACCTTTCTTGATGGCTTTTTCCATCTGATTGAACATCTGAAAAGATGCTACAGCAAGATTCCTTCCCCAAAGGATCGCTACCTTGATTCTTTGAAAATCAATTTTTGGAGCTCCCCCATAGGTCAGTTCATGACCCATTGCCAAGGCTCTTTGGCACATACTACCAATGGTCAGATAATTGGGAGATCCCAATGCATGGGTCAAATGCCTTATGTATCCGCTGATTTCCTGATGTTTAAGAGATTCCCCTTTGAGGAAGGCAATGCTTTGGGCACCGTGTTTTTGTTTTCCTGATCTGATTTTTTCGGCCAATAAAGCGATAGCATCATCAAAGCTGATCGACTGCCAGCTTCCTTTCTTTTTTAAAAGCGGTTCGCGGATTCTATCCGGAGATCCCCATATTTCATCATAATGCGCACCCCTAAAACAGATAAACCCGCGACTAACCGGATGATCGGGATTTCCAGTGATTCTGGTACCTGTTGCAGTTTGATGCACCCGAATACCGCAACTTCTCAAGCAGATACGGCAAATGGTTGAAGTAACTTGGGTGTCCATTTTTTCTCCTTATCAAGTTGTATATAAGTGGCAGGCCGCAAAGTGGCCGGGAGAAATCTCTTTCAATTCCGGCTTATCCAGTAAACAATTCTCAATCCTATTTGCACAACGAGGGTAAAAGGCGCATCCATGCTTTTGACGGGAGACTTGTATTCCCGGGAGGTCTTCAGTTACAAATTCGAATGGTTTTTCGGGATCCGGTATCGGTATGCTGGCCAGCAACATTTTTGTGTAGGGATGGAGAGGATGATCGTACAAATTATCACAATCTGCCATTTCAACAATTTTCCCCAGGTACATGACTCCGGCGCGGTCGGATATATAGCGCACAACGCTCAGATCATGCGAGATAAACAGGTAGGTTAGTGAAAACTCTTTCTGCAAATCAATTAACAGGTTAAGTATATGTGCTTGAATGGATACATCTAAAGCTGATACCGGTTCATCGGCTACGATGAATTCCGGATGTAAAGAAAGAGCCCTGGCTATGGCAATGCGTTGCCTCTGGCCACCGCTGAATTCGGAGGGATAGCGATCTAAAAAAGCAGACTGGAGACCGACATAGTCCAGCAACTGACAAATTCTTTTATGTCGATTGTTTACAGCCAGTTTATGAATTTTCAAAGGTTCTTCAATGATCTGTTTAAGCGTCATTTTCGGATTAAGCGATCCATACGGGTTCTGAAAAATCATCTGAAGATTGCGGCGTATCGGCTGCATCTGTTTCTCATTTAGATCAGTGAGATTTTCCCCTTTAAAATAGATCTTTCCGGTCGTGGGTTCTTCCAATCGCACCAACATCTTTCCGGTAGTGGATTTTCCGCAACCGGATTCTCCGACAAGACCGAATGTTTCTCCCTTTCTTATAGAAAAGCTTATCTTATCAACAGCTTTGAAAATATGACTTTTCCTGCTGAATATTCTCCTCTTGTTGATGTACTCCTTTGTCAATGATCTGACATTAAGCAAGTCTTCATTCATAAGAGTGACACACCATCTTCAATGTGACAGCGAACAAAGTGGCCAGGTTCAATCTCTATAAATTCCGGGGTTTCTTTCTCGCAACGTCTTTTTATTTCTGTACATCTGGGAAAAAAACTGCAGCTGCTATTCGGATGCACTCCCCCCTGGTAAAGGGGCATGGGATTTAACCTTTTCTTTTTTCCCAAAACAGGTATGGAATTAATCAACCCCTTTGTATAAGGGTGCTGTGGGTTTTTAAAAATATCAGAAACCCGCCCTTTTTCCACGATTTGTCCTTCCTGCATGATCGCCACGAAATGGCAGAATTGCGCGACGAGCCCCAGATCGTGCGTGATAAACAGAATGGCTGTTTTTGTGGTGGTATATAATTGGTATAGCAACTTCAATATCTGCGCTTGAATGGTAACATCCAGAGCAGTCGTTGGTTCGTCTGCAATGAGTAATTCAGGCTCTGCTGCCAGCGCTATAGCTATCATCACGCGCTGGCACATTCCACCGCTCAGTTGATGTGGGTATTGCCTGGCTATTGTTTCGGGAGACTGGATGTCTACCTTTTTCAGGATATCGATGGCTCTGGCATTTGCGATTGCTTTACCCATTTTTTTCCGGACCATGAAAACTTCTCTTATCTGATGTCCGATAGTGTAGACCGGATTGAGTGAGTTTAAAGGATCCTGAAATATCATGGCGATTTTTTGAGAATTCAGACGCTTGCGTTCTTGATTCATTAACAGGTTTTGTCCCTTGAATAAGACCCTTCCACTGACAGCTGTTTTTTTTGAGTTTGACAATAGACCTACGATGGATCTGGCAGTTACACTTTTGCCAGATCCGGATTCTCCTACAAGCCCGACAACTTCTCCTCCCTTTACAGTTAAGCTCAGATCGCGAACAGCATGGGTTTGATCTTTGCTATTCTTAAAGGATACGGACAAATGCTCTATTTTGAGTAGATCTTGATTCATGTAGAGATTTCGCCTCCATAGATATCCCTTAAAGCGTCTCCCAGAAGCGTCCATCCAAGCACGAAAGTAATAATGGCTATAGATGCGTAAGTGTAGGTGTACCAGTAATAAAAAGGTTGACCTGGAATGCCCGAAATCCAGGCTCGGGAGAAGTTCAGCGTCTGCCCCCAATCCGCGAATCCGGGTTCGGCTCCAACCCCTACAAAGCTTAGTGATGCAGCAATCAATACAATTCTGCCGATGTTAATGGACATTAAAATAATGATGGGGTAGATCGAGTTGGGGATGATATGTTGAAAAAATATTCTCATGGGTGGCGCTCCCATATTTCTGGCTGCCAGAACGAATTCCATTTTCTTGACTCGTAAAACTTCACTTCTCATCATCCGGGCATACCGATGCCATCCGAATATAATGAGCGCCAGGATGATCTTTTCCAAGCCCTTACCCAAAACGGTTGTCATAACAATTACCGCAATAAGGAAGGGAATGCTCATAAACAGATCCACCACCCTCATGGCAATATCATCGATACTTCCTCCGTGATAAGCACAGATACCTCCAAATAACACTCCGATTATGGAAGTAAAAAATACTGTAATGAGTCCCGTGATCAGAGCGGTTCTGCTGCCCCAGACAATTCCATAAAAGATATCGTAACCTCCGGAAGTCGTTCCCAGTAAACTGGTCTCGTTAGCAGGTTTCGGAAGTGTGGAAAAACCATAACGGGCTATCATGTAGGGGTCGGTGGAATCCTGTGGTGGAGCTAAAACAGGTGCCAGAACGGCCACACAAATCCAGAAAAGTACCAGTACCAACCCGATAAACCCTCCCGGTTGTTTTACAATCTGTTTGAAAAAACCAGGCATCGCGGTCATCCTAATCTGATTACGGGATTGAGTATTGTATATAAAACATCCACGGCAAGATTACTGATGATAATGATAATACTTACGGCCAGACTGGCGGCAATGATTGCAGGGAAATCCAGACCCTGGGCAGCAGTGACGATAAAAAGGCCCATTCCCGGATAATCAAAAATGGTTTCTACAACAACAGATCCGCTCAGGAGAACCGGCACCCGCATCCCGGTGAAGGTGATCAAGGGCAGCATGGCGTTGCGCCTTACATGTTTGTTTAAAACTGCCTTATCGGATAAACCTTTAATTCTTGCAGTATCCACATATCCTTTTGAAAGGTTTTCCAGCAATGAGGATCTCATCAACCGTACAGTAGCGGCTAATCCTCCAAGGGAGTATGCGATAGAAGGCAATACAAGGTGTCTAAGAGCATCGGCAAATACATCAAATCGATTGTTCAACAAGGCATCGAAAAGGTGAAGCCCGGTATAATTAAAGAATGAATCAGAATAGACTACATCGGTTGCAGCCAACCCCAACCTGCCGGGTGGGAAAAGATCAAACCTGACATAAAATAGTATCAATAGAAACAATGAGACAACAAATTCCGGGAGAGAAATGCCGATGGTAGTACTTATGCGGATGAAATGATCCGAAAACCGGTTGTGCTCTCTGGCTGCTATCGTTCCTAAAAAAATACCTCCAAAAAACACAATTAATTGCCCGGTCAAGAGAAGTTCTATGGTTGCCGGGATGCGTAGTGCCAATGCTTCGGAAATCGGCATCCCCGCAGAATTGGACCATCCTAACTTTCCCGTCAGAATCCCCTGCAACCAGTTTTTATATTGAACATAAAAAGGTTGGTCAAGGCCGTATCTTTTTATCAGTTCATCCAGAGAAACATTCTGCATGGCATCGGAACTGCTGACAAACACCGCCACCCGTTCCGAAGGGCTCAAAAACAGAACGAGACTGAAAATCATTATGGATAAAACGAATAGAATAATGGGTATTGAAACGATCCGCTTTAAAATGACCTTTTTCACCAGGGAATTATTGTTTATAAACTTTGAAATAATCCACCAGAAATGGGAAAGGTTTAATCTGATATCCTTTTACCCAATCTCTCATTGCCACCTGACCGATTACCTGATAGTGAAAAATCGAAAGAGCATCTTCATATGACAACCGTTGTAGCTCATATGACAATTCCTTTACTTTACGGTTATCAAAGCTTGAAGCCAACTCCTCAATCAAAGGATCATATTTTTTTCTGGCCAGGTCGGTGTATCCTTTTGCTTCCGCATAAAACTCCGTGGAACTCATATGATATGACAAGGCTGCATATGGATGTTGATACTTGGGCAGAATTCCGAATATGGAAATAGGGATCGTTTTATCGTTTATGGCACCGACATATGCGGCCCAGGGTAATGAAGTCAGTTCCAGGTTGAATTTCGGGTTAATGCGTTTCAGGTTGGCCTTGAGGATTTCAAGAGCGCGTTGTCGATGTACTGAGCCTGCGGAATAGGGCACCGTTAGCGTAAATCCTTGTTCCCATACACTTCCCCCATAAGCTTTCTTCAGATGTTCCTCAGCTTTTTTCAAGTCAAATGTATATTGGGGATTTTCTGGGTTTGCTGTTGGGAATCCAATCAATACCGGGCCATAAGGCTTTTGTCCGGCACCCAGCAGAACATCATTGATAAAGGTTTCATAATCGAAAGCATAACAGAACCCTTTCCTGACATCAATATCTCCAAAAAAGTCACTCGGTGTGCCGCTGTTCCCCAATTTTCCATTTCCAACGTATTTATCCTGTTGAATGGCAAAATTGAAGTTCAGTTTGATCAGCTGGGCCGATGGGATATTTTTTACAATCCTGATACCCTGATATCCTTCAACCTGTTGAAGATCCGACAGTGAAAGGGCGAAGAAGTCTACATCACCTCTTTTCAGATATTGAACGGAAACGGCATTGTCTGCTATTACCTGCCTTACCACACGACTGATTTTTGCTTTTCCCTGCCAGTAATCATCAAATCGAGTCAGAGTGAGTCGTTCCCCTTTCTGCCATGCCTGGAGTTTGAAAGCGCCTGTGCCCATCATTTTATCGTGCAGAGCATCTTTATCTGTTGTCAGGGAAACAAAGTCCTTGACGGTCTCCGCTGTTCCCGGCCAGGCTCCCTGTTCAACGCTCCATTTTTTATTCATGATTCCATACGCCATTCCGTTATCGGCAATAATATCCAGAAATGGAGAAAAGGGTTTCAGTAGGTGAAAACTAACACTTTCCTTATCAGTTGTGATTGCAGCATCAAGAATCTGATATGCCTTTTCCAGGCCCACTTTTTCAATCAGTTGGTTAAAAGATCCCTCTCCAGTTAAAGGCAGGCTCAGATTTGATTTGGCACCAACAATGATGCCTCTGGTAAATGTATACTTGATATCCTCTGGACGGAGCACCTCTCCATTATGGAATTTGACACCTTGTCTGACAGGAAAAGTGATGCTGGTTTTTCCATCCTTCTGAATTCGGATCAATCCGTTTTCTATCGTCGGAACTCTACTCGATAAACCAGGAGATAGTCCTTCCTCTCCTGTTTCGCTGATCAGCAGCGAGTCAAAAACATTATATGCAATGCAGGAGGTTGCTGTGCTTAACATAAAATGTGGATCCAGGGTTTCGATACTGTTTCTGGTGGCTTCCACAAATACATCAGGATTTTTGATTTCTCCTGTCCAGGAAAAGACATCAGTCGATGCCCCAATAATCATTAAAAAGCAGGAAAGCATTATAAAACGTGCGATCTTAGAGGTGGTTTTCATCTTCTCATCCTTAAGCGTAAATTGATATTGTGATCGTTCAGTTGCCAATACCTGTAACCGATTTGATTCCGATATTTCTAATCAGGGAACTAAGGAATTTTGGAAACAGTCGAATGTCGAGAGGTTAGCCTATAACGGGTTGTACAAATTATCCGGATGATTTGCATAACCCGTTATCTGAACATTCACTCGTTGGGAGATTGGTTGTAACAGATCTTATATTAATACCACCGGATGGAGGCGGACACCAATAGATAATATTAATAGTCCGGTATTGATATATTGAGATTATCTATCGGTAGGATGGATCAAACTTCTTATTGTAGGCCTTTTTTAGTAAGCTTTACCGGTTTTAGCCTTACAGACGCTGAATAAGGTACAGGTAGGTCGGTAGTCGGCTTCGCTCTTTTATCTGATAAAAAAGCGGCAACAACGATTCGGCTCTATTCCCTCCCATCAACGGAGAAAGATACACAGCTCCTTTACCATTTTTGGGGTTTGGAATATTGCCCAGAAATTCTGTTAGCGACTGATTATGCTCTTGAGAAAGGTTCTCACCGAGAAGAAAATTACCCGTAATTTCCAGATTGGGATAGTCACGGTTTATCGTCATCATCTTCTCGAAAGCTTCTCTTACCTCTTTTACAGCCATAGGTTTTTTTAATTGGTGTAAGGTGTCTTCATCAACCGATTCAAAGCCAATGTTGATGGTTGTATAGAAAGGTGATCGATCGAGTTGTTCGAATAGAGTGTCGTCGGCTTTTAATAGAGAGGCCACACTGCCGAACAGAAACAGTTTGGGATTGTTTCCGAATGCGTTTCTCATATCCAAGCGGTTATAGGCTTCGATTGCGGACCATTCAACCAGTTCTCTCCCGGCTGCAAGGGCATCATGATTACCTAGAAACAATGCTGCGTAGTTTTGGATATTTTCTCCATAAAATGCTTTCAGCATTTCCAATTGCCGTAAGATTTTCTCCCTGGGCTGCGGTTGAAATTTCTGATGGGTTTTTACTTTGCAGAAATCGCAATGATAGAGACAACCGTCTGCAATAACGAGCGGAATAACTTCATACTCCACATGACGGGTGTCCGGCGGTAGAACGGAAAGTCTTCCCCCAATAATCGAGTGCAGAAGCTCCGTTTGTTGAAGCAATTTATTGTCATCATTATTCATTACCAGATCAATAAAATTTTTGATCTCCGGGATAAGCCCTTGCTGCCTGGTATCAAAAAGAGTACCGAACAACTGGTACCAGGCACCAAAAGCCTGAGCAATGTTGGGATCGGAATAGGGATTAAACGCCCAGACTGTATTGGTAGGATATATTGGACAAGGGAGGTAGTACTCTCCGATAGCTTCTTTGACCTTTGTCCTTGGTCCAGCGGATGCGCCCACTGAATGATAAACCCAGTCATTACCATCGGTTCGCCTCAAAATTTCTGAAGGGTGCGGCCAACTCATGTTCAACCCGCGTATCGATTTTATTTCTCCTTTAAGGTTAAACTGGAATTCATAATCCTGGGTCCGTATCTCCGAATACCGTCCGAATCGTTGAGGAAAACTGGTTTTGTTGAATTGAGAAACACCTTTCTTATCTGTGGTGATCATCATATTTTTCAATCGAATTGAAGTCATGTTATAACCTTTTCTCTAATTACCTCTTAAGATCTACATCTATGAAGAACAACTCTTGCTTCGTGTCTTTTAATGGAATATTATTTGATCGTATAAACCTTGTCCAACGACTATTTTTAGCTGTTATGATCAAAAAATTCGATTGATAAATGGAACATGGAACTGAGACAACTCAAAACCTTTAAAACGGTTGCTGCTACCCTGAGCTTTCATCGGGCAGCAGAAATTTTGCACTATGCGCAATCAACGGTTTCCGCCCAAATCAGGACGCTGGAAGAAAGCCTTGGTCTCCCTCTGTTCGATCGATTGGGAAAGCGGATCAGTCTGACGGGTGCCGGGCAAAAGCTTTTGAACTATGCGGAAAGAATCCTGGATCTTGAGGAGGAGACTTTGACCGAAATGTCAGATGTCCAAGATTCTCAGGCCAAACTATCCATTCGTATGCCGCAGACCTTATGCGTGCATTATCTTCCCGATATTTTAATGCGCTTTAAGGAGACGTATCCACGGGTAGGGTTTGACATCAATACCTGTGCTTATCATAGTCTGCAAAGAGAACTAAAGACTGGCGTTATTGACTTGGCCTTCCTGTTTGCAGAAGATTTACCGGTACCGGAGTTAAAGTCGGAGACTCTAAAAACAGAGAAAATTATTTTAGCTGCCGCCAGTGGTCATCATCTGGCTCGAAAAACGTCGATCGATCTTGAGGACTTAAAACAGGAAACCGTTCTGCTGCCACAGCACGATTGCGCATATAAGATGGACTTGGAACGGTCTTTTGCCGAGAATAAAGTTTATCCCAAAGCAATTGCTACACTTAACAGTGTTGAAGCAATCAAAAATTGTATTCTGAAACGCCTGGGAGTAGGCTTATTGCCGGAACTAACAGTCAAGAATGAGATCCGTGAAGGTCGTCTGGTTGAACTGTCCGGATTAGCGATTAAACAGGAAGTAGACGTGATCATGTTGAGACATCGCAATAAATGGTTGTCTCCTGTTCTTAAAAGCTTTATTGTTGAAACCAGGGCGGTGTTTGGGGCATCGTAGTTACACCTGTAAAATAATTTTGAATCCTTTTTTGTTCTCAGAATGGGAGAAAATCCCAATAAACTCAGAGAATGAACTTTTTTTGATGAATGACCTCTGGCAAATCTGGAGGTTGATTCTGTGAGGGCAAAAACAGTCAAAACAGAAGTTCAAGGCTAATGGCAGGGTGACCCATAGCCTTGAAGTATCAGATTGATAAGATTGAGTAATAATCTATATGTCTGAGTGCTGACTCAAACGGTAAAACCTTTGGGTTTTCCTGGAAAATCTGGGGGGATATCCAATATAGTGTCAGCCAACCGTATTGATAATATTGTCTCGCACAGTCCAGAAGTCTTTTTGGGTGAGTTTTGACATGTAGATAAAATTTCCGCCAATGTAGAGACAGATAAGACCGTGCATCTGACTCCAAAGTTTCAGCGTAGATTCTCGAACGTTGTTTGGAGTCACCTCCCGTGTTTGTGTCAAAAATTCTTGCAGAACCCTGCGTACCAGGTCGTAAAGATCGTCGATCAGCTTGATCTCCTCCTGTAATGTGCGTGACGGACGCTCATTTGTTCGACTCTCCCGACGGCTGAACATAATTTCGTAAAGATCGGCTTGTTTGGTTCCGAAATCGAAGTAGGCTTCAAGGATATGATTTAACCTGTCTTTTGGTGATCCGCCTTTGGCTTCACTTTCTCTGATCTGCTTCACGAGACGTCTGAATCCGTAGACTCTGACTATATCCAGAAGATCATTCTTGTCATGGAAATAATTATAGAGATTGGTAACAGACATCCCCATTTCTTTGGCCAACCGGCGCAAGCTAAGGTTTTCACGGCCACTTTCCATCAACAGGTTTAAAGCATGTTCTACGATTCGCATTACCACGGGGCTATCAACGGCATTGGGTTCAACGGTAGGAGATTCGGCGATGTTTTGCTTAAGTATCCGCCCGATAGTAGAACGATGAACATTCAATTCCCGGGCAATTTCACTGGCATTGTAGCCGTACTTCCTGTGAGCCTGGAAAATAAGTCTATTACGGATCTCAGTACTGTCCATTCCTCTTAAAATTCTGTTGAGGCTGGGTCGGTTACTTTTCATGGTGTCAGAGTTGTCTGCTTAAAAACGTCATCAGGCTATTGGTTGACATCAACAGGGTTTGGCATTTCCCTGGGTAAATACTGGCTGATCATTTTCATTTTACGGAGGAAATCATTTATGTCAAAGAAGAAAACCGGAATAAAGAAGCTGTCCATGAAGAACGGTTTTCTTTTTGTACGGAATCAACCGACCGCCTTTCCCAGGCTGCCTGAAATTATAAAATACTTTTTCAGGATGATATCGACCACCTCTCTTTGGGACATTCTTATACCCTTTCCACTAAAAGGATTAAACCCACTTGCAGTGGCTTGCAGATAGGGTTTGATGATATCAGTGAAAACATTGATTTTATGGATACCATTCTCAACTGTACGCCGGATGTTTTCTTCACCAGTACCAGATCCTCCGTGAAGAACCAAGGGGATATTGACGAATGACCGGATATCTTCCAAACGTTTAAAATCGATATCAGGCGTGCCTTTGTAATGACCATGCTGAGTGCCGATGGAGACAGCCAAGGCATCTACATCTGTATGTTCGACAAAACAACCGGCTTGATTCGGGTCGGTCAGGAAACCGGTATCGGTGGGACCTTCAATACCACGCATGTTTGATCCCACGTGTCCAATCTCAGCCTCGACACTGATTCCGACCTTTCTTGCAGCTTGCACGACCTGTCTGGTCATCTCAATATTCTGTTTTAGGTCAAAAACACTGGCATCAATCATGACACTGGTAAAGCCGGCCTTAATAGCCTTAATGCAGGTTTGTGGATTTTTACCATGATCCAGGTGCAGGCACACAGGGATGCTTGCAGCATCACAAAGCGCACGCAGCTTATATGTCCAATGATTAAAACGCCGAAAGCGATCAATAGGTAATGGGGGATAACTTGCGATGATAGGCGTGCTATATTTTTCAGCCACAGCAAGATAGTGCTTTAGCATGTTAATACTTAAAAAATCCGGAGCGATAACGGCATATCCCCCCCTTTTGGCGGGTTCCAGAATTTTCGTCAATGTCACCAGCATGAAACCTCATAATTATCAGGCACTCGGAAAAATCTCCGCTTTTTTTATTTATGATTCTTGAGGGCGTATCTTTTTTCAGGAGGCATAAGTCTCATCAGATAACATCATTTCCCCGGTATACTGTGGCAGCGCTGCCAGGTCTCCAGATACTGCTGTTCTTCCTGAAGCCATTTATCATCATTCCACTCAAGCATCGGCTGACAGATCTTCCGGATTCCGGGTAGAAACTCTTTCCCACCCTGATCAAGCAATAACCCAATGCGAGTTCGTCTTAGCATCAGATCTTCAAGATGAACAACTGCTTCATTCTTTGCTGCCCATCGCAGTTCTGCCCACAAGGTTAGCGTTCCGGGAATTCTCTCCAGCTCACCCTCTTTGGCCGCATTAATCAAATCCACTACCCGGTTACCATAACGTCCCTTCAAGCGTAACACTGTTTTTTTATCCAATTTTTCTGCAATTGATGTCATCTCCTCCAAAGGCGTAAAAAACGTCTGCTCTTTGCCAAGATCGGGCAACGGCCCCAGCAAGATTTGAGCCGCCTTAAGAGCATCCAGAGCTATCAGCCGGAAAGTAGTCAGTTTGCCACCGGTGACGGTCAGCAAACCGTCTTCCTGCCAAACCACGTGATCCCTGGATTCTGCCGACGGATCCGCTTTGCCGGAGTCGACAACCGGTCTCACTCCGGAAAAAGTGGCGATAATATCATCCCTGTTAATGCCCAGATCCGGGAAGTGGTGTTGGAGATTTTCCAGCAGATAATTAACCTCGTCCGAGGTGATTGAAGCTTCCACACTTGGGTCACCGGAATGATCAATATCCGTATTGCCGGTGATGACCCTGCCTTCCCAGGGTAAGACAAAGCCGGGACGCTTACTGGTTGGATGAGTCATGACGATGCTATTGGACACCGGCAGCCTATCGGCTGAAAACACCAGGTGACTGCCTCGCAAAGGCCGGACATGTTTTTGATTTGTTTTTTTGACATTGTTGCGAAGGATATCAACCCAGGCACCTGTAGCATTAATCACCTGTTTTGCACTGATTTCCATTCTATTGCCGGTGTTGATGTCTTCGATTTTGACACCACAAACATGATCCGTTTCCTTTATCAGCCCATTGACTCTGCAGTAATTAACAGCAACCCCGCCCTCTTCCCGGGCTTGCTGCAAAACCCTGAGAACAAGCCTGGAATCATCGGTCAAGGATTCATGAAACAAAAGACCGCCTGTCAGGTTTTTCTTGTCAATATTGGGTGCCAATTTGACTACATCCCTGCTGGAAAAGGTGTGCTTTCTCAAGCTCCCGTTCATGATATCATAAACCAGCAGAGCAGCTCTCACTATCAAACGCTTCATCAGGCTACCCTTGTAAAATGTCATCACCAATCCGAACGTATTGACCAGACCGGGAAGTTCACGCAGAAGTTTCCCCCTCTCTTTCACCGATTCGTAGGTTAGTTTAAAATTACCCTGTTCCAGGTAACGTAAACCGCCATGTACCAATTGCCCTGAACGACTGGATGTCCCCCAGGCAAAATCACGCTGTTCTACCAGCAGGGTTTTCAGATTGTGGCGAACTGCTTCCCGCATGATCCCGGCACCGGTGATGCCGCCACCGATAATCACGAGGTCCCATTTTTCTTTCTTGATTTTTGAGAAAACTTCTTCTCTGGTATATTGCATTTTTTGTTTTTTTCTCCTGGCTTTTATAAAAATCCACATTAACTATTCAGCAAATTAATTCAACTCTTCCGAAGAACCCAAGGTGTGGTATTTCAGGAACCTTGGAAGCCAGGGATGGCTTCTCGGAGCTCCAGGAATGGATTTATGCGTTTCCTGAAATGTGCTACGCTTTGGGTGCGACTATGCTGAATAGATACAATCCACAAATGTTTTATAACTCAATTACGGGTTAAACTGGGAATGCATTTGTTTTTCGATTATGGTTCAAAACTATAACCGGTCTTAAATAGTAGGGCGATCTTACATAGTCGCCTTTGAGGAAGTTCTGGTGGGGGTGTAACCCCACCCTACCGTAATCCTTGCTTTTAATGACAATTTCTTAAATAAATACTTGCGGTGGCAAACCCGGCAAGACAAATAAAATACATCACTAAAGAATTCCAAGACCCTGAGAACCATTTGCTTATCACCTGTGTTCAGATTCCACAATTTCAGCAACAACCGGCTAAAATTCCTGCAGCTTTTGTTGAATCATGGTAGTTAAAAACGCTTGTTCACTTGCAAGGCTCCACATGGACATTCGAAAAATAGCTGCTGCCAGCATCCATTTTTCGATATTCTCTTCGGTAATTCCGGGTTGGGTTGCCATCAGGTGAGCCCGGTAATTTCGTTCAAATGCCTTTCGGAATATGGGAATAATTATCCGGAGGAAAAGACTTGTTCCAGGTGCTGTTTCCGCCATGGAGAGAATTAACGATGTCATGGCTAAATCGGCTTCAGGAGCACCCTTGACAGCTTCAGCCCAATCAATGATCTGATAACCATTTGAACTGAGTATAATATTTCCGGGATGAAAATCCATATGGCAGATGTTGTTGCCATCAGGCAATTGATCGAGGTAACGTTCCAGTATTGGATATTGGTGCGATCTGATTATTCCTTCGGGAAGAGTGTGAGCCATACGTAACGCTTCTTCTCTTATATCGGGAAGCTTTTCAGCTTCATGCTTGAGCAACTCCAGGTGAACAGTAGCCATAAAACGTCCGCCCCATCTAACATTCAATGGATTTCCGAGTTTAGCCGTCATCAAATCGTTTTCTCCCGCCCACTCGAAGATAATTCCATGGCGTCCGTCGACCTCAACCAGATCCAGAGCATGTGGCGACAGCACGCCAGCCGCCGATACGATCTTGCACCGCCGGTATTCATCCTCCACTTTTTCTACGGGGACTGTCTTGTGTAATAACTTGAGCACCCGTTTATCCTTCAATACATATACGTCCGAAACCCGACCTTCGGCCAGAAACTGTTTGTCCATGCTATTCATAACGATCCACCCTCATCATTTATATACAGCGTATTTGCAATAAACCTCGTTTCGATTGAGGTGATAAGTCATTCTTCCATGACTTTAGGGCTAATTATTTAAATGGTCTTGACTTTCTTCAGTTGAAGCAAATTCTACAAAAGGATCATTTTTTTCATTCCCTCTTTTTTGAGGCTCAATTCTATTGACTCCAAAACTCCGTCAAGGCTGTCAAAACGATGTGTGATCAGTCGTTTTGCATCAATGCGCCCAGCCGTGATTAATTTCAGTGCTTTTTGGTAGTCATCCGGCGAAAAGGATGAAGTGCCGGTAAGGGTTAGTTCCTGATAGTGAAGCATTTCCGAGGGGATTTCCACTGTTGATCCACTGGGCATGCCACCAAAAAAATTAACACTGCCGCCCCCCCTGGCCAATTCCAAGGCCAGTTGATAAGTTTCAGCTGTACCGACTGCTTCTATAACCACATCAGCACCCATGAAGCCGGTCTTGAGTCGCAGAACCTGATTTGCGTTGTCCTTGGCTGCATTAATGACTTCATCGGCTCCAAACTCCAAAGCCTGCTCCAGACGTTGATCATCAATGTCTATCATGAATACTCTGGCGGCACCGTCCGCTTTTGCCAGTTCCATTAGAATAAACCCCATGGGACCAGCACCGATGATAGCCACATCCGATCCCAGAGGAATTCCGGTTTTACGAATTGCGTGCAAACAGCAGGCTATGGGTTCTGCAAGAGCACCTTCCTCGTAACTGACAGTTTCGGGAAGGACGATCGTTCGCAACGACGCACCTTCGCCTGGAACCTTGAAGTATTCTGCAAATCCTCCCGGCTGAACAAAACTGTTGGGGGCTTTGTAACAAAACCGGTGACTGCCCAGCTTGCAAGGAGGACATTGACCGCAAGGGTTAAAGGGAGCAACCGCAACCCTCTGTCCCACCGAAACACAGTCCACTTTGTCGCCTACAGCAACCACCTCACCTGCCATTTCGTGACCCGGTACCCACGGCAGTCCGTTGAGTGCAATATAAAAGTGTTTACCATACATGCAGGCTTTGACGTCCGTATAGCAAAGGGAGCATGCATGCATTTTTACTAAAAAATCATTTTCAGAGATTTCCGGAACAGGCATATCAACCACTTTGATGCCCTTTGGGATCTCTACCAGTGTTGCTGCTTTCATTTTCATTATTTCCTCTCTGCAACATTCATTAACAATGTAAATATATGTTGCAAAGAGCCCTCCCAATTGTCAACACCAAAAATTGAATAATGTCATTTTCTATTAACCGTCCCTCCTCAAAATCGTCTCATCCCATGGTTACAATCGATCATTCGGTATTGCTTCGGGTTGATTATCTATTATCCCTGTTTTCCGATGCCTGCTGTTAACTCGCACTGTAGATAAGATCCATAAGATTTCGTCATACGATTACACGGAAAAGATGGTTTTCAGTTTTGACAGTCCATTGCCCCTGTGTTAGAGTCAGCAGCGAATTCAGTAAGAGGAGAGGGAAATTTCAATTTTTAAAAAAGGAGAATTTATGACACCAGCTTCACAGCAGGCTCTTGAGGGCTTGAGGGATCTGTCCACGATTAAGTGGTATGTGATCCCGCTTCTAGCCATCGTCTTTTATATTTACACTTTAGAAATAAAAAAAGCGAGACAGTCGAAAAACTGGGACGCTATATTTGCGGGACTGACGATTTTCGGAATGGATTTTCTCAATGAAACCTGGAACGGACTGGTTTTCTATTTCACCCAGCACTCGGCCTTCTGGACAACGCCCGGTGATACAGCTTTAAGGACGATGGTGGGATGGAATATCGAGATTATGTTCATGTTTGCCATTATCGGTATTATCTATTATAACTCCCTGCTTGATAAAAAGGAGGATAAAATACTGGGCATTCCCAACAGGTGGGCAATAGGAATCGGTTATGCGGCTTTTTGTGTTTTTGTTGAATGTCTGCTCAATGCTGGGGGACACCTTGTCTGGGAATATCCGTGGTGGTATCGTTCTTTTGGCGGAGTCTGGTTGATATTCTTCTTCGGCTATTTTCATTTCTTTGTGGCAGCCCTTCTGGTCATCGGCCTGAAAACAACCAAGAGCAAAATAATAGCCGTCAGCACAATCTGGGCTATCCCCACTATTGTTAACATTATCTGTGCCGGACTGCTGGGTTATACCTATTAAGAAAGAACCGTTGGCCGGATTTGCGGCAGCGTAGTCTGCCGTTTCTTTTTGGGCTAATTCCCAATTGCATATTTCTTGAATCTGCTCTTGTACTCCTTGGGTGTCAGACTGGTTGATTTTTTGAAGATTTTTCTAAAAAAACTGGCATCCTCATACCCCACCTGGTATGCAATCTCGTCAAAACTGAGTGTTTCCGATTCCAGGTAACGTTTTGCTGCCTCGATTCTCACCCGCTGAACATAGACCAAGGGCGTGTCACCAGTGGCAGTCTTAAATCTGCGTTCGAAAGTTCGTCTGCTCACATGGTGAAGCGATGCGATCTCCTCCAGGTTGATCTGCTGCCGGTGGTGCTGCTCCAGGTACTTCTGGGATAAAAGAACCATCTCATCATTATGGGATTTCTGAAAATTTAAAACCGAAGTATAGGGTGCCTGAGAGAACCTTCCCAGATCAATGACCATTGACTTGGCACACTGAACCGCTATCTCGTGACCGCAGTATTTTTCCACCAGGTAAAGAGAAAGATCCAGACATCCGTTGGATGCCCCCGAGCAGAACAGATCTCCCTCATCGGTTATCATCTGATCCGGTTTAAGTTTGATTTGTGGATAACGACTTTTAAACTCTTCCACATAGCCCCAATGGGTAGTGGCTGTTTTTCCATTCAGCAATCCTGTTTCTGCCAGCACGAAGGTTCCGGTACAGACACTGGCAATTGAGGCGCCTTTTTCATAATGACCCTTAATCCAGGGAAATATCTCACTCTGGTATTTCAAGGTCTTATCAATATCCAGAATCGAAGTGATCAGAATCAGATCTGTCTCTTTGACATCGTTTATGGAGCAATGAGGTTCAATCAGCAGGCGGTTTAAGCAACGGACCGGTTTGCCGTCGTCACTTACTACTTCAACATTAAAAAAAGGGGTGAGTTTTTCCCCTCGTGAATAGTTCCATAATATACCTGCCAGGTGAAATACATCCATGGGTCCTGTAACAGTTGATGCACCGGTATTGGTTAGTGCCAAAATAGTCACTGTTTTCATTACTCATTCCCCCTTTTTTGTCGTTATAGGTCACTTTTATGTCTTTATAGCCATATATATTCAGAAAGAACAAGAAAAATACTGTTGGCAGTAACTTGTCCAATGATATTTCCCCCGTATCTTATGTTTTCATAAACAATTGCCGATTCAATTAAAATTGACGATATAAGCCTTTAAAATGTCGTATACGCTGCTATTATCATTTTTTTAACGGAAATATACTTGGAATCGAATTGTTTCTCCGTAACTATTCAATACATGGAATAACAATAGCACGTCATCACCACGAAGGTGGGGATCTCAGCGACTAAACACTTTATTCTATATTTGCAAAAGATTCCCGCCTGCGCGGGAATGACAATTAGCACCAGGATTTATACTGAATAGTTACGTTTCTCCATTAACACAAAACCAATAGTCAGGGAGGTTGGCATGCAAGTAAACGAAGATACATTAAAATTTTTCCAAAACCACCTTGGATATTCCGATGAGGAGATGTCGACATTTAAAGATAACCCCAAAAACCTTCATGTTTTATCCAAAGCATCGGAATTAAGTAATAAAACTATTATTATGGAAGTCGTGGAGTCACACGGATGTAACAGCCAGCACAAGGTGGGGGACAGGTTTATTTTTGATGGTGCCGGTAATCTGGTGACAAAACTCAATCCCAGTCGAATATGTATTTATGCACTTCATGCCATGTCAGCTTTGATTTACGGAGCGCAGGAATTGTTTTATGCAGATGTGGATCCAAATCAGGCTTGTTTCAAGAGAGTGGGTTGTCATGATGTGGGAGTAAAATGCGGGGGTTGGGGGCATATTGCCATGGAGATCAAGATGGAAGATCGAAAAAAGAGCTAGTCCGGATCATATGATCCAGTCTTTTGGGTCATTGCCATTCAAGCAAAATCAAACTAGTTTAATGTGAATGACCGGGTGAACCGGAACAGGTTCTCCCGGTATAATCCACATTTCATTATGAATGGCTTTTGATGAAGACGTCCCAACTAGCATTAAGAATCCTGATTATAACTTTCAGCCGTTTATTGCTCAATACCGCCAAACGTTTTATCTATACTTTTGCACCAGCCTTAAGCCGATTTCTGGGCGTTCCTATTACATCGATAACATCATTGATAGCCATAGGTCAGGGAACTTCGGTTTTAGGGGTTTTCCTGGCACCCCTGGGGGATCGGTTCGGTTACAAACTGTTAATGTTGGCAGGATTGATCAGCCTGACAGTTGGAATGTTTGCCGCGGGGATTTTACCCTTGTACCTCACCCTGGTGTTTACTGTAATGGTGGCAGGATTGGGGAAGGTTCTATTTGATCCGGCAATCCAGGCTTATGTGGGATTAAAAGTCCCCTATCATCGACGTGGATTGGTGATCGGCATCCTGGAACTGGCCTGGGCAGGGAGCTCGGTTATTGGAATTCCCTTAGCAGGCGTCTTAATAGAAAAGGCGGGTTGGCAGACGACCTTTATCCTGTTTGGCATACTGTCTTTAATCTGTTTTTTTCTGGTTTTGTTCCTGGTTCCCAGGGATAGGGGAATACAATCGTCTCCAGACTCGTCAACCAGAACACTTGTCTTATTAAAACAACTACTGACTAACAGATCGGCAGTAGGAGCCCTGCTCTTTTTCTTCTTCCTGGGGATTGCCAATGATAATATTTTTGTGATTTATGCATCCTGGCTGGAAGGTTCCTTTTCTTTGAGCCTGGTAGCGTTAGGCGTCGGGACCAGCGTGATTGGAGCTGCCGAGATTTTTGGTGAACTGTTTACAGCTTTTTTTTCCGATCGAATCGGATTAAAACGAGCTGTTTTCATCGGAACGATCTGTTCCATTCTCAGTTTTGTCGCGCTTCCTTTCATGAATAGCAGTTTGCCAATGGCATTGGCTGCCCTGTTCCTTATCTTTATATCATTTGAATTTACGATTGTCAGTTCGTTTGGACTCTGCACGGAATTAACCCCGGATTCCAGGGCTACCTTGATGTCTGGAATATTTGCCACAGCTGGCATCGGGAGAGTAATTGGAGCGACCATTGGTGGTCCTGTCTGGCTAAAAGGGGGATTGGTGGCCATTGGTTCCGTGTCAGCCGGTTGCACTCTACTGGCACTACTGGCCTTATATTGGGGACTGCGGGACTGGAAAAATGAAAAAGCAATTAGCGATTAGCGATTAGCGATTATAGACAAATATTAGCCTGTGTCTAAGCTGTCAAAAGATGTTTTCCTTTTCCCTTGATCTGTTTTACTCCTGCTATCTTGGCCAGGATTCTGTTTGGCCTGGCATAACGATCGACATTTTTCGTAAAAAGATAGCCACCGTATTTCGAGCGGATTCTTGTAATACGTTTAGCCGGATTCTGCTCCAACGGATTTACTATTTCCGCGATAACATCGCCTTTTTTGACAGTTTCCCCGATTTCCCTTCTGTAGATGACAACACCCGGTATCTCTGATTTCAAATGTTCAACCGCGGTTAAAGGCGTTGCCTCCCGAATCAGCTTTGGAAGTTTGGGTGCTACCCCGGCAATATACCCCCTCCGTTTTAAAAACAGGAAGATATTCCTGGCGTCATTTAGCCCGTTTTCGTGGGATACATCATTAATTCCCCTGAGTTCAACGGTGGCTGATAGACAAGCTGACGGAATGGAATAATCCGGGAATTTTGCAGCCAATTCCCACCATATTTTGCTACAGGCCTCATCGAAAGGCTCCCCGCCGGAGTTTTCAGCCAACAGAGTGACCGGAACTCCCAGTTGTGCTGTCAGATCAGAAGCATCCGGCCATAAGGGGGTCCCCATATATATATGAAGACAGGCCTCGTAATCGCAATGCAGGTCCAGCACAATATCCGCATCTACCGCCAGGGACATCAGCTTGAGTTTTAGAAACTGACCTTCATCTTCGGGGTTCATAGCATTTAAGCAAGACAACTGGGCTTCTCGAATTAGTTGAATGTTTTTTTCAGCATTTTTCTGCAGTTTTTTACCGATTTTTTTTGCCACTTCCTCCGTTAATTCAGGGTAACTGCGATTGAAGTTAACGCCAGTGGAAAATTCAAATCGTCCCTGAAGCTGGTCATTCTGCCATTGACTGAGACCAATGGGATTGGCTGTGGGAACCAGTACAATCTGTTCCTTAATTTTACCTTCTCTATCCGCCTCATCCAGCAGCTTCAGCAGGTAGTGCATCACGACAAAACCGGGGGGTTCATCCGCATGCAACCCGGTTTGAATATAAGCTTTTTTTGTAGATGACAGATTGCCGTAGCGAATGATTTGAAGTTTTCGGCTTGTTCCCATCGATGTGTGGGGAAGGATAATCTCTTCAACTCTTTTAAATATGCGCATGATTAGATTATAAGGGGAATTGTGAGAATCTGGAACTATTGATATTCGACCAATTAGGATCTTGCTAAGTGAGCATAAATCCTTTTTTCAACTTTTTTAAACAACCAGACAATACTTAAGGTGATGGACAAATAGAAGATACCTGCTGTTAAATAGGCTTCATAGGGCGCATAATATCGTGCATTAACGATCCTGGCAGCCCCTGTGATATCCACCAATGTGATCACACTGGCAAGAGCACTTCCATGTAGCATGAAGATAACTTCATTTCCGTAAGCTGGAAAAGCCCTTCTCAATGAGCTGGGGAGAATAATCCTTCGTAACGATAGAAATCTTGACATTCCCACCGATTTTGCTGCTTCAACCTCACCAAATGGTGTCGATTCAATCGCTCCTCGAATGATCTCGATGGTGTATGCGCAGGTGTTTAAAGTGAAAGCGAATAAGGCACAAAAATAGGCTTCTTCGAAGAAATTCCAGAGAAACGTCTGTTTCAGAAAATCGAACTGACCCAATCCGTAGTAGATGATATACATTTGTACCAGCAGGGGCGTTCCTCTAAATATATAAACGAAAAAGCGGATGGGTGCAGTAATAAAGAAATTTCTTGATGCACTCAAAACAGCTAAGGGAATGGCAAAGAGTAATCCTATCAACAATGAAATTCCAGTGAGCTGGATGGTTAGAAATAAGCCATCTATGTAATAGTGCAGGCTTTCAAAGATGATTGAGAAATCCATGCTTATGCCCTCCTTTCACCAAGACTATATCGCCGCTCAGCCCATGACAGGAGATAAGTGGATATCGTTGTAAAGATCAGGTAGTTGAAAGCGACAAAAATATAAAAGGTGAAGGGTTTTCGGGTTGAGCCAGCTGCCAGACCAGCCTTTCGAACCATATCATCAAGACCAATCACAGAAACAATAGCAGTAGCTTTGATCATCACTAACCAGTTGTTACCAAAGCTGGGAATTGCGTAGCGAATCATTTGGGGGGCAAGAATTCTGAAAAAAACCTGCAAACGGGTCATGCCATAAACAGCACCCGCTTCCAGTTGCCCCTTGCTGACGGCCATGATGGCGCCGCGAAACGTTTCAGTCATGTAGGCCCCAAAGATGAACCCAATGGTTGCCACACCGGCGATATAAGGGTTGATGTCGATATAACCCTCGTAACCTAACGCAAACGCAGCGCTATTCACCATCATCTGGCCACCATAAAAAATAAGAAGCATTAAAACCAGATCAGGAATACCGCGGATAATAGAGGTATAAGCAAGGGTAATACTCCTCAATGGTTTTGAATTGGAAAGCCTACCTAATGCCCCCATAATTCCTAAAAAAACGGCGACTACCAATGAACTCAACGCCAGGTTCAGCGTGATCCAGGCGCCTTCCATGATACTGCCAAAATAACCATAGAGATTAAACATATCCTGCCTTAAGACTGAGAGCCGAGACTGCATCCCGGCCCATGGTAACACATTTTGGAATTAATCGCTTATGTAAAAATGCAATCAGAATTAATCACCATAAATGTCAAAATTGAAGTATTTATCCTGGATTTTTTTATAAGTACCATTGGCTCGAATGCCATCAATAGCTTTATTGAAAAGCTCAACCAGATCCTGATTATCCTTGTGGATCGCAATTCCAGTGCCAATACCAAACCACTTGGGATCTGAAAAAGTAGGACCAACAAATTGGAACTTCTCGTTACCTTCCAGATTCAGAAAACCTTCAGAGAGCGAAACCGCGTCAGCTAAGGTCAAATCTATTCGCCCTGATTTCATGTCAAGATATACTTCATCCTGGGTACCGTAACGAATGATTTCTGTGTTTTTCCCCCACATGGCGGTGGCATAACGATCATGGATAGTCTCGCGTTGAACGCCTATTTTAATCTTTTTTTGTTCTCCAGAAAGTACACTAATAACCAAGTTCTCTTGAGCAGCCAATTTTGCTGGTGAATTAGAATATTTCTTTGAAAAAGCAACACTCTTCAATCGCTCTTCGGTAATGGACATTTGTGCAATACTGGCATCATATTTCCTTGCCAGTAAACCGGGAATGGTTCCATCCCAGTCCTGCGTCTGCCAGGTACATTCCACTTTGAGAAAATCACAAAGGGCTTGACCAATTTCGATATCAAAACCGACCAGTTTCCCTTCCGGTGTCATATAATTGAACGGAGGATAGGCACCCTCTGAACACATTCTGATTGTTTTCCAGTCTTTTGCTTGTAAACCGCCCGCCATTAAAAAAATAGCTGCTGTTAAAAATAAAACGATCCTTTTCATAAATCTCTCCTTAAACGATTAGTTAACAATGAAATTGTTATTAATCTCATTGTGTGCAAAACAAAAAAAGCCAAAGCGTTCGTTTCCCATCGGTAGATTATGTCTCATAACTACTTGCCAGGAATTGGCGAAACCGCTCTGTCTTAGGGTTCGTAAAGATTTCATTTGGAGGCCCCTCCTCCTCAATGACACCTTTGTTCAGGAAAATCGTTTTTGACGACACTTCCCGGGCAAAACCCAACTCGTGCGTAACAACTATCATTGTTCTGCCTTCTTCCGCCAGATCGCGCATAACCTTTAATACTTCACCAACCAGTTCGGGATCAAGAGCAGATGTCGGTTCATCAAACAACAAGGCTTCCGGCTCCATAGCCAGCGCCCTGGCAATGGCAGCACGTTGCTGCTGACCACCCGAAAGATGCGAAGGATAAGCATTTTTCTTTTCGTAAATTCCCACTTTATTCAAGTAGAATTTTGCCTTCTCAATGGCTTCTTTCTTGGATTGTTTCAGAACGTGAACCGGGGCTTCGATGACGTTATCTTCAATGGTCATGTGTGACCAGAGATTAAACTGTTGGAAGATCATGGAAAGTTTGGTTCTTATTCGCTCAACCTGCTTAAGGCTTTTAGGAACAACCTGACCATTTCTTTTGGTTTTGAGAAGAATCTCTTCACCTGCGACTACAATCTTCCCCTGTTCCGGAACATCTAAGAATGTCAGACAGCGTAAAATGGTGCTTTTCCCGGATCCGCTGGATCCAAGCATGGACACTACCTCTCCCTTTTTGGCGGTAAGGGAGACACCTTTTAAAACCTCTAATTGACCGAATCTTTTATGAAGGTTATCTACTGACAATGCAGTTGCTTCGTTATTCATCGAATGCCTTGACAATGTCCAATGGTTTTAAGATCAATCCTGCAAAGGGATTGTGCTAAGAATTACACCCCTTTTGATAAAGGCAAATGGCAGTCATTGTCAACAGGTTTATACTATTTTGCAGAACTACTTTTTACCCTGTTTGTCACTGCTCAAAGTTCTTTTATTTGACTAAAAACATATATTGCATTAGATATCAAAGAGCTAATTCAAGAATTGATGTTAAGGAAATGGAAAGCGATGTTGAAATTCCAGCTATTCCATTAATTTTAAGAATACCATGAATAAGTCAAGTTTGGACAATAGCCAGAATTTAAAAGACCGATACTATACCAGAAATGTATTTGGAATATCCAGTGTAGAGTTTACCTGGGGATTGGGATTGCCTGTCGTTATCGAATCCACCTTTCTGCAGCTGTTTATTAAGAGCCTAGGGGCTTCCAGTCTAGTCATTGGACTGATCCCAACTTTTTTCTTTATTGGAAGTTCAATATTTGCCCTTTTCTCCAGCTATTTTACCAGTCGGTTGGAATTTAAACGCACGGCGGTTGTCTTGCTTCATCTTTTTTCCGGTCTGTCTCTACTCTTCTTTGGAGTGTTCCTGTATCTTTTCAGCACTGTTGATTATTTACTGGTGGTCTTTTTTATCTCCTATGGCATCTTTTCGTTGAGTCTGGGAATGACACTGCCGGTCTGGCTGAATTACCTGGTGGATATTCTGTCCGATGAGAAGTCCGTATCCGGCATCGCTTTTATGCTCATTGCCCAAAACTGCGCAAAATTTGTCGGCAGCATGGTAATCGTCAAGATTGTAGACAAATATTCATTTTCCGTAGAATCCTCTTCACTTGTATTTATTGCTGTGGGAGCTCTATTCTCAATCGGCTCCCTTTTCTTCATGATAACAAAAGAAGTACCTGCTGCGGTCCCTGAAAAAAATGACTCAAGACAAACATTTCTGGTTCATACCCTGGAGTCTTTCCGTCATCTCATAAAGAACAGAAACTTCCTCCTGTTTCTGGCGGGTGATTTTGAGTTTTACATAATCGTAACGGTCATTTCATTTTACGCCAATTATGCCACAACCTTTTGCGGGATTAACCCAGCCATTGCTTCGGGCGTTTTTGTAGCCTGTATTTACAGCGGAGCTATCTGCGCAAACTTTTTGTTGGGATCTTTGGGTTGGCTGGATTTGAAGAAAAAATATATATTTTCGAAATGTGTTTCTTTCAGTGCCATTCTGTTATTGATCACTTTCCAAGACCAGTGGGCATTTTTTGTCACCAGCTTCCTGTTAGGGCTTTCCCGGGGAACACGCATGGTTTCCATGGCACCCGCCACCAAAAGGCTTTCCGGTTTGGCGGATTCCACCAGTTATTTTGCCATCGCTCCGCTGGTTACACTTCCCATTGCTTCCGGAATGCCGATTGTTGCAGGATTGTTTTTAGATCGGTTTTCGCATCTTGGCGGAGATTCTTATCGAATCGTATTTGGTTCCTGCGCTTTTCTGATCGTTATCACCCTCTTTTTTATTCTTAAAACAGATTTTTCAGGCAACCATCGGGTTGATTCAACCTTCAATCAAATCTGATTATTGGTTCCAATAGGATCATTAGTCAACAAAACCGAACCATTTATCACCTTCCACTTATAAATCGGATTTTATCGATTATTCTTTTGGCAACTCCCGCTTCCGATTTGTGTTTTTACGGTTTACCGGAGATGGTATGACACAGCCCGGGAAAATGAGGCATAAATTGATTGCACTGTTGAGTATTCACAGCGGCAACGAACCGTCTGTAATCGAAGTCGGTCATTTGCATTTTAAAGGAGAAAAAGGATGACGATTAAAAAATCAGGGTATTTCGAAGAGATTAGTGTGCGCATGACCGAATTTGCCAAAGCATTGGCACACCCTGCCCGTCTGGAGATATTGGAAACCCTGGCACAAAAAGACCACTGTAATTGCGGAGAGATAGTCAGTAAATTGCCGCTGGCTCAGTCTACCGTTTCCCAGCATCTGAGAGAATTAAAAAACTCGGGAATTATCAGCAGCGAAAACGAAGGCTCCAAATCTCAATATGCGATAGAGTGGCTGGAGCTGGAATCACACTTTCAAGCGCTCGGAAAGTTTGCCGATAAACTGAAAACGCTTAAAAACATCCATAAACCTCAGATTCTTTAACAATTGAACCCGGGGTATTCCGATTCCACGACAGCCATAAAATGATTTGATTCAACTACGAATAGACCTGTTTTATTTCCATACGGATAAATCCAAAAGGTGACCTAAATCCACCATCAAGGTTTTTCCCGTCGCATTAATTTGGTGACACGTAACAGGGAATATGTCCCAATATTAATACCAGGCCTTGCTTAATGCCCATTGCGGTACTGGGGTGACATAAAGGCAAATGGTGGATTTGGGGTGATTTCCCCAATTGTTTTAATTCTAAAATTCAGCTAACTCTAAATATCCGAAAGAGACTCCTCGAACAGATATTGAATTGGATTTAGCCATGGCAGAAACACCCCGTCAAAAATTCCAGAGAGAAGAGTACACATCCCGTATTAATCGCGTTATCGATTACATTGAAAACAATCTTGACCGTGAGCTTTCTTTAAAACATCTGGCAGCAGTGGCCAATTTCTCCCAGTTTTACTTCCACAGGATTTTTAAGGCGATGGTGGGAGAAACTCTGAACAGCTTTATCCAGAGGATTCGTGTTGAGAAAGCGGCGATTCAGTTGATTGCGAGCCCTAGAAAAACCATAACCGAGGTCGCGCTGGACTGCGGTTTTTCCAGTTCAGCCTCCTTTGCCCGCGTATTTAAGGAATTCTATAACAAAAGCGCCAGCCAGTGGAGAGATGAAGCTGGAGCAGAAAACAGCAAGATCTGCAAAGTAAAAAACAATAATCGCCAATCAGTCAGCAATAATCGGGAAGAGCAATCCAGGGTATTGAGCCATATTGATCCTGTAACCCAAAATTTTATCTGGAGGATTAACATGGCTGGAATAAATGATATCCAAATCGAAGTTAAAGAGATGCCCGAGTTTCATGTCGCATATGTGCGCCATATTGGCGCCTACCAGGCAGATGAAGACCTGTTCAGGGAATTATTTGAAAGGCTGATGCGGTGGGCTGTTCCCAGGGGACTATTCAAACCACCGGAGACCCTTTTTTTGAGTACTTATCATGATGATCCCAAAATTACTGAAGATGACAAACTGAGGGTCAGTGTCTGCATGACTGTGCCCGAAAATACCGAGGTCGACGGAGAGGTCGGGAAAATGAAGATTCCCGGAGGCAAGTTTGCTGTTGCCAGATGCGAGATCCAGGCTGATCAATATGAACAGGCCTGGGATGCGGTGATGGGGAGTTGGATGCCGGATAGCGGCTATCAGCCGGATGATCGACTATGCTATGAAATGAGTCTCAACAATCCGGATGAACATCCGGAGAAACTTCATATCGTAAATATCTGTGTTCCCGTAAAACCATTATAAAACAGCTTTCAGCCATCAGCGGTTGGCAATTAGCTTTTAAGGTGTAAACAAGTTGCTCATTACGCATCTTGCTTACGCTTGAAACATCTTATTCAATGCGGCTGTTGATGACTGCTGTGGCTCGGATCTCCACCAGAAGTCCGGGCATCACCAGTTCGGTTACGCCAATTGCCGTCCAGGCCGGGTAGTTATCTTTAATAAATTCGTTTTTTGCTTTGGCAAACCCTTTCATATCCTTCATGGAAGTATGGTAGGTAACCAGTTCCACAATATCAGTCAACTCAGCCCCCGCTTCCCTGAGAACATTTTCCAGGTTTTGAAAAGCAAATCTTGTCTGGGCCTCGATCCCTTCTGCAGGTTTAAAAGACTGATCGATTCCAACCTGTCCCGAAACCTTGATGGTATCCCCGATTTTGACAGCCTGGGAAAACTTGAGAGAGTCATATATTACTTCCGATCCCTTCGGGTTTACCAGGATCATCTGTTGTCTATTGTTTGATTCCAATTTTTCTCCTTAAAAACGATGATCAGGAAGCAAGCTCCTGATGGCATATTTGCAGCCATTCCACAATGGAGATGTCCTGAGGACAGTGTTCTTCACATTCATAACACTCTTCACAAAGATCGGCAGTTTCATTGGCAAGAAATACGCGGTAAAAATGCTGTGCCGACTTCATATCATTGTAGCGATAAGCGTCATTGTATCGCTGAAATATGGCGGGAATATTGACATTTGCCTGGCAGGGAACACAGTATTTGCAGCTGGTACAGTCTATTCTGGTCGCTTCCAGGTATTCCTTCCTGACCTGATCAATGACAGCCAGTTCCTGTCCGGAGAAACAACCTGCTTCAGCTCGGTTGGCGCTTTTCAGATTCTCCTCCACATGCCTCATGGTCGTCATACCACTTAAAACAACCGATATTTCCGGATGATTCCAAAGCCACTGCAATGCCCAATCCGTGGGTGTCCTTTGGATGGGAGCTTTTGCCCAAAGCTCGGAAACGGAATCGGGAAGGTTTCGGCAGAACTGACCTCCCCTGAGGGGTTCCATGATGACAATCCCCAATCCTTTATCGGCAGCGTACAGTAATCCCTCTTTACCTGCCTGAAACTCTGTATCCATAAAATTGTACTGAATCTGGCAGAATTCCCAACGGTCGTAAGCATCAATGATCTCTTTAAAAACATCGAGATGATCATGAAACGAAAATCCCAGGTGATGTATCCTTCCGTCAGCCTTAGCCTTTTCAGCCCAATCCAGTACTCCCAGGTCCCGGAGCTTAGGCCACTGCTTGTCATTCAAACCATGCAGCAGATAACACTCAATTCTGTCGGTTTGTAAATAGACCAATTGTTCATTCAAGTATTTATCAAAATCCTGCTGTGAGTTTACAATCCAGGAGGGGAGCTTGGTTGCCAGCTTCACCTTTTCACGATAGCCATCCTGCAAAGCCCTGCCCAGAAAAGATTCGCTGTTACCACCATGATAGATATAAGCCGTATCGATATAATTGACCCCCTGATCGATAGCGTGCCGGACCATTGTTGTTGCTTCCGGTTCATTGATGTCGGATTGTTTCTTGTCTAAAATCGGTAAGCGCATGGCACCGAAACCCAGGACTGAAACCTTCCAGCCGAGTTTTCCGAAATCTCTGTATTGCATCAGTTCCCCAGTATTGTTGGTTTTTCCGTGTTTGTTCGATTCATCTCTTCCCTCCGAGAATGCATCTCAAACAAAGGTCACTCTTTTTTATTTCCGAGCCCGATGCCCTCCCTGGTACAAATAGTCAGATACAGTTGATGATAATGATGGGAGGCAACAGGCAATTTTGTCAATCGATTTAACTGTTCCTCAACATTGATCCATTACTGTTGTTATCACCTTCGCCAAACCATGAAGGCCTTGTTCGATCTGGGCATTATCCAGCAAACCGTAACCCAAAATTATTGTATCTTGATAAACACCCTTGTTGATGGTGTGTTCTTCCACCGGATAAATCTTAACCCCAGACTTTTCGATAGTTTTCAGGAGATCCGGGGTGAACCGAACTCCGGGGAAAGTTACAGCCAGGTGTAACCCGGTAGCGCTTCCTAATAGAACAACGTTGTCTTTGAACACCTCTTTCAGCTTATTTTCGATAAAGACTCTTTTCTGTTTCTGCACTTTTTTCATGCGCATCACATATCGATTAAAATGCCCCTGTTTTAAGAACCTGGCCAATACCAACTGATCCATGGTGGCGTTGTGAAGATCAGTAAACCATTTCAACATTCTTCCTTTCTCAATCAGTTCAGTGGGAAAGATGATATAGCCGATCCGTAGCGAGGGGCAGAGAGTTTTGCTGAAGGTTCCCACATAAACGACCCTGCCGGGATCGATTCCCTGAATGGAATTTACAGGCATGGCATCATACCGAAACTCGCTATCGTAATCATCCTCAAGAATATAAGAGTCGGTTTTTCTGGCGTATTCCAGAAGCTGAATCCGCCTTTGAATCGGCATGGTGACACCCAAAGGAAACTGGTGTGAGGGGGTTACATAAATGAACCTTGGTTTAAGGTTTTCCGGAAGCCTTGCCGTTACGAGGCCCTGATCGTCAATAGGTACAGGGTGTATGATTCCTCCAAATCCTTCAATGATTTGTTGAATATCAAAAGTGATAGGGTCTTCAAGGACTGCACATTTGTTATCCTCATGTAACAGTAAACGACTGATCAACCCAATCGCCTGGGTTGTTCCTCCCGTAATCAGGATCTGTTCAGGATGACATTTTACGCCCCGATGAATCCGGACATAGTTCGCTATCGCTTCCCGAAGTTCCATTCTTCCTTCCGGTGAGCCATAAGCCAACTGTGCCGGCGTCACCTCCTGGTACACTTCCCTTGTCAGTCGCAGCCAGAGATTAATGGGAAATAACCGTAAATCAGGAAGACCTGAACGAAAATCAACACCCTTCGGGTTGAGAGGTTTAAATCCGACATGACCAATGGGTTCAAGCACGGGTGCTTCTTTGTTCAGATAAATAGCACCTTCCGCCACAAACGTCCCGGAACCGGACCTGGATTCAACATAGCCCTCCGCCAGCAACTGGTCATAAGCTTCCAGCACTACATTTCTGGAAACTCCAAGTTCTTCAGCCATCAGCCGTGTTGAAGGCAACCGGTAGCCTTCGGACAACACTCCATCAAGAATTTTTGTTTGCAGTTGTTCAAAGAGCTGTCTGATCAAGGATATATTCCTGGAACGATCCAGGGATGCTATGGCCATGGTTGTTTTCTTAAAATTGGTTCTATTAAATTATCACTGATCTGGCTCTACACCATACCAGTTATGTTTCGTATTGTATAGCCAGTGTCATCGCTGAAATTGAGTTCAGTGTTCTCTTTAATGCACAAGGATAATCTAATGAAATCAATATCTATAGGAAATAATATCCCCTTTGCAAACAATCATTTGATCGGTACGGTTGAAATTTTACTGGCTTTTTCACTGGCAGGAAGCAGTATCGTTGTTGCCAAACTGTTATCACTGAGAGTTCCGGTTTTCACAACCGGTGTTTTAAGTCTGATAGTAGCCTTTATCTGCATGTTACCTGTGCAATGGACAAAACGCCGGGAAATAAAGCGTCTCAACAGAAGAGAGATTGGACTGATGCTGCTTCAGGCGTTATGCGGGATCGTACTGTTTAGAATCTTTACACTTTATGGCTTGCGATATACCTCTGCTGCTGACGCCAGCATCATCACTGCTGCCACCCCGGCAGTAATGGCACTATTATCCGTTCTCCTTTTGAAAGAGAGACTACGGTTCAATGTCATGCTGGGTGTTCTTGCCGCCTTGGGAGCCCTGGTAATGATCAACCTGGGAAGTCTGAAACCCGGTGAACTGTCCGGTTCTTTTTTCGGTAACCTGTTGATTTTCTGTGCAGTGGTTAGTGAAGTGCTGCTCACCATTTTTCGACGTTTTACCAAAGCCGGTATCAGCTCTATTACCAATACCACTCTATTGTCGCTTTTTAGTATCCTGATGATGTTCCCTGTTGCTCTTGTTGAGTTACAGACTTTTGACCTTCTTCAAATGACGATTCAAGACTGGTTGGCCATACTCTATTATGGGGCAGTCGCGACAGCCGCAGCTTATATCCTTTGGGGTGATGGAGCATTACGTATCCCAGCCGCCTATACTGGTGTGGCCTGTGTCTCCATGCCCATCACAGCCTTATTGCTGTCCAGTTTTGTTTTAGGGGAAACTTTGACCAGCATGCACCTGGTGGGTTGTGTGCTGGCGGTAACAGGAATTTTGTGTTGCAACTTGAACTTTATATCCCCGGGGAAAATGGGATCAATAAAAGCAGGTAAATTTCAAAGAAATGAGACGATTTAAAGGAGCACCATTATGGATACCCAACTGGCAATTTTTTTTATCACATCCCTTGTTGTTATCATTACACCGGGACAGGATATGGTGTTAGTGCTATCACGTTCAATCTCCCAGGGGTCAAAAGCGGGAATATCAACAGCCGCCGGTGTCAGTACCGGATTGTTGGGGCATACTCTTCTGGCTGCCCTTGGATTGGGAGCTATCTTGCAAGCTTCCGATATTCTGTTTTTTATCATTAAGATTGTTGGAGCCGTATATCTCTTTTACCTGGGAATCAAACTGCTTCGTAGCGGTAAAGCCGAACTGAAACTTTCGGAAGGGCCGCCAATTTCACCGAAGATCTTGTTTTTTCAAGGGGCGATCTCAAATCTTTCAAATCCAAAAATAACCATTTTCTATTTTGCATTCTTGCCCCAGTTTATCGCGGTTAATGCATCTAATCCCCTAGCTGAGTTTTTAACATTGGGAACATCCTTTGCAGCTCTCACTTTTCTCATCAAAGCCTCTATCGGGTATGGTGCCGGTTCCTATTCGAAATGGCTGAGGAATAACCCTTCAATCCAGGTTTGGATAAACCGTTTCAGTGGAACTGTGTTAATTGCATTAGGTGTCCGTCTGGCTTTCCAATCAAAGAGTTGAAAAGGGATTTACGGTTTTCGAATTGATTCTTTGGAGATTGGCTTATCCAATATCCTTAACAACCTCATCAGGATGTAAGAGGTTAAAGCGATTCCGGCAAATGCTAACAGGGTCAGTTCAAGCGACCACCCCCACCAGATAGGAGCATTAACGAGCATAACGCAGGAAAGGAGTATGGGCAGCACAAATAGATTCATCACCGCCAACTCTATAGCCACTGATGTTTTGAACTCAGGGTCAACGATTCTCAAAAGCAACAATCCGCAGGAAACCGTTCCGGTGACGGTTCCGTATATGGCAACCGTCCTCTCCAGACTTTCCGATGGTAACCGTCGTCCCAGGTGAAGAACCAGCAGCGTTGTCAATAAACCGTTTATCGCGCAAATCAGACCAATGGGCAGCGCAAAGTTCCAGACAACCGCAAACTGAATGGCAGGGATAGTGGCAACGATCAGGTAATCAACCGACCAGCCGGTGATCCGTTTTTGAATCCCCTCGTCCAAAAGATGCCCAATCCCGATTTTTTCAGCTATTGTACGTACAACGATGGCAATGCCTAGTCCAAAGAAAAAGAAAAATCCCCAGAGCATTTTCGCAGTGTCTGTTCCAACCAGAGTCCCTAAAAAATCCACCAAAAAATAGGTTAGCAAATAGACCAATCCAACCATCGCAACCTGGAACGCCATGGAATCAATATTACTTGAATGAAGTCTCAGATTCCCGGCACTCTCGCCCTTTTTTGATTTTGGCAGCAGACCCGCCACAAACTCTGGTGGTAGTTTTTTCGCTTCTCCGGTTGCCAGTCCTTTTCGCAATCCCCAGTTAGCCAGGGGAACACCGATGAAAAAAGAGAAGATGAACCCGACAGCCGCAAAGGTCAATCCAATAGTGGCTGCATGTTCAAACCCAAGCCCTTCCCACACTTTTCCGAAAGAGAGAGCCTGCCCCGGCCCTTCATTAAAACCCAGGGGAGCTAGAAAACCAAATGTTTTGAAGAGATTGACACCGAACAACCCCATTACCAACACAACCAAGCCACCTACCAGAGCTTGCAGGGGAAAAGTGATTCCCTGTGTGAGAGCCATCCACAATGTTCCTTTCAAGAACTTGCCTTTTGAGGACTCTGCTCTGTTGGCTTCCGTATCCCTGGTCAATCCAACGGAGATAAATGAGAGGTTAAAGAGATGGTAGGCAAATGTTTCGAGATGTGTGGTGGAGATTTTAACCAGGTCGAAATTGATAAGAATACTTCCCAATACCCCTCCTAACAGACAACTGGGGAAAAGGTATCTCTGCACAAAAGGCGTCTTTGCCCGAACCAGGGTTCCAAAAAGTAACAGAACAGAGAGGAAACCAAAAACCAGCAGGTTGTCAAACGGAAAGGGACTATGCATCATCTTCTCCTTTTTTTAACAGGGAATCACATCTGATGATTTGATTCCCTGTTTGATGGGTTTATACAAATCGATTGGAACAAAACGCTCATCAATTCCTCATCCTGATAATCAAAAAATACCATTGGTATATTCAATCAGAAGCCTTTCTCTCATTTTCGCCGGTAAGGCGTTTAACATCTCATTGATGTCAGCCATTCCTTTTGGGAGCGTGCTTCCCCCAATTTCCGCCATTTGCAGCAATCCTTTGATATCATCATCCGAGAGGGAATCCGGATCGGTATCCTCAAACTGCTTCCGCAAAGCCTCACCCATTTCACCATGTTTAACTCCCCTGACCTTCTCGATACTTTTATACAGATCTTCCAGTAAGGCATCCACCCATTCAACATTGGAATAATTGATGGAGAGATGAATATTATGCCTTGAGTGAGCATAGGAAAGAGCTGGTTGGATATACCAGCCAATGGAATTCATTTCATCAATCAGGTGAAAGACACTGATGGTCTCAGAGGTAAATGAAAACATGCAAAAATCAGGTTTTGCCATCAATTTCAAATCTTTGTGCTTTTCAACACCCGCCACCAGTTTTCTGGTGGCTTCGATTTTTTTTCTGGCAATTTCGAGATAACCATCTTCTCCCAGGAAGTTCAAAACGGCATAGGCGGCTGCCATGGGACCCCCACTCCTTGAACTCAGAACAGCATTATTGATGATGGTATACCCGGTCCAGTTTGAACAGGCAAAAATCTGATGCTTGCGGATATCCCGATTTTTGTACAAAACCAGGGACGCCCCTTTTGGAGTGTAACCGTATTTGTGAAGATCCATTGAGATGGAGGTCACGCCGGGAATACTAAAGTCAAAATCCGGAACCGGCTCTCCCAGTTTTTTATAAAAGGGAAGCATAAACCCACCCACACAACCATCGGTGTGAAACAACAAATTGTTTTCCAGTGCAACGGCTGCCATTTCAGCGATGGGATCGATTACGCCGTGGGCATAAGATGGGGCTGATCCCACAATCAAAATCGTGTTGTTTGTGATGGCATTCTTAACAGCTGCGACATCTGCCCTGAAGTTGGAATCCACCATAGTAGGAACGATTTTCACATTCAGATATTTTGCAGCCTTATGGAATGCGGCATGGGCGGTGATAGGCAAGATCATCTCCGGCTCCTTGATCTCGGGTTTATGAACCCGCGCGTAATCGCGTGCCGATTTGACCGCCAGGATTATGCTTTCCGTCCCACCGTTGGTGAAATTTCCAACCCCTTCCGGTCCACCATTCAAGTGATTAACGGCCATCTCCACAATCTCTTTTTCGAACTTAAACAGACTGGGAAAAGAGGTAAAATCCAGGGCGTTTTCCGTCAGAAATTTCATGTAAGCTTCTTTTCCGACTTCCATTGCTTCTTTGCCGGGATCAAACACATACCCGAATACCTTTCCCGAACGCCAATCGAGGTCACCTTCCCGGAACTCTTCCAGGTTTTTTGTGATTTCGGTTTTACTAACGCCTTGTTTAGGTAAAATCATTTTTTCCTCCGCTTTGTGGGTTTTGATTTTGTTAATTGATAAAAGACCTGCCCAGTGTTGTGATTGCCATGACCATTAGTAGCAGTAAGACCCGTCTCCTGAAGATCTCCGGGTCTGTCTTAAAAAAGGAGCGGCTTCCCAGTGTCAGCCCGATAACCAGGGGTATGATAGAAATGCCGGTAAGCCAGAAGGTTTTCGCCGTTATCAGGCCATTAAACGCACATGCTCCGGATGCCATGATATCGGTTACCAGGAAAAAGGCGATCAGTGAGGCTCTAGATATATCCGCACCTTTTGGAGAAGAAAAGTAAAACAGGATTACTGGTGGCCCACCAATAGCTGCGCTACCGTTAATAATGCCGGACAAGGCACCAGTAAATACAGTCAATTTTGTACCGGGCATTGTTTTTAAACTGAATCCCCTCCATAACAGGGGAATCAGCCCGATCACAATAATTGATACTGCAGATCGCATAATACTGTCGGGAAGATTTGATAGCAGATAGACACCAAGAGGCGTCCCCACCAGTACTCCAATCAGTAGAACCGATAGGGAAGACCAGTCAACTTGCCTGAAAACCTTTGGTAACAGGTAAGAGCTGGCAATAATTTCCAATAACAGGATAGCCGGAACAATTTCGGTTATGGGATAAAAGAGGGATAACCCGATTACAATTATCATCGATGCACCAAAACCGCTGTAACCTCTGACATATCCAGCGACTAATACAATCAGTATTGTATATACAAGTATAGGTAAGCTAACAGGCACGATAGGTTTTTAATTGTGGTTTAAAATATACTTCACTAGGGTGAAATTAAATTCTTCCTTAGTAATTGTCAAGGCAATAAAGTTGATCAAAAGAAAATAACACTTCTGTTTTCAAACAAGTAAATTTATTGACCACTTACTCTAATTGTTTGTAATACTTAAATATTTCATGGAAAAGAACGCTATGATTCGTAAATGAACTATGTTACAATAATACATGTTATATGAGTTAATATAATAAAACCTAGTCGGTTGGTTGGCATCAGTAAATTCGCCGGTAAAAACCGATAACAATTGATGGAGTAAGAATATGGCTGTAGATCTTAATCTTGTTGCTGAAGATATGTTCGAGATGGTGAAAAAAGACCACGGGGTAAAAAAGTACAAGCCTAGTGATCTTTTTAAAGCCATGGTTAAGAAATACACAAGTGAAGAACTATCCAAGAAAGACTGTAAAGCTGCTATCAGGATATTAATTGATAGTGAACGACTTGTTTATACCTATTTTAATGGTTCCTGGGTTGAACTACCAGGTATGGAAGGAGCCGCCAGAGCTGCAGAGGATGCTAAAAATAAAATAGTCTGATCTTTGTGTCCGGGAATGATCTCGGGTTTAGTGCTCTAAACCCAAGATCATTCCCGATCGAATCATTTTTACTAGATCTCAATTCCGGTCATTTTAAACGGACTCTCCAAGATACTGATATCCCAATTTCACCAATCCAAATAGACACCTGAAAAAATGCTGAACGGATTGACAACAGCTTTCAGAACCCTTTCCATTATTCCCGTTCCGGGGAAGGACGCCGACAATTTTTCCGATGCTCTCTATGGTTTTGTAATCGTAGGAGGTGCATTGGGGGGATTGGTTTGGTTGGAAGGTTTTTTTATGAGGTTAGTGATTGGAAACCAATGGCCTGAAGGAGTTGCTTTTGTCTTATTGGTGACAGGAATATTTTTGACCCGTGGATTTCATCTGGATGGAGTGGCTGATTTTGCCGATGGTTTTTGGGGTGGTTACAATCGGGAAAGAACTTTGGCCATCATGAAGGATTCTTTCCTGGGAACATTTGGTGTTATCGCACTGGTGCTGGTGTTGTTAGGCAAGTGGATCGCTATGGTTAGGATTATTGAATTATCCGCTTTGCACTGGGTTGTTTGCGCTTATCTGATTTCCAGAACCATGCTGGTTGAATTGACTGTCTCATTCTCCTACGCCAGACAGGAGGGCACTGCAGGAGCCTTTATCAAAGGTGCAAAGCAGAAACACCGCTGGTTCTCCCTGGGTTTGTGTGCCGCTGTCCTTTACCTCTTAAGCGGATTGCCTGGCCTGGTTTTGCTGCTATTCTCGTGGGGGTTTGCCCGCATTTTAGGGTGGTGGAGTCAAAAACGGGTGGGGGGAATTACGGGAGATATTCTCGGCACCTGTTGCGAATTATCCGAGACACTTGTTCTTTTTTCAGCCATCGGTTACGAAATTTTTGTTGTCACCTATCTTTAAATTCTTTCGAAGATGACAAAATCAAGGAATAGAGAAAATCTTGTTACCCTGGTTACCGGGGGAAGTCGAAGTGGAAAAAGCACCTATGCTCTGAAGCTGGCAGAAAACAAAGTTAACAAGGTGTTTATCGCGACAGCCGAGCCGCTGGATGATGAGATGAATGAAAGGATCACCGATCATAAACGAGAACGGGCAGGTCAATATCTTACTCTGGAAGAACCTGTAAAAGTCTGGGAAGCAATCCGTTCGGTATCGGAAGAAATCGATGTAATTGTGCTTGACTGTCTGACCGTCTGGTTGGGCAATCTTCAATATCACCTCAATGATCGAGAAAAGGAGGACGCGGCTGTTCAGAAACTGATCACCGTGTTAAGGAATCCACCCTGTGAGATTGTTGTGGTTACCAATGAAGTAGGAATGGGGATTGTACCGGAAAATGAACTGAGCCGTCGTTTTCGGGATGCAGCCGGTTGGTTGAACCAACTGGTGGCTGCGGTGGCTCAGAAGGTCGTATTAGTGGTAAGTGGAATTCCGGTAATTATCAAGAACGAGAGGGAGGAAATCGGGTTATGAGAGGATACGTGCAGGTTTATACCGGCGATGGCAAAGGAAAGACCACAGCAGCACTGGGTCTTGCTTTAAGAGCTGTAGGAGCAGGCTTTAAGATTTTTATCGGTCAGTTTGTCAAGGGAATGACATACAGTGAGCTGGATTCCCTGGAACGACTGTCCGATCAAATTACCCTGAGACAATATGGCAGGGATGTGTTCATCCGCAACAAACCAAAGCCTGAAGATATCGAAAAAGCAAAAGTGGGGCTCGAAGAGATCAGGCAAGCGCTGACCAGTGGTGATTATCAGCTGGTGATCATGGACGAAGGTAATATTGCAACATTCTATAACCTCATCAGTGTTGATGAGTTACTGACATTGATCGACCAGAAACATGAAACAACAGAATTAGTGATCACCGGCAGAAATGCAGATCCCAGGATTATCGAACGGGCTGACCTGGTGACTGAGATGAAAGAGATTAAGCACTACTACAAAGAGGGGGTGAACGCCCGTAAGGGGATTGAAAAGTAGGTGTTGGGAAGTGAGAAACTTGAGTTATAAACTCAAAATACAATAATCAGACCTGCACAAAGGGCTGTGGCTAAAAAAGCTGAACTCAGAATCAGATAAAAAGCCTGTTTGAGGTGCTGCGAAGTCACCTGTTCCGTACCGTCACCCACCCATGGCTTTTCCACCCTGCCATGGGGGTATATCCCCGGACCATTAAGACGAATATTCAAGGCTCCTGCCACGCACGCTTCGGTGTGCCCTGCATTCGGGGAAGTGTGTTTTAAGCGATCTCTCCACCCGATCTTCCAGGCTTTTTTCCAATCCAGTCTGCAGATTCGTGCAGCTATTACAACAACGGGAATTCCCAGACGAGCCGGAACAAAGTTTAAAACGTCGTCCAGTCTGGCGCCGGTTTTGCCAAAATCCAGATAACGTTCGTTTTTATAGCCCACCATGGAATCCAGGGTATTGGTTACCTTGTAGAATAAAATAAATACACCACCTCCCAGGGAGCAGGACAATCCAATCTTATCGGCCAGAATTGCTCCCAAGGCAAACCAAAGCAGGGGAGCCAGAAATCCATCCACAAAGTTTTCAGCCAGGCTTTCCACAGCTGCCCGGGCAACTCCATACTCGTCCAGGTACTGAGCATCTCTTCCAATCAGCATCTGGACCGCATTTCGGGCACCGGAAAGATCCTCTGCTTCCAAACGGGCTAAGACAGCCTTACCATGTTTGATTAAATCCTTAATCGAAATACTGGAGTAGACGATAAAGATGTGCAGCAACACAGCATATCCCGACAGCAAAAAGAGAAGTCCCAAGTAAACTCCGATAACAATCACCTGGGTGCCGGTCAGTAGCAGCACTCCTCCCAACACCGTTAACAGTGCCCGTTTTTCCAGAAAATCCTCAATCTTTTTGATCAGGTGTCCCATTAACCTAACCGGATGAAGCG
The DNA here is from genome assembly GCA_018829445.1 of bacterium. Lineage (GTDB taxonomy): Bacteria > SAR324 > SAR324 > XYD2-FULL-50-16 > XYD2-FULL-50-16 > JAHJTV01. Next base: position 140,796 of record JAHJTV010000018.1, read on the forward strand.
GGTAAACAGGATCTCCAAGATAGAGATCCAGAACAAATGCCAACAGTAGGATTATAAGGCATTCTTTCATTTTACAGCCATTTTAAGAGCTCGTTTGATCAAGGAAATAAGCTCAACATTATCGGCCGCTTTGCGCACTGCAAAGCGAAAATAATTGTCAGAAAGATTCCTGAAATTTCTGCAGTCACGAACAAGAAATCCGTTGGAGAGCAGAATTCTTAGCAGATCGTCAAGATTGTCACTGGCCTGCCAATGAGCCAGAAAATAGTTGGTATGGGAAGGAAACAGACGCAATCCGTCCAGAGTTCCTAATTTGTCAACAAACCGCCTGCGCTCTTTTCTCATCAGCTTTCTTAGCTGGCTTTCATAATCCCGGCACTGAATCAACATCTCTGCGGTCTTCTCGGCTATGCCGTTAACTGTCCAGGGTTCTTTGTGATCCTTCAGTTGTTCAATTGTTTGCGGATGACCTATTACCGCTCCCAGTCTTATCCCCGGGATATCGTAAATTTTTGTCAGGGAGTGGAACACCAGGATGTTTTTTCTGATACAAGCGGGGTTTAAGAGAGATCGTTCTTTAAAATCATCCAGAAACTGGATAAAAGCTTCATCAACCAGTATGTATTTGTCAGGAAAACGCTCTGATAACTCCAGAATTGATTCACGCGGAATCATGGTATTGGTGGGATTGTTGGGATTACCCAGCATAACAGCATCCGCATTTTCCAAGTTCCGGGCAAGAGTGTCATAGTCCGGTTCCGCAAATCCGTTCTGACCCGAGAGAACTATCTCACTGACATCCGCCCCACACAACCGGCAGGATCTTTCATAATCGTGAAAGGATGGAGTGATGATGGCCACCTTTTTCAGCTGTAGAACCCGTGGTACCAGGTAGATGCACTCTGTAGAACCATTACCGGGTAATACGGTTTCATACTCCAGACCAAAACGTCGAACGTAGTATTCCGCAATGCCATCACCGTTAACGGAAGGATAGGCAAGAACCTCTCCAATAAGATTATTCCAGTTATTAAAGAGTATCCGGGGAGGTCCCAGCGGACTGACATTAACGCTAAAATCCACAATCCTGTGTGGAGGAATACCCAGCCTCTGAAACTCATGCTGAGGGGCACCTCCGTGAATATGCTTCTCCATTTCTTTATTCATGCTATTGGTGATTTGCCGTTAGCTGTTGGCTTAACAGGTGTAACCGGTTTTTGGTTTGGTTGAACAAATATCTTCTCAAGGGAAACGAGTTGTTTTAGATATTTACCATCTCCCTGATTGCTTTAACATTCATATGCTGTCTGAAATGGTCTGCCAGCAGATCATATTGTTGATTTCTAAACTCGTTGATGGTCAGGTTGCTGCTCTCATTTGGCGAATATGAAGGCAACAGGCGTTTTAGAAGGTTATGCCTGAATCCGGTATTGTTAAACAGACCATGGAAATAAGTACCCCAGGTTTTTTTATCTTCCGAAATTGCACCATCATCTTCGCTGATCGCAGTTCCATTGCGGGACGTCATCTTAATAACCGGCTCCAGTGTTTCCATCCTTTTGGTCACACCCATATGGATTTCGTAGCCCTCCACCACGTCCCCCGTGTTACACCAGGTTCCGATGGAACGGCTCAAGGTTTTATCAACTTCCATGGTCGTTTCCAGATCCAACAATCCCAATCCTTCGTCAGACCCGGGTATGCTTTCAACTCCACCGGGATCATGAATCATTCCTCCCAAGATCTGATACCCGCCACAAATCCCTCCGAGTTCCCCTCCCATTGTTGAGTAAGTTTTGATGGGATCGATCCAACCTGAGGCTTTCAGCCAAATCAGATCGCTGCGGACATTTTTAGATCCTGGTAACAGCACCAGATTATACCCTGCCAGATTTCTAGGCCGGGTCAGGTAGTGCAGCCTAACCTGAGTATCATTCTCCAGGGGAGAAAAATCGGTAAAATTGGAGATACAGGGAAAGCGAATAACGGCAATATTGGCCTTATCCGGTTCAGGAGATTCCGGCGGATCGACCAGAATTTCCAAAGGAACGCTATCCTCAGAGTCTATCTTGATATTTGTGTAGTAGGGAATAAGTCCCAAAACCGGTCGCCGCGTTTCCTTTTCAAGATATCTGATCCCATCATCAAAGAGGGAGGGATCTCCGCGAAAACGGTTGATGATAAATCCTTTGACCAGGTCTCTGTGGATCTGCGGGATAACAGCCAGAGTACCGATAATCTGTGCAAAAACGCCACCCCGGTCAATATCAGCAGTCAGAATTACCGGTGCTTTCGCCAACAGAGCGGTTTTGAAATTGACAAAGTCACGATTTTGCAGATTTACCTCACCGCATGATCCTGCGCCTTCCATAATGATCAGATCATATTTGTTTTGAAGGCGGCTGAGGCTTTCAGCGGATTTTTTGAAGAGCTCATCGGTATTTTTGAAGTAATCCCTGGCGTTAACATTGTAAATCGGTTTGCCATGAAGAATAACCTGCGAACCCGTCTGTGAGCTTGGTTTAAGTAGTACCGGATTCATATCCGTATGGGGTTTGATGCGGGCAGCCTGTGCCTGGACGACCTGGGCTCTCCCCATCTCACCACCTTCATCTGTTACTGATGAGTTATTGGACATATTTTGTGCTTTGAATGGGGCAACAGAAACACCGAGATCGGAGAAAATCCGGCATAGTGCTGCTACAACAATGCTTTTACCGACATCGGAACCGGTCCCTAAAACTGATAAGCATTTGGCGGGCTTATGTTGAGTCATACTGAGTTTTTATTGATTCAGGTTTTGTCGTTCAGAAGTGTGTTGATCAGCTCTTTCAGATTTGTGAACCCATCTTCGGCAGGTTTGTCGATAAGAATTGGTGTAATGTCCAGGTGCTGACAGGCTTGTATCTTTTCCCGGGTACCCCCCTGTTTTCCAGAATTTTTCATGACAACATAATCCGCCTGATAATCCCTGAAAGTAGCGATATTCATTTCGAGGGAGAACGGCCCCAGTCCGGCCACTATATCCTTTACTGCCACATTGTTTTGCCGGCAGATCTCCATGCTCTCAACGCTGGGCAACACGCGGTACACAAAGCGATTTGAGCCCCTGACTTTCTGAAACTGTTTGATATGATTACTACCTGTGGTAAAAAAAACACACCCGGATATTTCCTTCAGTCTTTCCACACACTCATCAAGGGAGCGGACGACCTCTGCGGTTTCCGACTCGATGCGTGACCTGGAGTAGCGAAAATAGGTACATCCTGTTTGAGAAGCCGCCTTAAAAGCGGTTTCTGAAACTTCAACGGCGTATGGATGGGACAGATCGACCACGGTCTTAACTCCATTAGTTTCAATAAAATCCACCATAGCTTTAAAATTCAGCCGTCCGGCCTGCACTTTTTCTCCATTATCCAGGAACTCTTTACCGGTTTCGGTGGCCACCGTGATGAGATAGTCCTTCTTCCCTTTAATCCCGTGCACCAGTATTCCGGCTTCGGAAGTACCGCCAATAATCCAGATCAAATCTTATATCCTCTTGGTGTTACCATCCATTCATCCTTAATGAAAGTCTGGCTGTTACCGATAATCACGACGGTTTTCATATCAATAAAATCGAAATCAATGGTGTCCAGAGTCACCAGCTTACGCTCATTCCCGGGACGGCCGGCATTTTTGACCAGGGCTACCGGGGTTTTGGGAGCGACATACTGTTTAATAATCGTAATCGCTTTTGCAATATGGAGTTTTCTCCCCCGACTCTTGGGGTTATACAGGGAGATAACAAAATCCCCTTCAGCCGCATGGGCGAGCCGTTTTTCAATAACCTCCCAGGGAGTCAGTAGATCGCTAAGACTTATGGTACAAAAATCATGCATCAAGGGAGCTCCCACCTCTGCAGCAGCTGCAAAAACAGAACTGACACCGGGTACGATTTCAACTGCAATATCCTCGGCCATTTCCAGGATGGGACCTGCCATACCATACAGTCCGGGATCACCGGTACTGATGAGACAAGTATCGACCCCGTTTCTGACCTCATCAATCGCAGCCTGACATCGTTCAATCTCTTTTGTCATGCCGGTCTGGATCACTTTTTTGTTTTTCGTGTACTCCTCAACCAGTTTAATATAATAGGTATAACCGACAATGGTGTTGCATTTTTCCAGAATCTCCCTGGCTTTTTGGGTAAGATGTTCGCTGCCTCCTGGTCCAATACCAACTACATAAAGCTTTGCCATAAGTTACAATTTATTTGATTTGGAGACGGCGATAGTGATCCCGTCTATTACGGTTTTATTAACAATAAGCTCATCCCCTGAAAGATAAGCACAGGGCTCACAGACTGAAGCGACACCAGTCGTCTCCTGGACAAACTGACTGGTCTCAAATTTATCCTGAACCGAGGCTATCTTCTCCTCTGAGTAAATCTTCAGATCACAGTTCAGTACCTGGCAGGCCTCGTGCAGACCGGGTTCATTTTTTTTGAGTTCAATGGTTGCCAGGGAACGAATACTTTTAGTGCTCAGGTTGTTCTGCCTGAAAACCAGGTTGATGGCCTCCAATATTTCAAATCCGGCTTTTCCCTTCCGGCACCCTATTCCAACATGAAGAATTCGTGGGCGGAGGAAACAGGCGGGTACGGTGCAGTCTATTTTTTCGGCAATATCCACAAAAATGCATCCTTCCGGATGGTTTCTCACCAGATTGGGATAATTAATAGTTGCTGTAAACAAGGAGTAAAAACCGATCCGTTTGCCATCAACCATCATGGCCGTTATGGTCTTAGCTGACTTTAAATCTTCAATAATCAATCCAGACTTCTTGGCAAACAGGTCAACAGCTTCGATGCCACGATTATCCGAAGCAGTAGTGATAATCGCCTGGCAAGACAGAAAATCAGCCAGCTTCCTGGCAAGCTCATTGGCCCCGCCCAGGTGTCCTGAAATCAAGCTGATGGCATATTTCCCCAGATCGTCCACCACAACAATGGCAGGGTCTATACTCTTACTCTTCAGATAAGGGGCGCATAATCGGGTTGCTATTCCTGTAGATGAGATAAAGATAACAGCTTCAAAGTCTTGAAAAATGCGATCCAGGTTAGCTTGATAGTTCTCCTGGTTAAAACATTCCACAAACCGGGAAAATTGATCCCTGATCCTGAAGGCGATGGCTTCGCCGGATCTGGAAAAACTTAAACAGGCTGTTTTCACGAGTTTCCTTTACGATAACCGTGTGAAAATTCGGGATGATACAGTTGGGATCTTTCAAAATCCCCTTCAATAAAATCGCCAACCAGAATCTGGGCGAATCTATCGATCTTTTCCGTTTTCACTTTTTCTGCAATGGTGTTCAAGGTTCCTTTAATGATTTTTTGATCCGGCCAGCTGGCTTTATAGACCACAGCTACGGGAACATCCCCTCTTTGATAACCCCGTTTCAGTTTTTCGATGACGCGGTCGATCTCCTGGACGGACAAAAAAATGGCCATTGAACATTTATGGGCAGCCAGGAGCTCAAGATCTTCATCTTCAGGAACAGGTGTCCTGCCTTCAATTCTGGTGATGATGACAGTCTGGCTGACTGCCGGAACAGTAAACTCCCGATTAATGGCAGCACAACTTGCCGTAAACGAGCTGACTCCCGGAATGATTTCATACTGAAGATTCAGTTTATCCAAAATCCCGATCTGCTCTCTGATAGCACTATAAAGGGTAGGATCACCCGTATGCAAGCGAACAATGATTGTTTTTTCACTTTGATGTTGCTTTATGGTGTCCATAACCTCTTCCAAGGTCATGGAAGCACTGTCGAATTTCAAGCAATCTTTTTTACAGATTTGAAGATGTTTATCCCAAACCAGTGATCCTGCAAAAATAACCACATCTGCCTGTTTTAAAAGTCTTTGCCCTTTAACCGTGATCAGCTCAACATCTCCCGGCCCGGCTCCTATGAAATAGATCATTGTGTTTTAATTATTGTTAAATGCCCCCGGCAAAGCCTTGGGTCATATTCCATGAATTCCTGAAAAGGGAATAGTTTTTGTCAGATGCTAAAATTTACTTATTTCGCCAAAAGCAAGGATTATGGTAAGGCGGGGTTACATCCCATAAGCGCTTACTTAAGAGCAAATAGAAAGAAGACTTGTTGATAATTAATTATTATCTTGAGAGTATAGGGTTCTCTGTCATGCCGGACTTGATCCGGCATCCAGATTTTTGAAATAATTATGGATTCCGCGTCAAGCACGGAATGACAACATGTCAGCTTTCTATGGCCTATAATTTCAATAATTTAGGCAATAACTCAAAACTGTTCAGTTATTATCAATTGGTTATTAATTATTTCTTCTTTTAAAATAGTCTATTGTGCTGATGATGCTTTTTCCCAAATAGTCAATAATCAATTGTTAATTGAAAACTACTAGTGATTTATTGCCAAGTAAGCGCTTGTAGGATTACATCCTCTGCCAGTACTTATTCTAAGGCGGCCACGCAGGGCCGCCCTACCGTTTTTTCATCGTTCGCTAAGAAATTAGATCAATATACTCGAATAGTGAAACACATATCACGTTCCCTTCTCCCCCGGTTATATCTTTGCCTGAAGTTAGTCGGCAATCTACCTGTTATTACAATAGCGGTTTCCCTTATTCTTAATTACAGCGACTGACAAATAGGCGGCATCCGGAGGATTACCAGCATCTTTGAGATCAAATATCATCTCATCATCCAAACCCATCCGTCTAACCAGATAGGCGATATCCGGCTGAGCTTTTTTTACACACTCGATCAGAATGGGCAGTTTTTTATTCACCTTCATAAAAACCGTCGTTGAGTGACGGGCGATCAACTCACTTGCCTTGTCTACCTCAGTCGGCATTTCATAAACAGCAAAGTTCTCACCCTTTACACAAAGGGGCAAACCCAGCATTGTTGATGCAGCATTGATGGTATTAATTCCCGGAATATGTACCACTTTTACTCCCAGGGAATCCAGCCTCTCGGTCAGGTAGTTTGACGTGCTGAAGATAGTGGGATCACCCATAGTAACATAGGAAATGCTCTTTCCTTCATCCAGTTCCATTTTTATTGTTTTGGCCAGATCCGAATACCGATTGAAGAGTTCATCCGCGTCATTTGTCATGGGGAAAAAATACATGACTATTTTTGATTCCGGAATAAAATTAAGTACAATCTCACGAGCAACACTTTTGCCCTGTTGACTTGATTGCGGGACAAAAACAATATCGGATTCCTCCAGCAGTCGTTTTGCTTTCAGTGTTATCAATTCGGGATCTCCTGTGCCGATGCCGATAGAATAGACAGGTTTGCTCATTGGGTATAATTCCTGATAAAACGTTAATTAAAATTTCTTAACACCAAGTTGTTTAAAAATCTTTTGATTGAGTGCCAGAACAGCGTCAAAAGCGTTTAAACCGGGTCTGGTAAACTGAAGTTGATCGACTTCCCAGACGGTACTTTTTAGCTTTTTGAAGTAGTTTCTCTCCCTTGGCGGAACCGGGTTTTTATTCATCGGACCGTTTTGATAGATGTACAGATCCGGATTCTGTACCAGAATCATTTCAGGCGATAACAGAACGTGTTTATCATTAATATCAATAATATTGATCCCACCTGCTGCCTTGATAATTGAAGTGATGATATTCTGTTGACCCGCCAGTTTTAAGGGTTGTTGACTGACTTCATAAACCACGAATACTTCTCTTTCCGGTTTTTGTACTTGGGATAGCTTATGCTTAAGATCAGTGATCAGCTGACGTGCCTCATCCCTTTTTTGGAAGGTAACTCCCAGACGATGAATGGCTTCCAAAATCTGCTCAAGAGTCCTCGGATCATATCTGAACAGATCTGCTCCCAGACGTTCATTCAATTCATCCGAATAGGCTCTTTTGGAACCGGCAATAATCAAATCAGGTTGAAGTGCTTTGACTAGCTCAATATTCGGGCTCAAATGAGACCCGATCTTGGTAGTCTTTGAGTAGACCTCATCATTAAAAGTGACCCCCACAATGCGACTATCCAGATTTAACTGCTTCAAAATGGGACTAACCGCCGTATTGAATACCACAACTCTCTGGTATGCCTGAATACTTGCCGGGCATGATCCACTCAGGAAAAGCAGAAGCGCCAACAGACCGCCATATTTTATTAAACTTTTCTTTGTCATTGATAATTCGTTTTTTTTAAAGCTTTATGCTGTCAGCGATTCAAAGCTGCCCTATCTGGGAAACAGCCAAATATTAGAAATATCGACACACACCATTTTATTTTATGTCTGATCCGTGTTTTTGTCATCAATAGCGGAATAAACGACCAGTTTATCCTTATGCGTAAGGAAATCTATTTCAACCTCAAAGACTTCCGCCAGTTTTTGAGCACTGATTTGATCTTTGGTGACATCATACACGAGATCTCCGCCGGAAAAGATCAGAAAGCGGTCAAATTCCCTGATAGCCAAGGAAACATCATGCATAACCACCAGAAATATCTTATCTTTCTGCTGTTTTTTCAGAAAGTTGATAGTCTCATGTTGATGCCGCAAGTCTATGCCGGTTAAAGGCTCATCCAGTAAGGAAACCGGGGTCTCCCGATTTAACGCCCTCGCCAGCAAGACACGCTGTTTCTCTCCTCCGGACAGTTCATTAAATGACCGTTTCGCCAGATGCTCAATATCGAACTTCGCAATCACCCTGCCGGTTGCCCTGTGATCTTCCTGTCTATAGTGAAACCCGTTAGTTAAAGGAAACCTGCCCGTCAATATCACATAGAAGACATCAAAAGGCATATTCAAAGCTGTTTTTTGCGGTAATAATCCAACCGTGCTATTTCGTTCTTTCAGGGAGTATGACTCAAAATCCCGGTCCTTGACTCTGTAGTTACCCTTAAAAGTAAGAAATCCGGACAGCAGGGACAAAAAGGTGGATTTGCCACTACCATTATTACCCAAGACCGCAACAAAATCGCCCGGTTTCAGGTTCAGTGATTTAATTGACAAACAAAAATCGGCCCGTTGGGCCAGAATGTTTTTGAGCTCAATCAAAATAAAACAACTCCCGTTTCCGTTTGATCAACAGGTAGAGGAAAAAGAGCCCCCCAATAAACGAGGTGATAATTCCCACAGCCAGTTCACGACCATCACCCATAGCTGTTCTGGCTATCAGATCATTCAGCACCATAAAACCGGCACCGATCAACAGGCTGATGGGAATAAGGTCGGAAGCTTTCACAAATTTTAATAGTCGTACCATGTGAGGAATGATAAGTCCCACGAACCCGATTATTCCCGCATATCCGACACTGATTGCTGTCAGCAGTGCTGCTATAAAAAATGCTTTCTTTCTCAACCGGTCTACGTTAACACCACTGGAAGCGGCAGTCGTATCGTCGAATGATATAATATCGAGACTTAAAAATTCAGTCCGCATCACAAGGATGGAGAAAATCAACACGACGGCCAGGACGGATATGTTTTCCAGTGAAGCTGCCTGAAAACCGCCCATCAACCAGAAGATAATGGAACTGACGGCATCATCGCTCAAAAACTTCATGAGGCTGATCACGGAAGCGGCAAAGGTATGAATCACAATCCCGGCTAATAACATGGTGATAGGTTGCACACTGCCCTTAACCGATGAAATCCTGTATACGGCATAAAGCCCGATTAATCCGGAGACCAGGGCAAAAATCGGTATCAGCTTTATAGTACCGATCATAATGGCAACAACTGCTCCCATGGCTGAAGACGATGACACACCCGTAGTAAACGAATCCGCCAGCGGATTTTTCATGACATACTGAAACAACGCCCCGCTCAAAGACAAGGCAGCTCCTACCAATGCTGCCAGTATGACTCTCGGCCCTCTTACATGCAACAGGATATCCTTTTGCACATTTGTCATATTAAAAAAATCGATCTCCACAGCTCCGGAGGTAAGGCCAAAAAATAAAATACCAATTAAAAAGGCAGCAGAAATACAAATTGTCAGGTATTTCTTAAAAGCCGGAGATGATACCATTCTACGCCTCTACTCTCTTAACAGCCCATAACGCCGTGCAGAAAAAAGCAACAGCAAAAAGGGTGATGATTCCCAGATAGAGCAGATCGACTTCCCCGCCGGTCAGAGAAGCCCTGATCACTTTGGTCGAATAGGTCAAAGGTAAAAAATAGACAATTGCCTTGAAAACAGCCGGTAGTTTATCAACGGGGAAAAAGGTTCCACAAAGAAAAATCATGGGTGTAATAACAAAGGTGTTCACTGTTGCCTGACTTCCATGATCCCGGACAAGCATTGCCATGGTGATACCCAGGGTTGCAAATAAAAAGGTATGAACCAAAATGGCCAATAAAAAAACCGGGTTAAACAATAATTCTACCCCAAACAGGGCTGCATAGATAAATATGAGGATAGTACTGATCAAAGCTTTAAAGATTCCATAAAACGCTTCCCCGAGAACAATTTCAACGTGCGTTATGGGAGCAATCAGAAACTCATCAAAAACATGAAAGTAAAACCGTGTAATATTTATCTCCTGTGATATTCCGTAGCTCTGGTTGAGCGTACTCATGGTGATTAGTCCCGGAATCAAAAAAGAGATATAGGGCAGACCATTTACGGTCACTTCCCTGCCAAAGCCCCAGCCAAAAGCAATCAAGAATAAAAGAGGCGACAGGGATGAAGCCAGCACCTGCTTTTTTGCCTTTTTACTGAAAACATGCAGTTCACGGTATAAAACCCCATGGAATCCGTTAAACATTGATCCTCCTTCCTGTCAGCTTGATAAAAACATCCTCCAGGGTGACTTCCCTGACCTTGGCCTCCCCTTCCACCTTGACCAATTCTTCAAGGGCCGCTGCTTTGGTGCAGAAAAAAAGATCTTCGCGATGGTCTTCGTGAAAAACCTCCAGCACAAAGCCCCCAACATCCTTTTTCAAGTTGTCCGGGGTGTCATCGGCAATCACCTGGCCCTGGTTGATGATTTTAACCCGCTTACAGAGTTTTTCCGCTTCTTCGATATAATGAGTCGTCAACAGGATAGCAGTTTTTTTTATCTGGTTTACTTTGAGCACCAGATCCCATAAGCTGCGACGAATCTGGGGATCAAGCCCAACTGTAGGTTCATCCAGAAAAAGAATTTTGGGTTGATGCAGCAGAGAACGCACGATAACGAGTCTTCTTTTCATGCCTCCAGAGAAGGTCTTGACTTGTTTATGTTTGTAATCCATCAGACCGGCAAATTCGAGTGATTCGTCAATTTTGTCCCTGCGGATTCTCTTGGGGATACCATGAAGAATGGCGTGCAGGTTAAGATTCTCAAATGCGGTGAGATCCCTATCCAGATTGCTTTGCTGGGGAACCACGCCAATAAGCCTCTTGGCTTGTTTGGGAAAGCTGAAAAAGCTTTTTCCGAAATAGAGAATGTCGCCGGAATCAGGTTTGGTCAGCCCAGTCAACAGTTTAATGGTTGTTGTTTTTCCCGCACCATTCGGCCCCAATAATCCCCAGAATTCGCCTTCCTTAATTTCCAGATCGATAGTCTTAACCGCCGGTTTGTTCCCATAGGACTTTGCCAGGGACTGGACCTGCAATACTACATTTTCTTGTGGCATAAACGTGTGCTTTGGATTAGTTCCATAAGTTTTCCAGCAATATTTCGACAAATATCCTGTCTTTATCTCTGATAGAAGACAAGAGTATATACCAGGTACCTTAACTCAAACCATCATTTTTGTTGTTTCGGGTTAACAGGTCTCAAGCTTTCTTCGGATTATTCAATTCATTCATTTTTCTACCGTCTTTCGATTTTCTTTTTTTTGTATTGCACGGATATAAAACGGTAGGGCGGGGTTACATTCCATAAGCGCTTAAATAAGCACATTTTGCCAAGAGCAGGGAATATGGTAGGGCGGGGTTACATCCCCGCCAGTACGGGCTCAAAGGCGGCCATGTAAGGCCGCCCTACCGTTTTGAAAAACTGAATTTTATGCCGAAAATATCCTTATTTAAGCGCTTATGGGTTACATCCCCGCCAGCGCGAAACCAAAGGCGGCCATGTAAGGCCGCCCTACCGTTATTCTCTGCAATTAATTAAACGTTCTCGTAGTATGGTTATAAGGTTGAATTGAATAAGTAATTCCTTAAGTAAATGACATTGGGCCCTACGTGGCCGACGATCAGGAAAATATCTCTTCTTATGGAATCTATATTACTTTGTCCGAGTTTTCTCAATTTATCAGGTGCTCATGTAAGGCCGCCTTACCATTTAGCTGTAATTATTGTAACTGTTCAGATTCAGGGTGGGCAAAGCTTTGCCTACCCTAAGAATATTGCACGCTTAGTGTAGGTCGGACAACGCCTTGTCCGACGATACAAGATCTATCTCTGCCCTTGACAAGCCTGCTTTATCTATAAACTGAATAGATACAAATTACTTAAAATGACTCATGGGTTCTTCAAGGTGACCAACCCAAATAGCCACAAAATCATCAAATTCAGCTGTTCCTTTCAGAACGGGAACACATTCAATTCCGGCTTTTGTAAGAACCGATTTCCAGGAATCTTCTTCATCACCGGCCATATCGTTTTTTGCATGATCGCCGGCAACAGACATGAAGGGTATCAGATAAGCTTTTTTGATATTTCTCTTATGCAATTCTTCCGTAATAAAACCTATTTCCGGATAACCTTCAACCGTTCCCACGAATATATAAGGATCTTTCAATTGTAATTGAAACATCAGAGCCGTATAAAACGCATTTGAAGGATGATGCGTACCATGTCCCATTAAAACAACAGCTTCACCCTTCTTTCGAGCTTCAGGTATGTTATTCAAAATCGCGTTTACGGTCTTCTCCATGTCTTCCTGGGTGGCCAGCAAAGGCTGTCCCAGCATGATCCCCTGAAATCCGCCCATGATTCTGAATGCTTCAACGGTGCGACTGACATCATCGAATTCCGCACCCCGGATCGTGTGCAACGTTTGGACAGCCACGTGCGTATATCCCTCATCCATCATTTTAGAAAGGGCAACTTCGGGGGAATCAAGAATCTTACCCTGTTTAGCCAGTTTTTTGCGGATGATGTGGGACGTATAGGCCCATCTTACCAGTAAATCCGGGTATGCTTTTTTAACGTTTCTATCTATATTTTCGAAGGAAACCTGGGCTGATGATTCGCTTGAACCAAAAGCAACCAGAAGAATTCCCACCTTGCTTGGCTTTGACGTACCGTGGCTCGCTGCCAGACAGTTCACCGCAAACAAACAGACAATAAATAGGGTGTAAATAGCGATCAATTTTTTATTCTTCATTTCAACTCCTGTTTTTACAGACAGCCACCAACATCAACTAAACAAGCAATTAAGGATATTCAGCTTAAAATGATTGCATCAATGGCTGAAAAGACATCAATTAAAAGATCAAAGGATTATTCGCGCAAAACAGTGGTTTATCCGATCTAAAAATCTGTTTCGGACAATCAACAGCTGTTTCCTTCGAAATCCAATAAATTAAAAACAGAGAGAGGATAAGGACAATCAATGGAAGATAGCTGATATTTCCGTGCTTTAAAATCAAACCGGAGATGATATAGCAGAGATCCACAACGTTCCCTCCCTCGAGGATACCTGGCTAGTTAAGTTTTCCGGCTCAGAGCTACCTACTGACCTGCCTTCCCAGACCATTTATGATCCAGTGACATATTAGGAGTTCGTTCTCTTTACGGCTGCGGGGCAGCGGAGGAATTGCACCTCACTTCCAATTACTAACAGGGATTTATTGAAGGAGATCAATAAATCGTTACTATCACATCATATCGGATTTTGAAGGTCAACCTGAAACAATTTAACCCATTGAGATAAAGAGTCTTTATGCAGCGTCAGGTCGTTCGATGACAATAACAACAGTAGAAAGGGAGGATATCTCGGGAATGGGTTCACCGATCTGTTTTTCCAGGATAATTTCCGTATCGTAAGAAAGATCGAATCCGACGTAAATAGTACCGGCGCCGCCCAGTTCAAACAGTTTTTTAGAAATGGTGTCCGGTGAGTTGCGCGTATCTGTGAGGATTATGGCGAGATCCGATGCCAGAATGTCATGGTAATTCTGGTTTCTGCCATGAAGGCTGAAGAAAGTGGATTTCTGCCAGCTGATTTGAAGCTGGTTCATCATATACTGAAAAGATGTGATACCTGGAATAATCCTGGCGATTTTAACCTGTTTTGATTGCAGAAAATCAAGTATTCCATAAAAACAGGCATCACCCGATGCCAAGATGGCAGTATCCCCCTTATGCTTCAGCAGTTTGACAACATCTTCCAGTTTGTGAGCTGTGGTAACTTTTCGAGTAAGTTGATGGGCTGTTTCAGCGATTCTGCCAAAGGCAATATTGTGTTCAACATTGCTGATGATTTCGACAGCTTCCCGGGTAAGGTGGTTAATATGCCCGGGCCCCATTCCTACCAGATAGATCATTTTTTATAAAACTCCCCTTTCCATGGAATAGATTAAAACATCAACATTAAAATCGGGATCCTTTACGTACTTCCGTATCCGATCAATACACCCCTGGCGCATGTTTGTCACGATCTTTCCATAATTGTTATCAAAAACTTTGTTCAATGCTTCTTCCGTATCGGAACAGTGATTAACAGCTTCCATTAAATCCAGGGGAGCCCCTGCCAGAGCCAGGTAATAGACAAAAGCCTCCAGCCTCAAATCGCAGGTACTGCTATGGGTATAAAATGCTCCCAAAGACAGTTTACTTAGCTTGCCGATATGACCGATAAGGGTGACTTTTTTAAAACCAAGATTTTTGCAATAAAGAACAGAATCCCCAATAAAATTGGATATTTTTACCGAGGGAGCCGATAATCCCAGCTGTTCCGCCACCATCTGCCCGTAATTTCCCAGAAATAACAAAACTTCATCGGAGCCACTATTATGGATAGAGTCAATCTCCAGATAAATCGTCTGTTTGAAAGCGTCCACCGACATGGGTTCCACAATGCCTTTGGTGCCGATAATTGAGATGCCATCAATGATTCCCAGTTTTTCATTGAGGGTTTTACCTGCGATCTCTTTTCCCCTGGGAGCTGATATAATAATGTCCCAGCCGCAATCGTAAACGGAAGAGATTTCACCACTTATCATTTGTCTGGGTACAGGGTTAATGGCAGCATCTCCCACTTTTCCCCAAAAACCGGGCCTGGTAATTCTTCCGATACCTTCTCCGCCCTCAATGTTGATTACATGGTCAGCCCTCTTCCTGACTTCCGCAATGATCTCCATGCCATCGGTACTGTCATGGTCATCTCCGGCATCTTTGATAACACTGCAGGAAGCTTTCAGTCGGTCAAAAACGGGATTCAGAATTTCAAAGGAGAGTTCGATTCCGTCCGGTGTCTGAATCTTAACCTGATTGATTGGTTGTTGTTGATGGAGCATAAGCGCTGCTGCCTTAGCTGCTGCCGTAGCACAACTGCCCGTGGTATACCCGCATCTCAGCTTTTTCCCGCGTTGGTAGATGTACAGCTCTTTCATCTAACCGGCTCGCATATATAAAAGGGCGTTAATGACAGCTGCTGCTATATTGCTTCCCCCTTTGGTACCAACGGTTGAGATGGTGGGGACATCCAGTGTTCTTATGTATTCCTTGGATTCCGCTGCTCCCACAAACCCGACCGGAACTGCAACGATCAATTTGGGTGTCAGCTTTTTCTCTTCGATCAGCTCTCCCAGACGGAATAATGCAGTCGGAGCATTTCCGATCACAAAAATATCAACCTGATGGCTAAGGGCAAAATCAATGGCTGCCATGGATCGCGTAATTTTACTCGCTTTTGAGATTTTAAAAACTTCCTCGTGATCCACATAATTGTAGATTGCACACCCCCTTTCTGCGAGAATTGTCTTATTGATCCCCGCCATCGCCATCTTGGTATCCGTAACGATGGAGCAGCCGGAATTTATTGCATTAATTCCGGATTCAATGGCTCCCGGTGTGATGTTTACAATCTCCTGATAGTCAAAATCACCGGAGGTATGAATCATCCTTTTTACTATGGCCAATTCTTCCGGCGGCAGGTTATGAGGTTTCATTCCCCTATCGATGATCTCCATACTCATGGATTCAATTTTAGTCGGATCTTTTTCAAATTTCATGACTGTTTAACCTGCTCTATGGTAGTTATGATCTGTTTTAAAACTTCAATATTCTGCAAAAAGCAGATATGGGGATAACCGGCAATAATGTTTTTATATTTAAAACCACATGTCCACTGTTTGTCACCCATGGTTTTTGATACTTGATAGACTGTTGGCAACTCCACACTGGTTTCGGATTTGTGAAATTCATGCCCTGTCAGTCTCGTTCCTTTGGGCCCTAAAAAGCAATCTTCCTGTAAAACAATATTGATATACCCGAATCGTTGTAACGACCTGGTCAGGTGGCAGCCCCCCTTTAGCAGGCCCACCATTTTACTGTCTTCCACATATTCGGTGAGATACATCAATCCCCCGCATTCACCAAAAATGTAGCCACCTGCCTCCCCATATTCTTTAACAGACTCCAACATCGACTGATTTGCTGCCAATTCCTCCCTGAACACCTCGGGGTATCCCCCTCCAAAATAAACCAGATCACAGTCAGGTAACAATCGATCTTTTAACGGTGAAAAATAAACCACTTTGCAGCAGGCTTCAAGCAATTCCAGGTTTTCCCGGTAATAAAAGGAAAAAGCCCGGTCTTTGGCAACAGCGATGGTAATACTACTTGATGGCAATTCCAAGTGAAAAGTGGAGAGATCAAAGGCTGGCGTTGCCATCAGGGCGATGATCCTGTCCAGATCCACAGTTTTGACGAGAGTGTCTGCGATAATATCCAACCTATTGTTCAGATCTTCAATCTCCACACTTTGAACCAGTCCCAGATGACGGCTTTCAAAGGTGGCATTTTCCAATTTGGGAACATAGCCGACACATTCCAGATTGGTGTATTCTAATAATGCATCTTTTAGAAGGGTGTAGGTACGCTCGGTAACATTGTTAAAAAGAACCGCTTTTATACCTGATTCAGGGAAATCTGCCATTCCCTTTATTTTGGGAATGGCACTGAACATTTCTCCCTTGGGAGAATAGACCAGCAGAGATGGAATCTTTAATTTTCTGGCAATATCATAACAGGAGTTTTCGTAGGTATTGGAGATCCCATCAAAATACCCCATAACTCCCTCAATGATACAATACTCGGCCGGTGCCTTGGACAGTGAGTAAAGCATGCCGTCACTCCCCTGCAGATGCATATCCAGGTTTCCGGCAGGAAGTCCTGATACCTGTTCCAGGAAAGCACGGTCAATGTAGTCCGGTCCGGTTTTGTATGCACAGACGTCCAATCCTCTCTGTTTTAAAGCGCGGATAAGCCCCAGTGTAATAGTCGTTTTACCGCTGCCACTGGCAGGCGCAGTGATCATGATGGCTTTCATAAAAACAGGAGCTTAGTTGGTTGCCGGAAGAATATCTTCAAAATCAACAGTCTGAATCGATTATAATAAAGGGGTTTGGCAGATATGGTCAATCAGGAATTGGGAATTGACTAGCGTAGAACTATAAAATCGAGGACATTCATGGGCAGCGTATATCCGACTTTAGCGGTGTCATTTTAATAGATAATGGGAGCCGAAATACGGGAACATGTGCTTTGTTGCATGTCCTTGTATTCCAGCAGAACTAATACGACCTCAGTCTTTTCTGACTCTCAGATACGAAGCAAATTTAGGCTTTCCATTTTTGGTAAAGCCAAAGTATTTAAAGGTCACAACACTTCCGATATCCGGAGGATTCTCCCTGACTTCATCCGAGAAGCCGGTACCCAGTTTAAAGATCAACCCGGTTTCCAGCTTGAGTGTCAAACTCCCCATCACACTCTCATATTTTCCTTTACCGGGATTAATACCGATAACGGTTCCTTCCATATCGTCTGTATTTTTTACCTTAAGGATATGAGGGCTTCTGCCAGTGTGATACCCCTGCCAGGGATCTTTAACAATAACTCCTTCACCCCCTTTCGACTCAATCTCCTTGAGGAACAACTGCAAATGCTCTTTGTTTTTACACTCAATTTGAGGAATAATCTGCACCTGTGGATTTAGATGATCGGAAAACCACTCCTTGGCTTTTTGCAGGCGGGTTAAAAAATCTCCCTCTGCGTTTGGAACTTCAAAGATATTGTAGGTGATTTTTCGCCAATCCTCAGAAGGGGTTGTATCGAGAACCGTAGCCTGAATCAATTCAAATTGGTTCCGATCACTCCAGAGTTCTCCATCCAGTTCAAACGGCGGAAAATTTTCCAGAAACCATTCAGGAGCATGAATCAGGTTTCCTTTTCTGGTTTGAAGCTGTTTTCCGGTCCAATATCCCCTTACTCCGTCAAGCTTTTCACTCATCAACCAGTTTTGAATATCTTCGTCGCCCTGGTACACTTTTGGTTTCTGCAGATCTTGTCCATGAGAAAAACCGGTCATGGTAAAAACCACCAGAAAAACAATCAAAACCTGTATAAAAACCAAACCACCTTTATCAAGAAAATTCATGGCCTTTTATCCTTTTCAATAGGTGAACCCGATTTTTCCAACAGCGATCGCAAATCGCTTGAGAATTCAATCAAGTCGGAAATTTATTCTGTATTTTGGAAAGTTTTTGCAGGTTTTCATTTTTTCCCCGGGTATGTCAAGTTTTTACACAAACAGATCAATCACCTATGGCAAATTGAATACTATTCTTTTTAGTCTCCTTATCCATGAAGTTTTGAGGCCTGTTTTTAACTCAATATCGCAAGCCCCTTTTTTACCATGAAACAAACCTTCAAAAAAACTGCGTCCGGGAAGAGGAGATGCCGAAGAAGTCCAATGAGTTTATTTTGAAAATGAGTTTTAGTGCCTGATTCTCTGATTTTGTGTAACCTTAACTGTCGAATAATACATTTTTAATACTACATAAAAATGAAAACGAGATCGGAGACGGTAAAGAGGGAAAACCCAACCATATTGAAGAACTGACCAAACTGTATGGAAATTTTGAAATGGCGGAAGACTGTCGTATTTTTGAAAACCGGGAATTCGGCTATCCAAAGATGACCGTGGAACGACCACTCAGACTGAACTTCAAAGTGACGGATAAACGGATCGAATGATTCAGGGAGAGTAAAACCTTCACCAATCTGGCTGAATCAAAAAAACGAAAAGCAACCACTGCCAAAAAAAAGAGATCAAAAAAGGAGTGGAGACACAGGAAAAAATCCTGGCTGTTTTGGAAAGCATGAAGCCCGGATTTTTGAATGAAGAGCTGGTGAAAGACAGGTGAGTCTTTGAGAAAAAACTGAAGACGGCTTTCAAGGACGCTGACGTGCCATTGGACAGTTCCCCTGAAAAAAGCGCTTCTGGCACCCGGAAGTCTGGGAGAAAAAGACCCATCGGCGGAAATCTGCTGGAAAAGTAAAGGGAATCCGGAACCGGATCCCGATCTCAGGGATGCGGAAAACGTCCCCCTGCCGGAAAACATTATACTGCCGTTACCGTTGGAGTATGAGAATAAAAACACCAAGGGGAAGATTGACAAGACACCATTGCTGAAACTGGTAGAGAAACATTGTGAATCCTATCTGGAAAAAGAGGTGTTGCCTTATCGGTCGGGTGCCTGGATCGACCACAACAAGATCAAGGTAGGGTTGGTTTTTTCATTTTTATACCTCCTTTGCTATAGGGTTAATGATATTAACACTGTTATAATCGGATGCTGCGCTAAAGGTTGACCATCGTTGCCGTAGCCACGGAGCTTTGGGGGAAACGCTATCGAGGGCGATTAGCAGTCCGGTTTATAAATCTGTTATCTATCGATAGTTAATGTATTTTTAAGGGTCCAAATTACTTTTAAGAAGTATATTTATTTCGTAAGCGCTAAATTAACCCCATCTTCCGGGAGGGTTGAAAATCTGCCATAACATGCTCAGTGCCGCAAGTTTTGTCGGCAACATTGAATAAATTATCTACAGGAGCATGTCAATGAACAGTGAAACTCAAGCTACAA
>JAHJTV010000019.1 GCA_018829445.1 bacterium
ACTTTAACTTTAGCTATTATTTGTTTAGAAAAAGTAGGATGGGCTACTCGTTGCCCATCAATAGAAAGCAATGTTGGGCAACAAGTAGCCCAACCTACGAGCTACGAGCAGATGCAAATTTCTAACCGGACAATGCTGAAATAGATTAGTGTTTTAGCATCATGGCAAAAAATCAGCAACAATTGGTTTTTCCACAATTAAAGATGAAAAAGGAGAAATACTCCCATAAATTTTCAACGATGTTTTACCCCAATACATGGGCAACCACAGAAATAAGGTCTTTATAACAGCTTGATCTTGAACCGAATGGCAATTCTGCTCTTTGATTTGAGTCTTGTTATCTTAGCATAATAAAAGTGGCGTTCATACACATTCCTTCCATATTATAGATAACCTGTTTCTGTTACATTAATACCTATTTTTGACAAGGATAGGAATACTAATATGCATTAGTCGTCAATCCTAAATACATGACTTCTATATGCGAAAACAGAACTGGCCAATGTGGGTTCTCTCTGCAATCCAAATGCCGATAAAGACAATAAGATGGTTTAACTGATTACATCATTGACCTTTTATGTTCTAAAACATCCTCCCTTAACTGCTAAAGCAGGAATATAATAGTAAAAATGAATTATTGATCAGTTAAAAAAGATTGGAGTGATCTTTTTTTCCAAAAACCTTCCTCCATAAACCTATAATTTTTCGTTTTATTGCTGATCGAATTGCTAAGTGCAGACCTTGAATTTCCGATTTTTTTAAAAAACCTGAACTCACAGTTCTTAATTAACGTCGAAACAAAGAGTCCCTGCTTTCTATTATGGTAATGCTTGAAGGGCAAGTTTTCGACCTGTAGCTCGATATGCCTGCAGCTGTCAGCGATCAATTTCCAACCAATTCTTGAAGCTTTTAACCTTTAAATGAACTGAATACTGAGAGTTGAAACCTCCACCTGGTATGTATGACAACGATGAAAATACCATGAAGTCTGGTTGGATTTTTATCAGACACGAATTAATTGGTTTACTGAGAATTATGAGTTAAAATACCATAAACAGTATAGCAAAGATCAGTTTGTATTCTTGAAACAGCCAAAATTAACTAAAAACATCCAAACCCGGGGTACTATGATGCTGAATAACTGGATGGATCATATGATCAAAATTGTTGCTGAAGTGGGGAAATCATATCTTGTTGATCTTTCAACCAGGAAACATCCCATTAAACATATCAGACAGCTTTGTAAAACTCTGCTGGTGAGAAAAGGAGAAGCATCCGGCACCGCTTTAGCAAAGGAGATTGTCGATTGCTACCATGGAATGTCAGAAACAGAAAAAATGGAGTTTCTGGGAATTCTAACCAATGAATTTGGTCCGGATTCAAACGCCATCTTCAAGGCGGCGGGTGATTACATGACAAACCAGGACTTTTCAAGTTTTCAAGCACTCTCTAAATCCTTGGAATCACCAAGACTCGATCTGATTCGCATGATTAACCACGCACCAGGTGGAATAGGTGCAATAATTGCCATGCGAAAGCTGGTTCTTGCTGATCTGAAAAAAAGGAAGAATCTTTTACCATTGGAAGCGGACCTGTTTCATCTTTTATCTGCCTGGTTCAATAGAGGATTTCTAGAGTTTCAACAGATCAACTGGGATACACCTGCGGTTATTCTTGAAAAAATTATTGCCTATGAAGCCGTGCACGAAATCAAGGGATGGCAGGATTTAAGAAGACGTCTGGCTGAAGACCGCAGCTGTTTTGCTTTTTTCCATCCGGCTTTGCCCCATGAACCCTTGATTTTTGTTCAAGTCGCATTTACCAAAGGAATAGCAAAAAAAATCCAGCCCTTGCTGAGCGACAATGGGAAGATGTCTGCGAATCTAAACGCAGATACTGCTATCTTTTATTCTATCAGCAATGCTCAGGAGGGATTGAAAGGTATCAGTTTCGGTAATTTTCTTATTAAACAGGTGGTGGATCACATCTCCCAGCAAATGCCGGAGATTAAAACCTTCTCAACTCTGTCGCCCATTCCTAAATTTAGAAGATGGCTGGAAAAATATTATGTGAAAAGGAATACCACAATTCTAACCGAGGAAGAGATAAAACTGATGTCAACTCCTGATTGGTATAGTGATGATTTGATCAGAAACTCGCTTAAGAAAACATTATTAAAGATCTGTGCGCTCTACCTTCTGGAAGAAAAGAAAAAAAACCAACCTTATGACCCGGTAACAAGATTTCACCTGGGGAATGGCGCCGAAATAGAAAATATAAACTGGGAGGCGGATATGTCTGAACATGGATTGAATCAATCGGTCGGTCTGATGGTTAACTACAAATACATTCCGGCTAAGATTGTGGCAAACCACGAAGCGTACGTAAATGAAGGGCGAGTTTCTGCTTCTTCCAAAGTAAAAAAACTCATGGTTTGATGGCCGGAAAACACCGGTCAGGCTAATTGCAGATTGCTAAAAAAATCAGGAGGAATTCAATGCAGCCAACCTCCTGAAGAGTGAGCATCAACAATCACTTCTTGACAAAATGGACGTTGGCCTTGAAACTGTCATCACCTTGTTATTGGACCAATCGTTCATCATCTCCCGATAAAATTAATATATTAGAAATCATCACCTTATGCAGACGGTTTATGACGTTGAAGTTCTGTTCACTGAAATGTTGGAGCATTTCTCCAACCTGATCAGAATTAATACCACTAATCCTCCCGGCAATGAAGTTGAAGCGGTAAAATATATTGCCAGATTGTTCGATCTGGAGAAAATTCCATATCAGATTCTTGAACCCAGTCCGGGAAGAGCCAGTATTATTGGCAGACTGAAAGGAGATGGCAGCAAAAAGCCCCTGCTGTTGATGTCTCACCTGGATGTGGTCGGAGTTGAAACCGATAAGTGGCAACACCCTCCCTTTTCCGGATTGGTAGATGACCGCTTCCTTTGGGGCAGGGGAACGCTTGATTGCAAAAACACGGTTGTTCTCTGGCTCATGATTTTATTTGCTCTCAAACGATCCAATTTCCCCTTGAAACGGGACTTGATATTCTTGGGAGCCGCAGACGAGGAGACCGGTGGTTCACAGGGAGCCAGATGGATTGTTCAAAACCATTTTGATCTTGTAGATGCTGAAGCCGCCTTAAACGAGGGTGGAGGATTCGCAATCGAATTTGCCGGCAAAACCTTCATTACTTACGAGACAGCAGAAAAAGGAAATATCTGGTTGCGCATTACCCGGCAGGGAAAATCCGGACATGCTTCAGTTCCTACGAACAATAATCCTGTTACATATATTGCCAATCTTATATCCCGCCTCCAACGACAAAAACAACCGTTCCTGGTAACAAATACAGTCAGAGAGATGATAGTGGCTTTATCAAAGTGCCAGCCCTTTCCTGCCAACATCTTAATGCGCCAGATTCTGAACCCGGTGTTATCGGATTTGGTCATCAAAAACGGCATCAAGAATGAAACTACTGCGAACGGAATACGAGCGATGGTTCGCAATACTCTCTGTCCGACAATTGTATCCGGGGGGCAAAAGGTTAACGTCATTCCTTCGGAGGTCAGCACTGAACTGGATTTGAGGGTTCTGCCAGGAATCGATCCCGAAAAGGTCTTAAGCAGGATCAAAGAAAGCATTGGCCATGAAAATACCGTCGAAATTACGGATTTTGTCCATGCAACAGAATCAATTTTGGATCATCCCTTAGCCGAAAGCATTAAAAAAGGTGTGGGACTGTCTAATCCTGAAACGCCGGTGATTCCGTTCATGTCGCCCGGTTCTACTGACGGGGGATTTTTCCGTTCCAAAGGAATGGTTGTCTACGGTTTTACGCCGGTTCTCCCTGTCGACGATATTGCTTTGGCTCATGCACACAACGAGAAGATCTCTCTTGAAACTATAAAGTACAGCCTGAAAGTTGGTCTGGACACAGTTTGTGATTTTTCGGGCTGATGAACTCTCCCGCCGCAAGCTGCGGATTATCAATATGTCATTCAGGCCTTGAGCCCAATGCCATTAACTTAAGGTCTTGCACCTTCATTGAACTACTAAAAATGCAGAATGTAAATGGTAGGGCGGGGTTACATCCCATAAGCGCTTACTTAAGCAAATGATACCAAGAGCAAGGATTACGGTAGGGCGGGGTTACATCCCATAAGCGCTTACTTAAGCAAATGATACCAAGAGCAAGGATTACGGTAGGGCGGGATTACATCCCCGCCAGAACTAGCTCAAAGGCGGCCATGTAAGGCCGCCCTACCGTTACTCCCTGCAATCAATTAAAAGCGTAGTCTGGTTATGAGGTTGAATTGAATATATAATTCCTTAAGTTAATGACATTGGGTTTTGAGTCGGAATCCATGGTAATTACTGAGTAAAAGGATAATGGATCCCGAATCAAGCCAGAGATGATACAACAACTCAAACAGCCGGGTATTAAACCCTTGGTTCCTCATAAACAAAGTCTACTATTGAACTGTAATCAGTGAATTTATCTCATGCTTAACTCAATTCAAAAATAGGAGCAAAAATGGAAAAAGAAGAGAGAGTAATCGGATTACGCGTATTTCTAACAACAATTATTCTTTTGGGGATTTTGATTCTGTTTGCCGGAATTGCCACCTATATCGTTCCTTCAGGGGAACTGACAGATGCCATCGTCAACGGCAAACATACACAAATATATAAAATCATTGAGCAAACACCAGTCCCGATCTGGAAAATCGCGATATCACCTGTCATGTCAATTACAGGAACAAACGGAGCAAAAATCATTGTCTTAATCCTATTCATCCTTTTTATTGGAGGGAGTTTTGCCATCATGAACAAAAGTGGCGTCCTCCCTGGAATACTGACCAGTCTGGTGAGACAATTCTCGGATAGAAAGCGATTGTTTATTATTATAAATGTCTGCCTTTTTTCATTTTTGGGGTCAACCATGGGAATTTTGGAGGAGATGGTTCCCCTGATTCTCATATTTGTTCCCCTGGCTTACAGAATGGGTTGGGATTCCGTTACGGGAGCCGCCATTCCTTTCTTGTCGTCGGGATTTGGCTTTGCAGCCGCCACATTTAATCCCTTCACGGTGGGCACCGCACAAAAACTTGCGGATGTTCCCCTTTTCACCGGACTGGAAATCAGAATTCCCTTCTTCTTCATCTCCACCCTGTGTGTCGTACTCTATCTTTTATATTATACCAACAAAATAGAAAAGAATCCGGAGAAAAGTCCGACCTATGCCATGGACAAAAAAATAAAGGCAACTCTGAACCTGGATCAACCCATGTCAACTGATTCAATTAACAAAGCACCCATTATCTGGATGCTGCTCTGCTTTTTTTTGATCGCCGGCGTTGTTATTGGCGGTACTATGGTTCAATTGGTCCAGGATCTGTCATTTCCCCTGATCGCGCTCATTTTCCTTCTCATGGGATTCGGAGCCGGATTTCTTTCGGGCGGTAAAATAAAAGAGGTTTTTGCCTATTTTGCCAAAGGGCTGACAGACTTCGCCCCAGCCATCTTATTGATTTTAATGGCAGCTGCCGTTGGATACCTGATAGAGGAGGGAAATATCCTGGATACGATTCTTTATTCAGTATCACAAGCCAGCCTCGGATTAGGCAAAGAGGCTGCTATTCTAATGATATATGGATTCCAGATCCTAATGAACGCCCTTGTTCCTTCCGGGACTGGACAAGCTGTTTTGACAATTCCTATTTTAGCTCCATTGGGGGATCTGTTGGGGATCTCCAGGCAAACTGTCGTGCTCGCATTTCAATTTGGAGATGGTTTTTCCAACCTTTTCTGGCCGACCAATGCAATGCTTTTAATAGCCATAGGTCTGGCACGGATTAACTACAGGGAGTGGTTTCGATTTATACTTCCAATCCAACTGATTTTGTTAATCCTTTGCAGCCTGACACTATTGCTTGCAGTTAATATCAATTTTAGTTAAGCACTCTGTCACACTGCTTTTTTTGATTTGAAGCCGGTAATCCGTCCGCTGTGATACCGGCAATTATCATCAAACAGATTACCGGAAAAATGTAGTTGTTCACAACATGGTTCAGAATCACACAAAGGTATGCAAAAAGACCGGAATAGATCAAGAAACCTGAAAGCGACTTTTGACTCTTCAAAAAAGACATGAAAAATGCCAGAAATGAGACAACCTGCAAAAAAATCATTCCATATCGCCCAACCAACTGCTCCATCATAAAAGCGATGTTAAAACCGTTTCTCATGACGGTATCCCCCCAAACCTCAACAGTACAATAAAGAAAAGACTCGGGATACATCCACCAAAAGGAAACAAGGAGAGTTGAGGCAAATAAGGCAACAATCACAGTTTCCAAAAGCCACAAAAGGAACGGCTGTTTTCTAAACAGAAAAACCAGGGCAAAAGGAATGATCAGCCAGAAATACAGTGAAATTGTTAAACTCCAGCCGATGGCTGCGGCTCCAAGCAGATAGAGTCTTTTAGCAAAGAAAAAATAAGTGAGGGCTGAAGCGAATGCTAAACTCCCCAGGTAAGTACTGTTATCAGATATATTAAACGGTATTAGCATAAAAACGCAAAGCAGGTGGGCTACCGGTAGTTTCTGAGGTTTTTCCGTACTTAAAAACACCAATAAAAGTGACAGTATAAAAGCAATTTTATTGATCCATCTGGGATCATACTCCATCAACCAGGCAGGAAAAAATTGTAACCAGAATCCCGGCAACTGAGTGAAAGGGCCATCAGTGGATTCATCAAAAACCTGGTAGGGATCCAGTCCTATGAAAAACCTGCCAATTGCATCCATGGCACCAATATAGTTGTTTTCAGTCGAAAACAGCCAGGGAATTTTAAGAATCTCCAACCAGACCAAAGTACCATATGCAACAATTCCGAGCAGCAAGACCAGGTAAGAAAATCGTGACCAGGCGAAAACAAACTCGATAACCAGCAAAAAAACCGAAACCATTAACAAAATCAAAATCAGTCGGTTTTGGGCCAGTGGACTGATGAACGGCAATTCATTGATCCTGAATTCTAAAAGTAAAAAGTTAAGAAAAAACAGGGCGAAACAAATGACAATCGAAGTCCGAACAGAATCCAGTCCCAAGGGAATCACAACTTTTTCGGCCAGTTTTCCCGATGATGCTAACAACCAAAGAATTAAAAGCAATAGAATCGCTGCAACTGAATTGATCAGTTGCCGATCCATCTGATCAATTCCACTTGGAAATAAACCAATTATAAAATTATCAAGTCCGAATAGTAATCCCATCAGACAGATAGCTGTCGCAGCGATAGTAATGCTTCCGTTTTTTTCTGTTCTGGTTGCTTTAATTGGCTTCATGCCTGAATTCTCTTTGTGCCTATCACCAAATTGAAACCACTATTGGTTAATGGATTTAGAATAATCGATTATTGATATTTCACAACAAGCGAACACCTATTATTATGTAAATTATCTTCAATTGGCAGTTGTTATCTTTTGATATTCCAAAGAAATCTGCTTTTTCTATGATCGCCTTCAAGATAAATCTCATGATCTTTTGGAACATCCAGCGTTTCAATAAATTCAGCACCAATTCGTTGCAATGTTTTTATTGAAGCCTGGTTCTCAGGGTTGGAGGTGATCCAAACCGGGTTAATCGCATGTTGTTTTAAAATGCCCTTAGTCAGATTACACGCTTTTGCGGCGTAGTTATTACCTCTGAATTCTTCGTCTATTCCATAGCCTATATGCCCTGCATACTTTTCAATGCTGACATTTGTCCCAATACGCAGATTTAAATATCCCACCTTTGTGTTACTTGAACTGAGTACAATAAAAAACCTATAGGCCGGAACGTGCCCCTTTTTCAAATTTTCCGGGAAGCATTGATCCAAAACCAAGTCTATCTCTTCTCCTTTTATTCGTTCTCCCGGTTTCAATTTGAATTCTATTTTTTCCATAGCTCGCTGGGCGTAAGTAACCATATTAAAGACTCTGCAGGGGCTGAAGTTATTCGCACTTCAAAATATTTACCTAAGAAATATCGGTCATTTATTAAAAGCTGATTACTGATTTCTTATCTTTTCCTTTGAAACTCTTGCTTATTGGGCAGACTAGGATCATCCCAGTTGCATTTGGATTCATCTGATATTTTACCGCTGGCTGAGATCAGTTTTTTCAGATTGTTTGAGTTGCACTGAGGACAGTATATTTTTTTTTGACCCTTTATTAGTTCTTCAAATTTATTACTACAATCTTTGCACTCAAATTCAAAAATCGGCATGGTTATTCCTTTTGGTATTCACATATTTCATGTCTGTCTTTTAAAGTAAAATCTGGGAATCCAGAAATTTATTTTTTTACTATATGTAATAATGACACATAAAACTTTTTTCTTGTGGGGTTTAAATTATATTGAATTAACAAAAGTCTTGGTCGACAGAAAAGTGGATCCCGGATCGGGCCTGTCCTCAGCTTGACTGGGGATCAGGGATGACACAACTCCTTGAGTGCGGGGTAGTAAACCTTCCCGCGATTTTCATAGATCAGATCATCGTCTGGTCTGGAAAAACCAGGGACAGATGAACTTCTCCAGAATATTAGTACTCTCATTCAGGATCACTCCCAACAGACTCATGCCGAAAATCCCTACGAACATCTGGTCGAAGTCCATTTTGCCCCAGGCATCCATAATGAGATACCCCAGACCTTCCAGAGTCGCAAAGGATTCTACAAAAAACAGAACCGCCACACTTACACCGGAGTTCAACCGCAACGCCGTAAACCCATGGGGCAGGGCTGCAGGGATATAGCCCTCAAAAAACAACTGGCGTCGATTTGCTCCCAAGGATTTTATGGAGTCAATATACTGTGGATGAATTCCCCTGACCCCGTCCCTGGTCGCCACCAAAACCTGGTATCCCAGGATCAGGCTGATGATGAGGATCTTGGAAAGGTCTCCCAGGCCGAAAATCAGTAGGATCACAGGAAGAAGAACCACCTTTGGGACAGGATAGGTCATGAACACAAATGGTGAAAGCAGAGCATCGATACGGTTGGAACTGCCCATCAGAATACCAATTGGAAAAGCAATAATCCAGGCAATAAGCATTGCGACTGTTGCTCTGAAAGCGCTGGCAAAAAAATGACTCCAAAAACTCGCATCAAACAGGGAAACCAGAAAAGCACCTATGGCATCTTCCGGATAAGGCAGCACTGACTGTGAGAGGAACATGGCCAGCACTTTCCAGGCAAGGTAGATCAGGCAAATGGTAAGGCTATATGGGATAAGGATTTTTTTTATTAACTTCACCAGAGTTCCCCCATGTCTTTTCTGATCAAACGCACCAATTCGTAATAATCATTTGATTGACGATAATCGGGAGAGGCAAACCCGGGATTCTCATAATTTTTCTTTACCTCCGACGGATGATCCGCCAGTATAAGTATCCGCTGTCCAAGATAAACTGCTTCTTCAACGCTGTGCGTTACCAGCAGATAAGGTATGGAAAGAGTACGCCAACTTTCCAGCAGTGTATCCTGTAACGATTCCCGTGTGATGGCATCGAGTGAAGAGAACGGCTCATCCATCAACAGTAGTTTAGGATCGGAGGCATAAGCCCTGGCAATTGCAACACGTTGCTGCTCACCACCACTTAAAACGGCAGGATAATCTTTTTCCCTGCCTTCCAGCCCTAAATTGGACAGATGCTGACATGCGATGCGATTCCTGGTTTTTCTGTCGATTCCTTTTATTTTTAAACCCAGGGCAACATTGTGAAGATTGGTTTTCCAGGGAAGCAGGCCGAAATTTTGAAGAATAAAGGCGATATCCGTTGACGGTTTTTGTACAGAAACCCCGCCGATTCCGATGGTACCGCTATCCGGCATTTCCATCCCGGAGACCAGTTTCAGCAATGTCGTTTTTCCACAACCGGATGGCCCTAGAATAACAATTGTTTCATTGGCCATCAGATCCAGTGAAACATTGTTCAAAACGTGATTACTACCATACTGTTTGTTAACCCGGGAGATTTTCAACATCTATTGTCTGAGCCGCTTATTCTGGTTTCAGGGGACAAGTAATTTATAAGAGATGGCGCTCGACAGCAGATCCTTCTCCACCATCCAATCCTGAACCGGCTTGACTTCCGATTCGCTGGGAACCCTGGGTGCCGGGTATTTATACATGGGAAAACTCTTCACCAGGGGTTTGGGAATCCTGCAGGTTTCGGCCATCAGATCGCGATATTTTTCCGGGTTTTTGTTCAACTCAAGAACCGCTTTGCCATAAGCCCTCAGAAAAGCGTCCTTCTGATTCAGCCTGTTTGTAGAGATGTTGAGAATGGTCAAAGGCATATTGAGGGCTTGATCAGTATCCAATACCCTGGCTCCTTTGCTCTCTGCCAGTGAAACCAGCGGTTCGGGCAACAGAGCGCTGTCAATCTTCCCTGCCAGCAGCATTTGCAACCGAATGGGCATCTGCTTGATCTCCACCGCCTGAAAGCTGTATTGTCCGGATGTTGGTAATTTTTGAAACCAAGTTAACAGGTACTCGATGATGGATGCTTTGGAAACGGCCACCGTTAATTCTGTCTTGCTTCCCGGCACCAGCTGGGGTGATGTCACCAGGGCAAACATTCGCTGATCAGGGTCAGTATAATAGGAGATAGTCAGGATCTTAACAGGAACTTCATTATCTCTAGCCAGCTTTTTATCAATTATCAGCAGGGTTGCGATCAAATCACCGAAGAAACCATCCAACTGCCCGCTATAAACCGCCGTATTCCTCTCATTCGCACTGGTGAAAGGAACCAGTTCCACTTCAAGCTGTTCCCGGTTAAAAAACCCCTCCTTAACCGCAACCTGGAGTGGCAGCGTATCAATCACCGGCAAAACCCCAAATCGCAACGGTTCGGCATATACTCCCGAAATCATTACCCCTGATATGAAAAACAAGAAAACAAACAACTTTTTTAACATGGATCTGTCTCCGCTTTGTTGGAATATGATTCAAGAATATCCAATCAATCCCGATGGCTACAATGATGCTGGCAATATAAGAAGTAGTATTTGACTCAGGCTTGTCTAAAATTCTTGGTTGATTTTAATGCTCTGTCAACTCGTTTTTGGGCATTTGCAGGGCAAATCGATATTTACGGGATTTAGTATACCATTACTTCGGTCAATTTAATACTTCCAATCATGTCAGAATGCTCCATTAGACCTCAGAACCTATTGGCGGTGACGGATAAATCAGCAATTCTAATTTTGGAAAAACCGGTTTTTCTATTATTCGATAACAGGAGTAAAAATTAGGGGACATTCTCCAATGAACCACATTATTCAATGTTAATCACCGGATCTGTAATCTGTTTCCTGATTTTTCAATGTTAAATGAATAACGCTTTTGGTTTATTGAACGCCTTCAGCGTTCCTTTGTTGGAGACTAAAAGCCCAGGGTGACGTTCGCAAACTCACTGACCCTGGGCTTTTGATGTGCATCCCCTTCGGAGAATGCCGTACAGAAATTGTCCGAGGAAAATACCCTAACGGGGTTAATATTCACAGCCCGGGGTCAACGAACTTGTGAGCGCCACCCCGGGACAAACAAAACACCCCAATTATCAGAACTCTGAAGGAGTTCCATAAATTCAATTGATATGACAGTGTAAATGCCTGGTCTTTCATCTATAGGACAAATTTTCCCTGCAGGCTATGTCGTTCGGTTTGACATAAATCTCTAAAATTAGAATTGCTGCGGATAAATGGTTATCCTTGCAAATTAGTCTAAATTTGGGCTATTATGAGGGGAACTGACAAATCTTTTCATCAGGTTGCCTATGAATGACACCAGTAAAAAGAGAGCAGATACGCCTATTCACAGCGCCTACATGAATTGGGTAACGTCTCGAAAAGATTGGGACAAGGTCATCGCTGAAATCTTTAAGGAGATTAAGGTATTCAATTTTGTGCTGGCTGTTATCTCAAACACCAGCGATGGCATAAACGAGAAGTTGACGGTACTGATTAATGACGGATTTGGAGAAAACCTGCAGGCTAAGCTGGAAGAATACATGGGCCAGTTTACGATGAAGCATTTTAATTCGATAGTTAACCATATTAAGAAGAATTTTAACAAGCTCAGCCTCTATCGAATAAAAGATCAAACGGTTGCTGCAGCGATGCATGTTCCGGTTAACAGTAATATTTTCGAAATCAGAAGTGATGAGTATAAAACCGCTAAAATCCTGATAATTTTTCAAAAGCCCAAAGTGTCATCAGAAATAGAATCGATGTTTCACAATATTCAAAAAAAGATTCTTAAAAAAAAGAAAGCCTGGTTTTTTTAATCATACACGACTTAAAAAAGGTTGAATTTAAATGGTGAAAGATCTGAATCAAACCCTTGAAAACCTTAATTTCCCACTGTCAAAACAAGATAAAAAAACGGATGACCCGCAGAAACCGCAACCGGTTAAAACCACGCTGGCGGAAGATTCCTCAATAAACACCCGCTTTAAGGAAGCGATGGCCATTCCTGTTCCTGCAAATCATGACCACTGGTTCATAGAGGACTTGAGACGGGAAGGGAAAAAAGAAGGGGTTCTGGCAAAATTCCTCAAGAAAAAAGCACTGGGAGTTAATGAAATAAATGATTTAAAGAAGGAAGCCATCCAATCACCGGGCAACACACGAACCAAGATTCAAAAGCTAAAAAAGCTTTACCCATACAATTCCGAACTCTATATGCTGTCAGCCGTTTGTACCAATGGCATGCTGATGAATTCCAGTAACCGGGACGAGGTTTTAAGGGGGCTTAGATTCGCGGTTAAGGAAGCGGCAACTTGTTTGCTGAATAATGGTATCAGCCTCTACAATTGTGAAAGTTTTTTTGCCATCTATTTTGTAATGCTGGATCGTTTTAAAAGAGCGCAGGCCAAAGCACATGGGTTGCTGACTGAAGATCCCAAGCTGGTCAGTTTAAGAAACCAGCTGGCACCGGCTATGAAGTCCGTTGACTTTATGCTGTCGGAAAAATCAAAGGTCGTTAATGTCATCAATCACTTAAAAAAGAAACTAAAATCCTCAAACTACACTGCCCTTTTTGACTCCACAGATATTCAGGAGGCAGCTAATAACATTGAAAAGGGGAAACCGAAGGAACCCTGCAAATTTGGAACAGCGACAGAGATGATGTCGTATGTTTATGCACTATCGATGACCTTTGCCCACACACCATTGTTAACGAGATTGGTGGAAAAAATCCTGAAGCTTATACCGGATAAGGATGTCTCCCTGCTGGCAAGAAAAATCTCAATCAGTTCCATCAGGCGGTTCGGGACTTTCAAACTGGCCCTGGCAGAACAAAACAAGGATGAGATGATTAGAATAGCGCAAACTATTCTTCGAGAAAACAAGATGGGTTTGTCAAAAATGGGAGGACAGGCATTGTATCATTCCTATGAAGCCGATCTGTTTCTGAACCTGGCTTATGTTGTGGAGCTCACTCCGGGGCTGTTTCCGCCTAAAGAATATATTGAGATGGCGGATAAGGCAATTGAAGCCATGCAGGTATTAATGGAAAAAGATATGTCAAAAGAACACTCCTTTACTGAGAGTGCAAAGACACATTTACGACGACTCAACCAGTTGAGAGAGGAGAACCTGGATACCGTAAAAAAAACTGACGGAAATTGAACCTTACAACTCAGTATCTAAATTTTTTGTGTATGCGGCTATAGGCTATTATACCTAAATATCAACCGCACTTTTATAATCACTGGAATTCGGCCATCACCCCTGTTCAACAACTGCAACCCGGTAACTTTTTTCGGAAAGACGTAGCGCAGAAACACTGCCACCAAGGCTGCTACCGATAATCATATATTATAGTTCATCGTATTCTCCAGGTTTAAGCAGTGATATCAATTGGTTTATTAAAAATAGGCCTCATTTAACGGAAAGTTCATATTTTACGGTATAGCGGGTCAGAATCTCTTTGACTCGAGTTTCGACCTCTTCGGTTACTGCTGAATTTGATTTTTTTATGGTTACGATTACCTTGGTTCCATACAGCTTGTCTTCCCTGACACTGACCTCAACAGAGTCGATACCCTCCTCTATTTTAGCGATCTCATTCTCGTAAGCCGTTTTGATCGCTTCCCATCTCAAAGCCGGCTTGAATATCTTTCCGACCGGGGTCAGAGGGATCTCCTCCATAATGAAGACATCCTTGGGAATGGCTGCACGTTCACCAACCACTTTATTCAGATGTTCTTTGATCTGATCGACTGTCAAGGAGGAACCCTTTTGAAGTTGCACAAAAGCGACAGGGACTTCTCCGGCATGTGGATCAGGACGTCCAACGGCGGCGGCAACCTGTATCCCTTCAAGCATATACAGGGGCTCCTCGATAGCAGCCGGATCGATGTTATGTCCCCCTCTGATAATCAGGTCTTTAGCACGCCCCGTTAACCAGAAATAGCCCTCCGCATCTTTCCGACCCAGGTCTCCTGTATCAAGCCAACCTTCCTTCATCCAGATATCCTTATTTTTTGATTCATCCAGGTAGCCATCGAAAACTGTTTTACCTTTGATGCAGATATTTCCGATCTCATTGGTATTTGCTTGTCGGACACCTCTTTCATCCCTCACAAACACCTCCATCTCCGTGTAGGGGAGTCTCATTCCAATCGATCCCACTCTTCTTTCGCCGTAAGGAGGATTAACCGATGAAGCAGTTGTCCCTTCAGTTAATCCATAACCCTCCAGGATTTTCATTTTGGTCTTTGACTCAAAACGGTTTATCAACTCGGTAGACAGGGGAGCAGCGCCACATAAAGCAAATTTTAATGAGGAGATATCTGCCTCCCCTTGGGGAATATCCAGCAAAACAGAAAGAACGGTCGGTACGCAGGAGAAAAAAGAGGCCTTGTAAAAATCCACAATTTTATAAAAGTTCTGCATAACAGTTGGATCACGGTATCCCTGGGGAGAGAGCAACACAACATGTCCGCCGATGGAAAACGGATAGGCCCCGGTTACAATGGTGCCGTTTACATGAAAAAGAGGCAATCCACACAATACTGTTTCCCCGGGTTGCGCCATCCCTGCCGACTTCATCACCTGGGCCATGACCGCTTCATTGTAATGGGTGTGAGGTGCTATTTTTGGCGTGCCTGTTGTTCCACCGGTGTGATACATGGAAGCGATGTCCATGGGATCAATCTGGCGATTGGAATCAAGCTTCTCCCCGTTATAGTTATTAATCACTTCATCAAACCCCACAATTCCCTCTTTTTCATCACTGGGACCAAAAACCCTCACAATTGCCTTGAGACCGGGTATTTCGCTACGAATCCGGGTGACTTTTTGCCAGATTTCCGAACCAGGCACTTCCCCCAGCGCGACCAGAACCTTTGTACCGGCTGCGACACAGATATCCCTTATTGTAGCGGCTTCCAGCAGAGGGTTAATCGGATTCACAATCCCGGCAGCTTCGCCCCCCCAGAGAACATAATGGGTATGCGGCGCATTAGGCAGCAGGTAAGTGATGACGTCTGTGGCACCGATTCCCAGATCGTAAAACAGGTTCGCAGTCCGATTGATAAGAGCCCAGAATTCGCCATAAGAAACCTGCATGGGGTTGGCATAACTATCGCCATTAAACATGAAACTGATGGCAGTGTTAGCCGGGTTGATTTCACAACCTTGCCTAATCAGGTCATAGGTATTGGTTGCAGTCAGCCTTTTTTCAAAGGGAATCTGCTCTATTTTCTCAATATCCGCCATCGTGGCTATCTTGATCTCTTCCATTGTCTCTCCTTGTTTTCGGAATTTCGAAACTTGTTTATCATTTATAATAACAATATGATGAAATACTATTCCAATACTACAAACCTATAGTTGCAGACAATTACCGGTTTTCGACTGCTGAAAGCTCCTTATCGTATATTCCGGGTAAAACACATCGATGATAAACTTAGGAGATTTTCGAGAGCCTGTCAATTGAGGAAGGGATAAAAGGGGAGCTTGAATTTTGACATTTTAGGAGAAAGGGTGGGACTATTATTTATAAATAGAATTCCCAAATCGGTTGATCAATCCAGGGATCCTGAACCCATGACACCAAGTCGATTCATCTCGCATGCAAGCTTCGATTTTCACTCATAAAAATATATGAACAACAATAAAACTAATATCCCGGTTTTGTTTGAGAATGAGGATATCATCGTCGCTGACAAACCAAGTGGACTTCTGGTTCACGCTTACAAAAAAGAAACCAACGAACGGATGCATCTTTTACGACTACTACGGGAGCAGACTGGTCATTATCTCTACCCAATCCATCGGTTGGATCGACCGGTTTCAGGTATCGTTCTATTTGGAAAAACCCCCGGAATTGTTCGCGAGATAAAGTCGGTCTGGCATTCCGAATCCACTATCAAGGAATACATTGCACTGGTTAAAGGAGAACTGGCGGAAACAGGCTCGTTCTCTTTTCCTTTATTGAATGAGTATAGGGAAAAACAGACGGCAATTACACACTATTACCCGGAATTAAACTTTGGAGAGACGACATTGGTGAAAATCAGACTACAAACCGGCAGGAAACACCAGATTCGCCGACATTTTTCCAGACGCTGCGCCAATGTCATTGGTGATACTAAATACGGACAGGGTAGTATCAACCGCTTTTTTAAAGAGAGATACGGTCTCATCCGGATCTTTCTGCATGCCCACTATTTCAAGATAACAATGCCGGAAGCAGGAGGAACAATCGAAATAAACAGCCCCTTACCCACTGATCTGCAAAAGATTATGGACAGGCTGAACAAAGAAAAACAGATTCATGATCCTTTTAAATAGATGAGCCACCACGAGAACAATCGTAAGCAATAATTCATTATCCCTGCCATCTAAGGACGCCCTACTATAACCATTGCCCTAATAGTTTATTC
Source organism: bacterium (assembly GCA_018829445.1). Taxonomy (GTDB): domain Bacteria; phylum SAR324; class SAR324; order XYD2-FULL-50-16; family XYD2-FULL-50-16; genus JAHJTV01. The sequence goes on from JAHJTV010000019.1 coordinate 16,970, forward strand.
TAAGACAGACGGCGATGAGAAGATGATTCTTGATATATCAAAGCTTATATGGTAAAGGTGCCTTTATTCAATGTAACAAACTGATACCATTTGAATTGAGGACAAGCAAAAGGAGAGATAATGGCAACATACGATGATATGCCTTGGCTTAAGTTTTATGATGATCAGGTTAAGAAGGAGATTCCCATTCCGGAAACCACCTACCTGGATTTTATGGAAAAGGGATTAACTCATGATTCTGAAAAAGCAGCGTTTTATTTTCTGGGGAAAATGTTCACCTTTGGGGAAGTTGATGACTTGTCTAACCGGTTCGCCTCTTACCTGGTTAAATGTGGCTGCAAAAAGGGGGATATCGTTGCCGTTAACCTGCCCAATCTTCCTCAATACCTGATTGCACTGGCAGGCACTTTTAAGGCCGGGTGTATCCTTTCCGGAGTATCTCCTCTGCTAACACCAAAGGAATTGCTACATCAACTGAATGACTCACAGGCAGTTTTTTTTGTAACCCTTGATATTCTATTTCAGGAACGACTCGTAAAAATAGTGGACAAGGCGACTCACCTTAAACATGTCATTGTAACCAATATTGCCGACTTCCTTCCCGCTGTTAAAAAAGTCCTGGGAAAACTTCTGAAAAAGATCCCCTCTGGAAAAGTGGTTCCCATTTCGGGAAAATCGGTTATTTCATTCAAAAATATGCTGTCAGAGTCTTCACCTCGAAAACATAATGTCGAATTCAGTCCGGATGATACCTGTCTGATTCAATACACGGGCGGCACTACAGGCCCTTCCAAAGGCGTGGTGATCACACATCGGAATATGATGTTCAATATTGCTCAGTTGATTCAATGGATCAGCAAGGACATTGATCCCCAAAAGAATATCCTGGATCATAAGCGGGGACAGGATATCATCTGTTCGGGATTCCCTTTCTTTCACCAGGCAGGACTTGCTCTGGGACTATCACAGATAGGTCAGGGCAACACCCAGATTCTGGTTCCTGATCCCAGAAATACCACCCAGATCTGCAAAGATATGGATAAATATAAGCCTACTATTCTGGTGAACGTCCCAACACTTTATCAATTGCTAATGGAAAACCCCATGTTCGCCAAGATAGATTTCTCCTCCGTCAAATACTGCATTTCCGGCGCCGCTCCCTTTGATGTCGATTCGATTAAACAGCTGGAAGGATTTGTCGGTGAAGGTAATGTGTTGGAATTGTACGGTATGACCGAAACCAGCCCGATTATTACCATGAATCCCCTCTTCGGAAAGAAAAAAATCGGATCGGTAGGAATTCCGGCTCAAAACACCCGGGTTAAGATGGTGGATGTAGAAACCGGGGAGAAAGAAGTGCCTGTCGGAGAACCGGGTGAACTGATCGTTAATGGTCCCCAGGTGATGAAGGGATACTTTAATAAACCGCAAGCAACCGCCGATACTATTCGGCAATTCAAAGGTGAACCCTGGTTGTATACTGGGGATGTAGCCCGCATGGATGATGACGGATACGTTTACATTGTGGATCGAACCAAGGACATGCTGCTGGTTGGCGGTTTCAATGTTTATTCCAAGCAGGTGGAGGAAACGCTGTATGAGATCCCGGAGATCGAATTGTGCGGCGTCGTCGGTGTGGCCAATCCGGATAGACCCGGCAGTGAGTTGGTCAAAGCAGTGGTGCAGTTAAAATCTAATGCAAAAGATAAGGACCAAAAAGCCATTGAGGAAAAAATCCTTGCCTACTGCAAAGAGAACATGGCACCTTACAAAGTCCCCAAAATTATCGAATTTATAGATGCCATACCCCTCACTGCTGTTGGAAAAGTTGATAAAAAGGTTTTGCGTGTTTAGATATGGTTTCTTTTTATCTCTTTTTTGAGATCAAGAACTGATCAAAATTTGCCAGGTGTTGAATGGAGCTGAAATCATCGATTTCGTTTGATCGCAGATCCAGTTTTTTAAGATTGACAAGGTTTTTGAGGGAATCGATCCGAGATATCTGATTCTCCTTAAGATGCAGTTCCGAAAGATTTAGAAGACCTTCCAGGGCGGAAATACTTTGGATGGAGTTGTTATTAAGCTTCAAAGAGGTGAGATTAACTAATTCCCTTAAGGAACTGATATCGTTTATTTGATTGTTATGCAAAGAAAGGGAGGTAAGCTTTTTCAGACCTCCCAGAGGGGCAACATCGGTAATCCTGTTATTGTGTAAAGACAGTGTCGTCAGCTCTTTCAAATTGCTCAAGGGACTGATATCTTCGATCTGATTATGATCCAGTCCCAAAGACTTTAATGATCGAAAATTCCTGAGAGCCGAAATATCAGAGATCCGGTTATTATAGAGAAACAACCAGTTGACATTTGTCAACGGCTCAAGCGGACTGATATCTTTAATATTAGTGCCCTGAATGATCAGCATGATCAACTTTTTTAATCGTTTGTACAACTCGATACAATTGTCAGGAGAATAGTCCGTTCCAACTTTGGAGGCCAGGATTCTGAGTGTGTGCTCCTGGTCTTCAGTGGGTGTTTTACAGAGCTCCGGGTAGGGTCTTGTATAGTATTCCGGCAGTACCTCTTTTGGTTGCTGTTGTTCAGGGGGTGCCAAACTTGCGTGCAGCTCTTTACCCGGCAGCGTTTCCCCTGAATCCTGAATTTTCTGCTTTCCCTCTTGTTCTACGCCCGTTTGTGAATCAGGCAATCGGGGCCAGAGTAAGTTTCCCCTGTTACTCTCTTCTAGAGCCGATTTATCTTGATCAACCTGATGCGGTTGATCTGAGGATTCTGTCCCTCTCCCGCTGATCTGTCTTTCCTGGCGATTTTTCAGTGAGGGGGCATCCTCAATTGTAGACAAGGACGCACCGGGTGGAATAGCTTCGTGCCCTGGTAATTGAATCCGACTACTTCTTGTAAGATTGTTCTCACTGCTATCTGCTCTGTTTTCAGAAACCTGTTGAGCTTTCCTCTCTTCCGGGAGGTCTGTTTCCTGTTGAAATGGAGATTCGGAGATCTGAGTTTTTACGTCAACTGCAGTCGATTTCGGTGTTCTGCCACTTTTCTGAACGCCATCCTGCCTTTGAGAAACTATTCCCCCCTCCCGGTTTTTTCCACCGACAGCTGATGAATGTTCGCCTGATTGCACTGTTTCTTCATCACTCTTTATGGTCGGGCGATTTTCACTCCTATTGTCAATAAAACTTTTCCCGGTCTTTTTTACATACTGTGATTCCTTGCGAGGTTGATAACGATAGGATTTTTGGTTTTGAGTGTCTGCATTATCCTCATCCCCGTCACGCGAATATTGGGAAATGGGAACCCGTTCTGATCCCTCCGATTGCAGCTCTCCATCGTCTACCGGTGCTTGAATTGAGGATTTGAACTCTTCCTGTTTTACCCGATTCTCCTGTTGTTGAACCGAATATTCGGTCTCCTGGCTTTCTTTGGGTGCAACTGTTTTTACAGCTTTGTAACTAACCTTTTTAGGGAGATTAAAATAGTCCAAATTTGGGAAATGGGCAATTGAAGCCGCATTGGTGATAGGATTATAAGTGAGATCAAGTCGCTTGATATATATTAACTTTCGTAGCGGAGTAATATCACTGATCGCATTATTGTTGGCTATTAACCAGGTCAACTTGTAAGAACTTCTCAAGGGGAAAAGGCTTTTGATATCGTTATAAGCGACGAACAAATATTGAAGATTGGGTAGTCTTCTTAGCGGGTACAGATCTTCTATCTGATTATCATCCAAATACAGATAAACCAACCGAACCATACCTGATAACGGTGAAATATCCTTAATTTGATTGCTGACAAGAAATAGTTTTTTTAATCCGACCAGTCCTTCTAATGGGTTAATATCACTTATATTATTATTATCAAGTATCAGCTTTTCCAAACCGACCAGTGTGGAAAGAGGGGAAAGATCCCTGATTTCCTTATTCTCCAGATCCAGCTCTTTTAGTTTGTATAGACGGGTATAAAGCTCTTCGCAGTTCTGGGTTGAATAATCGAGTGCTACCTTTTCAGCCAGCGCTTCAAGTGTTACAGTCTGATCCTGCGACGGTGTTTCACATGCTATTGGATAGCCGGAACGGGCAAAAGCGTAATCAGACAAAGTAACAATTATAATAAGCTGGAGAACCAGACACCACAATCCGGTTTTAATTGCGGAAGCGCTTTTGTATGATTCCATTTTTCTCACTTCTGATGAATAGTTATAACGTTTAATGTCACAATAATGGTTGTTAACCATCAAATCAACATTAAAAAAAACAGTACAGTGATGGGACAGTTTGAAACCAGGGGGTGATAAGTGATTTTGTGAATTGTTTTTGGGGGAATCCAACAGAAGAAATCAGCAGGCAGATGGTAAAGCCAACCATCCGCCACTGGTCGTGCAGAGCTGCCTATTGTGGCCCTCCATGGTAGGCGTAACTGATAAGATTTTTAATACCTGTTTCAGGGTTGCTCAAAATGCCGGAATCAAAACAGTATACACCAGGATGATGTTTTACCTGGTTTAGGCAAATCTGAGGTGCTACCAGAAAAAGCTTTGGAATACACTGCAAAGCTTTATAGACACATTCAACAAACTTCTCTTTGTCCGCAACATTTTGTTTGATAATGAATCCAACTCTGTCCTGTTTTGTTGGTTTGCCGGTGTTGATCTGCAAATTGCTGCTTTCGAAAACTCCTGTAATCAAAGTTTGGGTGGATTTTGTAATTTCATTGCCCAGTTTTAAAAACACTTGTACATTCATGATAAAAAAGTCTCCTAAAAAATTACTGCAAAAACTAATCATATAAAAATATATACTGAAATGGTATGTGACCCTGCTCGCATTGAGAATCCAAAATAATAAATTGTATTGATCTATATAATCGAAATAATCAAATTTTTAGATAACAACCTGATGATATAATCAAATCAATTCTAAATATCAAACAGATAAGATGATGACCATCAAGTTTTTAAGATTTACAGACTCAAATTGCCTCATTATGATGACAGGTATCTCAAGGATCGATGGAGCACCAAATAGGTCTCTCCGATACAACCGCCTCTAAACCTTATACTGTCAGGTAAAAAAAGTGTTTTCAAAAGCCATCGTCAGAAAACCTTGCCGAAATATGGCGCAGGGTATCACTTCCGCAAACCTGGGAGTTCCGGTATTTGACCTGGCAAAAGTCCAGCATGATGCTTATATTAAAACCCTGAAAACCTGCGGTCTCGAAGTAATTGTGCTTGAAGCCGATGAATCACATCCTGATTCCGTATTTGTTGAGGATACTGCCGTTGTAACGGAATCGGTAGCGGTTATTACCAATCCTTACCCTGATAGTAGAAAGGGCGAAACCATTGCCATAAAATCTAAGCTCGAAAAAATATTTGGATCGATGGCTGTCATAAATGAACCTGGTACTTTTGAGGGGGGTGATGTCATGCAGGTGGACCGCGGTTTCTATGTGGGAGTGTCCGGAAGAACAAACAAAGAGGGAATCGATCAGTTTACCGCCATTCAGAAAAAATATAACTACTGGGTGACTTCGATAGAAATGAAGGAACTGCTACATCTGAAAACCGGTATTTCCTACCTGGGCAACAACACTATGATAATGGTTAACGAGTTTACCTCGGAACCGCTATTTGATTCCTTCAAAAGAATAGTGGTTGAAAAGCAGGAAGAATATGCAGCCAATTGTATCAGGGTTAACGAATTTGTACTGGTGCCTCTGGGTTTTCCGAAAACAGTTGAGGCGATAAAGGCTTCCGGATTCCGGGTGAAGGAGCTTGATATGTCCGAGTTTAGAAAACTGGATGGGGGCTTGAGTTGTTTGTCATTGAGATTTTGATCTTGCGGATTTAGATTGATCGGTTGTGTTTTACTTGAATCTATTATTATTTCTAAGCGTTGGATTCCGGAGCAAGTCCCATAAGCGCTTAAATAAGGAAATTTTCTATACAAAATTCAATTTTTAAAAACGGTAGGGCGGCCTTACATGGCCGCCGTTGAGTTGCTTCTGGCGGGGATGTAACCCCGCCCTACCGTAATCATTGCTCTTGGTAATATTTGCTTAAATAAGTGCTTGATTCCGGAGCAAGTCAGACATGACTGAGAACTCTAAACTCTCAAGTAAATAATTGATCTTGGATAATTAGAGGCAGATGAGGGTAGACAATGCAAAAGAATGGAATGGTCTATGAAGGAATCATGATGGGATTCTATTATGCTGTCTGGGTCTTACGCCAACGTCCTCAGATAAACGGTGTCGAGTATTTGAAGAATCTCCCCAGCCAGGTGATTTTTACCATTACCCATGACAGCTATTTCGAAATTCCTTCCCTCTCAAGAGTCTATAAGGCTATCACACCCAGACCGGTGTTCACCATAATGGCAAAAGAGGAATTTCTGGACGGGCAATATCTTTCCACCAATTTTTTTAAAGATAATCCTGTACTGAGAAGTCTTTTCAAGTTTATCGATTCCACAGGCGCCCCAAAAGCGATCTTTGAAAAACTGAACCTCATCTCGATCCCAAGACCGTTTGCCGACATTCATGACCCTAGATACAAGAACGTAAAAATGCAGATTTCATCCCAATTTCACCAATTCAAGACTCGGATTTCAGAAGGATTCTCCACCTTGATTTTTCCAGAGGGAACAACCTGGGGTTACGGCGGGTTGAGGAAAATCCGCAGCGCTGTTTTTCAGCTGGTGTCTACCTCCTTTGAACAATATGACAAAAAAGTCTACATTCTGCCGATAAACGTAAAAGTCGATAAGCTCGTTAAAGGGTGGAAAGACGTTTTTATCAATGTGGGAAAGCCTCAGTTTTTTTTCAAATCAAAAGATGAATTTAATCAGCAATTGTACACTGTATTGCAGCGTCTTCATACCATCACTTTCAGCCAGATTGGAGCCTACTATTTAAAAAAACTTTCGAAAATGAGTGATCAGGCCAGAACTGACCTTAAACTGAGCAGAGACCAACTGTTTGAGCGTTTGGAGCAGGCGGCCTTTAATCTTCAGGTAAAAGTTCAGAAGGGCACCCTGCCGGCTATCGATCAAAACCTGATGGAAAAAGATTACTTTTCCAACAAATTTGATAGATTTCTAGCTTATTGTGCCAGGAAAAACTATCTGGATCTAATTTCAAATCGGCAGGAATTTGTCTTAAACGCCAAAAAGATATTGGCACATCATCCCCATAAGATTTTTAGAAAGAGAAACCCGCTCGGATTTCATGCCAATGAATTGGCCTCCCTGGGGGAGAAAACAATAGATATCGCATTTGAAAAATAGTCTTTTATATTGGCCATTCCAACCGATCAGAGCTTTACGATCTTGTTTCTTAAGACACCCAGTTTATCTATCTCAAGCTCAACAACATCACCAGGATTAAGAAACCGATTGTGTTCCAGGCCGCAACCATTACCGACCGTTCCCGATCCAAGGCACTCTCCCGGATACAGAGTTTCCGATTTTGAGACATGGGCAATCAAGTCTTCAAAACGATGGTACATCTCACTACTGTTGCCACGACCCCACTCTTCACCGTTAACGCGGGCAATCATGGTTAGATTATAAGGGTCTTTAATCTCGTCCTTGGTGACCAGCCAGGGCCCCAGGATATTACCGGTGTCAAAATCCTTTCCTTTTGACGGTCCAAGCCGCCCCTTCATCTCCTGAAACTGGGCATCTCGTGCACTCATGTCGTTGAAGATCAGGTAGCCGAAGACATGATCCAGCGCCCGGTCTTTCGGAATATCTTTTCCCTTTTTTCCGATGATAACTGCAATCTCACATTCAAAATCCATTAAATCACTGTAACAGGGCCAGATGACGTCCTCTTCATGACCAATTACTGAAAACCGGTTTGCCTTATAATAAATAGGTTGCTGGTACCACACTTTTGGTATCTTTACAGCGCCCAGGGCGACCAGTATCTTGCCCAGAAGACCGTAATACCGCTTTGCAAACTGGTTGGAAGCCTGCTGCAGATGTTTCTCAAACATCATACAATCCCTGATTTGAGCGGGAACCGGAATGGGCGCTTTTAAGGTGATATCCGCAATGAATACGGTTTTTTTCTTGGATTGCTGCAGTTCTGATGCCTCCTCCAACGCCGTCTCGCCTCCTTCAACAATCTCCAGAACACTGCCGAACTTCCCGGAAAGGTCAACAACCGTCTTTAAATCCTCTAAAAGTATACCGGGAGTCTCTTTCCCGGACTTTGAGCAAAAAGTTATGAACTTCATCTTGTCTCCAAAAATTGGTTGGTCTCAACAGAAACATCATGTTTGATCTTTTTAATGATGACAGCGATGGCATCAGGCTCACAACGCATTAGTTCTTCTCCCATACACCGTATACATGACTGTATAAACACCTGACTCAAATTACAAGTCAATGTTTTTGATGTATATCTCCGCCGAATTTTTATTGATGATAACATCTGGCTAACTGCCATTTACATGGCATGATGAACAGTAGGGCAGCCCTACGTGGCCGCCTTTGAGTACAAGCAGGCGGGAATGTAAACCCGCCCTGCCGTAATCCTTGCTTTTGGTAACATTGAACCACAGAAGTCTGCAGCTTAGTTCCCAGGAGATTATTGGCAAGAACTGTTTCAGGAATCTGCCGAATCCATGCGGTTGCCGTTAAATCATCACATCTCCACAAAAGAAACGGTAGGGCGGCCCTACGTGGCCGCCTTTTTCTCAATCTTCGAATTTTGGGTATTTATCATGTAATTACACAACGGTCACATACAGGGCAATCGCATGAAAATTTTCGATGAATACAGATGTTATCTGAATTGTTTTCAATGAGAAGTTTTGAAAAGGAACCCCAACGGGGATTCAATAATAAAAGCCTGGGGTCAACGAACTTGTGAGTGCCACCCCAGGTAGGAGGTTTTCGAAAAATATATGAACTCAGAAGGAGTTCAATAAATATATGAACTCAGAAGGAGTTCAATAAATATATTTGAAGACATGTTTTAATCCTCATCATAAAACGCTGTTGAACGCTTTCAGCGTTCTTATTAGGGAAATTGCCTTGTTATCACGGGGTGGCGTACGCAGACTCACTGACCCCGGGCTATTGACTGTTTATACCCTTCGGGGAATGGCAATAAAAAGATTGGGAACAAGTCGATTACCATTTTCCACTGGATGAAAAAAAGAGAACTTGCAGGGGTTTTCATGCAATTGCCCAACGGTCACAAACCTCATAGTTGACAAAGCCTATGCATGCCACATAAAAGTAAGACTGTTTTCCCGACAAGCTAAAAGCCAAATGCTAATCGCAAACGACTTACCAAAAAGAATGATAAAATTCCGTTGTATTACTTTAATTTTAATTATAATCATGATTCAAAGTTGTTCCGCCCAATCAAAAAATAATAGTCCGATACATCACCGGGGAGACCGGTTTGTGAACCTTTACCCCTTTAAGGAGCTCGGTTTTTTCGATCTTCTGAAGTGGCGCTGGCAAAGAAGTGATAAAAACATCCCCCAGGTTGACTCCTACCACTTTCCATTGGCGCACAATGATCCGGAATTTCTTCGGCGGAATAGGACAGAAAACACGGTAACCTGGATTGGGCATTCAACTCTGCTTATTCAGGTGAACGGTGTCAATATTCTCACTGATCCCCACTTTTCAGAACGGGCATCGCCCTTACAATGGATAGGTCCAAAACGTGCCGTTCAACCGGGATTAAAGATGGAAGATCTTCCGGATTTAGACCTGATATTGATTTCACATAATCATTACGATCATCTGGACAGTGGCAGTATTTCCCGGTTAAAACAGCTGCAGAACGAGATCGCCCCCACCTTTGCCGTTCCCCTGAAATTAAAAAAATGGTTTGCCGATAAAGGGATCAAAAATGTTTTAGAATTGGATTGGTGGCAATTCGAAAAGACTGTGAACTTCGAGATAATTGCGGTTCCAATGCAACACTGGAGTAAACGAAACCCGTTTGCAAACAATGATACTCTCTGGGCTGGGTGGGTAGTTAAGATAAAAGAGTTTAAATTTTTTTTCCTGGGTGACACCGGTTATACCCCCTTGTTTAAAGAGATAGGAAAGCGGTTGGGGCCGTTTGACCTGTGCGCGATTCCCATTGGTGCGTATGAACCGAGGTGGTTTATGAAAAATCAGCATATATCACCCGAAGAATCGCTTCTCATCCACAAAGACGCCAATTGTAAACGTTCAATCGGAATTCACTGGGGAACCTTTGTTTTAACCGATGAACCGCTGGATGAACCACCTCGCATCATCGCCGAACTGAAACCGGAAATGGGAATTGCTGACGACGAATTTATTGTGCTGCAGCATGGAGAGACAATGATATTAGAGTAACACTGCAATCAGCTCAATTCTGCTTTAATCATGGGTCTATGTTTTTCCAGTTTATTTTCTTGAGAAAATCTGGTTCTCTGGTCCAGGTTAAGTTCAAAAACTATGCTGGTATCTGTCAACCGTGTTCATGAACGTGAATGAATAGACAAACTCCACTATTTTTTCGTGTACGATCACGTTTATGTTCACGAGCACGTTAACATAAACGATTTTTGTTTAAGGAAGATAGACCGTGTTTTGAAATACATTCTGCATAAAAAACAGGGCGACGAAAGATATAACGGCCGCGATGATCGGGGTGGCTATCCATCCCAGGCTAATCTTTCCCAATACTCCGTAATTAACGTTTTTTGCACCTTTGGCCAGGCCGATTCCGATAATTGCACCTACAACCGCTTGAGAACTGGACACTGGAACCAGTGGAATAGGAGGTAACCCAACGGATATCATCCAATTGGCCAAACCCTTTGAGGCAAAAAGAAACAACACCAGGGAGCTGGCCAGAATAACGATCAGGGCGGTGATCGGTGACAATTTAAAAATGCCGGAGCCGACGGTTGACATCACCCGCCTGGAATAGGTGAAAACTCCGATTGAGATGGCCATGCCCCCTAATAGAAACAGTTGTTGGGCACTGCTAAAACAAAAAAAACCTCCAATATTAAAATCCCTGAAGGGAGATGATGGGACAAAAACACCCATAACATTGGCAATATTATTGGCTCCCAGACTGTAAGAACCGAAAGCCCCAACCAGAACAAGTCCGAAACGGGTATAAGAGTCGATTTTAAGGAGATGGATTTTGGTTCGCTTTAAAAACTGACGCGTTAACAGGTAGATGATCAATGCGAATGCCATTGCCAATAGTGGGCAGATGAGCCATGTTCCTGCTATTTTTGTAAAAACACTAACATCAGTGGGATGACCGGAGAAGAGGTTCCACCCGATAATCGCCCCTACAATGGCTTGAGAGGTTGAAACCGGCAACGATGCTTTGGTCATCATTAAAACGGTAATGGCGGAAGATAAGGCAACGGTAAAAGCCCCTGCCAGTGAGTTAATCGCTCCAAGTTTCCCCAGGGTATGGGTCGCCCCTGCGCCACTGAATACTGCTCCGGCAATGACAAAAATACTGCAGATTAGGGCTGCGTATGAAAACTTAATCATTCGTGATCCTACCGCCGTACCAAAAACATTGGCAGCATCGTTCGCTCCCAGGGACCAGCCAAGAAACAGACCACTGGACAGAAAAAACAGTATTACGGTGGTGCTCATAGGTGTTTTCAGGCTTCGCGTTTTATAACAAATACGGATAAGCGATCGCAGACATACTCGGCTGCATCGCTCAACAATGCCATCTTTTCAGCAAAATAACGGATGTGAACCTTCTTACTGAATTTTATGATCTCGTCCTTTTTAAATACCGATCTTTTAATTCTTTCTTCCACTTCATCGACCTCATGTTCATAGAAGAACACACGGTTGATATGATCATTGACAGAGCTAATATCAGTAAAATAGGCGTTGCAGGCGGAGACCAGTGATTCAACAGCCTTTACTGAATATTCAGCCATCTTGTTAAAATCATCTTTCAGTGACTCCGGAATTTCGGGTGTTTCTATTGAAATGCTTTGCAGAATTTTGAAGCTGACATCAACCACATCATCAAGGGTTTCCAGAAGGGCAAGCACATCACCTCTGGAATCAGGGATCAGCAGATGGGCATACAATTTGTGTTTAATATCTCTTCTCAATCGATCGGCTTCATTCTCAATTTTCTTTATTTGAATAACCCGCTTCTCAAAGAGATCAGATTCTCCCCTCATATATTCTTTAATTGCTTCATAAAAAACCAGCCCTGAATCATGAACTGTATTGAGATATACATCTATCTCTCCAATTAGCTCCTTTGATTTCCCGAATATATTCATTTCTTCAACTCCATTCTACAATAGTGGCGCCTCTTAAATGTTTTACATTAAGTTGAAATACCGATGGATTTTGAGAGGAGACCTTCAGATTTCCGCATAAGCCTACGGTATCATATCCCATTTATCAAGGCGAAAATGTCACCCGCACACCCATAATTCAACCAAAAACGTCCTTTTTTATAAAAAAAGAGGACAAATAACCTGTCTCCTGCCCAGAAAGAGAAAACATATTTTTTAGAGATTATAGGAAATCACCGAACCGAAGATGAGGCGGTGGTATTGAGAAGTTGGATTTTTGATGTAAAGGAACACAGTGAATTTGCTGCAATTATCCTGTTCGCAAGAAAAACTTGTGAATAGAGATTATCAAGAAAATAGAGGAGGCAAAATGAGCAGAGCTGAAAAAATTCATGAGGAAGCCATTATTATCGACGCTACCTGTCCACTGGCTGTACTGGATCAGTATCATGATAATTACAGGGCTGGTGGCGTCACCGTAGTAGCCGCTACCGTTGGTTATGGAGTTGGAGACATTGGCAATATAAACTTCACCGTACGCAACCTGGGAAACTGGTACAAACGGTTCAGGGAAAATCCTGATAAACTCCATTTTGTGAAGTCCGTTAATGATATTTTTCAAGCAAAAAAAGAGGGAAAGCTGGGAGTGATCTTTCATTTCCAAGGCAGCGCTCCTTTTGAGGATGACATAAATATGGTCGAAGTGTATCACCGCCTGGGAGTTCGGATGTGCCAATTGTGTTATAATGCCAAGGATCTGGTGGGTTGCGGGTGTGCTGTCGAAGAAGATACGGGGTTAACCGAATATGGGGCAAAAATCATTGGTGAGATGAATCGTCTGGGAATAGTGGTTGATTGTGCCCACACCGGTTATAAAACAACCATGGATGCCATCGAGGCTTCCACCAGTCCGGTCATTATCTCCCACGGCAATGCTAAAGCCATCTGCAACAATCGTCGTAATCTGGAAGATGAATTAATACAAGCCATAGCCAGGAAAGGAGGTGTTGTCGGTTTTAACGGTTTTCCAGGATTTGTGGCGGACAAACCCCGACCTACACTTGATGATATGCTGGATCACGTGGATTACATGGCAAAACTGGTAGGACCCGAAAATATAAGTGTCGGCATTGATTATTATGAATATCAGGCGGGTGTGGTGGATGATGACACAGCTAATCTTATTTATAACTATCTGCTTGAATCCGGTTCCTGGAATACTACGGATTACCCTGCACCACCCTGGTATTACCCCGAAGGACTGGAAATGCCGGAAAAGCTTGTCAACCTTACCATAGGACTTTACAAACGCGGCTATTCGGAGGATGAAATCAAAGGGATTCTGGGGCTCAATATCATTCGGGTTTTTAGAAAAATCTGGAAATAACAACCAATTAAAAGGCATTTGATGACAGATCGCGCCTCACAATTAACCAAAAAACAGGCCGTATACGGACTGACAATATTGGCACTGATAAATTCAGTGAATTACATGGATCGGAATGTGGTTACCATTCTCTTTCCGTTAATCAAAAAAGACCTCCTGCTGACCGATACCCAACTGGGACTGATTGGCGGATTGGCATTTACATTAGTTTATGCTTTGGCAGCCGTGCCCATTGGTTGGGCGACGGACCGTTTTAACCGAAAGGTTGTACTCTCCTCCGGCATTTTTGTATGGAGTTCCGCCACCTTTTTATCCGGAACCGCCGGAAGTTTCGCCACCTTTTTTGCTGCCCGCTCCTTAACTGCCACCGGTGAAGCGTCATGTCATCCTTGCGGTGTTTCCCTGATCAGCGATTACTTTGATTCCAAAGTGAGAACCACTGCCATCGCTCTTTTTCAGATGGGAATCCCGCTGGGAGCAGGCCTCGGGATTGTGTTAGGGGGAATTCTGGCAACAGCCTATGGTTGGCGCAACACTTTTTTTATCTACGCTGTTCCGGGAATAATCCTGATCCCTTTTATTCTGATGATGAAAGAGCCAAAAAGAGGGGCAATGGAAAAGGGCTCCAAAACCGTATCTCCTCTGAAAAAAGGAGATTTTATATCCGGAGTTCGACGGATTTTGTCTGACAGAAGCCTCCTCCTGCAATATTCGGCAGCCCTGTTTGGTCAATTCGGGGTAACATCCTTTTCCGTCTGGATGCCGACCTTTCTGTACCGGGTGCGAGGATTCGACGTTAATGAAGCAGGCAAGATCATGGGGATTGCATTTCTTATTGGCGGCATTGTCGGAACCCTTGGCGGAGCTACCCTGGCTGATCGCTGGTTTAGAACCGATAAAACCGCCCGGATCAAAGTGCAAATACTGGCGGTAGCATTGGGAATACCTTGTCTAATGTGTGCTCTGCTCATTGACTCAAGGGCGGTTCTGATTCCCGCTGTTTTTGCCGGTTCTATTTTCGCCATGGCCGGCTATCCGATCTGTTCCGCTATCCTGGTTGATCTTTTAAATCCGAGGGATCGCGGAGTCGGTATGGCATTTTTGCTAATCGTTCAAAACGGAATCGGATTAACGCTGGCATCATTATCAGTAGGCGCTATCAGCGATTTAACGGGGTCACTACTCTATGGTCTCTTTCTGGCTCCTGTTTCCATGGCAATAGTAATCATACTGAGCCTGATGCTCAAAAGCCGTTTTCTTGCCAGTTATGAAGCCGTCGGCGCATTACAGATGAATTAACGCTTGCCGCTGTAATGATATTCTTTTCAACCTTTTATTCAAAATAGGAGAAGGACAATGACTTTATCACGCTTGCTTAAACTTCAGTGGATCTATATCATTCTAGGTGTTGGTTATAATATTGTCAGTTATTTTGTTGTTATGTCGGGTGGGCAACAGCTTTCGACCACCATGCCGTTAAAAGGCGGTCCGGCCATGCTGCTGTACGGAGTTTTCCTGCTGGCTGCTTATACAGATCGCATCATCCTTTATCGGATTTTGATGACGGTCGCTGTCTTTTTCTACGGCTGGGGCGGAATTGTTGTTCATTTAATCAACTATTCCCAAGACCCCTCTCTTTACGCATCATTCGCAGCCTGGATCATCGCAGTGGGAATCAATGTCTACGGCTTGGGACTGAGTCTGGTGGCTATTACGGGAAAATTTGAAAATGACAGGCTTTCGACAACGGGTTAGTTCTTTTTAGGAGAGTGCGTGAACGCAAGTGAAACCGGCAGATACCTGATTGCCGGGCTTATCATTTTCGGAGGAGGGTTAGCCTGGGTTTTAGCGCTGGGACAGCTTTTTCTGGAATATCGAAACAGGAACAATTACATTATTGCCGGATATTTCTTTCTTCTCGGGATATGGCAGACCTTGGGAGGATTGGTTTACCTGGGCGCGGATCAGCACTTGCCCTTTAATGTCTTTGTAATCAGCGTTCCCTGCTTTTTCCTCTCCGTACCTCTGCTCTATTTGTATTTTCGCTGTATTATCGATAATCAGTACCAGATAACACGAAAACACCTGATCCATTTTCTTCTACCGGTTGTTTCCGTTTTTCTGCTGATACCATCGGCCTTTCAGAAGATTAATCTCTACAGGGTGATGAATTTTTTTGAGTACTCCGATTACCGATTTAATGAAATCGCGGTGAGCTTTATAATGTATTTTGCCATGTTTTTATACCTGGGTTATCTGTTCTTACTGATCAGGGATATACAAAAACTGCTCACTGACGATAAAACCAACCAAACTCGATATTTGCGACTACTCTATTACTGCACCCGTTTTATGTTTCTGCTAAACATTTTGTGGTTTATCGACCGGTTTTTTTCCCTGGGTTTTTCCCAGGGAACCTATCTGTTTGTCACCGTGGTTTTGATCGGCATTTATCTGCTCAGCAGTCGCTATCCCCAATTTCTGTTGATATTGAAGCTGGAAGCGGAAAACGCCAGGTATTCGAAGTCCCAGATCGAAAAACTGAACGCCGAATCAGTCATCGACAGAATCAAACAGGCCATGATTGACAATAAAGCTTTTAGAAATGAAACCATTAATCTGAAGGATTTTGCCGCCCAACTAGCCATCACTCCTCACCAATTATCTGAAATCCTGAATAAAAAACTTGATCGTAGTTTTAATGCACTCATCAACGAATACAGGATCAATGAAGCCAGAGAGATTCTGTTACAGAATCCAGACCGCAAAATTCTGGCAATCGCCTACGATGTTGGTTTCAACTCCCCATCCGCTTTTTACAATGCTTTTCAGAAGTTTGTCGGTAAAACACCCAGCAGATTTCGTGAGGAACACTGCAAGTAGCCTTTCCGGTTTTCCCCACTCAAATCCCGTCTCTATTTGAGCATTTTAGCATATAGTTTCTGCAGCA
The DNA here is from genome assembly GCA_018829445.1 of bacterium. Lineage (GTDB taxonomy): Bacteria > SAR324 > SAR324 > XYD2-FULL-50-16 > XYD2-FULL-50-16 > JAHJTV01. The sequence goes on from JAHJTV010000019.1 coordinate 33,638, forward strand.
ACCGCCACTTTACACCGGAAATATTCACAAAAAAAGCTCCCGACTTATCAATCAGGAAGATAGAATCACTCCTTCAGCTGATGATTTTTGTAGAAAACAGGTTTTGATCATGTTTCGTGTTTATAAAAACAAATTGCATCGGCTTGAACTGAAGGGAAGATGGAAACAAAAAAGCATATTTTCGCAGTGGATTCTCATACCATGGGAGAGCCGACCCGAGTTGTCATAGGAGGGATTGGATCTATTCCCGGACAGTCCATGGCTGATAAACGCGATTATGCTTCCCGGAAACTGGATTATATTCGAACAGCTTTAATGCATGAGCCTCGTGGACACAGAGACATGTTTGGATCAATAATTCTGGACCCGACTGATGCAAATGCAGACCTGGGTATCATCTTTATGGACGGCGGAGGGTATCTGGATATGTGTGGCCACGGCAGCATCGGTGCTGTGACTGTTGCTCTGGAGATGGGATTGATTAAAGCAAAAGGACCTATCACGACAATAACGTTGGAAACCCCGGCCGGCTTGGTGCAGGCTTCGGCAGTAATAAGGGATCAGGCAGTCGTCAGCGTCTCCATTAAAAATGTTCCCTCTTTTTTATTCCAGCGTGCCGTACCGGTAACCATCCCAAATCATGGAACCGTTTATGCGGATATCGCCTTTGGCGGAAACTTTTTTGCCCTGGTCGATGCTGCCGCGGTTGGATTAAAAATAGAATCGGTTAATGCAGATAGACTATCAACCCTGGGTATGCAGATACTGGCAATCCTCAAAGAGAAGGTGGAAATCATCCATCCGCTTTCAAAAAAGCAACAAAACGTCAACCTGGTGGAGTTTTGCGGTCCCGCTACCGTAAAAGGGGCCCATTCCCGAAACGTCGTTGTTTTCGGAAATGGTCAGATCGATCGCTCTCCATGCGGAACAGGTACTTGCGCCAGAATGGCCGCGCTTCATGCCGACGGTGAATTGCAATTGGGTGAACATTTTATTCATGAGAGCATCATCGGCTCCACCTTCCAGGGAAAACTTCTGGAAGAGAGGCAATTGGGATCAATAACAGCGGTGATACCCGAAATCACCACCCGCGCTTTCATCACCGGAATTCAACAGTTTATAATCGATCCCGCTGATCCTCTAAAACACGGTTTTCTGCTGTAAATAAGACATTTTTGGGGACATTCTGTACTTTTCCTGACTGCTGAATCTGCCCCTTAATACCCTGTGAAGCAAAATGACAAAACTGCAGATCAGATGTGGCAGGAGAAAATGAAATCACAAAACTGACCTTTATCGCCAAAACGATAATCGGGGAGTCTGTGCGGTAATTAGGGATAAAATGTACAAACAAAAGGAAGACAGACTGTCGAGATTCATTTAAATCCCGATTTATGATTAAACAAAATGCCGTCCTGGGTTTTTTGTGCTTTCTCAAAATCATAAATGATTGATTTGAATACTTTACGTGATATTGGCATAAAACTAAAATCAATCAAAAAATGCCGAATCCCGACCTCACGCAATTTTTCCTGGCGATGAAACAAACATAGCGGCTGATCACTGAGTAAATAATACAATCCATCAAATGTTCTGATGGCAAACGAATTCCCTTTGCTGTCGGTGACTTGTGTATTGTCGTTTAAAGCCGGATTAACCCTCGATATAAATAGCGGGATAAGCCCGAAAATTGGCATTATCCCTTTCTCATGCGCAATGGCTTTTATATTTAAAAAATCATCCTCGATCGAAAAGCAGAATAACTGTTTGCCCTGTTCTATCAAGGCAGCCTGTGTTGCCTGATTTGTTGACCAGGCATTAACGCCTGAAAAAACCCGATCTTCCTTTGGGAATAAATATTGATGACTGGCGTGACTGCACATCCAATGTCGAACACCGGAATCATGAAGTGATTGGATCAGTTGACTGTATTCTTCGATATCTCCATCGGGGATGAAAGGAGGTAGTTCAATGACAAGTTTAGTGTGCCAGTAATTAATCTGCTTGCCATCATGTATCAATTCAGAGAGTTCCTTCAGTGATGCGGAATAAATTAGAAAATCAAATTGATAATTTTTTACGATATTCAACCATTCGAATTGATTGATTTTAAAAAACAGATATCCCTTCGATATCTCATTTTCCTGCGTTTTTTTAATAATCCTTTTGAAGACTTTTTGGCTTTTGGGAAAGATTGGGCTGAATCGTACGGGCTCAACATTCAACTTTTTTTGTCCCCAGTTTTTGTGCTTATCGGGATTTCGTGAAATAAGAAATACCTGATCGCCAGTATTGATTGGTGCATTCGATGAATATTTGACCCGAATTAAATTTTCTCCCGCTTCGATTTTCTCAGCTTGAATTGTCGTCCCATCAACATCATTTCGATGCTGAATGCGCAATTTGTATCCCGGTTTTATGGAGACATCGGCTTCAATTTCCAACCATCCGGAGGCAGCTTTTTGAATAGTTCCCAATGGAATACCGATTCCTGATGGTCGCATGGCTTCTATAACACCAGCTTGCCGGGTTCCGGCCAATAAAAATGGTGTTTTTTCCCGTCCGAAATCCTCTTCCAATGACTTTTGAATAGTGGTTTTATCTGCTGTTTTATCCAGTAATTTTCGATAGGATGACACAACATTGTAGACATATTCCGCATTTTTCATGCGACCTTCGATTTTAAAGCTTGCCATACCGGTTTCCACCAGATCGGCAATAAAATCCACCGCGCAGAGGTCATTGGGTGAAAAATAAAAGCCGGACATCTGATCCGCTTCAAATTTTCGACGACAAACCTGCGTGCATCTGCCCCGATTACCGCTCCATCCTCCCAAATAGCTGGATGCCAGGCACAAACCAGAAATGGAAAAGCACAAAGCACCATGGATAAACACTTCCAGTTCCACAGGAGAATCTTTCTGTAGCGTTCGGATTTCCTCCATTGTCAATTCACGAGACAATATCGCCCGCTTTATTCCCAGACGATGAACCATTTCCAAACCAACCCGGTTGTGAATCGCCATTTGGGTGCTGGCATGCAGGGTAAGACCTGGAAAATAATTGCGGCAAATGTATGCCAAGCCAAGGTCCTGAATAATGATGGCATCAATATTTAATTGCTGCAGCTGATATAACAGGTCCAGCAGTTTTTTCAACTCACCTTGTTTGATCAGGGTGTTAAGGGTAACGTAAATTCTCACACCGTCTTTTTTTGCCTGATTTACAAGATAGGCCAAGGTTTTTATAGTAAAGTTTCTAGCCCGGAGCCGCGCATTTAATTCCTCCACACCCAGATAAATTGCATCAGCCCCGGCTTCTACCGCTGCATGATAAGCCTCCATTGAACCTGCGGGCGCCAATAATTCAGGTTTACAAAATGCGTGTTTCTTCATATCTTCAATTCAACTTTCTATTCGGAGTTGTTTATAAGAGATGGGCTTTTTTTCAGCGAGTTGTACAATCAAAGATTTCAGTTTATGGCATGTGATCAGGAAAGTAAAATATCTGTAAAGCATATTCTAAAGTACTTTAAAGGATTTTCAGCTATTTCCATCGTCCAATACCCTAAGACGTGTGCTTATGCAATAGTTAAATATACCGCCTAAACGTAATAAGCTTTAGGGAAAAAAGGTAAATACCCAGGTATTGGTTTTTTTCGCTGAAAAAGTAACCTATTTAATTTCGACTTCATGGGCATCTATCAGGAAACCTAATCACCATTTTTGTATTGACAAACTACCCTATATTGCAAATAATGCGCACTTGTTACTTAATAAACAATTCTTGCATTAGTTATGAGGAGAAGATATGAACCATCCTGAAGTAACCGAACAAGCCTTGAGTATTCTAAGAAGTGGTGAGAATTTCCATTGGTCCTTTATCACTCTCTTTGTACTGGTAATTTATGTTTACTACAATGAAATAGAGAAAAAGAACTGGAACGTCATTGCAGCCGGATTAACGCTTTACATGATCCATTGGTTTGTTGAAATCGTGAACGCACTCATTCAGCACTTCAGCGGTCATGCGCTTTGGACTGCTCCCGCGGGCAGTTCTTTCCTTATCCTCGTGGGAGTCGGTGTTGAAATCAACATGATGTTTTCAATTGCCGCCCTGACATTTTCCAAGATACTCCCCAAAGACCCGAAGTTGAAGCTACTGGGGATAAATAACCGGCTGCTGATCGGTATTGGCTGTGCAGCCTTCGCCTCCTTCCTTGAAATTTTCTTCGTCAAAACGCCTGCTTTTGCCTGGGTTTACCCCTGGTGGGGAACCATTCCGGTATTTATAACCGTGTACATCCCGTTTTTTGTTATGGCATTTTGGGTGCACGATTGGCAAAGAAAAAACCAGATCAGGTTTATCGGTTCGTTTTTTGTCTTTAACGCCTTGATGCTGATCCTGTTTGCAGGTGTTTTGAAGTGGATTTAGGCAAACGGAATCTTGCCAGTTTAAGTATGATGTTCTGACAAAGGTGTGGAATGTCTTTAAATTGTCCCTCGTTTGCGTAGGTGTCAAGCAACAACAATCATGCTTCGTTTGGTCTCACCGTCAATGACTATGCGTGAAACGCAGCAAAGAATCTGGGTCACTTCAGTTATGAAAGGTAATTGTTCCATAGTTAGCTGGAAGCCGATTCATAGCTGTTAAGGCATACTCTCCACAGAAAATGGAGGATGACCCAGCCAGCGGCTATTGCCATTATCATTCCCACCAATGCCAGCCAGTCGCTGAAATCAAACAAGAAGCGGCTGGGTGCGTTATAAATCAGAAGGACAGGGATAATAAACGTCAGTATTTTACGGATAAAGCTGGCATAAATGAAGTCCGGCCAGCGGGCAACCTGCTGTAATTGCATTCTTAAGAAATTGATGCCCACCCCTTCCAGCATCCAGAACATACTGCAGCAAATAATCGTCTCAATCAATCCAGTCAAAATAAATGCAAGAATGACCAGGAAAGGCAGAATCACCCAGGCTATCCATGGAAAGCTCAACCGGGAGCCAAAATAGATCATGCAGGACCAGGGAACAATGAACAGTGTTGTGCTTCCTGCTGACACCCGTCGCAGAAAGGTTGAGAAAAGAGAACTGGCCGGTTTGACAAGCAGATAATCCAGGTTTCCCTGACGAATTAACAGGGACAGCTCCCAGTAATTATCGGCAAGAAATGACATTTGCAGATGATTCACCGCCAGCATAAAAGACATAAAAAACATCAGTTGCTCGCGATTCCATGCGCCGATAGTCTCTACATGCTGGTATATAATGTCAACGGAAGCAAACACGGAGGCATAAAACACCAAATCCATCACAATCAACAGAATAAAATGAAGTCGAAATGACATGGCTTCTATAAAACATGTTTTGACGAACTCCCGGTAGAGGAGCAGATAGTATTTTATTCTGGGTATCATTATTACATCCCGGCGCCGGTATAGAGTTTTAGTCCTTTTCTCCAGACCAACAGCACAATAAAATTTAAGATTATTATCCAGAAGACAAGATTGGCCAATGCCGGTAAAAAATCGCCGCCTGCACCCATGATCATCTTCACCGGCACAAAGGTAACATAAGGAAAAGGAGTGTATTCCAGAATCCTGGCTGCCCACTGTGGAAAGAGATCCAGGGGAATAATGTTACCGGATAGCAATTGGATGACGGTTTCGGCAATAACCGCCAATACCCAGGTCTCCTCAAGCCAGAAAGTCAAGAGGCCAATCAGGTATTGAAGGCTGAACCAGAAAATCCCCACAAAAATCGTCAACATCAAACCTTTGAGAAAATTTATGGCTATAATATCATGGAAATATTGCGAGAATGTTGTCACCAATATCAACAGACAAAACAGGGCAATGAATAATTGAATCACCAGTCGACTCAAGAAATTGGTTACCTGGAACTCCCAGAGGCTGAAAGGATAGATCAGATAAGTGGACACCCTCCCCAGTCTGATATCTTCAGATAGTTTGCCGAAATTATAGGATCTGCTGATTAACATGACAATCATCGTCCACAAATGGTAAGTCAGCATATCAGACAGGGAGTAATTTCCGATCATGGTCTGCATGTTTCCCTGAAAAATGCTGTACCAGAGGCTGATTTTGACAAAAAAGAAAACCAAAACCGGTCCAATCACCATCAGCAGAAAATTCACCCGATAAACCAGCATGTTTGACCAGTGTACCTTAATGGTCTGCCACCACTTCAGCATTGCTTACTCCTGTGATTCCCTTCTATTGGTTTCCAGCAAATCCGGATTTTCCATGACGGTTTTCATCACCCGTTCAATGGGAAGTTTTTCAGTATTAAATTCAACAACCGGAAGATTCCTGAGAATGTCTATTGTGGCCTCCTTTAGTTTTTCGTGAGGGATTCTTAACTCAACCCTGGTACAGTCTGCGTTCCAGTGAGGATCAAAGGGAGTCAGCAACGAATGGTCATTAACAGATCGATCAAAATCAAAAACAACATTTTTTTCACTGCCCAGCAGGTTGGAAAAGGTTACGATATCACCATCGAACCGCTTCTTTCCTTGAAGAATGAACACCAGTCTTGAACAGAGTGCTTCGACATCTGCCATATAGTGAGAAGTCAGTACAATGGTACAGTGGTTTCTCTGATGATAATCCTGAATAAACTGACGAATATTCCTTTGTGCAATTAGATCCAAACCGATTGTTGGTTCATCCAGAAATATAACCTCCGGTTTATGCAGCAGGCAGGACATCAACTCGACTTTCATCCGCTCACCAAGGGATAGCTTTCGGACATGAACCTGCAGCAAATCTTTCACATCCAGCAGTTCGGAAAGTTCACCAACTCTCTCTTTAAAATCAGCATCACTGATTTCATAATAGCGCTGCAGCAGCTGAAAAGAATCCATGGCCGGAAGATCCCACCATAATTGGGATTTCTGTCCCATTACCAGGGCGATCTTTTTTCGGAATCTGCGGTCTCTTTTTGCGGGGTCATAACCGATAATCTGCACAAAGCCACTACTGGGAACAACGATACCGGTAAACATTTTGATCAACGTAGTTTTCCCTGCCCCATTCGGTCCCAGCAGTCCAACAATCTGCCCCTCCGGGATTTCAACATCAAAAGATTTAACAGCCTCCCTCGTTTTATATTTTCTGTTAAAAAATGACTTGAGAGTTCCTGAGAAACCCGGCTCTTTCTGATAGATCTCAAAATTCTTGCACAATCCCCGGCAGGTAATCATATGGCAGCTCATCCAATTTATATTTTGTTCTGATCATTATTGATCCATCGTTGGCTTGTTTCACTTTATGTATCTTTTTCCACAATTTCAATGAAGAAGCTCAACTCTTCGAATCAAAAACAAATCCAAAATGAAATATCAGGGATGGTTCTGAGAAGAGGCGGCCATGTTAGGCCGCCCTGGTGTAGGTTTATTGGAGGTGTGGTAGTTTTCTTGATGGTGTAGGTAAAACGTAATTCCGATTGATAGAATCTATCTCAGTTTCAGTTTTTTAACCTTTGCAGCACCTGTCCTTCCCTGATACTGATGATGACCTCTTCCAAGGGAATATTCATACCGGACAATTCAAGACCTTTTTTCACTATCATTGGTAGCCCAGAACAACAGGGAACTTCCATGATAACGACAGTAATGCTTTTCAGACCTGCCGTTTTAAAAACGGCAGCGAATTTCTCCACATAAGCCTGCCCATCGTCGAACTTGGGGCATCCCATCATGATGGTTTTTTCCTTGAGGAAATCCTGGTGAAAATTCGGATAGGCAGCAGGAACGCAATCCGCCACAACTAAAAGGTCGCTTCCCTTAAGAAAGGGCGCTGTGGGCGGCACCAGATTTATCTGAATCGGCCAGTGGGTAAGGGCTGATTTTTGAGATTGTATCGTTGCCGGTCTATTGGCTTGTTCGCATGTTCCCATGGGCACAAAACTCTGCATTCTGGTGGATGGGCAACCGCAAGCAAGAGTTTCCTCTTTTGGTGCTTCTACTCCCTTCAGCTGCTGTAAGTGTTTCTGTACTGATTCCTCATCAAAGGGTGCGGCTTCTCTTTCTACTATCTTCAGGGCGTCCAACGGGCAGTCACCAATACAGGCGCCTAACCCATCACAAAACACGTCGTTTACTACCCTGGCAACACCATCAATGATCTGAATTGCACCTTCTTCGCAGGCAGTAACGCAGTTTCCGCACCCGTCGCAGAGCTCTTCATCGATTTCAATAATTTTTCTCATAACTTTCATGTTTTTCTCCTAATCTCGCTCTTTTTTACATTTATCAGCATAATTACAATGTGCCGCACACCCGAAATCCAATCTGGGATTCAGGATTTTCCGACCACAGGTTTGGCAACTGCGGGAGATATCATCCTTAAAAAACTCAATATCGCTCCCGCAGGTCGAACATTTCACTTCAAAGATATCCTCCGGTTTCCAGAACTGCATGTTTTGACCCGGGCATTTCATTTGCTATCCCAGAATTGCTTTCAGATCTTCATCCGCTGTTTTAATTGGCATGATATTAAAGTTTTCCACCAGTACATTGAGTACATTAGGTGAAATAAAAGCCGGTAACGACGGCCCCAACCTGATATTTTTTATTCCCAGATGGAGCAGACTTAAAAGAATAACGACTGCTTTCTGTTCATACCAGGAAAGAACCATTGAGAGAGGCAGGTCATTGACCCCGCATTCGAAAGCATCTGCCAGAGCAAGGGCGATCCTGACGGCTGAATAGGCATCATTACACTGCCCGACATCCAGAAGCCTTGGTATGCCCCCGATATCTCCCAGATCCTGATCAAAAAAGCGAAACTTGCCACAAGCCAGAGTCAACACCACACAGTCTTTGGGAAGTTTTTCCACCATCTCGGTATAGTAATTTCTACCCGGTTTGGCACCATCACAACCACCAATCAGGAAAAAGCGACGGATGCTTCCATCCTTAACAGCATTGATAACTTTGTCGGCAATACCCAAAACAGCATCGTGACCAAAGCCGACCATAACGGATTTTCCGTTTTTATCTTCGGTAAATCCTTTCATACTCAAGGCCTTTTCAATGGCAGGGGTAAAATCACCGTCTCCAAGGTGGCTCACACCCGGCCAGCCAACTAGACCACTGGTAAAAATGTTATCTCGATAGCTCTCCCGTGGTTTTTGGATACAATTGGTTGTCATGACAATGGAGCCGGGAAAATCCGCAAATTCTTTTGCCTGATTCTGCCATGCGGTTCCATAATGCCCGTAGAAATGGGCATACTTTTTAAGCTCCGGGTATCCGTGACAGGGTAACATTTCACCATGAGTGTAAACATTAATGCCTTTGCCTTCGGTTTGTTTCAGGATCTCTCCCAAATCTTTGAGATCATGTCCGGAAACCAGAATGGCCTTCCCGGCTTTGACACCGAGAGGAACTTCTGTTGGGATCGGAATGCCATATGATCCCTTATTGCCTTCATTTAAGAGTTCCATCGCACGAATGTTAACTTCCCCGCATTTCAGAACCAGACCTACAAGGCCATCAACACTGGCATTTTTATCCAGGGTGGCAACCATCGCTTCGTGGATAAACTTAAAGATTTCATCATCGGTTTTCCCCAGGATCAAGGCATGATCAGCATAAGCGGCCAGACCTTTTAGTCCGTAGGTCAGAAGTTCCTGCAACGAATGGATATCAGGATCAACAAAGCTATTGGATTTTACACCAACCATTTCTCCCTGGGAGATCATTCCGTCCAGATCCGTTTCAAAAGAAAATTCAGCGGGCCCCTTCAGCATGTTCGTCTTACCGCCAGCCGCTTTTATCTTTTGCTGCATTGAATCCATCAGCTCAACACCTTGGTTGATAAGCTGTACAAAACGATCCGGATCAAAGTCGACATTGGTGAGTGTTGAAAAAGTGGCTTCGCAGGTGAACCTGTTAACTTCAAAATCGTTGACGCCGACCTTTCGCCCTTCAACTGCATATTGTGAAAGCCCTTTCACTGCATACATCAACAAATCCTGCAAAGAAGCGACCTCCGGTTTCTTGCCGCAAACGCCTATTTTGGTGCAACCTACGCCTTTGGTGGTTTGTTCACACTGGTAACAAAACATAAAAATTCTCCCTTATAGAGTTTTAAGGTAAACACATGAAATTCAATTTTTTGAATGTGTATCATGATTGTATTAGCTCACAACGCAAACCGGATTGGTTTGACTTAAGTCAAATTAGGAAATTTGATGGAATAAAACTTCCAAGAGCATATCATAAACCTTTCCGGTTGTGTATAATTAACAAACGAAACAAAAAACCATCTATAAATGGCTTATTTGCGTGAAAGGGAAGAACGAATTGAATTGGATCATGAATAAGAAAATTGAGATTATATCGATATCGCCATTGTTTAGCGGTCTTCCGGAGAATTACCTTGAGGATGTACAAAACATTGCGGTTGAGAGGAGCTTCAAAAAAGGTGAAAGCATATTTTTTGAAGGGGATGACGGTAGCGGATTTTACCTTGTTATCAGCGGAAAAGTAAAAATATTCAAGCTTTCAATGGATGGCAAGGAAAAAATACTCCATATTCTTACCAGTGGTGAGCCTTTTGGAGAAACGGCAGTTTTCTCTGGAAAAAGATTCCCCGCCAATGCTGTCAGCCTTACCGAAACGGATCTTCTTTTTTTTCCGAGAGACTCGTTTGTAAAACTTATATCCGGAAATCCGGCTCTGTCTCTGAATATGCTGTCAGTCCTTTCAAAAAGATTGAAGCAGTTTGCAGCGCAGATTGAAGGACTTACTTTAAAAGACGTTCCCGGCCGACTGGCAGGATACCTGCTCAATCTAAGCAAATTGCAGGAGGATAGTGGCGAGGTTACTCTGAGCATCACCAAGGGGCAACTTGCCAGTATTTTGGGAACCATACCGGAGACTCTCTCGCGCATTATGGCAAAAATGAATCATCTTAATCTGATAGAAGTCAAAGCGTCACATATTCAGATTCTTGATTTTGAAGGTTTAACAAATCTGGCTGAAACAGGGCGTTTTTTGGAGGATTAGGCCAATCGAGAGTCTCAGAAAGACATTCCTATTGGAATCGAGAAGGGAAAACGATAGTATTCCATTTTTAGGAACTGACCTGACACACTGTCTTGTATACCTGTTTGTTCGTGGGATTAGATCATACTGTTTCCATAATTGATATTGATATTATTTTAAATCTCTTTTACTTTGAACGTGATGAGGAAATAAACAACCGTTCATTCCTTCTAACTTTCAAGTAGTACCTTTTATGCAGTATTACGAATTTTAAAAGTATGATGTAACACAATGGGATTATGGTTAAAGAGAATATCATTTTTATTTGTAATAATAATTCGTCCCTTAGTCAGATAGCCGAGGGATTTGCAAGGAAGATTGCTCCGGAAAGAGTAGTGGTGCACAGTGCAGGGACTGCTCCCGCAAAGCAAGTTCATCCGTTTGCTATTGAAATCATGAAGGAATTTGAAATTGATATCTCGAACCAGTCTCCTAAATCGATTTCCTCATATAAGAAGCAACTTTTCAACCTGGCAGTGACCCTCTGCGACACAGCCCGGAAAGAATACTCATTTTTACCGGGTTCCCCGGCAGTAGTACATTGGGATCTTAATGACCCGGCGGAAGGTAAGGGTACGGAAGAAGAGATTAAACAGAGATTCAGGGATTTCGCCCAAAAAATCCAAATATTGATCTCGAATCTTTTCAATTTTGGCTATTACGAGACCATTGCCAGCCAACAGCAGAATTTTATCAGTCTTTTGAATAAGATCTCCAATGCCACCATCGCCCATGATCTCAACAGAAAGATCTTCTTTGTCAGTGAACAAGCCGCCGAGTTGATAGGAACCACACCCTTGGAGATCATCGGCAAGGATTGTCATGACGTCTTTGAACCCAGACTTTGCGGTGCAAACTGTTCATTTTGTGATGGTGATGAAATCCCGAGCTATGAGAAAAAAACCTATTCAATGGTGTATCATACGCCAAACGGAAACAGAAAAGAACTGGACGGCACCGTTATCCCTCTGAAAAACACCGATGGCAGTTATCAAGGAGTGGTGCTTTCACTGGCTGACAAAACGAAGCTGGTTACCCTGGAACGTCAATTAAATAAGCAAAAAAGTTTCAGAGGGATTGTCGGATGTGATCATCAAATGATGCAGATATTTCAACAAATCAGAGATGTTGCCTTGTATGATTACCCGGTTCATATTCACGGGGAAACCGGTGTGGGCAAGGAATTGGTAGCAAAAGCCATTCACGAAGAGAGCATTCGCGGGGTGCATCCATTCGTTCCGATTAATTGTGGTGCATTGCCGGAAGGGCTGGTCGAAAGTGAACTTTTCGGACATGAAAAGGGTGCATTCACAGGGGCCGTGCGCGACAAGAAAGGGCGTATTGAAATGGCCAGAGGAGGAACGGTGTTTCTTGATGAAGTGGCTGATCTTCCTAAATCGGTGCAGGTTAAACTACTGAGGTTTCTGCAAGAGGGCACTGTCGAAAAAGTTGGCAGCGAAAAACTGGTAAATGTGAATGCCAGGGTGATCAGTGCAACCAATAAGGATCTTAAACAGGAAGTAAAAAAGGACAATTTTCGGGAAGACCTCTTTTACCGTCTCTGTGTGATCCCATTTTTTATTCCCCCGTTACGTAAAAGAAAAAACGATATCGTTCTTCTTTGTGAATATTTCCTGGGAAAAATCCATGAGCTTTACAAGGACAGAACTTATACGATTTCCGGACCTGCCATGTCCATGTTGATGGATTATAACTGGCCCGGAAACGTCCGGGAACTTGAAAATATCATTCGTTTTGCCACCGTAAAATGCAAGGACAACATTATCACACCCTCTGATCTCCCCATTGAATTTCAAGTGAGCCAATCCCAAATTCCCCAACGGGGAGCAACCAAAAAACTGGACACCGAAACCGTTAAAAGCTCTCTCATCGAAACCGGCGGTAATAAAGCTAAGGCTGCCAGATTATTGGGAGTTGGACGTGCAACCCTGTATCGCTTTTTAAACGAAAATCCCGGGTTAAGCAATTGACTCAAGTTTCACATCATTATTTTGTTATTGTAAAGTTCTTTCGCGCTAATAGGTAGCTGCGATATTTGGACAAGCTGTCAGCTTTAGTTTGACTCGCTTCGCTCCATTGTATTAAAAATCTGTTAAAACGCCCTGAAAGTATCCGAAATAAAGCTGAGAACTTTAACAGCCCTCTATTCTTCATAATTTCGCTAAAAACAGACAACCAGTGAAATTTAGCCGCCCTTCTATTCAACCTCATCGTACTAAGACAAAAATCAAGGAACACCACTTTAAAATTGGAAATTGCCCAGTAACAGGTAAACGTAACGCAACTCGCCCAAAGTTTTAACAGGTAACGTTACCTAAAGGGGTTAAACGAGAGCAATATTCCCAAATACTACATAAATTTGTCTATATATTCAGAATATTAAAAAATACCACCAAGTTTGGCACAAAACTCGAAGTAATCCAAAAATCCGAATTAAAAATCCGGTTTCCAGAACGAAACGGAGGTCGATTTTTCTTTTTATTTAAAAACGCGAACCGGATTTTTCTTTCATGAGCTTTTTGTATCGTAAATAACCTAATTTTTAATATTCAGGAGAAATCATGGAAAAAAACTCATTTTCACCATTAAGTTTTCTGGCATCTTTAGGGGCTGGGGGCATTGCTGTTGTTCCCTTTGCTTTTTTCCAGTACACCTATCATACAGGGAAGGGGTTAATAACCTTCAACCAGATAGATCACTTTTCTTTGCCCTTGCTGCAGCAACTGTTGTTTTATGCTTTGGAAATCGTGATGGTTGTTTTTGCCATAATACACTTTGTCTTAACTTACCAGAATACAAAAGAATTGATCGGATGGGTAAAAACGAAAGAGTACGAAAAACTTTTCAATGATCCCTTAAAAAACGCTGGAATCATGGCCACATTTCTATCCTACTTCATGACCATGAACGTTTTCATTGGCCCCATACGGTTCTTTATCCCGTTTATGTCAAAAAACCTTCAGGCAACGATGCTGCCGGCCTTGATCGTTGGCGGCATTCTATGGGCGCTGATGATGAGAATGGAAATTAAACTCTTAAAAACATCTTTTGTTAAAAGCTTTGACGTCAGTAAAATCCATTTCGGTTGGCTTCTGCATCCATTTGCATTGGCAATGGGGACAGTTACTTTGACCGGTATCGCAGCGATGTCCAAAACTCCAAATATTGCCCACACAGCCGCGTCTCTGGCGTTTATCAGCGGATCCATGGCCTTCTTTCTTCTGATAGTCAAACTAATATCCATCTTTAAAAGCCATTTTGCTGCAGAAGGACTTCCTGATAAACAGTTTTTACCCAGTATGCTGATTGTGGTTCCCATTATTACCTTGCTGGCAATATCCGGATTTCGACTGGGACATTACTTTGAGCGACAACTTGGATTTCATACCGAATTCCTTGAATTTGCCATTATTGCTTTCTCATTTGCCTTTGAAACATGGTACTTGATGTTTGGTCTAGCCCTGCTTAAGGACTATTTCAAAAAACATTTTTTCAAAAAAGAGTACTACATCACCCAGTGGGGTCTTATCTGTCCCTTTGTTGCTTATGCGGTTTTGGGAAGTTTCCTCTATGAACTTTACATCCCAAGCCCTTTTTTATATGGATTGATATTGGTCAGTTTTGTAACTGCGATAGCTTTATTTTCTTTGATCCTCAGTCGACATATAAATTGTCGACTGAGTAAAAAAACGGGAACGACAACTGTTTCTTGCTATTCATAGATCAACTTTATAAGAGGCCCTTCGGCTGTAAAAACAAGGAATATCTATTCTTTGGCATTCCCCAAAAAAGAAACACTAGCCCGTAAATGTGGGATTTTTGGGGAAGTTATGAGTCTCTGGAGGGATGACACTCCAGGGCTGTGCACTGGATGTCCAGATGCTGAGAGCAGGTTTAACCCAGTTTGAATCATCTAGGCTTCCAGCTTTAATCCAGATAACATCCGGAGCCTTTGGGTTTTTGCTGTATAATTGTGAACCACATTGGGAACAGAAACATCGAGTGACCACATTCCCGCTTTCCGCTTGAATGGAAAAGCCTTTGGGCTCTCCTTGAAGGATGGTGAAGCCGGAAAGAGGTATGCCAACAACAGTTGCAAACGCGCTTCCCGATGCTTTACGGCAATCACTACAATGACAATGTGCCATACCAACGGGTTCGCCAAAAAATTCATATCTGATTGACTGGCATAAGCAGCCACCTTTCTGTATATATACCATGTTTTATTCCTTTTTTAAATTGATACTGCTGATTAAGCAAAAAATCCGATTTTTTCAAAATCTCGCCTTTTTTTCCTATTTCATCTTTCAAATCAACGCTATAATATTCCATGATCACCAATAAATACAAGCCATCATTCAAAAATAAAGTTGGTTTGAATTTTTCCAGGGCATTTTTTCCTTTTTTTTCAATGAGTCATTTGACTTTTTTCTGTAATTTTATAGGATTACCCGGTTGACAAATAATTATTTCGATAATACTAGAAATATAGTTGACAGGATCATTTTTCTTTATAATAATTCTATTCATGGATACAAACGAAGCTGCAGGATGCCTGGAAGCCTTAAGCAATCCTACCAGGCTGAATATATATCGATATTTGGTGCAAGCTGGTAATTCCGGCTCCCCGGTTGGAGACATTCAAAAACGATTTGATATGCCGGGGTCTACCTTGTCACATCACATAGCCCGTTTGGTCAGGGCAAATCTGGTGGTGCAGGAACGCCAAAGCCGAACCTTGATATGTAAAGCTAATTTTGAATTAATGCACGTAATCATCAGCTTTTTGACCCAGTGTTGTTGTTCAGGCGTAAAAAAGGCTGAGTAGTTTTTTTTGCCCTTATATTTCGACAATTCTAGAAATATGGGACTATTGCGGAAAACCGTGATTCGACCGATCCAGTGTAGGAGATAAAAACAAGACATTTAATCTGATCAAACCGGAAAAACTTTAATATTTTTCACTGATATAACTGGATGTTTTAATGAAAATCAAAAACAACACCTTCAAGGCTTTCCGATTCCTGTTTTGTATGGATCCTTATCAAACCTTGAACCTGGAAACAGAAACCTCTTTACTGATGATGAACGAACTCCTGTTTCTTGGTCATGAAGTATTCTGGACGGAGTCAAGTTTGTTGTATCTACAGGACAATAAGTTCTTCGGATTTATCAAACCGGTTTTCTCGGTGGAGCCTTATTCAACCGGATCGGAAATAGAGGGAATCCTGGATGATTTTGATGCCATATTAATCCGTAACGATCCTCCCTTTGATCTCAATTATCTCCATTTGACCTATATTTTGGATTATTTGGATCCCAGGGTTGTGCAAATTAATCCATCACGTTCCGTAAGAAATGCCAATGAAAAGCTTTTTGCCCTAAACTGGCCCCAGTTTGTTCCACCAACCCTTACCACCATGAATCCAAATGTGTTGATGAGGTTTTTACAGCGTCATGGAAAGATTGTGGTAAAGCCTATTGAGGATTGTTCCGGAAGAGGGGTTGAGCTGTTGGAATACGAACAATCCGATGTCGAGAATCGAATAAAGTTCCTGCTCGTTGATGAAGGCGGGAAACAGCGATTCATTACAGCTCAAAAATATCTGGCGCAGGTAAAAGATGGTGATAAACGTGTTTATCTGGTCAATGGGATTCCTGTCGGTGTTGTTAATCGACTACCGGCCAAGGGATCTTTTCTGGCTAATATTCACCAGGGAGCTAAGTGTGAAAAGACTGAATTAACAAAAAAAGAGGAAAAAATCATTCAAACAATCTCTCCCCGACTTAAGGAGATGGGACTTTTCTTGGTGGGCCTTGATCTGATTGGGGAGCACATCACTGAAATCAACCTGACCAGTCCGTCTGCTGTCCGTCAGATCAATCAGGTTACCGGACGGAATATTGAAAAAGAGATTGTGTCTGCCATGCTAAGTTACATTCAATGGCACCAGGATACCAACAACAGTATTTCTGGAAGTGCACTTTAGATATAAGTAGTAAGGGATAGTATAATCAATTAAAAGAGGAGTCTGATATGGCCGATAAAAAGTCACAGTTGGATCTTGAAAGCTTAAAATTGAGTGTGACGGATATATTTTCTTCGAAACACGATTCAAGTAAAAAAACTATTGGGATTGAATTGGAATTGCTCCCTCTCAAGCGCTCCCCGGGAAAACTCAATGGGACTGTTGAGATTACCACCGACAAAGGAACCGGTAGTTTTGATCTTCTGAAAGCAGAAACAAAATCCGATGATAATCTGGTCGATACAACCCTGCCCGATGGCACTCTTCGATTGTCAACAGTTGATGGTGGCAATTTCACATTTGAGCCGGGAGGACAGATTGAATACAGTACATCAAACAGAGATCGGCTTGATTGTGTGTTATGGGAGATGCTGCAAAACGTCAATAAGCTGCAGCAGGTTTTAAACAAGGAATCCATCTGGTTCTTCTTTGGCAGTCTGAATCCCTGGCACACTATTGAAGAAATCGGCCTGAAGATGAAAAAGAGCCGGTATCAACATATGAACAACCACTTTGCCTCCCTTGGACCCTTTGGGCAGCAAATGATGCGGTTAACTACTTCCATACAGATGAATCTGGATCTGGGCGATCATGAAACGATGAAACGTCGCTGGTTAGCGAGTCAGCTTCTTTCACCGGTTTTGTGCGCTGTATTTGGAAACTCACCTTTCATCAACGGACAATCAACCGGTTTCAGCAGTTATCGATCCTTCATCTGGCAGAACCTTGATCGAACACGCACCGGTTTTCCGCATTTGAGAGCAGCAGGCGACAGTCTCGAATCCCCTGAAAATCACTATTTTGAATTTGCAATGAACGCCAGTGTGATCAGGCTGCCTGATTCGATAGGCGATCTGAGATTTATTCGTAGTGATATCCCTTTTAAAAAATGGCTTGAAGAGGGGGTTAATGGGTATTTTCCGGAGCAAAAGGATTGGGAAAACCATTTAAGCTCTTTGTTCCCGGAAGTACGCCCCAAAGGATTTCTGGAACTTCGCAGTATTGACAGTCAAGCAGCGGCCTGGTGGTCTGTTCCAGCCATCTTGATAACATCAATTTTGTATGATGACCAAGCCATGGAAAAAACGATTTCCCTCCTGTTTCCCTGGTTCAAAAACCTGAATAAGGTGCTGTTTCAAGCCAGTGAAAAAGGGATGCGGGCTTTTCCGGAGATCTGTCGAAAAATCTTTGAAATAGCCTTAAAAACAGGAAACCCAACTTCCGATCAAAGATTAGCAGAGTATATGGAGAGATTCTATGTTAATTATACCCGTAAATCCCGCAACCCTGCCGATGAATTGCTGGAACTGAATAACGGATCGGTATTCACCAGTGAACAGTACCTGGATTATGAAGGAAAACTATCAGCGATTGCCGAGCCTCCCTTCGAAATCTTATCCAGAAACTATTTGCATAATCTGGCAACCAATTACCTGAATGGAGAGATCGCCGGTAACTGTCTTCAATCCGAGTGTCAGCAGGAGGTAATCCATTAATACTGCCGGTCAGGGGGGATATGCTATCACTTTTCATTTGTAATTAGTGATAAACCGGATATATTATTAAAAAGAGCTAGCCCAGATAAACTGGATAAGTACCTTAAAAGTATTTTCTGCCAAAAAACGCAGAAAATAACTTATGAGGTACCAAAAGCTTATATTAACCTGCAACCATCCTCTTTGACATGAACCGGGAAAACGGCATGGAAGATATATTTAAAAAAGTTATCCTCTCAATAATATCGCTAATACTGATTGTTGTTTTTTTAAACTCCTGTGGAGGTGATGAAAAGGGGTCTATTACCGGCACCTCCAACAGTGAAACCGAAACTACCGGTAGTGAATCCGAACCGCCTTCAGTGAGTTCAATTGAACCGGCAGACAATACGGAAAATGTTGCGGTTGATACTTCTGTTTCCGTTACCTTTTCTAAAACAATGAAGCCGTCTTCAATAACAGTAAATTCAACCGATACGAATTGTTCAGGGGTTCTGCAAATCTCCCATGACAATTTTTCCTCCTGTTTGCTGCTATCCGATGTTGTTTCTATCACCAATGATAACAAAACATTCACGATTAATCCGGCCATGAACATCGGCTTCAACATGAGAAGCAATGTTCTGGTTACTATGGGGGCGCTCGATACTGAAGAGATGGCAATGACTGCAGAGTTTTCTTCGGTATTTTACACCCGGTCAGGTGTCTTGGACTCATCATTCGGAATTAATGGTATTGTTACCTATGTTAATCCGGATCCATCGGCTGATAGCGAAACGGGAAAAGCGGTTGTTACAGATGCCAATGGTAAAATTATCGTTGCCGGATACATAAGTATTAATGGCAGCAATGACATCGCCGTCTGGCGTTATAATCCGGATGGCTCTCTGGATACCGGATTTGGAACAAATGGAGTGTATCTATATGATGGGGGTTTCGGACATGATGAAGGATATGCAGTTGCTGTGGACACCAGTAATCGAATCCTCGTTGCCGGCACTACCTCAAATGGGGCCAATTTTGATATGATATTACTGCGAATAACTCCCTCCGGGACGCCTGATTTTTCGTTTGACGGTGATGGAGATGTGACAGCCGATATTGCCGGTTTTAGTGATAATGGGTATGGAATTGGATTCGATTCCAATGAGGACATAATGGTTGCCGGACAGGCTTATGATGGCACGGACTGGGATCTGGTTATCTGGAAATTTAATATCAATGGGGGTGTGGTAGTAGCGTTCGGAGCATCCGGTAAAGTCATCACGGATATTGGGGGCAATTCGAATGATAATGCATATGGGATGACGGTTGACAGCAATGGAAAGATGATTGTGGTGGGACAGACAAACGCCGGGAGCGCAAACTACAATATGTTATTGGTGCGATACAACGTTGATGGTACTCTGGATACCTCATTTAACACAACCGGGATTGTAACCCTTGATAACATAGCAGGGGGAACAGGTGATGATACCGCATATTCGGTGACCGTAGATCCTACCAATGATATTCTGGTTACCGGACAAAGTGCTTCGGCGACTGTTTATGATATGTTTTTGTTGAAGTATAAATCAGATGGAACCCTGGACAATTCATTTGGCACCGGTGGGATCGTCACCCATAACGGCGCTGCGGGAGGATCGGATTGGGACTATGGAAATTCAATTGCACTTGATTCCGCTAACAAGGTTGTAGTAGTCGGAACCAGTAAGAACATTGATCTGAAATTTAACAACGTCATCTGGAGATATAACCCGGACGGAACCCTGGATACGGGTTTTAATTCTGTAGGGATTGCAGTTCACGGTAGCTCTTCCGACGATTACTTCGGCAGTGGGCTTAGCATTGATGCTAACAGAAGAATGCTGGTAACCGGAACAAAAGGTACATCCATGGAGATTCTGCGATATTATTGAGAATGCCCTACCGGAAATAAATCAAGGGGACAGGCTGCTAATAACTGATCAACCTGTCCCCTGTTGCAATCCTTACCATCTCGTCGTCAGGATTTTTATTGCGGATATTCAAATGATAATGATTAATCCAGATCCACCGATTCTTTACACTGGTTGCACCGTTTAGCCCCCCGGAACAGCTTATTGCCGCATTTTGGACAGGTATACCGCTCTTCCTCCTGCTTTACCCACTCCTGAGTTCCAAGCTCCTTCCACTGAGGGATCGCCCTTAAGATCACCTTTTTCCCCACCGGAATTGAAAACTTATCAATATGATCGCAGGGGAAATCATCACACTGATAACATCCCTCAAATCCTTTTTCCTTTGCACAGGTTTTTATCGGGCAAATTTTACAGTAAAAGAATATACTGTCCTCATCCTGCGACATACACCCTTTGCATTGGAGTTCCTCGGGCTTGACAGCATAAACCGGAGCCAGCTTCTCTTTAAATTTCTGATTATTTTCCTTGTCGGCAATATAAATGGCACAAACACCACAATACAATCCGCACGGTGATAACAGTTCATTTTGAATCGTCATTGGGTTACCTTTTTATAAGGGGTTGAAGATAAAGCCAGGAAGCTTCATGGAATAATGTTCACGTATTTAACCGCATTAAACCATTCACTCGCCCGTAGAGTCGGCTTGCGGCTGCAGCATCGATTGTTATGCTGCCATTATTAAGTCTGATAATGTCTTGTTTTGTTTTTGGAACTCAATGTTGCCAGATATACAGGGGCGGTTGTTTTCCTGGCAATACAAATCAAAACGAGTGTTGCTTCTACCGGAGATTCCCTTTACCACCACTTGGTGTTCATAATAGATTTGTCCTTTTAAAACAACGTCAAGGTAAATTTTGTATTCCGATTTGACATTCTGCTGACGTTCCAGACTATTTGCCAGCAGAAACATCGGTTGTGCAAAATCCCGTTTAAACCCAGACTTCCTCGCCCAGATTTTTGAGGTGTGAATGGGATTACCGTCACCCGAAAATCTGGCAAACTTACGTCCGGTATTTTGGGGTAAAAACCATTTATCGATTATGCTTGCGTCCAAAATGGGTTTAAAAAACGGAGGTGTATAAGAATCATCCGCCTCACCAAAACTCCCGCGATAATAGAATGTCTGTATATTTTCCCAAACCGTTTCTCCATCCGATTTAACTGCCGAGGAGATATATATTTCCAGTCCTTTTGCTAAAACGCGATAGCCGGTAAGGTTGCACTCAATGCTGAGATTCTCCTTTATATCTATTTTCCGATGTTGAAGAACCTGCATCCGTGTATTGAGAACCCTGAACATGGACAGGGGTGCTTTCTTATGTCCCAGTATTCGTTGAAAAACGGGATAAACCAATGTGAAAGGATAAAGCAAAGAGAGATTATCATGGCAGGTAATTCGACATAGCTTATTAAAGCGGTGCAAATGGCTTTTATCTATTTTTATCTTTTCCCATTTTGCTGAAATCCGGAGAAAAGGGTCTTTTGGATCAAAATGATTACTAGCACCCAATAATCCTAAGAGGTATGTCATAAATTCGACAGGTCTTCTTTTATATAGCAGTTCTATTGCTGGTGGCATTCTTTCTCCCAAGATTTTTACAAATAGTGGTTAAAATCCATCTGACAGGTGCTTTAATGTAAATGAAATACCTGTTTGAATTCGTTGCTTTTTACCAACTCTGAAACCTTGCTGGTGAAATCATACTGGGTATAAAACGGATGATCCCGAAACATATCTACACATTCTCGATAGTGTACTAAATGGGAATCATTGATTCTTGCGTTAATAATATCTTTTACACGCTGCTCTTCACCCTTGAAAAAAACCAGTTTGTCGGGGTTTAACCAACCGGCGTCCATGTATTCTTTCAGATAATTAGAGCAGTGACAGGGATTGCTTTGATTTAAAAGGCCACATTTATGATTTACAAAATTGGATAGTTTCTTGCGCGAACGGGAAAGAATCTTTCGGTAATTTGAACTGGTGATCCCCACAATCTCGCTTCCCACCGCGCTGTTTATACTGAATATGGCGCCTAAAATAAACACCAACCGCTCTTTTCGACTAAAACAAAGAAGAGACCCCAGATAACAACCGATCTTTGATTCCTCCAGAAGCAACTCATTCTCAGGATTGGAATCCGGTCGTTGATCCGGCATTTGCTTATGACTGGCGTTCTCTTCAAAGCTGACAACAAAGGCTTCATATTTTGTACGTTTCATGCTGAGCACATAATTGGCAACGATACGATATAACCAGGTCCTGAACGATGCTTTTTCAGGATCAAATTGTGACATCTTGGTAATGACCTTAACCAGTATCTCCTGTGTTATATCCTGTGCATCATCCGGATCGCAAACCATCCTCAATGCAATATTGTAAATCCAGGCCTGATGTCGAAAAATGATTTTTTCCAATGCTTGAAGATTTCCTTGTAAAGACGATTCTATCAGCCTTTTTTCATCATCATCGGCATTTGATTTTTCAATAAATGGGTTGATCATTGCTTTTTCTCCTGATTGGTTCGACTCTTTCTTACTTATACGAACCAAAAAACCATTTGTGACATCTTAAAAAAATAAATTTGGAGATATAATACTCAGCTGGGCTTGGATAACAGTGTTAGCATTGATTTATTAAGACCAGGCAAACAAGATCCGATTCAAGAGGTAATCCTTCCCCATTTATCCACAGCTTCAATAAAGACTATGATATTTTCTGCAGGTACGTAATCGAGGTCGTAAGCGGGCGTTCTCTGGAATTCATTTTTCTCGTGTAATTGGGTTCCAAGATCGGTTTTAAAACCGTTACCACAAATCTGGTTGATCGAAAAATAATGAAGTCTCCCACAGGGCAATCACATGAAAAGCCCAGCAATACTCAGTAACAACTTGGAATATGTTCAAACCTGGGCTCCGGATTTTTTTTACATGTAGAGAAAACTTGTTACGCTTACCCAGATTGTTGCAGACAAAAGCAAGTAGATTTTATGTCCCTTGCTTCTATGATTACCAAGCAAACATTTGAGTTACATGTATACTAAGTATTATGTAACCAAAAATCATTTTCTAACCGTCTCCAACCAGGGTGAATGGAGCCCAGAAAACCGGATGGGCGTAATTAGCGATTATTTTCCCCGTAGCTTCATCTTTCAACCCTTCCTGATCGATAAGGTTTAACTGAGATTTTTGTAAAGCTTTGGCGCGTGTACTATCCGGATTATCTGCCTGAAATTTGAACAATCCTGTAGTCAATGTTTTTGCCGAATTTGTTTCCACCGACCAGTGGCTTACTAACAACGCCCTGGTCCCGGCATAGAAAAAAGCCCGACCCAAACCCGATATTGCTTCGGCACCTTCTCCCGAACCGGCTGCACTGTTACATGCTGACAGAACCACCCAATCCGCATTCAATCTCAATCCCATAATTTCTTCCATGGTCAACAATCCATCCTCTTCACCCCCAACCACGCCAGGAGAAGACAGGGCTATTGCAGGCTGGGTCAACCCGTCCAAATCACCCTGGATCAAGGCATGGGTTGCAAATAGCAGCACTTTTTTATCTGAAAGATCGAGAGTTTTGATATTCGATTCAGTCGCATCATAACGGATAAAAACATCCCTTTCTCTATCAGCCCCTAAAGCCTGCGCTACACTTAGCACTTCTTCCGACGAATCAGGTAACCGCTGCAGCATTTCCAGGTTGGTAGAGTTCAACGACTTATCATCCAATTGAGACTTCCGTGTCAACCGAAGTCCCCGTTTCTTCAGCAGCCGTCCTTCAACCGATATCGGTTTCATGGATGCCACGTTTACAATTTCGGTTTCTTCCTTTGACTGATTACCATTAAAAACCGGATCTCCAAAGCCTCCAAAAGTCGTCTTAAAACTACTGTCAGCGGGAATAGAACGTTGCGATATAAATACCATGGCAGAAGGAGAAGAGGTAATTGCCACCTGTTTAATCAACCAGGGAACTGACCTGTAATTGGAGAATAGCGCTGCAGATTCAGCTGGCAAAGTAAATGACTCGGTAACCAATACGGCCAGGGGCAACTGATTGAGAGCACCATGTTTTAGAAAAATCAGATGCCCGCCGCTTTGCCAGGTGTGTTCAAGGGGTTTTAACAGTTCACGATAAAGAGAGTACGCTGTGTTTAAATCAAACTTGGGAATATCACCAAAGGTTCTTGCAGAAAAATCAAGGGCTTCTCTCAGCTTGTATACGGAAGATTTAACGGTGTTGATCCCGAGGGGGATTGATAAAAACACGTTATCACCTTGTTTGGGTATGCTCCAGACATAACTTTTCCGTTCAGCGAGATAAAATGCGATCAATGTTTCCCCAACCTTGAGATTCGCTTTAACATCATCTACCGATGCAGGTCTCGGCTGACTTAATTCGGCGTACTCGGGAAACCTCCTTATGATCTCTTCCTGTAGAGAGAGTTGGGCTTTTTCCAGTAATTCTATTTTCATTTTGGTTTCATTGATGGCTGTCGCTATCTGTTGATTGGTCGGGGACGACAGCATTTCTGCCAGGATAGCCTGCAGCCCTTCCAGTTGTTTTTGTGAATCCTGTTCTTTTCTGGCTAGCTCTTTCAACTCCGGATCTCTGATGGCTGCACGTGAACCGCTTTTAATCAAATCTGCCTGTACAGTTTGTGATCTTGATATATCAGCGATTATAAAAGATTCCATCAATGCATTCAGGTTGTTCTCTTTTTCAAGACTCGTCCCTGCAATTGAGGATAACAATTCAATGTAATGTTCGGAAATCATTCGGTGTATCAACTGATTAACCCGCCCTTGGTCTCCATTTTCCCTAATCTTTACTAACCAGGGTCTGGCCTGCTCAAAATGGTCGATTGCACTTTGGATATTTCCCAGCTTTGCTTCTGCAACAGCAAGCAGACCAAGCATTTTTAAACGGTTTCCCCTGTCGGTTAACTCTGCGGTAACTTTTAGAGACAACTGCAGATGATGCAACGCTTCTTCATATTTTTCATTGGCTAACAGGGCGAACGGATAACCGGGTGACCAGACGAATAATTTATCATGAAAGAGTGTTCCCTGTGCCTGTTTTTTTGTCTGGCTTGCAACCTGAAGTGCTTCAGCCCATTTTTCCTGAGCGAGAAGCGTGCGTACCAGGTTACGCCGATATTTTATAAGTTGGTAAGTACCATCCCTCTCCCCTGCCTCCAATCTGATTTCAATCGCTACTCTTTCCAGCTGCTCAGCTTCTTCGTATCTACCCTGTTCTGACAAGGCCGCTGCAATGGTTTGCAAAGAATTGGTTGTTAAGTCATATTTTTTCCCAAAGTTCCTTAAGGACAAGGTGAGAGCTTTCCTAGAAAAAACTTCAGATTCTACAGCACGGTTCTGCTTCAGAAGGTTTTGTGCCAGATCCAGGTTATCGGAAATAACGGGCCTGATTCTTCCAAGATCTGTTGAAATTTGAAGCGAAGATCGACGATAGGCCTCAGCTTTTTGATGCTCTCCATTTAGCTCAAGAAACTCTGCAGTTGATGCTTCCACAATTCGTTTAGCCCAGGCTGCTTTATCCGGTGGGATATTTCTTTTTCCTGCTCCTTGCATTCTGTTAACTTTGTTAATAGCATTCTGAAATGCTTTTTCGGCCAATCCCATTTGCCCTGTTTTTGCGTACTGCTTGACCAGTATCTGGTCGACATTCTTCTGGGGAAATTTTCTTCTTGCTTCCTCCAGAAGCCCAATTGCCCGTCTGGCATTTCCAAATCGGAATTCAGCGGCTGATAATTCCTTATATATTTCCCAGTCTGCACCCTTACCAGCATAACTCATGGCAGTGCGAAATTCCTCAACCGGTTCCATTCCCAAGTCCTGAGCTGCCAGCCCTTTTTGAAGATAAAACTGTGATAACTCGTAATTATTTGCTTTTTCAGGAGGAATTGCTTTTACTGTTGCCAGTCGCAAGGTGATGACTGAGGAATCAGGTAGTTCCTGGTTTAATAAGGCTAAGACATCACTGATTTTCCTGGGAGGAGGAATAAAGCGTTCCTTTTTAAAACTGGTCGTTACCTGTTTTGCTTCCTCCACAGACATATGACCGGAACATCCTACTCCCAATACCAGCACAGTCGATAACAGACCATTTACCCATCGTTTTGTATTCACATCATCACCTATTAAATCAATTCAACTCACTGTTAATCGGTTCATTTCCGAATATCTTATCCACTTTACAAGACATAAACCATCAGTATTTTTCCCCAATTATCACTAATCAAACCGATGCTTTACACGAGATTGTTTTTATTCAGATCTCATTTTCTATCCATTTTTGTGGGAATCACAAAATCAAACCTTTGGGAAATTCCGCTCCTTTTCGGATTTCAATATTTCTACCTGAGGCATAAGACAAGTTGAATTGCAGGATTTCCGCAATTCTTGGGAAATAATGCCCAACTGTGCTAGGGCAACAGTATTACTATTGACTAGCCTATCCAGGCGAACAAGATCCGATTCAAGAGGTAATCCCTCCCCATTTATCCATGGCTTCAATAAAGGCTATAATATTCTCTGCAGGTACGTAATCGAGGTCGTAGGCGGGTGCTAACAGCAAGCCTTCGGGGCCGAGTGTTTTAATTCGGGTGTGCACCTCCTCACGGATTTGGTCTGGAGTCCCATTAGTCCAAAGCAGTGCGGTTCCCACGGTTCCCCACATGGCAATCCGATCACCGAATTCTTTTTTTATGGCCAGAGCGTCCATACAATCCGGTTGCACCGGATTGATTACATTAACGCCGATCTCTATTAAATCAGGAATCAGTTTGGTGAAATTCCCGTCGCAATGATAAAAAACCAATAATTCGGACGATTCCTCCCGAGCCAGCCTGATCACCTGCGCCAACCTGGGTTTGAAGAACTCGCGCCACATTGTCGGACTAATCATTAATTGTGTCGGTGCAGCCACATCATCATCCAGAATAAGAATGTCCACCCCACTACGAGCCAGAATCAATGAGTTGTGAATCAGAATCGAGGTTAGCTGATCCAACAGAAAATGAACCAGTTCTTTCTGCAAAACCATATCCAGCATAATTCGTTCAAATCCACGCAGACGACCGGCTATTTCAAACAACACACCGCCAAGATGGGGCGGAGAACCAGCCACGGCTAGTCCTTCCTTATGCCATTGGGAAACCTGTTTCTCCAATCCCTTGTATCGATCAGGATGAGTCAGGTCGGGAAAAACATACTCTGTCAACTCGGCCAGAGACCGGATGGAGCCGAGAGGGCCTTCGGCATCCGATTCGGGATGATAATTCCACTCGTAATATGTCTGAAGTTGAGCCGTACTTCCCACATGCACATCATCCGGAAGTCGGTTAAGATATTGCAGGAATTTGTTCTGAGTGGCAGGTGCATCGAATTCTGCAATACGAATATCCGATTTAAAATGAGCATCAGGATCTGAGAGCTTAAACATTTCAAAATCCTGTGAGAAAAATCCAAGGGCCCTTGGAATCCGGTCCGGTTTCCGGCACCTGAGTGCCAGGTTAACGCGTTCTCTAGAATTCATTTTCCTCGCTAAAAAGATGTTTTATTACCTGTTTTTACATCGGTATCATAAACGCTGTTTTTTCGCAAAATAACGAAGTCTCCCACTGGGCAACCACATGGAAAACCCGGCAATGCCAGGCAAAAAACTGGAGACATAAACAGACATGGACTCTGTAACTTTAAAGATGGAAAACTGGTAACTTGAATCCTGATTCCTGCGAACCAAAGCAGATAGATGTCATATTCCAAGCTTAAAGAAGCACTTGTCAAATATTGAAATTTTAAGAGTACCAAACGATTACTTGATGCATCGAAATGATTCAGGATATTCGGCAATACTGTCCAATATTTGATTTGGTATATTCTGCAAAAAAGACGTCCGCTTATATGTTGAGTAAATCAGATCTCTATTGATTTTGCTGGTGTAGTCGACAAAAAACCCTTCCACCCCACCACCATGTCCGGAATTTACATCCAAAACCTTGATAGAAGACTCACAATTCAAACGGAAATTTTTTAAACTTACAGTTTTTCTGTTGAAACTCTGAAGGGTCTTAAACTCAACTTGCAGGTCGGTTATATCATAAACGATACTCCATTGAGTGCTGCTGTCCGAGCGAACGGCGTCAAGGATCTTGAAGCCATAGTCCATAATCTGCGAATTGTGTTGAGAATTATATTCGTCCACCATATTGGCCGCTTTTGAAAAACGTACAAAAGAATTCGAGATCCAAAATCTCGGTAACAGATTGGGATCGGTTTTGTTATCTTTCAGAAATTGGAGAGAATCTGAATAGGTGCTATTGGTTAAAGCCGAATAGGGTAGACTATCTTTGGTATAAACTACTCTTTTCTCGTCCAGAAATTCAATCACTGCAGCCTGACCTGAAGCATCACACACCAGAAAATGTAAAGGCGCCGCCAATTCGGAATCAATTCTCAGCTTTTGATCACTGCTAATTACCTCTTCAACGCTTCCCGAGTTATCCAACTGGTACTGGATCCAGGTTAACGCTCCAACACCCGGTCTGGAATCCGGTGCAGGATAGCTGGTATTATCCAACCACATTTGTGCAACAACCAAACCTTCTTCATTTAGGCCATCCATGGGAGAGTCGATACCATATTGATTAAAGGAGATGCTACCATGCTTTGAAATCCATTTTAGTATCACCCCGTTTTCAGATGACGAGATCTTCTTTTCCGTATTTTTTTTATTTATAACAACCAGTCCATCCCCTATTGACCAATCATAATTTCTTCCAAAGATTATACGATCCTCGGTTCTTAAGCAGAAGGTTGTACAAGCCAGCAAAATCTGAGGCATTAAGAACGCTGCGATCAGAAAAAACTCAAAAATATGCTTTTTTTTCATACCGTTTCCTCTTCTGGATAGAATCTGAGAGAAAAAAGATATTCAATAAAACAAGGTACTCACACTGCAAAATAAATAATATAAAATCTTTTTTTTGAGAATCACAAAATCAAACCTTTAAGAAATTCCGCTCCTTTTCGAGTTTCAATATTTTTGTCCTTTTTTTCCTGTCTGAGGTGTAAGACAAGTTGAATGGCAGGAATTCCATATCGCTTTTGGAAATTCAGGAGAGATCGTCCTGGTTTTGATTCTGAACGCTTCACCTCAATCATTAATTCGGGTTCAAATCTGTTAACCAGGCAGAAATCGACTTCAACACCATCTTTGGTTCTCAGGTAGTTCAAGCTATAGGGCTTTCCATAATAATCATTAAGAGCGAAAACATGTTTCTGCAATGATATTGCAACCTGATTCTCAATATCCTGTGCCAACCATGTTTTTCCGACCTGCCTTGGACCCGTTAAAAAAACGAGTTTTTTATCCAGGTCCTTTATAAGATATTTTTTTTGTGATCGTTGCATTTGATATCCCCCTTTTCCGACTATTTTGCACTGCATTGCCGAATTATCAAGACTATTTAGCAATCCAGTGCAAAATAGTCGGAATACCTCCATTACAATGTTTTCCCCCATTATATGAAGGTACAATCAAATACCTGCAATACTTTTGAAAGAAAAGGCTTCGATGAGCTGAATTCATAGGGAAAAGACTGAAAGAGATTCCTTCAGCCAGATTGGAATTGTAACCGAATGAACATACCGCCGGGTTTATTGATTGATGGGTGATAGTTGGCGTCTGCTGAACAGTAGAAAAAACAGAATCATGGCGTATCCCAGCAGTGCCAGCAAGGCGAACAGTGGATGCTCCTTTCCCAATGGCGCAAACAACAGGACTGTTATCCAGTGCAGAAGAATTATGGGGAAGGAATGCAACCGCACAGGGAAATCGTTGTATCTGCAGATGACTGACAGGCCGCAGAGATTCCAGCCGTAAAGCGATGCAAAGGCGTGGAAATTTAACAACCACTTGTAAGTGGAAGGGGAATAGTTATCGGTATAGTGCATCAGGATGTAGGCTATTCCCGATACTGCAGTTACCACCAGAAAGCCCAGTCCTGATATCAGAAAATGTTTTTGCTGAATGTTTTTTCCCAGTCTGTAAAAAAGGTAAAATATCACCATGACAGTTATAAACAGGGTGATGGTTACAAAAACCTGCGGATGCAGTTGTTCAAAGATTATAAAGGTAAAGAATATGATAACACCCAGATTTACCAGCCAGAATCCGGCTTCCTTGGTAATAAGGACACTTTGTTTATCGCTTTCCCCCATAAAAGAAAAAATTAGCGAAAATGTGATCAGTGATAAAGGAAAGGAAAAACCAAGAAAAAAGGTATCCAGTTGCAGCTTGGGCATGTAGATCAGTTTCAGATATTCATTGTTCAGGATAACCAGAGTAGAGATCACCAACCCCATGGACAGGCAAAGCAGGGATGCCTGATGGAACTTCAAATGAACCGGTTCTTCTCGGCGGAAAAATCCCAGAGGCAAAAATGAGAATTTTTCAGCTCTTACCGATTCCACTATCAATGCCAGGATGATGGAAAGGATCATAGCCGGTATGTAGATCTTCAAAAATGCGAAGATTGCATATGCAATGGAAAAAATCAAAAACAGAGTTACGCGAACTGGGATCGCTTTCTTTTTCAGGGTAAAAAAGAGGATGAGGGTCCCACCGCCACACAAGTTGAATAGAAAAACATGGAGCCTCTCAAAATTGTAGACACTTCCGGGAATCACCAGGTGTAAAAAACCAAAGACCAGGGCGGTAACGGCAAGACAACCGTAGATAATCTTCAGGTTTGAATTCATGATGAATTCCTTTTCCGGCAGATCTTTATTTTCCAAGTACATGCTTTAATACCTCTTCAAGATTTGAATGTCTGAAATAAAACCCGGTGTCCATTAAACGAGCCGGTATTGCTTTGGTGCTAAAGAGAAGCCCTTCCACTCCCATCTCTCCAAAGATAAGTTTTACCAATGACGTCGGCAAAGGCACAAAAGCAGGCCGGGACAGGACGGATGCCAGGGTTCCGGAAAATTCGAGATAAGATACAGGATTTGGGCTGACAACATTGACAGGTCCGGAAATACTTCCATTCATCAGCGCCCAGTAAAACGAAGCCAGGGTATCATCAATCCCGATCCAGCTCAAATATTGTTTTCCCGATCCGACTCGTCCCCCCAATCCAAACCGATATGGCAACAACAGTTTGCCCAGGGCTCCACCTTCCGGAGTGATCACTACGCCAATTCTCATAAATACGGTACGAATTCCGCTATCCAAAGCGGGTTGAGCGGCATTTTCCCACTGTCTGCAGACGGAGGACAGAAAACCGCTTCCCGGCCCTGAGTCTTCGGTTACAGTTTCAGCTTGACAGTCACCATAGTAGCCTGTAGCCGATGCGGAAATGAAGACATCCGGTTTTGGGGTCAAGGCTGAGACAGTTTCAGATAACAACCGGGTACTTGATACTCTGCTCTCCACAATTCGCCGCTTTTTTGCTTTGCTCCACCGTCCTTCACCAACGTTCTCGCCGGAAAGATTTATAACCGCATTAACTCCAACCAGGTCAGCTGCTTTGAGGATTCCCCTGGAGGGATCCCAGAAGATTTCATCCTCTGTTTTCGGTGGTGTTCGCACAAGAGTCAGCACAGAATGACCACCGGTCTTGAGAAAGGGGATGAGTTTTTGTCCCAGAAGACCACTGGCACCGGAAATGAGTACCTTTTTTCTGGGTAGGTAAGCGAATTTCTGGTGAAGCTCCAAATCCGCGGCTGTTGTTTTATGTCTGTAGGCAAATATTCGATTAAGTTTTTTTCGAATAAAAGAGTCAAGAATATATTTGCTAAAGATTGAAAAATAGGGTTTATATTCGATTGTGTCTTCCAAACTGCATCGTCCTCCTTTCAGAGCTTCAAACCGATGGGTATGAACCCAGCTGGATAAGGGGCCCCTGGTTTGTTTGTCTCTGAAGAGTCGATTTTTTTCATAATCGGTATGGATCGCATGCCACTTGTATTTGAACAGCCCCTCCTTCATGCCAAGGATAACGACTGCTTCCGGTTTTATCCCGCCAGACTTGAAGATCACTTTAAGCGGGTCCCAGGGGGGGCTCAGCCGTTCAATAGCCCCATCCCTCTCATGCCAGCTGAAAACTGAATCCACCGGAGAATTAAAAATGCTCTTTTTGGTAAACCGACCGACCGTTGGCTTTTTCTGTAAACCCTTCCGCTTTTCGCTATCAGTCATTTTTAGTTAATTTCTGAGCAGGTTTAAACAAATACCACTGATTTTGCGATAAAAAATCAGGGAGTGAAGCTGCTGCAAAAGCTTAGAGTCTGGTATTGATCAGGATCGATTTGGTAATCTGGTCAACCGTGTCACAACCGGTCATCAACATGGCTCGCCTCAACTCACTTTTTACGAATTCGAGGTAAGTTTTTACAGCTTCTGCACCTCCCGCAAGAGACATTCTGGCAATGGGTCGTCCAATCATGGCAAAGTCGGCTCCCAATGCCAGATATTTTATAACGTCGTACCCGGTGCGGCAGGCTCCATCAACTATAATCTTAATATTGCTTTTAAAATGGGAGGCAATCTCGGGCAGAACTTCTGCCACTCCCTGACCGTAATCCATCACACGTCCACCATGGTTACTGATTACCATTGCTTTTGCCCCGGATTCTACAACTGCCTGCGCATCCTCCAGACACATGATTCCCTTAAATAAAACTGGCAGGGAGGTGGATTCGACAAGCTCCCTTAACTCATGTTGACTTTTTCGATAAACAGCTTTCCCTGCTGCTGCCCAATTGGTTGATCCGCAACCGTCGAGATCTACTCCCACTGCAATTGCTCCTGCCTGTTCGGCCTGCTTGAATTCGTCCATCAGCTTTTCCTGCCCCTGAGGTTTAAAGATCAGAACACCACCCTTCGCATGATCTAATCCCGGATGCCGGTCGGCATGTGAGGGAGTCTGCCCGCTCATACCAATTGTTCCAAACAGCCTTGCTCCCTCCAGTAATCCTTTTTGAAACTCCTCTTCCGTGACTGCATTATTCATATTTTTAACACCGGAAACACTGGGAACCAGGACAGGCATAGAAATCGATTTTCCCAGGAAGGAGGTTTCCAGTTGGGGTTCGGCGTGTTTTTTCACCAACCTCATTTTTAGCCGATAATTGTCGAGTGCCTTGTAATTGGCAGAAAAAGTTTTCCCCTGCCCCTCGCCTCCAAGTCCCATGGTTTCACCGAACTTTGGCCCCATGCACAATCGCTGGGGGTCACCATCGCAGGTTTTATTGACTGAACAGTTTCCCATTAGCTTTTCTCTGGCAATGTCCCGATACTGGCTGACCGTTTTTTCCCCAACCATCGTTGTAACTGTTTCGATAACCGGACTTGGTTCTTTCACCTCAACAGGCACCAGATGGCTTTTATCAGCGTTACAGACAGGGCATCTCCAGTTCTCCGGAATGTTCTCATAGGCAGTTCCAGCGACTAACCCAGTCTGTTCATCCCCCTTTTCAACATCATACTCAAAACTATGGCAGATATCACAAATATATTTCATTCTCTCCTCTCTTTTTCTGTTGATAAAAATTGTTCTGGAATTAAAAATTTAGTTTTTCGAATTATCAGCCCAGATGACTTGCAGGTTGTGCCGTAATAGAAAAGTCTTTATTTTTCCCTTTGTCATGCCGGACTTGATCCTATAAGCCATACTTAAGCACTCTTTTGATACAAAATACAAATCTTATAAACGGTAGGGCGGTACTACGTGACCGCCTTTGAGCTTGTACTGGCGGGGATGTAACCCCAAAAGCGCATAATTAATCAAAAAACCGTTATTAATTGACGATTAACAATCGATTATTGATTATTTCCAAAGTGATAGCTCTCAACAACTAATTGTTTTTGTTAGATAAATAGTCAATAATTAATTGATAATAATTAATAATCAACGAACTGATTTATCAATTTATTTTTTATTTAAGCGCTTATGGGATGTAACCCTGCCCTGCCATATTCCCTGTTCCTGGCAGAATGTGCGTAAATAAGCACTTATTGAACTTGATCCGAGATCCACTCATTTATTGCATTAAAACCAGTATGGATGCCGGGTCAATCCCGGCATGACAGTAGTTTTAAATTTATATGGTTTTTCGGTTATTGACCCCCAAAACCTAAAAATGATCGTTATAACACTTTTCGGAATGGACCCCTTTTATTGTTTTCCGATGTTTTGAGAATTTGTACATGATCAATAGTAAACGCTGAAACACCACAAACAAACAGGAATTGTCACAATCGAACAGATAAAGCTTGATATTAGAAACTGATTGGAAATGGAAACATTTCCTTTGGCTCTCGCCGTTAAAACGGGGACTGCGCTAAGGGGTGGCACAACACTCTGCAGCATCATCAGATTAGCCACTGATTCGGGCGGTCTGATCAGAATCAAAAACAGGAGCATGGCAGCGGGAAACAGAATATTTTTGGTCAAAACAAACTTTGTAGACGCCAGATAGTTGAATTTTCCCCGCCTGGTAAAATCGATAAAAACGTTGCCTCCGATGGTCAACATCAATAAAGGAAGGGCTGTAGCGCCGACAATCCCCGTAATTTCCACAACAAAATTGGGAACATAAACATCCATGTCGGTCAATTTCAAAAAAACAGAAAACAGAGTGGCCAGTAAAACCCGGTTGAATATTTTAGAATCTTTTAAGCTGAACTTATAAGTGGCTTTTTTAGATCTGAAGAAAAATATGTACCCGTTAAACACAAGCAAAGGGAAAAACAGAGTAAACAGAAACAGCTCAATCAACAGACTTGAATCAGGACCATATATGAAGGGGATAATTCCCAACGGGAAAAAGGTGGCATTGGGATAAAACAAGCTGATACCGACCTCTCCCCTGTTCTTTTTATCAATATACAACATCCCCAACAAACTGAGGGCTAAAAACAAACCGGCCATGGCTGCCCACCAAAGGGGAAGCGTCCACCAGTTGGGCATTTTTTCCGGACTGAATTTGGTGATGATGTTATAGAAAATCATACAGGGAAGGGCAACCTCCAAAACCAAAGGGGTTAACACTTTCAAAACATCCAGGGGTACAATCCTCTTCGCAAGGACCCAAAACCCAATGATGCCGATTCCCATCAGAACAGCAACAGATTTTAGTGTGGCAAAAAATATAACCATAATTCTGAATAATAGACTAAGTTATTAAAGGTATGATAAAAAAAACTGCTCTTGCATTATTTGTCTTTTCTGAATCATACTATTTAATACCCGGTAATGATGAATTAAGCTGTTGTAAAAATAAGCAAACTTGACATTGATCAAGTGAACTCCCATGATTTTTTGGCTTTTTATCAATTCTGGCACACCATGATGGTAGATTGCATCGTGGAACAAAACAATAAGGAATTTTTAAACTTGGAGATAAAAATATGGCAAGTGTAAAAGGAACTCAAACTGAAAAAAATCTTTTGGCATCGTTTGCCGGAGAATCCCAGGCAAAAAACAGGTACACTTTTTTTGCAAAACAGGCAAAAAAAGAGGGATATGAGCAGATTGCAGCTTTTTTTATGGAAACTGCAGGTCATGAAGAGCAACATGCAAAAAGATTTTTCCGATTTCTGGAGGGTGGCAATCTGGAAATCACAGCTACATACCCTGCCGGAGTAATCGGAACGACGGCTGAGAACTTAGCTGCCGCTGCTGCAGGTGAAAACGAAGAGTGGACTGTGCTATACAAAGAAGCTGCGG
The DNA here is from genome assembly GCA_018829445.1 of bacterium. Lineage (GTDB taxonomy): Bacteria > SAR324 > SAR324 > XYD2-FULL-50-16 > XYD2-FULL-50-16 > JAHJTV01. Next base: position 69,989 of record JAHJTV010000019.1, read on the forward strand.
ATGTGGCTGAAAGTGAAGGGCTTAATGAAATCGCAACCGCTTTCAGAAAAATAGCAACTGTTGAAGAGCAGCATGAACTCAGATATAGAAAGCTCCTGAAGAATATTGAAGAGGGCAAGGTATTCAAAAAGGATAGCCCTACAAAATGGATGTGCCGTAATTGCGGGTTTGTACATGAAGGCGCACAAGCATTGAAGGAGTGCCCTGCTTGCCAGCATCCTCAGGCGCATTTTGAAGTGAAAGCTGAAAACTATTAGTCTTTTTCCTCCAATAATGCAAAAAGGGGCTGATTTTTCTGCAAATAATCAACCCCCTTGAAAAATCCCTTAGTATTTCGGGTTCGGAATTAATCGAACGCCAGATAATTCTGCTGTTACTTAAGTTTCAGGAGCTGCTTACTGATTATCTGGATATGGCTCATCTCTTCCCGGATAATATCGTCGATTCTTTTCTTGCCGGCATCTTCAGGAACCATATCTTTCATACCAAGATAAAAGACAATGGATTCTTTTTCTGCAACTATGGCTTCTTTCAGCACCTCTTTTGCAGATGTCGTATCGATCTTTTTTTCATAAAACACGCGGGTTGCAGCCAGTGCCTCCAAATAGGCAGCAGTTTCTTCCCAGGGGTCGAATACTACCTCAGCTTTCTCGCCAGCAGCAAGTGCTGATTTCATCTCAACGAAAGACTCTTCATGATTTAGCTCCATATCAGCCAGTTCCAGTAAGAATGACTTGATATCCCCGTCTTTAATATCCTCTGCTGCCTGTTTATAAAAAGCGTAGCCATTTTTTTCGATTTGAATGGCCATGTCAAGAATTTCATTGGCATTAAACTTGTGATACATCTTTATCTCCGGATCGGATTGTTTTTATTGTAATAGTGATCAGACCTAACCTGCATCAGACCTGTACTCTTTCATATTCATTAAATTGATGATTCTTTAAAAGTAAAAACCTTTTTTTGTCTTTTTGTCAACTCTCCGGGATCATAGATGCCGAATATTTCTTTTCTTAAAATGAGTTACATCCCTCTTTCTACACTATGGGTTTTCAGCCATTTTAATTATAACAAACCGATTCTTTTTCAGGCAACCTGCTTTATATAATTGGAAAGCTCATTGGTGATGTAATTCATATGGGTTTTCTCCTCATCGGCCATATGCAAAAACAACTTACGAGTCTCCTCATTCTCGGCTTTATCTGCCAGTCGCACATACAGATCAAAAGACTGTGCTTCTATTGCCAGTGCAAGGGCGTAAATATCCTGAATCTCTTTCATGATCTTGATGATTTGAAACGGTGAAAATCGATTGGCCTCTCCACCTTCAACAACATCACCCTGTTTTGCCAGAATTTCCGATATATCCAGACAGTCAGCATCCTTGTTTTGTTTTAGAAGTTGTTCCTTGTGCAGGTCTTCAAACCCGGCCAGTTTTTTATAGACTGCCTTGAGTTCTTGTCGCTCTTCACCCTTTTCCAACTCCAAGTAAAACTGTTGCAGACCTTCCTCCATGGCATAAGCCAATCCAAAGGCATCGGAAAACTCAACGTCACTTCTTATAAGATTAAGATCATATTCGTATCCCCCTTCCAACTGAAGTCCCAACCAGGTAGTGATGTTGCTGCTGATGTCATAAACCTCTTTGAATCCCTGATTGGACATCCACTGGGTTGCTGCCTTGCTTCTTCCACCGGAACGACAGTATACGATGGCAGGTTTTTCAGGATCCAGATTGCCTCCACCTTCCATAAGCGAATTCAGCGGCACCAGTTTGGCTCCCGGAAGATGGTGTTCCTCATACTCTTCCGGGGTGCGGACATCAACCAGTTGATAGGAACCTGTCTCGTGCTTATCCATGTAATCTTTGGCTTCCTTTTCAGTCACAACCTTTGCCGGTGTAAAAATATTACCCCATTTCATGTTTCCTCCTTCAGTTTGTATGTTGAATCACATTTATTGCTCTAAACTCACTGTAGATTTTTTCAGGTTACCGTTACCCTGAAAACCCTAATCCGTTTTTCCACATCGCATGTTGGCAGGTACAGCAACATCGATCTTTTTGGGATTTGCCAGTTTTAAATTGTTCATGATCTCCACAAATTCAGCCAGAGTCTTTCCTCCTCCCAACCTCGGGTTGTATTTTTTTTCTTCGCCCACGGTCGAATTCCACATTCCCTTGTAATCATGCGCAGGATAGACCAGAGTTGAATCGGGAAGTGTGAACAGCTTTTCATTGACACTCTTGTATAAAGCTTCCGAAGATCCCTGTTGGAAATCTGTTCTCCCTGTTCCCCTGATGAAGAGAGCATCTCCTGTAAACACCATGTTTTCGATAACATAACTGGTGCATCCTGATGTATGACCCGGCGTTGACAGGGCTTTCACCACAAAACTTCCGAATTTCAATGTATCACCATCCTTCAGGGTTCCATCTGCACATTCCACACCGGCTCCGTGACCGTAAATCACCTTGGCACCGGTTTTCTGCCTGATATCATCGGCACTGGTGATATGATCTGCATGAACATGAGTTTCAAGCACATATTTCAGTTTGACACCAAGTTCGTCCATCAGCTTTAGATCTCGCTCCAGCTTTTCCTTTACCGGATCAATGATGATCCCTTCCATTCCCTCTGCATCATACAGTAGATACGTATGTGTCCAGGTATCCTGATCAAATAATTGACGCATGGTCAGTGATGAGTTCTTTTGAGTTGCAGTCATAATATCTCCTTTTATATTAATCAATTAAATTCACTATTTTGATATATAAATCCATTTTTGCACTGGCTGTGCCATGTTCGCATAGTTTAAGACTTTTTACAAGGATTATCACATTAATTCAACATATTATACACTTCTTTAAAAAGGAATTTATGCCAGAAGTCCCTCAAATTGCATTAAGTAACGCTACCAGTTTACGTTACCTGCGAGCAACTCCTCCCCGATTTACTCCTTATTTACAGCAGATTTTACTATATTCCAGCTATTAAGTTTTCAGCAAATGACTGGAAAACGGTAGTTGCGAAATGATTGAGATTCAGTGTATATTAAAAAGTACAATTACCTGATTGAGTCTTCAGATTAAAATCGAAATACTATCAAAAGGTTAATCATGGATCTGGAAAAAAAAGTTATTGTCTGGACTGAAGAACTGAGTACCGGAATCGAATGGCAGGATTTCCAGCACAAAGAGTTTCTTGAATTAACAAATTCGGTGTTTGATTCCTTTTACGAAAACAAAGGAAAAATCGATTTTGAAAAAACAATTGATGAACTGGAACGTTATGCCAAACAACATTTTTCAATAGAGGATCGTTACATGGCGCTGTTTGAGTTTCCTGGTACAAAAGACCATCAGAAGCAGCATGAAGAGTTTTGGGCTTTTATCGAAGATATCAAAATAGCTTCGAAAAGAAACATATTAGAGGCTGGCAGAATCTGTAACAAACTAAATAATTGGTTTGTGGATCATATCAAAGTGGTTGATAAAAAGCTGGGAAGATTCTTGCAGGTCAAATCACAGCGTTAAAATGATCCATTATTATTAAATCTAAATTTAACTGAGGAGAGTGTGTGGATATTGCAGAAGCGATTAAAACGGCAATAGGTTTTGAAGAAAGGATCACCGAAATCTATAAGGAATATGCTGAAAGGTTTAAATCGGAAACTGGTGCCAAAGTTTTCAGAACACTGGGAAAGGAAGAAGAGGAACATGTTGATTATCTGAAACTGAAACTTTCTGAGTGGGAGGAATCAGGCAAGATAAGATTAGACGCCATTGACAGTGTAGTACCTGATGAAAAGGTGATAAAAACCAACATTGATCAATTAAAGAACATCGCCTCACAAGACAATATAGATGATGAGATAGAGTACTTTCAGAAAGCGCTGGAGATGGAGAAAAAGACCTCGAGTTTTTACAGGGATATGGTAAGTCAGTTATCCTCTGAATACCAGCCACTTTTTCAGAGGTTTTTGGAGATAGAGGAGGCCCATGAATCGATTGTAAAAGCAGAAATCGATCATGCCAGGGGAATGGGATTCTGGTTTGACTTTATGGAGTTCGATCAGGAAGCGTAATTGAGTTTAACGGTTCCACAATTCAGGAATAGGGATAGACCACAGCCAGCTGTTTCTCAAAAGCCTCAATGTCTGTTGTGGGCAGGTGACAGAGCCCTTTTTCACAGAGATAGGCTGTTACTTCGCCATTGATTGACACTTTTTCCTTCAATAATGGTAGGGAACCGGACAAAAGAGTAGACTCCTCTGGCGAATCCGCTACGATTGGAGTCCAGGTATAATAATATCCCTCGTCTCTCTATCCTTCCGGTGTTATGCTGTCAGCGTCGGTAGCCGAATAGAAGAGCGCATCGGGAGAGGTCATCTCTCTTGTTACATAGTGAAGAATCTCTTCGACAATCTTCTTAAACCTGGGGTTCCCGGTTACTTGGAAGGCTTCCAGATAGGAGACAGTGAGCAGGGCGTTGTCATAGAGCATTTTTTCAAAATGAGGAACCAGCCATTTTTTCGAGCAGAAGTGTTCAAATTCTTGAAAAAGGAGGGAAAAATCAATGTCGAGATTGTCCAGAAACTCATGAGCTGGAAACACTCTGGTTTCAGCGTTGACAACGGTGTTCGCATTTCGGAAAAGGATGAAAAAGGTAGAGAATCCGTCGCTCAATACATTATGAGAAACGTTTTTAGTGAAGGAAAGATTAACTATATTGAAAAATCCGAAAAAGTGATTTACCACGCCAAGTTGTAAAAGATGGAAGTGAGAAGTGTAAAAGCTGAAACCGGCAGCACCAAACAAAACTTTAAGATCTACACTGCCGAACTGTTTTGAATACTGCTTTCTCTTTTTTGACATTTCTCACCTCCTAAGATTACTGATAAAGTATCCTTAACAAGGTGTCTATACAAACTGTACCACTTCAAAAGAAGTCGGATTAGAATTTGATACATTTTCCGTGCACTCCATGGCAAACTTGATTATTCAAGCGAGAAATGTATCGGTTTTTGAAAGCATAATCAACTAGTAGTGATACTGATAACCTGCTGAAATTACGGATATGATGGTGTTTTGAGGAGGTACAACTGTTGGTTAGAGTGAATTTTGCTTTTTGAAGAGGCAGGGTTGACTTTGTCTGAAAAAGCGGAATAAAATATACGTAAAAGTGTAATTCACATAAATACGTGATTGATATACAGTGAGAAAAACATGGACCGACAAAATGTAACGGTTTCATTTTCCAAGTCTTTGTTAAAAAAAGCAAAAATCTTGGCTGCGAGTATGGATAAGTCTTTGAGTGAGCTTTTCCGAGAAACCATAGAACAAAGAGTTAAAGAAGCAGAAGGATATAATACATCCAAAAACAGGCAATTGGCCTTACTCAAGCAAGGGTTGAATCTGGGGACAAAAGGCAGGATCAAAATAACAAGGGAAGAGTTATATGATCGATGATTGGACTTTTGTTGATACAAATATTCTAGTTTATGCTTATGACATCTCTGCTGAAGAAAAGCAAAAAACAGCTGCCAGGATTGTAACTGGACTTTGGGCAACCGGAAAAGGCATTATCAGCACACAAGTGCTCCAAGAGTTTTATGTAACTGTAGTCCAAAAAATCCCCAATCCTATTGAGGAAGATAAAGCCTCTGATATCATTCGGGATATGTTAAAATGGAAATTGGTTGTAAATGATGGTTTAACGATACTTGAGGCGATCAAAATTCAAAAACGCTTCTTATTGTCATTCTGGGACTCTTTGATAGTAGAAGCTGCAATTATCGGAGGTGCAAGCATATTGCTTACGGAAGATTTAACAAATCAACAGACAATTGAAACTGTGCAGATTAAAAACCCTTTTCTTGATTAATTCACCGAATTCAAAAGAAAGGGTATAGAAAATCAAAAATAAAGTCAGGGTAAAATCTAAAATCTGAGTCCACTCCGAAAAGTATTGTAATGTTCAATTTAAGGCTTTTAACTCAATAATCTAAAAACCATAGAAATTCTGAATCGCTGTCATGCCGGACTTGATCCGGCATCCATAAGGTTTAATTAAAAATCTGGATTCCGGCTTGGTGAGGCACGAGAGTCGCATTGCCGAAGGGAATGACAAGAAAATCGACTTTTCGGAGGAAATCTTTTACTTCGTTCTTGGTTCTAACCACCATTATCTCTTCATTGGTGGTATGGCCAACTTTATTGAAGTAATATTTTCGATGATGAATGATCTTGCCCAGGTTGTCATACCTGGTTAAATAAAGATTACCTGTCACCTTCATCGTTACTTTGGTGGATTTTTTGAACACACTTTTTGCACTATTTCAGGTGGGTCCATAGTGACGTCACGAAGTCTGGCTCATACGATAATCGCGTTTTCATCCTCTTCCGGTATATACTGGATATATTCATATTCAGGTATCTGCTGAAACTGAGCCTCAAAGGTATTCATCATTTCTGTTTTCACATACTTTTCGAGTTCCAGGTGGCTTGGGCGCAATACACCCTGCCTTCCAAACATCATAGACATGGCAGTCATCTGGCTGTTTGGCTCAGGCCAGAAGGTTTCTTCATATTTATCGTCTGCGATGGTGCTATATATCAAAACTTTTTCAGGTCGTTTCTGTGAAAAAGAGGGTTGCTCCCATTTCTGGTTATAATCGACCTTTTCTCCCTTGTAATCTTTTTCATAGGCAACATTCTCTTCACTACCAGAACAAGCGTAGAAAGAGAGGGCACTGAAACATAATACGATCAAGATATTACTTATTCTAAACAAGTTTCGATTCATTTTTTTCCTTTTCTAAGTAAATAATCATTATAGCTCACGGGCATATGCTGATAGTTTATGGAATATTAAAACACCAGGGGGCTCCTTGAGAGCCATAACATCCAGGTTGTATATTCCGAGTGAAAGTTCTGGCCTAACATCTTATCAGAATATATGGAAACGACTTCATAAAGGACGGCTTTGTCCTTTTTTAAAAGATAATTGAGAGAGGGTGGGGGAGATGGATCTATTATTTCGGGAAGGTCAGACGGGTTAATCCTCAAGAGTTGAGCAATCACCTTTTTAGGGATATAAATATTGAGTTGTTTCTCCGCCTTCGGAAAGAACTTCGAGGAACTTGGGAACCAAAGCCATTCTTCAACGATCATCAACGCACCGTAAAGAACCTTGTCGGTTCCTTGGATATTGATCCTGACTTTTAACGCTTTTCCTATTTCAAAAAACTTTGAAAGATTATGGAAAAAGCCCGGAAGAGATGATTTAGTCTTCAGGTCTATCGTTAACAAGCCTAACATGTAGTTTTCTTGGCTTGCCCACATGTCGTCTTCCTTTAATGCGACAACTGCCCTGTCCGGGATTGATGATATAGGAAAAGGCTCGTTGGGCTTGATTATCACCGTCTTATCCCAAGACTCGATCTCCACACCATCCGTAAATAATCTTCCTTGATCGATATGAACGATTTTCATGGAAGTGCAGCTGGCAACAAGCAGGGGGAATATCATAAGGTAAATGCCAAGTGATAAAAAAGACCATTTTCGCTTCATACATCAACTCTTTAGGTTACTCATTGTTATTTTATATGTGATCAGAAAAAAGCTCGGGGTCAGGTCTTTAATTTTGACATTTTCACCGGAGAACTGACAAAATTCCTTCCCTCCGAAAAAGCTCGGGATCAGGTCTTTAATTTTACCCGTTACCATGGCTTCTATTCAAACAAGTCACGGGGTCTCAGATTGAAAAACGAGGAAATTTGCCTAACAGACAAGGAGGGAGAAATAATAAAGGATAGGGATGTCGAAATCATTGATGTGTCAAGGCACTAGCCTAAGAAGGCCCCCT
>JAHJTV010000020.1 GCA_018829445.1 bacterium
ACGCCATTACTTTGACTTAACTATTATTTGTTTAGAAAAAGTAGGATGGGCTACTCGTTGCCCATCAATAGAAAGCAATGTTGGGCAACGAGTAGCCCAACCTACGAGCAGATGCAAATTTCTAACCGGACAATGCTGATTTGAAGAAGAACTATGAACAGGATAAATTGTCTGTGGGAAAAATTTCATCAGGATACCGATGCTGGGAAAAAAATAGAAGCAACAGACGTACTTCGACGAATCATATGGGAAAGGCAATTGATCTTTGGATTAACAAAAATGGAAGTCGTCCAACGGTTTTTAACGAAAAAAAGCAGCTTGTGACAAAGTCAGGGACGTCGTTAAAAACAATATGAACGGTCAAATTAGATGGACTAATAGTGATCGTCTTTCTTTAGAACCTGGTTCGACAGGGTGGGCTACTACTTGGGTTCATTTAGATGTCCGCACATACAATCGAGCTAAGTTTTTGAAAGATAGCTTTTTCTGCAAAAAATCAAGTGACTTGGATGGAAAATCTCTTAAAGAACTGAAAAAATGCCCTTTTCAAAACACATTCATATCAAGAGGAATGATGGACAACAGTAAAAAATCAAATATTAATATCTTTGCTAAGATAACAAATAAAAAGGATGAACTCAAGGTTGTGTTCGGACAAACGAAGAACCAATCAACCCTACCAACCCCAGGTGTTGAAAAAGGGAATTCCTGATATCTTATCTCAATAATGCTCTTTATAATCCAGGCTGATATCCAAGGCTTTGGCTGAATGGGTCAGAGCTCCAACTGAGATAAAATCGACACCGCAGGCGGCAACTTGCCCGATATTTTCCAGGGAAATGCCTCCCGATGCTTCTGTTATTGCGCGGTTATCAATTAGTTCAACTGCATTCCTCAGCTCTTCGACCTTCATGTTATCCAATAAAATAGCATCAACCCCGATTTCCAGTATCTCTTTGACCTGTTCAAGTGAATCGGCTTCAATCTCAATCTTTGTTGTGTGAGGAATCTTACTCCTGATATCTTTAAGGACTTCTCCAATTGATTTTTTTTGTGATTTGAGTATGGCTAAGTGATTATCCTTAATCAAAACGGAATCTGACAGGTTAAAGCGATGATTACAGCCACCTCCCATTTTTACGGCATATTTTTCGAACACCCTTAACCCCGGCGTGGTCTTTCGGGTATCCAACACTCTTGTGTGATTATTAACCTTATGTACCTCCCCGACAAATCGTCGGGTTAAAGTGGCAATACCGCTCAGTCTTTGCAGAAAATTTAAGGCAACTCGTTCAGCGATTAGGATGTGTCTTGAATTCCCTTTTATTTTTGCGATGACAGTATTCTTATCACAATAATCGCCATCGGCTTGTATGGAAATCCATTCAATGGAGGGATCAACCAGTTTAAATGTTCGTTCCGCAACAGGAAGACCGGCGATAACCCCTTCTTCTTTTAACAGAATTTCAAGTTCACTTTCCGCCTCTGCGGGAATAATGTTCTCGGAGGTAACATCGCCCCATGAATAATCTTCAAGAAGGGCATTTTTAACTATTGGATCGATGAGTATCGGATTCATATTTAAAAATTGTGTTTATCCGTCGAATAGGTGCGAGTGATGGGATATAAAAAGGATTTCTTGTTTTCCGGGAAGTCGGATCGATAGTGGCTTCCCCTGCTTTCTTCCCGCTGCAGGGCTGAAAGGGCAATTAATCTGCCCAGGTTCTTGAGCATGTGTAACTCTATTTTTTCCGGTGTGAAATCTTCATTAAACACCAGCGGGTAGTTTCTCAGCTGATCAAGCAAATCCACCAGGGACTCTTTATTTCGAATCAATCCGGCTTTTTTCCACATCATCTGCTGGAAGTCTGCCAAACTCAACTCGTTTTTGTGAGCACTATAAACACTATTCAATGGAATCGAGTGATCATGAACCGAACCCCACATTTTTGGAAGTTGCTTTCGATCTTCAATTATTGAGTTGGCCACCTGCATCGAAAAAACCGCACATTCCAGCAGTGAGTTACTGGCAAGTCGGTTTGCCCCGTGAACACCTGTCCTGGAAACTTCTCCACTGACATATAGGCCTCTCACATTTGTTCTACCATTAAGATCACTGGTAACACCGCCTATCATATAATGAGCCACCGGCGTCACGGGAATGGGATCTTTCCTGATATCAATGTTGTGCTTGAAACAACTGTTAAAAATGGTGGGAAACCGCGTTGTGAGCTTAACCGGGTCAATTTGGGTGGCATCAAGAAAAACTTTTGATTGCGGGGTTTTGGATAATTCATTGGCAATGGTACGGGCGACGATATCTCTCGGAGCCAGATCCTTTAGGGGATGAATACCTTCCATGATAGCTTTGCCGGATTGATTGCGAAGAACAGCTCTCTCACCGCGAACAGCCTCGGAAATTAAAAAATTGGGAACCCCGGGTATACAAAGACCAGTAGGATGAAATTGAAAAAACTCCAAATCGGATAACTCAGCGCCGGCTAAATAAGCCAGAATGTTGCCTTCACCAGTTGCAGTCGCAGGATTGCTTGTAAACTGGAAGAGCTGGCCAGCGCCTCCTGTAGCCAGAACTATCTGGTTACACCCAATAAAAGCCCTGTTTCCATTGGAATCAAAGTATTCAACTCCCTCAAGCTGACCGCCTTCATTTATAATTTCAACAACATGAGAATTCTCAAGTATTGTGATGTTTGGATGTATGGACGCACTCTTGGCAAGTGCCCGTTGAATCTCAGCACCTGTAGCGTCTCCTCCGGCATACAGAATTCTGGGGATACTGTGAGCTCCTTCCAGCCCCAACAGATAGGAACCCTTATCGTCTTTGTCAAATAGGACACCCAGATCTATCAGTCGTTGAATGGATTCTTTGCTTTTATTGGATAATACTGAAACGGCTTCTTTATCACACAATCCACGGCCGGCAGACAGGGTATCGTCTATATGCAGATCTGACGAGTCTTCAGAGCTCCAAACTGCAGCAATGCCACCCTGGGAATGCTGCGTATTGCTGTCACATAGTTTTTTCTTTGTTAATACTATAACAGGTGTTTTATCTGCCAGACTGACGGCAGCCAAAAGCCCTGCCAAACCGCTTCCAATGACAATTACGGGCAGGTTGCTACGAAATGTTTTTATCGCCATTTTTTTAAAAAGAGGGACTAACTGAGATCAAGCATGCGATTCAGGGCGATTTTTGCGTCCTGTTTTATGTCGTTTGCAACAGTTATCTTGTTTAAAATATTGCCTTCCAATAGATTTTCCAGAATCCAGGTGACATGTTCAGGACGTGTGATGTTCATTGAATCGCACACACATGTTTTTTCATTGATAAACTCGATCCTCTTCCCATGGCTTTGCGACAGGTTTTTTGCCAGACGCCGAACCAGATTGGATTCGGTTCCAATAGCCCAGTGATTAAAGGACGTTGAATCTTTTATGGTCTTAATTATTCCATCAGTAGATCCGCTATAATCTGATTCAGCCAGAATCTCTTCCGGGCATTCAGGGTGGACTATTACTTTTATATCCGGATGGGACTCTCTCAATTTCCTGATCTCCTCAATTTTAAAATGACAATGAACAGGACAGCATCCATTCCATAAAATGATCTGTGAATCCAGTATTTCTTCTCTGGAGAGGTCGCCGTTTTCGCTGTTTCGATCCCACACTTTTATTTTATGCTTTGGAATTCCCAATGCATTGGCAGTATTTCGTCCCAAGTGCTGATCCGGTACAAATAGAACTCGTTTTCCCTTATCAGCCGCCCATTTTAAAATCTTATGCGAATTGGAGGAAGTGCAGACTGTTCCATTATGTCTACCGCAGAGGGCTTTTAGTGAAGCCGTGGAGTTGATGTAGGTAATGGGAATAAAACTATCGATGCCGCAGACATCAGTAAGATAATCCAGGCATTTTTCCACCTCGCCGGTTTTTGCCATATCTGCCATTTCACAGCCAGCGGTGAATTCAGGTAATATCGTTATCTGATCGTCATTCGTCAGAATATCAGAACTTTCTGCCATGAAGTGCACACCGCAAAAAATAATAAATTTCGCAGAGGTTTTTGCCGCCTGTCGAGCTAAATACAGGGAATCCCCGGATAGATCACTGAATGAATAGGTTTCATCACATTGATAGTGATGGGCAAGGATAATAACATCATCTCCCAATTTGGATTTTGCTTCTAATCCTCTTCTGATGATTTCTGTTTGAGGTTGGTTTTTGTATATCTGAGGTAGGGAAGACATCCATGTCTGGGCGCTCAGTTTGACTTCTGAGCTATTAAGTTGTTTGGTCATTTTTTGAGATTAACTTGATTTTGACAAATAAGTGAAGGTTTTGGTGAACAAAATTGTCAATTCAATGTGTTCATCTTATTAATGCTATCATTTCATCTTGAGATTGATCCTAAACTGAGTCGTGTCACTAAATGCCTAACTTTATTCGAAGAGTCCGGTACCCAATTAAGGTTTGCATCAGGTTTTTTGAATCACGTAAATCTCAAGCCCTGGCTAGATAATCAAGGAATTGACTGATCACTATCGATTATTGATTTGTCCGACTTTCATCTGCTCGAACCTGACCGTCTATTTGTCACCGATACAAGGAAATTTGTAGTGTAAACTGAAGTTTTCAGGCAGAAGAACTATTTCAGGATATTGGAGTTACTGTTTGACTTTAAATGTATGATCTCAGTCATTACAATGACGCTATTCATAGAATTTGTTTAAAAACATGCGGAAATTTTTTTTCACAGAGCATAAAATTTAATAATATCAACTTTATTTGGACAAGAGCTACAAAGCCCAATAAAAACTCTTGGTTTGACCGATTGAATTTATTATGGTGCAATAAGTGATTAATCAAAACCTGAAACCTGTTATCCTTAACCTACAAATTTAAAAAGAGAGAACAATATATGGAAGTAAAAGTCGTTAATAATCAAGTTGAAAAGGCAATGCGCGAACTTAAAAGGCTGCTGATTCGAGAAGGGTTATTCAAAGAACTTAAAAAACGACGATACTATGCCAAGCCAAGTATACGGACTAAATTAAAAAGAGAGGATGCAGAAAAGACCAGGCACAAAGACAGGAAAAGAGCTGTAGCCAGGGCCCGAGTAATTATCTAGTAGTATTTAGTGTCCGGTATACGACCCGCAACAATGCGTTTTAAAGAGCATTCAGTAAAGTAAAAGCAATTAAAACAACGAGTAAACTTATTTTTCGCGACCCTTAATTGCTTTGATCTTTTCTTTATCAGTTTTAGCAAAACTCGTATCCACATTAGAAAAAGCTTGAATTGACTGATAAGTGCTTTGCAGGCTTGTCAGAAGGCCTTATTGTGCAGGTGGACGTTATTTGAAGCATCCATTATCAAAGGAAAAAGCAGTGCTGCTGAAAATTCCTAAATGGTGTCTTGAATGCAATAGGTATATAACCAGTCTCCAAACGTCCCAGTCCCCTTTCCTTTGTAAATACTGTTATAACCAATTACCAGCAATAAACGACAGAATCTGTTTGAAATGTGGCGGCTACCATAATGCTGTTAATTGCAGGATTGAATGGGCAAAAAACATTGTCGATTTTTCGGCTGTTTTCCCTTATGAAGATCCCGTAAACCACTGGATTAGCAGTTTTAAGTATTCGAGAAACATTATCTACGGCAGGCTCCTGCGAAATTTTGTAACAAACTGGTTTGAAACCAGCTTGGAGAAACTAACTCATGTCGATATTCTCACTCCGGTGCCGATGCACTTTTCAAATCTTAACTCCCGTGGATTTAACCAAACTTCTTTCTTAATAGCCCGTCAGAAGAGACTAAAAAGTTTTGATTCGGTATTGAAAAAAAGAAATCGAACCACTCAACTGGCTGGAAAAAGCAAACAGGAGCGGCAGGGAATATTAAAAAATGTGTTTACAGTAAAAGAAGGGATAAAAGGGAAAAATATTCTTTTATTTGATGATGTTTGTACCACCGGGCAGACATTGTCCGAGATTAGCAATATGCTGAATATTGCCGGAGCAAATCGGGTTGATTGCCTGGTATTGTGCAGATCGATGAGGTTTAACTAATTCAGATTAACCCCTGTATTTTTTCAACATGATATCTTTATAAAAAAAGCCAAGGATCTCATGGTATGAATATCCTGTTTCAGCCATCTCTTTGGCTGACCATTGACTCAATCCGACTCCATGTCCATTCCCCTTCCCCTTGAAGTAAAATCCACCCGGTACCTTGATAACATCAAACAGTAGACTCTGAATCCGTTTATATCCTGCATTTTGCCTGAATGTTTTGGCCTGTAGCCGATATTTTGGGGAATGATTAAACTCAAGCAGTTGAACTCTTCCGGACGGATTGTGATTCAGGATTGTAACATCAGAAATTTTAGTTATTCTTATTCCTGATTTGATTAAGATCTTTTTTAATTCACTGTCGGACAAAGTTGCCTGCCAATAAAATTTTGGGTCAGATTGCCCATAGGGAACCGATCTGCTTTTTAAGTAAGGAAAAGAACCGTTCCAGAGTGAGCCTGGATCTTCTGTTACGCCACCACAATTTGAATGATAAAAGGTTAATGCCAGTTGTCCGTTATGGCTGACTATAATGCCCTGCGTGGATTGAACAGCATAATTTCCTCTTTTATCGGAAATATTAAACCCCTTGTAAACCTGGTCGAACTGTCCGGAAGTAATGTGCCAGGCGCTGTTTATCTGCTTTTCCCTTTTATACAGGGCAAAAGTACGGGAGATAATCGATTGCGCTTTAACGACTTCAATGGGCCAATTTGTGCTTATTTCAGCATTTAGAACGCCTTCAAGATAGGACTCAATTGGTATGTGATTAATGACATAAAATCCGTTTTTCGCTGACAGCAGTTCAATTTTACCCAGATATCTTCGCTTAAAATCGGAGTTGGTTTTTTTTACCTGGATTACTTGTGAACTGCTGAATTCCATGCTGTCTATCTTTACCAGGTGTCCATTGACAATGAATCCTTTCTCACTCGCAGCAGGCTTTATTAAGACACCAGAAGATGCTGCTTTGCTGAGTTTTACCTTATTGGATTTTAAAGCAGCATCGGAACTTAACCTGATTCCTCCGGTAGCCTTAAATAAGAGCACTTTTAAGATGGGATTGGTATATTCCGCGAAGGTATTCTGTCCCGGAATCATCAACACGCACACCAGAGTGACAATTGAACAGACTGCTTTGATTATGGAATGAATCGGATTATTCACTTGATTAACGGGTTTTTATTTTGATCAATAATTCTATCTTTTTAATCGACGAGTCTTTTTGCTCGCAAACTCGTGAAAAAAACAACTTCTCCCCTTACAAGGGACAATATCAATAGTGTGCTCTTGAAGAAAATCATTATATAAAAAATAACATTTCACCAAAGTTGGCTTACAAATGCAGTTAATAAGCCTAATTAGCAGATTCAATCGTAAAATGACATAGTACAATATGAACCTGACATGAGCAAACATTTGTTACTGCACCTATTTTCGATCTTTCGGCTCCAATATTTTAATTCGTTTATTTTTCCCCATAATGATTCTATTTCCCTTGAGATCAATGGTCCAATTGCCTTGTCCTGACTGTACCAGTTTATAGATTCGCTCAACAGTATTCCTGGTGATTTCCTGCTGATTATAAAAGATCAGAAAACGGTGAATTAACTCTTTGCCGAATAAAGGATTACACTCGGTAATAGTTTTATAGGGAAGCTCGACTGTTTCGTAAATGTCTGTCGGAATCTGGTCATCAAAAAGTTGGTTTAGATAAATCGACTCGTCATTGAGAGCCAGGAACTTTTCCAGGAGTTTCCCCCCTGCGCATTTATCCATGACAGGGGCGATCTGATTGCGGATCAGATTTCTAGTATAATCATTTGAAAAATTGGATTGATCTTCGCACCATTTCTGATTAATTCGCTCTAGATAGTCTTTGAGTTCCTTTTTAGGGGTGTTGAGCAAAGGTCTGATATAGGGTGGATTACTCACTTTAATTGGATTTAGTGAGAACAACGATGTACCTCTCATCATTTTCCACAATTGGGTTTCAACCAAATCATCCAGATGATGCCCCAATGCTATTTTATTAAACTTGAGCCTGATTAGGATCTCCTGAAGATGCTTGTAACGCCATTTTCTGGCATTGTTTTGCAATCCCTTCTCCCCTTTAAACTTGTCCGATCTTATAACAGAACAAGGGATCCCTTCGCTTGAAGACAGTTCTGTTACAAAGGCTTCTTCCTCGTCGCTTGCATCTCGTAATCCATGATGGAAATGGACCACGTGCAACTCAAGATTCATTATCCGTCGAAAAGATGCCAGCAAACAAAACAGACTGACGGAATCGATTCCTCCACTGACACTGACAATAATTTTGTCATTGGATTCTAACAGATTATGCTGAGAAGCAAATTGGTAAATCCCGTAGTTAAACTTTTCAAGATAGGATTTTGTCTGCATGTGAGCTCAGATATGGGTTACAAGAATTTTGATACTGTGTTAGCAACCATATTTTAATATTCCAACTATTTCCGAGCTTATTCAACCTCAGCAGGGAAATTGATTGAAAAAAAGATGGATCACTCCTGGACTGTAATATGATATTTTGACAACACCTTTTTGTCCATCTTTGCACCTAAAATGCATTGATCAAAGAATTCCAGACCAATATTCAAGATCAATTTCAATTTTACATTTTCGTAAATCTTTACTAATTTGCATTTAATCGTTAGACTGTAATGAATACTATGACTTGTGTTGAGATAGTATAAAAGTTGGTTAACCTTAAATTTAAAGGTCAATTCCGGAGGATTTGAGAATGGTTGATAGTTCAAATATCAGCATTTTGGTTGTCGATGATGAACGGTTTATTCTGGATAGTCTGACAGGATTTTTGGAAGACTATGACTTTCAGGTTTCCAGGGCAGAAAGTGCAGAGGAGGCTTTGGAGGTACTCAAAGAGAAAACCTTTCAAGTTGCTGTCATCGATCTGCGTCTTCCCGGGATGAGTGGTGATCTTTTGATACAAAACATTAACAAGCAGTACCCACAAATCAGATTTGTTATCCATACGGGGTCGGTGGGTTATGTTTTATCTGAAGATCTTAAATCAATTGGAATGAAACTGAATCATGTTTTTTTCAAACCCATGCCGGATTTGACCGTATTGGTTGAAACCATCTTGACCTTGGTTAATAATAACGATGAATAAACAGTTTTTAATCCAAAAATAGATAGATATCAGAATCGATTACTGTTTTAATATGAGCATTTAATCCATCAGTGATCGCTTTGTATCCCTCCTCAAAACTCATAATAAGCATTGAAAAAGATATGAAAAAAGTTGTTGTGTATAGCAAAGACTACTGTCCTTACTGTCATAGGGCAAAAGACCTTCTGTCTTCCAAGAACGTAAAATTTGAAGAGATTCGAATAGATATTTTCCCTGAAAAAAAGGGAGAAATGATGACACTTTCAAATGGGAGAAAGACAGTTCCCCAAATCTTTATCGGTGACTATCATGTCGGTGGCTGTGATGACTTGTTTGATCTGGATAAAGAAGGCAAGCTGGATGAACTCTTACAAGTCTCTGCAGAAAAGGCAGAAACAGTTCATAGAGAGCTTATTATCCTGGGATCAGGACCTGCTGGTTATACTGCTTCTATTTACGCTGCAAGGGCAAATCTTTCCCCGCTCATTATCACCGGGTCTCAAAAGGGTGGTCAACTGACAACCACAACAGAAGTCGAAAATTTTCCCGGTTTTCCCAAGGGAGTTGATGGTAATACGCTGATGATGCAAATGGAGGAACAAGCAAAGCGGTTTAATACGGAAGTAATGTTTGGTGAGATTCAAGAGGTTGATTTATCAAACCGACCATTCAAATTATCAGACGGATACAAAGATTATACCTGTGATGCCCTGATCATTGCAACGGGCGCGTCTGCAAGATATCTGGGGCTGGACAGCGAAACCGAATATCGAAACAAAGGTGTTTCGGCGTGTGCAACTTGCGATGGTTTCTTTTTTAAGGGTGAAAAGGTGGCTGTCGTTGGTGGTGGAGATACAGCATTGGAGGAAGCTTCCTATCTGGCGAACTTTTGTAAGCAGGTGGTTTTGATTCATCGGCGAGATGAGTTAAGAGGAAGCCAGGCCATGCAAACAAGGGTGTTGAATAATACCAAAATCATAATTGAATGGGATTCTGTTATTGATGACATTGTTGGAGATAAAGAGAAACTGACGGACGTAAGGATTAAAAACGTTAAGACAGGAGAGAAGAAAAACTTGGGAGTAACCGGATTGTTTGTGGCCATTGGACACAAACCAAATACTTCTCTTTTCCAGAATTATTTGGATATGGACGATAAAAAATATCTGACTCCCAGACCGGGAAGTACGGCCATGAATGTTGAAGGGGTTTTTGTTTGTGGTGATGTTATGGATAGCAAATACCGTCAAGCTGTTACGGCAGCCGGAACCGGCTGCATGGCTGCAATTGATGCAGAAAGATGGCTGACCAGTCAGAAATAGAATAGTTTCCTCCCGGGAAACAAACGTTTCCCGTAACACCACCTTTGGCCACCGCATAATAAATCATCTCTTATTTCATTCCTGGTCTTCTCTTTGCATTTCTTTTTACAAAATAAAAATGCCTTAAGGATTTTATTCACTCAAAAAACCAGAACACGAGGGCTAACATGACAGTTAAGTTATTTGATAAAAACCTCACAATGCTGGAAAAATCAATGGAATTAAGATCACGAAGGAATTCCATGATAGCCGCAAACGTTGCAAATAGAGAGACTCCAGGATACCGGGCTCAGGATCTGGTTTTTGAGAAGGAATTGAACAATGCTCTGCACAGCGATCAACCCGGTCCTTTAAATGTAACTGATCAACGCCATTTTGACGGTGTGCGGCGCGAAGCAATTGAAGATGTAACAGGAACACAAATCAATAGTTTTAATCCTGATCCAAGAACTGATGGCAATACTGTGAGTCTGGACAAGGAGATGGCAAAACTGGCTGAAAACCAGTTGATGTATGAGGTTTCAGTCAGATCGATTAACTGGAAGCTTAGACTATTGAAATCAGCTATTATGGAAGGAGGTAGATAATGTCATTACTAGATACCATGGAAATTAGTTCTTCAGGGTTATCGGCCCAGAGAACAAGAATGAAAACCATTTCCAGCAACATAGCCAATATAAACACAACCAGGACGCCCGGCGGCGGGCCGTACAGAAGGAAAGATACGATTTTTGCAGCCATGCCATCCAATAAAAGTTTCCATGAAGAACTTGTTGCACAGGAAAAAGATGATGGGACCAGGCATGTTAAGGTTGTAGGAATTGTCGAAGATAGCAGGCCTCCAAAAATGATATTTGACCCCAATCATCCGGATGCCAATGAGGAAGGATACGTAGAGATGCCCAATATTGATCTGGTAGAGGAAGTAACCAATATGATGATTGCCAAACGATCTTTCGAAGCAAATGTCGCTTCCATAAATGCTACAAAACACATGATTACAAAAGCCTTAGAAATCGGGAAATAGGCTGTGAACTACTGATATAACGATAATCATCAACAAAAATTGAATTGACTGTCCCAATTAACGACAGATAGAGAATACCAATGACCGAGATTAGCAAAATTGACTTACTGAAGATTGATGCAAAGCTTAAAGCAAGAAAGAATCTGAATCAACAACCCATCAGTAAGGCCAAATTCGAAGACCAGCTGTTACAAACCGTAAAAAAACTCGAAACCATGGGTAATGAAGTAAATGCAATGATGGAAAGTAGCGGAATACAAGCCAAGAATAAACTGGATATCAGCGGTAACCACAGAAAAGAGTTTCTAAACAGCATCGATAGCGTAGTGGAAAATTTTTCCGCAGCGGGAAAATCTTCTCTCAAAACCGCTAAGACTGTAGCTGCTCAGTATGGATCGATGAATAAAAACAAACCAGTATAAAAGAAGTAAAAGACCTGATTCATTATCAAATTGATAGGTATTTCAAATGGCAAATTTAATTCAGAACTCTATATCAAGTCTTCAACCGGCAAAAACTGTCAACCCCGCAACTCCTCGTTCAGCTGCGAAATCCATTGCGACCTCTTTTGAAAAGATGTTTGATGAGGTTAATAATGATCAGATGGTTGCCGAAAAAAAGGTTGCTGAAACAATAATCGATAAGAAAAAAGATATCGCTGGGGCGATGATTGCAATGGAAAAAGCTGACGTATCACTCAGGATGTTGATGGCGGTTAGGAACAAAATCGTGAACGCTTATCAAGAGATGATGAGAATGCAGGTTTAATTTTTGCCCTTACACTTTAAATAGTTCATCAGCTAAAAAAGGATTGATTAAAAATGGCCGAACAAACTGCTGATAGGTATATGTCTGATTTTCAGACTCAATTCCAAAACTTCTTTCAAGGATTGACAACAGCTAAGAAAATCTTTCTGTTTTCTGCCCTTGGCGCTATTCTAATTGGATTGATTTCGTTTGTTTACTTTTCCCAACAGGTTACATGGGCACCACTTGTCAGCGGGGTTACGCAGCAGGATGCCGGAAACATAGCACGTAAGCTTGAAGAATTAAATATTGAATATGTCCTTCAACCGGGCGGCAACACCATCCTGGTTCCTGCGTCATCTGTTGATAAGGTGCGTCTTGATATCGCCTCTTCAGGAATTCAAATGGGAGGAGTGGTTGGTTTGGAGATTTTTGATGAAAGTAACTTCGGAGCCACGGAATTCCAGCAACGCATCCAATATAAAAGAGCATTAGAGGGTGAACTGGTTCGTTTGATAACCCAAATCAATGTTATTAACTCAGCAAAAGTAAATTTGGCCATTCCCGAAAAATCCCTATTTTTAGATGAAGAGAAACGTCCAACGGCTTCGGTCGTTGTTGACGTCCCGAATAATGCCCGATTATCTCAAAAAGAAGTGAATACCATTCTTAACCTGGTATCCGGGGCGATTCCCGGGATGATTCCGGAAGATGTTCGTGTTGCGGATCAAAGCGGTGCACTCCTATCAAAAGGACTCACTGATCCTGATAACTCAGAAGCCAGGAATAAGAACTATTATTATCAACAATTGGTTGAACAGCGATTGCAGGATAAACTTGTAACTCAATTAGAAAAAATTACCGGTCCTGACAGAGTTGAAGTAAGGGTTTCTCTCAAAATGGATTTTGATTCCAGTGAAATTACCGAAGAGTTGGTTGATCCCGACCTGTCTGCCATTTTGAGTCAGGAGGTGGCATCCGAAGATTCAACCGGTTCAAGGTCTATTCCTGTTGGTGTTCCCGGTGTGACTTCAAATTCTCCTGAGGTTAGGGCAGGTGCAAGTGAAGTCGCCAACGTCTCAAATGTCAACAAAACAACCAAGCGAACCAATTATGTAAATAGTAAACGCAACATCAAAAGCTCGAAATCGGCAGGCAGAATTCTGAGAATGAGCGTTGCGGTATTACTTGATGGTCGTTATGAATATATTCGCGATGAAAGCGGTGAGGTTGTCGGTAGTTCTCAGTATATGCCAAGAACGCCGGAAGAGATGGAAACAATTGAACTGATAGCTAGACAAACCGTTGGATTTGAACCGACACGGGGCGATACCATCTCAGTAAAAAATATGAAGTTCTCCAAACCTCTGGTGGAACAAGAGAAACTTAAGGCTCACCAACGTGATGCGACTAGAAAATTCATCATAGACTTGATCCGATTCGTCCTGGTAGGTGTGATTATCGTACTGCTTATCTTCATGGTGATCCGTCCAATGGTACAGAAACTCTCTGCAAAACCGGAAGATCTGGATCTGCTTATGGGATTACCTACCACAATTGGAGAACTGGAAGGAGAAGAACTCGAAATACCGACGGAAAAAGAAACCGGTATTCCACCAAGGGACAAAATTATCGAAATTGCAAGGCAAGATCCTCTCAAAACTGCTACACTTATCCGAAACTGGCTGCGTGAGAAGAAAACCTAAGCTTCGGAGTATAAAAATAGAAACATGGAAATTTTCAATCCTCCAAATTTTTCGGATGATTCAGCTGAAACAGGAGTTTCAGCTGAAATATTAGATAGCTATGATTCATTTGCAGGCCCTGCAGATCAGGCGGAAAGTTTTGTTCCCAATATTCTGGAAGAAAAAACCTATGGAAAAAAGAAGAAGGTAGACTATTCGGATTTTAATTCAGCTGAATTTAATGAAGTTGATACTTTGTTAACTAATGTTGAAGAATATTCAAGGCGGATCCGCGAAGATGTTGATAAATATGCCAGGAACGTAAGGAATGAAACCGACCTGTTTCGATCTGAAACTGAAATGGAACTGGCAAACGCTCTGATTAAGAGAATCGAAGCAGAGAAACAGGCCGCCGAGATAATACAAAATGCTGAAAATACAAGAGATGAAATACTAAATCAGGGTAGAGAGGAAGGTTATCAGGCTGGCTTTGCCGAGGGGCTTGCCAAACAAAAAGAAGAAAACGAAACTAACACGGGTGCTGTTTTAAACCTTCTGAATGAGCTGCAAACCCTTAGAAAAAGTATGATGCGGAAAAATGAGGAACAGATAGCCCGTTTGAGTATGTTGATTGCACAAAAAGTGGTTCACAAAAAATTGACAACGGAAAAAGAACTGATCCTGGAAATGTTAAAAAGCGCCATGCAACATTTTGAGGGCATGGGAAATATAAAAATCAAACTGCATCCGATTGAATTTGATTTTA
Organism: bacterium; assembly: GCA_018829445.1. Classification (GTDB taxonomy): domain Bacteria; phylum SAR324; class SAR324; order XYD2-FULL-50-16; family XYD2-FULL-50-16; genus JAHJTV01. The sequence continues at coordinate 14,800 of JAHJTV010000020.1, forward strand.
TAGCTGCCAATCAAAACGAACTGAAAAAATACCTCGATGAAGATCAAGTGATAAACGTGAGGGCTGATCAAAAGATAAATCCCGGGGCTCCGTTAATTGAAAGTGATTTTACCGTGGTTGATCTCGATCTGAATAAACAGTTCAAAGAGATTAAAAACAAAATTGATGAATGCGTTGAGGACAGAAGAATCTTATTTACCTAGTCAGAATTAATCTTTTCGTGAGCCAACCTTGTTTGATTTCGATCCATATATTGAACTGATAGATAAAACACAAACCGAAAAAATCGAAGGCAAAGTCGATGAGGTTATAGGCTTTTTAATCAAAGCTCATAACCCCGGTTTAAGGATTGGAAGCAGCTGCAATATCATTGATTCAAATACCAATGCGATCATTGCCGGAGAAGCCGTAGGCTTTAAAGACGACAAGATTCTGGTAATGCCTTTGGCAGATATCAGAGGAGTCGGTCCGCAAAGCAGAATTGTACCCACCACAGATCAACCTTTTGTCCCCGTTGGAAAATCACTCCTTGGAAGAACAATTGATGGGCTGGGAAACCCGATTGACGGTTTGGGACCCATCGAAGCAGATGAGAAAGTAGCGTTATACAGGGAACCAATTAATCCTCTTTTGAGAAGACGAATTGATGCACCTTTGGACGTGGGTATCAAAGCGTTAAACGGCGTTCTGACAGCAGGTAAAGGTCAGCGTCTGGCGATTCTTTCAGGGTCCGGGGTTGGAAAATCGGTTCTGCTGGGAATGATGGCCAGAAATACAACAGCTGATGTGAACGTGATCGCACTGATTGGCGAGCGTGGAAGAGAAGTAAAAGAGTTTATCGATAGAGACCTGGGTGAAGAGGGTTTAAAACGTTCCATTGTAGTTGCTGTAACGTCGGATCAGTCGCCCCTGGTTAGGATCAGAGGTGCTTTTCTGGCAACCGCTGTTGCAGAATATTTTAGGGAAAAAGGCAAAGATGTTCTGTTAATGATGGACAGTGTAACCCGATTTGCCATGGCACAAAGGGAGATTGGTCTTGCGGTTGGAGAACCCCCCACGACAAAAGGATATCCCCCTTCAGTTTTTGCCTATCTTCCCAAGCTGCTGGAGCGAGCCGGAAATTCCGATTCAAAGGGATCACTAACCGGGTTCTATACAGTACTGGTAGAAGGTGATGACCCCCTTGATCCTATAGGGGATGCGGTTCGTTCTATTGTCGATGGACATATTTTGTTGGATAGAGAGATTGCGGCCCAGGGACATTATCCGGCCGTTGATGTTTTACGATCCAAAAGTCGTGTGATGGTTGATGTGGCATCAACGTCTCATCAGGAAAATGCAAAAAGGCTGATTCAGACTCTTTCCACGTACAAAGAAGCGGAAGACCTGGTAAATATCGGAGCTTATGTGAAAGGATCAAATCCGAGAATCGATTATTCCATAAAAAAAATCGAAGAGATCAACGGGTTTTTACAGCAGGGGATTTTTGAGAGCGCTTTGTTGCTTGAAAGCGAAGCGATGTTGGAGCAGATGTTCCTTGATTACCCTTTTAAACAGAAGAGATAGTCGGTGCCAATAATCACACTACAGCGAAAGTACCACGGTCATTCCATAACCCTCTCAAGACGGCAACTGTTCAAATCCAACCGGACACATTAAACAATAAGCTTTTTTATTTTTTTTAGGAATTCGTCTTTCTCCTTAAGATTAGTCTTTAAAACCAGAATAATACCAAATTCGCTTTTCAGATGGTGTATAATTCCGCAGAGCATGCACCCTAATGGCAGATTAAGCATTGATGCTGTCCGTTCATCAATGGGGTAAAAGCCGTCTTCATCGGGTAACTCAGTTTTTACCAGTTTTATTGCACTTTCAATTTCTCGAATAGTGATGTTTTGAAGATAGGATACGATCTTTTTGGGTATGTATCCCTTGTTTATCATAATTCCCGCCTGATGCGTCATGGTATCTGTTGTATTTGCCATAACAGCAACGGTTGCTTTAACATCATGATTCCGCATGATTTTTAAACAATTTGCCAGCAGGTCTTTTGTTAATTTTTGATCGCTAATCAGGTAGGGTGTTTCCTTTTTTACTTCCGGCGCAGAGTCAACTTTTCTCTGTTGAAAATACTGATTTTCACCCTTTAAACTCTTATTAAACAGATTAAATAACGCCATCGTATTTCCATAAAATATGATTTAGATCACTCCGGTTTTTGACTATCATTCTTCTTCATTTTGACCTGAAAATCAATGTTTTTTTGACAGTCTGAACTTCTATTTGTTAGAAGTTCAATTGAAGGAGGAGGATTCCATCGGTGAATACAAAAAGGATGAGTTTAATCAGCTTTTTGAATACATGCGTTATTTCAAGGTTTGTTTGATTGCTTTACATTGAATGCAAAATGGTGAAGTGAACTTGGAAATTCAATATTACATGTCAAACCAGAGAAAAGCATATATTTGGGGAATAATAGCCGTCGGCTTTTGGTCGACGGTTGCTTCTGTTTTTAAATTAACGCTAAACCATATCGATCCGATTCAACTACTTTTTTATTCCAGTTTGTTCTCACTGATTTTTTTGTCGCTCATAATAACCATTAAAGGATCTTTTCATCAGCTGCTTGCCGTTTCAAAAAAACAAATTACTATCTCTTTGTTGCTTGGCATATTAAATCCTTTTTTGTATTACCTGGTTTTATTCAAAGCATATGACCTGTTACCAGCCCAAGAAGCACAACCCATCAATTTTACCTGGGCATTAATACTAACTTTTTTATCAATCATTATCCTGAAACAGAAGATCAGGATGATTGAAATCTTGGCTGGCTTTGTGGGTTACTTCGGTGTACTCATTATCTCAACTCATGGAACTCTCACCAATTTCCAGTTTTCAAACAGCCTTGGTGTGTTGTTGGCACTATTGAGCACCGTAATCTGGGCATTATATTGGATTTATAATACAAAAAGTGCCATTGATCCGGTCTTGGGGTTATTTCTCAATTTTTTGTTTGGTGTTCCGCTAATTTTTTTAGCCTGCTTGTTTTTCTCTGATTTTAATGTCAATTTTGAAGGCCTAGTGGGTTCTGTTTATGTAGGTGCGTTTGAAATGGGTATAACTTTCGTTTGCTGGTTGACTGCTCTTAAACTTTCGGAAAACACTGCAAAGATAGGGAATCTTATTTTTATTGCTCCTTTTTTTTCATTGGTATTGATTCAACATTTTGTAGGTGAAGAGATCCTTCCTTCAACCTTTATAGGTCTTATTTTTATAACTGTAAGCGTTCTTATGCAAAGAATTCCTGTAAAAAACGCCCCTCAAACGGAAGGAGTGGTCAGGAATGAACAATAGGTGTAACATACCTCTTCAAAATACCATTTTCCTTATTCTTGAAAAGCAAAAAAGATGTGAGACAAAAACAGGAAAGGAGATCTGGAAGAAGTTGTTTGATGAGAATGATTCAATTCGGATACTGAAAACAAAAGATAACGTACTGGAAGTATAATGGAAAACAGACTACCTAGGAGAAAGTTCATCCAACAAATGATAATCGGAAGCTTATCAGTTCCAACACTACTGGAACTAATGACTTCCAGTTTGCTGGCTATTACGGAAACGCCGAAGCAGCCAATCATATGGTTGCAAGGACAAAGTTCGGGAATTCATCGTTCCGGGATATGGAGTTATCCTGGGTTTCATTCCTACATCTCTGAGCATTTTTCCATTCTGTCAGCCGATACGCCGAATCTGAATTCAATCGCTCTGGAACTGTCTGATAGAGGAAAGCAACATATTCTAATTCTGGATGGTTACTTTTCAGATGATTTGGATGATCCCATCAATAATCTGCTAAAAGATCTCATTGTCATTTCCAGGGCTGTAATTTTGCTAGGTAATGAAGCAGCATATTGCTCAAAAAAACCTGAAGGGTTTTTAAATCTGGAAACAGAACTTTTGCATCTGGTAGAAACGCCATTTTTAAAACTGCCGGGAAATCCAGTACCTATCAGACACCTGGTGGGCTCTCTTAATCACATGATTCTGTACGATTTTCCAAAACTTGATGAGCACAGACGACCAGTCATGTTTTATTCACAAAGGATCTGCGAACGCTGTCAATTCAGGGGTGATTTTGAGCAGGGAAATTTTGTTCGCTATTTTGGCCAGAAAGAGGGCTGCTTGTATTGGCTGGGATGCAAAGGACCCATTACCAGAAATTCCTGTGCAATCGAAAAATGGAATGGAACATCAACCTGGTGTGTTAGTGCTGGAAGTCCATGCACCGGGTGTTCCGAGCCTGATTACCCTGATAATAATGGTTTGGGGTTATTTGGTCAGATTTCATCAGAAAGTGCGCCAATTAATTCATTTTTTATAAGAAACTCATCAACCCTGGCCCAGGGAGCATTTGCAGTTACTGTTTCCGGGGTTGCCATTCATGCCATATCCAGAAAAACCTCCTCTTCGCTAAAAGACGAGTCTTATTTTAACATTTCGGAGGATGAGAATGTATAGCACTCTGATTGATCGTTTGCCCCGAATTGAAGGTTATCTGAGGGTCGTGTTGTCGCAAACGGAGACAAAAAATGAGATCCTTCTAAAAAGTGGACTGTCCACGCATCTCGATTTGAATCTTCAGGAAAGGTTTCCTCTTGAAGCGCTACACCTTACTCAATCATTGTCAGAACATTCATGTGTTGCCCACGCAATAGCATCTGTATCAGCCCTTGAAGATTACCTGAAGATCTACCCAACCGAGACAGGCCTTAGAATTCGACAAGTTCTGCTGGATCTCTCTACCATTCGATCCCACATTTATCATTTCTACTGGGAAATCTTACCCGGGTATTTAAATTTTGAGCATTATGAGCAGTCATCGAAAAACGAACCCATGTTTTATTTCGGGCAATTGCGCAGGGAAAAGGAGAAAGGTGATTTAGACCTGGAAACGGGGAAAAAGCTATTGAGTAGCATCTCAAAAGCAGCCAAGGTCATCGATTTACTTCAGAAAAGCATGACGCTATTTGGGGGTAAATACCCGGTTATTATGAATCAGATTCCAGGTGGAGTGTCAAATTTCTCCCTGTCAAGAAGCTTGAATATGACAGTAATCCGCAATCTGGAACTGTGCAAATCTTTTATAGAAGAGACCTGGCCTTTGGATTTGAAAGAGTTCGTTCAAAATATACCAAATTCAACCCTTGTATTAGAGACTAATCCAAATTTGATTAGTTTTGGCTCCTTGCCGATTGAACAAAATAAAGGGAAGACCTCAAATTATTCGGAAGGCGTTTTGCTCAAAGGGAAACTGGAGCCTGTCAACGAATTAAAGATAACTGAAACCTTGACAGACACCTATTATTTACCAACAGATAAATCCGACAACAACCCGCAAAAATTGTATGCCTTGAATAAACCGGGAGCAAGAACCTGGATCAAGGGAGCTCGCTACAATGAGCAGACCATGATTACAGGTGCCCTTTCTCGTATGATGATTACACATCTGGTTGGGGGAAACCTGGAAATCAGTGATATTATCAGTCAGATGATTGATGATCTTGAACTCACTTTTGAATCTCCTAATTGCACAGCCAGCCGCCTACTATCAGAGGTATTGGAAGGTCGAATCTATCTTAAGAATATTTTTAAGAACCTCTTTGAGATTAGTGGCGATTCAGATACGAACCGTAAAACCCGCTTCAACTTTTCGCCGGAAGGTGTTGGTATCGGAAAAATTGAATCTCCAAGCGGATCATTACTTCATCAAGTTTATATTTCAAACAGTCGGATTAAAAAATATGTGATTATTTCACCGATGAATTGGAATTTTTCTCCCGGGGACGAAGAGGGTAAAAAAGGGGTGGTTGAAACTGAACTAAATCAATTGACAAAAGCTCGAGACCTGACTCCTATTATGATCGCACGGCATCTTCATTCATATAATGCTCAGATTCTGGACGGAACACGGTAAAAAAGGGATGAAAATTCAATTTCTAGTGTTAAAAATATACTCAAGTATCATTAAGCGAATTCACAGTTGGGGGCTATTATCCCTAATACTGTTAATTTATCTCTCTTCTCTGGCGATCAAGCTTCCCATAATGGTAACTCTTTTCAGTCGATTGGGACTAATGACCCTGCATGTTTTTTGCGGATTTATAACAGTGTTTTTTCTCATTATCATGGCCTATAATTTTTTATTGGACACAATTTTTAAAAAAGATAGTCCGGGTGATGAGAAAAAAAAAGGTTCAGGTATTCTATCACCTCATGAATCTGGCAACAGGTTTTTGGTTGAATTGCTATTTTACAGTTCTTTTTTTGTAGTTTGTTTTCTTGGAGTGGTTTATTACGTTATAAAAGAATTTTCCCTACAGGGAACCTATTTCAGTCAAAACGTTGCTTCTTTGGCTCATGTAATTGTCGGATGGTTTTTTATATCGATTGTATTTATAAGGTATTACCTCAAAATCACTCAATGGTTCAGTGACGTATTCCAGTATCTCCGGGAGAATGAAGCCCAATATTAATCCCCATTTTCCATATATCCCAGATTTGAAGCAATGAATCCACTGGAACTCACAGGTCGGACTCGTTCCCACATAAAACAGCACGAAAATCCCCGTTTTGCAGCCCAAACGGAAACGGTAGCGGCTTTTTTTGATATGAAAACGGCTGCAGCACGTGAAGGCATTAAATTGCATCCCTTCAGCGCCTTCAGAGATTTTAATACTCAATTAAAAATCTGGAATAAAAAATATCAAGGAGAGCGGCCCCTTTATTCGCAGTCAGGGAAGCTAATTGACTACGCTTCTTTATCCAAACCGGAGTTAATTCACTACATTCTTTCCTGGTCAGCTTTGCCTGGTGCGAGTCGACATCATTGGGGAACCGATATTGATGTCATAGATCTGGCAACAATAGATGAGCATTATCAGGTAGAACTCTTACCGGAGGAATCGGAAAAAGGAGGAGTGTTTTATCACTTACACTGCTGGTTAGATGAGAATATGCATCGATTTGGCTTTTTCAGACCTTACCAGAAATACAATGGCGGTATCAATCCGGAACCATGGCATTTAAGCTATGCTCCCATATCAAATCGTGCCCTTGATCTTTTAACCATTGAAATACTGGAAGAGACAATCAAGACCGAAGATATTCATGGAAAAGAGTATGTGCTGGAGAATCTGCCAACCATTTACAGAACCTACATCGTCAATATATGTAAAGGTGATGGTTTTCTCTAATAATCTAAAGAACGGAATTTCATGACAGAACTTAAACAATGCAGGAAAATTTCATGATGCCATTGGTATTGTGATAGGGGAATGTGTGAATTGTACTCCAAAAAAAATTGATCCGGGATTTTATAGAGAGAGAAGCCTTGAAGATATCATTTTTGATATATTTGAGCACATGGGAAAACCGACTATTTACGGGCTGCCCCTGGGTCATACAAGAGATATTGCAACAATTCCGTTAGGTGTTCACGGATTGCTGGACGCTACGAAGGGAACATTCAGTATTATCGAAAAAGGAGTAGTCGAATAAGCACAGAAGTCTTTTCTTAGTTTTTGAAACGACTCACATAAAACTTGATATAGAGGATTTTTCAGCAAGCCTGATTAGGCAAGATGGTGCAGGAAAGGTATGTATGCAGGATAACCCCCAACCTTTACAGATCCTGCATCATAAATGTCTGCAAAAACAATAGTCCTCCTATTCATCCATAGAATAATGCACTGAACAAGTTGTTTTGGAACTGGAAAGAACCCTTCTGACAGGGTCTCTTTTCCAGTTAAACAGCTTGTTTCTGCAATGTTTCTTTAGAAGATGCAAGAGACGTTTTTCCAATTTCGTCATCAACCTTATCTTCCGTCGATTGAATAAGCTTCTCACGAGTTGTGTATTCCGTATCAACAAGAACAAACTGATGTCCTAATCTTTGCGTTGGATTGATGATCAGCGGTCCTTGCAGATTTACCGTCACTTCATGAATATTTCTCGACATTGTTACAATGCAATACACCAACAGGTTTTCTGTTGAATCTGTTTTGATCAGTTTTAAATCGTCGCGAGTCACATCAAAATGATAATCGGGTTTGGAAATGAGTGGATCGACCACTACAAAAGCCAATGCCGGATTATCAAGTGATTGAAGCATTCTGAACGGTATTGCTCGATCTTCGTCAATGAATGTAAAACGAGTACAGTCAGGGAAGCCAAGAGGACCGTCCGGGAAGATAATAATATCTTCTGATTTAACATCAATCTGTCCAAAACGAGTTGTATCAAATCTCATTTTTGAGCCTCTAAATTGAGGTTGTCCCATTAGTAGGGAGTTTTCCGGGCGTTAAGCCCGAATTTCTACAAAAAAAATGATTGGAAAATGAATTATTACTTTTTCCGTTTCCAAATATCAGTCAATGCTTTCAGACTTAAAGGACTCTGCTGAGCGGCCAGTCTGTTTTCATCTTGAATTCTCTGGTAGATTTCTTCTCGATGAATGCTATATTTTTTGGGAGCCTGAATGCCCAGTCGAACCTGTTTGCCTTTGATTTCCAATACTTGGATCTTGATATCATCTCCAATCGTGATACTTTCTCCCAACTTCCTTGTTAAGATGAGCATTTTCACCCTCCATGGTGAAGAAAGAACTTTGAAAACCAGATATCACGAGGGATATCTTCAGCCCAATTATAGGTCTATTCTAAGCAACTTTAATCATAAGCACTATAAATTGGGATCACCTTAAAAAATCAATCAATGTCGGTTGGATTAATTTGGCAGAGGCGTCTAAAGCTGTCTTATGCTTTAGTTCTGCTTTGTTTAAATCAACCGCTCCTTTCGCCAGATCCATATCTTCCAGTTTGGACAACTCCTCCCTTCTGAAATCCATGTTCTTTTGGATTCTCTCTTCGCTGGATTCCAGCTCTTTAAACGTAGAACCAATCTGGCTTCGGAATTTAAGTACCTGGTTAATGGACTTATCAATATCATCAATACTCTTCATAACTGACAATTGATCATCATCTTTTAAAGCCTCTGATAATCGGTTCAGCATGTCGAATACATCCGCAGTGCCTTCATCAACCGGGTCCTTCTTAAATAGTTGCTTTGCATTTATATTCAAAGCAACTTTGATACCATTATCAACGAGAACCTCTTTAATCTGTTCATTCCCTTTATATTTAACGAATTCGTTTTCCCTAAATTGGAATTCCAACCCTTCTCTGAAGAACGGATCCTGGTTTGCCTTAAATTCCAGATCAACTTTGTTGCTGGCTTTTCCTTCAGGATTGAAGATTTCAGTCTTTCTATTTAAAACCTTGGGCTGAGACCATGTTTTCCCGCCATCATCACTTATGATGATCTGGGCCAACCCAAATGTTCCACCCTTGATTACGCGAACCAGGTAGTTGTCTTTGGAAAAACCGTTGAATACCGCTTCATATTCAGCTGGATCTATCTCAATATCCACTCCAGTATCTGTTCCCTCTTCAGCTTTGGCAGCAGTTGCAGCATCCCCTGGCATCCCAATCTGTTCGAAGTTCATTCGATTAAAAAAACCGGTCGTATCCTCCCCAAATTGGAGGTTTATGCCCTTAGTCGGGTACAGATAAATAGAGTTGTCAATTCCGATGTCCCCGGCAATTTTTGTCTTAAACCCAATCGGAGAATGGGGATCTTCAACATAGCCATCTTCTGCAATGGCTGCATCGTTAATCTTTTTTATGATCTGTTCAATCGATTCTGTTCCATCAAGAACAATGACGATTTTCTTGGGAAGATTGTTCTCCCCTTCAGTCTCATCAATTGAGGGGGAAGCAGGTTTTTTTTCGTCCGTTATTTTTGCATCTTCTGCTTCTTCCATCCCTGTCGGCTTGTCTGCCTTTTGTTCGGCATCCAGTTTTTCTAACTGGCTTAATTTATCTTCAGATTGATATTCGGGAGTTTCATTCAAATAAAGGGTAAATGAGCCAGGCAGTATTCCATTCAAAGGTTCACTTTGATTAATCGGAATAATTTTCTCCGCACTCTTAATGCGGGCACCGAAGAATTTAACAACCGGATCTGTAATTTCTGAGCTCACTTCCAGTGGTTTGGTAAATGTTTTTGTGCCTGCAAAAAGATAAAGTTTTCCCTCTTTTTTATTCCCAAGATCAATTAAATCTTTGGTGATGATTTTTATTTCATTGGCCAGAGTACTTCTGTTTTCCTTTGTGGAGGCTCCGTTTGCACCTTCAAGTGCGAGATCCTTGACATGTCTTAGGGCTTCTCCAATCTGTTTGATGGTTTCTTCGTTGGTATTTAACCAGACTTTGTCCGCACTGATGTTTTTTTCCAGTGTCTTAGAGTGGTTAATCGATGTTCGAAAATCCTGAACCTTTGCCGCACCTACCGGATCATCGGATGGTTTGTTCAATATTTTGCCATTCGAAATGCCAACCATTAGCTCCTGCAGTTCCTCGGAATTTGTATTCAAATTCTTCGTTACTGCATTATGTTTGGTTAATTCGGTTACACGCATTTTTAATTAGCTCGATATAAGGTTCAACTGTTTATTATCCAGTTAAGTTACATATTCACCAAAGTCTGTGTCATCTGATCGACAGTCCCCAAAAACTTGGCTGAAGATTGATACGCTCTCTGGTATTTGACCATGTTTGTCATCTCCTCATCCAGATTCACAGAGGAAATGGAATCCCTTAAGGCTTCATACTGCTCAAGCATCTGATTGTGAGTCTTTAACCCCTTTTGAGCATCCTGGACTTTTAAACCGATGTCAGTAATCTGGGAATTATAAAATTCATCAAATGTGATGGTTTCTTCGTTCATGGTTGATTTAAATTGCAGGTCGGCAATTTCAGTAGCAATAGTATTGTCGCCCGGAATTAAATCTGATCCTGCAACAATCTTCATTTCATCTTCAACTAATTCCGGTGCAATATAAATATCCTCTGCCCCTCGATTCACATGAAAAAAACAATTAAAACCCATTACAGCCATAACATTTGTTTCATCTTTTCCAAAAATAAACTGCTTCCCAAGTCCGGAAGTTATGGAAACCGATCCATCCGGGTTGAGGTAGGCCTTTATTTTATTGACATCCTTGAGGACTTCTACTCCCTCTTCTGTTGTGGTATAACCACCGGCAGCCCTGTTTATCTTCTCAATGATTGACTCGATTGTGTCAATGCCTGCCACAACATTGACGGATATGGTTTCTTCGATCTCCTTTTCCTGGTTGAGAATCTTCAGGGTAAAGTCCCCGGATTTTAAATAGGGCAAGGGATTGGTCAGCTGTTCGCTGTCAAATTTGTATGCGCTGGTTTCATCAAGCTTAATCCCATTTATACCGGTACCCCCTGAATGGGCATTATTGACTCTGAAAGCAAGTTCCTGCGCCAATTCGTCCAGATCCTGCTTGTACTTATTGATACTGTTATCACGCTGGTTAATCATCTCCTTCAGACTTCCGGTTTTTAAGATATCCGTAATATCCGTTTTGATACCAGGCGGATTAGTGAGACCGATTCTGACATTCCCCTTCTCTTCAGCAACAAGATATGGGGCCAACTCATAATTTTCCCTGCCATGTACCAGGTGCTGGCCATTGGGAATCTGAATTTCCAGAGTGCCCCTGGGCCCTTCAAACCATTTGATTTCTATCTTCCCGGAAAGTTGCTGCAACAAAACTTCTCTTTGATCACGGGCATCGTTTGCCGGGAGAGCACGATTTTCCAGTTGCTCTACCTGCTTATTGAGCATGGCAATTTCGCGAGTCGTCTGGTTGATATCCAACAACTCTGCTTTAATTCGACCGTTAAGGCTCTCGTTGAAATCTGTGAGTCTCTTGTTGAATGATCTGAAGTCTTCAGCCAGTTTCATACCTTTTGATAAAAGCGCTTTTCGGTGTGTTCCGCTTTCAGGTTCGGTTGCCACAGAACTCCAGGCCCCCCAGAATTCATCCATTGAGCCACGAAGTCTTGTTCCTTCAAGATCGGTGTAAATGATTTCAGCTTCAGTCAGAATTTTCTCCTTTGCCTCCCATGATCCAACGTTGGTTTGTTCATCCACTACTTTCTGTTTGGTGAATCCATCCTGGATTCTACGGATGTTTTTTATGTCTACACCAGTTCCCTTTCCATCACTCATGGGTCTGGACGCAGCTTGGTTGACTTCCTGTCTTGAAAATCCCTCCGTGTCGACATTGGCGATATTATGCCCCGTAGTCGCTTGCCCCATTTGAGAGGTTGACAGTGCCTTTTTCCCTATTTCAAAACTACCAAACAGTGACATTATGGATTAATGTTTATAATTATAGTCTTATCCGGTTATGGATGAATAAATAACGTATGCTTCGACAGTAAGCACAATCACAGATAGTAATTCTAGTTTTATTCCAAAAAGCCGGTTAACAATTAAATCGATTTTTTTAAGAAACAGGCTCCAGTAGGTTTTGTGATTATACCCTTACCGGAGTAGGTGGAAGTCCTGTTAAAGGATTTATCTATTACTCCCTGTATCTCATTAAAACATGCAATTCTGGCAATCGCGGTTTCAGCATTCCTTTTTCCGACAGGCCTGATCTCCTTAATTAAATTCAGCAGTGACTGTCGCAGTTCCAGCAGTTTTTTTTGATCTTCCCCCTTGCTTTGTTGTATGACATCTTTCAAAGAGATATTGGCCTTGAGCCTGAATTCCTTTTTATAAGTCTCCATTATCACCAGCCGGTCTCTTTCCAATTCGAAGATTCTTTTTGTGGCAAAATCACGAATGGAATGGATTTCTTTCAGTTCACCCAGACTGCATGAGGCTGGCAATTGGTTTTCTCTTCCCAGCACTTCGTGCAAAACAGTGTGAATTTCAAGTTGAGATTCCAGATTGGCAATAAGGTTCTTAATACAACCATCTGATTCATATACAGGTTCCATCCTCAGCCTCTTCTCAAACTGAATTAGTCTAATGACATTGAGTTTCTTTTATTGATCTAAGAAAGATCTTCAATGAGAGAATCCTTAAGAAGTTTTTCAGCAAGCTTCTCATTGTCGATTTTATATTCACCGTTTTTGATTTTCTCCCGTAGTTCTTTTATCTTCTTCAAGTTCATGTCAGGTTCAGCTTCAATTTTTGAGCGAAGTTTATTCACCACAAAATGATCTGTAACCGACTTTTTCTGTACAGAAGATTTACTGGAATCTGTTTGAGCAGCTTCCTTTTCTTTCCCCTTTTGAATGCCTTTATCCTGAATTGGAATTTTGGGCACTTGACTTTCAATTTTCATATTAACCTCCAAGATTAATATCTCGAATCAAACGTGGAAATATTTTCTTATTCTTTATCGGTTTGATTGAGTAAAACTTAAGCATGTCGGCAAAAAACTCCTAATAAGGTATGGTAACAACCTAGGTGAAATTCAATTGATTCGCACACTCAAGCATTTTTAAACTTTTAGTTACACAACAGATTTCAAAAATATTCAGTTTAATAATTTTGGTATATTTAAGATAAGAGATAGATTGTATACCATCTCTTATAATCTTTATCGGTATTCGATGGCAAAACTTTAGCTCTTTTTGGTTTGTTCATAGATTAAGTCACTTAGACCCAATGCTCGGTTTTGTGAGATTAGTTTTGCGTAGTTTTCATCCAGCATATCCTGGAAGATTTCTTCCCCGCGACCGCCAGTCAACAAAGTTTCTTTATCACTTGAACTACGCATTACCTGGATGAGTTTGTGAACAAATATTTCTTCAAATCCGTCACATGCATCCCTTAGTTTTTTATTATATGCTTTGGTGTCTTCCTGATTGAATTGAGCCTTTCGCAGCAGATTTTTACTCAATTTTGATTGATTAAGTTGCTGGAACATAGCTTCCGTATCTAGTTTCATTGTCATCAACCTTTTACTTAATAATTAGTTCTGCCTGTAACGCACCGGCGGATTTGATGGTTCTCAGCACTTCCAGTAAATCAGCATTTGAAATTCCAATTTTATTCAATCCATCAACCACCTCTTTGATATCAACCCCGCCTTTAAACAGAATGACACCATTTTCAAAAACCGGTGGAGGCGGAACCTCTCGTTGTGCAGTTTGCAAAACAGACACCGGTTCAGGAGTTTCATCACCAATTTTGATGTTAAGATTTCCAAATGAGATGGCAATGGGCAAAATCTTTACATTGGTTCCCATGACAACGGTTCCTGTTCGTTCATCAAGTACAACTTTGGCTATGGTATCAGGTTCGATTTCCAGATTTTCGACCCTCGAAATCAACTCTACTGCTTGTCCCAAGTAGCTTGCAGGAACCGATACCTCAACAGTACCAGCATCTACAGCTCTGGCCGAACCATCTCCCAGTGACTTGTTAATCGCCTTGGACAATCTGAAAGCGGTTGTAAAATCGGCATCTCTCAGATTCAAGAACAACCTGGTTCTAGAATTCAGATCAATGTCTATCTCTCGTTCAACCAACCCACCTCCGATGACAAAACCAACCGTAGGGACGATGCTTCTTCTCGGGTCAAATGCATATTCAGCCGCACCAATTTGTGACCTGCCAGTCGGGAGTTCCACCCCCATCGGGATTCCTACGATCGGACCTTGTGCCACGGCATATACCTCCCGGTTATGACCTCGAAGGGGGGTTACAAACAGAATTCCGCCCCGCAATGAAATTGCATCACCAACTGCGCTAACGGTAACATCCAGTTTTTGTCCCTGTTTGGAAAACGGTGGTAAAGTGGCGTTAACCATAACCCCTGCAATGCTCCTTCCTTTGATTTCATTGGGGGTAATTGAGATTGCCATCCGTTCCAGGGCGTTTCTCAAGGGTTTTCTTGACATTAGGGATTCCTGGGAGTCCCCGGTTCCGTTTAAACCAACAACAATACCAAATCCGGAAAGCTGATTATCTCTCATCCCCCGGATTCCGGCCAAGTCTTTTACTCTGACGGCATAGAGCTGCCCGGAACATATACAAAACAATCCAATTAGTATCAGTATCTTCGTGTAGTGGTTCTTTATCATAGTTCGTACGCATTATCAGATTGGCAAATTTAAAACACGTCTGCTTATAAATACCAATGCATTTGCTATACCTTCCATTTACCTTGAAGACAGAATATTGGTGAATTAGGATTTGTGTGGTAAAAGCTGAAGAGTATCAAGGGGGAAAGAGAGGGGTGATTTTCTCTTTCCCCCTTAATATAAATGGATTGATGCTATTGAGTGCTGACAGGTTGAGATTGAGATGAGCCTGGCGTCGCTATATGACTTATCCGATCAAGTAATCCCGCTTTTTTCTGACCGATAAGAGGTGCCAGATTTAACATTGATTTAGCTAACATCTGACGTTTTATTTTTGGTTCGAATCTGGCCAACTTGATGGCAGGTACTTCGTTTGCCTCGTTTACATCCACCGGTCTGATAATCCCTTTGACTGTTGTGACATAGCGGATGGTATTCTGTTGCCGATAGTCAACTTTTTCTCCCACAATTACCATATTTCCATTCGGTAATACGGATTGCACATAAGCTGAAATGGATCTCAATGAGCCCAGCACTTCGTTTTGCTCCTCTGTCGCTTTCTCCATTCCAGTCATCGCTTCAATCACCTGAGTAGCCTGTCCCGCTTCTTTCTCTCCGGCTGTCGTAATAGGCGTTGGTACGGGGGTAGTTGGAATATCTTTCGGCTTAGCAACTGTAATAACATCCTGCAGATTGGTAATTTTAACCAGATCGCCCCTGAACCTGGCCCGGTGATCTCTCAACAGGTTCCCCCATGAGGCTTCATCGACCCACAATGATCCTTCATAGCGGCTTTGGCTAACAGGGATCGGCTTTCTATTCCTATAGCTTTTATTTTTAACTTCTTCATAGTTGCTGATCTGTTTATTCTCCTGGTTTGTTGGAGGTTTAGGCAGGTCAACACTATTTTCGGAGCAGGAACTCAGGAAACCGGTAAATATTCCCAACACAACTAGAATAAAGAAGTTAGATCTGGTCATATTATACATATCTCAACTTATAAAATGGGTGTTTACATTCATTTTAAATCTTCAGTTATAGTTACAATGCGACTTCCACGCTATTTTCATCGATTACAGTTGCATAGATGGTTCTATCACCGGTAAGGGGACGCACGGGTATAACATCACCTCTTTTTCCCTCTTTTAAAGCCTTAACCAGATTAGTTAGTAGCAGGCTTTTCGTTTTATAAATAAGTTTAACCGGTGCTCCTTTTTTGATAATAATAGGGCGTTCAACAAGTGTTGTTTCAACTGCCTCATTCTTAAAAATATCTCTTTTAGCCTGTTTCCCAACAACAAATTCCGATTCTGAAACAAATCCTACCTTCTCTTTGGAAATATTTTTTTTAGCAGAGGTAAGATAGTCTTCTGTAATTTTATCTCCCCGGGCTATTTTTTCTTTTGCCACAAATACTTCATCAAATACTTCGGCTTTTGCCCTTACAAATAGTTTTTTAATCTCCTTACCGTCGACGAACAGTTTCAAACTCCAGGTTGCATATCCACCAATCTGGTTTTTTGCTCCTATTCGGACCATTTCATAAGAAACGTTGCCCTTGGGGATATATAGTTCGTTAAATTTTGATTTAATGGTAATCTTAACTTCATCATAATCCTTAAATTCATTACGGATCTCTTTTAAAGCCAGATCATGCTGCTGCTTTTCGCTAATTTTGATAGAGGCACGACTGATCATTGCTTTCGATGGCAATATCAAGTTAATTTGCCGGGTTGATTCGAATGCATTGACGTTTTTTCTGATTTGGCCATGGGAAATATAAAGTGATCGACCAGGTATTGGTGATTTTCCGATTTCTATTTTCGCCAGTTTTTGAATGGTCTCAACATCAAATCCATCCAGTTCAGCTATATCCCCTAATGAATAGTATTCATTATATACAATGGATTCCGGCAGTACTCGTATTTCGACTGAGTTGATATCAGCTTTTGAGTATAGTGTGAGTATGATCAGGATGAGCCAGGTGTTAGTAAAAACGAACCATTGTGATCTTTTCATGGGGTTTCCTTACCTGAGAATATTTACAGCTGTTTGAAGCATATTATCAGATGTTTGAATCGATTTTGAATTAACTTCATATGCCCTTTGGGCAACAATCATGTTAACCATCTCATCCACGACGCTGACATTTGATTTTTCCAGGAACTGTTGACTTAACATTCCGATTCCCTCGGAACCCGGATCAGTTACATTGGGAGTACCGGAAGCACCGGTTTCCATATATAAATTCTTTCCAATGGGATTTAATCCGGCAGGATTGATAAATTTGGCTAATTGAATGTTACCGATATTATTGGGTGTCGGATCATCTCCAATGAGCACTTGCACTCGTCCTTGCTGACCGATAATAATCTTGGTCGCTTCCGGAGGAATGATGACTTCGGGTTCGATGGGATAGCCATCTGAATTAACAATACGTCCATCTGCATCCCGTTGCCAGGCACCATCTCTGGAGAATGCAATGGTTCCATTAGGTCTCAATACACGGAAAAAACCATCACCATCGATACTGAGATCAAGATCATTTCCTGTATGCATCAGGTTTCCCTGGGTGAATATTTTCTGAGTTCCTACCAGTTTCACCCCATGTCCTTTATGGAGCCCTGTGGGCGAAATTGTATTCGAGGATGTATTGGCTCCCGGCATAATCTCGTTCGAATACAGTAAATCCTGAAAATTGGTTCGGGTTTGTTTGAATCCATTTGTATTGACGTTGGCCAGGTTGTTGGCAATCGTGTCGATTTGTGACTGTTGACCTTTCATACCGGTTGCAGATGTAAAAAGGGATGTCATCATGGCTGTCGGCTCCGTTAATTGATTTTACTATATTCGTGCTATTGAAACAGATTTGTTATCCAAATCGTCCACAGAACGCATTGCTTTTTGAGAAGCTTCGTAAGAACGATTTACCGTTATCATCTTTACCATTTCTTTTACAGAATCCACATTAGATCCTTCCAAAACTCCCTGGTGGATTACAGGTCGGTCGATTATGCTGGGTTTCTGATCAGTGCTGGAAGGTACCCAGTAAGAATTCCCTAACTTGGTCAATCGGGCAGGTTCGTCAAAATTCATGATTCTAAAAAATCCCACCTCTTTTCCATCAACAACCACGGCTCCATCTTTTCCAACGGAAAATTCTTTCCCCTCAATCTTTAAAGGTCCATTTTTGCCCAGCACTTTATGCCCGGCACTGGTAGTTAAATACCCCTCGGCATCTTTATAAAACTGTCCATTCCTGGTAAACCGTTCACCATAGGGAGAATCTACCACAAAAAAGCCTTCGGACTTAAGTGCCAAATCCAACGGATTATCAGTATCTTTAAAGATTCCCTGTTGCATTGACGGAGAGACATGATCCGGTTTAACGAATGATGTTCCTCCCCTGCTGTAAGGTGAAATGAATTCTTCATGAGCAAATAGTTCCTCTTCGGACTCAAGGTCTTGTCCAATCATTTCATTGTAATACTCACGAAACAGAACCCGGTCCGACTTATAACCACTGGTATTAACATTGGCCAGATTGTTGGCAACAGCGTCTATTTGACGCTCTTGACCTTTCATGGCAGACAGGAGTGTGTAAATGGAATCCATAGTACTCTTTAGCTGGTTGTTATTATGGAAAATTTAGCACCAAATTAAGTTTTGCCCCGATTTTAGTCGCTATTTTTCGTGATTTACGGATCATTTTTAGACTTTGATAATGCAGAGGGCATGCCAGTTAATTTTTATGATAACCGCCGGGTTTGCAGTGGTAATTCAAAATTCATGCATTAAACAATAATCCAATCAGATAACCACATGCATATCGCAGTTTAAAAAACAAATCGCATGGAATGGTTAGTAAAAGCTTACCAATATTCCGATAATCAGTTAGGGCGGGTGACAAAAATCTATGGAATAGATATCATTGAGAAATTTAGAGTTATTGTTCAATAAACATAATGCCAAAGCACATAAGAAGGTTTATATAAAGTCATTATACAAGGCTTCACATCAGGCTTTGAGAGAATTGTGATGCTTAGGTTAATGGCATTAATGATGACTTGATCGCTAATTTGCAATATAATCGAGAAAATAACCTATAAGGTAATTATCCAGTTCATCTGGGTTAGGTAATTCAACTTTTGTTTTTAATCTTTTAAGTCACAGTCACTTCGGGATGTATTTAAAAAAAGATATTAAAATATTGACAATAGATGATGAATCTCTGATTCGTGAAAGCATCGTTGACTACCTTGAAGACAGCGGGTTTGAGGTGCTACAAGCCGAAAACGGTCGAATAGGGTTGGAAGTCTTTAGGAGTGAACTCCCGGACATCATATTGGTTGATCTTCGTATGCCTGAAATAGACGGCTTGGATGTCTTGACAACGGTAACGAAGGAGGCTCCTGCTACTCCCATTATCGTGATATCAGGAACCGGTGTAATTCAGGATGTGATCGATGCATTGCGTCTGGGAGCATGGGATTATCTGGTAAAGCCAATCAGTGACCTGGCAGTGTTGGAACATGCAGTCAATAAGTGTCTTGAAAGAGCTGAGCTTCTAAAAGAGAACCAGCGTTACAAAGAAAACCTGGAAGTGGAAGTAAAGGCAAGTACCGCAGATCTGGTAAACCAAACAAAAGAGTTATTAAAGGCCAAAGAGGCAGCTGAAGAAGCTAATTCAGCCAAAAGCCGTTTTTTAACGACAATGAGTCATGAACTGAGAACGCCAATGAATGGTGTCCTTGGGATGGTGCAGTTAGCCTTGCTTTCGGATCTGACAGATCAACAAAGATATTATCTGGAGACTATCTCACAATCTGGCAGAGCGTTGATGGACATTCTGAATGAGATTCTGGATCTTTCCAGAATCGAGGCAAACAAGATTGAATTGGAGTCGTTAGAGTTTAACCTGGGAGAAACTCTGGAAAGCATAGTCCGACTTTTCTCCGGATCAGCGGATGCCAAAGGTCTTTATTTTAATTGTCGAATTCCCATCCATATTCCGGTAGAACTGATTGGTGATCCTAATCGCTTAAACCAGATTCTTTCCAATTTAATTGCGAATGCTTTGAAGTTTACCGAGAGTGGTGAGATTAATTTGACGATCAATAAGCTAAAGGAAACTGAAGATAGCGTTAATCTCTTCTTCGG
The DNA here is from genome assembly GCA_018829445.1 of bacterium. Taxonomy (GTDB): domain Bacteria; phylum SAR324; class SAR324; order XYD2-FULL-50-16; family XYD2-FULL-50-16; genus JAHJTV01. The sequence continues at coordinate 35,001 of JAHJTV010000020.1, forward strand.
AGTTTCTGATACGGGAATTGGCATTTCGCAGGAAAAACTGAATATTATCTTTCAGCCATTTTCCCAGGTTGATAATACAACAACCAGGAAATATGGCGGGACAGGATTAGGGTTGACGATAGTGAAGAGCCTCGTTGAGCTGATGGGTGGCACGATTAATGTTGAAAGTGAAGTTGGGGCAGGATCTACTTTCTGGATTAGCTTACCCTTTAAAAAACAGAAAAAAGCATTGAAGGAAAATACCATACCTGATTTGTCGGACAAAAGAATCCTCATTATAAACAATCACCAAGTCAGTAGAGATTTCCTTGAAAGACAGACAACCCAGTGGAAAATGGCAAATAAGGTTGTAACTTCCGGCAAAGATGCCATCAAACAGTTGAAGATTTCCGAAGAAAAGGAAAAACCGTTTGACGCTGTTATTATCGACTATCAATTGCCTGACATGAACGCCGTTCAATTGATTAACAAGATCGAGACGGAAACCAATTTGCAGAAATCGAAGATTATTGTCATGACAGCCATTCAATTTGATGCCGTCCAGAAAGCAGCGAACGATTGTGGTGTCAGGCATTGTCTGGTCAAGCCGATTGTCCAGACCTCCGTGTTACTAAGAGCATTACTGGATGTATTTAAGATCAAGGAATTGGATGAGCCTGCTGGGGAAAAAGCGAATAAATCAATAGTTAACAAAAGAAGCCATAATTTGTTAATTGTTGAAGATGATCTGGTTAATCAGCAGGTCATTGTAGGCATGCTTGAAAAAATAGGTTTTTCCGTTGATATTGCATCCGATGGTAAAGAAGCTCTGGAGTGTTGTATGGAAAAATCCTATGATATGATATTCATGGATTGCCTCATGCCGGAAATGGACGGATTTGAAGCAACCAGTGAAATACGAAATATGGAAAAGAGTGGTATTATGACCGGCCATGTTCCCATTGTTGCTTTTACTGCTAAAGCAATGAAGGGGGATCGGGAACTCTGTTTGGTTGCCGGAATGGATGACTATTTGACAAAACCTGTAAGACTTGAAGACCTTCAAAAGGTTACAAGCAAGTATCTAAATTAAAAACGCTATACACACAACTGGTTACAAAAGTTCTAATTTATGGAAGCCAAGATTATAATCAATAGAGATCAATTACTAGAGATTTCTGAAAGAAAAGTAAAACTACTTCAAAGTGTCATCAGTCAATTTGAATATATCGAATCAAATCCTGTATTTATTGAAGAGATCAGTGAAGCCTATCTGGATTTGGATCTTTCTGAAACTGAATTGATTAATGAAGAAGAAAAAAAAATAGCTTGTCCCGAATGTGCGTTTGAATGTTGCCAGATTCACAGCTTTTGTATGGCTTGTGGAGCTAAACTGCCAAATCCGTTCGGTATGGCAGTTTAGAGTTCGTTAACTAATAAATAACCTGGGATTTAATTTCCTGAAAAATATTTTTATGACATCAGAATATTAATCCCCAGCGAGCTTATGCTACGCCTCTTTTTCTTCAAATTCATCACCGTATTTTTGAATACTTAAACATATTTTCCTCGGTCAGTTCCAAAAGAAAGGTGCCTTTAAGGTATTGAGTTTTCAAAAGTACCTTGGCAAATGGTTTGATAACCATTCTGCTAAATGCATTCTTCAATGGTCGAGCACCATATTTATCATCGAATCCGGAAGCAATAATTCGATCTCGAAAACTCTGCTGCAATTCGACTTCAATCTCCTTACCGGAGAGCTTTTGATTCAACAATTCAAGCTCTCTTTCCATAATGGCATTGATAACCTCTTTGGACAAAGACTCAAAATACAAAATTTCATCCAATCTCCCAATTAATTCAGGTTTTAAATAACTCTCATGGGTTTTAAGATTTGAAGTACAGAAAATTACCGTATTCTTGAAATTAACGGTTCTTCCCTGAGTATCGGTTAATCTCCCGTCATCAAGAATCTGCAACATAATATCACTGAAATCGATGTGCGCTTTTTCTATTTCATCAAACAGAATAACACTGTAAGGATTAAGCCGCACGGCTTCTGTGAGGACACCTCCCTTCTCGTATCCGATATACCCCGGAGGGGCTCCTATGAGTTTTGCTACTGAATGCTGTTCACTATATTCACTTAAATCGATTCTTATAAGATGTCTTTCATCTCCGAATAAAAACTGGGCCAGGGCTTTAGCTGTTTCTGTCTTTCCAACTCCGGATGGCCCCATCAACAGAAAACTCCCCAGAGGTCGGCTTTGATCCGATAAACCGGCATGAGCTGCAATCAGGGTATCCGCGATCTCTGTCAGCGCCTTATTCTGCCCAAAAACTCTTGAACTTAAATAATCGTTCAATCCCAGCAGATTTTCCTGCTGTGTTCTCAGGATACGTTCAACAGGAACGCCAGTTGACCGCGAGATAACCTCTCCGATATGTTGTCTGCTCAATTTCCAGGACACATCATATTTCAGAAGCTCATTCTCTACATCTGGGATTTCTCCGTATTTTAAACGGGATGCTATTTCAAAATCACCTTCGGTTTCCGCTTTCTGCAATTGAAATTGCATCCGTTCCAATTGTTGCTTTAATTGGGATACTCTCTTTAAATCAAGGACTTTTTGATCCCATTTTCCCTTTTTCTCACTAAATTCTTCCTCGGAAGAGGTAATCTCCTTAACTAATTTTTTATCATTGGGGTTTGCTTTCGCCAATATCTTCTTACTCCGAATTGAAGCTTCAAGTTCCTCCAATTCGGGAGGTAAAGAATCAGCACTTAGCTTTAACCCGGCTGCAGCTTCATCTATTATATCTATTGCCTTATCAGGCAGAAAACGATCAGAAATGAATTGATCCGACAGATAAGAAGCAGATACAATAGCCTCTTCTGTTATCTCAATACCATGATGGATTTCCAGTTTTTCCTTTAAACCCATCAGTATTTGAATAGTATCATCCTTACTTGGCTCTGCTACCCGCACTTTATGGAATCTCCTTTCCAGGGCGGAATCGGATTCGATATATTTTTTGTACTCTTCTTGGGTAGTAGCTCCGATACAGTTGAGCTCCCCCCTTGATAAAGCCGGTTTTAGAAGATTGGCAGCATCCATTGCCCCTTCTGTTTTACCGGCGCCAATCAACAGATGAATTTCGTCGATAAAGATTATTGCTTCTCTACCCTTATTTTTTATAAAACGAACCAGCTGATTAACCCTCTCCTCAAATTCCCCGCGAAATTTGGTTCCAGCCATCAGTGATCCAATATTTAAGGCATAGATTGTTTTGCCCAGGATAATATCAGGCACCTGGTTTTTTTGAATCAGGCCGGCCAATCCCTCAACAATTGCCGTTTTTCCTACACCGGGTGAGCCAACCAGAACTGGATTATTTTTTGTTCTTCTGCACAATATTTCCTGCACTCTTCGAATTTCCGTGGCCCTCCCGATAACAGGGTCCAATTTGCCTTCATCTGCTAAACGGTTTAGATTCTCCAGAAATTCAGGTGTTTCATCCTCAACTGTTTCAGGGATCTCCATTGACAGCTGAGGAAAGAATTTTTTTAAGTGACGAAGTAAATCTGCTTCGATTATGTTTTCTCTTCCTGCTTGGATAGCATCAGAGGAAGCCAAGGTAAACCATTCAGAAAGTTTTGAAGAGGGGCGGATGTCAGCTAGTGAAATCCTTTCCATTGTTGGAAGCTGATCTAATAAGCCTTTAACCAGTTTGAGATCCTCTTTGAGATGCTTCGAGGAGACAGAGGAGGGATTTTTAACAAGTCCCCACAACAGATGCATTTCTGTAAGCTCGCTATTTTTTCGTTTTAACGCTTCCGCCTGGGCAAGTTCAATAGAGGCTAATACTGTAGAATCAAAATTGTTCATTTCAAATCTCCGTTTTTATTTTTATAATACTATTTTAAGTGAATGTGATTATACTGAAGTTGTATTTGATTTCTGCGTTTTTAAAATCTTTTTCACGGTTTTGATAAAACATCCTCAACTTTTTTGTAAATCTATGAAACAGCCTAAACACTTCTTCGATTTGTATTGAATTATTTTGCTGACCATCGGGATTTTTTTAGTCAAGTTTTTTGTTTGATTGCATTAATTCTAATAAACGTAAAAATTTTTATCAGGTATAGAAGTTGTTGCAAATTGAATACCATGCTTAACAAAATTATAATATCATATACTTACACTACATAAAAAGTGCCATAGGCCAAAATGGCAGATCTGATATCTGAGCAATAAAATCAACCGGAGATACATCACCAAAAACAGCATTGAGTGCAGCCTCTTATGGTTTTATTGATGGCAGGATTCTCCTGTAAAGGATAGCGTGTAATATTAAAGAATTCCAGAACGTACCCTTTTTTATAGAAATGATATGTCGTAACAGGCAAATCGAAAAATAGATTAATTCACTGCGGATAATTTCATCAATAGGAGTATACATGTCGTTTGATACCGAAACACTAAAAAGGTTTATAAATGATAAATGGGATCATTCAATTATTCAGAACCTTTCAGATTATATTAAAATTCCGAATAAATCCCCTGCATTCGATAAAAACTGGCAGAATAATGGGTTCATTGATCAGGTAGTAAAAAATGTTGCTGAATGGTGTCAACAGCAGAATGTTTTTGGATTGAAGCTATCCATCGAAAGAATTGAAGGGCGAACGCCTTTACTATTCATCGATGTGGATAGTTCAGGAAACGATAGCGATTCAGTTAAGACCGTATTGCTTTATGGCCATCTTGATAAACAACCTGAAATGGTTGGTTGGGATGAGGATAAGGGCCCCTGGAAGCCTGTTATGATCGATGATAAATTGTATGGCAGGGGAGCTGCTGATGATGGTTATGCGGTTTTTTCTGCCATTACTGCTATTAAAGCCTTACAGGAACAAGGAGTACCTCATGCCCGCTGTGTTCTGATCATAGAATCGTGTGAGGAGGGTGGAAGCAGCGATCTACCCTTTTACATCGATAAGCTTCAGAATAAAATCGGGACACCGGATTTGGTTATCTGTCTCGATTCCGGATGTGGAAATTATGATCAACTCTGGCTTACGACATCACTTAGGGGTGCGATCATCGGAGAATTGAGTGTTGAATTATTGAAAGAGGGGATTCATTCCGGTAACGGTGGGGGGGTTATCGCTTCAAGTTTTCGAGTTTTAAGGGATATCCTGGACCGCCTTGAAGACACAAAAACCGGTAGGATTTTAATTGATGGAGTTAATAGCGCAATTCCTGATAAACGAGTTCTTCAGGCAGAAAAAGCTGCCGAGGTATTAGGAAAGGACTTTGAAAAATCATTCCCTTTACTCGAAAATGTTAAAATGGTTTCTGATGATCCAAAAGAGCTTATTCTGAATCGTACGTGGCGTCCAAGCCTTTCCTACACGGGTATTGATGGCATTCCCAATTCATCTGAGGCGGGGAATGTTTTACGACCCTTTACATCAATGAAATTATCCTTGCGTCTTCCTCCCACAATTGACGCCAAAAAAATAATTAACCACTTGAAAGAGATACTTGAATCCAAGCCTCCCTATAATGCAAAAGTCCAGTTTAAGGTACTTGACAGCACCAAGGGCTGGAACTCTCCCGAATTAAGTGGATGGCTTGAGAAAGCTCTGGATGAGGCTTCTTTGACCTATTTTGGTAGAGGTCCAGTATTTATGGGTGAAGGTGGTTCAATTCCATTTATGAATTTACTGGCAACCAAGTTTCCTGAAGCCCAGTTCATGATAACCGGTGTGCTGGGTCCACATTCCAATGCACATGGACCCAACGAGTTTTTACATATTCCTACGGTAAAGAAACTAACCTGCTGTATAGCCCAGGTGTTGTCTTCACATGCCGTGACATGATCTATGCATTTGGCATAGCTGTAAAAAGCTATGGATTTAATTTACGGAGTCATATAAAAAATACAATCTGGAGTCTGCAGTTTTACCGGATGCGTTTTGAATTCTTATGTTACCTATTTTTTTTTTAACCTTGGATTAACCAGAGAATGGTTGTCTTAAATCTGAATGATATAATTGAATTGAAATAGGTCAAACAAACAGAGGATACTTTTTATACCTTGTTATCTATGATTTGATAACGTACTATCTTGCGTATGCGATAATAGTTAATTGATAATCCTTGCAAATCTTTTGCTGACAGGGATACAAAGTAACAAGATATAAGTCATTGAAGGAAGTTCATCTGATTGAATAAGGTTTCGACCAGGAGGTAGAATGATGTTTTGTGTTAATCTATCGGTATAAGTCTTCATTTGAATTAAGAAAAAAAATCTTTGAACCGCATTGAGCAAGATTGATACGTCTAAGATCTACTGTACTTAGAGCTTATGTATAGAATATTGATTGCAGATGATAATGAGAGCATTCACAGAGATTTTGAGAAGATACTCTCATCGAAAACTGAAGAAAATGAAGAGATGAGAAATCTGGAACGGCAGTTGTTTTCGTCAGATGTACGAAAAGAGCGCTACCAGATTCATCTCACAAAGGGCTTTGCAATTGATCATGCTTATCAAGGAGATGAAGCCTTGATAATGGTCAGACAGGCAGCCGCAGAAGAGAATCCTTTTTCATTGATCTTCATGGATATCCGGATGCCACCCGGATACAACGGGATCACGACAGTCTCCAGAATCTGGCAGGAGTTTCCGGACATTGAAATAGTCTTATGTACAGCTCATTCAGACTATACATTAGAAGAAATTGTCGCAGAATTGGGTATGACGGATCAACTGATGTTTATTCGGAAACCGTTTGATAGTGTCATGGTTATCCAAATGGCATTGGCGCTTACAAAAAAATGGTCGCTCAGTCAAAAAACAAAACAATATATCAAAGAGTTAAAAGGGACAAACAAGCAGTTAAAAATTGCCAAAGAACAAGCAGAGGCTGCAAACGAAGCTAAATCGGATTTTCTTGCCAATATGTCACATGAATTGAGGACACCCATGAACGGTGTACTTGGGATGGCTGAAATCGTTTTGCAGTCGGATTTATCTCCAAAGCAACGGGACAGTATTGAAACCATTTTCAATTCCGGTCGGGCTCTACTTAAGATATTAAATGACATTTTGGATCTATCAAAAATTGAAGCTGAGAAGTTTGTCATCGAGGAGCTGGATTTCAGCCTTGCCAAGATAATCAAGGGCATTATCAATCTTTTCTCGGTAACAGCTGAATCCAAAGGACTGATACTTAATTATTCGATCGACAAGAAAATATGTGATTCTTTGCAGGGTGATCCCAATCGGCTAAACCAGATCCTATCAAATCTATTAGCAAACGCACTGAAATTTTCAAAAGAGGGGGAAGTCAATCTCAGTATCACAATGGTGGAGGAGGGGGAAAAGCATATCAAATTGAAATTCGAAATCAGCGACCAAGGCATAGGTATTCCTAACGACTCTATCAATAAAATTTTTCAGGCTTTTACTCAAGCTGACACTTCTTCCACCAGACGTTATGGTGGAACGGGTTTAGGCTTGCCCATCGTAAAAAATCTGGTGGGATTAATGGGAGGAGAAGTAGGTGTTAAAAGCAAAGTTGGGGTTGGAAGTCAGTTTTGGGTTACACTGCCCTTTATTAAAAAGGATTCTGTACAGATTCATGACCTGTCCGTCTATGAACCATTAGAGACTGTTTCCAAATCAAAATCGGGAAAAAACAAGAAACTGCTGGTAGTGGAAGATGACAAAGTTAATCAAGCTATCATGACCGGTATGCTAGAGAAGCTGGGATACGATGTGGATATCACCTCCAACGGGATTGAAGCTTTAAACAACCTCAAGAAAAACAAATATGATTTAATATTTATGGATTGTCTGATGCCTCAAATGGATGGTTTTGAAACAACCACAATTATCAGAAAGTTGGAAAAGAAACAACACTCCCTATCAACCATACCGATTGTTGCAATAACTGCTAAGGCAATGAAAGATGACAGGCAAAAATGCCTTGAAATCGGTATGGATGAATTTATTACTAAACCAATTCTAATGAAGGATTTGAAAAACGCCCTGGTAAAATTTAATCTTTAAAAATTTGTCTCTCTTGATGTTTTAAAGACAAGATAATCGAAAAAAGCTTTATTCCCCATTTTCAGGATATTTACATCTCAAATGGTGTTTTTGTGACAGAAGAAAACAGTGCTTTTACCAGCTTCTATTAATCCAGTACATGATTGTCTAAAATGAAACAGGTGAATGATCCTTTAAAAACCGGCACGCCATCTCTGGTCACCCCAACATCAACAAATCTTTTTTTCTTATCTGTACTGCTAATGATTGCCTCAGCGATAACGGTATCTCCAACTCTGACAGGTTTTAAGAATTTGGATTCGGAAGAGCCGAGAACCACGTTGGGATCGTTAACAGCTAACATCGCCGCATAATCCGCCAATCCAAAAATAAATCCCCCGTGAATCAGCCCTTTTTCATCAACGGCCATTTTTGAGGAAGTGATTAATTCGATTCTGCTGTAATTTGTTTTTAATTCTAAAGGGTTGCCGCATAGCGTTGGATCAATAAGTTTATGGGTCCTGATTGAATTCATTTGCAGTCTCACAATTATGTGTAAATGGGTTATAGTTTGAACTTGAATGGAATATGTTTTAATATTGATGAATGCTGTAATATTTGGAATTGATTTCTAACTTAAGCTTTCATAATGGTCCATTTTTCGATGGCGTCGGATAAGGACTTTATATTAATTGGCTTCGAAATGTAGTCATTCATTCCAGCTTCAAGGCATTTCTCCCTATCACCTTTCATGGCATTCGCGGTCATTGCGATAACAGGTATGTCGTGATTTAAAACCCTGCTTTCCTGGTCCCTGATATGCCTTGCTGCATCATAGCCGTCCATTTCCGGCATCTGACAATCCATTAATATCAGATCATATTCAGCTTTTTCAAGGGTCTCAATCGCCTCTCTGCCGTTGTTTGCAATATCAGCATCATATCCTATTTTACTTAGTACCTTCAAAGCAACTTTCTGGTTGATTTTATTGTCTTCGACCAACAGTAACCGTATGATATTTTTCCCTTTTTCATCAACATTATGCCTTGTAACAATCCCGGCTTTTGAGGATTCACTTGATGCTTCAAAGCCGAGGACTATTAAAAGAGTTTTATAGAGCTGGGATTGTCTGACCGGTTTTGTCAGATAGGCGGAAAAACCTGCTTTCTCAAATCGAACAGCGTCGCCTCGTTCTCCCATGGAGGTGAGCAATACCAGCGCGGTTTGGTTAATAACGGGGTTACTCTTGATCTGTTTTCCCAGTGTTTCCCCGTTGATGCCAGGCATGAATTTATCAAGAATTGCTATATGAAAAGGCATTTCCTGATAGACTGCATTTTTTAGTTTGAGCATGGCAACATGAGCATTTTCTGAAGTCTCAACATCAACATCCCAGGTAAAAAGCAGATTGGAGAGCATGGCGCGTGAAGAAGCATTATCATCCACAACCAATATTCGCTTTCCACTTAAGGATTTTTCCGATCGATCCTGGCTACCTGCTCTCTTTTGGATAATCTGCTTTTCAAAAGGGATTATGAACCAAAATTGTGACCCTTCACCGATTCTGCTTTGTACGCCGATTTCACCTCCCATCAGCTCCACGAGTTGTTTGGATATGGTTAAACCTAACCCAGTACCTCCATATTTTCGAGTAGTCGAGCTATCAGCCTGTGTGAATGACTCAAACAGAGAATCGATCTTGTCTTCGGGGATGCCAATTCCAGTATCATAAACATTAAAGTGAATTTTGGCTATATGATCGCTTTCGGATAACAGGCTGACTTTTAATACAATCTCCCCTTTTTTAGTGAATTTTATGGCATTACCAATTAAATTAGTCAAAATCTGGCGTAATCGTCCCGGATCACCTTTCAATTGAGACGGAACGTTGTTGTCTACGGAACTGATTAATTCGGTATCGGGACTATCGATCCTAACCGCCAGGATATCGATCATGTTTTCCACGGTGGAATGGAGGTTAAAGTCACTTTGTTCCAGCTCCATTTTTCCGGCTTCAATCTTGGAAAAATCCAGGATGTCATTGATTATGGTTAACAGGGAATCTGCACTGTCCTTTACAGTTTCCGCACATTCTTTCTGTTCTGTTGTCAAATCGGTATTGAGTAGAAGATGAGTCATCGCCATAACTCCATTCATGGGTGTCCGAATTTCATGACTCATATTGGCTAAAAACTCACTCTTGGAACGATTTGCCTTATCAGCTGCGAGTACCAGCTGCTTCTCCCTTTTTAACGCTTCCTCCAACTTAAGATTGGCTTCTTCAGCTTTTTGTCGTGCCAGATTTGCATCCTCCATCATCGCCAGTACTTCTTTACGGCTTTCTTCGATCTTTTCATTACGTTCTTCCAGCTGTTGACTGTACATTTCTGCCACACCTTTGGAGTACTTTAGCAGTTCTTCGGTTTGCTTTCGTTCTATGATGTCTATCATAATCCCTCGAAAGCCCACGACACTGTTATTATTTACTATGGGAGCAGAATACTGAAGTACCGGAAAAGTACTGCCATCTTTGCGAAGGGCGATATATTCAGCTGAATCTGATCGTTCATTATTGCGAACTCTTTCCAGATTCTTTCGCAATTTCTCTTTTTCCTCTTCAATGAAAATATCAAAAAAGGTTAACCCGCTTTCAAGCTCCTTGTTTGTCAGACCAAAGTATTCAAGCCCATATCTATTCATAAAATTGAACTTGGTCTCCCCATCAATTTCAAAAATAACCTGGGGCAGATTATTTGCAAATTCAAAAAAGTTGACTTCACTTTGCCGTAAGGCATCTTTTGTATGTTTTTGATCCGTTATATCAATTGAAACGGCTATAATTCCGGCAATTTGCCCTTCAGCATCGTAATAGGGAGCTTTGGAGCTCAATAACCAACCGGTTTTACCGTTCAAAGTGGTGAACTGCTCTTCCAGATTGCAGATGGGCATTTTATTGTCCAGTATTTTTTTGTCCTGCTCTTCCAACATTGTAGCCATTTCATCAGAGAAAAAATCGGAATCGGATTTTCCTTTAATGTCATCCTCAGCATTAATCAACTGTAAAAAGGCAAAATTAGCATTGGTGTATTTGTGGTTTACATCTTTAAACAAAACATATGCCGGTATCGATGATAACAGGGCTTTTTGTCTCTCTTCCAACTCCCTCTGATTGTTTTCTTTAATACTGTTTCGTGATCTGGATAGGTGATGATAACGGAAGCGAAGAATCAAAATGATGAACAGGAGCCAGATTAAGACTAGAAAGGCGATGTGGAGATTGATAATCGACGGTTTCTGCTGAAAATTGAATTGATAGAAAATGGAGAAAATTGTAGCTATGCTGGTTATTGATAAAACAATGAATGTATAATAATAAACTTTAGAATGCTGGAGCGGTGAACTTAGTTGAGGTTCCATAGTGTCAACATTTCCCAATTTGTAGAAAACGCAAATTCTTATTTTTCACACCCCTGATTTGATGTGTCTTTAAACCATCAAGTTTACTCGTTATTATCAGGTGATATATAACGAGTAATGCCCTTTCGCTGATAACTCATTTGTGTTTAAAAGACTTAGTTAAGTGTATGAATTCAAATGATATATCCATTATCCGGCAAAACAAGAAATGGATTTTAGGTAAGTGGTCAGAAAAAAGCTCTACATCGTGCAATTATCCTTAAAACAGTAAAGAAATACAATAGCTTTTTAATTGAAAGACGACAGTTGCTGATTGATCTCTTCCAAATCCGGATAAAAAAATCGAGCTGGAACTGGGATATGATTTCTGACATGTCTTATAATCCAGTATTTTGGTCTCAAAACCATATCATTTAACAAACTCAAAGCTTTATCTCAAGCCATTTAAACTTGGGTTGCAGAGTGAGCATGGTACTCGTGCTCACTCTGCAACGAAAATAATTGTGGTGCTTACTGAATAGAAAAGTAGGGTGGGGGAAAACCAAAATGTTGTGAAAGCATTTGGCCTTATATTTTCGTGTCAGTACCTGCCGAAATAACGATGCAATGGATATTCAGGCATTAGATTCATCCATGCAATCGGTGATTTTTTTTGACATTAATTTTAGTCCTTTCTCTCGCTCAGGCAAATCCTCTAAGAGAAGTTTCTTAAAGTACCGGGTTTCCAATTCGTTTTTAGATCTGAAATATCTCCACCCGATTCTAAATAATCCATTGAGACGTTTTTTCAGAAGAATAGATGACGCATTCGGGTTTTTGATATCTTTTAAAAGTTGACCGGTTTCGGCTTGGGTAAGTTGGACAATGGATTTTTTAATGTGAGAATCCAGAATGGTAAAATCCTGATCATTCAGATATCTATCCCCTAAATCCAGGATTTTCAGAGTCTTGGATATCTTTTTGGAGGCGCTATCATTGTCAGCGGCCAAAAAATAATCCAATTTTTTAATGACTGGATCCAGCAATTTGACAAATGGCAGTGTTATAATGGCTTTTGTATTAAAATGTTTTGGTTTATCAACAAGATGATTGAAAAAACTATTGGCTGTTGCAGGTGAGAAAAACACCCATATGACAAAATCAATCTCGACCAAACCACTTTGCTTCTCCTCGATAAACCCGTAAAACTTGGCTTCTCTCCTAAGAAACAGATCAAACTGATCCCAGGAACTGACAATCGCATGTTGTTTTTTTAGATCTACCACATGGCTGTCTTCTGGAATCAGTTTCCATAGTGCCCCTGACATATCTTTGTTTTTCGTTTGAGACAATGCACCTTCCACTGTTTTTATATAAGCTTCAATGATGGGAAAAAAGAACTCGCCGAGTTCTTCAGTCGTTATTGAAAAATCCTTATCATCCATTGTGTAAATAACCCTGTTTGATCCTGTTTTTGCCCTTTTATCTCAGAATAATACCATCTCTTATCAAGATATTCATGTTGCTGTTTTAATGATATAATAATAGCACGAATGGAAATATTAACAACTCATATACGTCTCGAATCAAGCGCCAGTATAACTTAATACTTCCTTTGAGCCATTTTCTGGTTCCTGGTAGCAAGCTGGGAGAACTATTAAATCAAGTTTATCAATTGTTATGAATTGAATAAATCAACTTCAATATAAAAAAACTAGAAATCCATGCTGTTTAATGATAGGCTGTTATCAATCTCAAATACGAAGCAGCTAAATTATAACGCCCGGAAACAAAATCAATATATTAGACTGCCTCAGAGACCGCGAGAACAAGAAAAGATGAGATAACTTACTGAACACAGCATTGACATAATATCCGATTCTTCTCTGAATTGTTGATGAGACTACCTGTGTTTTTAATAACTTAACTCACAACCGGAATGATATGAGTCAAGTAAGGATGATTATGCCATTTATGGACTGGGACGAAATCTACAGTGTCAAAATTGGATCTTTGGATAAGCAGCATAAAAAAATCATTGATATGATTAATGATCTCCATGATCGTATAGCGGAGGGCGAAGACAGAAAAAAGCTGGATGAGATCCTGGTTCACTTAAGTGTCTATACGGTCAAACATTTCATCTATGAGGAGAGTCTATTTAAAAAACATGGCTATAAATATCAGCAGGAACACAAAAAGGAACATGATGAACTGGCAGAACGGGTAACAGAGTTCCACAAGCGACATACGATCCAAAAAAAAGGAATTCAGAAAGAGCTTTTGGAATTTTTCAAGAATCAGCTCCATAATCATCTTATAACCTATGATCAAAAATATTCAAATTTTATGTCAAATCATGGTGTTAAGTAGAATGTTTATTAAAACACAGCTATATTTTATTGATTTCCTTCCCTTACGAAGTTTTGTATAGATTTCGCATACCTCAAAAACATATCAAAAAATGATGGGATTAAAAACGCATCGACTCTAACTTTGTCGATGCGTTTTTAATATTTTATTGAATTAATCAGTATTATTATTAATTGAATCATCTTATCCGGTGTCAAAAATGGACTTGGAATCATTATAGCCGCTCGATAACTACAGGGAATTCCATTATGCACAATTTTATATGGAAGTGGGTTGTTCATACAATTATGTGCCCTGGACTCACAAGTGAAATTCACCAGATATTTTTACTTTGAAAGCAGAAAAATCGATGGGAATCATTCGTCAACTTTTCGATAAGTCCATTGCCAGCGGATTGAATCTAAAATCCGATAAAACAAAATCCAGGCAAAAAGTACTAACCTGGCAAGCTACTTTTGAAGATCGCACCCCAAAGTCAGAGGATATCGTTAAAAATGTCAGCGGTTTACTTTTAAAATTTCCTGATTCTCCTGAATTTCTTGGTAAAAAACTAAAATATCCCAAGAAGAAAAAAAAGCGTCCGATTTTCTTTAAACGGCCTCCAAATCTTGTAGAATTAAGAGACGAAGTAAACCGCTTTTCTGAATCAAAAGAGGTGTTGGATCCCAGGAGTAAAATCATCAAATTGTTAAAAAAACATCCTTATTATCCTGATTTAAGAGCAATTAACGGTATACAGGTTTTTAACGATGCGCTGCAGAGTGGACTGGATCAGAAAAAACTGGGAGTTTTAGAGAATTCATTTGTAGAAATCGGATCTGCCGTTAATAACGGTGGTTTAAGCATCTTTAATGTTAGCTGGTTTATTAAGATTTACCTAAGATATCTTGAATTATTAAGAGATCGTTACAATTCCGAATACAACTCCATAAAAGAAAGCGAATACACGGAAGTAAAAAAAGCAGCTGAATCCTTAAACAGGGCAATATTACAGACTACTTCCATGATGTCCATTCGTGATAAGCTTGGAGGTTTGGCCATGTTAAATGCTAAATTGAAAGGATCCGTTTATATATCAAGCATTATTGATGAAGAGGAGATCAAAGCAGCCTGTAAAGCTTCATTACAACATGATATGTCTCGATCGGTTGGAAATGGTAAAACGGCCAACTATGTAATTTTGGTAGTTTTAACCTTGGGATTGCTTATTGCCAGAATTCCGGTTTTGAAGCAGCTTGTAAGTGATTTACTTAAAAGTATACCGGACATTACAAAAGATCTTATTCTCCAAAAAAATATGATCAGCACGATGACAATTGTCACAGATTTTCAGCTTTCCATTGCCAGCGGTGACAAGGAAAAAAGCCGTCTGGTCGCTGACAGATTATTCAATCGCTGTAAAAATGTGATTTCCCAACATCTTGAATACTCTATTTTAACAAAGCCCCAGGAAGTTGATCCCTTTTTGAAGGCAGCCTGGATTGCCAAGGAAAGCAATGGATTAATGAGAGAAGCAGAATATCGGATCAGGTTGGAAGAATCGTTAAAATATCTAAAAATCATAACAGGTAATCAAGGCAAAGTGAAAGGAGCATTTGAACTGGCTCGGCAACTGCAAAGCGATATCAGTTTTATAATGGCTGAATATGGATGGTCATTCTTTTAGCAGCCCATTTACGTGATGTGGATGCGAGCATATCTACATCCTTAACCATTAACTGTCAGATAGTCAGAGACAGACTGGCATGTATAATGATTGATCGTTGAAAGCAGATATATTCTTATTAAAACTCTGTGTGTTAATCAAATGACAGTTCTACTTTCCATGGTTTTCTGCTAGACACCAATTAGTTGTTTACAGGTTATAAATCTATCAATGTTTCCATTAGATATCATTTATCAGGATAATCATCTCCTGGTTGTTAATAAACCGGCTGGGGTGCTTATTCAAGGTGATAAAAGCGGGGATAAATCCCTGTACCATCATGTTCAACACTATCTAAAGACAACTCTTAATAAACCGGGGAATGTTTATCTAGGTTTGGTGCATCGGTTGGATAGACCGGTATCGGGAGTAGTCGTATTCGCAAAGACCTCCAAAGCAGCTTCAAGACTGTCCGAACAATTTCGTAAAAAAACGATTAAAAAGTCATATATCGCTCTGGTCAAAGGGAAAATTCCCACTTCCGGTACGCTGGTGGACCAAATCGAACGAATGGGAGTAACAAGCAGAATCGTAACGGATGGAACCGGTAAGGATGCAAAACTGAGTTACAGGAGACTATTGTATCAAAAAGAGATCTCCCTGGTGGAAATCCAATTGGAGACTGGCCGACATCATCAAATACGCATACAATTTTCAAATTTAGGATTTCCGATTTTGGGTGATTTTAGATACGGTTCAAAGGAAAAATTTCCATTAAAAGCCATCGCACTTCATGCTCATTCTCTTCAGATCACTCACCCCACCACGAAGGAAAGCATGATATTCTCCTCTAATCCCAGTGAGTTATGGCCGTTGGTGCCATAATAGCCAGATCGTGGACAGAAATTGATTTGATTATAATGACTGTTAATGATACAAAATGACTTGAAATAGTAGTGTCATGAGATTAAGAATGAAATGATTGAATAGGATACTAATCCTAAAAAAACAGTTGTAAAGACAAATGAACTTTGATAATTAACATGTATTCAACTGGAATAAGGATATTCTAAGGCTTCACTCAAAGCTGATAGCGGGTATACAAATCCGAAGGAAGCTTGATTCGATACTCTCAGGCAGTAAAATATATTCAGGTAACGTTTTCAAGTGGGCTTTAAGACATCAATTTGCATTCGTTTATTTTCTGCTGACAGTCCAGGCTTAACCAATTACTGGATAAGAAACCATTCCGAAATAGTCAATATTTATGGTCAATACAAACCTTTGTTAAGAGGGAGATATGTCAAAAGAAGTTATTATCGAAAAAAAGGAAGTAACATTTTATGAAATTATCAAAGTTGGACCAAAAGTGGATGGATTCTCAGATAATAAAAGAAGAGATGCATTGAGAAGTAGTTACGGTCCTTATCTCAAGATTTTTGATGGACCTTCTGTCGAGTCAGAAAACTTTTTTACTGAACTGTTCAGGCAAATCGAAACTTACGAAGATTTGGCTGCCGTCGAAGTCAGCCCGGAACTTGACGAGAAGACGATTAGAAGAATAGTAAATAATGATCTGGGAGTACAGGTAATACAACCCAGGTTTTCCGGGTCTTCGTTTATAAGATATATCGCCTATACACTTTCCGATTTAAATGAAAGACCTATGGATTTGGTGAATCAAAAAAGAGCCAGTTAGTGTTTATGAGTTAATTAGTCTCTTTTCCTGAATGGTTTAATAAGGGATGTTTTTGTACCCTGTCATCCCTTATGCCCCCTATCATATCCCTCTTTACACCCCCATGATTTGATTAAATTAAATCAGCTCTTCTTTACTCTTTAGATAACTTGTAAATGCTTCATGTAGCGGAGATGGAGTTCTGTTTTTGTGTCGAATAAGGTAAAAGCAGCGTTTGAAACTTAATCCATCAATTTTCAAGGCCTTCAAAGTATTATTGTTAAGATCATCTCGTATGGAAACCGGAGATAGGATGGAAACTCCCAGGTTGTTTTTTATACCTTGGATTACCGCAGTTGTGTTTCCCAGTTCTGCAACAATATTCAATTGATCATATTTTAATGCTCTTTTTCCCAGACTTTCCTGAATCGATTTTAACGTACCTGAACCTTGTTCCCGAATGATAAAGGGTTCATTTTTCAGTTCCTCAATCATTATTGTGTTTCTGGAACTCCAAGGATGGTCAACTGGAACAATGAGATACATCTCATCATCAATCAGCTTTTCCTGAAGTATTTTATTATGATGACATTTGGTTCCAATAATTCCCAATTCGGCTTCACCGATCAGGACATTATCCATTATCTCTTTCGAATCTGCTATTGTCATGCTGATAGTGATATCGTTATACAATCTCCGAAATTCACCTATCAATTTCGGCAGAATATAACCGCCTGGAATCGTGCTGGCACCAATAGTCAGATTCCCTTTGAACAGCCCTTGAAAACCGGCAATTGCGGTTTCCATTTCCTCCTTAAGTTTGATCAACTTGCGGGCGTACTCAAATAACAGCAACCCGGCTTTTGTCGGAAGAGCCTTTTTATCAACTCGATCGATCAAAGGGCATCCAAAATAGTCTTCCAGATTTTTTATGTGATTGCTAACGGTGGGCTGAGATATATGAATAGCCTCAGCCGCTTTTGAAAAACTCTCCAATTTTATCACTTCGTAAAAAACAGATAATTGCCAGATGTCCATTGAATAGTGGTCTGTTATATGATTAAGGGTAGCGCGTATGCATGTCCCCGATAAACCTACTTGATACCAAAATTGATATTATATATCAGAACAGCTAATAAAAGAAATTATAGAGTATTCTGTTCTAATAAAAAATGACTTGTCCCACAAAAATGCAACTTGCATGTTTAGCACGAGTTGATTCTCAGAAAAGTCAGAAATGGATTAGAATTGGGTGAACTTAGAATCAAAAAACAGAAGAGTGTAATTTAGACAATAAAACCCTGTTTGTTTTGTCATCCGTTTTGTAACATAGGATTGAGTTAGTTGACTGTGAAATGCCGAAGAAATGACTGGGCTTTAAGTGAGAACAAAGAGAGTATGAATGAATACGGACAACAAAGTTTTTAAGATACTGATCGTTGACGACATACCTAAGAACATCCAAGTAGTAGCAAATGTGTTAAAGAACGAGGGGTATAAAATGACATTTGCCAGGGATGGAAAATCAGCTTTGGAAAAAGTACGTTCAATCGAATATGACTTGATATTGCTGGACATCATGATGCCTGAAATGGACGGTTTTGAAGTTTGTTCTCATCTAAAAAATGATCCGAAACATAACTCAATTCCGGTTATTTTTTTAACCGCAAAAAGTGATACAGCCAGTATCGTGAAAGGATTAGAATCAGGAGCGGTTGATTATATTAATAAGCCCTTTAATCATGCTGAGCTCATTGCCAGGGTACGAACACAGTTGCAAATGAAGCAAATCAGAGAAAAACTGGTTGAAGCCAATGCAACCAAGGATAAATTTTTCTCTATTATTGCCCATGATTTAAGAAACCCGTTCAATCACCTACTAGGATTTTCCGAAATCTTGCTCAACAGATTTGAATCACTCTCAAATACACAAATAATCAAATTTATTAATAATATCCACTCCTCTGCTCAGAATATGTACAGACTTTTAGAAAACCTTCTGAGCTGGTCGAGCGTGCAGTTAGGTACCTTTGATTGGTTACCTGTAAAATTCAATGTCAATCAGGTTGTTAACGAAACAATTGACTTACTGAAAGCACAAGCTTTTGGCAAAAAAGTCAGCCTCAATTCCAATCTGGAATCAGAGTTTACTGCATATGGTGATGTTAATATGATTACAACAGTGGTTAGAAATTTAATTTCCAATGCAATCAAATTTACACCCGAAAATGGTCGTATCGATATCAACGCTTTGATAAAAGATACTTTTCTTAATATTTTTGTAAAGGATTCAGGAGTTGGCATCTCGGAGGAGAATAGTAAGAAGCTATTTCAAATCAGCAATAATTTTTCATGTAAAGGGACAAATGATGAGGTCGGTACCGGCTTGGGACTCATCTTATGTAAGGAATTTGTTGAAAAAAACGGTGGGAAAATATGGGTTGAAAGCAAAGTGGGAGAAGGGAGTCAGTTTTGGTTTACCATTCCCATAAATCGCACCTAATATTTTTCATTTTTTGTATTTATTAATAAATATTTTTTAATTTCTCCTGTGATCGATACACATTGTCATTTGGATTGTTCCGAATTCGAAACCGATCGTGACCAGATTCTGGAAAGATGTGAAAGAACAGGTATTAATAAAATAGTTATACCAGGTGTAACAGAAAAAGGCTGGGACACTATTTTATCCCTGTCAAAAAGTAAGTATAATCTCCATCCGGCTTTGGGATTGCACCCCTGCTTTTTGAACAATGTTGATCAATCCTCTTGTCAGAATCTGGAGCGTTTTCTAAAACAGGACGCGAGTATCGTCGCTGTGGGCGAAACAGGACTGGATTTTTTCATAAAGGATTATGACGAATCCCGTCAGATGGAGTTTTTTGAAAACCAAATTGAATTAGCAAAGGACGTGGGATTACCTCTCATTTTGCATGTAAGAAAAGCTCATGATCAGTCTGTTAAACTTATGAAACAAAAAAGATTCGACCAAGGCGGCATTGTGCATTGCTATTCCGGCAGTCTGCAGCAGGCTAAACAATACCTGGATCTTGGCTTCAAGCTGGGGATTGGCGGGGTTATTACCTATGAACGATCGCACCGGCTGCAAAAGATTGTCAAAGAATTATCTCTTTCAGCCTTTGTATTAGAAACCGATGCTCCTGATATCCCACCATTCGGACGAGCAAGAACGAGAAACAGCCCGGAATATCTGCTTGAAATCTTTGAAGCATTCGCATCATATAGAAGTGAAAATGCTAAGATCATTAAAAGGCAAATCTTAATGAACACAACTGAAATTTTACCCAGACTGGATTTAAGCAGTGAATGATTTCCATGAAAGAACCAGACTCTTAATCGGAGATAAAGGTTTAAAGAAAATAGCATCGAAAAATATTTTCCTGGCTGGATTGGGAGGCGTAGGGGCCTATATCGCCGAAGCCCTCGTCAGAGCCGGTGTAATTCATCTAACCATGCATGATGCCGATATCGTCAGTGTATCCAATATTAACAGGCAACTGATTGCTTTAAACTCGACTCTGGGCAAAAAAAAAGTTGATGTCATGGAAGCAAGATTGCTGGACATTAATCCCAATTGCATCTGTAAAACGCAGGATTTTTTTATCACTAAAGAGACCATGCCCGATGTTTTAAAAGACGATTTTGATGTGATTATCGATGCTATTGATGTCTTTAACTGTAAGCTTGCCTTTTTGCACTTTGCATACCAAAAACGTTCCAGATTGTATTCCAGCATGGGAGCAGGAAACAGGGTAGATCCTACCAAAATCAGAACGGGAGATCTGTTTGAGTCAAGACATTGTCGTCTGGCAAAAATTCTTCGGAAGAAGCTTCGCCATTCAGGTATTGAAAGTGGCATTAAGGCGGTATGGTCGGAAGAGATAGGTCATGCTCCCGGAATTATGGAGGAGGGCAAAAACAGGGCAGTGAATGGCAGTATTAGTACAATTCCCGCGATCTTTGGGTTGACCATTGCCGGACTGGTCATTAATGACATCCTGACTGATATTGAATAGAGGCTTTAAGTCCAGGAACCTACAGTTTGACTGCAATGTCGGCTCCTTACCGTATTTTCAATTGATTAATAAACATTCTTTTTGCAATTACAATGGCATGCTCTTCATCAATACCGATCCTGTTATAAACCTGTTTAAAGAGATCATCAACCAGTCTCATATCTTTAGAATCGGAAAGATCATCAAATACAAAGTATTCACTTTTACAGGAACCGCAAATTCGTATACGATCTAAATCATCTTTATCCAGGAGCTCTTTGTTGTATACCTGCCCCCTGGTTTGAGATCCGCATTGTTTGCAAATCTGGGCGATATGTTTCATGGTTGTTTTTCCTTCTGTGTGGTCATATGGCCGATAAATATTATAATGGAATTGTCTAGACTTTAGCAGGAACCTGATTGAATCTCAAGCACCATCTTTATTTTTATCCTTCTAAAATATAAGGTTTTTATATGTATTTTTTAGGAATAACCTTGTATGGAATTATAAACACTGACCGATTTGGAGAAAACAATTGAAAAAACTTACATTACTAATCATGTTTACTCTGTTATTTCCCTTGCTGTGCTGGAGTGAAGAGATCGGTAGCGTTGATACCGTATTCAAATTTGTAGGGCCAAATCATAAAATTGTAATTGAGGCTTTTGATGATCCCCAGGTGCCGGGAGCCACCTGCTATCTGAGCCGAGCGAAAAAGGGAGGGATTACCGGAGGATTAGGACTGGCAGAGGATCCCTCAGACGCTTCCATTGCGTGCAGACAAACCGGGCCGATTCAATTAACACCTGATATCCTGTCAGGAAAACTGGATGGCACCCAGGTTTTTAAAAAAAGCACATCCATTCTATTTAAAAAAATTCAGGTCATCAGGTTCTATGATAAAAACCGTCATGTGCTTGTTTATCTTACATACAGTGATAAGTTAATTGAAGGTTCTCCCAAAAATAGCGTTTCTGCCATACCTCTGGTCAACTGATAATTAATTTTGGAACAGAGGTGATGGCAAAATCCGTATTATAAAAATGGAACTCAAACCAGGATGGGTTTATTCGATTTATATTGAATTCTTAATTCCCTTTTCTTAACCTGATAACGAAAATGCTTTCAGTTGAATTTTTCTTCTCTCGGATCATTAACCATATTTCGATTTTAACGGCATGAAATCCAGCAGTTATATAAAAAATCCAGGTGGAGATCGAAATAAAGGCGAATCCGTTGGCTCGGGGGAAGCAACCAAAGTTGTTCGTTTTATCAATCTGGTTCCTCCAAGCTCAATTCAGGATGTTGAAATTCTTAAAGATATTATCAACAGTCGAGGATTCACCGTTGATTTTTCTGAATTCAAGATTACCAGTACAAAAGTTCAAAAACGTCTTATCAATGCGGGACAAAAAGATGGCCCAAGGGAACGAGTTTCCATTGAAGAAAAAGTAGACATTAACAGCAATTATAAATATCTACGACAAATATCATGGAGAGTGCTGAAAGAAGTTAATAATGTTCTGCTAGTTCAAATGGGTCAGATAAAAGGAATTCCCTGTTCTTTACCTTTAGTCTTTTCCGAAATTCTTGCAGAAAAACGAAAGATTCTTGTAGCCGGACTGACTAATCAATTGATGGTCCAACTGATATCAAAACCGGATCTGAAGTTTAAAACCATTCCTGAGCCCATAGCAAAGAATAATTTTCTAAAACAAAAAATACTGGAGCGGGCTGACAGGGAAAAATCGATGCAGGCCATAGCACGTTCAATGCAGGACTTCTCCGGAATAGACCAATCATTGAGGGAGAAATTGGCAGAGATTTCTTCCGGTAATAGAATCATTTTAACCGATGAAGAAGCTGTTAATGTTATTTTAATTGCTGATCTTTATACTCGTTACCTGCCACTATTTCAGACCTTTCAAAACGAGATCAATTCACGTAGTGCTGCTGTTGCTGCCTTGTCTAGCCAATTTGTCGATATGACCCAGGGGATGAGCACAGAAAAGCTGATAGATGCTTTCAAAAATTATCTAATTGATGATGATGGAGGGGAAGCTTTCGCCAGTGAAAATAACAGTCAGCTATTCAGTTACTTGTACAAAAAAGCCCAGACTATTGATGAAAAACGACTGAAGATCGGGGATATGCCTCTGACTCGAGCCGAGCTTTTTGGTATTATGAGAAGCATGATATCCCTGGCCAGAAGTCAAATCGACCCCGATCTCTGGAAGCAGTGCCTGTTTTTCTTCAGATATGACGATATCAATACCTCTAAAAGAGAGAATATTAACACGGTTGATGTTCTGATTTCAGATATCAATTCAAAGATACAGGTTCATCGTTCGGCTTCTACCCAGAGCTTGCTTGAAATACACTTAATAAATAATATTCATCGTTTCATCACCGGGAGAAAGGTATTAATCAGTAAGTCGAATCTGACCGAGACTGAAATGAATATTATCCGATCCGTTGTGGTGCCCAATCTTTACCAGCCCGGCAATCAGAACTCCTCACCGGAATCGGTCAGGTTGTTTTTGGGGATGCAGGACAGCCTGGCAAACTTGATTAATCCCATTCATACCGTTTCCAGGGTCTATGGTTTTCTTATTGGCAGACGCTTGCGAGAAAGTGTTCAGAAATTTCTAAAGCCCGGTTTGAGGGAACTACTTCAACGTTTTGGTGGAAATTTCTTCAGTATTTTTTTCGAAATGGTGGTTCAGGAAACAGGGATTCCCATTTCAAGGAATCAATTTGCCCAATGGCTGGAATCAAAACAATATTTTAAAAACCTGAAGGAACTGGGATACATAGCCAATAAACTTGAAACACATTACGATTCGTATTTAAAAACGGATGTTCTTATGGAAACAGGAGAATCCTGTTTTTCCAACACATATTCGGAGGCGTCCTTCAAGGAGGACTATCTGACCGCACAAAAAACCTTCAATGATTTCATAAATAGTCTGAGAAAAGAGGGAACCGGTTTTTCCAAAATATTATCCGATTTTCTCGATACTGGTAATTACAACCTGAAATCACAGGATTTCCACGATTATGTTAAGAAAAAAACCATCTATAAAACGTTTCAGGAACTTGTAATTCAATCCTGTGTCGAAATTAAATTCAATTTAAAAAAACTGGCAGTCAGTAGAAAAGTCATTTTAAAAATCCCTTTGGAGTTTGAATCTCTGCTTCTAATCGAGAAAATTTTCCCAATATCGGTCGAGGAGGAGGAACTTCAACTCCATTTAATTGCCATTCCGGTCAAATCAGCAGATGAACTGGAGGCGACTTCAAAGATTTTTTCTAAAAATTTCATAACGGTTTTGAAGAGAAGTTCGGAGATTGAGACCAAAGAATTGCTGCGAGCAAATCGCATTCTACGTATCTATCAGAAGGTCAACCTGGATTATATCCGCTATATTTCTATTTCTATCATCGATCGACAGATTAACAGTACTATTTTAAAAATTCGTCAACAGAAAAACCAAACTCCCAATCATATCAAATATCACTTTACTAACTATGAAAAATTGATCATCGGAAACGTAAAAAAATTAAACCTTGGGAAATTGATACAAATAGACAAAAACAGGAAGTCGAAAGAGGTTTTTTATAGTTTGGCTATTGCAGAAGTACTGCAAGCTGTCATATTTTTTAGATCCGCAAACCATAAAATCAGGGATTACCGGACTACTATCAATCAAATTAGTCAAATGATGGAACGATATACGAGTACGCTCGGTGAAGATTACCATTCATTGACATATATAAAACAAATCAAAAAATTTGATGAGATGCTGGCTACATCCATTGATGAATTTAGCGAAAATGTCCTTAACCTGATTACCATTCTGGCTAAAAAAATCCATAAGACCGTACGTAAAAGCATCGAAAACAATGGTGTAATGACACAGGTTTATAAACAATGGCAGGAAAACAATCCTTCCAGGGAGGACAAAATAGGGTTTTATGTTCCATTCATGAGAGAAAATAAAAGCAGTTATGATGACAAACTTTTTTCGGAAATTGCTAAGGCGCGAGAAATTCTGTTGAACATCAAACGCAGAAAATGTCTTATCATCATTCCTGACAAACTCCAAGAGGATCAATTACGGTTTATAATCGAAATTGGAACATTTATCAAAGAAAGGGATATCGATATTAAGATGTACGTTGAAGTCGGTGGACTCAGCAAAGACAGTATCGAAGAACTTTCCAAGGTGTTCTACCCGGGAAACTTTTTCAGGATAGATCGCTTAAAGCCTGTTATGCAACAAACCTAAGAAATGGAATTCTTTTCTAATATTATTTATAAGGATTTATCATGAAGCATTCACACGATTTTGTGGAGAACTATGACGGTTTACTCGGTTTTGGACTGGACAGGGAAACAGACGAGAAAACAATAACCTGTTATCTTCAGAAGTTTTCGGATGATGAGTTATTAAAAGTACTGATTAAACGACTGACAAATGATGAGCTGGAAGAAATTTTTGCCATGATTACGCGAATGATGAAAAATCATTTTTCTGAACCGGAGTACCATCAGTATTTTTTGAAGGAGGAGGATTAGTATCTCATTTTTTTGATGGAGACACAGCCTTTTTGAGCCGGAATTCCTACTAAAGACCGGCTCTGGGCTTAAAAGTTCCATCCGGGAAAAAGATGCAATTATTCTGTTCTCATGGGATACAAAAGCTCGGCATGAGCGGCAGCCAGTCGTGCTACCGGAACTCTGAACGGAGAACAGGAAACATAATCCAGACCCAGTTGATGGCAGAACATAATGGAATTGGCTTCCCCTCCATGTTCACCACAGATTCCTATCTCCAAATCCGGGTTTCTGCTCTTACCCTTTTCCACGGCTATTTTCATCAAGGCACCAACTCCTTTTTGATCTATTATTGCAAACGGATCTTCGGTTATGATTCCTTTTTCCATGTATTCAATCAGAAATCCGGCTTCTGCATCATCTCTTGATATACCGTAGGTGGTCTGGGTCAGGTCATTGGTCCCAAAGGAGAAAAATGAAGCGTGTTGAGCAATATCATCCGCAGTCAGCGCAGCTCTTGGAATTTCGATCATGGTACCGAATTTATAATCCAGATCCAGATTTTGCTCTTTTAAAACCTTTTTTGCTTCATTTTCCAAAACCTTCCGCTGGATTTTCAACTCGTTCTCATGGGCGGTTAGTGGAATCATAATTTCCGGTTTAACATGAATCCCCTCCTTTCTAACCAGACAAGCTGCCTCAAATATCGCTCGTACTTGCATTACGGTTATTTCCGGTAAATGGATACCTAATCTGACTCCCCGTAGACCCAACATGGGATTGGATTCCTGAAGATTCTCAACCCGTTTTAGAACACTTTCTTTTTCTCTTATTTTATCGAGATATTCATCAATTTCACTTAAGGTATCTGCATGCTGAAGCCGAATCTTAAGATCGGTCAACTCTCTCAGCAGGCTAGTATGGTTAGGCAGGAATTCGTGCAATGGCGGATCCAATAATCGTATGATCACCGGTAAACCTTCCATCACCCTGAATAGTTCTGCAAAATCGTTTCGTTGGAAGGGTAGTAGGATTTCCAGGGCTTCGTTGCGTTCAATGGGAAGGTCAGTCATTATCAGCTTGTGAACATGCGGTAATCTGTTAGTTTCAAAAAACATATGTTCTGATCTGCATAAACCAATGCCTTCAGCCCCGTATTCCAAAGCCCGTTTTGCATCTTCCGGATAGTCAGAGTTTGCCCTGATTTTCAGTTTTCTTATACCATCAGCCCAGACAAGCAATCTTTTCAGCCAGGGATCTTTTATATCGGGCACCTTTGTAGGCAATTTGCCAAGAAAGACCTCTCCGGAGGTTCCGTCGATTGAGATCCACTCTCCCTCCTTTACAACTTTTCCATCAACCTTGATGATGCGGCTGTTCAGATCAATCTCAAGAGCGGCAACACCAACCACTGCCGGTTTACCAAACTGCCTGGCTACCAGGGCAGCATGGCTTGTGCGTCCGCCTCTGCTGGTTAAAATACCCCTGGAAGCTAACATTCCATGAACATCATCTGGCTTGGTTTCGGCTCTGACCATGACAACCTCCTTTCCTTCCTTAGCCCAGGATTCAGCTAAATCAGCATCCATGGCAACCACTCCATAGGCAGCACCGGGAGATGCGTTGATACCTGCTGCAAGGAGGTTTCCTGCTTCCCGTGCGATATGCAGGGTTTCTCTGCCGAATTGAGGATGGAGAAAAAAATCGACCTGCTCGGGGGTCACTCTCATAACCGCTTCCTCCTGGGAGATCAAACCCTCATCAACCATATCAGCGGCAATACGGACGGCAGCCTGGGCGGTACGTTTGCCATTCCTGGTTTGTAGCATCCAGAGTTTGTTTTTCTCGATTGTAAATTCTATATCCTGCATCTCACGGTAATGCGTTTCCAGTACCTGAGCAATTCGTTCCAACTCCTGGTAAGCCTTGGGCATCTCTTTCTTTAGCTCTGAAATGTCATTTGTCATTCGAATCCCGGCGACAACATCCTCACCCTGTGCATTAACCAGGTAATCCCCTTCCAGGAATTTTTCACCTGTTGAACCACTTCTTGTCATGGCGACACCAGTCGCGCTATCGTCCCCCAGATTACCAAAAACCATTGTCATGATAGTAACAGCTGTTCCCAGATCATGTGGAATGCCGGCTGCGTTTCGATAATCAATGGCTCGTTTCCCGTTCCAACTGGCAAAAACGGCTTCCGTTGCCAGGTTAAGCTGCTCATAGGGATCTTCAGGAAAATCGTGTCCGGCCTGGCGCATGAATATCCATTTGAATTTTTCAGTAACAGCTTTCCAATGATCTGCCTTCAGATCCGAATCGGATTTTGCCCCTGCATCTCTTCTTATTTCAGTGATGGTGTCTTCAAACATCTCATCCGGCATACCCATGACTACGCTACCAAACATTTGAATCAGCCTGCGATATGCATCGTAAACAAAGCAAGGATTATTAGTCATTTTTATCAAGCCGTTCGCCGTTTTATCGTTTAACCCAATATTGAGTACAGTATCCATCATTCCAGGCATAGACTGTTTTGCACCCGACCGACAGGAAACAAGCAAAGGATTTTTACTGCCGCCAAACTGTTTTCCCGTTCTGTCTTCAATTATCTTCATAGCTGCCACTACCTGATTCCACATGTCTTCAGGATAGGTTTTATCGTTTTCCAGGTATGCATTGCATGCTTGCGTAGTGATGGTAATGCCATGGGGTACTGGTATGCCGATACGTGTCATTTCAGCCAGGTTTGCCCCCTTTCCTCCTAATAAAGCACGAACATCATCAAAATCTCCACCTATCGATTTTCGAATCTCTTCAATCTCATCAAAAAAATAAACCCATTTAGTAGCCATTTTTTGCTCCTGTTATGAAGATTAAAAAATGAGTTTTATTGAAACCGATCTTATCAGAAAAAAACAGATCTCTTCTCAATTAAAGATTCACTTGCCCTCTGCACGGTCGAACTCTTAAATCAAAACAGAGGAACACACTTGGTTGGTTGAGCGGGGTCCACTAAAAGTTTCCATGGCCGTTTGCTCTATCATTTATAATACTTATTCTGATTATTTACTATTGACAGCCTCTTGCGGAGTACGTATGTTCACTTTATGAATATATTCCAAAGGAGGTCGTCATGGCTCAAAACAAGGTTCAATTTCAAGAAGGCATGTGCCTTCACGAATTTATAGAAAAATAT
>JAHJTV010000021.1 GCA_018829445.1 bacterium
ACTTTAACTTTAGCTATTATTTGTTTAGAAAAAGTAGGATGGGCTACTCGTTGCCCATCAATAGAAAGCAATGTTGGGCAACAAGTAGCCCAACCTACGAGCTACGAGCAGATGCAAATTTCTAACCGGACAATGCTGAAAAACCATAGAAATTCTGAACCGCTGTCATGCCGGACTTGATCCGGCATCCATAAGGTTTAATCAAAAATCTGGATTCCGGCTCGGAGGCCGGAATGACAAGAAAATCAACTTTTCGGAGTAGACTCAATGATTAAATTGAACAAGCAGCCGTAACCCGGTCTCGTCGCCTACCGGCGATTCATTGGCAAACATACTGACCGTGGAAGCGCTGGATGAATCAACCATCGTTTGAAACAACACAAGATCAATCATAATGGTATCATAGGTGCGTTTCCAGTCGATCTGATAACTATCGACACCCGTATTCACACCCTGAAAAGCCATGAACCGGATCGAATCCAATAAATTGAGAGGGTACTGCAGAGACACCGCCAGGGTGCCAAAGGTATCCTCTTCCAGAACAATATCGTCCGACTCCAGGTGGATGACCTGGTATTCGAGAATGGCACCGACGCCATTACCAATTTCGAATGTATAGTCTGTCCCAACAGTGGCAAATTGCTGGATCTCGGGAATAAATCCATTGGATTCCAATTCCAGATGGGTATACTCGAGCCAGAGTCCAGCCACCAAATCCCAGGTGATATCAAAGCCAAATCTTTTTTCAAGCAGCGGATCGAATTCCTGGCCAGATTCGCTCAATAAAGGATTCAGATCAACCCACCGCTGATGAGCTGAAAAACCGATTTCGCCACTGCTGACAGGAATCTGACAGCGTCCGCCATACTCATACCTATCATTATCAGACGTTAAGGGTGATATTCCCATGGGATCGTCATTTCCGTATAAAGACCAGCCCCAGAAGTTGGTATTGTTTTCCAGATAGTATCTAAGGAGCAGCGCTTTAACCCCATCGGTATAATTGGTGGGATCGCGACTGTCCTTTTGGTCAAACCACCTCAGCGATCGTAGTATACGCCCCGGTCCAAAACTTATTTCCTGTAATCCCAACCGTGACTCAAACTGATCGGTGTACAGCCTGATCCACAATCGGTATGCTTTTTCATCCCACACCTCTTCAGTTTCTTCACCTTGCTCTGATATTTGAACCCGATAAAAGTTGGCCATCAGTTCACTGTCGACACTGAAAGCCTCACTGATCGGATAATTCAACTTAAGCTGGGGAAGGTAACGAATACCAAGCTCTTGACGATCAGGATCTGCATCTGTCGCAACTCCCCAGCCGGTCAACTCGCCCTGAAAGCCAATATCCTGATCCGCTTGCAGGTGGATTTTAACCGTCAGACAGAAAAAAAACGTTAGTATTCCAATTGTTACTGATTTTTGAGAAAGAATCATAGCTGATTTACAGGTAATATTCTGGTCTAAACTCCCATTTCATCAGAATCACTGTCTGCTTTAATTGTCTTTATCGACATCATCATCGCAAACAGGTTTATAATATAAACAACTTTATAGTGGCTATTCCTTTTTATCCTGTCAATAAAAACCGTTTCCCTCAGAGATCGTTAGCTAGTAATAGGATTTCTGGAGGAAAAATTGCTGAAAGGTATTTTATGAAAACACAAAGAGGTTTCATTTTTTCAGATAAAACGACCTGCAAAAATGACAGGTTGATAGCAGAGAGCGAAGTCGTTTTACTCCAGAATACTCTTATAATAAAGCTGGGATATTTTGAGATCAAACCGGCCATATGCAAATATTGTTGGCAAATTTAATTCTGAAATCAAAATTCAGAGTGTCACCATTGGATCCAAAGAAGATAGAATTGCCTGAAGGCATAAATCAACGCCATGCCTTGCTGTTCTTGTTGATTCAGTATTTAAACTTTCTGGACCTAGTTGATTCAAGCTGTTTTTGGGTTGCAGCAAGATCGGAGAGATATTTAAAAAAATCAAACGATTCTTTTCCGTTTTTTGTCAGTCGTTTATGCCTGTGGAACACACTATTTTTATCCGTTGCAAATTGGAATCCGGTCTCCACTCTAAGTATGTTATTAGCCAGATAATCCTGGATGATCTGGCTGGGCATTACCAATTCAAAAGTTTCGGGGTCTGCCCCTTTGATTGGATAAGCTTGAAAGAATACTTCCCGGTGATCTTTGCTGAATTCCCTTCCAATTACGCTAAATGATTTTACTTCAGCATTTTCAATAGCGACTGAATTATAAAACACCTGGTTCTTATCAAATCCATATCCCTCACCCAGCGAAACAAAAGAAGCCGGATCACCCTTCGTCATTTTGTGTGTTCCACCACTGACATATACTCCATTTTTGTCTTTGGCATAATATGAACAAAGGGCTTTAAAACTGGTACTGTCGAAGGCGGTTCCCAGCTGATAGGGTTCTTCCCGGTTGAGTGGCGAAAAATAGTAAATGAAATCCTGGAATCGAAAATAATTGCGATTCAGCAATTCAAATCCTTCCGGAGTGATGTGTTTTGATTTATATAGACCGAAATAGATGGATTTTTGATCAATAGCGACTTCAGGATTCGAGTTTGTCCATACATAATCTTCAAAATCGTAGTGATAGCGCCAGCGACCCACTGGCTCGAATTCTTGTGATAAAACGCGGAAAGTTTTAGCATCTGCTCCGGATAAAAACCAGCTCATATAGTAGACTTTTTCCCCAATCTTAAAATAATCACTCTGTAAATCATACTCAAAAAACTGATCCTGATTCCAATTTGGTTGAAGGTTTTCAATTTCATGGAAGGTAATACTGAGATGAGGAGCGTCTGGAAGTGGCCCTGCTGCTTGAATGCCGATAAAGAAACAGCTCTTTTTGTTGCATGCTATTTTAGGATGAATGACATTAAAAGTTATATCAGCATGTTGCCAATCACGATGGTCTATAAGATGCAGTCTGTCGTCAACCGAATACCAACTTGTTCGCCCTTTATGGTATAATTGAACCCATTTTTTTTCGTTATCTTCCTTGGAATAAATAGAAATAAAATCCGGTTGAGAATGAGCCCAGAATTCGGTTTTTCCGGGATCAATTACCTGTACAAAGATTCCATCACAATACAATTTATAATTTTTCAGCTTGAATCTCGATTGATTTGATCTCTGTATTGCTTTGATAACAGGTGTTCTATACATCAAAACAAAAACAGAAATCAAAACGAAACAGATTATTCCCGAGATAATTAGTTTCACTGGATATCTATCTCCCCTGTTTTCCTGCGCCCGCATTGATGAGAGCGTCCTTGGCTGCACGAAAGTATTTGTCGCTCCTTTCGTTTAAATAATCCAAAGCGGATTTTCCCGAACTGTCATAGACGTTTGGATCAGCTCCGTACTTGAGTAGTAATTCAATTCGCTCTTTCATCCACCTGCCTGCATCTTCTGAATTTTTTCTGTAATTGAAGGTTAACTCAATTAGAGGCGTTCTTCCATTGGGTCCAACAGCATTCACCTCGGCCCCATGACCCAAAAGTACCTCCATGACCTTGGTTGAAGCCAGCCCCCTAAAAAGCGGTGTTAAACGCCTTTGATCAGCATTCTCAAGGGTAACTCCCTTCTCCACCAAGAGTTTCACGATTTCGGGTTGTTGGAAATTTGCTGCAAATGAAACCGCCATTTCAATATGTCTGTTCGTAAGATGCTTTCCGGAATCCAGAATCAACCGAGTGATCCCTACATTCCCCTTTTCCGCAGCAAATTCCAAAGCATAGCGGGTTCCTGAGCTTGAAGACTTAGACTGGATATTGAGATCAACATCTGTATTTAAAAAGAGTTGCACCGCTTCCACGTTGTTCTCCAAAACAGCATCTGTAAAGCAAACATTACAATATGGCACTTTCAAATCCCACAGTTTTCTAATACTACTCTCTCCCGAACTACCTTCGACTAGTTTATCATTTAGAATCTTGGTAATTCGATCATTGTTTTTCAATTTAGCCATATCAGCAGCAGTATGCAAATCCTGATTATTTGTATCCTTGCTTCTCAAGTGCAGATCCGCTCCTTTATCCAGAAGTAACTTGACTGTGCTCAACTGACCGCTCTCTGTTGCCATCATCAATGCAGTTTTACCAAATTTTCCTTGGAAATTAATATCCACACTGCTGTTTAAAAAATGGCTTACCATTTCCCGATTTCCTGATTTTGCGGCCTTTAAAAAAGCCATTTCATCTTTTGTCGGTGATTTTTTGACCTGAGTGGTTTTTGCTGATTGTTTGTCTGATATTGTGTGAGTGGTGACGGTAGTTATTTTGCTTTCTACAGGTTCAACAACCAGGTCTGTTTGTCCTTGGTTTTTAAAGAAAATATATCCAACCAAGATTATTGCACCTACGGCAAAAGTCATAATCAGGATTGATTTTTTTGATATGATATCAGAATTGGATTTTGAATATTTTTGTCGAACATCCCTAGCAATTCCAGTTATCTCTTTTTTAGACAAACCGCTGATCTCTTCCAAAGCTTCCAGATTTGCCTTCTCATTTTCCATTCTATCTTTATGCTCCTGATCCTGCATGCTTTTCTTTATCACTTTCTGTCGAATTTCATCCAGAATTTTTTCTTCCAGAGCTTTTTTGTTTTTGTTGCTTAACATTCAAATTCCTCCCATTCATTGTGCCGGGGTGTAAGCCCTTATACAAAAAAGTAAAACTTATGTCTAACTGATTGAGACTGTTAATACAATATAATTATCATAGGAATACTCAAGGATTTCAGCGTCGCCCAAGATAAAAAGACAAGTGGAGTCGAGATCTGACTTGCGTTTTTACATCTAAACCGAATTGAAGCTAATAAAGCTCAATAACACGGCCTGACGGCTTTACTTAATTATAAGATTGGTTCACATTATATAGACTCAGCAATATTTTTGAACACTAGAAGGATCGCCATATGAACAATCAGAAAGAAAAATCCGAAATATTACTTAAGACAAGTGCAAAGGGGTTTAGTATAACTATTTTTGGTAAAAAGGAAGAAGATGGACAATGGAATTGTGCGATCGAGCGAAACGAGATTACGCTTTCGGAGATTCCAATCAGTGAACATGTCCATTCGTTGGGAGAGCAAAGAAGCTATGAAAAAACAGACTTCAAATTCAGTTTTGAGGAGGCGTTTCAAAAAGTCGACCTGTCAGAATGGTTTTTGTGTCGCCCTGACAAAATCCATGTGGAGTTTTCCGATTTCGTGATTGAAGCCTTTAACAGTAGAATGGAAGAGTACGATCTTCAGTTCCCGTCAGATTCACCAATGGAAAGTTTTATCAGGGAAAACAGGATCAAAGAGTGGAAAGCAATGGCAGATATGACTTAATCCGATGTGTCCTGATATTCTCGCTTTCTCAGACCTTAATCAGAAATCGGCCACATTGCTTATCAACCATCAATACAAACGCGATCAAGCATATAATTCCGTCTTTCAGTAGCATGGAACGGAATTGTAGGCGATCATCCCGTTGAAGCTCGTGCAAATAAGGAATTCAGAAGATTTTGACTTTTTGTGATTGGACACGAGAAAACCGCCATAAAAAAATAACTCCCTAAAAAATAAAAATCCGTAATTTCAGGCTCAGATTTGGTAAAACGCAGAAAACAAGGCTTGACTTCGAAAAAGCTTATTCTTATCATCTAGTATCTTATCTCTCATATTATCTTAAGACTATCTGATCCTACACAATTTGGTACCGGTTCAGAGACTTTGCAGAATAACGGAGCTGTTTAAGCAACTGCACGGATTTAACCTGTATAATGAAAGTGTATAACAAAGAACCGATTTATCCGTTATTAATATTCAGCTAAATATCCTGTGCTAACTCCTTCTCCGCGGGATCGATATGTCCCAACAGCAGCGTTCGCACTTTTCGCGAGTGAATCCTTTGGGTCATTGAGCTAAGATAAAAATTTTTTGCTCTATTCATCAGAATCATAGTGTTTAAGAATATTGAGAATACATAATCATCAACAAACTGTACCTTGCTCAGAGTCGCAATGATCTCCCAACACCCTTTGTTTGTGATGATCAGATGTTTTCTCCGTTGGGAACCGTTAAGAGTATAGGGTTAAATAATACTAACAAGAAAGATAAATTTCCATTATCCATTGAATTAAAAACCAGTATGAAAACTCTTGGGATAAATATCGGATCATCAAGCGTCAAGGTGGTTCTGCTTGAGAATAGAAATATCGTACTACAAAAAGTCCTGGACCATGAAGGCAACTTCCAAGAAACCCTCAGACAGATTCTTCTCAACAATGAAATTCCGGAAGGAGTACAAAGTCTTGTCACCGGAACAGGTGGGAGATACCTGCTCCGCCTTAACAGTGTCATAGAATCGATCTGCATTGAGAAAACGCTCAATCACTTTGACTACAAAGTCGATGCTGTTGTTTCTCTCGGTGGTGAGGATTTTGTTGTCTATACCATTGATCCGGATGGAAAGATCATCACCAGTCATTCCGGCAACAAATGTGCATCCGGTACAGGGGAATTCTTCAAGCAGCAACTTGGGCGAATGGACATGACCCTAAAAGACGGTCTTGATCTCCCTGAAGGCTGCCAAGTGCATCCCATGTCATCAAGATGCTCTGTTTTCATGAAAAGTGACTGTACTCATAAGATGAACAAGGGCGAAGCGACAAAGGGAGATATTGTGCTGTCCCTGAGCGACGTCATGGCAACGAAGGTCGTTGATTTTCTAAAGAGAGCAAAAATAAAGAAAGGAAAAGTTTTATTAGCCGGAGGGGTGACCCAAAACCGCTATATAACACAATTCGTAAAAGATAAGCTTCCGGATGTCGAGTTTATCGTCCCCGATGAAGCATCATTTTTTGAAGCATATGGCGCAGCACTGTTGGCTGAATCATCCGGTAGTCCCTTGCCATCTGTGAATGATCTCTTCAAATCTAAAAATATCGATTTTGGGAGATATGACAATCTTGAAAAAGTGGACGACAAGGTTAGGTATCTGCAGTCCCAAAGAGGGAAAGTGGTGGCTAACAGAGAATACATCATGGGTGTTGACGGCGGATCGACAACCACCAAGGTTGCCCTGATCGATATTGAAACGAATGAAATCGTAGCTTCACATTACGGCAGAACACACGGCGATCCGGTCAAGGCCCTGAAAAAGTGCCTGATTGAAGTAAGAGAACAGATTAAAAAAGAGATTGGTGAGGAAAAAATCAGAATCACCCTGGCATCCACGACAGGTTCATCTCGAGAGATCCTGGGTGTTTTTCTCGAAACACCGGCTGTCTATAACGAAATTATTGCACATGCATATGGCACTTCATATTTCTATGAAGATGTTGATACCATATTCGAGATCGGGGGACAGGATGCAAAATACGTATTGTTAAAGAACAAAGTCCCCATCGATTATGCAATGAACGAAGCTTGTTCGGCCGGTACCGGATCTTTCCTCGAAGAATCCGCTTCGGGTGATCTCAACATAGCAAATGCCTGGGAGATTGGCGATATCGCAGTCAAAGCAAAAAACCCCCTGAAATTCGGAGAGCACTGCTCGGCGTTCATTAATTCCGATATCCGAAAAGCAATACAGCTTGGAGCAACCAAAGAGGATATCACCGCTGGAATTGTCACATCGATTGTCTCCAATTATCTTAACCGGGTGGTTGGCAATCGGACATTAGGAAACAACATTCTACTTCAGGGTGGCGTTGCCAAGAACAAAGCGGTTCCGCTTGCGTTCGCCATGTTGTTGGACAGAGATATTACTGTTCCACCCGAACCCGAGCTTCTTGGCTGTTTTGGGGTCGGCTTGCTTGCGAAGGAAAAATTCGAAAAGGGGCTGATTGAAAAAGATGAATTCGAGATCGATCAGATTCTTACCACTGAAATTATCTACAAAAAAGTGGTCACTTGCAAGCAGTGCGAAAACTTATGTCCGATTCAGTTGATGGAAGTAAATAATCACCGTTACATGTTCGGTGGCAGATGTGATCGATATGCCAACAAGCGGAAGAAAAAAGTCCTCGATGAATCACAAGTGTTCAATTATATCGAAATCAGAGACAACCTGATCTTTAGAGAATATGCTCCGAATCGTGAAACCTTCATTAAAAAGAAGGATTTTACTATCGGTGTTCCCAAAGCATTTTCCGTATACACATTGTGGCCGCTTTATTCCTGGTTTTTCCACTCACTGGGAATAGAGGTGAAGTTGTCGGACAAAATATGTCATGACGGGATCGCAAGAACCGAAGGCGCTTACTGTTTTCCCGCAGAGATTGCGCATGGTGCGGTGCAGGACATAATTGATTCGGAGACCGATTATATTTTTGTCCCACACTTCCGTGATATGGAAAGTTATGAAGAGCATGGGAACGCGAACTTTTGCCCCATCACCCAATCTTTACCTTACTACATAAAAAAAGCATTCCCGGAAATCGATGAGAGCAAGTTCCTGACTCCCATCATTAGCTTCAATTACGGTATTAACCGGGCTATTGAGTCGTTCGTTGAAATGGGCGAACAACTGGGGATTTCGAAAAAAGACGTAATTGTTGCGTTTGATATCGCCAACGAAAAACAGCATGAATTCTGGAAAAGATACCGAGAAATAGGTAAGGAAGCTCTGGAAAGGGCCAGGAAGTCAAAGCAGCCGGTGATTGCCCTTTTAGGAAGGCCTTATAATGCCTTTACCAAAGATGCGAATATGGGCATACCTCTGAAATTTACCAGCCGGGGATATTCGATAATCCCTTTTGATATGCTTCCCTTCGAGGATCAGAAGATCTTCGACAATATGTACTGGTACTACGGTCAACAGGACATGAAAGCCGGTGTTATGATAAAGGGTGAGGATAATATCTATGTGACCTACATCTCCAACTTTTCCTGCGCGCCTGATTCGTTTATCCTTCACTACATAAAATGGATAATGGGCACCAAGCCATTCCTCAGCCTCGAACTCGATTCTCACTCTGCCGATGCAGGGATCGACACCAGGATCGAAGCCTTTCTGGATATCATCGAAGGCTATCGTTCCAAGTTTACAGATGAGTCCAAGGAACGATATGATAACGGACTCCGCTTCATCAACAATGGCAAAGAGAAGATCCATTTGATGAATGTGAAGACGGATGAGCGAATTGAAGTATTCAATAACCAAAAAGTAAAACTGCTTCTCTCAAACATGGGACGCCTTTCGACCGAGTTTGTGGCAGCCATCTTACAAAGCGCCGGTATCAATGGAGAAGCGATGCCGCTTCCGGATATTTATACGTTGCAACTGGCTCGAAACTATATGTCGGGCAAAGAGTGCCTGCCGTCGCAACTGGTTCTCGGCTCGACTCTCAAGTACCTGTCATCGGAAAAGTATCAAAAAGATGTCACTTATGTGGTTTTTGTACCGATTACAACCGGCCCCTGCAGAACGGGACAGTATTACATATTCTATGAGAATCTGTTCAAGGATCTTGAAATCGACAATGTATTGATTCTGACTCTCAGCTCGGATAACTCGTATAATGAGCTAGGACCGGGCATCAGCAAAAGAATATGGTGGGGTGCAGTTATTGCGGACTTTATGAAGGACATTGAGACCTCCCTGCGGGCTTGCGCTCTCGATCCGGAAGCAGCCATTGCAAAATACGATGAACTTTGGCAGCAGCTGGTTGAAGTAGCCGGGAGCGACCAATCGAAACTGCTTCCTGAGCTCAAAAACATCGCCGGTGAGATAGCAAAAATCCCTCTAAAACAGAAAGTGGAAGATACACCCAAAGTCCTGGTTGTCGGAGAAATATATGTTCGGAGAGATGATTTTGCTGTTGATGAACTCATAAGGTTGTTCAGTCAGAGGGGGATTATCGCCAAGGTTTCCCCGGTTACCGAGTGGTTTTACTACTGTGACCATACTCGAAAGCATGAACTGGAAAAAAAGTTGAAACTGATGCCATGGTACAAAAAGCTGGTCTCTGAAGAGTTCAAAGAGCTGATATCGTGGAAGATTGAGTCAATCTACAAGCACCGCGTCGAGAATCAGGTCAAAAAGATTCTGGAAACAACTGGGCTTCTACCCCATTCACCCCACGATATGGAAGAAGTCATGCACAATGCGGAGAGCATTTTTGTTACCGACGAATTGCACTCGGAAATATCCGTGTCGAGCGGGGTGGCTGCCACAGCAATGTTTCATGATTTTTCGGGGATTGTGAATATCTCTCCTTTTGCTTGCCTGATCGGCCGGGTGATCGAGGGATTGATTACACCATGGGCCAGGGATAAAAAATATCCTGTCATGTCAGTGGAAATCGATGGGAATATACTGCCACCAAACATCATCAACCGCTTGGAAATTTTTATGCTCAATGTTCTCAGGTTCAGGGACAATCCCGAGACCTACGAACTGGTCGAAAAAGAAGGTGAAGAGCGCGTTACCTTCAACCGGCAGATCATAAAGAATTAATCAAAGTTCATTTTTACAAAAGAGTTTTCACTTTCTTGACCAGATCCTGAGAAGGCAAGAAAGTGGACTCCCTGCAAAATCAAAGCCTTAATACTTCAAGAGGATTCAAAAAATTCTGCCAATACTCCTCATCGTAATATATTTAATCTGAGCCCAGATCATTCTTACCTCCAGCGCGTTTTTGAAAGTTATATTCATTCCAAGTACAATTTGATAATATACTCCTTGCCTGTGTTTTGATTTTTGGAAAAGCTAAAGATCAAAATGCTACTTAATTTCTGGTCTAATTATCAAATAGTTAAATTAGATTTGACAAATATCGCCAATTGGATATAAAAATACGACATTCTCGGCAAATCTAAATGTTACATTTTCCCCTAGATTATTTGATTTTCAGATTGAACAAAAACTGCGGCGGGAGAAGCACCACCAAAAAAAGGAGGCGAAATGGTATTATTTGCAGACAGGATGGCTAATATTGGATCAGAAAATGCGTTTAAGGTAGGATCAGATATTGCGATTGCACAATCGCAGGGCAGGGATGTTATCAGACTGAATTTAGGAGAACCGGATTTCGACACCCCGGAGTTTATCTGCAAAACAGCCTGTGATAATCTGATGGCCGGTAATACTCACTATTGTCCGCCAGCTGGAATAATTCCTTTACGTGAGGCTCTGGCAAACCAGATTTCTGAAACCAGAGGGGTAACCATTGATCCGGAAACAATCGTGGTTACTCCCGGGGCTAAACCTCCTATCTGCTATTCCCTGCTGACATACATAAATCCTGGAGATGAGGTGATTTATCCCAGCCCCGGTTTTCCCATCTATGAATCCTGGGCTACATTTTCAGGGGCTAAACCCGTTCCTCTTCATCTAAAAGAGAGTAAGGGATTCAGCTTTTCTGCAGATGAGTTGGGACAACTTATCACCCCCAAAACCAAGCTGATTATTATCAATTCACCTTCAAATCCAACTGGTGGTGTTTTATCATCTGATGACATTCTAAGCATAGCAAAGGTTATAAATGAAAAATCCAATGAGAATGTCCGTATCTATTCAGATGAAGTGTACGAAAACATTCTTTTTGATGGTTCGGAACATCACAGCATCATTTCAGCACCCGGTATGCAGGAAAAAACCATCCTCGTTAGTGGTCATTCAAAAAGTTATGCCATGACAGGATGGCGATTGGGGTTTGCCGTTTTACCTTCAAAGCTGGAAGCCAATGTTTTTACCAATCTGAATATCAATATCTTCTCCTGCACTCCCCCCTTTAGCCAGGCAGCTGGTGTGGAAGCATATACAAATCCTCAATCTGCTGAAATTGTAAGTAAGATGGTAAAGAACTTTGAAGAAAGACGTAATTATGCAGTTCCGGCTCTCAATGCAATCGAGGGTGTGACCTGTGCCAATCCAAAAGGGGCTTTTTATGTTTTTCCAAATATTGGAGGAATATGTGACACACTGGGTGTGTTTAATCACTATAACTCTCTTCCGGCGGATGTAGCCCGTAAGACTAGCCCTTCCAAACTATTTCAAATGTTCCTGATTTATCATCATGGTGTGGCCACAATGGATCGGCAATCTTTCGGAGCCATTGGTGCGAAGGATATGCATTTCTTGAGACTGTCCACTGCAACGGATCTGAACTCTATTAAGAAGGGGATTGAAAGGATAGATCGAGCCTCCAAAGATAAGAAAGGATTTTCAGAATTTATCTTAAAAGGCGAGCACCTGTATTAATTCGAAATACTTCTGTCAGCTTCAAGGATTATAAAGAAATCATCTTTTATTAATGATAGAAAGGGCTGTGCTTTCTATTTGTTCCCTTTTTAGCACAGGGGAACAAATAGAAAAAACCGGCTGATCGCTTGAAATCAGAGTAAAACGGTTTGTTTTTAAGCTTCCAGCCTGATCACATTACATGTCAATGATTTGGAAATACCTTTGGTTTTCTGGATCTTGTTCATCACAATATTACCAATTTGATGAAAATCGGTTCCTTGAACCAGTGCAATCATGTCGTAAGGACCGGTTACAACATCCACCTGGGCAATATTGGAAATCCTACCGAGTTCTCTAAAAACCTTCTGAGCCGTTCCCGCTTCGATATTGATCATTACGTAAGCTGTTGAACTGGGTGTTGTCATGAGACCTCCCGTTCTTCAATTTATTATAAACTAAAGGAAACAATGAGGGCTGAATTGCTGCCTTTTACAGCGTTTATTTTATCATCAACAGGGAAAATATCAATCAAATTGATTTTTGCGTTCTAACTCATTATAAGATCTTAATTCGGTGGGTTTTATAAATAATCATCTAAAATTGATTGCCTGCTGCAAAAATAAATATGGTGAGAATCCCCCTGGTTATTGCCAGTGGATTCCCAGAAACTCTTTGATACTCAAATCAAATGGCATATCAACCTGCCAATCAAGTACTGGTATACTGTTGTCGTTGAGTTCCCGGGTCATCATTTGACGCTCCATCCGCGCATATCGCAGGGCTAAATCGGATGCCCTGCTTTCTCTTCCCTTCCTGCTTTCAAAATCAACCTCATCAGGACAGACAACCACTACCTGATGTTGGCGTCCTTTTAAGGCTTGCAACATCCATGGATCATTACCCAGCATGGGGCTAACCATAATCAACAATGATTCGGAGGTTAAAAAATTATCCGGCAGATCAATCAGATTACTGTCACAGGAAGAACGAGAACCTGTCTTCAAAGTCAAAGCTCGAAGCAGTCTTTCTCTTTGGGCATTGCCGTTTCCCGGAAATATCCAATTATTATAATTTCCAAATACAAAAAGCCCCACTCGGTTTCCGCTATTCAATAAAGCTTCACTCAATATTTTCGTTGCTTTAAGTGTATGTTTTAAAAGGTTATCTTCCGTGGAGTTTGAAAGAGTTTGCCCCTGGGTATCCAAAACCAGGATGACCGTATCGGTTTTCTCGCGTTTAAAGTTCTTGATGGAAAGCGATTCAGGATGGCAGGCGCTGGTATTACCGTTATCATTTTGCAGGGAATTACCAGATTGGTATTCTTTTACTCCTTGAAGCTCATGAGTATCTGATCTATCATTTTTGAGTTTTAGCTCAGCACATAACGATTCTTTACTTGATAGGCGATGATCCTCTTGGTCTCGACTGATGCCAAGATCCAACGCTTCAGTTCTGAATAGTTTTAAACCGCTGATAAATAATAGTAATGGAATCAACAATAATAACAGGTAACTCTG
This sequence comes from bacterium, assembly GCA_018829445.1. Taxonomy (GTDB): domain Bacteria; phylum SAR324; class SAR324; order XYD2-FULL-50-16; family XYD2-FULL-50-16; genus JAHJTV01. Next base: position 13,747 of record JAHJTV010000021.1, read on the forward strand.
TTTAAAAGAAACTGCAGCCGCTAACAAAATAAAGCATAAAACAATAACTATATCGCTTCTGTAATTGAAGGTTTCAATTCTCTTTGCATTAAAACGTAACAAACGTTTATATCTATTCAGCATAACTTTTAGGTAATTTATAAGGTGATGTTGCTCTGTCAACGGTCATCTGTTTTTAGAGTTTTACAGGGTTATCCGGATTTCCTGAATCGTTTCCAGCTGTAAAGACTGAGTTTTGGGTAAAATCCGATTGATCTCATCAGCCAGCATCGTCTGGCCCGCCTATTAATAGTTTGGAAATAAAATGTAACCAAGCATGAATATTATCAACAACCCGTTAATAAAATAAATGATCCAGGTAAAAATCTTAGCTAAAAAAAAAGAATTAAAAATAGATTAGAATTCCCTCAAAGTCATTGAAGGATGTTTTTGATATCCAACGCCATGTAAGAATAGAAAAATGGAAAAGGTAGACAATAAAAGAAGAGACTAATTCAAAAAGAGGGTCGGAAGGTTATGAGATACTTGACTGTTGGAACAGACAGCCTGGTATGGCTGTCTGTTATTTAATTCACGAGAAAAGACAACAAGCAGGGTTTAATAAAAACAAACATTTAGTGTGGACAACCATTATTTTTGTTTACAATCGGGAAAACCTTACAACTTTTGGTTTAACAAGCTGTTCAAAATCTTTAAAGGAGATCTTTACCAATTCTGTATGTGTTCCTGCATTAAAGACGATCTCCTTATCCTCAGCCAATGTTTTAGCAACATACACATCCATTCCATACAGGTTGCCAAAAGGCGGCATGGCCCCCACCTCGCATTCGGGGAACAGATCCGTAAACTCGTTCTCAGACACCAATTCCGCCCTGTTTGCCCCTGTGTTTTTCTTCAGCAGGTTAAAATCAACCCTATATGAAGCGGGAAGCACGGAAAGGGTCATCTTCCCATCTAACTTTACCACAACGGTCTTTGCCATCTCCTTTCCTGATACATGAGATAACGCAGCAGTTTCCTGGGCAGTGTATGCATTGGCATGGGGAATCGTTTCATATTTGACCTTGTGATCGTCAAGGTACTCTTTCAGACGTTTGGTTGGCATGAGTGCCTCCTTCGTTATTACTAATTATTTAAAAATTATAAAAACAGAAGGATACAAACAGCTTTCAACACTGACAATAGTGCTGAAAAGCTTGTGAAATATTAACATACAGTCGGCGAAAAGTCATGGTTTTTAAATTAAAATAATGGATTTCGAAAATCAGTGCAGTTGCTTTCGCTTCTATCAATGTTTCACAAGAATAACCCTGACGCCAATGATTCACCTGCTTTCATCCAAATACAGTTTTCTTAAGGAGTGACAATCCTTGATTTTTTAAGTCCAAGAACTTATTCCTGTCTCCAGATTTTAGCAATTCCAAAACAAGGTTTAAACACTAGATAATCAAATTTGTTTTGGGTGTAAAGGTTAGGATTAATTCTGTTAAAAGCCTGGCTGCATTTTCCAGATCCGTCAAATTGACAACTTCCGAAGGAGTATGCATGTATCTATTCGGGATACTGATCAATGCTGTGGCTACGCCCTTACCGGTCACCTGGATAGCATTCGCGTCGGTTCCTGTAGCATTTGGCTCTGCTTCAATCTGGTAGGGGATTTTGTTCTTCTCTGCCAGACTAACCAAGGCTTCAAATAAAATTGAGGAGACATTGGCACCTCGCGCAATAACAGGACCCTTCCCGAGACTGATCTCACCGGATAGTTTCTTATCTGCGTCCGGATAGTCGGTACAGTGAGTGACATCAATGGCGATCCCTATATCAGGTGTGATTCCGGCTGCAGCAGTTCTGGCGCCTCTTAAACCTATCTCTTCCATGGTTGTGGAGACGCCGTATACATCACTTTTTAGACTGCTGCGTTTCTCAGCCAGCATTCTCATGGTTTCGGCCACAACAAAAACCCCAACTTTATCATCACATCCCTTGGAAACAATATTTTTGCCTGCCAGCTCAAGATAATTGGGTGCGTAGGAAATCGGATCTCCGACCCTGATCACCTTCTCAGCCTCTTTTTTGTTGGAAAAACCGCAATCGATCCAGAGCTGCTCCTTTTTTACCTGGCCACGCTCCTCTTTTTTCAACAAATGAATCGCCTTTCTGCCGATGACTCCCGGGATATTCTTTGTTTTTGTATGAATGATAACATACTGACCCGGCAAAACTGCCGGATCAACGCCGCCAATATTGTTTGCCCTGATCTGCCCCGTTTCTTCAATCGTGGTTGCCATCAACCCGATTTCGTCGCAATGCCCGGCAATCATGATTTTTAATGGGTTTTTTGACTTGCTTTTTAGAACAGCAATCCGATTTCCCGTGTAGTCCCCGTATATCTCGTCAACTATATTTTTAAGATAATCTTCAAATACTTTTTGCGCCGGTGACTCAAATCCGGAAGGGGATGCTTGGGATACCAACTCTTTAAAAAAACGTTTATTCTCGGCTTTCATTGCTTATCTCCGTCTTTGACTGCTTTCTTCTTTTTGAATTAAAACTTTCGACTAACTTTCAATCTATCATAATGATTTTATAATATTTATTAAGCAGGAACTCATATAATATAATGTTTTGGATCAAGGGAAGGCATAAATATGAAGGGCATGGCGGGACATCCATAAATATATGATTTGTTTTCTCCTGATACATATTTTTATGGACATCTATCTGGCAATACGGCGTGGCAAAAGGATCTCTAAGATTCCCTTTTTCTATGTGATTTCCTCAATCCCCAATGGATAAACCGATAAGGGCTCACACCCTTCTTTATTAATCACAATGGGGTTTTCATAGCGGAAACCGATCTCCTCTTCAGGGCAGGCGTACTGCATGGCGCAGATGAGCAGTTCATTCTCCTGGTAGATGTGATCGGGGTTGGTCCAAAACGGAAAGGGGCCGTCATTAAGACCGATTCTCCATTCATCCCCCATCAAACCAATTCCATGCTCAAACCCGGGAACCATAAAATCAGCAAACCCCCGCTTCTCGGCAAACCCGATCATCTGTTCTGCCAGAACAGACGGTGAAATTCCTGCTTTGTATGTTTTCAGGGTTTCTTTGACAATGTCCACAAAATTGTTCGCATGCCACCATTGACGATCCGTTGCAGGGCCAATCAGGTAATTGTGAGAATGGTCACCCAGCCCGAGCTTAAACATGGCATGGATATCAATCATCAAAGGTTCTCCCGCCACAATTTTTTTGTTGGTGGCTGGTGTACAGGCTCCACCCGCATAACCCGTACGATACCCGCTGGCGATTTCATTTCCCCCGGTAAAGGACCATTCCCATTCGCTCCCCTCTTTTCGCATGGCATAAGCAGCCAATCCGGCGATTTCGGTTTCTGTCATTCCTTTATAACCACCATTTTTAATCGCCTCAAAAACAGCCTGATGACCGATATCTACAATCCGTGACGCTTCCCTGAACCGGTTAATGGTTCCCCGGTCTTTTACCAGAGCCAGTTTATCAATAATAGTATGAGAATTGACCAGTTCAACATCCGGCATGGAAGCCTGAAACTGCTCAAATTCATAATGGGTCAGATTTCCTTCCGGGAGGTAATTGGACATCCCACTCTCAATCCCCACCCGACCTTTACCGCCGGGCAACAGATCCAAAATAAAATCTGATATCTGCTCAATCTGATCTTGCCCTCCCATGGGTGCGAATCCCATAACCTGGTCTTCATCCAGCCAGGAATCATCCGCTATTCTGGCAGCGTCAATCACAAAGGTAAATGCAGTCGGTAATCCCTCACTTGGGATCACCACAAAACTGCGCCATGGACAAAAAGCGTCCAATGTCCAGGATAGCGTTCTAAGCCTGGAGCCCAGGTAAACATCTATATTCCGGGCATGCATCTCCCCTTGAATCTGCCTGATGCGAGCCGGGAAATCTATGAAATAGGGGCTTGTCGGATCATTACTGTTTGTCATGTCATCTCCTGTTAATAAATTGCGGGAATGGTGGAAAGAACCTTGTTAAGCCTGTCAGCGACGGCAGCCAGTTTCAAGGCTTTGACCATGTTGCCCTTGAGCTTCAGCTTCCGCGTCATTAACGCCTTTTGTGATCCCAGTTCCGCCCTTGAGATTTTGGCAAATGTTTCATAACTCCCTGAAATTTTAAATTCCGCTTTTGGAGGCTCCCCGGTTCCAATCGACAGCTCCTTCAATTCTCCTTTTTCAAAATTGAAAAAAAGGTATTTATCAGTACCGTCCGGGCAATCCAGATAGATATTTGACATGGAAGAGGTAATTGAATTCATCTTTTCCGGTGATAACTGGGATTTTAATCTTCGTTCAGCCTCATCTCTCCATTCGGCACTTAAATAGGTTACTTGCTCTGTCATCTCTCCTCCCTTCAATTTGTTATTAACACTATAGATCAGGCCCAATAAACAATCCATTGGTCATCAATTCAACTGCATCTGCAAACATCTGCTGAATCGCCTGATCCTCATTTTTTATATAAGCCCGGATAATAAACATCTTATAAATGGAAAAGATCACATCGGAAACACGATCCACATCCAGTTTACGAAAAACATTTTCCTTCATCCCCTGCTCCAGAATCCCCTTGATCATCTCCTTTGAAGCCTGATTGATATCATAAAAGGGATCTACGGTGGGAAACATGGGGAAGATATCCGGATCACGAACCAAAACCCGCCGCAAATCATTATCCCTGGACAGATACTCAACAGCTTTAAAACACATAACTAAAAACTTTTTTTTGGGATCGTTCTCTTTCTCGACCCTGCGAGCTACCATGGCTTGCCACTTTAACAAGGCATGGGAAACCGTCTGTTGATACAGATCCTTCTTGTTTTTTGCATACAGATATAAGTTGCCCTTTGTCATATCCAACCTGGAGGCAATATCCTCAACCGTGGCTTTCTTGTATCCATATTCCGCAAAAACCTGCAGCGATGCAGCAAAAATCTTGGTGATACTTTCTTTTTTTCTCATGGTTTAAATCTATAAATGAACAAAATGTTTATTTGTTTATTTATAGACATATCTTTTAATTGTCAATAGTGAGTTTTAATTTATTGCAGGGAATGTGATGGGCGGGGTGATATCCTCTAAGCGCTTAAATAAAAGCAAAAACTGGTAAATCAGTTCATAAATTATTATCAATTGTTTCTGTTGACTATTTATTCAACAGAAACAATTAGTTGTTTAAGAGTTATCACTTTCAGCAATGTCCGGTTAGGTTATTGCAACAATAACGAGAAACGGCTTTCAAAATAATGGAATGTACAAAGACGCCATTACTTTAACTTTAGCTATTATTTGTTTAGAAAAAGTAGGATGGGCTACTCGTAGCCCATCAATAGAAAGCAATGTTGGGCTACGAGCAGATGCAAATTTCTAACCGGACAATGCTGTATCACTGTATGAATAATCAATAATCGATTGTTAATCGTCAATTAATAATATTTTTTTGCATAATTATGCGCTTATGGGGTTACATCCCCGCCAGCATGTAATCAAAGGCGACCACGTAGGGCAGCCCTACCATAATCTTTGCTTTTGGTGTAGTATTTGTAAGCAAATGCTTAGGGATCAACTCCGGGAAAACAAGAGGTTAAAATGGAAATTATACTGTTATGACAGAGTCACTTCGTTCAGAATGACATATTCATTTCTGATGATTGGCTGTTTTCTTTATAAACCGACCCCTTGTCACTGAAAAATAATAGCTCAAAAACTCAATAACATAAAAACAGCTGTTTTATGGAGATCAGACTAGAGACAGATAGATTCTGTATTGAAACAGAAGTAAGAAGGACTTATGAAAGATTGTTGAAGCAGTATTTTAAACCTGAAGAGGATAAAAACAGCAGGCAAAAACTGGAAGCTCAGATTGAAGGATTGAAGGCTTTTCTGGAGCTGATAGATGTGAAGGCCCTGCGCAGTTCCTATCCCGAACTGGATAAGGGCGGTGAAGCCGATGTTATTCTGAAGGTAAAATCGGCCGATCAGGAGATGGTGCTGATCTTTAATGGCAAAGAGATTACGCCGCCGCGAAAATCCTAGCAGCAGTGCTCTAATCGTTTCGTTATTCGATCAGGAAACCTGACTGTTCAGTGTGATTGTAAACTTGCTAAGTGGGCTTAAAAAATGCGGCTAGTTTTTGATGTTTTTCACAATGTTTTTAACCTTTTCGGTTAAATAAGCCGACAACTCTTCCAGTTGATCATCGGAGATGGTTTTGATGTCTCCGGTCAAAGGCTCCAGTTCCTCTTCATCGATTCCTGTTGTTTTATGGATCAGAAAGGTATCGACTTCTCCCCCGTCCTGCAATAAGCCACACCCTCCGGCTACACCGATAAATTCATCACCACAGAAAATAGGAACCACCATTTTTGCAAAACCGGCATCACATTCGTCAATTACCGGACTTTTACTCTTCATTGCCATATTTGATACGTTTTGATGAGCCAATGAGCAGATAAAGGTTTGCCCTTTTTCTGAAGCTTTGACAAGGGGACAGATTGGATTTGCCCATTTGTGGGTATTGGCAATGCGGCTTCCTGCCGCATCAAAGATGGAAGCATTTAATCCGGAGTGATTTTCTATTTCTTTTTCCAATTCTTGCCAGACTTCAATAGCGGCTACATCAGTAAGTTTCATATTATTTTCCTTGAGTTTTCCCGGTTCACTTGCCGGAGGTAGTTGTAATGATCAAGGGTTGAGCCTTGCGATAAAAATGCCATATATATATTAAATAAAATTTCAATAGGTTAAGAATATTTTTTTAAAAATACACAGGATCACCTTGCATCAATTTGCTACTGAAGTGTACCTTGATGAATGGGAGGGCTACAAAATGCTACACTTAAGGATGAGGTACAATGTCATATAAGAATAAAACAAAAAACCAGCTGATTGATGAAGTGTCAGCACTGCAGAAACAAATAAAATACCTGGAAAAACAGATTCGAGAAAGGGAAAAAGTGGAGTATCGATTCCGTACGGTTGCCGAATCTGCCAATGACTGGGAGTACTGGAGCAGTCCCGAAGGGGCTTATCTGTGGATGTCACCCTCTTGTGAACGCGTTACCGGGTATAAGGTGGATGAGTTTATAAAACAACCTCAATTGATGAACGAAATCATTCATCCGGATGATCGTGCCCTAATCTCTTTGACCATTAATGATAAAGCCCACAAAACTCACTTAACCGGTGTGGATTTTCGAATCATTACAAAAGAGGGCGAGGAGCGCTGGGTTAATCATGTTTGTCAGCCCGTGTATGGTCCCAGTGGAGAATTAACTGGCAGGAGAGCGAGCAATCGCGACGTAACAGATAGAAAAAAGGCTGAAAATGATGTTGAAGCTATCAATAACCTGTTAAAAAAAACCTTTGAGGGAATGGCGGAAGGAGTTGTAGGCGTTGATAAGCAGTTTTTTATACGAATGATATCAGCTAATGCCTGCCACATGTTGGACATTGAGGAGGAAAAGGCACTGGGAAAACCGGCTGTTACCATATTGGGAAGTCCCATTGCCGGACCTTCGGGAGAGCTTGTTTCCTGTATTAAAAAACCGGGAACGACCCTTGATGTCTCAACTTTTCTCTTGAGCCACTCGGGAGCACAGACACCGGTCAATCTTTCTGTGATACCGCTGACCGCTTTCGATTCCGATATCAGGTGGTTATTATTGTTTAGAGATTTGAGAAAAGAGGAGAGATTATTGCGGGAGAAAGCCAGCAGCGTCTCCTTCGGCAGCATGATAAGCTGTGATCCCAAGATGAATGAGATCTTTGCATTGATCGAAAAAGTGGCTTTGAGCTCTGCCGCAATAATGATCAAAGGTGAAAGTGGTACCGGAAAAGAACTGGCTGCAAAAGAGATTCACCAGCGTAGCCTAAAGGCAAGAGGTCCTTTTTTGGCTGTCAACTGTGCTGCAATATCGCCCAACCTGATGGAGAGTGAATTTTTCGGTCACGAACAGGGAGCATTTACAGGTGCCGACAAGAGAAAACCCGGACGATTTGAATTGGCAGACAAAGGAACACTTTTTTTGGATGAAGTAGGAGATATCCCACTGGATTTGCAAGGGAAATTATTGAGGGTCCTTCAAGAACAGGAGTTTGAAAGGGTCGGCGGCACCAAGACTATCCAGGTAGATGTCCGTGTCATTGCTGCCACAAATAAAAATCTGCAGGAGATGGTTCAGGCTAAACAATTTCGTGATGATCTCTATTATCGTCTCAATGTTATTCCTATCTCCCTCCCTCCCTTAAGAGAAAAAATACAGGATATTCCATTGCTGGTTTCTTACTTCATTGGAGAACTGAATCGCAAAGAGCATCGCAGTATTCATACTATTTCGCCTGATGCTCTGCGCCATTTACTCAATCATTCCTGGCCGGGAAACATCAGGGAGTTGTACAATGCCATTGAATATGCCTTTGCCGTAAGTGAAGGAACAACCATACTAGAGAAACATCTTCCCCTGTCAATCCTGGATAATACTGACCACAGAGATAGAGAACCCGCTCCTCCCAAAAACGAAAAGGAACTGATCCTCCAGGCTCTGCAACAGACCAATTTCAGTAAGCCCAAGGCAGCTTCGCTGTTAGGTGTACATCGTACCACTTTATATCGAAAAATAAAAAAATATAACCTCTAAAACCCTGTTTGCTGATATTAGAACTGCAGATAATCATGTTCCTTTATACTCGTCTTTTTTCGATCATTTTGTCGGCAATACTGTCAAAAGCTTTGGAAACCTCTGAATCAGAATAAGCTTTTTGAAAAGCGGTTCCCGAATCGCCGCAGATTACCATTTTCAAGTCAAAGGGTATCTTGCCCAGAGACTCAATCTGAGTCAGGTTTGCAGTCTTTTCTCCTCCGCCGCCGGGACCGAACAGGGTGATGGTTTCACCACAATGGGGACAGGAAAATCCGCTCATGTTCTCCACAATCCCAAAAATACTGATATTAATAGTTTTACAGAAGTTGATGGATTTCCGTACGTCAGCAAGTGCAACCTCCTGGGGCGTCGTGACAATAATTGCTTTGGCATCGGCTATGGTTTGACACACGGTCAGGGGCTCATCGCCTGTTCCCGGGGGGGCATCGATCAGCAGAAAATCCAGGTTTCCCCACTCAACTTCCCCGATAAACTGTCTGATTACATTATATTTCATCGGCCCACGCCAGATAATGGCTTCGTCCCTGTTTTGTGTCAAAGACTCTATTGAGATCACTCCCAGGTTTTCATTGTAATGAACCGGCATCAGGGTGTTACTTTCAGTAGCCATTGCCATCTGGTTTAATCCCAGCATTCGTGGCACATCCGGACCGTGAATATCGACATCCATCAAACCCACCTTATAACCTTTGTTTGCTAAGGCAAATGCAAGATTGACCGATACACTGGTTTTTCCAACTCCTCCCTTCCCACTCATAATTATAAACTTGTTCTTGATTTTACTGAGTGAAATCTGAACTTTTTGATCCTTGTCGTTACCAGTATTATGATGAGGAAAAGACTGTCCTGCTCCGAGTTGCGCCATGATTGCTATCTCCTTGAATCCATATCTTTGAAGTGTTGATGTCTTAAAAATTATTAGAGAAAAGTGATTGTTAACCGACTGACACCTGCGAGAAAAATGCCAGTAATAGTAAGGCTTTTATTACAATGGCTTATTTACAGGAATATTAAGGTACCTAATACGATTAAGACAAAATGCTACAATTCGCCCGAATTTAAGTGATATGCTGCAACAATCTGCAATTAGTAATAGTGATGTTCAAGATTACAAAATAGAGTCAACCGAAAACCGGTTGCCACGAATATTCTAATGTCCGCAGTGGCAATAGGTGTTCAGACCCAGAATGGAAGCGGCAGCACTGATGGTGACGCCAAAAAACACAGTGGGTTTGTCATTTTTCAGGAATTCGGAGATGGTTCCGTTCACCAATGTTGATCCGGTGGCAAAGATAATATCGCACCAGTTGATGGCAGCGGACGCCTGTTCGGAAGTCTCAATGGTAACGCCGAAATGTTCCCGGTTAACATTATCGGGATCAAGATCCAGCACCCGAACCGGGTTCTGTTTAGTCAGGTACTCAAGGAACCGCGGCTGGAATCCGACCAGCAGAATTTTTTTCCCAAAAAACTCACTTTGAGTGATCAAATGTTTGGCGCAGTCTACCGGCTCTTTGTCACGACAATGCACAGTTTTATCGCAAAGCTGGAGGTACTTGAATACTGCGTTCAATCCGGCGATAAAGTTTGCCCTGTCGGGTGTTGAGGAAGGATCGGCCTCCAGTAGCTTTTCAACCGGATAACTGCAGTTTCTAAATTCATCCGTAAATGCCTGACCGGAAGCCCCTTTAAACACCGCTTCAATCATGACTTCCTTTCCTTTGATTATAGGATAATCGTCATGCTCCGGTGTTCCTATCGCCTCTTTGGAAGACAAGGCGCGACAGGTGATTTCAATCCTGTTTCCCCGAAGACTGTTCTTTTCAATTTCTTTTTTCAAAGCCGCCTTCAGACGGTCATATATTTCATTATTGGTCATAATGTCCTCAATGGTTTTTTGGTTGTTGACTTTAGGGAGAAAAATTAAATTATCTAACAATGATCCTGCCATTCTGAACGAAAAGATTGTGTCAAAACAAACATCTGATTTAACCGCTGTTATGTTAGACTCGACCTCGTAAACGTTCTCCCAAGAGCTGGAATTATGGTAGGGTGGCTCTACATGGCGGATTTTGGAATATGCAGGCTGGGATGTAACCCCACCCTACCATTTTGAAAAAGTAAAATCAGTGTTCAAAATATTCTACTGCCATCATTTTGGATCCCGGTTCAACAGGCTGTCACAATAGAAAAATCGAAGATTTTTCCAATATAAACAGACGTCAAGTCACACTTGTCATCCCGGACTTGATCCGGGATCTAGTTGAAATATATTTCTTTTTACCGTGTCATTCCGGATCGGAGTCCGGCATGACACGGTGCGAACTAACTCAGCTGAGGCACGTTTTCTGTATTGTGACACAGCCTGCAAGACCGCAATGACAGCAGCAAAGTCTTTATGAAAACGTTAACATGGCCTCAGTCTTAACAGTTGTTCCCCGGGGTGCTGGCCGATATTCCTCGAAGACACCAGAGTCTGAGCAGAACATAAACCGGATCATTTAACCTGAGACCCAGTGTTTTAAAATAGTGCGATTCGACCATCACAGATAGTGTGTTCAAGCCCAATTGCACATGGATAATAATGTTATGATCAATGGTGGTGACTTTTTTTATATTCCCCATGAAACGATTTATCACAGGTCCCTCCGGCTGAAGTGGTAATATATGGATATCGCTGGGCCAGATGATAACCTGTTCGAAATTGACACCTTCATCTGCAACCAGCAATAGTTTGTCTCCCCATTTGAATTCTACCAGTCCGTTACCCAACTTTCTCTGTATTTGTCCGTTTAAAAGGTTTGGTTTTTCCAGAAATGATAGACCGGTCGCTTCCTGTTCAAGCCATAAATCGGCAAAACTCCCTGTTTGTGAGATGGACCCGTTCTCCATAACCATAATCTTATCCCCTAGCTCTTGGGCTTCGTGCAGATTGTGGGTTACAAACAGGGTGGTGAGATTCAACTTCTTTTGCAGCTTTTTGAATTCGTGTCGTAAGTAACGGGCTGTCTTATAGTCAAGGTGAGAGAACGGTTCATCCAGGAGCAAAAGCCTAGGCTTTGACGCAACCGCCCGGGCCATAGCCACCCTCTGCTTTTCACCTCCACTGAGCTGGTTGGGAAAACTGGAAGCCAAAGAACTAACTCTGAACATCTCCAGAATTCGGCTGGTTTCCTCCTCCAGCTGACCGTTAGAAAGCTTCCGGGATTTCATTGCTATCTTCAGATTCTGACTGACGGTCATATGCGGAAACAGGAAAAGATCCTGAAACAGGTATCCGATCTTGCGTTTGAAAGGAGGAAGAGACTCAACCGATTTTTGACCGAGCGTTATGGTACCGCGATGAGCAACAAATCCGGCGATAATGTTCAGCAATGAAGTTTTTCCTGCCCCGGAAGGTCCAACCAGAACCGCCAATTCACCCTTATTGATCTCCAATCTTTCCAGGTTAACAAACCTGGAACTGATATTTTTTAAGACTATATCGGACATGAAAACTCCTTGATCATTAAAATTCCGTAGCTTTACTGCGATATCCAAGCCATTTCAGCGTTAACATCAAAATAAATCCTGAAACGATCAATACCCAGGCACAGGTAATGGCAATCCCGATCTCGCCGCTGGTAAGATTGAGGTATATGGCGATGGGCAGTGTTTCGGTTCGAAATCTTGTGGCGCCGGCAACCATTAAGGTTGCACCGAATTCACCCAAGGTGCGTGTCCAGGCCAGGATCGTACCTGACAGTATGCCATTGCGAGCCATTGGAAGTATAATTCGCATGAATACCTGTTGATTGGATAAACCGATGGTATACCCCGCCCAATCATATTTCTCATCAATCTCTTCAAAGGTGGATCTGCAGCTTCTGATAATCAGAGGGGTTGCGATGAAAGTTTGAGCGATAATTGCCCCACTGGATGAAAATAAAAAATCAATATCAAATCTACTGAGATACTTTCCCAACAGATCAGGGCCAAGCAGGAAAAGCAACCCCATCCCAATCACCAGAGGCGTCATGACCAGTGGGATATCCAGGAAAGTATCTATGATAAATTTCCCGGGAAAGTCTTTCCTGGCCAGAATATAAGCCGTTGGTATTCCCAGGATAAGAGCAATCATTACTGCCGAGACAGAGGCAACCAGGCTAAGCTTAACAGCAAAAAGCGTTTCCGAAGCGATCAGGGTTGCAACAATCTCCAACAGGTCGATTTGAACAGCTAGTGACAATAAAACCCCAAATATGCTTAAGCAGCATATCCACAAGGCAAGGTAGAAAACTCTAATCATTTTTTATCGGTAAAAATCCCGCCTTGATAAATTCATCTATTCCCGGCTGGCTGATCACAAATTGCTGAAACTGGGCCGCAATTGCGGGCTGTTTTGCTGTTTTTAAGAGGGCGATGCCGATTATTTCAGGTGTATAATAGTCCTGAGGAATAGGAATCATACGGAGTTCTCCCTGGTGGATCACGGCATTTGATCTCCCGATGATGGAAGCATCAACTGTCTTTTTCAGTACATACAGGGTTAACTGGTTGACAGTGGCACCGTACACCACCACATTCTTGAGGATTGCCGTCTTGCTTCCTGATTTATCCAAAATCTCCATGCTTGTCCTTCCGAATGCCATGGCTTTGGGATCACCCAATGCGAGTTTCAAGTCGGGTTTTGCCAGGTCGTCAAATGAATTGATCTCCCGGTTATTTTCTTTATGAACGGCAATCACAGGCGTGTGGTAAACGACAGGAAAATCGGAGACCACCTGTTTGTCCTGCTTAAGCTTTTCTATGTAAAAATAGGAACCGGGCATAAAAAGATCACCACGCCGTGTGGCACGAAAGCGGGTTAATAGTTTACCCGCTCCGCCATATTCGACATATATTTTATGCCCCGTTTGTGTCTCAAATTTTTGGATTATTTTATCGGTCGGTTTTCTTAATCCCGCTCCGGCAATCAGAAAAAGCTCATCAGAAAAGGCTGTGGTTGGAGATGTCGTAAAAACTCCAAAAAAGATTATATGGATATAAAGAATAACTGTTTTTTGCAGAGACACAGATCTGCTTAAATGCTGATCGATTAACGGTTTTCTCATGACAATATACCTGGTAAGAATTTTAGATTAAGATGGAAAAAAGATAAAAAGAATGCCCTGAAGGAAGCTCAACCTGCAATGGAATCGGTGTGTGATCTGCTCTTTCCGATATGCTCCCGGATGAAGCTGTATTATCAGAACCGGTCATTGGAAGCACCAGGAATAGTTATCTCGGTGCTGTCATACTGAATCGGAGAATGTTTTCACCGGCTTGCCAGAGGACAAACCTCCAGCGCAAAATTCATTGATTCCCGAATCTATGTGCAAGTTGGTTTTTCAGGTCTCTATCGAAAATATCGCGTCAACGTAAGAGTGGCGTGAATGGGAATAAACTACGATAAAGCAAGTGGAAGTGTGGCAATAGTGCCTGATAGTGGATATTGTTGAAGATAAAACGGTAGACGGAGAACTGCGTTTGGTTTTTCGAAATGTTATTCATTTTATTCCTTTTCAATTGACGGAAGGCATTTCAGTTTCCCAAAGCACCCTATCGTCCAACATCCATGGCATCTGCTGTAGGGCTGTTGGATCGGAATTTAGAATGATTGTAATCTAACTGATGCAATAGCAATTGGATTAATTCAAAGTCAAGCAAAAAAAGTAGACCATCCGCTTTTCAGGGATTTCGTTTAGGTATTAACAATTATTTCCATGTCCAATTAAGGTATTTTCTAACAAACTGGATTGATCCATCCAGAAAAAACCCCAGGATGCCGATTGCAACTACAATGGCCATCAGCCTGTCATATTCCATGGTATCCCGTGCGTCATTGATGATATACCCCAATCCGCTGGAAACCCCCAGAAACTCAGCGGGGACAAGTACAATCCACGCTACTCCCAGTGCCATTCGCAAGCTGGTTAAAATATAAGGGAAGGATGCCGGTATGATAATCTTCGATACCAGTTGACTGTCTTTTGCGCCCTGGTTTTTCGCCATCATGATCCACCGGGGATTAACACGCATCACACCGAGTGAGGTGTTTAAAATGATGGGCCAGATTGTTGCCATCGTAATCAAGAAGTAGATAGCTCCTTCAAAACTGGCAAAAATAAGAAGGGCAATGGGCATCCAGGAAAGAGGGCTAATCATACGCAGCAGTTGTATCGGAGGATAGGTGATGATTCTGAACTTTGAATAAAAACCGATCAATATCCCGACGGGAAATCCGATCATAAATGCGATAAGGATTCCAACGATAACACGTCTCAAACTTGCTAGGACTGACAGCCAAAAATCAGGGTCTTTTGTTAATAAAAAAAACGCCTTAATCGTAGGAAGAGGCAGGAATCCCGAAAACTGTTCAAAGCCGGGTCTGTTGAAAACAAAATAGCCTCCGATGGCCCACAATAAAACAAACAGAAAAATACCCATGGCACCAATATAAATTCTGTCCGCTCTTCTTTTCTCATCAATCTGAAAAAAGGTGTATTTTGTGTTTTTTTTCAGGTACTTGTTTACGAAGTTCATATCTCTATTACCTCTTCGCGTTCCCATGGATTATCCGTGTTGCCAATATGAAATGCCTCCGCACCACCGATCTGATTCAAGGCATCCTTTACAAATGTGTCGTTTACTAGTTCGGCCGCTGCGAAGTCAGGATTTAGTTTTTTGAGGAAGGTGGCATCACCTTCCATCAGGGTCTGACCCATTTGTTTGATGATGAGTCGGCTTGCCGACGGATAAGGCCAGGGCTGAAATCCGATCCTGCCTATATTCCATTGAGGATGGCGTATGGCTTGTGGAATAGCGCCTGCACCATAGTCAGCAAGATCGTATCCTGTGAACGCCCTCAGGAGAATCTCCTCGGAAACCGGCAAATACTTTTCACCCTCTCGGCTCAACAATCTGGCAGTTTCTTTCATGTTTTGATTGATCCACAGCTGGGCTCTGACAATAGCATTTATCACTTTCTGGGTAAATACGGGACGACTGTTGATGATGTTTTCGTTCATCACAACCACACAACAGGGATGATTCTTCCAGATATCACCAGTGAACCGCAATATTTTTGCACCTGTTTTTATCTCACTGATGGCATTAAACGGTTCCGCAACAATATAGCCGTCTATCTTACTACCGGCCAGCGCAGCCGGCATTTCAGGGGGAGCCAGTACAAACAGGTTGACCTCATTCGGTTTTAACTTAACACGTTGCGGTTGAATCACCGGTTTCAGATCGAATTGATGCAGACCCATCTGCAGAATCACGTTATGAATAGAATACCAATAGGGAATAGCTATCTGGAGTCCGCCAAGATCGGCAAAGCTTTTAATATGAGAATCGCCGGATACGGTTACGGCACTTCCGTTGGTATGATTCCAGGCCAGAATTTTTACCGGAACCCTGTTTTTAAAACGCATCCACACTGGTATGGGGAGTAGCATGTGAGTGACATCAAATTTCCCTGATAAAAACGATTCCAGCAGGGCTGACCAGCTTCTTACCCTCACCGGCTTCTCCACATCCAATCCCTCTTCCGCGAAGAATCCCTTGGCGTGAGCAATAAGAAGGGGAGTTGCGTCGGTAATGGGCAGATACCCCACCCTTAACTTTGTTCGCGGTTCAGCGATAAGCGGCCGGGGAATGACTGCTGTCCCGAGAGTACCTGCAGCAACCTTTAGAAAGTCTCTTCTATCTATATAAGATTTCATTTCATCGACTCCCTGAATTTCTCCATAATGGCTTTTTTAATCTGCAGGAACGAATCATCCAGAGTGTCTTTCGGGTATGGAAGATCAACATCAAATACATCAATGATTCGACCGGGAACGTCTCCCATCAGCACAACCCTGGTTCCGAGCAGAATAGCTTCTTCAATATCATGGGTAACGAAAATAACCGTAAAACCCTGACGTTTCCAGATGCTGACCAGCTCCTCTTGAAGAATTCCCCGCGTAAAGGTATCCAGGGCACCAAAGGGTTCATCCATCAGTAAAATATCCGGATTGCCGATAAAGGCTCTTGCCAGACAAACCCTTTGAGACATGCCCACCGAAAGCTCTGAGGGTAAGTGCCTCTCGAATCCGTTAAGATTGATCATGTTGATGTATTGCTGCACTCGTTCATCTAAATTGTTCAGATCATCTCGAATTCTGCAGCCGAATGAGATATTCTCCTCAACCGTTAACCATGGCAAAAGACTGGGTTCCTGGAAAAGGATGCTGCGGGAAGGATGGGTTCCCATCACCTTCTGACCGTCTATGAAGACTTCCCCTTCGCTGGCTGAGATTATCCCGGCTAAAATGTTTAAGAGTGTTGATTTCCCACAACCGGATCTTCCAAGGATGACAACGAAACTGCCTTCAGAGATGGAAAGGTTAATCCCTTTGAGCGTCGTTACCCGATTCTTTCCGGAGAGATTGAATTGCTTACTTACATCGTTAATCCGGATTTTTTCCATCATGTTCAGTGCAGAGTTGATCTAACAAGATTCGATTTTAAGGTATATCCATACAAATGACTCAAAGTTTAAGGCATTCTCATCAGGAGTGCAAGTGAAGAGAAGAGCGTCGGCATGGGAATTGTGCCGGCTTTTAATAGTAACTCTGCTCAACTACAAAATCCTTGGGATTTATAATTCGATAAAAGTACCCGGAAGAAATGAGGTCTTTTGTTGGATTACTATGCAAAAAAGGGGACGTTGTTGACTAAGTATACAAACCATAATGCTATTCGATTTCCACAAAATCTGAGAAAAAAGGGGACGTTGTTGACTAAGTATACAAACCATAATGCTATTCGATTTTCACAAAATCTGAGTTATTGTAGACAAAATAGTATCTAACAATTTCATAATGCAGGTCTGTCTTCTTTGCGTTAGTACACTTTGTCATAGAATGTCCTGTATTCCGTCCTGTGGAAAAAATACAAGACGGGCTATTTCCATTGATTTATCGGATGATCGATTTGCATTTCTTTTGGGCCCTGGGAAGACCAGCAAAATTTATTGTGAATCAAAAAACGGATTCCTGATCAGAACGCCTTCGATCATCTGGCCATGATTCATACCCTCCGTAATAACCTGACTGGCTCCAGCACTGCGAGCCGCACTAATAATCATGGCATCCCAGAAAGAAATGCGATGCTGATCCTCAATTTCCGAGGCAGATAAGATAGATTTAGGTGTGATTTGTTGAACAGACCAGACAATGTAATTTTCGATGATGCTTCGTGCTTCAGTCGGCGTCAGCGGAGAAGAAATTTTTCGAGTCACGTTGACATAAAATTCCTGCAAGACCTGTGTGCTGATAACCCCGTTCCCGTCGTTCCAGATTTTTTTCAACAGCTTTGCTGCCGTTTTCTGTTTTCTACCTGCATCCAGATCATGTGCGTAAATCAACATGTTTGTATCTATAAATATCTTATCGGTCATATAGGTCTTCTCAAGATGCAGATATTATCCCTCCCAAATGAAATCCTGTCTCCAGCTTTTAGACAGCACTCCTTTTGGCTTGTTCATACTGTACTGCATCAGTAACGATCCTTTCGAGTTCCATACCCAGCATGGCACTGATCGAAAGCTGCCTTTGAGCGGCAATAATCCTGGCTTTCTGAAGGATCTCCTTCTCAATACTCAAGGTAATGTTCTGTTTCATTTCCTGTAACTCCTTGCTCGTGAGTGAAGTTCACTTTATTACGTGTAACACGTATTTTACGTGCAGCCAATTCGTTTTACAAAAGCCCTTAGTTAAAAATCTGACCGTGAATAGGAATTAAAGGGAGGCAGGAAGGCGTCTGGCTGGAGTTACCTCATCTTGGTTATCGTAAATATACAGTAATACAATTGCGCAAGCCTCTGTCTTTTAAAATGAAATGTCAAAATAAAAGACCCGGTCTTCTATTCTCGCACACCAGCCATTTTATTATTGCTCGTTTGAATCAGCATGGATATACTTGGGCTATACATTAAGCCAATGGAGGAATCATGCATACAAAAATTCAAAAGTGGGGTAATAGCCAAGGCCTTAGACTTCCCAAGGTACTTTTAGATGAAATCCAAACAGATGTCGGAGATGAAGTGGAGGTGTATTCTCAGGAGGGTAAAATCATTATTGAGCCTGTTAAGCAAATTCGGAGCAAATTCAGTTTACAAGCGCTGGTTAAAAAAATTCCAGAGACGTATAAAACGGAAGAGATTAATTGGGGTAATCCTGTTGGGAAAGAGGAGTGGTGATGGCGTATATTCCCCAAAAAGGAGATCTTGTTGTTTTGACTTTTGATCCTCAATCCGGACACGAGCAAAAAGGAAGAAGACCAGCTTTGGTTGTCAGCAATACACTATTTAATCAACACACGGGTCTTGCCATCGTTTGCCCGATAACTAATACCGATAGGAGTTTCCCCTTTCATGTCCCGGTTTCCAAAGAATCTTCGTTGTCAGGTTTCATTATGGTTGAACAGGTGAAATCCATAGACTTTAAAAAACGAAAGATCAAGTATGTCGAGAAATCTCCAGATAAAACCATGAATGAAGTTCTTGGAATCTTAGATGCGTGTATTTATCAAGAAAAATAACAAGTGTTTACAGTCAGATCATCCCCAAGTTTCTTATATCAGATTAAGATTGACATCAGTAAAATTCGTTCGTAATGTACGAATATGGCTGAAAAAAAAAGGAACCTGGAAAAAAAACTGGATGAACTGCTGAGCTTTTTTCCTGTAATCATAATACTGGGCGTACGTCAATGTGGTAAAACCACTTTGGCAAGAATGCTAAGACCTGAATGGCGCTATTTTGATCTTGAACGCCATCGGGATTACAATTTAATAACTGAAGACTTTGAGTTTTTTATTAAGGAAAACCCGCGTGCTGTAATCATCGACGAAGCTCAAAGGTATCCTCAATTATTCCAGGAATTAAGAGGGGTTGTTGATGAGGATAGACAGGCAAAAAATCGTTTTATTCTGACGGGTTCCAGCTCACTTGATTTAATAAAAAATGTATCGGAGAGTCTGGCCGGCAGAGTTGGAATAATCGAACTTGGAACATTTAAGTTAAATGAGCTTCATAGTCTGCAACTTCCGGAATTTTATCAGATTTTTCAGCAAAAGATAGGCGATGAAACCAAACAATGGCTTAAAAGTCTATGCCGGCCCATCGATCATAATCAGCTTATGGAGGTTTTCCTGAAAGGTGGTTACCCCGAACCGGCATTGGAAAACGATGATCGGTTTTTCCAATCATGGATGGAGAACTATTATCAGACATATGTTCAAAGGGATATACGGTCTCTTTTTCCTCGTTTGGATCTGGTTAAATACCAGCGGTTTATTTCAATGTTGTCCTCTCTAAATGGTACTATTATCAACCGCTCCCAGGTTGCCAGATCGCTTGATGTCTCCGAAAAATCGATTCGTGATTACCTGGACATTGCGTCAGGAAGTTATATGTGGCGCAACATTCACAGCTATGAGAAAAGCATGAGTAAATCGGTAGTAAAGATGCCAAGAGGTAGTTTCAGGGATTCAGGATTTTCGCACTATATTCAAGGAATTCGTAATAGAGATCAATTGATTAATCATCCTACCGTAGGCGCAAGTTTCGAAGCCTTTATCACAGAGGAATTAATAAAAGGGGTTCAGGCACTTGATATTGCAAAAGTTGATTACTATTATTTCCGAACTCGAAATGGAGCTGAAATTGATCTGATTTTAGAAGGTGATTTTGGTGTTCTGCCCATTAAAATCAAGTTTGGAAGCTATACAAAACGACGTCAAATCCAGGCATTGACCGCTTTTGTCGAGAAGAACGATCTTCCTCTCGGAATTGTCATCAATACCAGTGATCGAGTCGAGATGATCTCTGAAAAAATCATTCAAGTTCCCTCAACCTGCATCTGATTTTATACCAAAAGGGGACATTGACTATGTGTACAAACGAAAGAAAGCTAAACTGCATTATGAATTGGGGTCAGGCTTGCGTTATTGCGTTTAAATACTAATTAAACGCAATAACGCAAGCCTGACCCCAAACTTTTTTATGGTTTCTTTTCAATCCTCATAAACCAGAGGTAGCATAAGGATGAACCACCAAACAGCAATCCTGCAATCTGCCAGGCAAACGGAATCGACAGGTTATCAGCCATCCAGCCGGTCCCGATACCGCTTGCCATTCCACCGATACTCATAAACAAGGATTCAAGGGATATCAGGGTTGAGCGTTTTTCAGACGGAATCAAGCCATGAAAGAGACTCTGGTGTGGAGAGTTGAGCAGTCCGTTTTGCAGAAACAGGAACAGATAGAAAAAAGCGAATCCCCATATGTTTGTCTGATAAGCCAGAAAAAAGAAACTGAATCCCATGGTGATTCTAAAAACCACCAACACGAGGGCATAACGGTTGCGGAATAAACGGCAGATCGGGGTGATGAGGGTATTTCCCAGCGCGGAAGCTGCAAAATAGCCGGTGCTTAACAAGCCGAAAATCCAGCTTTGCTCTTCTGAACCCAGAATCCATTTGACCTGCGGTTGCCAGAAGCTTTCGATTGCCACTACGCCGATTCCCCAAAACAGGGTAGCAGCCATCAGCAATAGTACTGTCTGGTGACGAAAACCGTATTGAAACGCATCACTTAATACCTGTGGCAGGTTTTGAAAGCTGTTGAGAAGACGTTTATCGAACTGTTGCCCGGATTCATCGATCCAGATGATGGTATAAATTGCTACCCAGAGGTAGGCAATCAGCATTAACAACAGATTGAGAGTATATCTTTCCCAACCCAGCCGGGATGAAATCATGGGTAATCCACCACCAACCAGGGTTCCCAATGCCAATCCCATCGGAATCCAGACTCCCACTTTTGCAAAGGCCTTCTGCAGGTCCCCTTTTGGTGAAATATCCTTAAACCGGTCGACAAACCAAGCATCGATGGTGCCGCTGGAAAGGCTGCGGGCAATTCCCATTAATCCGAATGCAACGAACATAATACCTTTGGTGTCTGACAGCAGCAGGAACAGCGAAACGCCGCAAATACTGATAAACTTTGAGATAAGATAAACGGTTTTTCTGCCAATCTGATCTGCTAATCCGCCGGTAGGAAGTTCAAAAAGCAGGATCATACCGGAATAGATCGACAGACATATTCCTACCTGAAAAAGGTTTAGTCCTCTGCTCAGAAAAAACAGTGTCATAATGGGAATAAATATCCCGATGGACATCCAATGGAAAAACTGATGAAGACAAAACCTGATGACGAGTGAAGACAAATGACTGGTATTCATGATTGTTTTAGATAGGGGTTTCTCCGATGATATTTACTTGATCTATAAGAATTCCATATCCCACAAGGACTCCTGTTCTGTCACCCGATATAAGTAAAGGGGGTCATTTAAAATGGGATAAGTACCCCTTGTTGTAAAAGTACGGGACATTGTTGACTAAGGATTCAAATGAAAGAAAGTCAGACCTGCATGATTAAATTGTTAGATCCCACTATTGTCTGCAATAACTCAGGTTTTCCGGAAATCGAATAGTATTAAGTATTATAGTTTGTACACTTAGTCAACAACGTCCCCATCTGCGCTCTTACTCCTGAAGCTCGTCTACAAATCCGATTAGGTCCACCTGCTTCCTCTTAAAGGGGTTACGGGAAAATCGCAGGGATTGATTTACCACCAACCTGTTTACACCATTGAGCAGGTTATCGTTCTTCGTTTTTTCACTTAAATCAGCCACTGCCTGATAGCAGGACAGGGCTGCCTCCCGTTCCATCAGCAAATCGTGTGCCTGCCCGCGCAGCAGTAAAGCGATCGCTTTTTCGTTTGAGCAGGTGGCGTTTGCTTCTGCGGTTTCAAGCTGTTGAATGGCCTCCTGGAACCGCCGTTGGTGGATAAGAATCTTTCCGGCTATTCTGGCATAGAAGGATTCGTGAGGATCCAGCGCCATCGCTTTCTCAACATAGTCCAACGCCTGGTTCAGATCGTGTGGATATTCCCGGAGAAGGATTCGGCTCTGCACATAAAGATGAATCGCCTCTTTTTTCCGGATATCATGCCATTGATAACCGGGGAGTTGCTTCTTATCAGGATGGAGGAAAATGCGGTTAAATCCCTCGTCCAATTCAAATCCGATATAGGGGTTATCACAGGCGGGTTCCGATCCGGTGGCCACCCACAGCTGTCGTGTGCCGGGTTTGAAAACAACCGAGGTTACATTGGATTCAAATCCGATTGTGGCGCCTGTGCCCCGCTCTGTTTCGCTGATTGCATCCAGACGATCGCCGAGAAAAGAAGCCGCTTTGCCGACATCAATCGTTCCCATATGTTCTTTGATCAGCCGGGTGATACGTTGATATCGACCGATTACATTGCGTGTCATGATGTTGTAAACCGGTAACAGATCCTCCTGCTTTAATTCATCCGTCAACGCAAAATTTGTTACGGCCAGGTGATGGTTGTCCATTTTTCTCACACCCAGGTTTTTGGGAGATGCTTCCAGAGCGACCGCTTCCCCTGTTTTCCCGTCTGCGATCAGCAGACCAAAGGACCCTCCCCTGGAGCTTTTACGGACAATGTCAATGGCGTCATCCAGTGAATCGGCTTTCCTCATGATCTCATTCTCCAGAATGGTGAATGAATGTCCGTGTGGTCTGGCTTCCTTATACCCCATAAAATGGCCTCCCACCACAATACCCTTTTCATTCATACAGGAATTGCATTTTAACATCCCGGCGGTTGAGACTTTGACATATTGAAAGCCCCGGGCAGGCTTAAAATGAAACAGGGTCTGGTTTTCACTCCATC
The DNA here is from genome assembly GCA_018829445.1 of bacterium. Taxonomy (GTDB): domain Bacteria; phylum SAR324; class SAR324; order XYD2-FULL-50-16; family XYD2-FULL-50-16; genus JAHJTV01. The sequence continues at coordinate 37,309 of JAHJTV010000021.1, forward strand.
GTCCTTGACCAACATAATCGGTGTTGCGACCAAAGACGAGTTCACCATCCTCAGTTCCGGCTCCGGATACGGCGAAACTGGTACAACCGCCGGAATTTTCGAGAAAACGGCTTTTGGATTTAATCTGACCTGATAACATGGACATGTTCAAGTCCGATAAAAAATTGGCGATAAAAACAGTCTTGTAGGGCAGTCCTGCCCCGTCCGCGATGCCTTTGATCTCTTCCAGATACTCACGAGGCGTATTCCTTTCAATGGGACGGTACAGTTTGATCTCAAGAAATTTGAGTATCAGGTTTTTCAACCAACCCGGTTTGTTCTTCAGGCTTTGAATCCCACTCACCGGATCGGCGAAAATAGGGACAACTCCCCGCTGAATCTCTTCTGATAACAAGTTGCCATGCTGATATCCCATCTCAAAAGGAGAACCGCAAAGATGAACAATTCTGTTGCCCCCGACGATGGTCTTTACCGCATTTACTTTTGAGGAACCGGCTTCCGATTGTTGAATTAAATCCTGTTGCCCGATAGAGCTCTTGGGTTCAGATACGGCAAGTCGACTTCCACTTGAAACCGAGAGTCCCTTAATCAATCCAAAAAGCACCACTATTACCAAAAGCATAACTAAAAGCGTTATCATCCAAGCCTCCTTACTCCTTGCAGGTTTTCCAATCCGAAACCATTTCACTGAAGGTGGTGAACCGGACGAGTGTTTATTCAGTGATATGGAGAATTAATTATTCTAGTGTTTAATAGCATAAATTATCGATAGTATCTCTCAGTTGAGATCCTTTGACTTCTCTTTTCTTCCAGATAAAAGGTCTGGGAGATTGATTGTAGAATTCAATGTATGCCTCTATGGCAGATCTGAGTTTGGTC